>NZ_CBDFPH010000001.1:0-920453 GCF_965250675.1 Leptothrix sp. (in: b-proteobacteria)
TGCTGGTGCTGGGCAAGCCGGTGGGCGTGGGCGTGATGTCGGCGGCGCTCAAGAAAGAGCAGCTCGGCGAGGCCGGCTACGCGCAGATGATCGCCAACACCACCCAGCTCAACACCCCCGGCCCGGACCTGGCCGCGCTGCCGGGCGTGCATGCCTTGACCGATGTCACCGGCTTCGGCCTGGCCGGCCATGCGCTGGAGCTGGCGCGCGGTGCCGGCTGCCAGGTGCGCATCGACTGGGCCGACGTGCCGCTGCTGACCGGCGTGCGCGAGCTGGCGCTGCAGGGCTACATCACCGGCGCGTCGGGCCGCAACTGGGCGGGCTATGGCGCTGACATCGCGCTGCCGGCCGGCTTTGCCGAGGTCGACCGCGCGCTGCTGACCGATCCGCAGACCAGCGGCGGCCTGCTGGTGTCGTGCACGCCGGACGCGGTCGACGCGGTGCTGGCGGTCTTCCGCGCGCATGGCTTTGCGGCGGCGGCGCCCATCGGTGCCGTCGTGGAAAGCGTGCCGGGCGCAGCGCGGCTGCGCGTGGCGTGACGGCTTGCCGCTGCGGCGGCATTCGGGGCGCCTGAGGCTGCTGCCGGGATCAACCCGGCGCGGTTTCTGCCGATAGGAGCAGGATGAACCGCCTTGTCTCCCGTCGACCCCCCGAGATGCCCCCGGACGCCACCGCTGCCGCCTGGGACCCGCGCCGGGAGATCGCGAACCTGTCCAAGGCGTTGCTGCGCACCACCGCCGAGGTGATCCACACCGAGCTGGAGGCCGGCGCCGTGGTGCGCCGCTATTGCGTGGCGCTGACCGAGGCCTCCGCGCACCTGCCGCTGGCTTGGAGCTGGTTCGGCCCGAGCGATACCGCCGCGATCCACCCGCAGGTCTATGCCGGCCGCGCTTCGGCCTGGGGCGAGCAGCTGGTGATCGAGCGCAACTGGCTCACGGCCAAGGGCCCGTCCTTCGGTGCGCTGGCCGGGCGTCGCAGCGCACCGTTCACCATCTCGCGGCTGGCGCCGTGGGGGCCGTGGCGGGTGGCGGCGCGCGAGCACGGCATCCGCAGCGTGCTGTGCCTGCCGCTGCGCGCGGTGGGCGACCAGCAGAGCGGCGTGTTCGTGGTCTACGCCGACCGCAGCGACTATTTCGACGCGGCGATGGTGGAGTTCTTCGAGTCCATCAGCGACATGTTCGGCGCCATCCTGGCGCGTGCCAGCACCAACCGCGCCCTGCGGCTGGCGGTCATGACCGACGCGCTCACCGGCCTGGGCAACCGCCATGCGCTGGAGGCGCTCACGCGCGAGATCGGCCGCTATCAGCCGCAACACCAGCCGCCCACCGTGGTCGCGCTGATCGACCTGGACCACTTCAAGGCTGTCAACGACACCCACGGCCACGAGGCTGGCGACCGCGTGCTGAAGAACGCCGCTGCCGCGCTGCGCGAGGCCGTGCGCCTGAGCGACGAGGTGCTGCGCTTCGGCGGCGAGGAGTTTCTGCTCTGCCTGCGCGGCACGTCGCTGGAGCGCGGCGTGGCGATCGCCCAGTCGGCCTGCGACGCGATGCGCCGGGTGCCGCACCGGCTCAGCGACGGCCAGATCCTGCAGGTGACGTGCTCGATTGGCGTGGCGCAACTCGCGGTCGATGAATCGCTCACCGAAGCCATCCAGCGCGCCGACGTGGCGCTCTACGCCGCCAAGCAGGCGGGCCGCGACCGGGTCTGCGTGGCCTGAGGCGTCAGGCAGTTGCGCCGACCGGGCGGTGCGCGTCGGTCAGAAACTCGCGCACGGCGTCCCGGCCCATCGGCCGGGCGAGGTGGAAGCCCTGCATGGCGCCGCAGCCCAGCTCGCTCAGGATCTGCAGCTGCCCCGCGGTCTCGATGCCTTCGGCGGTGCACTTCAGGCCCAGCACACCGGCCAGGTCGATCACCGCGCGCACCAGCGCCACCGGCGTGTGGTTGTCGGCGAACTGCAGCGGCAGCACGAAGGCGCGGTCGATCTTGAGCCGGTCGAAGCGGAAGCGCTGCAGATAGGCCAGCGACGAGAAGCCGGTGCCGAAGTCATCCAGCGCCAGCCCCACACCCAGCGCCCGCAGGGCGTCCAGCGCGCCGGCGGCCGAGGCCTCCCGGGCCAGCGCGGATTCGGTCACTTCCAGTTCGAGCCGATGTGCGGGCAGGCCGCTCTGCGCCAGCGCGGCGCTCACCTCGTCGATGAGGGTGTGGCTGTGCAGCTGTCGCACCGACAGGTTGACCGCCACCTTCAGCGGCTGCGGCCAGCGCATGGCGTCGTGGCAGGCCTGGTGCAGCACCCAGGCGCCGATGGGCACGATCAGGCCGGTGTCTTCGGCCACGTCGACAAAGGTCTGCGGCGGCACCCGGCCCAGGCGCGGGTGGTTCCAGCGCAGCAGCGCTTCGACCGAGACCGGCTGCCGGCCATCGGCGCCGAACACCGGCTGGTAGTCCAGGCTCAGTTCGCCGTACTCCAGCGCAGTGGCCAGTTCCTGCGTGATCTGCGCGCGCAGCTGGGCCCGCTGGCCGATTTCCTCGTCATGGAGCTTGAGCGCATCGCGGCCGCCGGCCTTGGCCACATACAGGGCCTGGTCGGCTTCCTTGAGCAGCTGGCCTAGGGGAATGTGGCGGCCTTTCAGCTCGGCCAGCCCCAGCGACACGGTGACGCGCACGCCGTGGCCGTCGGTCGGGTGGTCATCGTGCCGCAGGGGTTCGCAGGGCGTGTCGGCGACGGCGCGGCGCAGCCGGTGCGCCAGCGCCATGGCGCGCTCGGTGTCGGCGTCCACCAGCACGACGGCGAATTCCTCGCCGCCGATGCGGCCCACGATGTCGCCCTCGCGCAGCGTCTGCTGCAGCCGCTGCGACACGCGCTGCAGCACCACGTCGCCGACGCCGTGGCCGAGCGTGTCGTTGAGCGCCTTGAAGTGGTCGAGGTCGATCATCAGCAGCGCCAGCGGCTGCTGCTCGCGCAGGGCACGGGCAATCGCCTGTTCAGCCCGTTCGACGAAGTGGCGCCGGTTGGTCAGCCCGGTCAGGAAGTCGGTGCGCGCCAGGTGCTGGGCCTCTCGCCGGTGCGTGCGCTCCAGATCGAGCGCCTGCTCGGACAGCGCCAGCGCCAGCGAGCTTTGTTCCGCGGTGCGGTGCACCGCCTTCAGGCGCGCATGCACCACGGCCACCAGCAGGCTGCTGTTGGTGATGCTGTAGACGATCAGGAACATGGCCGACACAAAAAGGCTGTCCGGCACCGGCAGCAAGCCGACGTGGCTGACCACGATCAGCGTCGTCAGCAGCATCAGCACCACGTGCGCGTGGCGCATGAAGCGCAGGCTGGGCGTGCCTTCTTGCCGCGCCGAGAACGCCACCGCCGTGAAGTAGACGCGCGACACCACGATCAGCAGCGCGTTCGACTGCAGCGCGAGTTGGGCCTGGCCCAAGGCCAGGCAGAGCAGCTGCAGCGGAAACGCCAGCAGCAGCAGATCGAAGCCGCGCATCAGCCACGGCGCCGGCTCGTAGCGCCCGAGCAGGCTGCGCGTGAACAGTACGCTGGTGAACTGCGAAGCGCAGATCAGGACCGAGCTGAGGGTGTCGGCCCACTGCGGCGCGCTGGCCGGCACCAGCAGCGCGATGTAGCCCATGATCGTGATGCTGTAGAGGATGAAGGCCGCCTGGTTGAGCGCCAGCAGGCCGACCAGCGGCTCGCGCTCCATGGCGTAGTGATGCAGCGCCCACACCAGCGCCCACAGCATCACGCCCAGAAAGACGTCCCACACCAGGCTCAGGTGTAACTCCAGGCGCTGGACCTCGTGCGGCTCCAGTGCCACCACATGCAGCCGCGACAGGCCGCTGGTCTGCAGGCGCAGGTAGTAGGTCGCCTGTGGCGCGTGGATGTCGACCACGAAACTCAGCACGGTGGCGGCACGGTCGCGCTCGGCGTAGGGATAGCGGTCGCCGGTGACCCGGGTCTGCCAGCCGTCCGGGCCGGCTTCATAGAGCTGCACCTCGTCGAGGTTGGTCGGGTAGATGCGCAGCACCACCTCGTTGCCCCTGACGGGCGCCCGCACCTGCAGGCGTAGCCAGTGGGCCGATTCGGTGTAGCCCTTGACCAGCGAGACGCCGATGGGCTGGAACTCGCGCCCGACCACGTCGCTGATGGACAAGTCGTGCGTCGCGTCCTCCAGCACCGCGCGGGAGATGACCAGATCCTCGGCTGCCGCTGACGGCACAAAAAAAAGGCCCCAGAGCAGGGCCACGACGCCGAGGAGGTAGTGCATGAAACAGCGAAGGTCTGACGCGTGAGGATCAGTCATCTTAAGGATTTATCAGCTTCGGCCCTCCTGAGCTGATAAAACTTTGTATGCGCTTCGCCTCAGAACGTCACTTCATCACTTCAAAACGTCCGCAATGCACAGGTACTTGATTTCCAGGTAGTCGCTGATGCCGTGGTGCGAGCCCTCGCGTCCCAGGCCCGACTGCTTGACGCCGCCGAACGGCACCTCGGCGGTCGAGATCAGGCCGGTGTTGATGCCGACCATGCCGTACTCCAGCGCCTCGCCGACGCGGAAGATGCGGCCGATGTCGCGGCTGTAGAAGTAGCTGGCCAGGCCGAACTCGGTGTCGTTGGCCAGCGCGACGGCCTCGGCCTCGGTCTCGAAGCGGAACACCGGCGCCACCGGGCCGAAGGTTTCCTCGCGCGCGCACAGCATGTCGGGCGTGGCGTGGGCCAGCACGGTGGGGGCGTAGAAGCGCTCGCCGACGCGCTCGCCGCCGGTCAGCACGGTGGCGCCCTTGGCGACGGCATCGGCCACATGGCGCTCGACCTTGGCCAGCGCGGCGCCGTCGATCATCGGCCCCTGGCTGACGCCGGCCTCGAAGCCGTTGCCCAGCTGGATCGCACCGGCCTTGGCCGCCAGCTTGGCGACGAAGGCGTCGTACACGCCCGCCTGCACGTAGAAGCGGTTGGCGCAGACGCAGGTCTGGCCGGCGTTGCGGTACTTGCTGGCCAGCGCACCTTCGACGGCGCTGTCCAGATCGGCGTCATCGAACACGATGAAGGGCGCGTTGCCGCCGAGTTCCAGGCTGATTTTCTTGATGGTCGGCGCGCACTGCGCCGCCAGGATGCGGCCCACTTCGGTCGATCCAGTGAAGGACAGGTGCCGCACCACGTCGCTGGCGCACAGCACCTGGCCGACCGCGATCGACTGCTCGGCGTCGGCCGTGAGGATGTTGAGCACGCCCGGCGGCATGCCGGCACGCTGCGCCAGTTCGGCCACGGCCAGGGCCGAGAGCGGCGTCTGCTCGGCCGGCTTGATCACCACCGGGCAGCCGGCGGCCAGCGCGGGGGCGACCTTGCGCGTGATCATCGCGATCGGAAAGTTCCACGGCGTGATGGCCGCACACACGCCGATGGGCTGCTGGATGACGAGGTAGCGCTTGTTGTTGTCGGTGGTCGGAATCGTTTCGCCGTAGACGCGCCGCGCTTCCTCGGCAAACCACTCGATGAAGCTGGCGCCGTAGATGACTTCGCCGCGCGCCTCGGCCAGCGGCTTGCCCTGCTCGGCGGTCATGATGCGGGCGAGGTCGTCGGCGTGCTGGTGCAGCAGGTGGAACCAGCGCATCAGGATGGCGCCGCGCTCGCGGGCGGTCTTGGCGCGCCAGGCCGGCCAGGCGCGGTTCGCGGCGGCCAGCGCAGTGGTGGCCTCGGCCGCGCCCAGGTTGGCAACATCGGCCAGATGCCCGCCGGTGGCCGGATCGTGGACGGCGAATCGGCTTGGGCCGTCGACCCAGGCGCCGTCGATCAGGCTCTGGGTCTTCAGGAGGCTGGGGTCGGCCAGGGCGGCCAGCGGAGAGATCGGGGAGTTCATGGGTGTCTTTCGGTGAATTCGAGGGGCGGGGGCTCAGCGCTGACGCACACCCGGCAGCACGCAGAGCATTTCGTAGAGCAGGTTGGCGCCGAGCAGCGCGGTGTTGCCCGACGGATCGTAAGGCGGCGACACCTCGACCAGATCGCCGCCGATCACGTTCAGCCCGCGGCAGCCGCGGATGATCTCCAGCCCCTGCGGCACGGTCAGCCCGCCGATCTCGGGCGTGCCGGTGCCGGCGGCGAAGGATGGGTCGAGCCCGTCGATGTCGAAGCTGATGTAGGTCGGGTGGTGCGGGCCGATGCGCTCGCGCACCCGCGCCATCAGCGGCGCCAGCGACTGGTACCAGACCTCGTGCGCCGGCACGACGGTGAAGCCCTGCGCGCGCGGCCAGTCGAAGTCGTCGGCCGCGTAGCCGGTGCCGCGCAGGCCGATCTGGAACACCTTGTCGCCGGCGAGCAGGCCTTCCTCGACCGCACGGCGGAACGGCGTGCCGTGGGCGATGGGCTCGCCGAACATGTGCTCGTTGACGTCGGCGTGCGCGTCGACGTGCACCAGCGCCACTGGGCCGTGCTGGCGCGCCAGCGCGCGCAGGATCGGCAGCGCGATGGTGTGGTCGCCGCCCATCGTCAGCGGCTTGCAGCCGGCGGCCAGCACGGCGGCGTAGAAGTCGGTGATCACGCCCATCGACTTGTCGATCGAATAGGTGTTGATCGCCACGTCGCCCAGGTCGGCCACCTGCAGCGTGTCGAAGGGCGCCGCGCCGGTGGCCATGTTGTAGGGCCGCAGCAGCGACGATTCGGCGCGGATCTGGCGCGGCCCGAAGCGCGCGCCGGCGCGGTGGCTGGTGCCGATGTCGAAGGGCACGCCGATGAAGGCCGCGTCCAGCCCGGCCGGTGAGGTGGCCAGCGGCAGCCGCATCATGGTGGCGATGCCGCCGAAGCGCGGCATCGCGTTGCCGGACAGGGGTTGGTTGCGCTCGGTCATGTCGTTCGTGCCGCTCATGTCGTGACTGCGCCGGTTTTCAGCGCCGCCGCCCGCGCAACCACTCCAGCACCAGCAGCAGGCTGGTGGTGAAGGCAATCAGCAGCGTGGCGACGGCAGCGATGGTGGGCGAGATGTTCTCGCGGATGCCGTTGAACATCTGGCGCGGCAGCGTCAGCTGCTCGGGGCCGGCCAGGAAGAGCGCGACCACCACCTCGTCGAACGAGGTGGCAAACGCGAACAGCGCACCCGAGATCACGCCCGGCGCGATCACCGGCAGCGTGATGCGGAAGAAGGTGCGCAGCGGGCTCTCGCCCAGGCTCAGGCTGGCGCGCACCAGGTTGTGGTTGAAGCCCTGCAGCGTGGCCAGCACGGTGGTCAGCACGAAGGGCGCGCCAAGCGCGGCGTGCACGATGATCAGCGCCAGGTAGCTGTCGGCCAGCCCCAGCGGCGCAAAGAACAGGTAGGTGCCGACGCCGACCACCACGATCGGCACCACCATCGGCGCGATCAGCAGGCTCATCAGCAGGCCCTTGCCGGTGAAGTTGGCGCGTGACAGGCCCACCGCCGCCATCGTGCCCAGCGTGGTGGCGATCAGCGTGGCCGCCGGCGCGACGATGAAGCTGTTCTTCGCCGCGCGGCCCCACTCGGCCGACTCGAACAGGTTGGCGTACCACTTGAGCGACCAGCCCGGAATCGGGTAGACCAGGAAGGAGCTGCTGCTGAACGACAGCGGAATGATCACCAGGATCGGCAACAGCAGAAAGCCCAGCACGCCGATGCACAGCAGGCGCAAGGCCCACCAGCCGGCCTTGTCGAGCGGCGTGGCGTAGGCCGGAAACTGCGGCATCAGTTTGGCGATAGAGATCACGGTTCAGCCCAGGCTCAGTTCAGACTTGGTGACACGGCGGTAGACGGCGTACAGCACCAGCGTGGCGGTGAGCAGCAGCGCGCCCAGCGCGCAGGCCATGCCCCAGTTGACGGTGACGTTGGTGTACTGGGCGATGTAGTAGCTCAGCATCTGGTCGTCGGCGCCGCCCAGCAGCGCGGGCGTGACGTAGTAGCCGATGCTCAGGATGAACACCAGCAGCGCGCCCGCACCGATGCCGGCGTAGGTCTGCGGCACATAGACGCGGAAGAACGCCGCCAGCGGCGAACTGCCCAGCGACACCGCCGCGCGCAGGTAGGTCGGCGGCACGCTCTTCATGACGCTGTAGAGCGGCAGGATCATGAAGGGCAACAGGATGTGCACCATCGCGATCACCACGCCGGTGCGGTTGAACAGCAGCGCCAGCGGCTGTTGCAGCACGCCCAGGCCGATCAGCGCGTGGTTGACCAGCCCCTCGGACTGCAGCAGCACGATCCACGCGGCCACGCGCACCAGGATCGAGGTCCAGAACGGCACCAGTACCAGGATCATCAGCACATTGGCCTGGCGGGCGCTCAGGGTGCTGAGCCAGTAGGCCAGCGGGTAGCCCAGCAGCAGCGCAAACAGCGTGACGACCGCGCTGATCTCGAAGGTGCGCAGCAGGATGCGGCCGAACACGCGCTGCTCGGGCTCGATGCGCTCCAGCGCGCCTTGCGGGCTGCGGCGCAGGTCGACGGCGGTCAGCAGGTAGTCGGGTGTCCAGCGCGCGCCGTTCTTGGCGATGGCGTGCCAGTACTTGACGTCGCCCCAGCGCTCATCAATGGCGAGCAGGCGGGCCTGCGCATCAGCGGGCGCGGTGCCGGCCTCCAGCGGCATCGCCTTGTAGGTGGTCATGACCAGCGAGCGTGCGCCGGGTGCCTCGCTGTTGAGGCGGCGGGCCAGCGCGCCGGCGTCGGCGCTCTCGGGCAGCGCGGCCAGGTCCTGGGCGATGGCCGCAAAGGCGGGCGCAGCGGGCAGGCCGTCGCGCGACCAGTCCTGCAGCGCCACGACGGTGCGCGGCAGGGCGTTGGCGACTTCGGGGTTCTCGACCGCGCGTTTGAGCAGCGCGCCGATCGGCAGCAGAAAGGTCAGCAGCAGGAACAGCAGCAGCGGCAGTGTCAGCGCAAAGGCCCGCCACTGGCGCTGGCGCTCCGCGCGGGCGAGTTGCTGGCGCAGGCCGGGCAAGGGCACCGGAACAGGCGAGGGCAGGGTGGCGGAATTCATGGGTGCTCAGGGCTCCCCCGGTGAAGGGGGAGCGGGTTCACATCAGTGCATTCAGTTCGTCGCCCAGGCGGCGAAGCGCTTTTCCAGGTCCTCGCCCTGGTCGGCCCAGAACTTCAGGTTGAACTGCAGCGAATCCTTCGCGTTGGCCGGTGAGGTCGGCAGGTTGTCCAGCACCTTGGCGTCCAACTTGGCCAGCGCCTTGTTGTTGGTCGGGCCGTAGGCGATGTTCTGCGCGTAGACGGCCTGCGCTTCGGGCGTGCTGGCGAAGGCGATGAACTTCATCGCGGCGTCCTTGTTGGGCGTGCCCTTGGGGATGACCCAGTAGTCGAGGTCATAGATGCCACCGGTCCAGCCGATCTTGAGGTTCTTGCCCTCGCGGTTGGCCGCGTCGATGCGGCCGTTGTAGACGGTGGTCATCGCCACGTCGCCCGCGACCAGGAACTGCGGCGGCTGCGCGCCGGCTTCCCACCACTGGATGCTGGGCTTGAGTTCGGTGAGCTTCTTGAAGGCGCGCTCGGCACCTTCCTTGGTGGCGAGCACCTTGTAGACGTCGGCGGTCTTGACGCCGTCGGCCATCAGCGCGAATTCGAGGTTGTAGCGCGCGCCCTTGCGCATGCCGCGCTTGCCGGCGAACTTCCTGGTGTCCCAGAAATCGGCCCAGGTCTTGGGGCCGTCCTTGAGCTTGTCGCCGTTGTAGGCCATCACGGTCGACCAGATGAAGACGCCGACGCCGCACTCGGTGACGGCGGCCGGGTTGAAGTCGGCCTTGTTGCCGATCTTGCTGTAGTCGAGCTTCTCGAACAGGCCTTCGTCGCAGCCGCGTGCCACGTCGGGTGACTCGACCTCGACCACGTCCCAGGTGACCTTCCTGGTCTCGACCATGGCCTTGATCTTGGCCTGCTCGCCGTTGTATTCGACCGCGACGACCTTGGTGCCGGTCTTCTCGAAGGGCTCGTAGTACGCCTTCTTCTGCGCGTTGGCGTTGGCGCCACCGAAGTTGACGACGGTGATCTGTTGTGCGAGCGCCGGCAGCGACAGCGCGGCGGCCAGGGCAGAAACCAGGATGCTCTTGTTCATGGGGTCGACTTCTCCGGAGGGGTTGAAAAACAAGGGGGAACGGGTCGGGTGCCGTGCGGGCGTCAGGCGTAGACCCGCGTCAGCGCGGGAGCCAGTTCCAGCCAGACGCTGTCGCCGGGCCGGGGCACGACCGGCGCCGACAGCGGCAGCTTGACGGTGGCCGCCGGCTGGCCGTCGCCGACCTGGCACAGCAGGCGCAGGTGGTCGCCGAAATAGATCACGTTGTGCACCTGCGCCGGCAGCACGTTGGGCCTGTCAGTGACGGGCTGGCGGTGCACGGCGATGCGCTCGGGCCGGATGCAGGCCTGCACCGCCGCGCCCACGGCAGCGCTGTTGACGTTCAGACCCGTCAGGCGATGGCCGCCAGGCAGTTCGACGTCGCAGCTGGCGCCATCGGTGCCACGCAGCGTGCCGCCCAGCATGGTGCTGTCGCCGATGAAGCTGGCCACGAAGCGGTTGCTCGGCGCCTCGTACAGGCGGTCGACCGCGTCGATCTGCTGGATCGCGCCGTCGTTGAAGACCGCGACGCGGTCGCTCATGGTCAGCGCCTCGCTCTGGTCGTGGGTGACGTAGACGAAGGTCACGCCCAACTGGCGGTGCAACTCCTTGAGCTCGATCTGCATGTGCTCGCGCAGCTGCTTGTCGAGCGCGCCGAGCGGCTCGTCCATCAGCACCAGCTGCGGCTGGAACACCAGCGCGCGGGCCAGCGCCACGCGCTGCTGCTGGCCGCCCGAGAGCTGCGCCGGCAGGCGGCCGTCCATGTTCTTGAGCCGCACCATGTCGAGCGCGCGCGCCACGCGCTGGGCGATCTCGTCGCGCGGCGTCTTGCGCACCGTCAGCGGGTAGGCAACGTTCTGCGCCACCGTCAGGTGCGGGAACAGCGCGTAGTTCTGGAACACCATGCCGAAGTTGCGCTTGTGCGGCGGCGTGCCGGTGATCGGCCGGCCGTCGAGCAGGATGTCGCCGGCGGTGGGCGACTCGAACCCCGCCAGCATCATCAGCGTGGTGGTCTTGCCTGAGCCCGACGGCCCCAGCAGCGTCAGGAACTCGCCGCGGCGGATGTCGAGGTCGAGCTGGCGCACCACCAGCTGCACGCCGTCGTAGGTCTTCTGCACGCCGGCAAAGCGCACCAGCGGGGTGGCGGCGGTCGCCGGGTTGGCGGCAGGGGTGGCCGCAGTTTTGGCTGCTGTTGTGGCGAAGGGCACGCTGAGATCGGTCACGGCAATGGAGGGTGCGTCAGGAAAAAGAGCCGGCCTCAGGCCACGGCGGCAAAGCTGTCGGCCAGGATCTGCAGGCCTTCGTCGATGACGGCGTCGGCGGCCGTCAGCGGCACCAGGATGCGCACCACGTTGCCGCTGGTGCCGCAGGACAGCAGGATCAGGCCGCGCTGGGCGGCTTCGGTCACCACGCGCTTGGTCAGGTCAGCGTCCGGTTGATTCACATCGCCGTTCTTGAACAGCTCGATCGCCACCATCGCGCCCAGGCCGCGCACGTCGCCGATGGCCGGGACCTTGGCGGCGATGGCTTTCAGCCCTTCGATCAGGTGCGCGCCCAGCGCCTGGCTGCGCGCCAGCAGCTGTTCCTGCTCGAACACCTTCAGCACCGCCAGCGCGGCGGCGCAGCCCAGCGGGCTGCCGGCGTAGGTGCCGCCCAGGCCGCCGGGGCCGGGCGCGTCCATCACGTCGGCGCGGCCGATCACGGCCGACAGCGGAAAGCCGCCCGCCAGCGACTTGGCGCTGGTGATCAGGTCGGGCGCCACCGGCCACTGCTCGCTGGCGTACCAGGTGCCGGTGCGGCCGGCGCCGGTCTGCACCTCGTCGGCGATCAGCAGGATGCCGTGCTGGTCGGCCAGCGCTTTCAGGCCGGCGATGAACTCGTTGGGCGCGATGTAGAAACCGCCCTCGCCCTGCACCGGCTCGACGATGAAGGCGGCGACGCGGTCGGCCTCGATGTCGTTCTTGAACAGCAGCTCGACCGAGTGCAGTGCGTCGGCCACGCTGACGCCGTGCAGCTCGTTCGGGAACAGCGCGTGGAAGACCTCGCCGGGGAAGGGGCCGAAGCCGGTCTTGTAGGGCGCGACCTTGCCGGTCATGCCGAGCGTCATCAGCGTGCGGCCGTGGTAGCCGCCGTTGAAGGCGATGATGCCGGGACGCCTGGTGTAGGCGCGGGCGATCTTGACGGCGTTCTCGACCGCTTCAGCGCCGCTGGTCAGCAGCAGCGTCTTCTTGGCGAACTGGCCCGGTGCCAGCGCGTTGAGGCGCTCGCACAGTTCGACGTAGGGCTCGTAGGCCACGACCTGGAAGCAGGTGTGGGTGTAGGCGTCGAGCTGGGCCTTGACCGCCGCGATGATCTCGGGGTGGCAGTGGCCGGTGTTGAGCACGGCGATGCCGCCGGCGAAGTCGACGTAGCGCCGGCCCTCGACGTCCCAGATCTCGGCGTTCTCGCCCCGGGCGATGAAGATCTCGTGCGCCTGGCCGACGCCGCGCGCCACGGCCTCGCGGCGGCGGGCCATCAGGCTGGCGTTGCTGGTGGGCGTGGCGTGGGTCATCATTTGCGGCTCGCGGTGCATGTCGTTTCCCGGCAGTGGTTGGCAGCAGTCATTGCCGGCCACTGTAGGCACGATGCGGCGCGAATACCATGTACAGCTTTCGCCCTTGCCGGGTGTACTGTGCAGGCATCACCGCCTGTACATGCTTGCCCTGATGCGGTGCATCCGGGCCCCTTCGGCCCTCTCCTGCGCATGATCACCCTCCATCCCGAATCGACCACGCCGCTGGTCAGTCAGATCGTCGACGGCTTCCGGCGCCTGATTGCCGAGCAGGCGCTGCGGCCCGGCACCAAGCTGCCGTCGATCCGCGCGCTAGCCGCCTCGCATGCGGTGAGCGTGTTCACGGTGGTCGAGGCCTACGACCGGCTGGTGGCGCAGGGCTGGGTGGTGTCGCGCTCGAATGCCGGCTTCTTCGTCAAGCAGCGGGCGGGTGCAGGCATGGGCGTGGGGGCGGGCATGGCTGCCCAGCCCGGCGAAGCGCTGCCCAGCACCGACCTGCGCTTCGACGCGCGCTGGTACCTGCGCCAGATCTTCGAGAACCGCAACCTCGAGCTCAAGCCCGGCTGCGGCTGGCTGCCCAACGACTGGCTGTTCGAGGACGGCGTGCGCCGCAGCCTGCGCCATCTGGCCAGCGACGGCGCCGAGCTGGGCGGCTACGGCCTGCCCTACGGCCACATGGCGCTGCGCGTGCTGATCGCCGAATCGCTGGCCGAGCGCCAGATCGCGGTCGACGCCGAGCAGGTGCTGCTGACTCAAGGGTCGAGCCAGGCGCTCGACCTGGTGGCGCGGCGGCTGGTCAAACCCGGCGACACGGTGCTGGTCGACGAGCCCGGCTACCCCAACCTGATGTTCATGCTGCGCTTCCTGGGTGCGCGGCTGGTGGGCGTGCCGCGCACGCCCGGCGGCTACGACCTGGCCGCGCTGGAGGCGCTGCTGGTCGAGCACCGGCCGGTGGCCTTCTTCACCCAGCCGCGCCTGCAGAGTCCGACCAACTCGGTCGCGCCGGTGGCGCAGCTCTACCGCCTGCTGCAGCTGGCCGAGCGGCACGCGCTGGCGGTGATCGAGAACGACATCTACGCCGACCTCGACCCCGAGCCACGCCCCACGCTGGCCAGCCTCGACCAGCTGCGCCGCGTGGTCTATGTGGGCAGCTATTCCAAGACCATCTCGCCCAACATCCGGGTCGGTTATCTGGTGGCGCGGCCGGATCTGCTCGATGAGGTGGCGCAGCTCAAGATGGTGTCGGGCCTGACCTCGTCGGACCTGACCGAGCGGCTGGCCTTCGGCGCGCTGTCGGAAGGGCGCTGGCGCAAGCACCTCAAGTCGCTGCGCGACCGGCTGGCGCAGGCACACGGCGCGGTGGCGCAACGGCTGATCGGGCTGGGCTTCGAGCTGTTCAGCGAGCCCAAGGCCGGCATGTACCTGTGGGCGCGCCACCCGGACCTGACCGACTGCATCGATCTGTCGCAGCAGGCGGTCGGCGCCGGCGTGCTGCTCGGCCCCGGCCACCTGTTCCTGACCGAGCCGCGCCCCACGGGCTGGTTGCGCTTCAACGTCGCCTTCAGCGACGACGAGCGGCTCTACCGCTTCCTGGCCGAGCAGATCCGCACCCACGTGCAGAGCGCGTCGGCCTGAGCCGTCTGGCCTGTTCCGTTTCCTTTGCTGTTCCCTGCATGAATCACGACACGCCCATCGACATCGTCTACCTCTGGGTCGATGGCAATGACCCGGCCTGGCGCATCAAGCGCCACCAGGCCGCCGAGGCGCTGTCCGCCCGCCGGCGCGACGCCATCGGCCTGTACGGCAACGTCGAGGGCCGCTTCCGCGACAACGACGAGCTGCGCTACAGCCTGCGTGCGCTCGACCGCTTCTTTCCAGCCCATGGCCACGTCTACCTCGTCACCGATGACCAGCGGCCGGCCTGGCTGCAGTCGAGCGACCGGCTGACGGTGATCGACCACCGTGAGCTGATTCCTGGGGCGTCGCTGCCGACCTTCGACTCCGGCAACATCGAGTCGTACATCCACCGCATCCCGAACCTGTCGGAGCGGTTCTTCTACCTCAACGACGATGTCTTCTTCGGCGCGCCGGTTCAGGTGGATGACTGGTTCTGGGACGGCGGCATCTACGCCGCCTGGTCCAACGACCCACCCGTGTCCGACGAGCCACTGCGCCAGGACGCCAACTCGATGGACAACGCCTGCCGGCTGTCGCACCAGTGGTTGAGCGTGCCGCGCGCCGAGTCGTCGGCGCAGGCACAGGCACAGGCACAGGCACAGGCACAGGCATTCGTGCGCGTGCCCGGCTACACGCACACCTTCTGCACCTTCGCGCACTCGCCCCGGCCGATGCTCAAGTCGGTGCTGTTCGAGCTGGAACGTCTCGCCCCCGACCTGTTCGCCCGGGTGCGCTCCACGGTGTTTCGCACCTGGGACAAGCCGACCATCGTGTCGGACTTCGTCATCCGCTGGGCGCTGGCGCACGGCCTGGCCCGCATGCGCGACCACACCCACCTGTACGTGTCGACGGGCGACGCCGACATCGGCTATCAGCTCGACCTGCTGGCGTCGCTGTTCGGCGCGGTGGACTTCTTCTGCATCAACGACACCACCGACAACGCCCATCCCCACGACCCGCGCCTGTCCCAGGTGCGCGAGTCGCTGCAGCGCCTGTTTCCGCAGCCGTCGAGCTTCGAGCGGCACGCTGTGGCGCGCACGCGTCAATGTCACGGCCAGGACATGCCATCTTTTTAACGTCTGTGTTGTCGCAATGCGCCTGGCCGCATTCGTTCATTCCCAACACACCGACGTTGATCATGTCCCTTCAAATCCGCAAGAACGCTCTATCCCTCGCCGCGCTGCTGGCCATCGCCGCTGTGCCGGCGACCGTGTCCGCCCAGGCGGTCGATTTCACGTGGTACGGCCGCGTGGACCTGGCCCTGGAAAACAACAGCAACGGCTCGGTCAACCGCAACGCGGTCCAGAACATGGCATCGCGCCTGGGCATCCGTGGTGAGCGCAAGTTCGGCGCTGACCTGAGCGGCGTCTTCCAGGTCGAAACCGGCGTCGCACCGGACGACACCGCCCAGAGCAAGACCTTCGCCAGCCGCAACAGCTTTGTCGGCGTGAAGAGCGTGGCTGCTGGCGCGCTGCTGGTCGGCACGCACGACATGCCTCTCAAGTCGCTCGAAGGCACGGCCTATGGCCTGTGGGGCGAAGGCGATCTGGCCGAAATCCTGGTGCATGGCAAGGGCTCGCGCGTGGCGCTCGGTAACGCAGTGTTCAACAACGTCCACACCCGTCAGACCAACGTGCTGCTCTACACCAGCCCGAAGTTCATGAACGTGGTGGGCAAGCTGGCGTACTCGCCGGACGAAGCCAAGGTGGCCGCCACGGCCACGGTGCCCGCCATCTCCAGGCCCACCATGGGCGCGTCGGTCGAGTACAACGACGGCATGTTCAACGCCGGCGCGGCGTACCAGAGCCAGAAGAACTTCATCGCCCCGACGGCCACCGCTGCCGGCGCCGAGATGAAGGCCGCCAAGATGACCCTGGGTGCCAAGGTGGACGCCTGGACCGCCGGCATGGCCTACAGCGTGCTGAGCAACAGCGCCGGCAAGAAGACCACCAACTGGATCGCCACCGGCACCTACGCCCTCGACAGCGCCATCACGCTCAAGGCCAGCTTCGGCAAGTCGGGTGAATCGTCGTCGAACGCCAACGACGGCATCAGCGGCATGGCCCTCGAAGCCGACTACGCACTGGACAAGCAGTTCACGGTGTATTCGTACTTCGCCCGCCTGAACAACAGCGCCAAGGCCAAGGCCTCGTTCGCCGGCGCGGACAACTTCCCCGCCGTCGTGAACGCCGGTGACGACCCGCGCGCGTTGGGCGTGGGCATTCGCTACAACTTCTAAGCCGGGTTTCAAGCGCACAAAGCAAAACGCCAGCCCGTGAGGGCTGGCGTTTTGCTTGAAACGTCTGGAGCGGGATAAGAGACTCGAACTCTCGACCTATACCTTGGCAAGGTATCGCTCTACCAACTGAGCTAATCCCGCATTTTTGGTGGCCTGGGGCGGAATCGAACCACCGACACGCGGATTTTCAATCCGCTGCTCTACCAACTGAGCTACCAGGCCACGCAAGCCCGCAAGTATATCAACTAATCGGGGCTTGTCCAGTGTCGGGAGAATTTAATTGCCGCTGCGCTTGTTGCGGCTGAGGTCGACGCCGAGTTGCTTGAGCTTGCGGTAGAGGTGGGTGCGCTCCAGGCCGGTGCGTTCGGCGACGCGAGTCATGCTGCCGTTCTCGCGCGCCAGGTGAAATTCGAAGTAGGCCTTCTCGAAGGCATCGCGCGCCTCGCGCAGTGGGCGGTCGAGCGCGAAGCTCTGCTCGGCGTGGGTGGCGTGATGGGCCGGGGCCGCGTTGATGGTGTGACAGACCCCGGCGCTTGGGGCTTCCACGATGATGTTGTCGCGGTCATAGGGCTGTACGGGCAGGGCGCCCAGGGCCGGAGGGCTTGATGCTGCCGGTTTGGGTGCCGCCGGCTTGACCAGCCCGAGTTCGACCGCGCGCAGCAGTTTCTGCAGCGTGATCGGTTTTTCCAGGAAGGCCATGGCGCCGTACTTGGTCGCTTCCACGGCGGTGTCGATGGTGCCGTGGCCCGACATCATGATGACGGGCATGCCCAGCATGGCGCTGTGGCCCCATTCCTTGAGCAGGGTGATGCCATCGACGTCGGGCATCCAGATGTCGAGCAGGATCAGATCAGGGCGCTGGCGCTCTCTCGCAGCGCGCGCCTGGGCGGCGTTTTCGGCCAGATCGACGTGGTGGCCTTCGTCGGTCAGGATTTCTTGCAGCAGGGCACGGATGCCCATTTCGTCATCGACGACTAGGATGTTGGCCATTTCGGGATCAGGACACGCTCACGGTGGGGGACTGGGGGTGAAGGGGACCGACAACGCTGTCTGGGGGCGTCCCCGCACCCAAGGCCCAGCGTGAAAATGATATCGAAACTTGCGCGCCACCCGGACGCGCCTCGGTGCCGGTGCTGCCAGCGTCATCGGCGAGGTTACCCAAGCGGATGCGCGCGCCGTGCTCTTCTGCGATTTTCTTGACCACGGCCAAGCCCAGGCCGGTGCCGCGCACCTTGGTGGTCACGTAGGGTTCGAAGGCGCGCTTGAGGAGTTTGTCAGAGAAGCCCGGGCCGTTGTCGATGACCTTCAGGCGCACGCGCTGCAGGCGGCCTTCGCTGTCATGCGCGGCCTCGGTGCGGATGATGACGTGGCCTTCCGGCCGCTCGGCCACCGCGTCCAGCGCGTTCTGCACCAGGTTGTGGATGACCTGGCGCAGCTGGGTCGTGTCGCCCAGCAGCAGCGGCAGGCCGCCGGACAGCTGGGCTTCGAGCCGGCCGCTTTCCTGCTGTGCCGCGTACAGCCCCAGCACGTCGCCGACCAGGTGGTTGAGGTCCAGCGGCACCAGTTGCGCCGAGGGCAGGCGGGCATAGTCGCGGAACTCATTGACCAGCGTCTTCATGGCCTCGACCTGCGCGACGATGGTGCCCACCGATCGCACCAGCAGCTGCTGGTCGGTGCCGGTGAGCTTGGCTTCGAGCTTGTGCTGCAGCCGCTCGGCCGAGAGCTGGATGGGCGTGAGAGGGTTCTTGATCTCGTGCGCCACGCGCTGCGCCACCTCGGCCCAGGCGACGCTGCGCTGCGCCGAGACCACGTCGGTGATGTCGTCGAAGACGATCAGCCGCGCGCCTTCGGGCATCAGCGCGCCGCGCACCAGCAACGTCAGCGCGGCGCTGCCGTCGGGGCTGCGCAGCTCGAAGGCTTCCTGCCAGTGGCCACGTTCGGCGCCGTCAGGCTCGTGCGCCTGGGTGGCGAAGTGCTTTTCCACGGCCAGTGCAAAGTCGGCCAGGCCTGGAATCTCGCCCAGCGGGTGACCGCGCCAGTCGGCCATCGGGATGCGCAGGATGCGCGTGGCGCCGGGGTTGACGGTGTCGATCAGCCCGGCCAGATCGAACAGGATCACGCCGGCGCTGAGGTGGTCGAGCAGCGTCTGCAGGTGGGTCTTGGCGCTCTCGACCTCGACCAGGCTGTGCTGCACCAGCCCGCGTGCGTCGGCCAGCTGCTGGGTCATGTCGGCAAAGGCGCGGGTGAGGCTGCCGAGTTCGTCGCGCGACGAGAACACCTCGGTGGGGCTCAGGTCGCCGCGCGCCACCTGGCGCACGCCCTCGGCCAGCACCACCAGCGGCCGGCCGAGCTGGTGGCCCAGCGCGGCGGCCATCAGCAGTGCGCTGAACACGCCCAGGATCAGCGCCAGCGTCAGCGTGCCGATGTACATCTTGCGCAGGCCCTCGCGGCCCAGCGAGCGCTGCTGGTACTCGCTGTAGGCGCTCTGCACGCGCAGCGCGTTGGCCGCCAGCTCGGGCGGCACCACCTGCGTGACCTGCAGGTAGCGCTCGTCGCGGCTGAGGGTGATGTCGTTCGAGGGCAACCAGGCGAGCGCGCGGATGCGGGCACGCGTGTTGGGCGCGGTGTTGGCCGAGCTGGCCGACACCTCGTCGTCCAGGCCTTCGAGCTGCGAGATGACGCGGGTGGTGCGCGCCTGGCGCAGCACCACGCTGCTGGGCCGGTCCGGCAGCAGCGCTGCGCCCAGCGAGCCGCCGGCCAGCGCCAGCACCTGGCCGTTGCCCGACAGCAGCGCCACGCTCTGCGCCGAGAGCTGCTCGCGCAGGCGCTCCAGCGCCAGCACCTGCTGGCGCTCGGGGGAATCGCTGGCGCGTTCGGCGGCGATGCGGGTCTTGGTGGCCAGGTCGTTGACCAGGATCTGCAGCGTGCTGCGGCCCAGGTTGAGGCCGGCCTCCAGCGCGCCTTCGACCTCGATGTCAAACCAGCTCTCGATGCTGCGCGAGACAAACTGGTACGACACGCCGTAGATCAGCGCGCCCGGCACCACGCCCACCAGCGCAAAGATCGCGGCCAGCTTGAACAGCAGCTTGCTGCCGAACTTGCCACGCCGCACCCGCCAGGCCAGGTGCCACAGCGCTGTCAGGATCACCAGCCCGAGCGCCACCGCGATGCCGATGTTGACCCACAGCAGCCAGCCGAAGTGGCGCTCGTACGCCGCCCGGTTGCTGGTGGCCACCGACAGCAGGAAGGCCAGCACCAGCGCCGCAGCGCCGGCGGCCAGCAGGGCGACCAGCAAGGTCCAGCGCAGGGAACGACGGCTCATGGTGGAGGCCGCTTCAGCGGCTTTCGCCCGCGAGATGAACCGTGCGCTCCAGGCGCAGGTTCCACTCGGGTTGCGAGGCGATGCCGATCTGCAGCGGCCGCGGCAGCTGGTCGGTGTCGAGCCGGTAGCTGAACTCGACGTAGTAGCGCGCATCGTCGTCCGCCGGCTGCGGCTCGGCAATGCGCCACTGGCTCACGCGCTGCATGGCGCGCAGCGCGTCATTCAGTGAGCGGAAACCCTGGGACAGCCCGCCCAGGCTGAGCCGGTAGCTGAACGTGAGCGGCTGGTACGTCAGCCGCCAGGTGCGGCTGGCCTGGGCTACCTGCCTGTCGCGCCAGTACCAGCGCTGGCGCATCAGCTCGGCCTCGGCCACGAAGTGCAGTGCCACGCCTTTCTGCAGCGCGTCCTCGACGCCGGGCGGCAGGTCAAAGCGGGCCTCGAAGCTCAGCAGCACGCCTTGCTCGGCGCGCACCGCGTCCAGCCGCGCCAGCTCTGCTGCCGGTGCGCGGCCCGGCCACAGCAGCGCCAGCGTGAGCATCACGGCAAGCCAACAGCAGCGGAGGAACCAGGCAGATCGCGGCACGGCAAGGGCAAAGGGCAAGAGAGGCAGACGTGCGGAGCGGGCATCTGCAGGGCGTCGGGCGTGTCAGAGCGGCTTGTCGAAGCGGGCGTAGTAGAAACCGTCGCCCGACTTGTCCGCCGCCTGCACAGGCCCGGTCCCTGCCGATGAGGCATTTTCAGCCCCAGGCAGGATATGACCGGGGGCCGACGGGGAGATGACGCCGCTGTGGCGTTGTAGAAACGCCGCAGTCTGGCCGGCACCCTCGGCCCGGAAGACCGAGCACGTGGCGTAAACCAGACGGCCACCCGGCCTGAGCAGCGGCCAGAGTGCGTCCAGCAACTCGGTCTGGGTGCGCGCGAGCGTCGGAATGTCGTTGGCGCGACGCAGCCAGCGCACGTCCGGGTGACGCCGCACGATGCCCGAGGCGCTGCACGGCGCGTCCAGCAGGATGGCGTCGAACGGCCGGCCGTCCCACCATGCGGCGGTGTCGCGGGCGTCACCGGCGCGCAGCTCGGCCTTCAGCTGCAGGCGCTGCAGGGTCTGGGCGACGCGCTCCAGCCGGCTCGCGTCGCTGTCGAGCGCCAGCAGATCCAGGTCGGCCAGCTCCAGCAGGTGCGCGGTCTTGCCGCCCGGCGCAGCGCAGGCGTCCAGCACCCGCGCGCCGGCGGGCAGGCGGTCGGCGCCCTGGCCCAGCAGCAGTGGCGCGGCCTGCTGGGCCGACAGGTCCTGCACCGACACGCGGCCCTGCTCGAAGCCCGGCAGCGCCGTCACCGGCACGCCGCGCGCCAGCACCAGCGCGTGGCTGCCCACCTGGGTCGACGGCACGCCGATGTCGGCCAGCGCCTGCTGGTAGGCCGCCGCGTTGGACTGGCGGGCGTTGACGCGCAGCACCATCGGCCCGGCGTGCTGGCTGGCGGCCAGGATCTGCTGCCACTGCTGCGGCCAGTCGCGCCTGACCTGCTCGACCCACCAGCGCGGGTGCTGGTAGCGCGCCACCACGTCGCGCTGGGTCCATTGCGGCACCAGCGTCGCAGCCTCGCGCAGGAAGCGGCGCAGCACGGCGTTGATGAAGCCGGCGCTGGCCGGGTGGCGCAGGCGCGCGCAGGCCACGGCCTGATCGACCAGCGTGTGCGGGGCGTACGGCAGCTCGCCCTCGGGCCACAGCAGCGCCAGCGCCGACAGCAGCAGCGCCTCGACCGGCGGGGCGGGCTTGCGCGTGGCCAGCACGGCGCGCGCGGCCTGGGCGCCACCGAGCCAGCGCATGACGTGAAAGCTCAGCGCCTGCGTGCCGGGCCGCGCGGCCGACGGGCAGGCGGCGAGCGCCTCGGTCAGGCTGTGGCCGGCCAGCACCTCGGCGACGGCGGCGGACGTGTGGTCGAGCAGCGTGGCCAGCGGCAGTTGCAACTGCGGCGACAGCGGCGCCGATGACGACGCGGAGGACGGTTTGGAAGGGGAGGTAGGGGTACGCACGGCCGGCAGTCTAAGCGCCAGCGGGCGGTGTCCTGAAGTGACGCTCCAGCGCGGGCGGCAAGGGCGTGTCGAGCAGGCTGCAGGCGATGCGCAGCGCCTCGGCGCCGGTCAGGTCGAGCGCCACGCCGCCGGTGCAGCGCGTGTCATGCGCCAGATCCACCCAGGTGCGCGCCAGCACGGGCCGGTGCATCCAGCTCAGCGCCTGCAGGGCCTGCAGGCTGAGCACCAGGTCGTTGCCGTCCGGTACCTGGCAGGCGGGTGGGTTGGGCGCGTGGCCCCAGACGGCCTGCAGCACCGCTGCGTACCACTGCGCACCGGCGGCGCTGACGCGGGCCGGCTCGTCGGCCGCCGGCACCAGCCGGGCCAGATAGGCGCTCAGCTGCGCAATCGCCTGCCGCAGCGCCAGCGGCAGCTGGTGCAGTTCCAGCGATTCACGCGTGCCGCCGCGATGCGGGGGCGTCTCGCCCGCCAGCCGGTGCCGCACCAGCAGCAGCAGCAGCAGGCGGTCGATCGGGCGCACGCGGCCGTCGGCGCACATCATGCGGCGCGTGGCCGCCAGCAGCCGCTGGCGTTCGGTCAGCGGCAGGGTGGCGCAGCTGTCGAGCAGCATCTCGACCGCCGGCAGCCGGGCGCCGGGCGGCAGTTGCTGGATCAGGCGCCGGGCTTGGTCGGCGCTGGCCAGTGCGCGTGTTTCTTCGGCCCAGGCCTGCTGCTCGCGCGCGCTGCCGGGCGTCATCACCAGCGCCATCAGCAGCGCGGTGCGCTCGCCCGGCCCCTGCATGCGGCGCAGGCGCGCCCAGGCTTGCAAGGCCTCATCGGCCAGGGGTGGGGCGGCGGGGGGGAGTGCCGAGGACATACCGCGATGCTGCGCCGTTCAGGCGGGAGTTGTCCAGCGCGGCGTCTGTCGCGCGCCGGCCTCAGCCCGGGCCGTTCGGGGGCAGACTGGCGGCCCCGTTCGGGCCGACCGGAAACAGCGGCGCGGCGTGAAAGCGGAAGATCGCCGCCGCCACCGTGGTCGGGAACAGCGCCAGCGCGGCGTTGTAGTCGTCGGCAGCGGCCTGGTAGACCTGCAGGGAGAACTTGATCTGCTCCTGCAGCGCGTCGCGCTGGCGCAGCAGTTCGCTCACGGCCGGGTCGGGACCGTCGCCGGAGGTCAGGTCCTGCAGCGCCAGCGTCAATTCATCGAGCGCGCTGACCAGCTCGGCCTCGGCCACCACCGCCTGCTGCAGCACGCTGCCTTGCAGCGGCTTGCTCTGCACCGCGTCGCTGGCGGTGCTGGCCCGGCGGGCGGCGGCGGTGGTCAGAACGGCGCGGGCCAGGCTGTCCGGGTCGCCGTGGGCGCCCATCAAGGCGCGCGAGGCCTCGGCCAGCGTCAGCGCCACCGCATGCCGCTGGCGCAACTGGCTGGCCAGCGGCGCGAAGGCATTGCGTGTGACCGTGCGCAGCCGCACCAGCCGGTTGTAGGCGCCCAGCATCCAGAAGCCCAGCACGGCCAGCAGCGCCAGGGTCAGGATGCGCGCCATTTCAGGCCCCAATGCCTGCCGCACTGCCCGCCACCCAGGCCGCGTGCCCGGTGCGGCGCAACTCGCACGCCGGGCAGTGACCGCAGCCGTGGCCCCAGGTGTGGCGGGCGCCGCGTTCGCCCAGGTAGCAGGTGTGGGTGTGCTCGGCGATCAGCTCGACCAGCGCGGCGCCGCCCAGGTCGTCGGCCAGCGCCCAGGTCTGGGCCTTGGTCAGGAACATCAGCGGCGTCTCGACCGTCATCGGCGCATCGAGCCCCAGCGACAGCGCCACCTGCAGGGCCTTGAGGGTGTTGTCGCGGCAGTCGGGGTAGCCGGAATAGTCGGTCTCGCACATGCCGCCGACCAGCACGCTGGCGCTGCGCCGGTAGGCCAGCGTGGCGGCAAAGCCCAGGAACAGCAGGTTGCGTCCGGGCACGAAGGTGTTGGGCAGGCCGTTGGCCTGCAGCTCGATCTCGCGCTCGCTGGTCAGCGCCGTGTCGCTGATCTGGCCGATCAGGCTCAGGTCGAGCACATGGTCATCGCCCAGCCGGCCAGCCCAGTGCGGAAACTGCGCGCGCAACTCGGCCAGCACCGTCAGCCGGCAGTCCAGTTCGATGCGATGGCGCTGGCCGTAGTCGAAGCCCAGCGTCTCGACCCGGGCGTAGCGCGCCAGCGCCCACGCCAGGCAGGTGGTGGAATCTTGTCCGCCTGAGAACAGGACCAGCGCGGTCCTGTCAGCCCCTCGCCCGGCGGGTACGCCAGTCAATCCCCCGAGGGGATGCGGGCCGGCTTGGGAGCGGCCCGGCGCTGGGCCCTGCGCTTCGGTCATGACCTGATCTCGCCCTGGCCCAGCACGATGTACTTCAGCGACGTCAGCCCCTCCAGCCCGACCGGGCCGCGGGCGTGGAACTTGTCGGTGCTGATGCCGATCTCGGCGCCCAGGCCGTACTCGAAGCCGTCGGCAAAACGGGTGCTGGCGTTGACCATCACGCTGGCCGAGTCGACCTCGCGCAGGAAGCGCATGGCGTTCGGGTGGTTGGTGGTCAGGATGGCGTCGGTGTGGTGCGAGCCGTACTTGTTGATGTGCGCCATCGCCTCGTCCAGCGAGTCGACCAGCTTGACGCTGATGACCGGCGCCAGGTACTCCTCGGCCCAGTCGGCTTCGGTGGCGTCCACCACCTTCGCGCCCGGCACGTCGGCCAGGATGGCTTTGGCGCGCGGGCCGCAGCGCATTTCCACGCCCTTGGCGGCAAAGATCGCGCCGATGCGCGGCAGGAAGGCCGCCGCCTGCGCCACGTGAACCAGCAGCGACTCGGTCGCGTTGCAGGGGCTGTACTTCTGCGTCTTGGCGTTCTCGGTCACGACCAGCGCCTGCTCGATGTCGACTTCGGCATCGATGTAGGTGTGGCAGTTGCCGTCCAGGTGCTTGATGACCGGCACCTTGGCCTCGGCGCTGATGCGCTCGATCAGGCCCTTGCCACCGCGCGGAATGATGACGTCGACGAACTCGGGCATCGCGATGAGGCGGCCGACGGCAGCGCGGTCGGTGGTCTCGATCAGTTGCACCGCGTCGGCGGGCAGGCCGGCGTCCACCAGCGCGGCCTGCACCAGCTTCCACAGCGCCAGGTTGCTGTGGATGGCCTCCGACCCGCCGCGCAGGATGGCGGCGTTGCCGCTCTTGATAGCGAGCGACGCCGCCTCGATGGTCACGTTCGGCCGGCTCTCGTAGATCATGCCGAACACACCCAGCGGCACGCGCATCTGGCCGACGCTGATGCCTGTGGGCCGGCGGCGCACGTTCAGGATCTCGCCGATCGGGTCGGGCATGGCGGCGAGCTGCTCGCAGCCTTCTGCGACCGTGGCGATGACCTTGGCGCCGAGCTGGAGGCGGTCCAGCATTGGGCCGTCCAGGCCGGCGGCAGCGGCTGCAGCCAAGTCCTGCGCGTTGGCGGCGTCCAGTGCGGGCCCCGCTTCACGCAGGCGCCGGGCCAGCGCCTGCAGCGCGTTGTTCTTGGCCGCAGTGGATGCGGCGGCCATGTGGGTCGAGGCAGCGCGGGCGGCAGCGCCGACCTGGGCCATGTAGGCGGGGATGTCGAGCGTGTTCATGGCCCGAATTGTGGCAGCGGTGGATGGTGCTGCGTCACGACTGTCATTCCCGCGAGAGCGGGCCTGGCGGCATGGATTGCCAGAGTCGGGGGCGTGTCGGGACCTGGCACTTAGCAATGACTTGCACCACACTTGTCCCGGTTTCTTTCTTTCATGCGTTCGTAATTTTGATCAATTTGGCGATCAATCTCTTTTTTCCGTTGTATATAAGTGTCAGACCCATCGTTGGAATTAATGGATTGGCTCTTTTTAGTTTTTACGACTTCATTATAAATTGTGGTGCCCTTAAAATTCGGCGCCTTCAGTCCATCGTCCGTCCAAATAAAATCGGCTTTTTGCTTTACAGGGCTGACGTCATATCTATCGCGTTCAAAGCCAAGTTGAAATTCAACAAATGATCCTTTGAACATCCAACTGCAACTATGGATTAGACCCTTTGATCTGCATAAAAAATTTTCTATGCTGTGAGTCACTACTGTTGAAGCAAGGTCGTAAGCGTCGTGATTTAATTTTATTACACCAAAACCGTAAGTCTCTACGCGGGCGTAATTCTTTCTGCTATTTTCTACGGCCTTGTCAATCAAAACAGGCATCGCCTCGTCTGCGGTCGGTGCGATCAGCCTCCTCGCTGCCTCACGCCTGAAGGGTATCTCATTGGCCACAGTATTTCTGTAATCCACACGAACGGGGTGAACGTGCTCATTGCTTGTTGTAGTCCAATCCAATGAAACCAGATTGGAAAAATACTCTCCCAGTTGCTTTTTATTGAATTTGCTGACATTGCAATCCTGTGAGCCAGTTTTCTCAGGGGCTCCATGCTTCGCCAGTATGGCCGATATAGATGCTGACTGAGGACAGGCTATCGGATACAGCATAAGCTTGCCATGCTCAACCTCAGAAAGAATTGCGTAGCTATAAGGCCATGCCCTGTACTTAAAACTTTCGGCGCTCATTTCAATGAGCGCGGTCTTCTTTGCTATATCCATGGCAAAGAAGATTTTAGGATCAGAGAAATCGGTGCTTTCGGAGAGATAAAATTTTGCTCCTTCTGTTTTTTTAATCATTGCAGATCGGCACCCTGATACTGCCTCGGTAGATCCATAGCCTTTGATATTGCAAACCTCGACATAACCTTCTCTCACTATTGACGAACTCTCGCCTGTCAGTTTACTTTCTTCGCTGTAATAACAGCCACATATCTGAGAGAAAATTAAAGCAGAAGCCGACAGCCTGATGCTGGGCCTCAATTTCGAGGTGATGAACTTCAATTTCAGCTCCTTATATGTCAGGTTCCAAGCATCCTTCGGATGTCTCTAGAATAACTCGAGGGCTTGATGCATCACCTGATTTGGCTGTCAGAGGTGACTTTGAGTGACGCTCTTCGGATAGCGATCCCTGCAACGAATCTGATCAGGTTCACAAACCTCACAGCCCGGTTTTTCTCGGTGTATAAACCGGGCTGTGATTTTACTAGGGATTACGCGATGTAGCTACGGTTTGAGCTTCCAGGTCAGCTCGCAAACCCGTTCGGATTCCCCGACTGCCAGCGCCAGCTGTCCGCGCACATCGCGTCCAAGTCGCGGCTGGCCTGCCAGCCCAGCGTGGCGCGGGCCAGCGCCGGGTCGGCGTAGCAGGACGCCACGTCGCCCGGGCGGCGCGGCACCAGGGCGTAGGGCACGGGGCGGCCGCTGGCGCGTTCGTAGGCCTTGACGACGTCCAGCACGCTGTAGCCGGTGCCGGTGCCGAGGTTGACGGTGAGCGACTGCTGCTTGCCCAGCAGATGGCGCACCGCCGCGACGTGGCCGTCGGCCAGGTCCATGACGTGGATGTAGTCGCGCACGCCGGTGCCGTCCGGGGTGTCGTAGTCGTTGCCGTAGACGGCCAGGCGCTCGCGCTTGCCCACGGCCACCTGGGCGACGTAGGGCATCAGGTTGTTGGGCACGCCGCGCGGGTCTTCGCCGATCAGGCCGCTGGGGTGGGCGCCGACCGGGTTGAAGTAGCGCAGGTAGGCGATGGCCCAGCGCGGGTCGCAGCGTTCGGTCTCGCGCAGCAGCTGTTCGCCCATCAGCTTGGTCAGGCCGTAGGGGTTGGTAGCCGACAGGGCGCAGTCTTCGGTGATGGGCAGGCGCTCGGGGCTGCCGTAGACGGTGGCCGAGGAGCTGAATACCAGCGCCCGCACACCGGCGTCGCTCATGGCCTGGCTGATGCTGATCAGGCCGCCGAGGTTGTTGCGGAAGTACTCCAGCGGCTTCTCGGCCGACTCGCCCACCGCCTTGTGCGCGGCAAAGTGCACCACCGCCTGAACGCCGTGGCGCGTGATGATGTCCTGCATGGCGGCGGTGTCGTTGACGTCGGCCTGCTCGAACACCGGCTTGACGCCGAGCAGCGTCTCCAGCCGCTCCAGCACCGCGGGCGAGCTGTTGGCGAAGTTGTCCACCCCCAGCACGCGGTAGCCCGCCTCGTGCAGCGCAATCCAGGTGTGGGAGCCGATGTAGCCGGTGGCGCCGGTCAGCAGAACGGTGGGCGCTTGGGTCATGAGGGGGGTACTCCGGTCAGTGCAGGGCAGCCCGGGTCGGGCCGAAGCCGGTGATTCTGTCAAAGCCGCATGTCGCGTCAGTCCGCTTCGGTCAAAGGATTTGAGGCCGCCTCCTACAATCTCACGATGTTTCAAGCACTGCTAGAACCCCTGGGCCGGGAGGCCCTCGCCAAGCTCACGCTGTTGATCAACCACGTGCTGGCGGCCGAGCCGGTGGCCACCGAGCGCCTGCGCGGCCAGACCGGCGGCACGCTGGAGCTGGCCTGGCGCAGCTGGCTGCCGCTGCTGCCCCCGCCGCCGCGCGCGGCCTGGCGCATCACGCCGGCCGGCCTGCTGGAGTTGCTGGAAGACCATGAAGACGCGGGCGACCAGTCGCTGCTGGTCAGCCTGGACGCCGGTGAGCTGGGCCGCTGGGCGCTGGCCGGTGCGGCCGGCAGCCCGCCGATGAACGTGCAGGGCGACGCGCCGCTGGCCGCGCAGGTCAGCTGGCTGGCCGACAACCTGCGCTGGGACATCGAGGACGACCTGGCCCGCGTGCTGGGCGACGGCCCCGCCCGCATGGTGACGCGCCTGGCGCAGGCGGGGGTCACCGCGCTGCGTGCGCTGGCGCAACGCCTGCCGCGCCGCACGGCGGACGCGGTTTGAGCGTCGCCCTTACTTTTCCTGCGCGCATTCCATGAAGAACTGGCCTCGGCTGGCGTTGATCGTCTGGGTGATGCTGCGCCACGGCATCGATCAGCTGGTGCTGCCCTTCACCGGTCGGCCGTCGCTGCGCTTGCTGGCCCGCGTGCTGGTGCTGGGCCGGCGGCTCGACCAGCCGCGCGGCGTGCGCCTGCGGCTGGCGCTGGAGCAGCTCGGGCCGATCTTCGTCAAGTTCGGCCAGGTGCTGTCGACCCGGCGTGACCTGATCCCGCCCGACATTGCCGACGAACTGGCGCGCCTGCAGGACCGCGTGCCGCCGTTCCCGAGCCAGCAGTCGCGGGCGCTGATCGAGCGCTCGCTGGGCCGGCCGATTGCCGAGGTGTTCGCACAGTTCGACGCCGACCCGGTCGCCAGCGCGTCGATTGCGCAGGTGCACTTCGGCGTGCTGCACGATGGCCGCGAGGTCGCCGTCAAGGTGCTGCGCCCGGGCGTGCTGGGCATCATCGACGCCGACCTGGGCCTGCTGCGCACGGCGGCCACCTGGCTGGAGCGCCTGTCGGCCGACGGCCGCCGCCTGCGCCCGCGCGACGTGGTGGCCGAGTTCGACAAGTACCTGCACGATGAGCTTGACCTGACGCGCGAGGCCGCCAACGCCACCCAGCTGCGCCGCAACATGAGCGGGCTGGACCTGCTGCTGATTCCCGAGATGATCTGGGACCTGTCCACCGCCGAGGTGCTGGTGATGCAGCGCATGCACGGCGCGCCGATCAGCCAGGTCGAGGTGCTGCGCGAGGCCGGCGTCGACATCGGCAAGCTGGCGGTCGACGGTGTCACCATCTTCTTCACCCAGGTCTTTCGCGACGGCTTCTTCCACGCCGACATGCACCCCGGCAACATCATGGTGTCGACCGCACCGGCCACGTTCGGGCGCTACATCGCGCTGGACTTCGGCATCGTCGGCACGCTGGACGCGCGCGACAAGGAGTACCTGGCGCAGAACTTCCTGGCCTTCTTCCGGCGCGACTATCGCCGCGTGGCCGAGTTGCACGTCGAATCGGGCTGGGTGCCGGCCAACACCCGGGTCGATGAACTCGAAGGCGCGGTGCGCGCGGTGTGCGAGCCGCACTTCGACCGCCCGCTCAAGGACATCTCGCTCGGCCAGGTGCTGATGCGGCTGTTCCAGACCTCGCGCCGCTTCAACGTCGAGATCCAGCCGCAGCTGGTGCTGCTGCAGAAGACGCTGCTGAACGTCGAAGGCCTGGGCCGCCAGCTCGACCCGAACCTGGACCTCTGGCAGACGGCCAAGCCGTTTCTGGAGCGCTGGATGAACGAGCAGATCGGCTGGCGCGCGCTGGTCAACTCGATCAAGGACGAGGCGCCGCGCTACGCCCACTACCTGCCACAGCTGCCGCGCCTGCTGCACGACGCGCTGGCCGCGCAGGCCAAGCCCTACGCGCCGGCGCACGACCATCTGCTGCAGGCGCTGCTGCATGAGCAGCGCCGCACCAACCGCCTGCTGTCGACCGTGATCTGTCTGGCCGTCGGGTTTCTGGCGGGGGCTGTGGCGGTGCGCTTCGTGCTGCACTGGCTCTGACGCTGCGGGCTGTGCCGCAGCCGGCCGCCTCTTTATAATTTCGTGTTTTTAATCAGGGATTTAGCCGACCATGCCGATTTATGCATACCGCTGCACCACCTGCGGCCATGCCAAGGACGTGCTGCGCAAGATCTCTGATCCGCCGCTCAGCACCTGCCCTGCCTGCGGCGCAGAGACGTTTTCCAAGCAGGTGACTGCCGCCGGCTTCCAGCTCAAGGGCTCGGGCTGGTACGCGACCGACTTCCGCGGCGGCAACGCCCCCGCGCCGGCCACCGCCGTGGCTCCGGCCACGCCTGACGTTGCCGCCCCCGCGCCGTCCGGTGGCGGTGAAGCGGCGGCTTCGGGTTCATCTTCGGCCTCCAGCGGCGGCACCGCCTGCGGTGGCTCCTGCGCCTGTCACTGAGCACCCCTCCCGTGAAGAAATACATCATTGCCGGCCTGCTGGTCTGGTTGCCGCTGGCCGTCACCGTCTGGGTCCTGACCTGGGTGGTCGACCTGCTGGGCGGCGTGTTCACCGCGCTGCTCCACGCCGCCGGCGCCGTGCTGCCGGCCAATGCGCAGGCCAGCCTTGAAAAGCTGGATGCCATCCCCGGCGTGGGCGTGCTGGTGCTGCTGGCGCTGCTGATGCTGACGGGCATGTTCGTCGCCAACTTCGTCGGCCAGTGGTGGTTGCGGCAGTGGGACGCGCTGATGTCGCGCATTCCCATCGTCAAGTCGATCTACAACTCGGTCAAGCAGGTCTCCGACACGCTGTTCTCCAGCAGCGGCCAGGCCTTCCGCGAGGCGGTGCTGGTCGAGTACCCGCGCCGCGACTGCTGGACCATCGCCTTCGTCACCGGCAAGCCCAGCGGCGAAGTGGCCGCTCACCTGCCCGATGATTGCGTCAGCCTCTACGTGCCGACCACGCCCAACCCGACCTCGGGCTTCTTCCTGATCGCTCCGCGCACCGATGTCCGGCCGCTGGCGATGAGCGTGGACGAGGCGCTGAAATACATCATCTCGATGGGTGTGGTGACGCCGCCGGCTTCGCTGGCTTCTGCTGCTGCCCGCCACTGAATACCGCTGCACACCGATTTTCGAAAGAGACAACAAAACATGCGCACCACCTACGCCGGCCTCGTCAGCGAAGCCCTGCTCGGCCAGACCGTCACCCTGATGGGCTGGGCCCACCGTCGTCGTGACCACGGCGGCGTGATCTTCATCGACCTGCGCGATCGCGAAGGCCTGGTGCAGATCGTCTGCGACCCCGACCGCGCCGAGATGTTCCAGACCGCCGAAGTCGTGCGCAACGAGTTCTGCCTCAAGATCACCGGCCTGGTGCGTGCGCGCCCCGCCGGCACCGAGAACGGCAACCTCATCAGCGGCAAGATCGAGGTGCTGTGCCACACGCTCGAAGTGCTCAATGCCAGCGTGACGCCGCCGTTCCAGATCGACGACGACAACCTGTCCGAGACCACCCGCCTGACGCACCGCGTGCTGGACCTGCGCCGCCCGCAGATGCAGAAGAACCTGATGTTGCGCTACCGCGTGGCGATGGAGGTGCGCAAGTTCCTCGACGAGAACGGCTTCGTCGACATCGAAACCCCCATGCTCACCAAGAGCACCCCTGAAGGCGCGCGCGACTACCTCGTGCCCAGCCGCGTGCACGACGGCGCCTTCTTCGCGCTGCCGCAGTCGCCCCAGCTGTTCAAGCAGCTGCTGATGGTGGCCGGCTTCGACCGCTACTACCAGATCACCAAGTGCTTCCGTGACGAGGACCTGCGCGCCGATCGCCAGCCCGAATTCACGCAGATCGATATCGAAACCTCCTTCCTGGGCGAAGAAGAGATCCGTTCGATGTTCGAGGGCATGATCCGCCACGTCTTCCGCAAGGCGCTCAACGTCGAGCTGGGCGACTACCCGGTCATGCCGTATTCGGAAGCCATGCACCGCTTCGGCTCCGACAAGCCCGACCTGCGCGTCAACCTCGAATTCACCGAGCTGACCGACGTCATGGGCACGGTCGACTTCAAGGTCTTCTCGACCCCCGCCACCACCAAGGGCGGCCGCGTCGTCGCCCTGCGCGTGCCGGGCGGCGCGGCCATCAGCCGTGGCGAGATCGACGGCTACACCGAGTTCGTCAAGATCTACGGCGCCAAGGGCCTGGCCTGGATCAAGGTGAACGACGTCACCAAGGGCCGCGAGGGCTTGCAGAGCCCGATCGTCAAGAACCTGCACGACCAGGCGCTGGCCGACATCCTGGCCCGCACTGGCGCACAGAACGGCGACCTGCTGTTCTTCGGCGCCGACAAGGCCAAGATCGTCAACGACGCCATCGGCGCGCTGCGCCTGAAGGTCGGCCACAGCGACTTCGGCAAGAAGAACGGCCTGTTCGAGGACAAGTGGGCACCGCTCTGGGTGGTCGACTTCCCGATGTTCGAGCACGACGAAGAAAACGACCGCTGGGCCGCCGTGCACCACCCGTTCACCGCGCCGAAGGACGGCCACGAAGACCTCATGGACACCGATCCGGGCGCCTGCATCGCCAAGGCCTACGACATGGTCCTCAACGGCTGGGAACTCGGCGGCGGCTCGGTGCGCATCCACCGCGCCGAAGTGCAGAGCAAGGTCTTCAGCGCGCTCAAGATCAGCAAGGAAGACGCACAGACCAAGTTCGGCTTCCTGCTCGACGCGCTGCAATACGGCGCCCCGCCGCACGGCGGCCTGGCCTTCGGCCTGGACCGCATCGTCACCATGATGACCAAGGCCGAGTCGATCCGCGACGTCATCGCCTTCCCCAAGACCCAGCGCGCCCAATGCCTGCTGACCGGCGCGCCGAGCATGGTCGACGAGAAGCAACTGCGCGAGTTGCACATCCGCCTGCGCAGCGCGCCGGCGGCGGCGCAGGGCTGATCTCGTGCGGCCCCCAGGGCCGAAAAAATCAAGAGGCGCGGCAGAGTCCGCGCCTTTTTTTATGCGCTCGACTAAGCTGACGGTATGCGCCCTCCCAAAATCCCCGTCTCCGTCCTCGTCGTCATCCACACCGCCGCGCTCGACGTGCTGCTGATCGAGCGGGCCGACAAGCCCGGTTTCTGGCAGAGCGTGACGGGCTCGCTGGACGCCATCGACGAGCCGCTGCGGCTGACGGCGGCGCGTGAGGTGGCCGAGGAAACCGGCATCGTCGTCGGCTCGGCCGGCGTGCCCGAGGCAGCCCTGAGCGACTGGCAGCTGCAGAACATCTATGAGATCTACCCGGTCTGGCGCCACCGCTACGCGCCAGGCGTGACGCAGAACACCGAGCATGTGTTTGGCCTGACGGTGCCGCGCGATGTGCCGGTGGTGCTGGCGCCGCGCGAGCATGTGCAGCATGTGTGGCTGCCGTGGCGCGAGGCGGCGGACCTGTGCTTTTCGCCCAGCAATGCCGAGGCGATTCTGCAGTTGCCGCAGCGTCGGCCCGGAGCGTGACGATGTCGGTCTTTCGATCCTCGCGCTGGGGTGGTTTCGGTGTGGCGTCGAGCCGCATGCCGTTGACCGAGACGGGCGATCTGAACGGCCCCCGGCTGCGCGTGGCGACCTACAACATCCACAAGGGCGTGCGCGGGCTGGGGCACGGCAAGCGGCTGGAAATCCACAACCTGGGGCTGGGCGTGGCGTCGCTGGACGCGGACCTGGTGTTCCTGCAGGAGGTGCGGCTGTTTCACCATGGCGACGCGCGCCGTTTTGATCGCACCAGCTTCGGCTGGCCGGCGCAGGGGCAGGCGGATTTTCTGGCACCCGAGGGCTACGAGGCGGTCTACCGCACCAATGCGGTCACGCGCGATGGCGAGCACGGCAATGCGCTGCTGTCGCGCTGGCCGCTGGGCGAGGTGGCGCATCACGATGTGTCGGACCACCGCTTCGAGCAGCGCGGCCTGCTGCACACCGCCGTGCACTGGCAGGGGCTGACGGTGCACAGCATCGTCGTCCACTTCGGCCTGATCCATGCCAGCCGGGTGCGCCAGGCCGAGCGCCTGGGCGCTTATCTGGCGGCCGAGATTGCGCCGCATGAACTGGTGGTGGTGGCCGGTGACTTCAACGACTGGGGCGAGCGGCTGGACCCGATCTTTGCCACCGTCGGCCTGCAGCGCGCCACGCCGCCCGACGGCCGGCGCGCACCGCTGACGTTTCCCTCGCGCATGCCGCTGTTCGCGCTCGACCGGGTCTACACCCGTGGCCTGCGCTGCGCCGGCAGCATGGCACCGCGCGGGTCGGCCTGGGCGCGCATGTCCGACCACCTGCCGCTGGTGGTGGAGCTGGAGCTGGCCTGATGGCGCCGGCACCCGACGCCGCCGCACCGCCGACCGTGCGGCCCTGGGCGGCCTATCTGGTGCCGCAGCCGGTGTTTCTGGGCGGCCATCGGCTGCGGCTGCTGCGGGGGGGGGATCAACTGTTTCCGGCCATGCTGGAGGCGATCGGCGCAGCGCGCGAGGAGATCTGGCTGGCCTCCTACATCTTCAGCAACGACGCCAGCGCCACGGCCATTGCCACTGCGCTGGCTCATGCCGCACAGCGAGGTGTGCAGGTGCGGGTGGTGGTGGACGGCTTCGGCTGTCATCACAGCCATGACACGCTGGTGGCGACCATGGCGGAGGCCGGCGTGGCATTGGCGGTGTTCCGGCCGCTGGAGCGCTGGACGCACTGGCTGCAGCCGGGCCAGCTGCGGCGCCTGCACATGAAGCTGTGCGTCGTCGATGGCCGCATGGGCTTTGTGGGTGGCATCAACCTGATCGACGATCGCATCGACCTCAACCACGGCCGCACCGAGATGCCCCGGCTCGACTTCGCCGTGCGGGCCGAAGGCCCGGTGGTGGGTGCCATGGCGCAGGCGGTGCGGGCGATGTGGTCGCGCGCCTGGCTGGGCCGCGACTGGCGCCAGGAAGCGCACACGCTGCTGGCCGCGCGCCGGCCGCTGCGCGAATTGCGCCGGCTGTGGCGCCAGTTGCGGCTGCTGAGGCGATCACGTGGCACGTACGGCACGCGGCGCCGCCCGCCCGCGCCGATGGTGGCGGCGCTGGTGGTGCGCGACAACTTCCGGCAGCGCCGCACCATCGAGCGCGCGCACATCGAGGCCATCCGCAGTGCGCGCCGCCGCATCTGGCTGGTGACGCCGTACTTCTATCCCGGCAACGATTTCCGCCGCGCCCTGCGCGATGCCGCCGCCCGCGGCGTGGAGGTGCGCCTGCTGCTGCAAGGCAAGGTCGACTACCGGCTGGCCGCGCTGGCCGCCCGCGTGCTGTATGCCGAATTGCTGCACCACGGCGTGCAGATCCACGAATACACGCCGGCCTACCTGCACGCCAAGGTCATGCTGGTGGACGATCAGTGGGCCACGGTGGGCAGCAGCAACATCGATCCGCTGTCGCTGCTGCTCAACCTGGAGGCCAACCTGATCGTGCGCGATGCGGGCTTTGCCCGCGAACTGGCTGCCGAGATCGAGACCGCGCTGGCCGCCTCACGCCAGGTGCAGCATGAGGAGCTGCGCGAGCTCGGCTGGATCAGCCTGGCACGCCGCGCCGTGGTGGCCTGGGTGGCGTATGTCTACCTGCGCATGGCGGGCGTGACCGGGCGGTATTGAGCGCCACTGGCGCGCGCCACGGGACGAAGGACGGCTCAGCGCGCGTTCTGCAGCGCGGCGATGCGCTCTTCGATGGGCGGGTGGCTGGAGAACAGCGCCATGAGGCTGCTGGGCCGGCTGCTGATGCCCATCGCCGCCATGCTCTTGGGCAACTCACCGGGGTCGATGCCGCCCAGCCGCGCCAGCGCGCGCTGCATCGGCACGCGGCTGCCCATCAGTTGCGCGGCTCCGGCGTCGGCGCGGAACTCACGCTGTCGGCTGAACCAGGCCACGATCATGGCCGCCACCAGGCCCAGCAGCAGGTCGAGCACCACCGTGGTGATCATGTAGCCGATGCCGGGGCCTTCCTTGTCGTTCTTGAGAATGACGCGGTCGACGAAGTAGCCCACCGCTCGCGAGATGAAGACCACGAAGGTGTTCATCACGCCCTGGATCAGCGTCATGGTCACCATGTCGCCGTTGGCGACGTGGGCGACTTCATGGCCGATGACGGCCTCGACCTCGTCGCGGCTCATGTTCTGCAGCAGGCCGGTGGACACCGCCACCAGCGCCGAGTTCTTGAACGCGCCGGTGGCGAAGGCGTTGGGCGCGCCCTCGAAGATCGCGACCTCGGGCATGGTGATGTTCGAGGCCTGCGCAAAGCGCTGCACCGTGCTCACCAGCCAGCGGTGCATCGGTTCGGTCGAGTCGTTGATGACGACCGCGCCGGTGCTCCACTTGGCCATCGGCTTGCTCATCAGCAGCGAGATGAACGCGCCGCCAAAGCCCATCACCATCGCAAAGCCCAGCAACGCGCCCATGTCCAGCCCCGCCGCGCTGATGTAGCGGTTGAAGCCCAGCAGGTTGGCGGTGACGCTCAACACCAGCATCACGGCCAGGTTGGTGATCAGGAAGAGTGCAATGCGTTTCATGATGGCGACGGCTCAGGTCACAGGTTGATTCACGGACAGGCTGATGATGGGGCCTGTGCGCGTCATTTCAATCCACCAGGCGCCAGTTCAGTGTCTCGCCGGCGCACAGTGGTTTGAGTTGCGCATCGCCAAAGGCGAGCGTTTCGGGCAGCGTCCACGGCTCGCGCGCCAGCGTCACGCGGCCGGTGTTGCGCGGCAGGCCGTAGAAGTCCGGGCCGTGGAAGCTGGCGAAGCCTTCGAGCTGGTCGAGCGCGCCAGCGTCCTCGAACGCCTGCGCGTACAGCTCCAGCGCGCTCAAGGCGGTGTAGCAGCCGGCGCAGGCCGCGGCGTGTTCCTTCAGGTGGGCCGGGTGCGGTGCGCTGTCGGTGCCGAGGAAGAAGCGCGAGTTGCCCGAGGTGGCCGCAGCCACCAGCGCCAGGCGGTGCACCTCGCGCTTCAGGACCGGCAGGCAGTAGTAGTGCGGGCGCAGGCCGCCGGTGAAGATGGCGTTGCGGTTGTAGAGCAGGTGGTGGGCGGTGAGGGTGGCGGCGGTGTGGGCGTCGGCGCTGTTGACGTAGTCGGCCGCTTCTTTCGTCGTGATGTGCTCGAAGACGATCTTCAGCTCGGGGAAATCGCGCCGCAGCGGGATCAGCACCTGGTCGATGAAGACGGCCTCGCGGTCGAACACGTCCACCGCTTGGTCGGTCACTTCACCATGCACCAGCAGCAGCAGGCCCGCGCGCTGCATGGCTTCGAGCGCGGCGTAGGTCTTGCGCACGTCGGTCACGCCGGCGTCGCTGTTGGTGGTGGCGCCGGCCGGATAGAGCTTGAGCGCGACCACGCCTGCGGCCTTGGCACGGGCGATTTCCTCAGCCGGCGTGTTGTCGGTCAGGTAGAGCGTCATCAGCGGCGTGAAATCGACGCCGGCCGGCACCGCCGCGGCGATGCGCTCGCGGTAGGCCACCGCCTGCGCCGCGGTGGTCACCGGCGGCCGCAGATTGGGCATGATGATGGCGCGACCGAACTGGCGCGCGGTGTGCGGCACGACCGTGTGCAGCGCAGCGCCATCGCGCACGTGCAGGTGCCAGTCGTCGGGGCGGGTGAGGGTCAGTGTGGTGCTCATGGAGCCATTTTCACCCGCCGGGCGCTCACATCAATGTTGCAGGATCTTCGACAGGAATTCCTTGGCGCGCGGCGAGCGGGCTTCGGGGTCGCCGAAGAACTCGGTGCTGCTGCAGTCCTCGACCACCTTGCCGGCGTCCATGAAGATCACGCGGTTGCTGACCTTCTTGGCAAAACCCATCTCGTGCGTGACGACCATCATCGTCATGCCTTCCTGGGCGAGCTTGACCATCACGTCAAGCACCTCGCCGACCATTTCAGGGTCGAGCGCGCTGGTGGGCTCGTCGAACAGCATCACGATCGGATCCATGCTCAGCGCACGTGCAATCGCCACGCGCTGCTGCTGGCCGCCCGAGAGCTGGCCGGGAAACTTGTCCTTGTGGGCCGAGAGGCCGACGCGGTCAAGCATCTTCAGGCCGCGCACCAGCGCGTCGTCCTTGCTGCGGCCCAGCACCTTGATCTGCGCCATCGTCAGGTTCTCGGTCACCGACAGGTGTGGAAACAGCTCGAAGTGCTGGAACACCATGCCGACGCGGCTGCGCAGCTTGGGCAGGTCGGTCTTGGGGTCGCTGATGCTGATGCCGTCGACGACGATGTCACCCTTCTGGATCGGCTCCAGCGCGTTGACGGTCTTGATCAGCGTGCTCTTGCCCGAGCCTGACGGCCCGCACACCACCACCACCTCACCCTTCTTGATGGTCGTGGTGCAGTCGGTCAGGACCTGGAAGCTGCCGTACCACTTGGAAATGTTCTTGATGTCGATCATGAGGAGGGAATCTCAGCGGATGATTTGAATGCGCGCCTGCAGCCGCTTGACCAGCATGGACAGGCTGAAGCAGATGGCGAAATACAGCACGGCAGCGACCAGGTAGGTCTCGATCGGACGGTTGAAGTTCTTGCCCGCCACTTCGAAGCCCTTGAGCAGGTCATAGGCACCGATCGCGTAGACCAGGCTGGTGTCCTGGAACAGGATGATGGTCTGCGTCAGCAGCACCGGCAGCATGTTGCGGAAGGCCTGCGGCAGCACCACCAGCTGCATGGTCTGGCGGTAGGTCATGCCCACGGCGTAGCCAGCGTACACCTGACCGCGCGGCACGCTCTGGATGCCCGCCCGCATGATCTCCGAGTAGTAGGCCGCCTCGAACAGCGTGAAGGTCACCAGCGCCGACAACTCCGCGCCGAGCGGCCGGCCGGTGGCCAGCGGGATCAGCAGGAAGAACCACAGGATCACCATCACCAGCGGAATGCTGCGCATGGTGTTGACGTAGAAGGCGGCGGGCGCCTCCAGCAGCTTGTTGCCCGAGAGCCGCATCAGCGCCAGCAGCGTGCCCAGCACGATGCCGCCCAGCATGGCCACCAGCGTGAGCTGGATCGAGAAGACAAAGCCCTTGGCGATGTAGCTGCTCACCACCTGGGCGGTGAGGAAGGAGAAATCGAGTTGCAGCATTACCGGCCCCCACCGATGGTGCCCGGTAGGCGCAGCCGCGCTTCAAGCGCGATGGCCAGCCGGTTGATCACGATGGCCGACAGGAAATACAGCCCCGTCACCGACAGGTAGATCTCGAAGTTGCGCGAGGTTTCCTCGGTCGCCTGCATCGCGAACATCGTCAGCTCGGCCACGCTCACGGCGAAGGCCACGGCCGAGTTCTTGATGATGCCCATGCTCTCGCTGGTCAGCGGTGGAATGACGACGCGCAGCGCCATCGGCAGCAGCACGTGGCGGTAGGTCTGCGGCAGCGTCAGGCCGAGGGCCAGCCCGGCGTAGCGCTGGCCCTTGGGCAGGCTCTGGATGCCGGCCTTGATCTGCTCGGACACCCGTGCCGACGTGAAGAAGCCCAGCGCCAGCACCACCAGCAGGAAGCTGGGCACCGACTTGAGCGCCGGGATCAGCGCCGGCACGACGTGATACCAGAGGAATAACTGCACCAGCAGCGGGATGTTGCGGAACAGCTCCGTCCAGGCGTCGCCGAACAGCCTCAGGCCGCGGTGAGGCACGGTGCGCAGAATGCCCACCAGCGCCCCCACGGCCAGCGCCAGCAGCAGCGCCAGCAGCGCCACCGAAAGCGTCCAGCCCCAAGCCGAGATCAGCCAGTCGAGGTAGGTGATATCGCCGTCACGGCCCAGACAGCCCGCGACCACTTCACCTTCGATGGTGCTTTTGCAAAAGACTTGCCAATCCCAGCTTGCCAAGGTGTGCTCCTGTTCTTACTTCTTGGCGTAGTCTTCAGCCGGCTTGTCGTTGGGGTTGGCCCAGGCGGTCTTGGTGGCATCGCTCAGCGGCAGACCGACACGGGTGTTGGTCGGTGCGATCGGCTGCATGAACCACTTGTCGTACATCTTGGCGAGGTCGCCGCTCTTGATCATGGCCTTGATGCTGTCGTCGACCGACTTCTTGAAGGCCGGGTCGTCCTTGCGCAGCATGCAGGCGATCGGCTCGACGTTGAGCACCTCGCCGACGATCTTGTAATCGGCCGGAGCCTTGGACTTGGCGATGTTGCCGGCCAGGATCTGGCCGTCCATCACGAAGGCATCGGCACGACCGGATTCGAGCAGCAGGAAGCTGTCGGCGTGGTCCTTGCCGAAGACCTCCTTGAAGTCCACGCCGGCGGCTTTCTCATGCTTGCGCAGCAATTGCACCGAGGTGGTGCCCGTGGTGGTCGCCACGTTCTTGCCCGTGAGCTGGGCGATGCCCGTGATGCCCGAGTTGGCCTTGACGGCGATGCGCACTTCCTCGACATAGGTCGTCACCGCGAAGGCGACTTCCTTCTGGCGCGCGGCGTTGTTGGTGGTCGAGCCGCACTCCAGGTCCACCGTGCCGTTGAGCACCAGCGGCATGCGGTTCTGCGAGGTCACCGGCTGGTACTTGACGTCGAGCTTGGCCAGGCCGAGCTGCTTCTTCAGGTCGGCGGCCACGCGCTCGGCCACTTCGGTGTGGAAGCCCACGTACTTGCCGTCGCCCAGCGTGTAGGCCAGCGCGCCCGACGATTCACGCACGCCCAGCGAGATGCTGCCGCTGTCCTTGATCTTCTTGAGCGTGTCCGATTGCGCCTGCGCGGTACCCAGCGTCAGCAGCGCGGCCGTGGTGGCCAGAACCAAAATCGACTTCTTCATAACAACTCCATGAGTCTCGGTGAATACGTTTTAGTGAGGAGCTTGCGCTTCATCACTCGCTTGAATCATTCTAGGCACTGCCCTGGTGCAATCCGACCAAGGCAAACCCGCGACACAGCGGCGGGGCGGGCCGTTTGACGGGGTCAATGCATGAGTCGTGCCGACCGGTGGTCTGCCTTGCGCGCCGTGCTCAGCGCCCCGCTAGCGTGCCTTGCTGCCTGAGAAACTCCCATAGCGCCTGGGCTGCCGGCTTGGCGGGTTTGCCGCTGCGGGCGGCGTCGGGCCGCTCGCGGTAGAGGCGCACCTCGATCGTCACCTCGAACGCGGTTTCGCCCTGGCGCGGCCCGGCCGGCACCAGGCGGCGCGCGCTCAGCTCCTTCTTGACCGAACTGCCGGGCAGAAACGCCAGGCCGTGGCCTTCGAGCGCCATCGCCTTCAGGCCCTCGGCCATGTCGGTCTCGTAGATCGGGTCCAGGTAGAGTGCCTCGCCGGCCTGCTTGAGCAGCAGGTCGACCATGCGCCCCAGGTAAGCGCCTGACGCGTAGGCCAGGTAAGGCACCGGATCGTGCCGGTGGCCGGGCAGGCGGAACAGCGGCTCGCCGTCGGCATTGGCGCGCGCGTAGGGCGCCAGCGTTTCGGTGCCGAGGCTCAGCATCTCGTAGCGCTCGGGGTTCAACTGCAGCGGCTGCGAGGCGTGGTGATAGACCAGCAGCAGGTCGCAGCTGCCCTCGGTCAGCTGCATCACCGCGTCATGCACGTTCAGGCCGATCAGCCGGCTCTTGAAGGCGCCGAAGCGCTGGCGCAGCTCCATCACCCAGTGCGGGAAGAAGGTGAAGGCCAGCGAGTGCGGCACCGCGAACTCGATCATGTCGGCGTGCGTGGCCTGGTGGCTGAGCATCAGGTTGCGCGCGGCCTGCAGCCCGCCCAGCACTTCGAGCGCCTGCGGCAGCAGCGTCTGCCCGGCGGGCGTGAGGCGGGTCGGATAGGACGAGCGATCGACCAGATCGATGCCCGCCCACGCCTCCAGCGCCTGGATGCGGCGCGAGAACGCCGGCTGCGTCACATGCCGCAACTGCGCCGAGCGCGAGAAGCTGCGCGTCTCGGCCAGGCTGACGAAGTCTTCAAGCCACTTGGTTTCCATGAGGCGGCAATGTAGCCAAGGTTGCGGGACTCAAGCTGTCACGGCCAGCTCGGCGGGCACCGCGCTCTGCTGCAGCCGCCACATGCGCGCGTAGACGCCCTCGCGCGCCAGCAGCTCGGCGTGCGTGCCCTGTTCGGCGATGCGGCCATGTTCCAGCACGACGATCTGGTGCGCGTCGACGATGGTGCTCAGCCGGTGCGCGATCACCAGCGCGGTCTTGCCGCGTGCGGCGCTGGCGAGCTCGGCCTGGATGGCGCGCTCGTTGGCCGAATCCAGCGCCGAGGTCGCCTCGTCGAAGATCAGCACCGGCGGGTTCTTCAGCAGCGTGCGGGCGATGGCCACGCGCTGCTTTTCGCCACCCGACAACTTCAGCCCGCGCTCGCCCACCACCGTGCCGTAGCCCTGCGGCTGGGCGCTGATGAAGTCGTGGATGTGGGCGGCGCGGGCGGCCTCGTCGACCTCGGCTTGCGTGGCGCCGGGGCGGCCATAGGCGATGTTGTAGCCCACGGTGTCGTTGAACAGCACGGTGTCCTGCGGCACGATGCCGATCGCCCGGCGCAGGCTGTCCTGCGTCACGGCGCGCAGGTCCTGGCCGTCAATCGTGATGTGGCCTGCGCCGACGTCGTAGAAGCGGTAGAGCAGCCGCGCCAGCGTGCTCTTGCCCGAGCCGGACGGGCCGACCACCGCGACCGTCTTGCCGCCGGGGATCTCGAAGCTGACGTCGTGCAGGATCTCGCGCCGGGCGTCGTAGGCGAAGCGCACGTGCTCGAAGCGTACGGTGGCCTGCGCCACCTGCAGCGGCTTCGCATCGGGCGCATCGGCCACCTCGCGTTCACGCTCCAGCAGGCCGAACATCTTGTCCAGGTCGGTCAGGCTCTGCTTGACCTCGCGGTAGAGCACGCCCAGGAAGTTCAGCGGGATGTAGAGCTGGATCAGCAGCGCGTTGATCATCACCAGGTCGCCCAGGGTCAGCTTGTGAGCCACCACGCCGGCCGTGGCGCGCCACAGCATGGCCACCAGGCTGGTGGCGATGATGAGCTGCTGGCCAGCGTTGAGCAGCGACAGCGTGCCCTGCGACTTGATCTGCGCGCGGCGGTAGGCGTCCAGGCCTTCGTCATAGCGGCGGGCCTCGAAGTCCTCGTTGTTGAAGTACTTGACGGTCTCGAAGTTCAGCAGCGCGTCCACCGCCCGCGTGTGGGCCTTGGAGTCGAGCTCGTTCATCTGGCGCCGGTACTGGGTGCGCCATTCGGTCACGGTGATGGTGAAGACGCCGTAGGCCAGCAGCGCTGCCAGCGTGATCCAGACGAAGCCCATGTCGAACTGCGTGCCCAGCAGCGTCAGCACCAGCGTCAGCTCGACCAGCGTCGGCACGATGGTGAACAGCGAGTAGCTCACCAGCGACTGCAGCGCGCGGGTGCCGCGCTCGATGTCGCGTGTCATGCCGCCGGTCTGGCGCTCCAGGTGGAAGCGCAGGCTCAGGGCGTGCAGATGGCGGAAGGTCTCCAGCGCAATCTGCCGCGCCGCGCCGTGGGTGGCCTTGGCGAAGACCAGCTCGCGCAGCTCGGTGAAGGCGGTGGTCAGGAAGCGCAGGCCGGCGTAGGCCAGCAGCAGCGCGGCGGGCACGACCACCAGCGCACGCGGGTCGCCGATGGGGATGGCCAGCTCGTCGACCAGCTTCTTCAGCAGCACCGGCACGCCGACGTTGGACACCTTGGCCGCGACCAGGAAGACCAGCGCCAGCGCGATGCGCACGCGGTAGGTCCACAGATAAGGCCCCAGGCGCTTGAGGGTGTGCCAGTCGCTGCGCTCGGGGGTGGGCGCGCCTGCGGCGGCAGGTTCAGGGGGCATGTGGTGGGCTGGACGCATCGGGGACAATCGTTTTCGGAGGTAATGATGATGACTGCAGTTTCAATGCCGGTGACGCCCGAGGCATTTCCGCCCCAGCAGGGCGGCCTGCCCGGTTCGCACCAGCGTGAGCTGGTGATGCGCGTGATCCCCATGCCGGCCGACTCCAACCACAGCGGCGACATTTTCGGCGGCTGGATCATGGCGCAGGTCGACCTGGCCGGCGCCGTGCTGCCCATGCGCATCTCGCGCGGCCGGGTGGCCACCGTGGCGGTCAACCAGTTCATCTTCAAGCAGGCCGTGTCGGTGGGCGACCTGCTGAGCTTCTACGCCAGCGTGGTGCGCATCGGCAATACGTCGGTGACGGTGCACGTGGAGGTCTACGCCGAGCGCAATCCGGCCGATCCGCAGATCGTCAAGGTGACCGAGGCCAACCTGACCTACGTGGCGCTCGACCCGCAGGGCCGGCCGCGCCCGGTGCCGCAACCGGGCCTGTCGCCCGCCACGGCGACCTGAGGCGGTCAGCGCAGCGTGCCCCAGCCGCTGAAGCTGCTGTCGGGCACGCCGGCGTAGTGGCTCGGCAGCACCGCCCGCGTCAGCGCGCCCTGCGCCAGATCGAGGTCGATGTGATCGGCCAGCGCCTGCGCCCAGCGGCGGTAGAGCGCCGCATTCGGGTGGAAGCCGTCGCTGGCAAGCCAGTCCTCGGCGGATTCACGGGTGGGATCGAAAGGCAGCGCGAACCGGCTGCGGCGGTGTGCCTGGCGCACATGGCGGCGCAGCGCGGTATCGAGCCGGGCGGCGTGGCTGCCCAGCAACCAGCGCAGCGGCTGCGGCAGCCACTGCAGCAAGTCCATGCGCGGCGGTGAGCAGTGCACCGTGTGCAGCACCTTGGCGCGGTGGCGCGCATGGCCGCGAATGGCGTCCAGCGCCCGCAGCCATTGGTCGGGCGGAGTCTGGTTCAGCACGTCGTTGACGCCCAGCACGGTGATCAGCAGGTCGGCCGGCTGCAGCTTGGTCGCTGCCATCATGGCCAGCGCGCCTTCCGCTGTCAGACCCGTGCGCGCCACCACCTGCCACGACACGGCACCTGCACCGAGCGGGCTGCTGGCCAGCACCGGCACCAGCGCCTGCGCCAGCTGGGCGGCCAGCGCCTGGCTTTGCTCGGCCACGCCCACGCCGGCGGCTGACGAATCACCCACGATCAGCAGCCGCAGCCGTGTCACGCCGTAGCCGGCCTTGCCGAACGGCAGGCCTTCGGCTTCGGGCAGGCGGGGTGTCTTGCGTTTGAGCACCGCGCCTTGCCAGTACAGCAGCGGCGCCAGCGCCACACGGGCCAGCCGCATCAGCGCCGGTTGCGGCGCCCGGGCGGGGGCCGGGGCGTAGCTGGCCTCGGCGGCGGGACGGGGGAGCCGGGTCGACACGGTGCGCGGGTCTTCGGATCAGGTCAGGAGAACTGCGAGAAGTCGGGCTTGCGCTTCTCGAAGAAGGACTGAAACGCTTCACGCGCCTCGGGGCTGCGCAGCCGGTCCGAGAACACGCCGGACTCGCGCTCGAGCGCGGCCTGCACCTGTTGCTGCACGCCCTCGCGCATCAGGCGCTTGCTGGCGCGCAGCGCAGCGGGCGGCAGTTGCACCAGGCGCTGCGTGATGCGGCGCGCGTGCGGCAGCACCTCGCTGGCCGGCAGCACCGCGTTGGCGATGCCGCATTCCACCGCTTCCGAGCCGGTGAACGGGTCGCCCAGCAGCAGCTTCTCGGCCGCGCGGGCGTGGCCCATCAGGCGCGGCACGATCAGGCTGGAGGCAAATTCCGGCACCAGCCCCAGGTTGACGAAGGGCATCGCCAGCCGGGCCTCGTCGCTGACGTAGACGAAGTCGCAGTGCAGCAGCATGGTCGTGCCGATGCCGATGGCCGCGCCCGTGACCGCCGCCACCACCGGCTTGTCGCAGCCCAGCAGCGCCTGCATGAACTGGAACACCGGCGACTCCGGCCCGCGCGGCGGGCTTTGCATGAAGTCTTCCAGGTCGTTGCCGGAGGTGAAGATGCCCGGCTGGCCGCTGATCAGCACCACTCGCACGGCCGGGTCGGCCTGGGCGGCGCGCAGGGCGTCGGCCATGGCCTGGTACATGACCATGGTCAGGGCGTTCTTCTTTTCGGGGCGCGCAATTTCAATGCTCGCCACGCCATCGATCACAGCGGTCTTGATGCTCATGGACTCTCCATTCAGGCCGGTAGTTTGTCACGTCAATCTGACAGAAATGGGAAAAGCCGCCACTTCATGCGAAATGGCGGCTTCGGATTGCAGCTTTTGTGCCGCAGAAAATCAGACGCGTTCGAAGATGCCCGCCGCGCCCTGACCGGTGCCGACGCACATCGTCAACATGCCGTATTTCAGGTTGTGACGGCGCAGCGCGTGCACCACGGTGGCGGCGCGAATGGCGCCGGTTGCGCCCAGCGGGTGGCCCAGCGCGATGGCGCCGCCCAGGCGGTTGACCTTGGCCGGATCGAGGCCGACGGTGTTGATGACCGCCAGCGCCTGGGCGGCAAAGGCCTCGTTGAGCTCGATCCAGTCGATGTCGCTCAACTGCAGGCCGGCGTGGCGCAGCGCGACCGGAATCGCCTCGATCGGGCCGATGCCCATCACCTCGGGCGGCACGCCGCGGCTGGCGTAGCTCACGAAGCGAGCCAGCGGCGTCAGGCCGAACTGCTTGATGGCGCGCTCGCTGGCCACGATCAGCGCGCCCGCGCCGTCGCTGGTCTGCGAGCTGTTGCCTGCCGTGACGCTGCCCTTGGCGGCGAACACGGTCTTGAGCTTGCCGAGGCCTTCGAGGCTGGTGTCAGGCCGCGCGCCTTCATCCAGGCGGACGATGCGGCTCTTGGTGCGAACCTCACCCGTGGCCAGGTCCGGCGTGCGCTCGGTCACTTCCACCGGCGTGATCTCGTCGGTGAACTCACCGGCGGCCTGCGCGGCCAGCGCCTTCTGGTGCGAGGCCAGTGCAAACGCGTCCTGGTCCGCACGGCTCACACCCCACTGGTTGGCGACCTTCTCAGCCGTCAGTCCCATGCCGTAGGCGATGCCGATGTTCTCGTCGCGCTCGAAGATGGCCGGGTTGAAGCTGGGCGTGTTGCCGCTCATGGGCACCATGCTCATGCTCTCGCAGCCGCCGGCGATCATCACGTCGGCCTCGCCAACGCGGATGCGGTCGGCCGCCATCTGCAGCGCCGACAGGCCCGAGGCGCAGAAGCGGTTGACGGTGATGCCGCCCACCGTGTTGGGCAGGCCGGCCAGCAGCGCTGCCACGCGCGCCACGTTCAGGCCCTGCGGGCCTTCGGGCATGGCGCAGCCGATGATGGCGTCTTCGATCGCCTTGGGGTCCAGCGTCGGCACCTGGGCCAGCGCGCCCTGCAGCGCGGCGATCAGCAGGTCGTCCGGGCGGGTGTGGCGGAAGAAACCGCGGTGCGACTTGCCGATCGGCGTGCGGCTGGCGGCGACGATGTAGGCGTCTTGAATCTGTTTGCTCATGTTCATCGCTCCGTTCAGTTCCGAACCGGCTTGCCGGTCGACAGCATGCCCATGATGCGTTCCTGGGTCTTGGGGTGCGACAGCAGGCCGCAGAAGTGCTTGCGCTCCAGCGCCATCAGGTAGTCCTCGTTGACGAGGGTGCCGGCGTCGACATCGCCACCGCACACCACGTCGGCAATGCCGCTGGCGATGTGGAAGTCGTGGGCGCTGATGAAGCCGCCGTCGCGCATGCCCGCCAGGCTGGCCTTGATGGTGGCAATGCCCGAGCGGCCCGCCACCGCAAACATCGCCTTGGGCGGCGCGCGGTAGCCGGCGTCGGCCAGGGCCTTGGCCTGGCTGAGGGCGACGTGCAGCAGTTCGTCCTTGTGCGGCACGACCACGTCACCGTCGATCAGGTAGCCCAGCTTGCGGTTCTCCAGCGCGCTGGTGCCCACCTTGGCCATGGCGGCGGCGGTGAAGCCTTCCTTGACGAAGCTCAGCAGGTCGCTGCCCGGCACGTTGGCGGCGGCTTCGGCCGCGCGGCGGGCGATGTAGGTCAGGCCGCCGCCGCCCGGAATCAGGCCGACGCCCACTTCCACCAGGCCGGCGTAGCTCTCCATCGCCGACACGCGCCGGCTGCAGTGCACCGCCAGCTCGCAGCCACCGCCCAGCGCCAGGCCACGCATCGCGGCGACGGTGGGCACGGCGGCGTAGCGCAGGCGCAGCATCATGTCCTGCAGCTTCTTCTCTTCGGGCGCGATGCCCTTGGCGCCGTGTTTCATGAACACCGGCATCAGCGCTTCGAGGTTGGCGCCGGCCGAGAACACGTCGTCGGGCGACCAGATCACCAGGCCCTGGTACTTGGCCTCGGCGATCTCGATGGCCCGGAGCAGGCCCTCGGTCACCGTCGGGCTGATGAGGTGCAGCTTGGCGGTGATGCTGGCGATCAGCACCTCGCCGTCCAGGCTCCAGACGCGGATCTCGTCGTTCTTGAACTCTTCGGTGCCGCTCTGGAGCGGGTTGACCGCGCCGCTGCCCAGCACGGCCTCAGGGAAGTGCTGGCGCTGGTAGACGGGCAGGCTGGAGGTCGGCACATAGGCCTGGCGCGATGGCGACCATGAGCCTTCCGGCGTGTGCACGCCGGTGCGGCCATCCGTCACCCAGGCCGGCAGCGGCGCGGGGCACAGGGCCTTGCCGGCGGCGATGTCCTCGGCCACCCAGCCGGCGACTTGTTGCCAGCCGGCGTCTTGCCACAGCTCGAACGGGCCCTGCTTCATGCCAAAGCCCCAGCGCATGGCGAAGTCGACGTCGCGAGCGCAGTCGGCAATGCCCTCCAGGTGCACGGCGGCATAGTGGAAGCCGTCGCGCAGGATGGCCCACAGGAATTGCGCCTGCGGGTGGCTCGACTCACGCAGCAGCTTCAGGCGCTCGGCGGCCGGCTTCTTCAGGATGCGGTCGATGATCGGGTCGGCCTTGCCACCGCCCGGCACGTAGGTGCCCTGCGCCGGGTCGAGACGCAGGATGTCCTTGCCGACTTTCTTGTAGAAACCGGCGCCCACCTTCTGGCCCAGCGCGCCCTTCTCGATCAGCGCCGACAGCACGGCCGGCGTACCGTAGCTGCCGTAGAACGGGTCGTTGGCTTGGTCGGGGCCGAGGTTGTCTTGCAGCGTGCGGATGACGTGGGCCATGGTGTCCAGGCCCACCACATCGGCGGTGCGGAAGGTGCCGGAGCTGGCGCGGCCGAGCTTCTTGCCGGTCAGGTCGTCCACCACATCGACGCTCAGGCCGAAGGCCTGCGCCTCGTGCATCGTCGCCAGCATGCCGGCGATGCCGACGCGGTTGGCGATGAAGTTGGGCGTGTCCTTGGCCCGCACCACGCCCTTGCCGAGCGTGCTGGTGACGAAGGTTTCCAGCTGGTCGAGCGCGCTGGCCTCGGTGGTGGGCGTAGCGATCAGCTCCACCAGCGCCATGTAGCGCGGCGGGTTGAAGAAATGGATGCCGCAGAAGCGCGGCTTGAGCGACTCGGGCAGCACCGCCGACAGCTGGGTGATCGACAGGCCCGAGGTGTTGGACGCGACGATGGTGTGCGCGGCCACGTGCGGCGCTATCTTCTGGTACAGGTCGAGCTTCCAGTCCATGCGCTCGGCGATGGCCTCGATGATCAGGTCGCACTCACCCAGCAGCGCCAGATGCTCTTCGTAGTTGGCCGGCGTGATGCGCGCGGCGTCTTCGGCCAGGCCCAGCGGCGCCGGCTTGATCTTGGCCAGGTTGGCGATCGCCTTGAGGGCGATGGCCGACTTGGGGCCTTCCTTGGCAGGCAGGTCGAACAGCACGACCGGCACCTTGACGTTGGTCAGGTGCGCAGCGATCTGCGCGCCCATCACGCCAGCGCCGAGCACGGCGACCTTGCGGACATTGAATCGATTCATGGGTTCTTTCCTTGTGGACTCAGCGCGCGTCATTCCGCACGCAACCAGGTCTGGGTGCGGCCGAGCATCGGCATGCCGACGTAGGCGCGCAGTTCCAGCTTCTTGCCGCCGTCGATCGGCTTCATGCGGACCTTGTAGGTCTTGCCGTTGTTGGGGTCGAGGATCTCGCCACCGTCCCACAGCGTGGCGTCGCCCGCGTTCTGCTTGACGCTCTTCATGATGGTCATGCCGATCACGGGCTGGCCCTTGCGCTCGTCGCTGCAGTCGTCGCAGCGGTTGTCTTGCTTTTTGGGGTCGAAGATCTTTTCGACCTTGCCGCTGAACACGCCGCCGGTTTCGGTGATGCGCACCAGCGATTTCTCGGTCTTGCCATCGTCGTCGATGGTTTTCCACAGGCCGGCCGGCGTGGCCTGGGCCAGCGCGCCGAACGACGCTGCGGCCAGTGTCAGGGCGATCAGGGCGGTTTTCATCGGGAGTCTCCTCAAAAGGGCCTCAAAACAGGGCTTCGTCCATCGCCATCAGCGAGCCGGAGCCGGCGCGGGCCGTGCGGATCAGCGTGGCGGTTTCGGGCAGCAGCTTGGCGAAGTAGAAGCGCGCGGTGTGCAGCTTGGCGACGTAGAACGGGTCCGGGTTGGCGCCCTGGGCCTTGAGCTGGTCGAGCGCGACCTTGGCCATGCGGACCCAGAAGTAGGCGAACACCAGGTGGCCGACCACGCGCAGGTAATCGACGGCTGCGGCGCCCACCTCGTCGGCGTTGCCCATGGCCTTCATGCCGAGCTCCATCGTCAGCTTGGTGACCTTGTCGCCCAGGTCGGCTAGCGGGTTGATGAACTCCTGCATGTCCTCGCGGATGCCTTCTTCCTCGACGAACTCGGCCACCTTCTTGCCGAAGGCCTTGAGTTTCTTGCCGTTGTCGGCCAGCACCTTGCGGCCGAGCAGGTCGAGCGACTGGATGGTGTTGGTGCCCTCGTAGATCATGTTGATGCGGGCGTCGCGCACGTACTGCTCCATGCCCCATTCATGGATGTAGCCGTGGCCACCGAAGACCTGCATGCAGTGGCTGGTGGCGATCCAGCCGTTGTCGGTCAGGAAGGCCTTGACGATGGGGGTCAGCAGGGCGACCTCGTCGGCGGCCTCACGGCGCACGTCTTCGTCGGGGTGGCTCAGTTCCTGATCCAGCATCAGCGCGGTGTGCACGCACAGGGCGCGGCCGCCTTCGGCGTAGGCGCGCGCGGTGAGCAGCATCTTGCGCACGTCGGGGTGGACGATGATGCTGTCGGCGGCCTTGTCGGGGTTCTTGACGCCGGAGAGCGAGCGCATCTGGATGCGGTCCTTGGCGTAGGCCACGGCGTTCTGGTAGGCCACTTCGGTCAGGCCGAGTGACTGCATGCCCACGCCCAGGCGGGCGGCGTTCATCATCACGAACATCGCCGCCAGGCCCTTGTGCGGCTGGCCGACGAGGGTGCCCACGGCGCCGTCGAGCACCATCTGCGCGGTGGCGTTGCCGTGGATGCCCATCTTGTGTTCCAGGCCGCCGCAGTGGATGGCGTTGCGCGTGCCCAGGCTGCCGTCGGCGTTGACGTTGAACTTCGGCACGACGAACAGGCTGATGCCCTTGCTGCCCTCGGGCGCGTCCGGCAGGCGGGCCAGCACCAGGTGGACGATGTTGGCGGCCAGGTCGTGCTCGCCGGCGGAGATGAAGATCTTGGCGCCGGTGAGCCTGTAGGTGCCGTCGGCCTGCGGTTCGGCCTTGGTGCGCAGCAGGCCCAGGTCGGTGCCGCAGTGCGGCTCGGTCAGGCACATGGTGCCGGTCCACTCGCCGCTGGTGAGCTTGGGCAGGTAGGTGGCTTTCTGCTCGGGCGTGCCGTGGGCGTGCAGGGCCTCGTAGGCGCCGTGGCTCAGGCCGGGGTACATGGTCCAGGCCTGGTTGGCGCTGTTGAGCATCTCGTAGAAGCACTGGTTGACCACGTGCGGCAGGCCCTGGCCGCCGTATTCGGGGTCGCAACTCAGCGCGGCCCAGCCGCCTTCGACGTACTGCTGGTAGGCCGTCTTGAAGCCCTGCGGCGCGGTGACTTCGTGCGTGCCGCGGTCGAGCGTGCAGCCCTCGGCATCGCCGCTCAGGTTGAGCGGGAAGATCACCTGCGAGGCGAACTTGCCGCCTTCCTCAAGGATGGCGTTGACGGTGTCGACGTCGACCTCCGCGTGCGCCGGCATCTGCTTGAAGGTGTCGGTGACGCCGATCACTTCGTGCAGCACGAATTGCATGTCGCGCAGGGGCGGGTTGTACTGGGGCATGGGTTTGTCTCCTCTGGGGCGCCGGTGCGCCGGGGTTGATGTGAAGTCGGGAAAGTTGGGGCGCGGCGTGCTCAGGCCGGCGTCGCCGCGGGCGTGATGCGGTAGTGCGCCAGCACGTGCTCGAAGCCGCGCCGGGCGCGTTCGATCGAGCCGGGCAGGCGCAGGAAGCGGGCGTCGTGGTGCAGCGCGAGGATCAGGCCGTGGATTTCGAAGGCCATCTGCTCGGCATCGGTGTCGGGGCGCAGGTGGCCGACTTCACGCGCCATGTCGACGGCGCGTTGCAGCGCGGTGTGCCAGGCGCGCACCATGTCGGCGAGCGCGTCGCGCACCGGGCCGGGCCGGTCGTCGAATTCGACCGCGCCGCTGATGTAGATGCAGCCCGAGTCGATCTCGACGCTGACGCGGTGGATCCAGCGGTCGAACATCGCCAGCAGGCGGGGCAGGCCGCGCGCCTCGCGGATGGCAGGGTGGAAAATCTCTTCCTCGAAGCGGTTGTGATACTCGCGAATGACCGAGATCTGCAACTCTTCGCGCGAGCCGAAGTGGGCAAACACGCCCGACTTGCTCATGTGCATTGCCTCGGCCAGCGTGCCGATGGACAGGCCTTCCAGCCCCTTCTGCGACGACAGCGCCAGGGCGGCATCCAGAATGGAGGCACGGGTCTGCTGACCTTTGTGGGCCGCTCTGGCTTTGGTGCGCAGCGTCCGGTCGGGAGTGTCAACAAGCATGGCGGATTGGATTAAAACGAACGATCGTTCTATTTTGTCCGATGCGGGTGATTCGGCAAGCCCCTGCGGTGATTAATTGTCTAGAGTTCAGACTCTAAAATTGGCTTGGGCAGGCTATTCCGGGTCGTTGCGCTGCCATTGCGTCCGGCGTTGAATCTTGTCATCTGCATGGACTATGCTTGATGACAGGTATTTGCCATGGATGTGCTGCAACTCGATGTATCGGGTCGCCCTCAGGCTTGGATCACGCCCAAGGAAGCGGCCACTTTGTATGCCAGCGACGCTGTCGCATGGACATTGGGAGAGCCGTTTCTGGTGTTGCGCGGGGGTGTGCAGCGCGTCAGCGGCCGGCAGTCGCGCATCGAATTGCACCCGATCATTGCGGTGCGCGGCGCGGTCCCCAGCCGGGCCTGGCGCCAGGTACCGGCCTTGTCCAACACCAAGCTCTTTGCGCGCGACCGCTACCTGTGCGCCTACTGCGGCAGCCGCATTGCCGGCGAGCAGCTCACACGTGAACACATCGTGCCCAGCTCACGCGGGGGTCAGGACACCTGGATGAACTGCATCACCGCCTGCCGGTCGTGCAATGGCCGCAAGGGCGCGCGCCTGCTGTCGGAAACTTCGCTGGAGTTGATCTACCTGCCTTACGTGCCCAACCTGCATGAGGACATGATCCTGCGTGGGCGACGTATCCTGTCCGACCAGATGGACTTCCTGCTGGCCTGCGTGCCGCGCCACAGTCGGCTGCATGGCTGACGTGGCGGATCTTTTCACTCGACTCTCACGATCATGAAACTCTCGACGCTTCTCGCCTGTGCTTGTGCGGCCTTGTTGACCGCCTGCAGCACCACCAATCCGGACGTGATCAACGTGCGCGACGCGCAGCGCCTGTCCAGCGTGCAGGACGCGGTGGTGCTGAGCGTGCGTTCCGTGGTCGTGGAAGGTCAGCAATCCGGCGCGGGCGCCGCTGCGGGCGGCGTCGTGGGCGGTATTTCGGGGGGCTCGGTGGGCGGACGGCGCGAGAGTGCGGCCGTGGGCGTCATCGGTGCGGTGGCGGGCGCCATGATCGGCAATGCGATCGAGCGCTTCGGCACGCGCGAAGAGGCGGTCGAGATCGTCGTGCAGTTGCCCAACGGTGACCGGCGCGCGCTGGTTCAGGCCAAGGGCCTGGAGGCGCTTGTGCCGGGAGATCCGATCCTGCTGGTGTCCAGCGGCGGGCGTACTCGGGTCATGAAGGCGCCGGCGGTGATGGTGCCGACGCCGGCAGCAACCTCGCCGGCGCGCTGAGCACGGGCGAGGCGGGTGCGGGCTGTATCAGCCCGCGCTGCGCAGTTGCTCTTCCAGTTCGGTGCAGGTCGGGGCGCACACCAGTTGCGACTTGCCCAGCAGCTTGCGGGTCTTGAGTTGCGAGCGGGCGCGGTGCTTGCCGCACAGGAAGCAAGACATCGTGGCGGCCGAGTGGGTACCGGCGGAACCGAAAGGCGAACCAGGCGTTTTGCTCAGATAACGCAGGCCATCGGAATCAATCGCAGTTTTGACAGTGTCTTTACTCATGGGAATCTTCTAGCGCAGGTTGACGTATTTTAGTTGCTTGACGAAGGGCTCAGAGAAACCGCTCCAACAGCCGGCGCGAGTGACGGTCCAGTGCATGCATATCGTGGACCATGAACTGCAAGCCATGGGCGCTGGCAATCAGCAGGGCATTGCCGCTCAGCCGCCGGATGTCTTCCTCCCCTTTGAGCACCAAGGTGGTGGCGCCCCGGTCCGTTTCAAGCGCCCAGGTGCTGGGCGTTGAAAAAGTCGAGACGCTGTTGATGCGTTCGATCACTGGCACGAACTCGCGCCGCGCCAGTTCCTGCGCCAGCACGGTGCGCAGTTCAGCCGGCAGCGCGGCCAGATGGGGAATCCAGGCCAGTTCGTGGCCGTCGCTGCTCACCAGCGAGACGCCCTCGTCGGGCGCAGCCAGCGGGAAGGCCAGCACCGGCACCACGCCTTCGTGGCGTGTGCCGGTGGCGTCGATGTGGACCAGGCGCCCGTGGGCGTCGTGTTCGAGCGTGAAATCGTGCAGTGACATGGTCATGTGCTCCTGGGCCGGTCAGTCCTGGCCGGCCGGGTGGGCGGCGTGCATGCTCGGCCGGCTGATGACCAGGTCTTCGGTGTCGACGTTGCGGGCCTGCGCCTCGTACAGGCGCCAGTAGGCGCCCTGCTTGGCCATCAATTCGTCGTGCGGGCCGACTTCCACCACCTGGCCGCGGTCCATCACCACCAGCCGGTCGGCCTTGCGCAGCGTCGACAGGCGGTGGGCGATGGCAATGGTCGTGCGGCCCTGCACCAGGTTGTCGAGCGCTTTCTGGATTTCCTTCTCGGTCTCGGTGTCGACGCTGGAGGTGGCCTCGTCGAGGATCAGGATGCGCGGGTCGATCAGCAGCGCGCGGGCGATGCTGATGCGCTGGCGTTCACCGCCGCTCAGGCCCTGGCCGCGCTCGCCCACCAGCGAGTCATAGCCCTGCGGCAGGCGCAGGATGAACTCGTGCGCGTGCGCCGCGCGGGCTGCGGCGATGATTTCGGTGCGCGAGGCATTCGGCCGGCCATAGGCGATGTTCTCGGCGATGGTGCCGAAGAACAGGAACGGCTCCTGCAGCACCAGGCCGATGTGGCGGCGGTAGTCGGCCACGCGGTAGCGGCGGATGTCCTGGCCGTCGATGCGGATCGAGCCGTCGCTCACGTCATAGAACCGGCAGATCAGGTTGACCAGCGTGCTCTTGCCCGAGCCGCTGTGGCCGACCAGGCCGATCATCTCGCCCGGCTTGATGTCGAGGTTCAGCCCGCGGATCACCGAGCGGCTGCCGTAGCGGAAGCCCAGCCCGCTCATCTCGATGCGGCCCTGCACCTTGTCGAGTGCCAGCGGCTGCGCCGGCTCCGGCACGTTGGAGACGTGGTCGAGGATGTCGAAGATGCGCTTGGCGCCCGCGGCCGCCTTCTGCGTGACCGAGACGATGCGGCTCATCGAATCGAGCCGGCCGTAGAAGCGGCCGATGTAGGCGATGAAGGCCGTCAGCACGCCGACCGTGATCTGGCTCTGGCTCACCAGCCAGATGCCGAAGGCCCAGACCACCAGCAGGCCGATTTCGGTCAGCATCGACACCGTGGGCGAGAACACGCTCCAGGTCTTGTTGAGCTTGTCGTTGACCACCAGGTTGTGGCGGTTGGCGTCGCGGAAGCGTGTGGCCTCGCGGCCTTCCTGGGCGAAGGCCTTGACCACGCGGATGCCGGGAATGGTGTCGGCCAGCACGTTGGTGACCTCGCCCCAGACGCGGTCGATCTTCTCGAAGCCGGTGCGCAGCCGGTCGCGCACCAGGTGGATCATCCAGCCGATGAAGGGCAGCGGCACCAGCGTCACCAGCGCCAGCCAGGGGTTGATGCTGAAGAGGATGACGGCCGTCATCACGATCATCAGCACGTCGGTGGCGAAGTCGAGCGCGTGCAGCGACAGGAAGACGCAGATGCGGTCGGTCTCGCTGCCGATGCGCGACATCAGGTCACCGGTGCGCTTGCCGCCGAAGTAGTCGAGCGACAGGCCCAGCAGGTGGTCGAAGGTGGCGGTGCGCAGGTCGGCGCCGATGCGCTCGGACACCAGCGCCAGCAGGTAGGTGCGCGCCCAGCCCAGCGCCCAGGCCACCAGCGCCGCCCCCAGCAGGCCGCTCAGGTAGAGCACCACCTTCATCGGGTCGATGTGCTGGCCGTTCTGGAACGGGATCAGCACCTCGTCCATCAGCGGCATGGTCAGGTAGGGCGGCACCAGCGTGGCGGCGGTCGAGCCCAGCATCAGCAGGAAGCCCAGCAGCAGCTGGCCCTGATACGGCCGCGCAAAGCGCCACAGCCGCAGCAGCACCCAGGTCGACGGCGGCGTGGCCAGTTCGCGCTCGCAGACCGGGCAGGTGTCGCTGTCGTCGGGCAGCGGGGCCTGGCAGGTCGGGCACAGCGCGGTGTCTTCCGGCGTGGCGACGGCGGTGCCGGTGGCGCGGGCGTGGGCCTGGCGCTCGAACTGCTCGACCAGCCGCAGCGCCTGCACCTGGGCCGGCAGCGTGAAATGCCAGGACTCGATCCGCCGCGCTTCGTCATGCAGCGCCAGCGTGCCGACGCCGGCGTGGTCGGCCGGACGCAGCGTCAGGCCCGCGCGCAGCGGCCACGATTGCCAGGGCGCCCCGGCGTGCGGCTGCGCCAGCAGGCGGCGATCGGTCAGCACCAGCGTGCCGGCGACAAAGCGCAGCGAAGCGTCCAAGTCAACCTGAAGCGTGGCCAGGACGTTCTCGTCACTTGTCACAGGCGCTTGCGAGGCGATCCCACCGGGATCGGCAAGGCGCCTGGGAGCGTGACCTGAATGGGAATGGTGCATGTTGAAGTCTTGGGGCCAGCGGCGCATGAGCGATGCCGGCCAGGGGCAGAAAGACCGATTTTCGCCGAAGCCGGCGCCCCTGGGGGGTGTGTTTGCGGTCCTGTTGATCTGGCGGCTCAGTCAGCCGTCAAGTGCAAAGCGCACAATCGCGCCCCGGTTGAGGGCCTCTGATGGCTGTTCCAAACCCCGCCCGTCCGATTCCTACCGTATCGCCCCGCATGAACAAGAAAGACGACATCCAGCTCCTGCGCATCAACTACCTGCGCGGCCCCAACGTCTGGACCTACCGCCCCGCGCTGGAGGTCTGGCTCGATCTGGGTGAGCTCGAAGCCCATCCCTCGCACCTGCTGCCCGGCTTCAACCAGCGCCTGCTGGCGTGGTTGCCGGCGCTGGTCGAGCACCACTGCGGTGTGGGCGAGCGCGGCGGCTTCCTCGACCGCCTGGAAACCGGCACCTGGGCCGGCCACGTGCTGGAGCATGTGGTGATCGAGCTGCTCAACCTCGCCGGCATGCCCACGGGTTTCGGCCAGACGCGCAGCACCAGCCAGCCCGGCGTCTACCGCATGGTGTTCCGGGCGCGTGACGAGCAGGTTGCCCGCACCGCGCTGCACGCCGGCCACGCGCTGCTGATGGCGGCCATCAACCACCAGCCGGAAGACGCGCCCTTCGACGTCAAGGCCGCCGTGGCCCAGGTGCGTGACAGCATCGACGAGTCCTACCTCGGCCCCAGCACCGCCTGCATCGTGGCGGCGGCCACCGACCGGCGCATTCCGCACATCCGCCTCAATGATGGCAACTTGGTGCAGCTGGGCCACGGCTCGGCGCAGCGCCGCATCTGGACGGCCGAGACCGACCTGACCAGCGCCATTGCCGAGGGCATCGCCCGCGACAAGGACCTGACCAAGAGCCTGCTCAAGGCCGTCGGCGTGCCGGTGCCCGAAGGCGCCGTGGTGCACAGCCCGGCCGAGGCCTGGGAAGCGGCCGAGGACATCGGCCTGCCGGTGGTGGTCAAGCCCAGCGACGGCAACCATGGCCGCGGCGTGACGCTCGACCTGCGCCAGCAGGCCGACATCGAAGCCGCCTACAAGCTGGCCGAGCAGCACGGCAGCGAGGTGCTGGTCGAGCCCTACATCCGCGGCAACGAGCACCGCATGCTGGTGGTCGCCGGCCAGGTGGTCGCCGCCGCCCGTGGCGAAAGCGCCTGGGTCATGGGCGACGGCCACCTGAACGTGGTCGAGCTGATCAACGCCCAGATCAACAGCGACCCGCGCCGTGGCACGACCGAGGACTTCCCGCTCAACGTCATCAAGATCGATGACGACGAGGCCGTGCAGCTCGAACTGCAGCGCCAGGGCCTGACCGGTGCTTCGGTGCCCGACGCCGGCCGCAAGGTGCTGATCCAGCACAACGGCAACGTCTCGATCGACTGCACCGACCTGGTCCACCCCGAGGTCGCGCACGCCGTGGCGCTGGCCGCGCGCGTGGTCGGACTCGACATCGCCGGCATCGACCTGGTGGCCGAAGACATCTCGCGCCCGCTGCACGAGCAGGGCGGGGCCATCGTCGAGGTCAACGCCGGCCCCGGCCTGCTGATGCACCTGAAACCTGCCGAAGGCACGCCGCGCCCGGTCGGCCAGGCCATCGTCAACCACCTGTTTGCCGAAGACGCCAGCGGCCGTATCCCGATCGTCGGCATTGCCGGCGCGCAGGACAACGCCCGCATCGCCCGCCTGGTGGCGTGGCTGGTGCACCTGAGCGGCCGCCACATGGGCCTGGCCTGCAGCGACGGCCTGTTCCTGGGCAGTCGCCAGGTCGACAAGCGCGACAGCGCCCACTGGGAAGCCGGCCACCGCCTGCTGATCAACCGCGAGGTCGAGGTGGTGGTGCTGCAGAACGGCGCCGGCAGCATCCTCAACGACGGCCTGGCCTACGACCGCTGCCAGGTCGGCGTCATCACCGACCTGGGCGGCGCCGAGCACCTGGCCGCGCACGACATCCACAGCGACGATCAGCTGCTGCGCGTGCTGCGCACCCAGATCGACGTGGTGCTGTCCGATGGCGTGGGCGTGCTCAACGCCGCCGACCCGCGCATCGCCGACCTGGCCCCCCTGTGCGACGGCGAGGTGATCCTCTACGCCGCCGAGGCCGACAACGCTGCCGTGGCCGAACACCGCGCCACCGGGGGCCGGGCCGTGCTGATGCGCGAGGGCCGCGTGCTGCTCGCCACCGGCGCGTCCGAAGCCCTCTGCGCCGAGATCGGTGGCGGCCGGCGCCGCGCGCGCGGTGCTGCGGCGCTGCCGCCGGCCTCGCTGCTGGCAGCAGTGGCCGCCGCCTGGGCGCTGGGCATTGCCCCGGAGCTGATCGCGGCGGGCGTCGAGACCTTCGAGCCCGAGCTGGCCTGATTTCCCGTCGGAACCTCCGACCCTACTGAATACGCTGGAAGAAGCACCGCCGATGGACGTTTCTCGCATCCGGGCCCTGCGCGGGCCCAACCTCTGGAGCCGGCACACGGCGATCGAAGCCATCGTCGCCTGCACGGGCGCCGAATGCCGCATTCGCGAACTCGCCGGATTTGAAACCCGGCTGCGCGCGCTGTTTCCGGGCATTGGCGCGTTGCCAGCGTCGGCGGCCAAGGAGCCGCTGACGCTGGCGCATGTGCTCGAAGCCGTGACGCTGGCGCTGCAGACCCGCGCCGGCTGTCCGGTGACCTTCAGCCGCACGCAGGAGACGGTCGAGCGCGGCACCTTCCAGGTCGTGGTCGAGTACAGCGAAGAGCAGGTCGGCAAGCTGGCCGTCAGGCACGCGCAGGCGCTGATCCAGGCCGCGCTGGACGCCACCGCGTTCGACCTGGGCGCCGCGCTGGCCGAGCTGGGCGCGTTGAACGAAGACGTGCGCCTGGGGCCGAGCACCGGCTCCATCGTCGAGGCCGCCGCCGCGCGCGGCATTCCGCACCGCCGCCTGACCGAAGGCAGCCTGGTGCAGTTCGGCTGGGGTTCGCGCCAGCGCCGCATCTGGGCTGCCGAGGTCGACAGCACCAGCGCCGTGTCCGAATCCATCGCCCAGGACAAGGACCTGAGCAAGCGCCTGCTGCACGCCGCCGGCGTGCCCGTGCCCATCGGCCGCCCGGTCAAGGACCTGGACGACGCCTGGGCCGTGGCCCTGGAGATCGGCCTGCCGGTGGTCTGCAAGCCGCAGGACGGCAACCAGGGCAAGGGCGTCACGGTCAACGTGCTGACGCGCGAGCAGCTCGACGCCGCCTACAGGAGCGCCGCCGAGATCGGCGAGGTCATGGTCGAGAAATTCCTGCCCGGCAGCGACTACCGCCTGCTGGTGGTCGGCAAGACGCTGGTCGCCGCCGCCCGGCGCGACCCGCCCTTCGTCACCGGTGACGGCCGCCAGACCGTGCGCGCGCTGGTCGACCAGGTCAACGCCGACCCGCGCCGGGGCGAAGGCCACGCCACCTCGTTGACCAAGATCCGCTTCGACGAGATCGCCATCGCCCGGCTGGAAGCGCAGGGTCTGCAGCCTGAGTCGGTGCCGGCCAAGGGCCAGCGCGTCATCCTGCGCAACAACGCCAACCTGTCCACCGGCGGCACCGCCACCGACGTGACCGACGACGTGCACCCTGAAGTTGCCGCCCGTGCGGTGGCCGCGGCGCAGATGGTCGGGCTGGAGATCTGCGGCGTCGACGTGATCTGCGAGAGCGTGCAGCGCCCGCTCGAAGAGCAGAACGGCGGCATCGTCGAAGTCAACGCCGCGCCGGGCCTGCGCATGCACCTGTCGCCGTCGTTCGGCAAGGGCCGCAACGTCGGCGAGGCCATGATCAACCACCTCTTCGGCACGCCGGCCCAGGGCCGTGAAGGCCGCGACGGCCGCATTCCGGTGGTGGCCGTCACCGGCACCAACGGCAAGACCACCACCGCCCGGCTGGTGGCGCACCTGATCGCCACCAGCGGCCTGCGCGTGGGCATGACCAACACCGACGGCGTCTACGTCAACGGCCGCCAGACCGACAGCGGCGACTGCGCCGGCCCGCGCAGCGCCCGCAACGTGCTGATGCACCCGGACGTCGATGCGGCGGTGTTCGAGACCGCGCGCGGCGGCGTGCTGCGCGAAGGCCTCGGCTTCGACCGCTGCCAGGTCGCGGTCGTCACCAACCTCGGCGCGGGCGACCACCTCGGCCTGAACTACATCACCACGGTCGAAGACCTGGCGGTGCTCAAGCGCGTGATCGTGCAGAACGTCGCCCCCACCGGCTACGCCGTGCTCAACGCCAACGACCCGATCACCGCCGCCATGGCCGGCAACTGCCCGGGCCAGGTGATCTTCTTCGCCGCCGATCGCCATCACCCGGTCATGGCGACCCAGCGCGCCCAGGGCAAGCGCTGCGTCTACGTCGACGGCGACCAGCTCGTGGCCTCGCAAGGCGCCTGGCGCGAAAGCATTGCGCTGCGCGACGTGCCCATCACGCGCGGCGGGCTGATCGGCTTCCAGGTCGAGAATGTCATGGCCGCCGTGGCCGCCGCCTGGGGCGTGGGCCTGGACTGGGACGCGGTGCGACGCGGCCTGGCGAGCTTCGCCAACGACGCCGACAACGCGCCCGGCCGCTTCAACGTGCTCGACTACCGTGGTGCCACCGTGATCGCCGACTACGGCCACAACCCCGACGCCATGCGCGCGCTGGTCTCGGCGGTCGAAGCCATGCCGCTGGAGCCGGGTCGGCGCCGCTCGGTCGTCATCAGCGGCGCGGGCGACCGGCGCGACGAGGACATCCGCGAGCAGACCGCCATCCTCGGCAACGCCTTCGATGACGTGCTGCTCTACCAGGACGCCTGCCAGCGCGGCCGTGAAGACGGCGAAGTGCTGCGCCTGCTGCGCGAAGGCCTGGACGGCGCGCAGCGCACCCGCCGCGTCGACGAGATCCACGGCGAGTTCCTCGCCATCGACACCGCGCTGGAGCGCCTGCAGCCCGGCGACCTGTGCCTGGTGCTGGTCGATCAGGTCGAGGAAGCGCTGGCCCACCTGGCCCAGCGCTGCGGAGCGGCCAGCGGCGGCTGACCGACCCTGCGGGCCGTGACGGCCCGCGCGCTCACCACCACAGCGCCAGCCGCACGCGGTCGACCAGGTGGTGGGTCCAGATCCACAGGATGCGGCGCTCGCCGACCTCGATCTGCGCCAGCCCGGTCATGCCGGGACGCCACCAGGACTCGGCCGCGACGTCGAGCCGGGCCTTGAGCAGGAACTGGCCGCCCTGGCTGCCTTTGACGCGCGCGATCGGCACCAGGCGATCGACCGCGAAGCCGATCGGCCGGTCAGGCTGGCTGAGCAGGCGCAGCTGGCCGGTGGCGTTGGCGGGCAGGTCGTGCACGTCGCGCTCGGACACCTGGATCACGGCGTACAGGCCCTCGATGCGCGCCAGGCGGAACAGCTTGTCGCCCTGGCGCACCGGCACGCCGGCCAGCTCCTTGCGCTCGCCCTCGACCACCACGCCGGTGAACGGTGCGTTGACCTGCGCCTGGCCGAGCTGGAACAGCACCCGCTCCATGCGGGCCCGCGACTGCTGCATGCGCGCCACCGCGATCTGCATCTCGGCGATCTGGCCCAGCGCGCGGGCGCGGTCGGCCTCGGCCTCGTAGCGGCGCATTTCGGACTGCAGGTCGGCCGCCTGCAGCGTCAGCTCCCGCGTGTCGAGCCGGGCCAGCACGGCGCCGCTCTGCACCGTGTCGCCCAGGCTCACATGCACCTGGCTCATGTAGCCATCGAAGGGCGCGCTGATGAGCTGCACCGCGTCGGTCGCCAGCTCGCCGCTGGCGTCGATGCGGTAGGGCCAGGTGCCGAAACTCACGCCGATCAGCGCCAGCAGCGCGGCGGCGGCCAGCAGCTTGCGGCCCGGGCGCTTGGGGCTGAGCCAGTCGGCCGCACGGCGGCGCGTGCCGGCCCAGGCCCGTTCGCCCCACCAGCCCGAACGCTCGCGCAGGTTGGTGAACCAGGGCTGCAGCAGGTGCAACGCCACCGACACCTGCTGTAGCCGGGCGGGGTCGAAGCCGCCGTCGCGGCGCGCCAGCAGCAGCGTCAGTGGCAGCGGCCCGGGCGTCTCGCCCGGCGCCAGCAGCGTGGCCAGGTGGCCATAGCCCAGCATGCGCGCCAGCCGGTCGTGCGCCAGCATCACCGACCCGGCACCGGCGGGCGCGGGGTGGACCAGGTCGACCTGCTGGTCGTTGGCCTCCTCGATGGCCGCTTCCAGCAGCTGCACGTTCTCGGCCTTGCGCTCGAAGCGGTCGATGTGGCTGATCGCCAGCACCCGGGCGTAACCGTCCTCGCTGCTGGCCAGCACGACCTGGTCGCAGCCCAGGCTGGCGGCCAGCAGGTTGACCAGCGCGAGGCTGGCGGCGCCGAACTCGCCCTCGCCCATCACCCGGGCGACCAGGTCGAGCAGCTCGGCCAGGTCCTTGCCGCCCGGGGCGGTTGCGGCGCCCCCTGACGCTGCCGTGGCGCTGGCCGGCAGGTCGGCGATCAGTTGCACGCGCAGCAGCAGCTCGCCGATGGCCGAGCGCTCGCGGGCGCTGATCTCCAGCAGCGCCAGCGTGGTGCCGGCCGGATCGACCAGGCGCACCGCCGCGTTCAGCCAGCCCGCCGCGCCCGGCGCGTAGGCGTGGCCCTGGGCCAGCGCGCGCGGCGCCAGTTCCTGCAGCCGCGTGGCGACGTCCTCGGGCGCGGTCGTGTCGGCGGCACTGCTGGCCAGCAGCTGCCAGCCCGGGCCGTCCACCCTGCGCACGACCTGTGCCGAGCGCGCCCGGCACAGCGGCAGCAGGCACAGGCACAGGCGCTGCCAGTAGGCCGCGTCCTGCGCCATGCCACGCAACTCGCGCAGCGCCGTGATCAGCTGGGCTGCGTCGATCGGCGGGCTGGCGGCCGGTGCTGCTGCGGCTACGGCAGCCACCGCGGCCGTCGGACGCTCGTCGCTCACTCCGCCCGTGCCACTCACGACGATGCCCCCTCGATGCGCAGGCGCGCCTTCACGCCCGGGCGCACGCGCCGCTCGGCATTGGCGATCTGCACCCGGACCTCGACCAGCGAGCTGGCCGGGTCGAGCACCGGCGAGACAAAGCTGACTCGCCCGCTCAGTTCGCCCGGCAAGGCCGCATCGTCGACCTTGACGCCGACGCGCACGCCGGTGCTGAGCCGTCTGGCCGCTGCCTGGCTGACGTTGACGCGCAGCTCGCAGCTGCTGTCGTCGACCAGGCGCACGATGGCCTCGCCCGGTGCCGCCCATTCGCCCGCGCGCAGCTTGACCAGCGTGACCACGCCGGCCATCGGCGCCACCAGCGCCCGCATGTCCTGCTCGCGCTGGGCGAAACCGAGTTCGGCCTGCTCGCGCTTCTTGGCCTCGCGCAGCTGCTCCAGCCGTCCGCTCACCGTGACCAGTTCCAGGCGCAGCTTGAGCACCTCCTCGCGGCTGACGGTGCCGGCCTGCTGGAACAGGACGTCGGCGTTCTTCACCAGGTCTTCGATGATGCGGTGGCGCTCCTCAGTGCTCTGCAGCTCGGCCCGGTCCTGCCAGACGATGCGGCGACGCTCCACCTCGGCGGCCTGCAGCCGGGCGTCCTGCAGCAGCAGGGTCTGGCCGGCATTGACGCGCTGACCCACCTGCACCTGCACCTGCTCGACCACGCCCGGCACGTGCACGCTGAGCATCGCGTCGCGTACCGGGTAGATGATGCCGACGAAGTCCTGCGCCTGGGCCCGGCTCGGCGGTGAGGCCAGCACGGCGCCGGCCAGCAGCAGGCCGGCCAGCAGGCATCGTGACCCGGTGGCAAGCCCATGAGTGGCGCAGGCGGGTGTGCCGCGCAGGGTGCGCGGCAGCCAAGTCGTGTTCATCGTCATCGTCATCGTTCTGTTTGTTGTTTCGCTGCGGAAAGTCTCAGCTGCTCGCATCCGCGAACGAGAGCTGTTTCTTGAGTTCGCCCTCGCGCTGCTGCAGGTAGCGGCGCTGCTGGAAAGCGCGCCGGTGGGCCCGGCCCTGGGCCCAGCGTATCAGCGCCGGCATCAGCAGGCCGCGCAGCGTGGCGGTCCCGCCCAGCATCGCCATCAGCGGTCGCAACCAGCCCGGCAGGTGGCGCTGCAGCAGGTCGTCGTCGAGCGCGACATAGGCCTGGGCATGGCCGGGCTGGCCTTGCCGGCCGGCGCGGCCGAACAGCTGCCAGTCGACCCGCGCCGATTCGTGCGGCTCCAGCATCAGCACGTGCAGGCCGCCCATGTCGGCGACGCTGGCCTCGATGTGGATGTCGGTGCCGCGCCCGGCCATGTTGGTGGCCACCGTGATGTGGCCGGGCTGGCCGGCCTGGGCCACCACCTCGGCCTCCTGGGCCGACTGCTTGGCATTGAGCACCACGCAGGCCAGGCCGCGCGCGATGAGGCGCTGCTGCAGCGCCTCGCTGTCCGAGAGCCGGCGCGTGCCCACCAGCACCGGCACCTGGCGGCGGTGCAGACGCTCGACCTCGTCGACCAGCGCGTCCCACTTGGCCGTGGCGACGGCATGGTGGCGGTGCGGCGGCACGACCAGGCGGCTGGGCAGGCGGGTCGGCACGACCACGGTCAGCAGGCCGTAGGTCCACCACAGCTCGGCGCGGATGTCCTGCAGCGTGCCGCTGGCGCCGCCGACGTGGTGGTAGTGGCGGAAGAACTCCTGGAAGCTCATGCGCGCCATCGTCTTGGACGGGTCGGTGAGGGCCAGGCCCTGGCGGGCCTCGATGGCCTGGTGCAGGCCGTAGCTCCACGAGCGCCCGGCCATGACGCGGCCGGTGTTCTCGTCGAGGATCTCGACCTTGCCGTCCTGGATCACGTAGTGGCGGTCGAGCAGGAACAGGTCGCGCGCCGACAGCGCCTGGCGGATCAGGTCGTCGCGCCGCTCGGGGGCATGCCAGACCGCCGGCAGGCGCTGCACCATGGCCTCGATGCGGGCCTTGCCGGCGTCGGTGAGGCGGATGTCGCGGAAGGCCAGGTTGATCTCGTAGTCCTGGTCCGGCACCAGCTCGTCGGCGACGTCGCGCGCGGCCAGCACCGCCTGCACCAGCAGCGGGTTGGGCTGCGGCGCCGAGATGATCAGCGGCGTGTTGGCCTCGTCGACCAGCACGCTGTCGGCCTCGTCGACGATGGCCGCGTACAGGCCGCGCGAACGCACCGCGCCGGGTGCGGCGCGCAGCGCGTGGATGCGCCGGCGCGTCGGGTCGATCGCGCCGGCCAGCGCGATGTGGTCGCACAGGTGGTCGGCCAGCAACTGCTTGCTGGTGGCGTAGACCAGGTCGGCGCGGTAAGCCGCCTGCAGCGCCGGCGTGGGCATGCCGTGCACGACCGTGGTGGCGTGGACGCCGCAGCGCTGGTAGAGCGGCGCCATCAGCTGCACGTCGCGCTGGGCCAGGTAGTCGTTCGAGGTCACCACATGGCAGGGGCGGCCGCGCCAGCCGTGCAGCACGCCGGCCAGCGCCACCGCCAGGGTCTTGCCCTCGCCGGCGGCCATCTGCACCACCAGGCCCTGGTACATCGCCAGCGCGGCCAGCATCTGCACGCGGTAGGGGGTCTTGCCCAGGGTGCGCTGGGACGCCACGGCGATGCCGGCCATCGCTTCGACGCGGTCGCGGCGCGCCAGCGCAGCATCCGCCGCAGGCAGGCGCAGGCGCCGGCGCAGGTCGGCCAGGCGGGTGTCGAACGCCGCCTCGTCCAGCGCCTGCCAGGTCGCGGCCAGCGCTTCGGCGGCTGCGGCGTCGTGCTCCAGGCGGCGCCGGTCGGCGCCCAGGTGGAAGACGGCCCAGCGTCGCCAGTCCGACCAGCGCTCGCCGGTGGGGCGCAGCGGGTTGCGCGGGGCGCACCACTGCACGCCGGGCGGGCTGGCGGGCACGGGGCTCAATGGGTTCAGCGGGTTCACAGCGCGTAGCGCTTCTGCAGCAGTTGCTGCAGGGCGCGTTGGCCCTGTTCGAGCAGGGTGCGCGGCGGCAGCGGCACGCGCAGCCAGCCGGTCATGCCGTGCAGCGCGGTCAGGCGGCCGGCCTCGGCGTCGAACACCGCCTGCAGCTCGTAGAAGGAGTCGACGGTGTGCACGCCCTCGGGGTCGTCCGGGCGCACCGCGACGCTGCCGCCGGCGGTCCAGCCCAGCGCCGACGACGGCAGGCGCTCGCGCTGGTAGGGCAGCAGCACGATCTGGCGCGGCCGCACCACCTCGGCCATCTGGCCGGGCAGGCGCAGCTCGGCGCCGGCCAGCGTGCGGTCGAACAACTCGCGCGCCTGCTCCTGTGACACCACCGCCGAAAAGCGCAGCAGCGTCGGGTTGCTGACGTCGCCCAGCACGGCACCACGCGGCAACCAGTTGTGCAGTCGCTCGTGCAGGGTCTCGGCGGTCCAGGTGCCGGCGTGGCGGGCGCGCACCACCAGCTCGGCCTGGCGCGCCTGCAGGTGCACGAGCTTGTCGCGCGCCACCGTGACGCGCGCCTGCAGCGGCTCGACGTCGACCGGCGAGCGCTCGATCGCCTGGTTGCGCTGCACCTCGGCCTCGGCCAGCGCGGCCTGGGCCATCTGCAGCTCCCAGTCGAGCTCGGGGTTGCTCATGCGCACCAGCACCTGACCGGCCTCGACGTGCGCGCCGTGCGCGACCTCGATGGCATCGAGCCGGCCAGGCGCGGCGGTCGAGACCTGGGTGTAGGCCTGCGCCTCGACCATGCCCGGCGCGCGCAGCGCATCCGGCCAGGGCCAGGCCGCCAGCACGGCCAGCGGCAGGCCCAGCAGCAGCGCCGACACGGCCAGCGCGCGCTGGCGGTTGCGCAGCAAGGCCGGGCTGCGCAGGTGGCGCCACCATTTCACCAGCGGCATCAGCCCGCCCATCACCAGCACCGTGGCGCCGAACACCACGGCGACGGCCAGCCAGCGGTCGGCCAGCACCATCAGGATCGAGCCGAAGATCAGCAGCCGGTACATCAGGCTGAAGGCGCCGTAGCCGGTCAGCCACCACCATTCGCGTCGATCGCGCGCGGGCGACTCGCGCCCCGGCGTGCCGAGCAGGTAGTGGTCGGCCAGCCAGCGCCACTGCTGGCCCGAGCGCTGGTAGAGGTTGGGGATGTCGAGCACGTCCGACAGCACGTAGTAGGCGTCGAAGCGCAGCAGCGGGTTGCCGTTGAAGATCAGGCTGGAGACCGAGCCGATCACCATCACGTTGAAGGCCAGGCTGTTGACCAGGCCGGGGCCGGTCTGGGCCCAGACGATCGCGCCGACGGCCGCCAGCACCAGCTCGACGATGATGCCGGCCGAACCCACCAGCGCACGCGCCCAGCGGTCGCGGAAGGCCCAGCTGCCGGTTGCGTCGACATAGGGCAGCGGCATCAGCATCAGCAGCATCAGGCCGAAGGTGTGCACCTCGCCACCGAAGCGTTTCACGACATGGGCGTGGCCCAGCTCGTGCAGCGCCTTCATCAGCGCCATGCAGGCGTAGAGCCAGCCCAGGTTCTCGATCACGAACAGGCCTTCGGTCTGGCTCCACAGGCGCTCCGAATGGGTCCAGGCGCTGGCGCCGCCGAACAGCGCGATCAGCGCCAGCAGCAGGCCCACCGGCCAGCTCACCAGCGCGTGCGACAGGCCGCGCTGGGCGTCGAGCCAGCGGTTCGGGTCCCACAGCGGGAGGCGGATCGACAGGAAGCCGATCAGCTTGCCCTGCAGCTCGCGCCGGGCCTGCTCGCGGCGGCGCTCGAAGATCGTCAGGCTGTCCGACGGCGTGTCGTGGAACAGCAGGTTGGACTGGTGCAGCTGGCCGAGCAACTGCATCACCTCTTCCTGGCCGGGCGCCTGGCTGGGCATGTCGGCCAGGCAGCTCTGCCAGACCGCCTCCACCGTGCGCTCAGGTGCCAGCCGCGCCACGAAGGCATAGGCCTGCGGCGTGACCTTGAAGAAGCGCTGCGTGTAGGTGTCGCGCAGCACATACCAGTCCTGGCCGCGAAAGCGCTGCTTGTGCACGGCCACGGTGGGCAGCAGGCCGACGCGCGCTTCGGCGACGCGGTGCCAGGATTCACTGAAGGTACGGCTCATGCCCCGATCTTGACCCCATAGTGATCAAACAGATCGCCGGAAATGGCCTGCAGCGCGATCCAGGCCAGGCGCTCGCGCACTTCGGCATCGAGTTGGCGCAGCTGCGCGTCGTCGAGCCGGTCCTGCACCTCCATCAGCTGGCGCAGCCGGCTGCGACCGAGCTGGTACTGCTCGCGCTCGGCCCGCAGCAGGGCCTGGCGGCTGGCCACTTCCAGGCGCACCTGGCGCACCTCGCGGCGCACGGCGGCCAGCTGGCTGGCGCGCACCGCCCATTCGTTGCGTGCCACGCGGGCCTCGTTGTCGGCCTGCAGGCGCGCGGCATCGGCGCGGGCGGTCTGGGCGTCGCGTCGGGCGCGGGCGGCGTCGTTGCCGATCGGACGCTCCAGCACGATGCCGATCGACCAGCCCGGATGGTTGTTGCGGATCGAGACGTCGTAGGCCTTGTTCGGGCGGCTGGTCAGGCTGTTGAGGTTGTAGCCCAGCTCCAGGCTGAGGTCGGCCTGCTCCTGGTTGCGCGCCAGGCCCAGCCGCACGCCCTCCTGTTCCTGACGCAACCGGGCGATCCGGTAACCGGGCCAGCGCTCGATCAGTTGCAGCGGCAGCACCTGGGCCTCGTCGGCCTCGTACTCGGCCGGAAAGTCTTCGACATGGGCGCGGAACTCGGGCGGCGTCACGCCCCCTTCGCCAAACGCATCAAGGCTGAGCAGGTTGCGCACGCGCGCCTGCACCTCGACCACCTGCTGCTCGGCCCGGGCGGCTTCGGTGCGCCGACCGCCGATCAGGCTCTCGGCCTCGAACAGTTCCACGCGCGGCGCGAAACCGGCCGCCACGCGTCGCGCCACCTCGTCGCGCAAGGCCTCGGCGGCACGGACGGCCTCGTTGCGCTGCGCCTGGGTGCGGTAGGCGCGCTGCAGCTGCCAGTGGGTGCCGGCGGCCTCGCCGACCAGGTCGAGCGCCTGCTTGAGCAAGCGCTGCTGCTCGATCTGGCGTTCCTTGTCGGCCACGCGCAGGTCGGCCTCGACGGCGTCGCGGCCGTAGCCGCGCCACAGCGGTTGCTTGAAGTTGAGCGTGACGGTGCCGCGGTGCTCCCGCTCGTCGGTGCTGGCCAGCAGATTGCTCTGGCGCCGGCGCATGTCATGCGACAGCTCGACCGTGGCCCCGCTGGGCAGCTTGCCGCGCACACCGGCGCCGAGGCTGGCCAGGTATTCGATCGCGTCGGCCTGGTTGATGTTGGTCAGGCTGGTGGTGCGTTCCTCGTAGGTGCGCGGCCGGTTCAGGCCTTCGCGGCGCAGGCGCCCGTAGGCGATGGGGTCGTAGAGCGCCGCCTCGGCCTCGACCAGCGAGCCGGCGGCCTGCAGCTGCAACTGCGCCGACTTCAGCGTGGCGTTGCGCAGCAGCGTCAGCTGCACCAGCTCGGCCGCCTCCAGCGTGATCACGCCGCCAGCGAGCAGCGCATCGGCGGCGATGGCCGTGTCCGCCGCTTCAGGCAAAGGCTCATCCGTCGCCTGGCTGCGACCCGGCAACAGGCCCAGGGTGCAAGCCAGGGCCAGGCTCATGGCCGTCAGCGCCGGCCGGTGCGCCCGGTGGGCGCGGTTCGCGTCATTGGCCATTGAATGCACGATTTCTCACGTAGAGGGCCCGCGCCTGGCCGGTCCTGAGCAGCGGGCTGACATCGCCGAAAGCGAGGTCGATGCCCCAGACCAGCGTGGCACCGTCGCCCTGCGGCGAGGCCGTCCAGAAGGTCTGGGCAAAGTCGGCCGGCTGGTTGACCAGGGCCGGCAGGGCCGGGTCGACTGCCGGGTTGGCGAGGCCGCGCCGCACCAGGCTGTCGAGCTCGTTCCGGTTGGGCAGGCGCCAGTCGTCGAAGCCTCCCGCACGCTGACTGTTGTAGGCGGCCAGATCGGCCGTCACCGCCGACCCGCCGAGCAGTGGCAGGGCCTTGGGCAACAGCCAGTACAGGCTGCGGGCGTCGTCGAGCAGCACGCTGTGGCTGGCGGTCGACAGCGCCGTCTGCGTCTGCAGACGGTTGCTGGCCGGGTCGGCCAGCAGGGGCGCACCCGCAACCCAGCGCAGCTGCGCCGCACCACCCACGTACTTGCTGGCAAAGCCCTGCTCGCCAAAGTGCACCGCCCACGGGCTGTTCAAGCCGTCGCGATAGGTCTCGGACGAGATGTAGGGCTGGGCAGGCGTGGCCGGGAAGAAGCTCGCGTCGACGTTGGCCGTGACCGCGCTCGCCGGCAGGCCGCCGTGCACGATCGACAGCAGCTCATGCACCGTCGGCAGGCGCCAGCCGGTCTGGCCGCACGTGCCGTCAGCCGGTGCGGCGGGCAGCGACGGCGGGGCCACGTAGGTCTGGCTCGCCTTCAGCCAGACCAGGCCGGTGAGGTTGTCGCGGGTGCAGGTCCAGGCCTCGCCGGACGCCGCCGGCGTGGCCGTGGCGCAGCTGGCGCCCGGCGTGCTCAGCACCGCGCCCGAGGTGCACAGCGCGCTGAAGTCGAAGCCCAGCGCGCCTGCACCGGTCTTGGTCAGGCGCGCCGCCTCGGCGTCGCGACCGGCCGGGCCGTCGTCGCTGCCGGTGTCGTTGAGGACCTCGGCATAGCACTCGATCCTGGTCTGGTTGCCGCTCAAGTCGAACACGCCGCTGGTGCCGGCCGCCACCACGCAGCGCTGGCCCAGCGGGTGGCGCGTGATGCTCACGGCGTAGCTGGCGCCGGGCTCGAAGCCGTTGCCCAGCACGATGCTCTTGAGCACGGCAAAGCCCGTGTCCTGCGTCACGTCCAGCGTCACGCCGCCCGCCGCCAGGCCCAGCGTCGCACCGGCCTTGAGGCCCTCGACCGTGCCGCTCAGCGTGGCCTTGGGCGTCGGGCTGCCGCCGCTGCAGGCCCCCAGCAGCGCCAGCGTGACGCCCAGCAGGCCGGCCAGACCGGCGCGGCGCGGATGGTCAGGGGCAGAACTTCGCTTCATGATCATCATCATCGTTGTCTCACAGTGTCAGGGACTCGACCCAGTAATCGAATGCGCCGGAGCCGACCATCGCCACACCCGACGAGGTGGGCTGGCGGTCGAGCTCGCCGAGCAGATAGGCGTGGCTCCAGTCGGGCAGCGCATCATCGCCCGAGTCGGCCGCATCCAGCACGATGTCGGCTGAGGCCAGGCGCGCCACCTTGGCGCTGACGCTCCAGTCCTGGGCACTGCGCCAGCTGGACGCGGCTGCGGTGGCACCGGATTCGCCCAGGCGCAGCGTCTGCGACAGCGGCGCGATCGGCTCGATCGGCAGCAGGTAGGTGGTTGCGCGCAGCGTGTTGCTGGTGGGCGCAGCCACGGTCTGTGCCACCGAGGTCGGCGTCGACAGGTCGACCTGGCCGCTCGCCACGCTCTGCGTCACGGCGTTGACCAGCTGCAGGTAGACCGAACCCGCGCTCATCACCACGTAGTTGACGTCGCCGCTGGCCTGGGTCTGGCGCGCCACCATGCCGCTGGGCGCCAGCACGTTGACCGTGGCGGATTGCACCCGCACGGCGTTGCCTTGGCCGAGCAGCGGGCCCATGCCCTGCAGGTCGACGCGGTCGGCGACGACGTTCGCCGTGCCGTTGGCCGACGTGAGCGCCGAGATGGTCGAGCCGACCGCCTCGGAGCGCAGCGTCACCGTCTGGCCGGTGGCGGCGATGTGGTCGACCACCAGGCCGTCGCGCGCCATCAGCGCCACGTCGCCCAGCGCCGTCAGGCTGCTGCCTGCCTGCATCGTGAGCGTGCGGCCCCACAGCGTCACGGCGTCGTCGAAGGTGGCGTTGCCCACCACCTGCAGCGCACCGCTCAGATCGGCATGGCCGATCTCGATGCGGGCATAACCGTCACCCAACGCCGCCAGGGTCTGGCTGCCGATCAGCAGGCCGTCCTGCGCCTGCGCCGCGCTGCCGACGTAGATCGTGCGGGCCGGATCGTTGGCCAGCAGCGTCAGCGTGGCCGTCGGATCGGCTGGCTGCAGGCTGTTGGCGCCGCCTTCCAGGTTCAGCGCGTCGGCGCTGAACACCACGTTGCCGCTCAGGCTGGCCGTGCCGCTGAAGCGGATGCCTTCAGGGGCCGTCGCGGTCAATCTCGCGTCGCTCAGCACCACCTGCGCCGCGCCGGTGACGAGCAGCGAAGCCGCTTGCACATCGCCCCGCAGCACGACGGTGGAACCCGCCGCTGCGCGCACCTCGACCGGGCTGTCGAAGCGCACCGGGTCGACGCTGCCGTCGATGGTGATGTTGCCGGTCTGCGTGTCGCCACCGATCACGACCAGCGCGTAGCCCGGATCGAGCCGGCCCAGGTCGGTGGTGTTGAAGAACCACTGGCCGGCTGCGGGACCGCTGGGCAGGGTCGAGCCGATGGTCATGGCCTGGTCGGCGCTGACCGGCTTGATGGTCAGCGTGCCGGCCGTCGCCGGGCTGTTGCTGGTGACCTGGCCGTTGCCGCCCCAGATCACGCTCTGGCGCGTCGACAGGTCGACGTTGCCCTGCTCGGTGACGATGGCGGCGTTGACCGTCGCCGCGCCACCCAGGCTGAGCAGGCGCACGTTGCCGGCGCCCTCGGTGGCCACGGCCACGCCGTCGGTCTGGCCGGTGCCGTCGTTGAGCGTGATGCGGCCACTGGCCTGCAGCACGATGTCGCCACCGGCTTGCGCCACCAGGTCGGACTGGGCCGCGTCGGTCACGGCCGTCGTGGCCCCTGCAGCATCCACCCGCGCCACGCTGACGGCCACCGTATCGATGGTCACGTCATCGGCTTCGTGGATGTAGATGCCCGTCGAGCCCACACCTGCACTGTGTGCCGACAGCGTGCCCGCCGCCAGCATGAGCGGATTCAGCACCGCGCCGATCGCCCCGCTGGCCTGCAGGCGCAGTTGGGTCGCGCTCAGGTTGGTGAGGCTGCCCGTCGCACGGCTGATCGCACCGGCATCGGCGCGCACGCTCAGTGCGTCGGCGCTCAGCGCGCCCAGCACGATGTCGCCACCGGCATGGGCCCGCAGACTGCCTCCCACGGCCCGGGCTGTCGCGCTGCCCGCCATGGACAGGCGGGCAGCCGCGTCAAGGTCGATGCTGGCGCCACCGTTGCTCAGGTCGGTGCCTGCCGCCAGGCCGAGGTGGCGGCCCGCCAGCAGGCTGATCGCACCGCTGGTGCTGACCACGTCGGCGTTCAAGGCGATGTCGCCGTCGGCGGCCAGGGTCTGCAGCAGCACGGTGCCCGTGCCGTTCGCGCTGATGGCGCCGCCGTCGTTGAGCGTCAAGGCGCCGGTGCTGCTGCGGATCACGATCGCGCCGTTGGCGCTGGTGACCACGTCGTCGATGGCCAGGCCATCGGCTTCGAGCACGAAGACGCCACCGCTGCCCGCGCGGGCGCCGAGCGTCGCGACCTGGGTGTCGATCGCGTTCGCCGCCGTGCCCACGCCGGTGCCTGCGCTCAGGCGCAGACCGCTGGCGGCCACGTCGATGAGGCTGTCGCCGCCGTCGAGGATCGAGCCGGCCGTGGCCGTCAGGCTGGCGTTGGCGCTGGTGGCGATGCCGCCCAGCACGATGTCCTGGGCCGCCTGCACGCGCACGTCGCCGCTGGCGCTGACCGCCAGACTGGTGTCGCTCATCGATACCGAGCCGGTGCCGGCCAGCAGGTCGAGCGTGCCGGTGCCGCCGGTGCGCACATCGGCACCGGCGGTCAGGCCGAGGTGGCGGCCCGCCAGCAGGCTGATCGCACCGCTGGTGCTGACCACGTCGGCGTTCAAGGTGATGTCGCCGTCGGCGGCCAGGGTCTGCAGCAGCACGGTGCCCGTGCCGTTCGCGCTGATGGCGCCGCCGTCGTTGAGCGTCAAGGCGCCGGTGCTGCTGCGGATCACGATCGCGCCGTTGGCGCTGGTGACCACGTCGTCGATGGCCAGGCCATCGGCTTCGAGCACGAAGACGCCACCGCTGCCCGCGCGGGCGCCGAGCGTCGCGACCTGGGTGTCGATCGCGTTCGCCGCCGTGCCCACGCCGGTGCCTGCGCTCAGGCGCAGACCGCTGGCGGCCACGTCGATGAGGCTGTCGCCGCCGTCGAGGATCGAGCCGGCCGTGGCCGTCAGGCTGGCGTTGGCGCTGGTGGCGATGCCGCCCAGCACGATGTCCTGGGCCGCCTGCACGCGCACGTCGCCGCGGGTGGCGGCGGCCTGGCTGGTGTCGCTCATCGACACCGAGCCGGTGCCGGCCAGCAGGTCGAGCGTGCCGGTGCCGCCGGTGCGCACATCGGCACCGGCGGTCAGGCCGATGTGGCGGCCCGCCAGCAGGCTGATCGCACCGCTGGTGCTGACCACGTCGGCGTTCAAGGTGATGTCGCCGTCGGCGGCCAGGGTCTGCAGCAGCACGGTGCTGCTGTCTGCCAGGCTGATGCCACTGCTGCCCGCCGTGCCGGCGTTGACGGTGATGCCACCGCTGCGTGCCTGCAGCACGGCCGCGCCGTTGCCGGCAACGAGCAGGTCTTCCTGCGCTGCGTCGGTGGTCTGTGCCGTCGAGGTGCCGGCATGGATGGCCACGCGCTGGACCGAGATCGCTGCCAACCGGTCGATGGTGACGTCGCTGGCGTCGCTGATGAAGACGCCGCCAGCGCCGGACGTGGCGCTGAGCAGCGCGGTTTCGGTTTCGAGTGCATTGCCGGCCTGGCCTGCACCGTGGCTGGTCGCCACGGCGTTCAGGCGCAGCGCGCGGGCGTAGACGTCGGTGACCGTGCTGTCGCCGGCGTTGTCGAGCACGCTGCCGCCGCTGCTGATGAGGCTGACCGCACCCCAGGTCGAGGCCTGGCCGGTCAGCAGGCCGCTGCTGCGGTCGGTGCTGCTGCGCGCGTCGAGCACGCCCACCGTGATGTCGCCGGTCGCGGCGGCGCGGATGTTGCCGCCCGCGCTCTGCACCACGGCGCCGTCGGCCATGCTGATCACGCTGCCGGCGGCCAGGTCGACGCTGGCGGTGGCGGCCGGGCCGTCGGCCCGCACGTCGCCATCTGCCAGCAGGTTCAGGGCGCCGGTCGCCAGCAGGCTGATGGCCCCGTCACGGCTGCCGAGTGCCGCACCCAGCGTCAGGCTGCTGGCGGTGCCGCCCGCGCTGAGCAGCAGGTTGCCGGCCGTGTTGACCGTGCCGCTGCCTGCCAGCGTGCGGATGGCGCCGTCGATCGTGCCCAGGCTCAGGTGGCTGGCCGAAGCCAGGCCTGCCAGGGCCGCATCGATGCTCAGCGTGCTGACCGAGCCGTCACGGCCGACCTGCACGACGTTGATCGCCTCCAGGCCGCCGATGTCGATCGCGTCGGTTTCGCTCAGGAAGAGGCCCCCGGTGCCCGTGCCGGCCACGTCGGCTGCCAGGCGGCTGACGCGGGTTTCCAGCGCATTGGCACCGCTGCCGGCGCCGTTGCCAGTCGCCGTGCCCGTGGTGACGATGCGCAGCTGGTCGGCCGTCACGTTGACCGTGTCGCTGCCGCCCGAGCCGGCGTCGCTGACCGTCGAGGCGGCCAGGCTGACGTTGCCCGTGGTGGCCAGCGCGCCGAGTTGCAGCGCGGCACCGGCGCTGTAGCGGATGTTGCCGCCGTCGGTGCTGGCGCTTGCGCCGTGGGCCATGGTGATGGCCGCACCGGCCGTCACGTCGATGCTGGCCGCGCCCGTGGTGCTGATGCTGCCGGCACTGGCCTGGCTGAGGGCCGCGCTGGCGTGCAGGCTGATCGCGCTGCCGCCGGTGCTGATCAGGCCGGCATTCAGTGCCAAGTTGCCGGTCTGTGCGTTCAGGCGCACCGCGCCCGCGCCGACCAGCACGCCCGAGGTGTTGGCCGTGCCGGCGTTGACCGTGAGGTCGCCGGTTGCGACGTCGAGCACCAGGGCGCCGACGCCGGTCACGACCAGGTCCTGCTGCGTCACGGTTGCCGTGCCGCTGGGCGTCAACGGCACGCTGGCATCGGCAGAGACGCGGTGGACCGCGATGGTCAGGGTGTTGACCGCCACGCCGTTGCTTTCGCTCAGGAAGACGCCGCCGTCGCCTGCACGCGCGCTGAGCGTGTCGACCGAGACTTCCAGGTGGTTGGCGCCCGTGCCGATGGCCGTGCCCGCTTTCAGGATCAGGCCCGCCGCGCTGATGTCGACCTCGGCGTCTTCGGCCAGCAGGCCGTCGCGGTCGATGAGGTGGCCGGCGCTGCCGTCGGTCGACACCGTGTTGGCCACCAGACTCACGCTGCCGGAGCCGGCGCTGAGGGTCTCCACCGTGATGTTGCCGGTCGTCGCCGCCAGGCTGATGTGGCCGTTGGCACTGGTGACGGCTGTGGCATCGGCCATGACGATGTGGCGCGTGGCCACGAGGTCGATGCTCTTGCCCGCCTCCAGCGCGCTGACGCTGGCGTCGAGCAGCAGGTCGCGCCCGGCGTTCAGGCTGGTGTGGCCGCCGCCGAGCGTGTTGGTGAGGCTGGCGCCCAGCGTCAGGTCGGACGTGGCGCCGCCGGCTTGCAGCAGCACGTTGCCGCTGGCCGTGATCGCGCCGCCGGCCAGGGTGCTCAGGCCGCCGGCCGTGGTCGTGAGGATCAGGTTCGCGCCGCTGACGACATTGCTCTGCGCTGCATCGCTGGTGGCGGTGAGCGTGACGCCATCCGAGCCGACCTGGGTGACGTTGATCGCGTTGAGCGTGCCGATCTGCAGGGCGTCGGCCTCGCGGATGAAGAGGCCGCCCGAGCCGGTGCCGGCGATGCTGGCCGCCAGCGTGGTGACGGCGGTCTCGATCGCGTTCGCGCCTGTGCCCGCGCCGTCGCCCGAGGCGGTGCCGGTGGTGGTGATGCGCAGCTCGTCGGCCGTGACGTTGACCGAGTCGGTGCCGCCGGTGCCTGCATCGGTGAGGCGGCCGGCGCTCAGGCTGACGTCGCCTGTGGTGCTCACGGCACCCAGCTGCAGGGTGGTGCCCGCCACGATGCGGATGTTGGCGTCCGCGCTGATGGCCGTGCCATCGTCCATCGTGAAGCTGCTGCCCGCACGCAGGTCGATCGTGCCGCTGCCGGTGGTCGTGATCGCGGCCTTCTGGGTGTAGCTGCTGCCGGCGATCAGGCTGAGCGCGCCGCTGCCGGCGTCGATCAGGTTGTTCTGCGTGATCGCGCCGCTCGTGGCCTGGATCAACACGGCGCCCGCGCCAGCGGCGCTGACGTTGTCGCTGAGCACCAGATCGCCCGTGGTGCTTTGCAGCACCAGCGCGCCGCCGGCGGTGGTCGCCAGATCGGACTGTGCCGCGTGGGTGGTGAGCGTGGCCAGCGCCGCGCTGTCGACGCGGCTGACCTGCACGGTCAGGGTGTCGACGGTCAGGCCATCGGCCTCGCTGAGGAACAGCCCGCCGGCGCCGGCCCGCGCGCTCAGCGTGGTGACGGCGGTCTCCAGGGCGTTGCTGCCGCTGCCGATGGCGTTGCCCGCCTGCAGGATCATGCCGGCGGCGCTGATGTCGGCCGGGGCGGCGCCGTCGGCGTCGCTGTCCTGGTCGATCACGCTGCCGCTGGCGTTGGCGATCACGCTGCCGGAGCCGGCGCTGAGGGTCTCGACCGTGATGTTGCCGGTCGTCGTCGCCAGGCTGATGTGGCCGTTGGCACTGGTGACGGCCGTGGCATCGGCCATGACGATGTGGCGCGTGGCCACGAGGTCGATGCTCTTGCCCGCCTCCAGCGCGCTGACGCTGGCGTCGAGCAGCAGGTCGCGCCCGGCGTTCAGGCTGGTGTGGCCGCCGCCGAGCGTGTTGGTGAGGCTGGCGCCCAGCGTCAGGTCGGACGTGGCGCCACCGGCTTGCAGCAGCACGTTGCCGCTGGCCGTGATCGCGCCGCCGGCCAGGGTGCTCAGGCCGCCGACCGTGGTCGTGAGGATCAGGTTCGCGCCGCTGACGACATTGCTCTGCGCTGCATCGCTGGTGGCGGTGAGCGTGACGCCATCCGAGCCGACCTGGGTGACGTTGATCGCGTTGAGCGTGCCGATCTGCAGGGCGTCGGCCTCGCGGATGAAGAGGCCGCCCGAGCCGGTGCCGGCGATGCTGGCCGCCAGCGTGGTGACGGCGGTCTCGATCGCGTTCGCGCCTGTGCCCGCGCCGTCGCCCGAGGCGGTGCCGGTGGTGGTGATGCGCAGCTCGTCGGCCGTGACGTTGACCGAGTCGGTGCCGCTGACGAAGGCATCGGTGAGGCGGCCGGCGCTCAGGCTGACGTCGCCGGTGGTGCTCACGGCGCCCAGCTGCAGGGTGGTGCCCGCCACGATGCGGATGTTGGCGTCCGCGCTGATGGCCGTGCCATCGTCCATCGTGATGTTGCTGCCCGCACGCAGGTCGACCGTGCCGCTGCCGGTGGTCGTGATCGCGGCCTTCTGGGTGTAGCTGCTGCCGGCGATCAGGCTGAGCGCGCCGCTGCCGGCGTCGATCAGGTTGTTCTGCGTGATCGCGCCGCTCGTGGCCTGGATCCGTACCGCGCCAGCGGCGCTGACGTTGTCGCTGAGCACCAGATCGCCCGTGGTGCTTTGCAGCACCAGCGCGCCGCCGGCGGTGGTCGCCAGATCGGACTGTGCCGCGTGGGTGGTGAGCGTGGCCAGCGCCGCGCTGTCGACGCGGCTGACCTGCACGGTCAGGGTGTCGACGCTCAGGCCATCGGCCTCGCTGAGGAACAGCCCGCCGGCGCCGGCCCGCGCGCTCAGCGTGGTGACGGCGGTCTCCAGGGCGTTGCTGCCGCTGCCGATGGCGTTGCCCGCCTGCAGGATGAGGCCTGCGGCGCTGATGTCGGCCGGGGCGGCGCCGTCGGCGTCGCTGTCCTGGTCGATCACGCTGCCGCTGGCGTTGGCGATCACGCTGCCGGAGCCGGCGCTGAGGGTCTCGACCGTGATGTTGCCGGTCGTCGTCGCCAGGCTGATGTGGCCGTTGGCACTGGTGACGGCCGTGGCATCGGCCATGACGATGTGGCGCGTGGCCACGAGGTCGATGCTCTTGCCCGCCTCCAGCGCGCTGACGCTGGCGTCGAGCAGCAGGTCGCGCCCGGCGTTCAGGCTGGTGTGGCCGCCGCCGAGCGTGTTGGTGAGGCTGGCGCCCAGCGTCAGGTCGGACGTGGCGCCACCGGCTTGCAGCAGCACGTTGCCGCTGGCCGTGATCGCCCCGCCGGCCAGCGAGCGGATGCTGCCGACCGTGGTCGTGAGGATCAGGTTCGCGCCGCTGACGACATTGCTCTGCGCTGCATCGCTGGTGGCGGTGAGCGTGACGCCATCCGAGCCGACCTGGGTGACGTTGATCGCGTTGAGCGTGCCGATCTGCAGGGCGTCGGCCTCGCGGATGAAGAGGCCGCCCGAGCCGGTGCCGGCGATGCTGGCCGCCAGCGTGGTGACGGCGGTCTCGATCGCGTTTGCGCCCGTGCCCGCGCCGTCGCCCGAGGCGGTGCCGGTGGTGGTGATGCGCAGCTCGTCGGCCGTGACGTTGACCGAGTCGGTGCCGCTGACGAAGGCATCGGTGATGGAGCTCGCACTCAGGCTCACGTCCGCCGTGGTGCTCAGGGCGCCCAGTTGCAGCGTGCCCGTCGACACGATGCGGATGTTGCCGCCGTCGCTGCTGCGCACGGTGGCGCCATGGCTCATCGTGATCGAGCCGGCGCGCAGGTCGAGGGTGGCGCCGCTGAGCAGGTCGGCCGTGGCCGCCAGGCTCAGGTCGCCGCTGGCCAGCGCGCTGAGCGCGCCGGTGCCGGCATCGACGTCGGCATTGACGATCAGGGCGCCGTTGAGCGCCTGCAGCAGCACGGCGCCCGCGCCCGGTGCGCCGAGGGCCGCGTCGACCGTCAGGTTGCCGGCCACGGCCGTGCCGTTGCGCAGCACGATGGCGGCGTCGCTGGCCGCCGTCAGGCCGGTGAGTGCGGCGGCGTCGGTCACGGCCGCGCTGCTGCCGTCGGCCGCGACACGCTGCACGCTGGTGGCGGCCACGCTGGTCACGCTCAGGGCGTCGCGTTCGCTGAAGAAGAGGCCGCCGCTGGCCGTGCTTCGGGCGGCCAGTTGGGCCAGGTCGAGTTCGAGCGCATTGGCGCCGCTGCCGACGCCGCTGGCGGCGTCCAGGCGGGCGGACTGGCCGCGCAGGTTGACGAGTTGGCTGGCTGCATCGGCATCGGCGTCGAGGATGGCGCCGCCGGCGGTCAGGCTGGCCGTGCCGGCGTTGCCGACATCGACCAGGCCGAGCACCAGATTGCCGCTGGCCGCCACGCGCACCGCGCCGCTGTTGGCGGCCAGGCTGGCGCTCGTGCCCATGGTGACGGCCCCTGCGCTGGCCTGCACATCGATCGACTTGCCGGCCGCCAGCGTGCTGATGGACACGCCTTCGGCTGCCGTGCCGATGTCGACGCCGCCGCTCGCCCGCAGCGAGATATGGCCGCTGGTCGAGCCGATGTCGGCGTTGACGGCGATGCTGCCGGACAAGGTCTGCAGCAGGATGTTGCCGCTGTTGCCGGTGCCGCTGGCCGTGCTGCTGATGCCGCCGATGACCGAGAGGTCACCGCTGGTGAGCACCAGCGAGACCACGCCCGCGTCGGCGGTGACGCCGGCCAGGCTCAGGCCCAGCGGCAGGCTGTCCGCAATGGTCAGGCTGGTGGCTTCGACGATGTAGACCCCACCGCTGCTGGTGTCGGTGGCGACCAGGCTGGCGACCTGGGTGCGCAGCGGCGTGGCAGCGCTGCCGATGCCGCTGGCCGCGAACAGCAGTGCGGCGGCGGCGTCGCCGTCGAGGTTGAGGCCGTTGCCGGTGAGGTTGTCGCTGATGGCGCCGCCGGTGCTGGTGGCCGAGACGCTGCTCGTCACCGCCACATGGCTGAGCGCGATAGGGCCGCCGGCCTGCAGGCTGGCGCGTCCGCTGGTGCCCACCGAGGTGATGGACGTGCCGTCGACCATGGTGATGGCGCCGCCCGCCGCCAGGCTGACCAGACCGCCGGTGCTGCCCAGGCTGCCCGAGGTGATGTCGCCGCCCTGGCTGATGGCGCCGGTGCCGGCGCTCAGGCTGATGTCGCTGCCCGTGGCCGTGGCCTGCAGATGGACGCCGGCGGCGGTGGTGAGGGCGTCGGCCGCGCTCAGCGTCAGCGCGCCACGGCTGGTGACGGCCTGGTTGATCAGCAGGTCTTCACCGCTGCCCTGGACCGCCAGCAGCAGCGTGCCGCTGGCGGCGTTGCTGACGCCCGCCGTGGCCGTGCCGTTGAGCGTGAGCGCTGCGGCGTTGCTGACGTTGCCGCCCAGCACGGTGACGCTGCCGCCGCGTGCGGTCAGTTCGATCTTGCCGCTGGCGGCGGCCGAGGTCTGCTGCAGGCGTGCCACGGCGACGTCGCCGCTGATCTGGGTGGCGTCGAAGCGGCCGATCGGTGCCTGCGAGCGCACGCCGTTGACGCCCAGCACGATGTCGCCGCTGCCGGCGTTGGCCACCGACAGCAGCGGGGTCTCGATCGAGGCCAGGTTGACGCCGGCCTGGGCCTGCACCACCAGTTCCAGGCTGCGCAGTGCCTCTCCCAGCTTCTGGTCGTTGGCGACATCGCCTTGCGAGACGCTGCCCTGCGCCGAGACCAGCGTGATCGAGTCGGCTTCGATCTCGTTGAAGATCTGGATGTTGTTGACCGCGTCGAGCTTGAGCGTGTCGGCCGCGCCCATGCGCAGCACGGTGCCGGCGGCGCTGTAGTCGCTGACCGTGATGCTGCCGCCGTAGATGGCGGTGCTGTCGCGGAAGGTCAGCGCTTCGGCGGCGCCGTTGGCGCCGATCGTCACCAGGCTGGCGGCGGCGGCCACGTCGGCATGGCCGCCGGTGGCGTGTCCGATGGTGATGCTGCTGAAGCCTTCGCGCAGCGTCAGCAGTTCGGTGGTGTCGAGGTTGAGCACGTCGGTCGTGCCGATGCCCGAGGGCGAAGCCACCGCGATGGCCTGGGTCCGGGTGGTCGGGCGCAACGTGACCGAGCCGGTGCCCTGCACCGACTCCTCGGCCATCGCCAAGGTGATCTCGTTGGCTTCGAGCAGCAGGTTGCCGCCGCCTTCGAGCGTGACCGAACTGCCGATGGCGAAGTTGATCTGGCTGGCGCCGGTGATCGACAGGCTGCCGCCGCCCAGCAGGCGCACGCCCTTGGTGAAGGTGACGGTGCCGGTGGCGTTGATGAGGATGCTGCCGTCGATGACGACTTCCTCGTCGAAGGTCACGTCACGCGCGGTCGTGATGGTCAGGCCATCCAGGTAGTCTGCCCCGGCCTCGCCGCTGTCGGCGCCCATGAAGCGCGCGATGAACTCGATGTTGCCGCTGGCCGCCAGGTTCAGCGTGTCGGTGGTGGCCGGGCCGTCGCCGACGACGAAGAAGTTGTGGCCCGACTGGCCGAAAACGATGTCGCTGTTGGCTGCGGTGGTGGCGGCAATGCTGTAGCTGCCCCGCACGCGGGCCGAGTCGTTGATGATGGCCGAGCCGCTGGTGACCGTGGTCGTGCCCGTCAGCGTGGTGGTCTCGCCGGAGCCGAAGATCATCAGCGACGGCAGCATCAGGTCGGCACCGATCAGGATCGAGCCGCCGCTGCCGTCCGAGTACAGCGTCGTCGGGGCGTTGAGCACCAGGGCCTGGCCGGGATCGCTGCTGGTCAGGTAGATCGGGTTGGCGCTGCCGCTGGCACCGATCACCAGCCCGCCCAGGCCGGCACCGATGTTGCCGAGGTCGGCGCGGTCGAGGTTGAGCGTCTGCGTGGCCAGCACGCCGGCATTGACCGCCAGCGTCTGGTCGGCATTGGTGACCAGGTCGCCCAGGACGATGGCGCGGGTCGGGTTGTTGGGCTTGATCGTCAGCGTCGCGTCGGCGCTGCGGATCGGCGCGTCGATGTCGACGTCGTCGGCCGCGACGGTGATGTCCTCGCCGGCCGCGTCGACCGCGCCCTGGATGGTCTGCGTGCCCGACAGGCTGTTGACCTGGGTGGCGCCGCCGCGCGAGCCCGAGGCGTCGGGCGCCGCGCTGCCCACGCCCACCGCGTCGGTGGTGATGACGGCCACGTCGGCGCGCGAGGTGCTCGACGCCACCAGCGTGGCGGCGTCGGCATAGATCGCCAGCGGGCTGTAGGTGAAGCCGGCCACGTTCTGGCCGATGCCACCGCTGGCCAGCAGGCTGAGCTGGCCCTCGGTGGTCTGCACATAGGCGCCGCCGGCGGCGCGCAGCACGTCGCCGTTGACCAGGCCGTGCAGCAGGCTGTCGGCGCTGCTGAGGTAGCTCGCCGTGACCTCGCCGGTGGCCACGTCGACGCTGAAGCGGCCGTTCAGCAGCGCCCAGTTCAGGTCGGGGTCGAAGCTGCCGTCGGCCTGGCGCAGCCACTGCGCGTCGGTCGACGCGGTGAGGATGTCGCCCTGGGTGGCGCGCAGCAGGATGTCGCCGCTGCCTGCCACATGAATGCCGGCGGCCAGCGTCAGGTCGCCGTTTTCGGCGACCACGCTGACACTGCCACCGCTGGTGGCAATGCCTGCACCGTCGAGGGTGACGGCGCCGGCGCCGGCGTAGAGCTCGACGTTGCCGCCGGCTGAGCTGGTGATGCCCAGCGCCAGCACGTCGATGTCGCCGCCCTGGGTGCGGATCTGCACGTCGCCGGCTGCCTGCTGCTGCACCTGGTCGAGCGCGAGTGCATCGACTTCGATGACAGAGATGTCCCCGCTGCCTGTGTTCAGGAGATCCATGGTGTTGACCTGGGTTTCGATCGGTTGAAGCAGCGCGCCGATGCCGCCGCTGGAGAGAACCAGCAGCCGGGCGTTGGCGGCTGAAATGACGGTGTGGCTGGCATCGGCGGCGGCGAACAGGCCGCCCGCTTCGATGCGCAGATCGCCGCCGTGGGTGGTGCGCAGATGGCCGAGCGTGACCGTGCCGGCCGCGCTCAGGTCGAGCGCGCCGCTGCCGGCGTCGACCACGGTCTCGCCGCTCATGCGCAGCGCACCGGTGCCGGCATCCAGGTGGATGGCGCCGCTGGTGGTGGTGAGGTCGCCGATGTCGGCCAGCACCAGGCCGTTGGCCGCGTCGAGCGTGATCGCGCCCGCTGCGGCGCGGATGGCCTGGTTGAGCGTGATGCCGCCGGCGCTGCTGCGCAGCGTGACTGCGTTGGCGCCGGCGGCGGTGATCGCGCCGTCCAGCACCAGCGCGCCGCCGGTTTGCACCGACACCGCGCCCTGGCCGCTGCTGACGATGCGCTGCACCGTCAGGCCGCTGGCGTCGACCACGTCGATGTCGCCGCCGGCCTGGACGTCGAGGGTGTCGACGTCGATGCTGCGGCCCGCGCCGCCGAGCGTCACGCCCTGCGCCGCCTCGATGACCAGCGCATTTGCGTCGGCCAGGCCCTGCACCACCACGCGGCCGGTGCGCGAGACCAGCCGCACCGTGCCGGCGCTGCCGATGATCTGGCCGATGACGATGTCGCCGTCGGCCTCGATGTCGATATCGCCGCCGTCGAGCGTGATCGTGCTGATCGCCAGGTCGGGGCTGCCCGCATCGAGCTGCAGCAGCGTGAAGTTGCTCTTGCTGGCCGCGCCGGCCGGCGTGCTCAGCTGCACCGACAGGTTGCTGACTGCGGTGGTCAGCGTGAGCTGGTCGCCCGCGCGGACGTCCAGGCTGCCGGCGGTGACCGTGCCGCCCAGCGTCAGGCCCTGGCCGGCGGCCAGGCTGATGCTGCCGCTGGCACCGACGTCGAGCGGCGAGACCACGACCAGCGCGTTGTCGGCCGCCAGCGTCAGGGTTTCGCCGGCATGGGTCGGCAGGTTGACGACCGTGAGGCTGCCGCCGACCGACTTCAGGCCGTAGCTGCCGGGCGCCCGGTCGGGCACCACCAGCACATAGTTGCCCGTGACCTGCAGCAGCGAGACATTGCTGTCGCGCGCCGAGGCCGACACGCTGAAACCGAGGTTGGCCTGGACCGCCGTCAGCGTCAGGGTCTGCAGCGTGGCGTCGAAGGCCGCGCTGACCACCCCACCGGCATCGAGCTTGAACTTCAGCGCCGCCAGCACCGCAGTCCAGTCGGCCGTGACGCTGGCGCCGTTGACCATCTCGCCCACGGCCACCGTGGTGGCGCTGCCGTTGACGCTGATCGTGTAGCCGACGCCGGCACGCGGCGAGCCCGAGAAGGCGACGCTGCTGACCTGGGCCTGCAGCTGGCCGGCGGCGACTTGCGGCGTCGCACCGGCCTCGGTGACCGCACCGGTCACCGCCTGCACGCCTGCGAACACCACCTGCGCGTCGCTGACGACGAAGCTGGCGTTGAGCGTGAGTGCGCTGATCGTCAGGCTGCGCGCCGTGGCGTCCATGCTGACGGCCAGGCGCGTGCCGACGAAGGGCACGCCGGCCGCTGTGGCCGCAGCCTGGTCGGCCGTGTAGGCGGCGTCTTCGCCGGCGGTGATCAGGCTCTGCAACTGACCCAGCACCGCAGCCCAGCTGTTCTCCACCACGCCGGCCTGGCCGATGGTGGCGGTGTAACTGCGGCCGTTGACCGCCACCGTGAAGCGGTGGCCTGCGGTCAGGGTGTAGCCCGCAGCCGCGCCTTCGGCGGCGAAGACCACGGTGTTGCTCTGGAAGGCGTCCTGGCCGGCTTGCACCACGGCAAGTGCCGGATCGCGGGTCAGCAGGCTGCGGTCGCTGACGCTGGCCGACTGCACGGCAAACGGCGTGTTGGCGGCCGTCGCCGTCAGCGTGAGCTGGCGGGCGGTGGCGTCGACGTTGGTGCTGACGGTGCCGTCGGCGGCGATGCGCTCGCCCAGCTGGCCGAGCACGCCGGCCCAGCTGGCGGCCACGGTCGAGACGGCAGCGGTCGCGGTGATGCCACGCTCGGCCAGTGCCGTCACCAGGCCGTCGAGCACCTGGGTGGGCGTGCTGCCGGCGGTGGCGAGGTGACTCACCTGCACGTCGCCGACGCTGAGCAGGAACTGGCGGGTCTCGCCCGCCGGCACGTCGGCCATGCCGCTCAGGTCGAGCGTGCGCGGCAGCGTGCTGCCGGCGGGCGTGAGGCGCAGGCCGGCCAGCCAGGCCAGGGTGCCGGCATCGCTGACGGGCACGCCCGCGTCGTCGGTCATGCTCAGGCTGATGGCGGTATCGCGTTCGGCCGCGCCGAAGGTCAGCGCGGCATTGACGCCCACCTGGGCGCCGTAGGCCTTGCCATCGAGGATGACCGTGTAGCTCAGGCCGGCGACCGGTGCGGCCCCGGCAAAGACGAAGTCGCTCACCTGGGCCACGCCGGGTGCGGCGACCACGCTCGGCACGCTGCCGTTGTCGCTCACGGCGTTGGCCGCCGCGAGGGCGGCGCCCTGCACGCTGAAGGGCGTGTTGGTGGCGTTGGCGACCAGGGTCAGGCGGCGGGCGTCGACCTCGGCGCTGTGTGTCACCAGCACGTCGGCCGGGTTGCTGCTGGCGATGCTGACGACGGCGTTGTCGGCGCCCCGGGTGATCCACAGCACGTCACCGATCACTTCGATGCCGTAGGTGGGCGCACCGGCCGTGGTGAGCGCGGCGAGCGCCGCCGCGACCGCGCGGGCGCGGTCGGCGGGTGAGCTGTCGGCATCGGCCGCAGCCAGGGTGGCGCTGACGGTGTCGTTGCCCACCGTCAGCGTGTAGGTGACGGCGCTGCTGCCGCCCGTCACGGCCCCGCTGAAGTCGATCGGGCGGGCGTGCCAGACGCTGACGGCTTCACCGCGCTCGATCTGCGCCTGCAGCGCTGCCGAGACCGCCGTCCAGGTGGCCGCCACCGTGTCGGTGGTGGCCGTGGCGGCGTAGGTCGCATCGGCATCGATCAGGCTGGCCAGGCTGTTGGCCACGCTGGCCAGGGTGTCCGTTCCGGTGGCGGTGAGCGTGTAGGCGGTGCCGCCGATGTTGATGCGGTACTGCAGGTCGGCCCGTACCGGCAGGCCGGTCAGGCTGACGCGCTGGCCGGCGTCGCTGGTGGCGCCGACCTGGGCCAGGCCGGCTTCGGTCACCGGCTGCAGCGTCTGCACCGTGACGCTGATGGCGTCGGTGAGCGGATCGACGCCCCCGACGGCGGCGTCGCTGAGCGTGATCACGTTGCCGGCCAGGCTGGCGTCCAGCGCGGGCGTGGCGTTCAGCGCGGCCGTGATCTGCGCGGCCAGGCTGCCGCTGGCGTAGTCGACGCTCACGCTGACCGTGCCGACGCTGACGACGTAGCGTGCGCCGGCCTGGGCCGTCAGGCCGGCCACGTCGAGGGTGCGCGCGGGTGGCGTTTGCTCGCCGCTGACGGCGCTGGCGCTGGCACTGCCCAGCGCCGTGGTGGCCGCCCATTCCTGGACGTCCACCGTGATGGCGGCGCTGCCGGCGCCGGTGATCCAGAGCGTGGCGTTGTCGCCTGGCGCCGCTGCGTACGCGTGGCCGTTGACGACCACGCTGACCTGCTGGCCGGCGGCCAGCGTCGCGCCCGCGCCGAACTCGACCACGCTGCGCTGCGCCTGCGTGCTGCCGGCAGCGGTGGTGGGGGTGTTGCCGTCGTTGGCGACGGCATCGGGGCGCAGGCTGGTGATGGTCTCGCTGACCGTGGCCGCGTCGACGCTGAAGGCGGTGTTGAGCGCCTGTGCGGTCAGCACCAGTGCGAACTGGCCGGCGTCGACGCTGGCGGTGATGGCGTGGGCCGGCTCGTCCGTCAACGCCGTGGCCAGGCGCTGCAGCAGGTCGGGCAAGCTTTCGCCGGCGCCGGCCACCACCGAGCTGGTGATGCCGTTGACGGTCACGCTCCAGGTCTGGCCGGCGGCGATGATGTTGCCGAAGCGCAGCACGCTGGTCTGCGCGGCGTTGCTGCCGGCCGGCGTCAGCGCGCTCGTGCTCAGGCGGATGACACCACCGCCCGAGCTCTGGGCGGCGGCTTCGTTGAGCGTGCGGCCGTCGGTCGTGACGGTGAAGGCGTTGCTGGCGCCGGAGATGACGCGCACCTCGACCTCGGCGCTGCTGCCGGCATCGCTGGCCGATTGCAGCAGCTTGGCGGCCGGCACGGCGTTGCCGATCAGCGTGACGTCGTAGCCGTACAGGTCGGCCGAGCCCTGGTCGTAGGCCGTGCCGGTGACGTTGCCGGCGGCATCGCGCACCAGCGCCTGCCACTCGTCGATGTTGCCGGTCGCCTCGACCGTGATCGAGCCGTGCGCCTTGTTGGCACCGGCCAGCACGCCGGCCTCGATCAGGTCGACGTGCAGCGCGCCACCGATGCGCAACTCGATGTCGTCGCCGGCCTGGTCGGCCAGGTTGCGGATCTCGCGCACCCAGGTCTCGCCGCCGGTCTTGATGCGGATGGCGCCGTTGGCGGCCACCACCGAATTCACCGTCAGGCCGGTGGCCTCGTTGACGATGATGTCGCCCGCCACGGTCGACGCGACCGCCAGGCTGTTGACCAGCGTGTTCAGCAGCACGCCGTTGCGTGCGCTGATGTCGAGGTGATCGGCAATGAAGACCGAGGCCCCGTCGGCCGCCACCGAGGCCGCCATCACGTTGACGTCGCCACCCTGCGCCGCATTGGCGGCGACGATGCCGCCGAGCACGCTGAGCGTGCCGCCGACGCGCAGGTCGACGTTGGCGGCCGGGTCGTAGGCCTGCAGGCCGCCGATGAAGCCGCTCAGCGTCAGGTCGCTGCTGACGGCCAGCGCGATGTCGCGCAGCGCACGCAGCTGGAAGTTCTCGGCCGGCAGCGTCGCCAGCTGGATGTCGATGAAACCGGTCGGCTGCGACACCGTGGTGTAGACGCCGGTGTTGTTGAAGTCGACCGCCTTGGATGCGTTGCGCTCCCCCCGTGCGGTGACGATGAACTGCCCGATCGACGCATGGCCGTGGCCCGCGTTGACGCTGCCGCGCAGCAGCACGTCCTCGCCCGCGACGAGTTCCAGCCGGCTGCCGGCGGTGAGGCTGCCGTTCAGGCTGAGCGTGCCGCCGGTGGCCAGGATCAGCGTGTCCGCGCTCAGCGTGGCCGGCAGGGTTTCGCTCAAGGTGGAGGAGACCACCTGGCCGCTGGCATTGAGCTGGGCCGTGCCGAAGGCAAAGGCATTGCCGGCGCGGTATTCCATCCAGGTGGTGGCGTTGAAGAAGCGGTAGAGCTGCAGGTCCTGCGCCGCCGCGAAAGCGACGCCGCCGTTGTAGTCCAGCGTGTCGGCCGCGCCCGCCGGTTGGCTGACGATGACTGAGTCGGCCGTGCTGCTCAGGCGGAGCATGTCGCCGCGCACCAGGCCGGCTGCGCCGACGCGCAGCGTGGCGCTGGCGCTCAGGCTGACCGTGTTCGTGATCGCCCCGACCGTGGCCGACTTGGCCGTCAGCGCCTGGATGACCTCGAAGCCCAGCGAGGTTTCCAGCGCGCCGTCCCGGTCGGACAGCTCGATGTGGCCGGTGCTGGTCACCGCGTCGAGCGTGTTGACCGCCATCTCGATGCCGGTGATGCCGGTGGCGGCACGCAGCGTCAGGCGATCGGCGACCAGGTCGACGGCGGCGTCGTTGCCGGCCTCGACGATCTGGCCGGCGGTGGAGGTGATGACGATGTCGCCCGCCGAGCTCACCCGGGTGGCCGGCAGGTCGCCGGCGTCGAGGGTGTCGCCGTCGCCGTTGCGGTCGACGCGCGGTGCATCGGCCGCCGTCGCGAGGTAAAGACCCGCCGAGGCATGGCGTACCAGCACGTCGCCGGTGGCGGTGACGCTGAGCGTGTGGGCGTCGAGGTTGGAGGCCAGCACCAGGTCGACCAGGTCGACCTGGCCGTCGGCCGTGAGCGTGAAGTCGCCGCTGTCGATGCGGCTGTCGGTGACGGCCAGATGGCGCGTGCCCTGGGCGATGCGCACGTCGCCGCTGCCGCGGGTGGCGATGGCCAGCGTGGCCACGTTGCTGCTGAGCATGACGAGGGCGCTGCCGGCCGTCGCGTCCTGCACGGCCGCGTAGATGCGCAGTTCGTCGGCCGTGATGCCGGTGCCGGCCAGGCTGCTGAGCGCACCTTCGGCATGCAGCACAACGTCGCCGCGACCGCTGTTGAGCAGATGGCCCACGCTCAACGCCGCCGGGTTGCCCGGACCGCTGGCAAAGGTCTGCAGCACGATGTCGTTGCCGTCGCCCGCGCCCTGGGTGGTGGCAGCACGGACCGTGAGCGCGCCGTCGTTGTCGATCAGGATGGCGCCGTCGAAGGCGACGGCTTCGGTGACGACCAGGTCGGTCAGGTTGACCAGCTCGATCTGGCCTGCGCCCGACAGCGCGAGGCGGTCGACCGTGGCGACGCGGCTCTGCAGGCGGATGGCGGTCTCGGCCTGCACCGTCAGGTGGCTGGCGCTGACCAGACCCGAGATCAGCTGCAGCGGCGCGCCGCTGTCCGGATCGGTGGCGGCGAGGGTGCTCTGGGTGACGGCGCCGGAGGCGGCCGTCAACGACACCGCGCGGCCCGCCGCCGCAGCGGTCAGGGTGGAGGCGGACAAGAGGATGTCGCCACCGTACTGGCCGGCGGTCAGCGTCAGGTCGCCCGTCTGGGCGGTCAGCACGGCGTCGCGGTCGGCGCTGATGCTGCCGTCGCGCGCACTCGCCAGACCGGCCAGCACGCGGATGCTGCCGGCGTCGATGCGCCCGCTGAGCGTGACGTTGCGGCCCGACTCCAGCGCGACCGTGGCCAGCGTGGCGCCGCTGGCGGCGCCGATGCGTCCGCCCAGCACCAGCTCGGCGCCCGCTTGCAGGCGCACGCTCGCGGCGGCCTGGCCGGCAGCCTGGGTGGCGTTGAGCAGCGCCGAGTCGTCGCTGCTGATCGCGCTGCCCCCTTGCAGGTGGATGACGTTGGCGCTCAGCGTGGTGCCGAGCTGGCCGTTGACGGCCACGCCGTTGAACAGGCCGCTGGCGGCGCGCCCGGCCAGGTTGACGCCTTGCTGGGCGGTGATGGTGAGCGCGTCGGCGGCGGTCAGCCGGCCCGACAGCACGACCGACAGGCCGGCGTCGATGACGATGTTGGCGGCGGTGATGGAGTCGACCGTGCCGCTGCCGCGGCCCGCCTCGACGGTGGTGACCGCCTCGGTGACCAGGCGGCTCTGCTCGGCATAGACCGGCCGGTCTTCCCAGACCGTGACGGTCTGCAGGTTTTCGACCTTGACCTGCTGCACGCTGGTCTTGTAGACCGGGCGGTAGTCGTAGAGCGTCTGCGCCTGGGTCGACAGGCTGTACGACAGCTGCACGCGCTGGTCGTACATGTCCTGGGTCTTCGAGGTCCAGTCGTAGGCGTAGTTGTTGAAGTCCTCGTAGCGGTTGCCCCAGACCCGGTAGCTCGACACCACGTCGTTGCCGATGCTGTTGTCGCCCAGCCAGCCGTCGCTGGCGGTAAAGGTTTCGCTGCGGCCGCCGTAGTTGACGTGTTCGTAGACCGTGACCCGGGCGGTCTGGCCGTCGATGTAGAGCGCCGAGGCCTTGTCGTTGAAGCCACCCACGCTGCTGCCGGTCGGCCAGTCGAGGTTGAGGGCTGCGCCGCCGTAGTTGATGTGCTCGCGCAGCGCGGTGTAGTCGCCGTAATAGCTGGCGTAGCCGGGTGCGTAGCCGACGATGTTGTTGTACGAGGTCGACTGGCTGCCGTTCAGGTAGACCAGGCTCTGCACCTGGTTGTTGACGAAGCCGTCGACATAGTCGGACGGGCCGACCACGGTGTTGGTGGCGCGCACGCCCTGGCTGGCGCCGGCCACGCCCTCGAAGCCGATGGTGAAGTTGCCGTAGTACTCGGTGTCGGCGATGACCCAGTCGATGGAGCTGTAGACGCCGTTGAAGCGGATGACGCCGTTGCCCTCGCCCGAGCTGTTGTAGGCGTAGCCGCCCGCGCCTTCGGCCAGGCTGCCCGAGCCCCAGCCGCCGCTGACCGAGCTGCCCTGCGACAGCACGCTGAAGTCCTCGTTGCCGAACCACATCACGCCGCCGTCGCCGCTGTTGCCCAGGCTCATCACCGCCATGTAGGGGTTGAGCACCGGGGTCGAGAAGGTGATGCGGCCGCTGCGGTTGCCGCCGTTGAAGCTGATGTATTCGTTGGTCGCGCCCGAGGGCTGGCTGCTCATGTTGCCCCAGGTGTAGTCGCCCGAGCTCCAGCTCTTGCCACCCTGGTTCAGGCCGATGCCTTCGCCGGAGAAGCTCACCGTCACGCCGGCGGCCGAGCCGTTGACGCTGCTGTTGCCGCCGTTGACCTGGTTGTAGCTGGCGTTGTTCCAGTCGACCCAGTTGACGTTGCCGCTGGCCTGGCCGACGCTGGCGCCAGCCGAGGCGTCGACGCCGTTGCTGATGTTGCGCGTCACCTCGGTGCTGCCGCTGTAGTCCCACAGCGGGCGCTGGTTGAGCGTCAGGTTGACGGCGGCGCTGGTGCCCAGCACGCTGGACAGGCCGTTGCTGAGCTGGTAGATGCGTTCGCCACCGCCCCGGTAGCCGACCTTCCAGCTGGCGCCGGTGCCGTCGTAGTCGGTGGCGCCGTCGACGGTCGAGCTGGTGAAGGCCGAGCCCGACTGGGTGTAGGTGACGTTGGCGCTTTCCTGGTAACGGCCGACCAGCTCGCCGGCGAATGTGTTGACCCCGTCGACGTTCTTGGCCTGATCGAGCGTGACCCAGCTGCCGTTGTTCTGGCCGTCGGCGGTGGTGTCGCCACTGAGGTAGCGCGCCTCGCCGGCGCTGGCGACGCTGAGGATGGCCTCCTGCGCGCCCTCGGGCATGACGATGTACTTGTCGCGCCAGTTGGCCACGTCGACGTAGAAGACCTGCTGCGGGTTGGTCTTCCAGCTCGGGGCCAGGGCCACGCCATCGCTGCCCACGGTGCCTTCGGGCAGGGCGCTGGCCGTGCCGTTGATGGTCTGGTTGAGCTGCCAGCCGCTGTAGCTGAACTGGTAGATCGGCATGTAGCCGCTGCTGTTGAGCACGGCCCAGCGCTGCGCGTCCGACAGCTGCGCGAAGCTCTTGTAGGCGTTGGCGGCGGCGTTGATGCGGGTGTAGTCGCCGCTCGGGCGGTCGCTGGGCGCGACCGAGCGCACCGGCACCTGTTCGTTGCCGGCATCGCTCCAGTCGACCACCACCGCCCAGGCCGGTGCGCCGGACTGGCGGTAGCTGTCGTTGAGGTAGTCGACGCCTTCGATCAGCACCTCGCGGAACTTGCGGTCGTCAGCGGCGTTGGGGTTGTAGTAGCCCACCTGGGTGAGCTGCACGTTCATGGTCTCGTAGCGGCTGCCCACGGCGACCAGCTCGGTGCCGACCTGTTCGGTGATCTCGGTCGGCACATAGCTGATGACCGGCACTTCCACCGTGCCGGTGGCGACCTTGACCGTGTCGACCACCACCTGGACCGGCCGGTCGACGGTGACGTAGCTGGTCTTGCTGATGGCCTCGAAGCCGGTCACGGTGGCGTCGGCATCGAGCGTGACCGAGCCGCCGGCCAGCAGGCTGATGGTGCCGGCGGCGTCGAGCACGCCCTGCGCCACCACGCTGATGTTGCCGCCGCGCAGCTCGGCGCGCGACAGGGCGGTGTCCTCCATCTGCGCGCGGGTCCAGGACATGTCGACGCCCGCATGCACGGCGATGTTGCCGGCCGAGTGGACGTTGCCGCCGATGCTGATGGTGCTGCCGGCGCTGAACAGCGCCAGGCCGGTGCTGCCGGTGACGTCGATCAGGCCGTTGATCGTCATCGTCGGTGCGACCACGTGCAGCAGCTTGTCGGCCTTGGCGATGGCCGGGTCGAGTCCGGCGCCGACGGCGCGGCCCGACATCACCAGCGACTTGCGTGCCAGCAGGTACAGGGTCGAATCCGCCCCGGTGGCGTAGACATAGCTGCCCGAGAGCAGGTTGACGTTGTTGCCGCTGACGTCGAGCGCATCGCGCACGTTGACGTTGCGCAGCAGGTTGACGTTGCCCGACAGCGAGGCCAGCCGCATCGTGCCGGTCCTGGCCTGGCCGAGCGCGGCGTTGACCAGCTCGCGCTGGCCGACCACACCGGCGACGCTGATGCCGTCGACCGACTCGACGTCGATGTGCCCGCCCACGGCGGTGTCCAGCGTGCCGCCCGACAGGTAGTTGCCACTGGCGTCGAGCACGATCTGCTGCACCACCACGCCCAGGCCGCTGCTGTCGGTGCCGCCGCGCAGCGTCAGGCGGTCCTGCGCCGTGACCAGGCCGCCGATGTCGATCAGCGAGCGCGAACGCAGCGTGATGTCCGCGCCGGCATCCACCGCGCTGACCGCGCCGCGCAAGGTGACATCGCCGTCGGCCACCAGGCTGATCTGGCCCGGCTGGGCCACGCCGCTGAAGCGGCCGCCGCCGGTCGCGTCGACCGTGATGCTGCTGGCGGCGTTCATGGCCAGGCCGCTGCCGGACAGGCTGGTGCCCGCCTGCGCGTCGATCTCGCCGGTGGCGTAGAGCTGGCCGCCGAAGCCGCTGGCCAGGTTGCCGATCTGGATCTCGCGCGTCGCCCGCAGGCGCACGGACGCCCCCTGGCCCGTGACGGTCTCGGGCAGGCCGGCGTCGAAGCCCATCGCCTCGACGGCCGGGTCGTAGCTGAAGGGATGGTCCTTGCCGGCCAGCAGCGCACCCTGCAGCAGCAGGTCCGAGCCCTGCAGCACGATGCTGCTGGCGTGGCCGGCGCTGTACAGGCGGGCGTTGTCCGACAGCGTCACCTGGCCGCGCGCCAGCAGTTCGACGGCGCTGTCGGCCTCCAGGATGACCGCGCCGGCCTGGCCGGTGGCGGCCCCCAGCGTGATCGCGTCACCGGCGTTGAACTGCAGGTGCTGGCCTGGCGCCTGCGCGCTCAGCACCATATTCCAGACCGCGATGTCGCCGCCGGCGTTGACCTGCATCGAACCCATCAGGCCGATGGCGCCGTGCAGGCGCACGTCGTTGGTGGCATTCAGCGTCAGCTCATGGTCGTAGCTGGCCGCGGTCGCGCCATTGCTGCGCACCACGCCGGCGACGTCGATGTTGCGACCCGACAGCACGATGCTGGCGCCGGTCTCCAGCCAGCCCGAGGCGTCCTGCGCGCCCGACAGGATGGCCAGGTCGCCGCTCAGCGAGCCGATCTGCAGCAGGCCGAGGTCGGCGCCGTCCTTGCCGATGGTGTTGCCGATCAGCACGTCGTTCAGGCCCTGCAGCACGATGCGGCTGCCGGCCGTCAGGGTCTCGAAATGCGCGGTGCTGTAGGTGCGCAGGCTGACCTCGCCGGCCTGCTCGCGCGTGCCGGCGCTGATCAGGATGTTGCGCTGCGCGGTCAGGTTGCCCTTCAGCGCCAGCGTGCCGGTGCCGTTGATGATGATGTCGGCATTGGCGCCGCGGGCGATGAAGTCGCCCTCGATCGTCACCGCACCGGCCGGGTTCATCACCATCGAGCCGCTCAGCGTCTCGATCAGGCTGGTCGACAGGAAGTCGACCGCCAGGGCGCCGGTCACGCTGGTGCCGGCGTGCATGTTGATGCCGCTGTGGGCGCGGATGGCCCCGGCAATGGTGATCACGCCGGCCGGCGCATTCGCCTTGCCCAGGTTGACGACCGAGCCGCGCTGGCTGGCGTCGATCGCGTAGGACCGTGCCGACACGGTCGCACCGCCGCTCGGCGAGGTGCTCGCCAGCTGGCTGAAGCCCAGCCGTTCGGCGCCGCCCGCAGCGGCGGCGGCAATGCGCAGCTCGAAGTTGCTGGTCAGCAGCAGGCGGCCGTCGTCCAGCCGCACCGTGACCTTGCCGGCCAGCACCGAGGCGTCGATGGCGCGCTGCAGATCGGCCACCAGCGCGGCCAGGCCGGTGTTGCCACCGGTGCGCTGGGCGGCCACCGCGATGTCGGCGACCAGGTCGGTCGTGCCCTGCTCGACCGTCAGGCGCAGCGCCGCCGGCGCGCTGAGGTGGCCGTTGGCGAACTCGGCAAAGCCGTCGGCGACGATCTCCTGCGTCCAGGCCGGTGTCAGCACCGACAGGTCGCCCCCGGCCGACAGCGTGATGCTGGCGTCCTGCTGCCAGGTGCGCAGCTGCACATTGCCGCCGATCACCAGGCCTTCGTCGCCCCAGGGGTCGGCCGGCGTGGCGGCGTGGCTGCTGCGGCCGCCGCGCACCTCGATGGTCTTGCCGGCCAGCAGGTCGCGGCCGAGGCGGATCTGTTCGTCGGCGGTGATGCGGATGGCCGAATCACCGGCGAAGTTGCGCACCGTGCTGCCGAGGTAGAAGCCGGCCGCGTCGTAGTGGTCGACGACCTCGCCACCGGCGAGCAGCTGGCCCATCAGCCAGGCGTCCTGCGCCGCGTTGATGACGATCTGGCCGTCCGGCTGGGCGACTGCCGCCACCGCGGCGCCGGGCAGGCGCACGCCGATGTGGTCGGCATTGGCGCCGCCCGACAGCTCGATGCGCGCACTGGCGCGCACCCGCGCGCCGACCTCGACGACCGTGCCGTCCTGCGACACGGTGTTCATGCCCAGGTTGAGCTGGCCGGTGGCGGCCAGCCGCACGGTCGAGCGTTCGGCCGTCCAGGCGATGGACTCGCCGGTCAGGCGGCCGGCGCCGTTGAAGGTCTGCACCGCCTCGCCGCCCGACAGCACCATGCCGCCGAGCTGGACGTTGCCGATGGCGTTGACCTCGACCAGGCCGCCGCTGCCGTCACTGGTCCAGCCGGCGGCCGTCAGGCCGGCGACGGTGTCGAGGATGACGCCGCTGCCGGCGTCGTCGGCGCCCGGGGCGCGCGTGGTGATCAGGCGCACCGAGCGGGCTGCCGCCACCGCGTTGTTGACCAGGATCTGTTCGCCGGCCGTGATGGTGACGGTGGAATCCGGGCCGAGCCAGTCGACGCCGCTGCTGCCGCGCACGCCGCCGGCCAGCACCGCGCCGTGGATCTCGACGTCGTCGGCGCCGCTGATCGTGATGTGGCTGCCGGCCTGCGCCGACGCCAGCGTCGACGCCGCATGCACGTAGACGCTGGTGCCCGCCAGCGGCGCGCCGGCCGGCTGCGAGCCGCGGCCTTCGAGGGTGATGTCGCCATGCACCTCGGCCTCGCCCTGCCAGTAGACGCTGCGGTCGGAGCGGATGACGAGGTCGGAGCCGTCGCCCATCAGGTTGATGCGCCCGCCCACCACCAGCGCGTCGCCGGCCACGTCGACGACGAAGTCGGCGTCGGCCTGCAGCGAGGTGATGCTGCCGGTCAGCAGGAAGCCCGCGCCGCGCTGGCCCAGCAGCACGTGCGGGGCCTGCACCTGCAGCTGCTCGATGACGCCGTCGTTGTTGGCGTCGTAGGCGTAGACCAGGTAGCGCTGCGTGCCGTCGTCGACCAGCCAGCGCTTGCTCGGCGTGGCTGGGGCGTCGGGGTCGGCGTAGTTGACGGTGAAGCTGGTGACCAGCTGCTTGCCAGCCGGGGCGTCGGCCTTGACGTAGACGGTCGCGCTGTACTTGTCGAAGCCCGACTGTTCGAGCACGGCGGCTTGCTGCTCGGCGCTCAGCGCGTCGAAGGCGGTACCGGCCGCCGGCACGGCGACGCGGCTCCAGGTGGTCTCGGCGTTGCGGTAGTCCGTGCCTTCGACGAAGCTCAGGCGGTAGCGGTTGGCGGCGCTGGCGGCGGCGTTCTGGAACACCAGGCCGTTCCAGCGCTGGTAGCCCAGCTTGGCGAGCACATGGTCCTGCTGCTCCAGCGTCAGGTCGGTCCACAACGAGCCCGGCGCGGCCGGCGGCACGCTGGCCCACCAGTCCTGCGCCGTGGTGTCGTAGTCGGCGCCGGAGGCCATGCTGCCCTCGACGAAGCCGTCGATGATCTTCTTGCCGATCGCGGCGCTGTCGTTGACGTAGACCTCGCGGTTGACCGCGTCATAACCGAGGTTGCGCAGCACGACCTCGCGCTGCGCCAGCGTCAGCGCCTCGAAGCCGGTGCCGGCCGCCGGTGCGGCCGTGCCGCCCCAGTCGATCGTGGCCAGGTCATAGGCGCCGCCGCCTTCGGTGAATCCGCTGACCCAGCGCTGGTCGGCGCGGGCATCGGCCTTGAAGAAGTTCAGGCCATCGAAGCGCTCGTAGCCGAGCGCGCGCGCCACCACGTCCTTCTGCGCCTGCGTCAGGCTGGCGAAGCTGGCGTTGGCGGCCGGCGCACCGGCGCTGCCCCAGGCGATGTCGGCATTGGTGTAGTCGGTCACCAGCCCTTGCGTGAAGCTGCTGACGAGCTTCTTGCCCGGCAGCGCCGAGTAGTTGAAGTACTGGGTCGTCGTGCCGGCCGCCTCGGCGATGGCGATGCCGGCCAGCACGGCCTGCTGCTGCGCGGCCGTCAGGTCCTTGAAGGCCACATCAAGCGCCGGGCGCAGGCGCGCCGCGACCAGGCGCTGCTGGTCGAGGTTGAGTTCGTCGAAGGGGTTGTGCTCGACCTGCACGCGCGCGTCGGCGAGCGTCAGGCTGAAGGGCTGCGAGGGCTGATCGGTGCGCACGCGCACGATGGCGTCGACGCTGGTGGCGCTGACGCGCGCGCTGATCGTCGCATCGGCGTTGATCGCCTGGCTCAGACCCTGGGCCACCTTGGTGAGCGTTTCGGCTGCGGTGACGCCAATGTCGCCAGCGGTCACGGTGTAGCTCAGGCGAGTGCCGTCGAGGATCAGGCTCAGCACATCGCCGGCGGCAAAGCTGCCCGACAGCGTCAGCCGGTCGGTCTGCAGCGGCGCGAACGCGACCACGCGGTCGACGACGGCCTTCTGCTCGGCGCTCAGTTGGTCATACGGCAGGCCGGACAGCGGCTTGGCGACGCCGCCCCACTGGGCGTCGGAGATCGCGACGGCGTAGTTGAGGCTGGACGCATTGACCCAGTCCTGCGCGCTGACCGTGCGGTAGTCGAACGGCGTGCTGGCCCAGGCGTCGAGCGGGATCTGGTCGTAGTCGTAGGCATAGCCCAGCGCATTGGCCACCACCAGGCGCTGCGCGATGCTGAGCTGGGCAAAGCTGGCGCCCGCCGCAGGCGCGGCCACGCCGGCCGCGGCCCAGTCGATGGCGGCGTTGCTGTAGTCGGCCGACAGGCCTTGCTCGAAGCCGGCGCGCACCGCGCTGGCGGCATCGGCACCGGCCTTGAAGTAGACCGTGCCGTTGTAGGCGGTGTAGCCCAGCGAGGCCGCCACGGCCTGCTGCTGCGCGGCGCTGAGCGACGCGAAGGCGGTGCCCGCGGCCGGCCGGCCGGCTGCGCCCCAGGCCACGCCGTCGAGCGTGTAGCCGACCACCGGGCTGCTGGAGAGGCTGGTGAGGAAGCGGCCGGTGCCGGGGTTGAAGTAGCCGCCGGCATACACGGTGTAGCCGTTCTGCGCGGCGATGGCGTTGCGCGTCGCCTCGGGCAGGTCGGCGAAGGCGACGTAGTTGGCCACCGAGATGACCTGGGCCGACGCGGCGTCGAGCGCCAGGTTGCTGCTGGTGAACAGCGCCTGCAGGTTGGCCGGCAGGCGGCCGGCCTGCAGCGCGGCGATGGCGCTGGCGATGCCTGCGGCCTCGCTGATGACCACCGGGGCGCCTTTGGCCTCGTAGGTGTTGCCCGGCAGGGTGTTGAAGTAGTCGGCGAACGGATCCTGCACCTCGCCGGCATCGAGCGTCATGCGGCCGGCGGCGGTCAGCGAGCCGGCCAGCGTCAGCTCGCCGCCGCTGTGCAGCGCCAGCGTGGAGTTGGCGCCGGTGAGGTAGGCGCGGTTCTGCTCGTCGAAGCGCGCGCCCGAGACGATGGCGCTGCCCGACAGCACGTGGATGTAGCTGGCCGCGCTCAGGTCGATGCTGCCGCCCGCGTTGCGGGTGGCGACGGTGCCACCTTCAAGCAGCGTCAGGCCGGTGCCGGCGTTGACCACCACCTGGGCATTGGCGCCACCCTCGACGCCGCCGAAGATGCCGGTGGCGCTGTAGATCGAGTGCGAGGTGACCAGGCGCAGCAGGCTGTTGCCGGCCAGCGTCTGGACCGTGCTGCCCTTGTCGGCGGTGAAGCTGTTGATCTCGTCGCCATAGGTGACGAAGCCGCCCTGGCCGGTGCTGGCGCTGACGCGCACGTCGAGCAGCGTGTCGGCGATGGCCCAGCCCATGACGAGGATCTGCTCGTCGGCGTCGAGCAGCAGCTCGGCCGCGCGCAGGCCGGCGTCGGGGGCGCCGTTCGGCGCCTGGCTGTTCTGGCGCTCGATCTTGATCGTGCCGGCGTCCAGCGTCAGGCGCTGGCTCGACTGGGCGTCGCCGACCACCTCGATGCGGTCGGCCACCAGCGTGGCGACGTCGTCGAGGCGGGCCGAGAAGCTGTACTGGCCGACGACGGCGTCCTCGACGTCGCCGATGCGCATCACGCCGCCCGGCGCGCGGTGGCCGATGCTGATCTGCGTGAAGCCGTTGGCCAGCGCGGAGAGATCGCGCATGCCCAGGTCGAGGAAGCCGGTGGCACCGGCCAGCGAGCCGTCGACGCCATAGGTCGACTGGCCGGCGCTGCCGATGCGGTAGTTCTGCGCCACGGCCTGGCTGCGGAGGGTGAACGTCCCCGTGCCCGAGACGCGGTTGGCGCCGGAGGCGAAATCGACGTCGTCGGCGACGATGACGATGGCGCCGCCACCGCTGCCGGTGCTGAGCACGCCCGAGTCGAGCGACAGCAGCGCCTCGCGCGCCGCCAGGCCGATGTCGATGCGGCCGTTGGGTGTCGACAGGCCGCCGCTGGCGCGGCCGCTGTCGACGATGGCCAGGCTGTCGGCCTCGCGCACGACGATGTCGCCCAGGCCGGCGGCCGTGCCCAGGTTGACGACGGTCAGCTCGGCCAGCTGGGTGTCCAGCGTGCCGCGGATGCCGGCGGCCTGCACTTCGAACAGCGCCTGCGGCGCGACGATGCGCGCCGCCGTCACGTCGAGCACGCCGGCGGCGTCGAGCACCAGGTCGGTGCGGTTCCAGTTGACGCCGGCGCCGCTGCGCAGCACGGTGTTGGCGGCCAGGTCGCGCAGCTGCACGCGGTCGAGCGTGTCGTCGAAGTTGACCGTGCGGGTCTGGCCTGCACCGCTGATGACGACCAGCTGGTGGTCGTTCAACTGCAGCGGCGCGCTGGACGTGAAGGTGTCCAGCACCACCGTGTCCTGGCCGTCGCCGGCTTTCAGGTTGAGCACGCCGGCCAGGCTGGCGCGGATCAGGTCGTTGCCCTCGCCAGCGTCGATGGTGTCGACCGCGCCGCGGGCGTCGATGGTGTCGGCGCCGCCACCGCCGAAGACGGTGTTCTCGCCCGCGCCCATGTCGATCAGGTCGGCGGCCTCGCCGCCGATGAAGCGGTCGTTGCCGTCGCCCCCCAGGAACTGGATGCCGCTGATCAGGCCGCTGACGAACTCGTCCTTGCCGGCGCCGCCGCGGATGATGCTGCCGCCCTGGCCACCCAGCACCATGAAGCTGTCGTTGCCCAGCCCGCCGTCGAAGTCCAGCGCGGCCTTGACACCGCGACCGACGTAGACGAAATCGCTGCCGGCGCCGCCGTAGGCGACGATCTTCTTGACCGCCGAAGCGGCATAGGTGTCGGTCTCGCCCAGCGTGGCCACGGTGATCTGCGAACCGTCGCCGTTGGTGTCGATGTTGAACGACTCGTTGACGATGTCGTTGTAGCGCGCGTCGCCGTAGCGGCCGAGCGTGTCGCCCATGTGCAGGTAGAGCGTGCCGTCGGCGTCGAGGTGGCTGATGTCGGGCGGCGAGCCCAGGCTCCAGCGGTAGCTGCCCGAGACGGTGATGCCCATCACCGTGGCCTGGGCGGCCAGGTAGGCGCTGGCCGGGGTGATGTCGATCTCGCCACGGAAGCCGGCGAGGGTGAAGTCGATCGTGAACAGGCCGACGTCGATCTCGAAGTCCAGCGAGCCCCAGGCCGCGCCGGCAAAGCGCGGCTGGCTGCTGAACAGCACGCTCATGCCGGCGTTCAGGTGCAGCGGCCCCAGGTGGATGTCGAGCTCGGTCTTGCCGCGCACCTCGAAGGCACCGCCCGAGGTGATGAAGCCGCCGACGTCGATGCGCAGCGCACCGAAGAAGTCGAGGTGGCCGTTGAAGTCGAGCTTGAACTCGTTGTTGACCAGGCTGACGCGGCCGTCGAAGTCGACGTCGAAGGCCAGCACCTTGATCTGACCGACCAGGCCCAGGTCGAACAGCGTGTTGGCGGCGATGACGTCGCCCTGCAGCGTGGTGTAGTCCTGCGAGCTGGTGTTGATCTGCAGCCGTGCGTTGGCCGAGACGTTCAGCACCGACACGCCGAAGCCGAGCCGGGTGTCGACCAGCAGCGCGAAGAACGGCGTGTTGGTGGCGTCGACGCCGAACGCTGCCGCGCCCTTGACGCCGATCTCGCCGAAGGTGCCGAGGTCGAGCGTGACGTCCATCGCGGCCTGGATGCCGCTGCGCTCGATCAGCAGGTCGACCGCGCCGTTCATCGCCAGCGGGCCGATCTCGATGGTGGCCTTGCCCGACAGGCGCAGGCTCTGCGGATCGAGGCTGACCTGCGCGGCCTGGCCGGCGGCGGTGAAGAAGGTGCCGGTCTGGGCATCGCGCCCGCGCACCTGCTGGCTGACGCTGGTGGTGTTGATCTGCAGCAGGAACTGGCCGGCGACGCTGAAGACGCCGCCGCCGTCGATGATCGTCGAGCTGGGGTTGGCGCCGCCCACTTCGAGGCTGCCGTAGAGGCCGCTCTGGTTGCCGCTGGCCGCGCCGTCGACCACCAGGCCGAGCGTGCCGGTGACGCCCAGCGGTTCGAGCAGCGGCAGGTCGAGCTCGGCGGTGACGCCCAGCTCGACCGTGACGCGCGACTGCACGTTGGCGACGATGACGGCGAAGTCGCCGCGCAGGTCGAGCGCGCCCGAGAACAGGTCGAGGTTGCCGCGGCCGGTGAGGGCCGCGTAGGGCCCGGTCCAGCTGGCGTCCTTGCCCGGCGGGTAGGCGCCGATGGTGAAGGTCGAGAAGCCGGTCAGCGGCCGGAACGCGTCGGGCACGACGTAGGTGACATCGCGGCCGAAGGTGTTGAGCTGCAGCTGCAGCTCGGCGTTCAGCCGCGCCACCGGGCCCAGGTCGAGGTTGGCCGCCAGGTCCAGGCGCAGCGCGGCGCCGCCCTGGTTGAGGACGAGCAGGCCGGTGGCCTCGCGCCGCAGGTTCAGGCCGTCGGGGCCGATCTGCAGGTTGACGTCGGCAAAGGCGGTCAGGCCGTCGCTTTCGCTGACGCGGAAGTCGAGCGCGCCGTCCATCTTGACCAGGCCGAACAGGTCGACCTCCATCAGCCCGTAGAGGCGCAGGAACTGCTCGCTGTAGTCGAGCACCACCGGCGCCCGCGGGTTGCCGGTGTCGATGGCGTAGCCCGGCCGGGTCACGCCCTGGGCATCGTCGGGATGGGTCCAGCGGCTTTGGCTGAAGTCGATCGTCGTCAGCGCGACGGCGACCTGCAGGCTGGCGTCGTAGCTGACCGCGCCGCTGGCGGCATCGGTGACGAAGTCGCCGACGCCGATCGACACGCGTGAGCCGGTGTTGATCTCGATGGCGAGGTCGCGGGCCTGCGCGGTCGCGCCCGGCACGCCGACCAGGCCGACCGTGTCGACGGTGGCGCGACCGGCGATGTACACGCCCAGGTCGACGCCGCTCAGGCTGATGACCGATTCCTTGGCGATGACCAGGCCGAGGTCGAGGTTCTGCACCACCAGGCCGACGGCGGCGGTGTTGACGCTGTCGCGCGCGTCGATGCGGCCGTCGCCGTTGCTGTCCCAGAAATAGCCGTGGCCGTCGGCCGGCATGCCCAGGAAAGCGTTGGCATCGTTGATGCCCAGCGCCAGCGTGGTGACGGTGGTGGTCTGGCCGTTGCTGAGGGTGACGGTTTCCGAGCCGCGCTTGGTCAGCGCCATCGAGGCCGACATCTGCAGCGCGCCGCCGAGGTTGATCTCGGCGTAGCCGATCTGGGCCTGGACGATTTCCTCGCTGAAGTCGAGGAAGACCATGTTGCTGCCACCGGCCGGCAGCGCGAAGCCGGCCGCGTCGATGCGGCCGTTCTGGTTGCGGTCTTCGCTGCCGTCGAGCACGCCGTTGCCGTTGGTGTCTTCGGTGTAGTCGCGGAAGCTCGGGCTGAGGGCGTAGTTGATCGACGGCGGACCGAAGACCTGCAGCGCCGCGTTCACCACCGGCCCGGCCGTGGGCAGCACGAAGGTGTTGATGTTGACGTGCACGTCCTCGGCGCGCACTTCCATCAGTGCCGGGTCGACCCCGACCAGCGAGGCGCTGGCGATGTCGGCCCGGGCCGAGACGAACTTGGGTGCGTACTGGGCCAGGCCCGGAATCGCGGTGGCCAGCGTGGGCGTCATCAGCGCCAGGCCGAAGTCGACGTCGGTCAGCTCGACGCCCACCGCCGAGGCGTTGATCTGGTCGGGAATGCCATCGGGCGCACCCTGCGCGCCGCTCAGGTCGTCGCCGTAGCGGTAGGGGCCGCCCACGCCGGCGAAGCCGACCAGGTTGGCGCCGCCCAGCGTCAGCGCCGAGACCTGCAGGTCCAGCGTCGAGCCGATCGCCGTGCCGGTAGCCGTGCCAAGGTCCTGCAGCAGCGGGGCCAGCCCGCCGGTGTTGACAGTGACGTCGTAGACCTCGCCCTTGCGGAAGGCCAGCGAGCCGCGCAGGTGCAGGAAGTCGGCCACGGCGATCTCGGCCAGGCCGATGTCGAGGCCCATCAGCTCGGTGCCGCCGAAGTCGAGCACCACCGGCGCACCGCCGGTGGCGATCTGCAGGCCGCGGTCGGCACCGTTGACGATGCTCGAATAGACCGGCATGGCGCGCATCAGCCCGCCCAGGGCCTTGCCGCCGGTGTTGACGTCGACCGTGATGTCCTGGCCGAGTACCTTGAGCACGTCGCCGAAGCCGTAGGCTCCCAGCTCATCGGCCTGGGCGCTGAGCGAGAAGACCTTCTCGGCCTCGAAGAAATCAGGCAGATCGGCCTTGAAGCTGCCGATCGCCAGGTCCAGTCCCTGCATGCCGAAGCCGACCAGGCCGGACTGCGAGGCCAGCGAGCGGCCGAAATCGGGGTTGCCGGCGCCGACGAACAGGCTGACGTCGCTGGCGCCGAAGCTGACGCCCTTGAAGGTGACGTCCGACAGCGTCGAGTAGTCGTCCGACAGGCCGCCGATCAGCTTCATGGCGTCGATGACGCTGCTGGCGGTGCTGCCCAGCAGGCCCTGCACCAGGCCCAGTTCACGCGGCAGGCCGGTGGCCATGTCGGCGGTGAAGGTCTGGCCCAGGTTGAGCTTGAAGTCGCCTTCGAGGTGGATGAAGTCGCCCAGGTCGATGCGCAGGTCGGGCAGGCTGATGTTGCCGAAGATGCCGTCCAGGCCGATGTTGAGGTCGATGCCCTGGATGAACTTCAGGCCGTCGATCAGCCACTGCGGCGTGTTGAGCGTGAACTCCGGCAGCCAGCCGGTCAGGCTCTGCAGGCTGATGCTGGGCAGCAGGTTGCCGGGCAGGCTGAAGCTGGGCAGGCCGATGTCGAAGCTCGGCAGGCTGGGCAGCTCGGGGAAGTCGATGTCGGGGAAGGACAGTGCCAGCGTCGGCCAGGTGAGCGCCAGGCCGGTGAGCGCGCTCAGGTCGATGCGGAGGTTGCCCAGATCGAACGGCGGCAGCTCGAACAGCTTGAAGTCGGGGAAGGCCGGCAGCGTCGGCAGCGTCAGGCTGGGGAACTGCAGCTGCCACTGCGGCCACAGGTCGATCAGGTCGCGCAGGTCGCCCAGGCTCAGGCGCGGGATGTCGAAGGTCGGGAAGCTCGGCAGGTCCGGGAAGCTGATGTCGGGGAACTGCAGCTTGAGCGACGGCCAGCCGGCGTAGAGCTTGCCGATCGCCGGCAAGGTCAGCGTTGGCAGGTTGATGTCGAAGTCGGGCAGACCCAGGTAGAGCGACCAGTCGAAGTTGGGCAGGCTGGGCAGGCTGAAGCCCGGCAGGCTGAAATCGAACGGCAGCGGCGGCAGGTCGGGCAGGCTGGGGAAGCTGAAGTCGGGGAACTGCAGCTGCAGCGACGGCCACAGCGCGTAGAGCCGGCCGAGCGAGGGCAAGGTCAGCGACGGCAGGTTCAGGTCGAGGTCGGGCAGGCCCAGCTGCAGCGACCAGTCGAAATCGGGCAGGCTGGGCAGCGTGAAGCCCGGCAGCGCAAAGCGCAGCGAGGCCAGGCTGGGCAGGCCGAAGCTCAGGGTCGACAGGTCCGGCAGGCTGAAGGTGGGCAGGTTCAGGCCGAGGTCGCCCAGGTCGATGCCGGGCAGGTTGAGGCCGAAGTCGAAGACCTGGCTGATCTCGAACAGGTCGAACACGCCCAGCGTGGCGTCGACGCGCACGCCCAGCAGGTTGCTGTCGAAGTCGAGCACCATCTCGCGCCCGGCGCTGCCCACCGGGATGCGCCAGCCGCCGTCGGGCAGCTGGCTGTAGTCGACGTAGAAGCCCGGCAGCGGGTAGTCGCCGGCAAAGGCGCCGTTGAGCTGGACCTCGATGTCGCGGCCCTCCAGCGTCAGCCAGGGGTCGGTGCCGACCAGGCCGGCCAGCGCGGCGCGGGCGTCGAGGCTGAAGAAGTGCACGCCCGGCAGGCTCAGGCCCGAGGCCTGGTGCGGCGCCAGCAGGCTCATGGCGAAGTCCATGTCCTCGATGGCGAAGCCGATCGCGCCGGTGTTGACGCCGTCGGCGGCGTCGATCACGCCGTCGCCGTTGGCATCGGTCTTGTACGGCCCGTTCATGCCGACGAAGGCCTGCACGCCCAGGCCGCTGATGACCAGCGCGTCGGCCGGGGCGATCAGCTCCAGGCCGGGCAGCTTGAACGACACGTCGTCGAGCACGCGTTTCTGGAAGGCGAATCCGCCTTCGAGCGTGACCAGTCCGGCCAGCGTGGCCTTGGCATGGCCGACGTTGGCTTCGATCAGCTCGCCGGCAAAGTCCAGCACCATCGGGCTGCCGCCGGTGGCGATCTCATGGCCGTCGTTGCGGCCGCCATCGGTGAAGTCGGCGATGCTGCCGGCCTTGCTGCTGAGGTTGACGCCGATGTTGACGTCCTGCAGGTTCAGCTCCAGAAAGTTGCCTGCGCCAACCAGGCCGGCCTGCCCAGCATGGGCTTTGAAGGCGGTGAAGCTGGTGCCGGCGACGCCGCCCAGGCGGTTCAGCAGCGTGTTGTTGGCCTTGTACAGACCGAGGCCGAAGCTCAGGTCGTCGATCACCAGGCCGATCGCGTCGGGATTGCTGGCGTCGGCGGCGGTCAGCACGCCGTCGCCGTTGGTGTCGTTGCGGTAGGGGCCGCCGACGCCCACGAAGGCCTGCACATGCTCGGCGCCGATCTCGAAACCGCGCGTGGGCACGTTGTTGAGCGTCAGGCCCGAGGCGTTCTTGACCGTCAGCGGCGCGGTGGCGCCCTGCTGGAAGGCGAAGCTGCCCTGCAGGTGCACGAAGTCGCCGATGCGCAGCGTGGCCTGCTCGACGCTGGCGCGCACGGTGTCCGTGCGCATGTCCAGCAGCAGCGGCTCTGCGCCGGTGGGCAGCAGGTAGCCGTCGGTGGACGCGAAGCTGGTCAGCAGGTTCAGCGCCGCGCCGCTGGAGGCGCGGTTGAGCGCCACATCCAGGCCCCGCGCGGACAGCTCGAAGTCCTGCGGATCGAAGCCGTACACCGCCACGGTGTCGGCATGCGCCTTCAGCGCGCTGTAGCTGGTGGTGCCGGCCTTGACCTGCAGCAGGCCGAAGTCCACGCCCTCGGCGCCCAGGCCGTAGAGCGAGGCCGCCTGGTTGGCGAAGCTGCGGTCGGGGTCGATGCCGTTGTCGGCATAGCCGACGAAGACGTCGATGTCCGAGCCGCCGATCGAGAAAGCCTTGGCGCCGCGCACCGACTGGCCGGTGGCGGTGGTCAGCGTGCCGAGGCTGCTCTTCTGGAAGCCGATCGCGCCACGGGCGTAGACGAAGTCGGAGATCGCCAGCACGGCCTCTTCGGCAAACACACCCACGCGGGCGCCGGAGAAGTCGAGCGTGACCGGCGTGGCCCCGGTGGCGATCTGCAGCGCGCGGCTGCCGGCGAAATTGAGCTCGCGCCCGGCGGTACTCGATGCGTTGTAGGCCAGGTTCAGGCCCGAGACCGAGAGCTGCAGCGTGGCCGGGTCGAAGCCGTAGACCGCCATGTGGTCGGCGTGCGCGGCGAGCGAGGTGTAGCTGATGCCCGAGCGGTCCTTCAGGCTCAACAGGCCGAAGTCGAGGCCGTCGACGCCAAAGCCGTACAGGCCGTCGGCCTGCGCGGCCAGCGTGCGCGCCGGGTCGATGCCGTTGTCGGCGTAGCCGACGAAGGCGGTCACGCCCGAGCCGCCGATGGCAAAGCCCTGCGCGCCGACCACCGTGGTGGCGGCCGCGCCGGCCTTCAGCGTGTTGGCGTAGTTGGCCTGCTCGAAGCCGATGGCGCCGCTGAAGTAGAGGAACTGCGAGACCGACAGCGTGGCGGTCTCGGCGTACACGCCCAGGCGCTGGCGTGCGCCCAGGTCCATCACCACCTGGCCGCTGCTGCCCAGCGCCAGGCCGCCGCCAAACGAGGCGGCGTAGTCGATGGTCGTGCCGTTGGCGGCGGCCGAGTTGATCTCCAGCGTCAGGCCCTGGGCCGACAGCTCGAAGGTGGCTGGGTCGAAACCGTAGACGCGGGCGTCGGCCATGTCGGCCTTCAGCGCGCTCCACGACTGGCCGCCGGCCTTGGTCAGCAGCAGGCCGAAATCGACGCCTTCGACACCAAAGCCGTAGAGGTTGGCGGCCTGTTCCTGCAGTGTCTGGCTGCCGTCGAAGCCGCCTTCGGCATAGCCGACGAAGGCAGTCACGTCCTGGCCGGTGATGGCCAGCATCGAGGCGCCGCTGAGGCTGCTGCGGTTGCTGAGCTTGAGCGGGTTAGTGGGTGCCAGGCGCTCGAAGCCGATGCGGCCGGAAAAGCGCGCGAAGTCGGACACCTCGAGCGTCATGTCGCCTTCGGCGCGCACCATGTTGCCGCGGGCGCCGTCGAGCGTCAGCGTCTGGGTCAGGCCGGTGCCGGTGGCCACGTCCAGGTCCTGGGCGGCAAAGTCGACCACGCGGTCGCCGGCCTTGCTGGCCTGGTTGACTTCGACGGTGAGGTTGCGCACCGTCGGCGCGATCGCGTCGAGGCCGACGAAGCCGACGCTGCCGGCCTGCGCCTGCAGCGCCGTCCACTGGCGCGTCTCGTCGTCCTGCGACGTCATCATCGCCAGCGCAAAGCCGATGTTGTGCAGCGCCAGGCCGACCGCGTCGGCCGTGCCGCCGTTCACGCCGGCAAAGGCCTCGACCGCATCGGCCCCGACCGTGAGCACGTCGACATCGACTTCCTCGGCCGGCAGCAGGCCACGCTGCGCCAGCGTGACGGTGGTGCTGCTCTTCTCCAGCGCCAGGTTGCCGTCGATCTGCACGAAGCCGGCGACGTCCAGGTGCATCTGGCCGCTGACCTTCAGCAGTTGGCCCTGCTCACCGTCCATGTTCAGCGCCAGCGTGCTGTCGGTGCCGGTCAGCACGTTCAGCGCCGTCGCACCGGCGGCGTAGTCGACCACCGCATCGCTGGCCTTGGCCGAGCGGTTCAGGTTGAACTCGACGCCGCTGCCCGACAGCGCCACGCCGGGCATGCCCTCCAGGCTGGCGCTGCCGATCTCGGCCTGCACGCTGGTCCAGCGCCGCGTGCTGTCGGCGCGCGCGCTCATCAGCGCCAGGCCGAACTGCACGCCGGCCATCTGCAGGCCGGTGAATTCGCCGGCCGCGCCGACCACGCCGGCACGCGCCGTCAGGTTCTGGCCGCCCAGCGTCAGCAGGTCGACCAGCACGCCGCTGTTGGCCTCGTCGGTCAGCAGCGTGTTCAGGCTGTCGGCCGCCAGCTTGACGGTGGCACGGCTGTGCAGGAAGGCGAAGTCGCCGCTGACGCGGAAGAAGTCGCCGGCGATCAGCTCGGCGCCGCTCAGCGCCACTTCCTGGCGGCCGGCCTCCAGCGGACCGAAGGTGTGGGTCAGGCCGGCAACGTCGATGCGCCGGCCGGTGGCGCTGGCGCTGGTCGAATTCCAGCGCACGCTGGCCTGGTCGGCCGAGACCTGCAGCGCGTCGCCGAGCGCCAGGTCGACCGCGCCCGAGGCTTCGAGCAGCGTGCCGGCACTGCCGGCGCGCACGACCAGCGCGACCTGGGCGCCGGCCACGCCGGCGTGGAAATCGCCCGCCTGCAGCCAGGTGCTGGCCGAGCTGGCCAGCGCCATCAGGTCGCCATTGACGGCATCGCGCTGGAAGGCGAAGTCGCCCGCCAGGCCGAAGTTGTCGGCCAGCGTGGCCTGCAGGCCGGTGATGCGCACGGTGGGCGTGGCATTGGCGGCGAGCGCACCCATCGCGTGGCTGAAGCCACCGAAGCTGAGCGTGCGCGCCGCCAGCGCGGCACCGGTGCTGTTGACCTCGATCCGCACGTCGTCGGCGCTGACGTTGGCGAATCCGCCGCCATCGATCGCGACCGCGCCCGAGGCCTGCAGCGCGTAGCGGCCGCCGGTCGGCGCCACCACCAGGCCGAATGCACCTTGGTCCAGGCCGACGCTGACGTCGGCCGCTTCCAGGCGGGCGCTGATGCCGCTGCCGGCCATCAGCAGGCCGGTGTCGGAGTGGGCGATGCCGAGCGTGCCCGACAGGCTCAGCGCGCCGGGCACGTCCAGCGTCGCGCTGCCCGAGACCATGCTGCGCTCGCCCTCGTCATCGCTGTCGAAGGTGTAGGGGGTGGCGCCGACGCTGAACGACTGCGGCGTGGCCGACAGGTCGAGCAGGCTGTCGTTGGGCTGGCCAGCGACGCTGCCCAGGCCGAGGCCGAAATCGAAGCTCAGCGACTGCGCGGCGAGGGTGATGTCACCGGTGCCGGTCAAGGACAGGCCGCCGACCGAGCCCTCGCCCCAGACATAGCCGACGTCCGAGGTGCTGCTGTCGAGCCAGAGCAGGCCGACGTCGGCGTCGCTGACAAGCAGGCCGGGCCGGCTCAGGTCGGTGGCGTCGAAGCCGAGGTAGGCGCTGGCGTCTTCCAGGCCCAGCGTCCAGGCGTCGTAGGTGCCGCTGCCGATGCTGAGACCGCTGGTGCGGCCGACCGCGATCGTGCCCGACAGCGTCAGGCCGTCGCCCAGGTTGAGCGAGCCGCTCAGGCTGAAGCCGGCCGTCTGGCCGAAGTAGCTGGCGTTGAAGGCCTCGCCGATCAGGTCTTCGTCGGCCAGGCCGCCGGCGCCGGTGGCCTGCAGGGCCAGGGCCAGGAAGCTGGTGGTCGGGTCCAGTTCGTGCGCGACCAGCTGCAGCGAGTCGTCGTTCTGGCTGAGCGTGTAGTACAGGCCGTTGGCGGTGTCGACCAGGCCCGATGCGTCGTTGAAGGCGCCGCTGTAGCTGCCGAAGGTGAAGATGGTGAAGGTGTCGCCGTCGCTGGGCCTGAAGTCGCCGAACAGGCTGATCTGCAGCCGGCCGTCGAGCTGGGCCAGGCCCGTGACGTTGACCTGGTCGTAGCCACTGCCTGGCGCACGGCCGCCCAGCTCGATCTGGGTGACTGCATCCGCCGTCAACGTGAGCGCGCCGAGGTCCTGCCGACCCGGGGAATAGCCCGGCGCCAGCGTACCGGCAACGAGCACCGGCAGGTCGAGGTGGCCACTGCCGGCCAGCGTCGCGCCGGCGTCGACCACCAGGGCGCTCAGCGCGTCCAGGCCTCCGGCCTGCACCAGACCGGCGGTGTCGTAGCGGCCGTCGGCCAGCTGGCGGATCGTGTCGCCCAGCGGCGTGTCGACCACGCCAGACGTCAGGGCTCCGGCGGCACTGCCGCTGGCCAGCACGCCGGCGTTGCTGCCGGACAGGCCCAGCAGCAGCGGGGCGTCGCTGGCGGCGGCGGCGTCCAGCGTCAGGTTGTCCAGCACGCCGGCCATGAAATCGGCGTAGGCCGGGTCACCCAGGGCCAGGGCGGAGTCGAGAAAGGCGGCGCGCGTGTGCGCCAGCGTCGCGTCAAAGGCTGCGGCGTCGACCTGGAAGTTGCCCGGTGCCGGCCCGTCGGGGTTCACCGACGCGGGCGCGTCAGCCCCGGCCTGAGGGTCGGGCAGGCCCAGATCGACGACCAGCACATCGTCGGGGTTGACACCGGCCGCAGCGCCGACAGCGGCGAGCGGATCGGCCGACAGCAGGATGCGCTGCTCCAGTGCCTCGATCTGGAAGGTGCTGCGCACGAGCTGGCGCAGCAGGCGGGACATCGGTGCAGGAGTGGATTTGTTTTTTGAACGCAGCATGTTTTTCACTCCCGCAGCCTGCGAGCCTTGCTCGCGGACTCCCGACAAAAAAACGGGCCCGTCGGTACATACGGGCCCGTGCACAGGGCCGCCAGCAGAGCGGCCCCTTCAGAACATCATGGCCTCGTCAGGCCTCGACGCCGGCATGACCGGACTTCAGCGTCATCAGGCGCTCGATCTGCGCCAGCGACATCAGGTGGGCGTAGACGGCCGGCAGGTAGCGCTTTTCACGCATCTCGATGAAGCGCTCGTTGGAGAGGTTGTTGAGCCGCTCCTCGTTGACGACGTAGCAGCCGCTGATGTTCTTGGCCTGATCCGCCTGGCGTACCCGCATGTTCAGCGGCGTGAACAGGTTGTGCTCGGCGAAATAGCGGCAGAAAGCCTGCGTGAATACGTCCATCTGCTGCAGCTCGCCGAGGTAGCGTTTGACGTTCTCGATCGCTTCCGAGGGCTCGCCCTTGTCGTCGAACAGGGGTACGCCTTCGCTGTCACTGACCAGGGCACTGCCCTCGTCGATGCATACGGTGTACTGGCCGTCCTGGCCGGTGCTGGCCAGCGCGAAGGGGTAGCGGCGGATGATGGCCGGCACATACGAGGCCTGCCACTTGCCGTCCGAATCGACGAAGAGGTTCTCGCCTTCGTCGAGGCCGAGCAGCGAGACCGGACGGAACTCGTCCTTCTGCTGATCTTCCAGGAAGACGACCGGGTAGATGGCCGAGGCGCGTGCGAACTCATGCACCATCACCGAGGCGATATGGAACTTCGAGGCAAAACCGAACCCGTCGATCTGCTTGATGCGGGTGGCGGCGTGGCGCGCCTTGTTGACGGGAACCAGTTGCTGAAACATGTGTATCTCCTGGGGATCTGGACTGGACTTGAATCGTTCGCCCCTGCCCAGCGGGGACGGCCTTCCTGGCGGCCGCAGTCGTTGAACCACGGTGGGTGCCACTGATCTGCTTCAATATAAAACGCCTAACCAGACTGATCCTGGTCAATTTCAATTGGTGGGCGTTTTTATCAAAACGGGGTCATTGTGGTCACCGGGCCGCGTTGACATGGCTCAAGGGTGTAAGCGTAGACACTCTTGTTACGAAAAGTTCCATCCCATCCCGGAGAGCGTGGCAAAACTCTCAAAAAACGTCTCGTGTCATGTCCTCTGACTTGGCACTGCGTTCAGCCAGGCCGCTGCCGTCCAGCTGGCGCTTGTCCACGTCGCTCCCCCGGTGAGCGGGCCGACCGGCCCGGCGCTACGCGCCCTTCGGCCCGCGCAGCGCCCGCGTCGCCAGCAGGCTGATCGCCACCAGCGGCAGGCCGATGCCGAAGGCCCAGCGGATGCCGGCGTGCTCGGCCACGAAGCCCAGCAGCGGCGGCGCCAGCATGAAGCTCACGAAGGCGAACTGCGCCAGCGCCGCCACGTTGACCGCCGCCGGCCGGTCGGTGCGCTGCGCGGCGGCCGACATCGCCAGCGGGAACAGCACGCTGGTGCCCACGCCCATCAGCCCGAAGCCCAGCAGCGCCAGCGCCGGGTGCGGCGCCACGAACACCAGCGCCGTGCCCACCCCCAGCACCGTCAGCAGCGCGCGCGCCACCACCACCGGGCTGTGGCGCTCCACATGGCGGTCGGCCACGTAGCGCGTCATGGCCTGCGTGAACGCGCCCAGTGCCACCGCCATGCCGCCCACGAACGGCGTCGCGCCAAAGACGTCGCGCATGTAGATGGCCGACCAGTCGAAGCCCGCACCCTCCAGGATCAGCGCCGAGACCGACAGCGCCACCAGCCACATGATCGCGGCGGTGGGCTTGGCGACGTGCGGCGTCGGCTCCGAGCTGCCGCCGTCGCGGTGCGGCGCCGGCTCGAAGCGGCCCAGCAGCAGCACCGACAGCACCGCCGCCAGCGGCACCATCAGCGCCAGTTGCAGCTGCGGGCTCAGGCCGACGTGGGCCGCCAGCGCGCCCAGCAGCCCGGCGCTGAAGAAGCCGAAGCTCCAGAACGCGTGCGAGCGGTTCATGATGCGCCGGCCTTCCTGGTGCTCGACGCGGTCGGCCTCCAGGTTGACCGACACCTCCAGCGCGCCCATCAGGATGCCGCCCGGCACCAGCGTCAGGAACAGCGCCAGCGGCCCCTGCGCATGCGACGCGGCGGCGTAGACCACCGTCACCAGCACCGGCACGGCCAGCATCAGCCGCCGGTGGCCGATGCGCTCGACCAGCCGGCTCGCAAACGTCAACGAGATCAGCGTGCCCACCGCCATGCCGATCAGCCCCAGGCCGAGCTGGCCCTCGGTCACGTTCATGCTGCGCTGCAACTCTCCCAGGCGGGGAAAGAAGCCGCCGAAGCCGAAGGCGTACAGAAAGAAGCCGGCAAACACCCGGCGGTGCGCCGGCAGGTCGAGGCCGAAGCGGCGTGCCAGGCTCATAGCGCGCCGACCCAGTCCGCCGCCAGCGTCACCGCCGCGCGCAGCGGCAGGTCGGCCGACGAGGTGCCAACACGGATTTCAAACGCCCCGGCTTCCGCCACCCAGGCGGCCCGCGCTTCGTCAAAGGCGGCGAAGGCACGCATGCCCAGCGTCAGCGTCACCGTGGTCGACTCGCCCGGCTGCAGCGCCACCTTGGCGAAGGCCTTGAGCTCCTGCGGCGGACGCGCCAGCGTGCTGGCCGCGTCATGCACATAGAGCTGCACCACCTGGCTGCCGGCGCGGGGGCCGGTGTTGCGCACGGTGACGGTGGCCGTCAGCGACTCGCCGGGCTGCAGCGTGGCGCGGTCCAGCGTCAGGCCTTCCAGCGCGAAGCTCGTGTACGACAGGCCATGGCCGAAGGGAAACTGCACTGCGTGGCCCTGGGCCTCGTAATGGCGGTAGCCGATGAAGACGCCTTCCTTGTAGACCACGTGGCCGTCCACCGCCGGGTAGGCCAGCGGGTCGCCGAACGCGACGGTGTCTTCCAGGCGCAGCGGCCAGGTCTGCGGCAGGCGGCCGCCGGGTTCGGCCGCGCCGGTCAGCACGTCGGCGATCGAGTAGCCGCATTCCTGGCCCGGGTACCAGGCCTGCAGCACGGCGGGCACGGCGTCCAGCCAGGGCAGGGCCAGCGGCGAGCCGCTCTGCAGCACGACGACGGTGCGCGGGTTGACCGCAGCCACGCCCGCGACCAGCGCGTTCTGGTGGTGCGGCAGGTCGATGCCGGGGCGGTCCAGGCCCTCGTTGTCCCACTCGTTGTTCAGGCCGGCAAAGACGATGGCGAGGTCGGCGTTGCGGGCGGCTTCCACCGCCGCCTGCACATCGGACGCGTCCAGCACGCGGGCGGCGCCGACGCGCAGGCCGTAGAACGTCTTCTCGACGCGCGCGGTGCTGTAGTCGACCTCGACGCTGACGCGCTCGCCCGCCTTCAGGTGGCATGTGTGGACGAGTTCGTCGCAGCCGAAGGTGAAGTAGGTGTCGCCGCGCGCCCAGTTTGTCCAGGCGTCCAGCACCTCCACGCCGTTCAGGCGCAGGCGGGACAGGCCGGCAGAAATCAGCGAGAACTGGTGCAGGCCATCGGCCTCGGCCACGACCTCGAAGCGGGCCCGGGCCGAGAAGGCGCCCCAGGTCAGCCCCGGCGGCGTGCGGTCGTTCCACAGCGCCTCGGAGTTGGGCGAGACCTCGGTCAGCACGACGGGGCCGGACAGGTCCTCGCTGTCGTAGAAGTCCACCGCCATGGGCGCCGAGCGCACGGGGGTGTAGCGGAAGGTATCGGCGCCCGGCACGGTGATGAATTCGACGCCCGGATGCGCCTCGCGCAGCGCGTCGACCGGGGCGATGCGGTGGTGCGCGTTGACGTTGGCGCTGCCGCCGCCCATGGCCTGGGCCTCGGTCGCGGCGCGGCCGATCAGCGCCACCTTCAGGCCGGCGGTCAGGGCCAGCGGCAATGCTGCGGCGTCGTTCTTCAGCAGCACCGCGCCTTCGGCGCCCAGCTGGCGGATCAGCGCGCGGTGCTCGGGCAGGTCGTCGTCGCGTTCGTCGGCCAGCACCGGATCGTCGAAGCGGCCCAGGCGTTCGGCCAGGGCCAGCACGCGGCGGGCGCAGGCGCGCACGGCGTCGGCCGACACCTCGCCGGCCTGCACGGCGACCACCAGCTTGGCGCCGCGTTCGCGCGACGGGCCGGGCATTTCCAGGTCGCAGCCGGCGGTGACGCTGTCGAAGGTGTGGTTGGCGTACCAGTCGGTCATCACCAGGCCGTCAAAGCCCCATTCCTCGCGCAGCACCTGGGTGATCAGCCAGCCGTTGTCGGCGGCCCAGGGGCCGTTCAAGTGGTTGTAGCCGGTCATGACGCACATGGCGGCCGCTTCCTTGACGGCGCGCTCGAAGGGCAGCAGGTACAGCTCGCGCAGCGCCCGCTCGGGGATCTGCGAGTTGACCGTCATGCGCTGGTATTCGCTCTCGTTGCCGGCAAAGTGCTTGAGCGTGGCGGCCACGCCCTTGGCCTGCATGCCGCGTACGTAGGCGACGGCGATTTCGGACGACAGCCACGGATCCTCGGAGTAGCACTCGAAGTTGCGGCCGTTGTAGACCGTGCGCTGCAGGTTGATGGTGGGGCCCAGCAGCACCTGCGCGCCCTTGAGCCGGGTCTCGGTCGCCAGCGCGGCGCCCATGGCCTCGGCCAGCGCCGGGTTCCAGGTGCTGCCGACGGCGATGCCGACCGGGAAGCAGGCGGTCTTCGGGCCGTCCTTGAAGATCGCGCCGCGCGCGCCGTTGGGGCCGTCGGTGACCTTGAAGGCCGGGATGCCCAGGCGCGGGATCGGCACGGTGGTCCAGAAATCGGCGCCGGTCAGCAGGCTGACCTGTTCTTCCAGGGTCAGGGCGTCAACGAGTTGGTCGATGTTGGGCGTAGTCATGGCGGGCTTGATGAGTGTGAGTTGAATCGTGAGGGTCAGAGCGCCGGCAGCGTCGTCCACACGCCGTCCTGCGCGGCGCTGCGCAGCACGGTGTCGATGAAGGCCAGGCCCTGCACGCCGTCGGCGCTGCCGGGCACGCGGGGCGGGGTGTCGCGGTGCGCGGCGCGGTCGCGCAGGTCGGCGGCAAAGTCGAGGTAAAGCTGGGCGAAGGCTTCCAGATAGCCTTCCGGGTGGCCGGCCGGCGTGCGCGTCACCGCCGCCAGGCCGGCGGCGCTGTCGGGCCAGCCGGGGCCGCCACGGCGCAGCGTCAGCGCGCCCTGGCCGAGGCGGTGGAGCTGCAGCAGCTCGGGCTCGTCCTGGTCCCAGTGCAGCGCGGCGCGCTCGCCGTAGACGCGCAGGCGCAGGTGGTTGGCCTCGCCGGTGGCGACCTGGCTGGCCCACAGCAGACCGCGCGCACCGCTGGCGTAGCGCAGCTGCACCTGCACGTGGTCATCGATGCGGCGGCCGGGCACGAAGGTGTGCAGCTCGGCGCTGAGCTGTTGTGGCCGCTGGCCGGTGACGAAGTCGGCCAGTTGCGCCGCATGGCTGCCGATGTCGCCCAGGCAGCCGGCCGGGCCGGCCAGCGCGGGGTCGGTGCGCCAGGCGGCCTGTTTTTGCCCCGTCGCTTCCAGGTCGCCAGACAACCAGTCCTGCGCGTACTCGACCTGCACCACGCGCAGCGCGCCGATCTCGCCCGCCGCCACCATCGCCCGCGCAGCGCGGATGACGGGGTAGCCGCTGTAGTTGTGCGTCAGGCACAGCGGCACGCCGCGCGCTTGCGCCAGCGCGTGCAGCGCCCGGGCGTCGGCCAGCGAGGTGCTGATCGGCTTGTCACAGATGACGGCGATGCCGGCCTCGATGAAGGCCATCGCCACCGGCACGTGCAGGTGGTTGGGCGTGACGATGGCCACCGCGTCGATGCCATCGGCCCGCGCGGCCTCGGCCTGCGCCATGGCGCGAAAGTCGCTGTAGCAGCGCTCGGGCGCCAGGCCGAGGTCGGCACCGCTGGCACGGGCGCGCTCGGCGTCTGACGACAGCGCGCCGGCCACCAGCGTCCACACGCCGTCCAGCCGCGCCGCCATGCGGTGCACCGCGCCGATGAAAGCGCCCTGGCCGCCGCCGACCATGCCCAGCCGCAGCGGGCGGCCGGTGATGTCGGCACGTGGGGTCCATGTGGCCTGGCTCATGGCATGAGCCCCAGCATGCGGCGGTTGGCCGCGTCGTCGGTGGCGCTGGCCGCGAAGTCGTCAAAGGCCCGCTCCGCCACGCGGATCAGGTGATCGCGGATGAACGGCGCGCCTTCGGCCGCGCCCTGTTCGGGGTGCTTGATGCAGCATTCCCACTCCAGCACCGCCCAGCCGGTGTAGCCGTACTGCGTCAGCTTGCTGAAGATGGCGCTGAAGTCCACCTGCCCGTCTCCCAGCGAGCGGAAGCGCCCGGCGCGGTCCTTCCAGCCCTGGAAGCCACCGTAGACGCCTTGTTTGCCGGTCGGGTTGAACTCGGCGTCCTTGACGTGGAAGGCCTTGATGCGTGAGTGATAGCAGTCGATGTAGGCCAGGTAGTCGAGCTGCTGCAGCACGAAGTGGCTCGGGTCGTAGAGCAGGTTGGCGCGCGGGTGCTGGTGCACGCGGTCGAGGAACATCTCGAAGCTGGCGCCGTCGCACAGGTCCTCGCCGGGATGGACCTCGTAGCAGACGTCGACGCCGGCTTCGTCGAAGGCGTTCAGGATCGGCGTCCAGCGCTGGGCCAGTTCGTCGAACGCGGCCTCGATCAGCCCCGCCGGGCGCTGCGGCCACGGATAGAGATAAGGCCAGGCCAGCGCGCCGCTGAAGGTCGCGTGGGCGTTGAGGCCCAGCCGCTGCGAGGCGCGGGCGGCGAGCTTGAGCTGCTCGATCGCCCAGGCGGTGCGCTCGGCCGGCTTGCCGCGCAGCGCCTCGGGCGCGAAGGCGTCCATCGGCAGGTCGTAGGCCGGGTGGACCGCGACCAGCTGGCCTTGCAGGTGGGTCGACAGCTCGGTGATCTGCAGGCCGTGCTCGGCCAGCGTGCCGCGCACTTCGTCGCAGTAGGTGTCGCTCTCGGCGGCAAGTGCCAGGTTGAACAGGCGTGCGTCCCAGCTCGGGATCTGCACACCGGCGTAACCCAGCCCGGCCGCCCAGCCGGCCATGCCGGCCAGCGAATGGAACGGCGCGGCGTCGCCGGCGAACTGCGCCAGGAAGATGCCGGGGCCCTGGATCGGTGATGAGGTTGTGCCCATGGCGTCAGCCCCCGTGTCCGTGCAGCTGCTGCTGCATGAAATCGAAGCTGGTTTTCAGCATCGCGGCGTGGTCCTTCGGTTTGTCATGCTCCAGCACGAACAGGCCGATGCGCGGTCTCAGCTGCGCGAACAGCGCGGGCCACGGCACGATGCCCTGGCCGAGCGCGCACCAGCCGTCCTCGTCCACCGCCGTGCTGGGCGGGGCGATGTCCTTGGCGTGCACGCAGACCAGGCGGTCGGCATGGGCATCCACCACCGCGCTGGCGGCCACCCCGGCGCGGCTGACCCAGCCCAGGTCGGCTTCCCAGCCCAGTTGCGCGGGCGTGGCGCTGCTGAAGATCCAGTCCAGTGCGGTACGGCCGTCGTAGTGCAGAAATTCGAACTCGTGGTTGTGATACGCCAGCCGCAGGCCGGCCGCGTTCAGCTTGTCGCCAATGGCGGCCAGCCGGGCGCCGATGGCGCGCCAGCCGGCGGCGGTGGCGGCGCGCTCGCCCATCGGCAGCCAGGGCACGACGACGATGGGGCAGGCGGTGGCGCGGCAGATGGCGATGACGTGGTCCAGCTCGCCCTCGGCCATCGTCAGCGCAACGTGCATCGACGACACGCGCAGGCTGTGTGCGGCGACCTTGGCGGCGAATTCTTCCGGCGGCAGGCCGTGGCTGGCGACGGATTCGATCCACTCGAAGCCGGCGGCGCGGGCCAGCGCCAATTGGGTGTCGAGGTCGCCGGCTTCGCGCAGCGAGTAGATCTGGACGGAGATTTTGGGAGCGTTCATGTCGGGGATTCCTGGCGTGGGGTTCAGAACAGCTTGCGCGTCAGCGGCGTGGGGCGCTCACAACGGGTGGTCAGGGCGACGCTCTGGCCGGTGCGGCCGGCGTCCAGCGCGCGGTCCATGATTTCCAGCACGTGCAAGGCCATCTCGGCGCTGCAGCGGTGGGGGCGGTTTTCCTGCAGCGCGAGCGCCATGTCGACCAGGCCGATGCCGCGCGAGTTGGTGGTGTACGGCCGCCCGCCCGGGGCGCGCTGCCAGTCGCCGGTCTGGCGGTTGTGGCGGACGGTGCCGCCGAACTGGTTGGGGTCGGCGCCCAGCAGCGTGCCGTCGTCGCCGTAGAGTTCCATCGGCGTGTGGGTGTGGCGCCAGACGTCGAAGCTGCTGGTCAGCACGATGTGCGCGCCGCTCTCGAAGGCCAGTTGCGTGATGACGTGGGTGGGCACGGCCACCGGCAGCGTCTCGCCGGTGCGCGGGCCCAGCGGAATGGTGCGCAGCGCGTGCGTGGTGTGCGAGACCGAACTCAGCCGCGCCACCGGCCCCAGGTGGTTCACCAGGTGCGTCAGGTAATAGACGCCCACGTCGTGCAGCGGCCCGCCGCCAGGCTGGTAGAAGAAGGCCGGGTTGGGGTGCCAGTGGTCCGGGCCGTGGTTCATGAACTGCGCCGTGCCGTGGCGGATCGGGCCGGCCACATTGGCATCGATCAACGCGCGCAGCGCCTGGCCGGCCGCGCCCAGAAAGGTGTCGGGCGCGCAGCCCACGCGCAGGCCGCGGGCGCGGGCGCGCTCGACCAGGTCCTGGCCCTGCTCGAAGCTGGCCGCCAGCGGCTTTTCGGTGAAGAAGTGCTTGCCGGCGTCCAGCACGCGCACGCCGACGTCGTAGTGCGCCTGCGGCGGCGTGAGGTTGAGGATGATCTGCGCGTCGCTGGCCAGCAGCGCGTCGATGCTCAGCGCGTTCAGGCCGAACTCGGCCGCGCGGGCCTGGGCCAGCGCCGGCTGGGCGTCGGCCACGCCGACGATGCGCACGCGCTTGCAGCGCTGCAGGGTCTTGAGGTAGGCCGGGAAGATGTTGCCGCAGCCGATGATGCCGATGGGGGTGCTCGCCATGAAGTTCTCCAGAGGGGGACCGGTTCCGGTTCAGTCCAGGCGGGCGGGCTCGCCGCGCTCAGGCCCGGACAGGCTGGTCCAGGCGCTGTACCGATTCGCGCTGGACCAGGGTGGGGGTGAAGGTGCGCTCGACGCTCAAGTCCAGGTCGTAGCAGCGGTTGAGCAGGTCGCGCGTGGCCTGCTTGGCCATGTCCTGCAGCGGAATGCGTACGCTGCTCAGGGGCGGCCAGGTGTAGGGCGCGATCTCGCAATCGTCGTAGCCCATCACCGACACGTCCTGCGGCACGCGCAGGCCGGCGCGGCTGAAGGCGCTGATGGCGGCCATGGCCATCAGGTCGTTGGCGGCAAACAGCGCGGTGAAGCCCAGCGCGGGACGGCGCGCGATCAGCGTGGCGCTGCAGCGCAGACCGCCCTCGAAGGTGAAGTCGCCGTCTGTCACGGCCTGCGGGTCAATCTCGATGCCGGCCTCGTCCAGCACCGCGCGGAAGCCGCGCAGCCGGGCCTCGTTGTCGAGCGCGTCGTGCGGGCCGCTGATCAGCGCGATGCGGCGGTGGCCTTGCGCCAGCAGCAACTCGGCCGCCAGCCGGCCGCCCTGTTCGTGGTCGCAGCAGAAGCACACCGCCTCCAGCCCCGGCACCAGGCGGTTGAGCACCGCGATGTGGGGCTGCCCGGCGTGGAGCTGGCGCAGGTCGTCGTCGGTCAGCTCGTGGGTCATCAGGATCAGGCCGTCGCATTCGCGCTGGCGCAGGAAGTCGATGCCGTCGAGCGCCTTCTGGCGCGGGTTGCTGTCGCCGCAGCCGTTGGCCGCGACCATGTGGCGCCCGACCGCGCGCAGCTGCTGGTCGACCGTCTCCAGCGCGGTGGCGTAGAACAGGCCGCCGCCGTAGGACGGCACGTAGATGCCCAGCATGTCCAGGCTCTGGCGCGACAGCGCGCGCGCAATGCTGGACGGGCGGAACTCCAGCTCGGCAATCGCCTGCTGCACCTTGGCGGCGGTCTCGGCCGACACCGGGCCGCGCCCCGAGATCACCCGCGAGGCGGTGCCCACGCCCACCCCCGCCAATCGGGCGACATCCTTGATCGTGCTGGCCATATGCGATTCGTTCTGCTGAAAAAAGCGCGGAGTGTTGGGCAGGACAGCGGGCGGGGTGGGCGAAGGGGCTTTAGGCCGCAGGCAGGGGGCGGGGCGCGCGGCCGCTCAGAGCCGCTGCTCGCTGGCGGCGTCGAACAGCGAGATGCGCGTGGTGTCCACCAGCAGGTCGAGCGTGCTGCCGAGGGCCGGCTCGACCTCGGCGGCCACCTGCACCGCCATGCGCTGGCCGCCGCAGTCGATCCACAGGATGCTGAGCGCCCCCAGCGGCTCGGTCAGCACCACGGTGGCGGTGCCGGCGCGGCGTGCGGCGGGCTGCTGGCCTTCACCGGTCTGGTCGGCCTGGCCGGCCGGCAGCACGAACAGGTGCTCGGGCCGCACGCCCAGCACGACGGCCTGGCCGGCGGTGGCGGCCAGCGCGAACGGGTAGTCGCTGACGTCGAACTGCAGCGCAGCGCTGTTGAAGTGCACCCGCCCGTCCTGCACCGCCAGCGTGCCCTTGACGAAGTTCATGCCGGGCGAGCCCAGGAAGCCGGCGACGAACAGGTTGGCCGGGCGGCGGTAGATGGTGTCGGGCGAGCCGATCTGCTGGATCACGCCGGCCTTCATCACCGCGATGCGGTCGGCCAGCGTCATGGCCTCGACCTGGTCGTGGGTGACGTAGATCATGGTGGCGCCGAGGCGGTGGTGCAGCTGCTTCAGCTCGCGGCGCAGCTCGGCGCGCAGCTTGGCGTCGAGGTTTGACAGCGGCTCGTCGAACAGGTAGACGCGGGCGTCGCGCACCACCGCGCGGCCGATGGCCACGCGCTGGCGCTGGCCGCCCGAGAGCTGCGCCGGCCGGCGCTTGAGCAGCGGGGTGAGCTGCAGCATGTCGGCGGCCTTGGCCACGCGCTGGTCGATCTCGGCCGCCGGCACGCCGGCCACGCGCAGGCCGAAGGACATGTTGCGCTCGACGTTCATGGTCGGGTAGAGCGCGTAGCTCTGGAAGACCATGCCGATCTCGCGGTCCTTGGGGTCGGCCCAGGTGACGTCACGCTCGCCGATGCGGATGGCGCCGTGGCCGACGTCGTTGAAGCCGGCAATGGTGTGCAGCAGCGTGGACTTGCCGCAGCCCGAGGGGCCGAGCAGCACGAGGAATTCGCCGTCGGCGATCTCCAGGTTCATGCCCTTGAGAATGGTGTTGCCGCCGAGGACGATGTCGAGGTTGTCGATGTGGACGCTGGCCATGGTGTGTGTCTGTGTGAGGTGGGTGTCAGGTCAAGTCAGATCAGCCTTTGACCGCGCCGGCTGCAATGCCGCGCACGAACCAGCGTCCGGAGAAGAAGTACACCGCCAGCGGCACCAGCGAGGTCAGGATGGTGGCGGCCATGTCGATGTTGTAGCGGCGCTCGCCGAAGGTGGTGCTCACCAGGTTGTTGAGCTGCACCGTCATCGGGTAGTTGTCCTTGCCCGCGAAGATCAGGCCGAACAGGTAGTCGTTCCAGATGCCGGTGACCTGCAGGATGGTCGCCACGATCAGCATCGGCGTGGCCATGGGCAGCATCAGCTGGAAGAAGATGCGCCAGAAGCCGCCGCCGTCGATGCGCGCGGCCTTGAACAGCTCGCCCGGCACGGCGATGTAGTAGTTGCGGAACAGCAGCGTCAGCACCGGCATGCCGAAGATGCAGTGCACCAGCAGGATCGCCCAGTAGGTGTTGTAGAAGCCGCCCATGCGGAACCACGCCACCAGCGGAAAGATCATGACCTGGAAGGGCACGAAGGCACCCAGCATCAGCACGCCGAACAGGATGTCGCCCCAGCGGCTGCGCCAGAAGCTCAAGGCGTAGCCGTTCAGCGCGGCCAGAAAGACCGACAGCACCGTCGCCGGCACCACCAGCCGCACCGAGTTCCAGAAGCCGCCCTGGATGCCTTCGCACGTCAGCGCGATGCAGGCGCTCGACCAGGCTTCGGACCAGTTGCTGAACTGCGGGCTGGCGGGCCAGGCGAAGAGCAGGGCCTGGCGCACCTCGGGTGCCGTCTTCAGCGAGGTCACCACCATCACGTACAGCGGCAGCAGGAAGAAGGCCGACGCGCTCAACAGGAAGGCATACACCCCCAGCCGGGCGGGCGTGAACAGCGGGCGGCGCGGACGCGCGGCGGGGCGGGCGGAAGTGTTCAGGGTGGAGCTTGTGGTCATGATGGGCACTCCCTTCAGTGGCCGGCGTTCAGGCGGGCCTGAACCTTGGATCGCCAGTACAGCAGCGGTGTCAGCACGGTGAACACCGTGATCAGCATCACCACCGACGCGGCCGAGGCCAGGCCGATGTTGTTGCGGCCGAACAGGTGGTCGATGATGAATTTGGCCGGCACTTCCGACGCGTCACCCGGGCCGCCGCTGGTCATGACCGCGACGACGTCGAAGGTGCGCACCAGCGCCACGGCCAGCAGCATGAAGGCGGTGGCGTAGGCGGGCCCAAGCTGCGGCAGCACCACGCTCAGGTAGTAGCGCGGCTTGGAGACACCGTCCAGCCGGGCGGCCTTCCATTGCTCGTCGTCCACGCCGCGCAGTGCCGCCAGCAGGATCGCCATGGTCGTGCCGCTGCCCTGCCAGACCATCGCCAGGCCGACGGCGTAGAGCACCATGTCCTGCCGTACCGTCCAGTCGAAGGTGAACGAGGTCCAGCCCAGCTGCTGGATGGCGTTCTGCAGGCCCATGCTGGGGTTGAACAGCCACTGCCAGATCAGGCCGGTGACGACGAAGCTCATCGCGTAGGGATAGAGAAAGATGGTGCGGAACCAGCTCTCGCCCTTGACCTGCTGGTCGATGAAGACCGCCATCAGCGTGCCCAGGATCAGCACGCCGCCCACATAGACCACCGCCAGCACGCCCATGTGCTGCAGCGAGACGATCCAGCGGTCGGTGTCGAACAGACGCTCGAACTGCGCCAGCCCGGCCCAGTCGTTGCGCGGCAGCATCTTGGAGGTCGACAGCGAGATCCGGATGCTCCACAGCACCGACCCCACATAGGCCAGCAGGGCCGTGATGGCCAGCGGCAGCAGGGCGGCGTGCAAGGCCAGGTTCAGGCGTCTGGGAGGGCGGCTTCGGGCCATGGCGGACATCTCGGTTCATGCGGCAGCGTGACCCGGACCGCTTTCGCGGCCCGGTCGGCGGAGGCAGGCAAGGGAAGGAACAGGCCCGGGGCAGAGCCGCAGCGTCGGCGCGGCGCCCCGGGCAGGGAGGCCTTCAGCGCATCAGCGCTTGAGGGCCGTGGTCATCGCCTTGATGGCGTCGTCGACCGACTGGGTGGAGTTCCAGAACTTGCTGACCGCGTCCTCGAAGGCGCCGTTGGCGTCCGGGCTCAGCAGTTCGTTGTTGCTCTCCAGCAGGCGGTTTTCCTTGATCGCCTGCACGCCTTGCTGGGCGCAGATGTCGACCGCGCTCAGGTCGACGTCGGTGCGGATCGGGATCGAGCCCTTCTTGTTGTTGAACGCCACCTGGCCGGCCGGCGAGATCATCATCTCGGCCAGCTTCTTCTGCGCGGCAGCCGTGTCAGGCTTGTTCGACTTGGGGAAGACGATCACGTCGCCGCCGATGGCGTAGGCCATCTTCGGGCCGCCGGCCATGAAGCAGCCGAACTCCTTGCCCGCCGTCTTGTTGGCGTTGACGAACTCGCCCTTGGCCCAGTCGCCCATGAACTGGAAGCCGGCCTTGCCGTCGATCACCATCGCGGTGGCCAGGTTCCAGTCGCGGCCCGGCGAGCCGGCGTCCACATAGCCCTTGAGCTTCCTGAAGCTCTCCACCGTCTTGCGGAACTGCGGGCCGCTGGTGTCCTTGTCCTTGAAGGTCTTCAGGTACAGGTCACGGCCGCCGACGGCCAGCAGGATCGAGCGGAAGGTGATGCCTTCCTGCCAGCCCTGGCCACCCAGCGCCAGCGCGGTGACGCCGCTGGCCTTGACCTTGTCGAGCGCGGCAAACAGCTCGTCGAGCGTCTGCGGGTCCTTGGTCACGCCGGCCTTGGCCAGCACGGCCTTGTTGGACCAGACCCAGTTCTCGTTGTGCAGGTTGACCGGCACGGCGTAGTAGTGGCCGTCGATCTTGATCGACTTCTTGATCTTCTCGGGCAGCAGCTTGTCCCAGTTGCCCTTGGCCGCGACGTCATCGAGGTTGTTGAGCAGGCCTTCCTTGATGATCTCTTCGTACTGCTTGCCGTAGTTGAACTGCGCGGCCGTCGGGGGATCGCCACCGATGGTGCGGTTGATCGTCACGGTGCGCGCCTGGGCGCCGCCGCCGCCGGCGATCGGGGTGTCGGCCCAGGTGCCACCTTGCTTGGTGTACATGGTGGCGAATTCCTTGATCGCGGCGGCTTCGCCCCCCGAGGTCCACCAGTGGATCACTTCCGCCTTCTGGGCGTGGGCAGCCGGGGCGAGCGCGCCGGCAACGATCAGGGCCGCAGCGGCGATGCCGTGGCGGCGGGACAGGGGGGCGATCTTCATGAGTTGTCTCCTCAGGGGCATGCCGATGGATCGGCGGTTAAGAACCTCATTGCAGCGGGTTCAATTCGATGTTCGGTGTTCGAGGCGTTCGGTTCAGCGGCGCGAATGCAGGTACTCGCGCAACAGGTTGGCGCTGAGCTTGGGCGTGCGGACTTGCGTTGCGTAGTCGACATGCACCAGCCCGAAGCGGCGCTCATACCCGAACGCCCATTCGTAGTTGTCCATCAGCGACCAGACAAAGTAGCCGCGCACATCCACACCGGCCTGCATGGCACGGCTCACCGCCGCAAAGTGGCGGTTGAGGTAACTGATGCGGTGATGGTCGGTCACGGCGCCGTCGACGACGTGGTCGTCATTCGCCATGCCGTTTTCGGTGATGTAGATCGGCGGCAGCTTGGGGTAGTCGCGCTTGAAGCGGCGCAGCAGGTGCTCCAGGCCTTCCGGATACACCTCCCAGCCCATCTGCGTGCGCTCCACGCCGGGCAGGTCCACCGGCGTGAAACCGTGTCCGCCGTCGCTCTGCGCGGTCAGGCGGGAATAGAAGTTGATGCCCAGGAAATCCAGCGGCGCCGCGATGGCTTCCATGTCGCCCGGGCGCACCTGCGGCTCGCTGCCGGGCCAGAGGCGGTTCATGGCCTCGGCGTGACGGCCTTTGAGCAGCGGGTCGAGCACCCAGCCGGTCTGGAAGACGTCGGCCAACTCAGCCGCCGCCCGGTCGGCCGCGCTGTCGCTGGCCGGCTGGGTGGCGCCCACGTTGGCGACGATGCCCACCAGCGCGCCCGGGTCGTTGCGGCGGATCACCTCCACCGCCTTGCCATGCGCCAGCAGCAGGTGATGCATGGCTTGCGCCGCGTGGCGCGGCTCGGCCAGGCCGGGGGCGTGGTGGCCGTTGCCGTAGCCGAGGAAGGCCGAGCACCACGGCTCGTTCAGCGTCGCCCACGACGTGACGTGGCCCTGCAGCGCACGCGTCACCAGATCGGTGTATTCGGCAAAGCGGTAGACCGTGTCGCGGTGGAGCCAGCCGCCCTGGTCTTCCAGATGCTGCGGCAGATCCCAGTGGTAGAGCGTGACGAAACGCTGCAAACCCTTGTCCGCCAGCTTGTCGAGCAGGCGGCGGTAGAAATCCAGGCCCTTCTGGTTGGCCTGACCGTTTTCGTCCATCACGCGCGGCCAGGCAATCGACAGCCGATACCCATCGACGCCCAGGTTGGCGATCAGGTCGACATCGTCGGCCCAGCGGTGGTAGTGATCACAGGCCACGTCGCCGGTATCGCCGTTGAGCACCTTGCCGGGCGTGCGCGAGAAGGTGTCCCAGATGCTCGCCAGCCGGCCATCGGCCTGTGCCGCGCCTTCGATCTGATACGACGCGGTCGCCACGCCAAACAGGAAATCCTTGCGCCGCATGGGCGAGCCCATCGGCGGCGCCAGCGTGGCAATCTCATCGGCAGAAAACGTGAGCGGCGATGATAGGGGCAGCAGGGGCATGGCGGGATCAGAGGGAGAGTGGAACCGTTTCCACAGCGAGATGAATTGAATCACCGGCCTGCTGTTCCGGCGATCCGTGTTTTCCCGCAAAACGGGTCAGTTCGGTGTCAGGTGGGTGCCGCCGTGCTCAGGCGCGCTGACCCAGCCGGCGCGACACCGTCTGCGCGGCGGCCCGCAGCGCGGTCACGGCGGCGCTGTCGGGCGGGCCGGCCAGCGCCGCGCTCGGGCCGATGGCGACCAGGCCCAGCACCATCGCGCCAAAGCCGTCGAACACCGGCGCGGCCAGCGCGCTGATGCCGGGCATCGAGCCGTCGACCGCCCAGCTGTAGCCCTGCTGGCGGATCTGCGCCAGCAGGGCGGCCCAGCCGGCGCCGGGCTTGCGGCCGGTCTCGGCCTTCAGCACGGCGTCGATCTCGTCGCGCGGCCGGTGTGCGGCAAACAGCAGGCCCGAGGCCGTGCCGTCCAGCGACACCACCGTGCCGTGGCGCATGTTGACGTGCACGGCGCTGGGGCCTTCCTCCAGCCGCACGATGGTCGGGCCGCGGTTGCCCCAGACCGCAATCGCCACCGTGTGGCCGACCTGGCGCGCCAGCGCGGGCAACTCGGCGCTGGCCAGCCGCACCGGGTCGAACTGCTGCAGGCTGATCAGCCCGAGCTGCAGCGCCAGCGGCCCCAGGCCGTAGTGGCCGCTCACGTCGTCCTGCACCACCAGCCCGAGCTTGCCGTAGCTGACCAGGTAGGGATGCGCCTTGGCGGGCGCCATGCCAGCCTCGCGTGCCAGGTCTTTCAGCGCCATCGGCCGGCCGGTGTGCGCCAGCGCCAGCAGCAGCTGGCCGCCGACCTCCACGCTCTGGATGCCGCGCGAGGGGCGTGGGGTGGACTCGGTATCGAGCGGCATGTCGGAAGAAGAAATCGCTGTCAAAGTGAACCTAGGGTTTTTACCAAATTGAATGAGTTAGACATTAACAAATGAACTCCCTAAGATCAAACCGTGTTCTGAATAGCTGAATGGGTTTGATCATGACTAAAGTTGAAACGAAGACCTTTGCCTCCGCTGCCGACCTCGAAGAGAAGAAGGTCAGCTTCGACCGCCTGTCCGAACACGCCTACGCCTACACGGCCGAAGGCGACCCGAACACCGGCATCATCATCGGCGACGACGCGGTCATGGTGATCGACACCCAGGCCACGCCGGTGATGGCGCAGGACGTGATCCGCCGCATCCGCGAGGTCACCGACAAGCCCATCAAGTACGTGCTGCTGAGCCACTACCACGCGGTGCGCGTGCTGGGCGCCAGCGCCTACGCAGCCCGATCACATCATCGCCAGCCAGGACACGCGCGACCTGATCGTTGAGCGCGGCGAGTTCAGGACAAGGCCAGCGAGATCGGCCGCTTCCCGCGCCTGTTCCAGAACGTCGAGAGTCGGTGCCGCCGGGCCTGACCTGGCCGACGATGACCTTCACCGGCAAGATGACGCTGTGGCTGGGCAAGCTCGAAGTGCAGCTGCTGCAACTCGGCCGCGGCCACACCAAGGGCGACACCGTGGCCTGGCTGCCGCAGGAAAAAATCCTGTTCAGCGGCGATCTGGTCGAGTTCGACGCCACGCCCTACGCCGGCGACGCCTACTTCACCGACTGGCCGCAGACGCTGGACAACCTCGCCGCGCTCCAGCCCGAGAAGCTGGTGCCCGGCCGGGGCGCCGCGCTGCAGACGCCCGAAGCAGTGGCCGCCGGCCTGGCCGGCACGCGCGCCTTCATCAGCGACCTGTACGCCAGCGTCAAGGCCGGTGCCGCCGCCGGCCAAGGACCTGCGCCGCGTCTACGAAGAAACCTTCGCCGCGCTGCAGCCCCAATATGGCCACTGGGTGATCTTCAACCACTGCATGCCCTTCGACGTGACGCGTGCATACGACGAGGCCAGCGGTCACACCGACCCGCGCATCTGGACCGCCGAGCGCGACATCGAGATGTGGAAAGCCCTCGAAGGCTGACGCCCCCCGCACTGAAGGCGGACGCACCATGACCCCGAACTTCAACGGCGTTGGCGCCGAGATTCAGGCGATCGAGTTCGCCTATGGGCGCTCGCCGGATCAAGACCAGGCTCAGCCGGTGCGCCACCCGGTCGTGATCGTCGGCGCCGGCCCGGTAGGATTGAGCCTGGCGATTGACCTGGCCCAGCGCGGCCAGAAGGTGGTGTTGCTGGACAACGACCACCGGCTGTCGAGCGGCTCGCGCGCGATCTGCTTTGCCAAGCGCACGCTGGAAATCTGGGACCGCCTCGGCGTCGGCCAGCGCATGCTCGGCAAGGGCGTGTCATGGAACGTCGGCAAGGTTTTCTTCGGCATGAGCAGCAGGTCTACCAGTTCGACCTGCTGCCCGAGGCCGGTCATCAATACCCGGCCTTCATCAACCTGCAGCAGTATTACGCCGAGGCCAGCCTGGTGGAGCGCGCGCTGCAGTTGCGGGCAACATCGAGCTGCGCTGGCTCAACAAGGTCGATCGGCCTGACGCAGGACGCCGACGGCGCCACGCTCACCGTCGGCACACCCGACGGCCCGTATCACGCTGCGCGCCGATTACGTCACCGCCTGCGACGGCTCGCGCTCGCCGCTGCGCGCGCTGCTGGGGCAGGAAAGCAAGGGCCGCGTCTTCCGGGATCGTTTCCTGATCGCTGATGTGCGATGGCGGCCGACTTTCCGGCCAGAGCGCTGGTTCTGGTTCGACCCGCCGTTCCACCCCGGCCAGAGCGTGCTGCTGCATCGCCAGGCCGATGGCGTCTGGCGCATCGACTTCCAGCTCGGCTGGGACGCCGACCCCGAGTTCGAGAAGCAGCCCGAGCGCATCATCCCGCGCGTGCAATGCGCTGCTCGCCGCTGCCGCCGCCAGCCGGGGCGAGGCGGATGCGCGTTCTGCCATCGTTCGAGCTGGAGTGGGCCAGCGTCTACACCTTCGCCTGCCAGCGCATGGAGCGCTTCCGCACATGGCCGGGTCATCTTCGCGGGCGACTCGGCGCACGGCGTGTCGCCCTTCGGTGCGCGCGGCGCCAACTCCGGCGTGCAGGACGCCGACAACCTGGGCTGGAAGCTCGACGCCGTGCTGCGCGGTCAGGCCGGTGACGCTCTGCTGGCCAGCTACAGCAGCGAGCGCGAATACGCCGCCGACGAGAACATCCTCAACTCCACCGCGCCACCGACTTCATCACGCCCAAGAGCGCGAGGTCAGCAAGGCTCTTCCGCGATGCGGTGCTCGACCTGGCGCCCGCGACCATGCCGTTCGCCCGCCGCTCGTCAACAGCGGCCGGCTGTCGGTGCCGGCCACGCTGCATGGCTCGCCGCTCAACACGCCGGATGGGGACGACTTCGCCGGCCTGATGCGCCGGGCGCCGTGTGTGCGATGCGCGCATCCGGTCAATGGCCGTGAGGGCTGGCTGCTGTCAGAGCTGGCTCACAGCCAGAGCTTCACTTTGCTGGTGCTTTGATGTCGATGAAAAGATGCTGGCAGTTTGCGTCCGATCAGGTGCTGACGGTGCGAACCTTGAGCCTCAAGTCGGCCGGCGTTGACGTGCATGCCCGATGCGCAAGGCCTGGCCGCAACACGCTACGACGCGCGGCCCGGCACCGTCTACCTGATGCGCCCCGACCAGCATGTGGCCGCACGCTGGCGTGCCGGCTGACCACCGCAGATCGCCCAGGCGCTGCGCCGCGCGCTGGCCTTGCAATGAACCTGGAGTGACTGCCCATGCTCAATACCCGAACCCACCTTGAAGCGCCCGACGACTTCTATGAGGCGCTGATCGACGCCCACCGCGACCTGGACGAGGCGCCAGCCACGCCCTCAACGCCGGCTGGTGCTGCTGCTGGCCAACCACATCGGCGCGACGGCGGTGCTGAAAGCAGGCGCTGGACGCCGCCCGCGCCAGTGCAACGGTCTGACTTTTCGGATTCACATGATGAATGCATCGCTCACCTACCAGATCCGGCTTCGGCAACCAGTTCGCCACCGAGGCCGTGCCCGGCGCCTGCCGGTCGGCCGCAACAGCCCGCAGCGCGTGCCGCACGGGCTGTACGCCGAACTGTTGTCGGGCAGCGCCTTCACCGCGCCACGCGCCGACAACCAGCGCAGCTGGCTCTACCGTCGCCAGCCCTCGGTCGTGGTCGGCGGCTACCGCACCGCTACGCGCAGCCGCTATGGAAGACCGGTGCGGCGGAGGGTCGAAGGCTGCGCCGCCCGACCCGCTGCGCTGGCATCCGGTGGCGATTCCGGTCGATGAACCGCTCGACTTCATCGAGCGGCCTGCGCACCGTGGCCGTCAACGGCGATGTGGCGGCGCAGAGCGGCATGGCCGCGCACCTGGTACCTGGTCAACCAGAGCGATGGGTCGGCGCGCCTTCGTCAACGCCGATGGCGAGATGCTGCTGGTGCCGCAGCAGGGCACGCTGCGCCTCACCACCGAACTGGGCCGGCTGGAGGCCGCGCCTGGCGAGATCGCGCTGCTGCCGCGCGGCCTGGCTCTTCAAGGTCGAGGTCGACGGCCCGTCGCGCGGCTATGTCTGCGAGAACTACGGCGCCGCCTTCCGCCTGCCAGAGCTGGGCCCGATCGGCTCCAACGGCCTGGCCAGCGCGCGTGATTTCCTGGCGCCGGTGGCGGCCTTTGAGACACAAGAAGGCGCTTACGAGATCGTCAAGAAATACGGCGGCCAGCTCTGGCGCGCACGGCAGGCGCACAGCCCCTTCAACGTCGTGGCGTGGCACGGCAACCTGACGCCGTTCAAGTACGACACGCGGCACTTCATGACGATCGGATCGATCAGCGTCGACCATCCCGACCCGAGCATCTTCACCGTGCTGACCTCGCCGAGCGACACGCCGGGCTGGGCGAACTGCGACTTCGTGATCTTCCCGCCGCGCTGGCTGGTGGCCGAGGACACCTTCCGCCCGCCCTGGTACCACCGCAACGTGATGAGCGAGTTCATGGGCCTGGTCTACGGCCAGTACGACGCCAAACCGGGCGGCTTCAAGCCCGGCGGCATGAGCCTGCACAACAGCATGGTGCCGCACGGCCCGGACACCGAGGCCTTCACCAGGGCCAGTGGCGCAGCGCTTGAGCCTCACAAGCTCGACCAGACGCTGGCCTTCATGTTCGAGAGCCGCTGGTGCCTGCGCCCGACGGCGTTCGCGCTGCAGGGCGGCGCGCTGGACGCTGACTACGCCAGTTGCTGGGCTGGCCTGCAAGACCAATTCGAGGGATGAACATGACGACCGCTAAAGCTGAACTCAAGGTCCAACTCAACGCCACGCACGACCCAACCCTCAAGAGCTGGGTCGCCAGCGCCAACGACGGGCAGACCGATTTCCCCATCCAGAACCTGCCCTATGGGCGCTTGCGTCGCGCGGGCAGTCAAGAAGCCTGGCGCATGGGCGTGGCCATTGGCGATCAGGTGCTCGACCTGGCTGCAGCGCTGCAAGCAGCGCCATGGACGCCTGAGCAGCAGCGCTGGATGGCGCCGCTGGCCGCCGGTGACCTGAACGCCTTCATGACGCTGGGCCACGCCGCTTGGCGTGGCACACGGGCTGCGCTGTCCTCCGCGTTGGCGCAAGGCAGCACCCGACAAGCGGCGCTGCAGCCGTGCCTGATCGCGCAAGACCAGATCGAGCTGGGCCTGCCGTGCCACATTGGCGACTACACCGATTTCTACACCGGCATTCACCACGCCACCACGGTCGGCAAGCTGTTCCGCCCCGACAACCCGCTGCTGCCCAACTACAAGTGGGTGCCGATCGGCTACCACGGCCGGGCGTCGTCGATCGTCGTCAGCGGTACGCCGGTGCGCCGGCCCAATGGCCAGACCAAGGCGCCGGATGCCGAGGTGCCGGGCTTCGGTCCGAGCCAGCGTCTGGATTACGAGCTGGAGTTGGGCGCCATCGTCGGCTGCGCCAATGCCTTGGGCGAGCCGGTCGGCATCGAGCAGGCCGAAGGCGCGCTGTTTGGTCTGGTGCTGTTCAACGACTGGTCGGCGCGTGACCTGCAGGCCTGGGAATACCAGCCGCTGGGGCCCTTTCTGGCCAAGAACTTCGCCAGCACCGTGTCGCCCTGGGTGGTGACGATGGAGGCGCTGGCGCCGTACCGCTGCGCCTTCGAGCGTGCCGCTGGTGAGCCGCAGCCCTTGCCCTATCTGGACAGTGCGGCCAACCGCGCGCAGGGCCAGATCGACATTGCGCTCGAAGTGCTGCTGCAGACCCCGGCGATGCGCGAGCAGGCCATTGAGCCGGTGCGCCTGAGCCAGTCCAATCTGCGTGATGCCTACTGGACGCTGGCTCAGCTGCTGACCCACCACACCGTGGGCGGCTGCAACCTGCAGCCGGGCGATCTACTCGGCACCGGCACGCTCTCGGGCGCAGAGGCCAGCCAGGGCGGCTCGCTGCTGGAATTGAGCCAGGGTGGCAAGCAGCCATTGACACTGCCCAGTGGCGAGCAGCGCCGTTTCCTGCAGGACGGCGATGAGGTCACGCTGCGCGCGAGCTGCACTCGGGCCGGTACGGTGCGCATCGGCTTTGGTGCCTGCATGGGACGCATCACGGCGGCGCCTCAAGTCGGCTGACTGGCGTTGGAGGGCGGTTCGCATAAGCAGCCAACCAATGCTTCCTTCCCTTGGCGGGCGGGCGATCCTAAGGTGACGGTTCACCCTGTTTCCTCACCTTCCAAGGACTGTTCCATGAGCGCCGTGCTTCCGATTCCTGCTTCCGCTGCCGCCGATGCCCACGCCCCACTCGACCTGATCCGCCAGGCCGGCCATATCGGCGCCGAAGTCCGTGGCGTCCGCCTTTCGGGCGATCTGGCGGGCGGCACCGCTGCCGCCCTTCGCGCCGCGCTGCGACGCCACAAAGTGCTGTTCTTCCGGGGTCAGCAGCATCTGGACGACACCCAGCATCAGGCCGTGGCCCGGCTGTGGGGCGAACTGGTGGATCACCCCACCGTGCCATCCAAGGACGGCACGCGCATCCTGGAGTTGGACTCGCAGCACGGCGGACGGGCCAATTCCTGGCACACCGACGTGACCTTCGAGCCGGACTACCCCAAGGTCTCGGTGCTGCGCGCGGTGGTCATTCCGGCCTACGGCGGCGATACCGTCTGGGCCAATACGGCTGCGGCCTATGAAGCGCTGCCGCCTGCGCTGAAGGCGCTGGCCGACCAGCTCTGGGCCGTGCACGGCAACGACTACGACTACGCTGCCGCGCGACCGCAGGCTGCCGCCGACGACGCGGGGCTGAAGAACTACCGCGAGGTCTTCACCTCCCGCCTGATCGAGACCGAGCACCCGCTGGTGCGCATCCACCCCGAGACCGGCGAGCGCACGCTGGTGGCCGGCCACTTCCTCAAGCGCTTTTCCGGCCACAGCACGCACGATTCGGCGCGGCTGCTGGAGATCTTCCAGGCCCACATCACCCGGCTGGAAAACACCGTGCGCTGGCGCTGGGCCGAGGGCGACGTGGCGATCTGGGATAACCGCGCCACCCAGCACTACGCCATCAACGACTACGGCGACCAGCACCGCGTGGTGCGCCGCGTGACGGTGGCCGGTGACGTGCCGCTGGCCGTCAACGGCCTGCACAGCCGGGTGCTGAAGTCCGAACCGCGCCGCGTGCCCGCGTCAGTCCGCCCGCCACGCGTTGGGGCCGCGCCCGCGCGGACCTGCGCGGCCGGCTGGCCCCCCACCGTTTCCTGCTGTGGTTTGCGCTGCTGTCGGCCTTCATGGGCACCAGCGTCGGCCTGGCCAAGGTCACCACCACCCTGTACGCGCTGCACCTGGGCGCGCAGGGCTGGATGCTGGCGGCGGTGGCCGCTGCGCAGATGGTCGGCATCCTGCTGCTGAGCCTGCCGATGAGCGGCTGGGTGGAACGCTTCGGCCCGCGGCGCCTGTTCACCATCGGCAGCGTGGCGGCGGCAGGCCTCTATCTGCTGCTGCCGCAGGTGCCACAACTGCCGTTCCTGCTGGCGGGCACGGCGCTGGTCAGCTGCTGCATGCCCTTCCGCTTCGTGTCGCTCAACACGGTGTTCATGGGCGAGCTGGAGCGCATCGGCGAGGCCCGCGCCGGCTGGTTCCGCGGCACGCACATGGTCGGCATGTTCCTGGTCGGGCCGATGCTGGCCGCCGGCGTGGTGCATGCGGTGGGCCATGCCGGCAGCTATGCGCTGATCGCGGCCCTGTTCGCCGTCACCGTGGCCGTGGCGCCGCAGGTGCTGGGCGGTACGCACGGTGGGGTCGCCACGGCGGGCACCACGGTGCCGCGCCCGCCGTGGCGCACGCTGCTGCGCGACCCGGCGGTACGGCAGGTGGCGCTGCAGGAGGCGGCCATCCAGTCGCTGCACATGTTCTACGCCTTCTACATCGTCGTGCTGGCGGTGCAGCAACTGGGGCTGCCGGTGGCAGGCGCCGGAGCACTGGTGGCGGTGCAGGGTTCGGCGCTGGTGGCGGCGTTGTTCCTGGGCGGCAACCTGGCCCGACGCCTGGGCCCGCGTGCGGTGCCTGTGGCCGTGGCCGTGACGGTGCTGGCGCTGGCCTGCCTGGGCGGCGCACGTGGCACGACACGCGGCGTGGCGCTGCTGTGGCTGGGCGGTGCGGTGCTGGGGTTGGGCCTGGGGCTGTTGCAGATCCAGACGCTGACGCAGCTCGCCCGCCTGGGCGCGCGGCTGGGCCGCAGCCGCATGGCCGTGCTGAATGCGCTGGTCGGTCCGCTGGGTGGATTGGTCGGCGGGCTGCTGGGCGGCACGCTGGGCGAACGCTGGGGCCTGCAGACCGTCTTCCTGCTGTTCGTGCCGGTGTTTCTGGGCGTGGGCTGGCGGGCCATGCGGCCCGATGCCGATCCTCGCGTGCAGGCCATGTCGTCGGATCCACGCTGATATTCCTGTGCATCACAAGAAGGCCATCCCTGATGGATGGCCTTCTTCATGGTGACTGGTGCCGGCTGAGGAGCTTCAAGCGGCTGTTCAGGGCTGCTTCTTCAACTCGCCGCGCGCATCGAACTCGGGCCAGTGTGATTCCAGCTTGAGCTGCTTGAGTGCCTGCTGCAGGTGTTGGCCATCCAGCCAGGCATTGACGTCCACGTCGCCGCGCACCAGCTTGAACTTGCGCGCCAGGTCGACCGAGCTGCGGTAGTGGGTGCGGAAGAAGTCGTCGAGCAGCGGCGACAGACGCACCTTCAGCGGTGTGCCCTCGTAGTCCTGCTTGTAGGCCTTGTAGGGCACGCCGGACTTGCTCCACTGCTGCAGCACCTGCTCGCGGTTGGCGTCGTCGGAGGCCCAGGCCGCTTCCTTGACCAGGGTGTTGACCACGCGCTGCACCACCTCGGGGTACTGCTTGTCGAAGTCCTCGTTGACCAGGAAATGGGTCTGGCGCGACAGCGTCGGCGCCTGGCCCAGGGTGCTGTAGACGATCTTGGCCACGCCCCGATCGACCAGCGGGAAGACGTCGAAGCCGAACCACGCACCTTCCACGTCCTTGGTCGAGATGGCTGCGGTGGTGGTGGCCGCGTCCATGTTGATGGACTTGAAGTCCTTTTCGCTCAGGCCGCGCTGCTCCAGGATCCGGGCGCTCAGCAACTGGCCGTTGGTGCCCTTGAACAGCGCGACGCGTTTGCCCTTCAGGTCCTCGATGCCCGTGGCGGGCGAGTCGGCGGGGACCGCCAGGTAGGTGGTGCCGCGCGTGCCATCGGCCAGCAGGATCTTGGTCTTCAGGCCGCCGGCGCGGCCGATGATGGCGGGCAGGTCGCCCTGCCAGGCGAAGTCGAGCAGCTTGTTGGCCAGCGCCTCGTTCACGGCCGGGCCGGCGCCCTTGAAGAAGTTCCATTCGACCTTGATGCCATCGGCCTTGAACTCCGATTCGAGCAGGCCCTTGACGTGCACCAGCGCGGTCGTGCTGCCGCCGAACACCGGCTTGCCGCCGACGCCGACAGTGGCCACGCCGATGCGGATGACCTTGGGTACCTCGGCTGCCGCCGCGCTCGGGCTGAAGGTGGCCGTTGTAGCGAGCGCCAGCGCGCTCAGCAGGAATTGACGTTTTTTCATGGGGATTCCGATTTGAAGAAGGGTGAGGTGGGTCGTTGCAAGCGGATCTGATGCCGGTCAGAAGCCGAACTGCACTTGCGCCAGCAGTTCGTCATAGGCCTTGGCGCTGCGCGAGGGGTCGCTGATGCGGTTCAGGTTGAGCTGCAGCTTGGTGGTCTGGGCGAAGAACACGTTCAGGCCCAGCGTGCCGACCTTGACGCGGTCGCCGGCCAGGTTGACGTTGGGATCGAAGCGGTCGAAGCGCACGAAGGGCTGATAGGACTGCGGCCACCAGTCGTCGAAGCGGCCCTGGGCGCGGTAGCCCTTGATGAACTGCTCGCCCAGGTTGTAGAACAGCGTCAGCGTGTCGGACCGGCTCTTGACGCTGGCGTAGACCGGCGCTGCGGCGGTGCCGCTGGCCGTGCCATCGGTGCCGCGCACGTGCTCGTAGGTCACGCCCAGCGGCTCGTGGTTGTAGGTGAAGTCCAGGCCGACGCGGCGCTTGGCGCCCTGCTCGACCAGCGTTGTCGCCGTGCCGGTGCCCACGCTGCGGTTGGCCTTGCCGAAGTAGCCCGAGGCGCCCAGCGTCAGCTGGCGCAGCCAGGAGTTGTAGTCCGCCGGCAGCGTGTAGGCCAGCCGGCCGATCCAGTCCTTGGGCGAGTTGTTGTCGGCGGTGTTGGGGCCGTTGCCGTTGACCAGGCCCAGCGCGTAGGCCAGCTCGGGCTGGCGGTAGTTGTAGCCGTAGTCGATCACCGGATTCAGCTCGCCGCGCGCAATCACGCCGATCTGCCGCTGCGCCAGGCCCAGCGCGCCGGCAAAGCGGGCGTTGTTGATGACGGGCTTCAAGTCCTCGGTGGCCGGCACCTCCAGGCCAAAGGGCAGCAGCTGCTGGCCGAAGGTGAGGTTGAGCTGGTTGTCGGCCGGGTCGATGGTGGGCAGCACCGCGTAGGTCAGGTGGGCGTCGAGCAGGTTGACGAACTGCGTGCCGTTGCCCAGCGGCGAGGCACCCAGGCGCAGCGTGTAGCTCAGGTTGCGACCCTGCTCATAGTCCTTGAACAGGCTGCCGGTGAAGCCGACCACGGCCACCGGCACATCAAAACTGAGCTTGCGCCTATCGACCCCGCCGCTGGCGCTGGTGGTGGCCAGGCTGGAGACGCCCGCGCGTGTCTGGATGGTGCCGCTGATCTGCAGGCCGCGGCTGCTCAGCGCCGTGGCGGTCTCGCGGTCGCGCTGGACCTGGTACTTGAAGTTTTCCAGGTCGGCGCTGACGCCCAGCAAGTCCTGCCTGGTGACGGGTTCGGCGCCGGTATCCGCATGGGCCGGGGCTCCCTGCGCTTTCTGCAATTGCTGCACCGTCTTCTGCAGCGCGCGGATTTCCTTCTCGAGGTCTTCGGCGCTGGGTGCCGCCGCCGTGGCGCCGGACAGCAGGACAAGGCTCAGCGCGACGACGCCGGGTTGTGGTCTGGACATGGGAACGGCTTTCTGGGTGTGGGGAAACAGGGTGTCTGGCCGGGCCTCAGAACGGCCGGCTGCCGCCCAGGCTGATGCGCTTGAGCACGCGGCGCTCAGACGGGTCGAACGCATTGCGGGCGTGCAGCGTCGCCTGGTTGTCCCAGTAGACGATGTCGCCCACCTGCCAGCGGTGGGTGTAGGCAAAGCGCGGCTGCAGCAGGTGGGCGCGCAGGCGCTCGACCAGCGCGGCGCCGTGGGCCGCATCAACGCCGATCACCTCGACCTCGGTCGACTCGTCCAGGTAGAGGACCTTCTGGCCGCTGTCGGGGTGCGTGCGTACCAGCGGATGCGCCTCGAACGGCGTCAGCGGCGTGATGTCGGGCGTGCGGTAGCGCGGCCACTGGCCCGAGGGCAGTGGGTGCAGGCGGCGCAGGAAGGGGTTGTAGGTGATGAGCTGCAGGTCGGCGATCTCGGCCTTCGTTGCGTCGTCCAGCGCCTCGTAGGCCGCAGCCAGGTTGATCCAGGTGGTGTCGCCGCCCACGCGCGGCACTTCCAGCGCGTAGAGCAGCGAGCCGGCCGAGGGCACCGGTGTCCAGTGGTGATCGGCGTGGGCGCTCAGCTCGTGGTGGCCGAGCACGCCATCGTCGACGTTGCTGACCTTGACGATGGCCGGCGTGTTGCCGCCGTAGGGGTCCGACGCCAGCACTGGCACGTCGGCCGGCGGCTGGAACACGCTGCCGAAGGCGGTGGCCAGGCGCAGGTATTGGGCGTCGTCCAGTTGCTGCTGCTGGAAGATCAGGATGTGGTGGTCGCGCAGCGCCTGCTTGAGCGCCAGTACCTCGGCGGCGCGCAGCGGCTGGCGGGCGTCGAAGCCGCTGACGCGGGCGCCCAGGGCAGCATCCTGCGGCGTGATCTTGAATGCGTTGGCGCGGGGTGCAGCCGGCGTGTCGTGGGTGGGGATTGGGGTGGAGGGTTGTTCCAGAACGGCGGACATGGTGGGCTTTCGTGATGGGTGCTCGGGGTGGTTTCAGGCGGCGGCCTGGGCACGGTGGACATAGCGGTTGACCGGGCGCTCCAGCCCCAGGTTCTCGCGCAGCGTCGTGCCCTCGTAGGCGGTGCGGAACAGGCCGCGCTTCTGCAGCTCGGGCACGACCCCATCGACGAACTCGTCGAGCGATTCCGGCAGCACCGGCGGCATGACGTTGAAGCCGTCGGCGGCGCCGTTCTCGAACCACTCCTGCATGCGGTCGGCAATGGTCTGCGGCGTGCCGACCACCACCCAGTGCCCGCGCGCGCCGGCCAGGTACTGGTAGAGCTGGCGCAGGGTGTACTTCTCGCGCCGGGCCAGCTCGATCACCACATGGGCGCGGCTGTTCACGCCCTTGGGCGGCTCGGGGTAGTAGGGCGGCGGGGCGTCCAGGTCCCAGGTCTTGAGCTCGGCTTCGGGCCAGACCTGCGCCAGTGTGTTGATGCCGACGGAGGGGTGGATCAGCGCCTGCAACTCTGCCCACTTGGCCTGCGCTTCTTCTTCCGTGCGGCCGATGACGGGGCTGATGCCGGGCAGCACCAGCAGCTGCTCGGGCCGGCGGCCGTACTTGGCCATGCGGCCCTTGACGTCGCGGTAGAAGGCCTGCGCCTCGGCCAGGCTGGTCCAGGCGGTGAAGATGGCCTCGGCCGTGGCGGCGGCCAGTTCCTTGCCGTCCTCGGAGCTGCCGGCCTGCACGATCACCGGGTGACCCTGCGGCGAGCGCTCCACGTTCAGCGGCCCCTTCACCTGAAAGTGCTTGCCAACGTGGTTGAGCGTGTGCAGCTTGGCCGGGTCGAAGTAGACGCCGCTGGCCTTGTCGCGCAGGAAGGCGTCGTCTTCGAAGCTGTCCCACAGGCCCTTGACGACGTCGACGAATTCGTGCGCCCGCTCGTAGCGCACCTTCGGGTCGGGGTGGGCGGCCAGGCCGAAGTTGCCGTGCACCGTGTCGGCGCCGGTTGTGACCACGTTCCAGGCGGCGCGGCCCTTGCTGATGAGGTCCAGGCTGGCGAACTTGCGCGCCAGCAGGTAGGGGTCTTCGTAGGTGGTGCTGGCGGTGGCGACGAAGCCGATGTGCTGGGTCACCGCGGCGAGCGCCGCCCACAGCGTGACCGGCTCGAAGTGCGAGATGCGGCCCTGGCGGCTGAAGGACTCGTCATCCCCCTTGTGCCAGATGCCCGGGCTGTCGGCGACGAAGACCTGGTCGAACAGGCCGCGCTCGGCGGTCTGCGCCACGGCGATGTAGTGGTCGATGTTGACGCCCGAATCGGCCTGCGCGCCGGGATGGCGCCAGGCGGCGACGTGGTGGCCGGTGGCCATGATGAAGGCGCCGAGGCGCAGTTGACGTTGGGTCATGAAGGGCTCCAGTGGGTCCGGTTCAGAAGGCGAAACGCAGGCCCGGGGGCAGGCCGTAGTCGGAGAGTTGGGTGGGTTCTGGGCGCGGCGAGGGGATCGGTCCTTCGCCCGAGAACTCGGCCAGCACGTCGTTCTTGATGCGGTTGAAGGCGCTGCTGTTGCGCACGCGCGGGTGCGGCAGATCGACCGGCACGATGCGGCGGATGCGCCCGGGGCGCGGCTCCATCACCACCACCTGGTCGCCCAGGTAGACGGCCTCTTCCACGTCGTGCGTCACCAGGATCATGGTGATGCCCTCGGCCTGCCAGATGCGGTGCAGCTCCTGCTGCAGGTGGGCGCGGGTCAGGGCGTCCAGCGCGCCGAAGGGCTCATCCAGCAGCAGCACCTCGGGCCGGTTGACCAGCGCGCGGGCAATGGCCACGCGCTGGCTCATGCCGCCAGAGAGCTGATGCGGGTAGGCATTTTCGAAGCCCTGCAGGCCGACCAGCGCGATGTGCTCGCTCACCGACTGAGCCTTCTCGGCCTCGGGCAGCTCGGCGTTGAGCAGGCCGAGTGCGATGTTCTGCGTCACCGTCAGCCACGGAAACAGGCGGTGTTCCTGGAAGACGATGCCGCGATTCAGGCTGGTGCCGACGATGCGCTGGCCGTCCAGCAGCACCTCGCCCTGGTAGTCACTCTCCAGCCCGACGATGAGCCGCAGCAGCGTCGACTTGCCGCAGCCCGAGCTGCCGACGATGCTGACGAACTCGCCCGGGTTGACGGTGAGCGTGATGTCTTCGAGCACCGGCAGGGTCGCGCCCTTGACGGTGAACTGCTTGCTGAGCTTGCCGATGTGCAAGGTGCCTGCGTGGGCCATGAGAATGTCCTTGAAGGGTTTAGAAGTTGGCGACCGATGTGCTGCGCCAGGCCAGCGCACGCGCCTCGACCCGCGTCGCCAGCCCGTTCAGGGCGTAGCCGACGGCGCCGATGACGATCACGCCAAACAGCACCAGGTCCATCCAGAAGTGCTCGCGGCCGTCGATCAGCAGATTGGCAATGCCTTCGCCCGAGACCAGCAGGTACTCCGCGCCCAGCGTGGCCAGCCAGGCGTAGATCAGCCCGAGGTGAATGCCGGCAAAGATCGACGGCGCGGCCGAGGGCAGGATCACCTTCTGCCAGCGCTGCCGGCGGTTGAACTTCAGCACCCGGGCGACTTCCAGCAGGTCGGCCGGAACGCTGCGTACACCTTCATAGGTGTTGAGCACCACCGGAAAGAAGGCCGCCAGCGACAGGAACGCCACCTTGGCCGACTCGCCCAGGCCGAACCAGACCGACAGCAGCGGAATCCACGCAAACAGCGAGATCTGCTTGAGGGTGTGAAAGCTCGGGCCGACCAGCCGTTCGAACCAGCGCGAGCCGCCCAGCAAGGCGCCAAACAGCAGGCCGGCGCTGCTGCCGATCACGAAGCCGATCAGGTCGCGCTGCAGGCTGGCACCGAGCGCCGCAAAGACCTTGCCGCTCTGGATCTGCGCTACGCCGGTGGCCCAGACTTTCTCGGGCGAGACCAGCAGCGGCGAGGTCGACCAGCCCAGCCGCGTGGCCAGCCACCACAGCGCGACCAGGGCGACCGGCAAGACCCAGCCGCGCAGGGTCTTGGGGATGAAGGCGTGGCGGCGGCTCATCACACCGCCTCCTTGCGCCAGCCGAGCAGGCGTTGCTCGATCAAGGCCAGCAGCTTGTCCAGCGTGTAGCCGATGGCGCCCACCGCGATGACGGCGGCCAGCACCACGTCGAGCTGAAAGAGCTGGCGGCCGTAGACGATCATGAAGCCCAGCCCCTCGCTGGAGGCCAGCAGCTCCACCACCACCAGCGCCAGCCAGGCGTGGGTCAGGCCGTAGCGCACGCCGTTCCAGATCGGCGCCAGCGCGGCAGGAAACACCACCTTGCCGAGCAGCTGCCAGCGACTGAATTCCAGCACCCGCGCCACCTCGACGAAGCGCGTCGGCACGCCCTGGATGCCCTTGTAGGTGTTGAGCGCAATCGGCACCAGCGCCGCCTTGGCGATCAGGATGATCTTCAGCGCCTCATCGATGCCGACCAGCAGCATCAGCAGCGGCAGCCAGCCGAGCACCGGCACCTGTGCAAAGGCCTTGAACAGCGGGTAGATGTAGTCCTTGACCGTGGGCGACAGGCCCATCGCCACGCCCAGCAGCAGCCCGCCGGCCAGTCCGACGCCAAAGCCCGCCAGCACCCGCCACAGGCTGATCTGGACGTGGGCGAGCAGCTCGCCGCTCAGCACCACCTCCTGCAGGGTGGCCCACACTGCGGCTGGTGAAGGCAGCACTTGCGGCGCGACCCATTGCAGCTGCGCCGCCACGGCCCACAGGGCGAGCACGGCCAGCGGAACCGGCCAGGCGAGCAGCACATCGATCAAGGCTTTTGGCAGGCTCAAAAAATGAGCCTTCACCGGCCTGACCATCGATTCGGTGTCTGCCGGCCGGTTCGTCGACGCCAGGGCGTTGACGGTCGGTACCGGAGGGGAGAGGTTCATCGTCATCACTCCTGCAAGGGGTTCGAAGGATGTCGAAAGGTTTCGACAGGCTGCGAATCTTGCGGGTGATGTGTCGCTGCGTGAACGCAGCATTTCAAGTTTGGATATGCAGCCCTACGGCTGCCGACAGCCGCGACGATCAGCTGCGTGCTGGCCTGGTCTCCGCCAGCTCGGGAACACCGCTCAAGCGTCGCGAGTTCTTCGGGTCCCGAAACACCAGCGGACGCTCGGTGACAGCCGGGCCTGCGGGCCGGGCTTCAGCCTGCGCCACGGCCTCTGCCACCAGATGATGGTGCGGGCTCTTGGGGCAGACCGGATCAGCGGCCGTCACGTCCTGCGCCAGCAGAAAGGCCTGGCAGCGGCAGCCGCCCAAGTCTTTCTCCTTGTCCGGGCAGGAGACGCACGGCTCCTTCATCCAGCCGGTGCCGCGGTAGCGGTTGAAGCCTTCGCTCTCGTACCAGATCTCGCGCACTGACATGTCCTGCACCTTGGGGAATTCCAGGCCGGGCAGCATCTTGGCGGTGTGGCAGGGCAGCGCGCGGCCGTCGGGGGTGATGGTCAGGAAGACGTTGCCCCAGCCGTTCATGCACTTCTTGGGCCTGCCCTCGTGGTAGTCGGGCGCGACGAAGAAGAGCTTCATCTTCCCGTCGAGCTTCTTGCGCCAGGCGTCGGTGATGGCCTCGGCGCGCTGCAACTGCTCGCGCGTGGGCAGCAGGTGATCGCGGTTGAGGTGGGCCCAGCTGTAGTACTGGGTGTTGGCCAGCTCCAGGTACTCGGCGCCCAGTTCGTGGGCCATCTCGATGATGCGTTCGATGTGGTCGATGTTGAGGCGGTGGATCACCACGTTCATCACCATCGGCCAGCCGTTGGATTTGATCAGGTGCGCGACGTTCTGCTTCAGCCCGAAGGTCTTGGTGTGGCTCAGGAAGTCGTTGAGCTCCTTGGTCGAATCCTGGAAGCTCAGCTGGATGTGGTCCAGCCCGGCGGCCTTGAGCGACGCGGCGCGCTCCGCCGTCAGGCCGACGCCGCTGGTCAGCAGGTTGGTGTAGTAGCCCAGGCGGTGAGCCTCTGAGATGAGTTCTTCCAGGTCATCGCGCACCAGCGGCTCGCCGCCGGAGAAGCCGCACTGCACGGCGCCCAGTTCGCGGGCCTCACGCAGGGTCTTGAGCCACTGCGCGGTGCTCATCTCTTCGCTGTCGCGGGCGAATTCGACCGGGTTGTAGCAAAACACGCAGTGCAGCGGGCACTTGTAGGTGACCTCGGCCAAGAGCCATAGCGGCGGACCAGGACGGTTCACGGCCGGCGCGCTCACCACGTCACCCACTGCTGTTGCCGCGCCATGGTCAGGAAGCCGACCACGTCGCCGCGCAGGCCCTGGGCGTTGAAAGCGGCTTCGAGCGAGGTGACGACGTCGACCAGCGGCGTCTTGCCGTCGCAGCGCGTCAGGATCTCGCCGCTGGAGCGGTTGAGCTTGACCATGCCCTCGGGGTAGAGCAGCACATGGCAGTCCTGTGCGGGCTCCCACTGCAGGCGAAAGCCGGGGGCGACGCGCGGCTGGTCGGTGTCGAGGAGGGCGTGGCTCATGGATTGATCCCGTACTTGGTGGCCATCGCGTCGTTCATGGACCAGAGGATGTCGAGCTTGAACTTCAGGATCTCCAGCGCGCGCACCTGCTGCTCGCGGGTCTTGAAGTAGCCCAGCGTCACGGCCAGACCCTGCTCGACGTCACGCCGCGCCTGGCTGACGCGGTTGCGGAAGTACATCAGCCCGTGGGTCTCGATCCACGGGTAGTGCTCGGGCCAGGTGGCCAGGCGCTGCTTGTGGATCTCGGGCGCGAACAGCTCGGTCAGCGACGAGCAGACCGATTCCTGCCACGGCGCGTGCCGGGCGAAGTTGACGTAGGCGTCGACCGCAAAGCGCACGGCCGGGATGACGTGGCGCAGGTCGGTGATCTCCTCGCGCGTCAGGCCCACGGCCTCGCCCAGGCGCAGCCAGGCCTCGATGCCGCCAGCGTCGCTGACCTTGCCATCGGGGCCGGAAAACTCGAAGCCGTCGTGGTCCAGGATGCGCTGGATCCACTCGCGCCGCACTGCGCGGTCGGGGCAGTTGGACAGCACTGCCGCGTCCTTCACTGGAATGGCGATCTGGTAGTAGTAGCGGTTGGCCACCCAGCCGCGGATCTGCTCGGGCGTGGCCTTGCCGGTGTTCAACATCACGTTGAACGGGTGGTAGATGTGATAGGCCTTGCCCTGCTCGCGCAGCTGGGCTTCGAAGTCGACGGCGTTCCACGCCGCGGCATTCGGATCGCGTGACGCCGCGTCAAAGCGCGGCGGCGGGGCGTTGAAGGGGATGCTCATGGGGGGATGTCTCCAGCGGCCGCTCAGAACTCGATTTCCAGCCCATCGAAGCTCACCTCGATGCCCGCGTCTTCGACCGCGCGGCGCTCGGGCGATTGCTCGTCGAGGATGGGGTTGGTGTTGTTGATGTGGATCAGCAGCTTGCGCGTGGCCGCGGGCAGGCGGCTCAGCACCTCGATCATGCCGCCCGCGCCGCTCTGCGGCAGGTGGCCGATGCTGCGGCCGGTCTTCTTGCTGAAACCCAGGCGGATCATCTCGTCGTCGGTCCAGAAGGTGCCGTCGACCAGTACCGCGTCGGCCGCGCACATCGCGTCCCACACCGGCGGGGTGATTTCGCCCAGGCCGGGCGCGTAGAACACGCGGCGGCCGCTGGCGCGGTGGGTGAAGGTCAGGCCGACGTTGTCGCCGGGCACCGGGTGCTCGCGGTGCGGCGAGTAGGGGGCGGGCTTGCTCTCCAGCGGCAGGGCGGTGATGTCGAGGTCGGCCACGCCGGGGATGGTGAAGACGGTGCCATCGGTGGGCAGCTCGTGCCACGCCACGCCGCAGTAGTGGCTCAGCACGCGCAGGATGGGGTTGCCGATGCTGAGGTCGTCGTGCGCGGGCTGCGTCGTCCACAGCGGCAGCGGCTGGCCACGTTCGCGCAGCATGTAGAGGCCGGTGCTGTGGTCAACCTGGCCGTCGCACAGCAGCACGGCGGCAATGCCGGTGTCGCGCACCGCGCGGGCCGGTTGCAGCGCGGGGCTGCGCTGCAGCTGCGTCAGGATGTCGGGCGAGGCGTTGACCAGCAGCCAGTCGTGCGGGCCGCCCACGGCGATCGACGACTGGGTGCGGGCGCGATGGTGGGGGGAGCCGGCGCGCACGGCGGCGCATTGGGTGCAGTTGCAGTTCCACTGCGGGTAGCCGCCACCGGCGGCGGAACCCAGGACGAGCAGTTTCATGGGCCGGCTTTTGTCATCAGGTCAGAAAGCAGAACGGCCCGACGCCAGCAGTGCTGGGGCCGGGCCGCAGGGGTTCAGCGCGGCTCAGCGAGCGGCGATGTACATCGTGATTTCAAAGCCGAAGCGGAAGTCGCAAGCTGCGGGGGTTTCCCAGGTCATGTCAGGTCTCCTTGTAGAGGGGCATCGGGGTTTCGGTGCAGATGCAGTGTCGGCGCGGCGCGGGCGGTTGTCCTCGCCAGGACCTTGAATCGGACCTCATGAAAATCTTGATTCGGCCTGCGGGTTGTTCCCGGGGTGGGGCTGCGTCGGCCGGTGTTGACGTGGGGCGGACAATCATGGCCATGTCTGCGTCTTCGATTTCAGCCCTGCACGGCGGCCCCGGCCTGCGATTCCGCATCCAGCTGGCGCTGGTGCTGTTGATGAGCCTGTTCGTGGTGGCGCTGGCGCTGCAGCAGGTTGACGGCACGCGGCGCAGCGTCAATGAAGAGATCGTGGCCGGCAACCGTGTCGCCGGCCAGCTGCTGGAGCGGGTGAGCTGGATCTACCGCAGCGCCGGGCCAGGCGCACTGCTGGGGTTTCTGGGCCAGCTCGGCCGTGTGCGCGCCAACGAGATCACGCTGGTCGACGACAACGGGCATGAGCTCTACCGCTCGCCCCCCTCGCCCTACAAGCAGGGCCGGGTGGCGCCCGGGTGGTTTGCCGAGCTGGTGACGCCCCCTGCGCAGCGCAAGGTGATTCACCTGCCCGGCGGCGTGCTGACGGTGGAGGCGGATGCGTCACGCGCCATCCTGGACGGCTGGGACGACCTGCTGCGCCTGGGCGGGCTGGCCGTCGTGGCGCTGGTGCTGCTCAACGGGCTGCTGTTCTGGTTTGTCGGGCGCACGCTGCGGCCGTTCACGACCATCGTGCGCGGGCTGGCCCGGCTCGAAGGCGGCGATTACGCCGCGCGTCTGCCTGCGTTGCGGGGGCGCGAGGCCGCGTCGATCGGGCTGGCGGTCAACCGCATGGCGGCTGCGGTGGAAGACCAGCTGCAGGCGCGCCTGCAGGCCTACGAGGCCGAACGCTCGCTGGCCGAGAGCCGCGAGCTGGCGCGCCAGATTGAGCTGCACACCGAGCGGGAGCGGCGCGAGATGGCGCGCGAGCTGCACGATGAGCTTGGCCAGTCGGTCACCGCCATCCGCAGCCTGGCGCAGAGCCTGGCGCACCGCATGGCACCGGATGCAGCGCAGGCCGACGCGGCCGGCCACCAGATTGCCGGCCTGATTTCGAGCGAGGCCGCGCGCCTGTACGACGCCATGCACAGCCTGGTGCCGCGCCTGACGCCGCTGGCGCTCGACAGCCTGGGCCTGGGTGACGCGTTGATCGATCTGGTCGACGCTGCCCAGCAGCGCGCCGCGCAACCCCACATCACGCTGCAGCTGGGCGTGCTGCCCGCCGCGCTGAGCCAGGAGCGTGCGCTGGCCGCCTACCGCGTGGTGCAGGAGGCGCTCAACAACGCGCTGCGCCATGCCGGCGCGCGCGAAATCGTCATCGAGGTGGACTCCGCGACAGCCGGCATCCTGGCCATTCGCGTGCGCGATGACGGCCACGGCCTGCCCGCCGACTGGCAGCGCCCCGGCCACTACGGCCTGCGCGGCCTGCGCGAGCGCGTGCGCGGCCTGGGCGGCGAGCTGACGGTGCTCAACCGCGGCCACGCGACCGATGCCGAACACGGTGCGCTGGTGGCCGCGACCTTGCCTCTTGAACCTTTGATTCCACCTTCTGCAGCGGAGAACGCCGAATGATCCGGATCATGCTGGTCGACGACCACACCATCGTGCGCGTGGGTTTCCGCATGCTGCTGCAGGCGGCTGCGGCCGACATCGAGGTGGTGGCCGAGGCCGACAACGGCGACGACGCGCTGGCGCAACTCGACACCGTGCAGCCCGACGTGCTGGTGCTGGACCTGTCGATGCCCGGCATGAACGGGCTGGAGGTGCTGCGGCGCCTGCGCGCCCGCGACAGCCGGCTGCGCGTGCTGGTGCTGTCGGCGCATGAGGACAGCGCCCACCCGCGCCGCGTGCTGGCGGCCGGCGCGCTGGGCTATCTGTCGAAGCGGGGTGCGCCCGAGGCGCTGGTCGATGCGGTGCGGCGCGTGGCCGCCGGGCAGCGCTACATCGATCCGGCCATTGCGCAGAAGCTGGCGCTGGCGCAACTGGGCGACGAGCCCAGTCCGATGGAAGCGCTCTCGGAGCGCGAGTTCGCGGTGTTCGTGCAGCTCGCCAAGGGGGCGTCGGTGCAGGACATTGCCGCGCAGCTCAAGCTCTCAGGCAGCACCGTCGGCACCCACCTCTACAACGTCAAGCAGAAGCTGGGCGCCAGCAACCAGGCCGAGCTGACCTTGCTGGCGCTGCGCTGGGGCGTGATCGAGGCCTGAGGCAAGCTCAGGCCGCCTGATCTCAGGAACCCGAAGCGGCCGAGGCCGGTACAGCGGGGGGGGGGGCGTCGCTGGCAGCGGCCGGTGCCGGCTCGTGCGTCTCGATGCCGTGCTTCTCGCCGCTCATGTCGATTTCACCGCCCTGCATCAGAACGTACATCACCAGAGCGCCAAAGACGATGAAACCGAGCGCGATCTTCCACATGACTGAATCCTTAATTTGTCTAACGCTGAAAGTCGGAATGATGCCTCAACACCCCTTACGGGTCGCTTGCTCAGGCGACAACACGCTATGAAGATTTCGCCGCTGGAGCGCCAGCTGCTGCCCTTCCTGGCCGTGCAGGCCAGCCTGTCGACGCTGGTGGGCTTCGGGGCCGTGCTGGTCTACGCCGAGGGCGGCATGGCGGCCACCGTGGCGTACACGCTGGTGATGCTGACGGTCGCCATGGCCGGCACGGTGCTGGCCTATGCCCTGGGCCGGGCCTGGCGGCTCGACAGCCGGCGGCTGGCGCGGGCGGCTTTCCTGCTGCCTGCGCTGCTGCTGTGGTGGGCCGAAGGCCGACCTGTGGTGCTGGCGCTGGCCGTGGGCGGGTTTCTGGGCCTGAGTTGGGGGGCGCGGCACTGGATCGAGCTGAGCCTGCTCGACGACCTGCAGCGCGACGGCTACGCCACGCACGTCACCGTGCTGGGCGTCGGCGTCAGCCTGCTGACCACGCTGGCGGCCAGCTTGTGGCTGACGTGGGCGGAGGCCCTGCCTGGCGCGGCGCATGGTCTGTACGGCCTGTACGCCGTGGTGGCCGGGCTGGGCGCGCTGTGGGCGGTCGGGCGGCTGCCGGCGACGCCGATGCTGCAGCTGCTGGCGCCGTTGCAGATCCTGCGCCAGCGCGAGTACACGGCCTGTCTGCCGCTGTACTTTCTGGAGTCCGGCCTGCTCGGCGTCGGCATGGTGCTGGGCGCGGGCGGCGCGGTCGAGGCGCTCGGCAGCGCCAGCCACTACGGCTGGGTCGCGACGCTGGCGACGGTGGCCGGCGCCGTCGCGCTCTACACCCTGCGTCATCGCCGGCATGCGCAGAACCGTGACCGATCGATGGCGCTGGCCTGTGTCGGCATCACGCTGGCGTATGGCCTGCTGGGTGCCAGCGCCTGGTGGCCGGCGCTCTATGTGCTGCATCTGCTGCTGCACGCCGGCACCAGCCCGTTCTGGCTGGCCAGCGAGCAGGTGCTCAACCAGCGCACGCTCGACATCCACGGCCCGCTGGCCGACCGCATCGTGGTGCGCGAGGCCACGCTGTGGTTCTTCCGCGTCTCGGCCCTGGGCGCCTTCTGGTTCGCCGCGCGGCATGCGGCGCCGGCCCTCATCCTGGCCGTGGGTGCGGCGTTGATGGCCCTGGCCGCGTTTCTGGAATACGCCGTCGGTCGGGCGTGGCTGCGGCAGAGGGACTGAAACGAACAAAGCGCTCCGAAGAGCGCTTTGTCGTTACGGGGTCGGCAGGGCTTTGGCGTGAGCCGGGGCGCCTGCCTCATCCTTGCAGGCTCAGTCGCCGGCGTAGATGTCCACGTCCTTGGTTTCCTTGACGAACAGCAGGCCGATGACCAGGGTCATTGCAGCGATGATGATCGGGTACCACAGGCCGTAGTACATGTTGCCGTTCTGGGCCACCATCGCGAACGAGATGGTGGGCAGCAGGCCGCCGAACCAGCCGTTACCGATGTGATACGGCAGCGACATCGAGGTGTAGCGGATGCGGGTCGGGAACATCTCCACCAGCATGGCGGCGATCGGGCCGTAGACCATCGTCACGTAGATCACGAGGATCGACAGGATGATGACGATCTTGACCTTGTCGACCTTGGCCGGGTCCGCCTTGTCCGGGTAGCCGGCAGCCTTCAGCGCATCCTTGATTTCCTTCTTGAATGCGGCGATGGCCTTGACGCTGGCTTCGTCGAACTTGCTGTTGACGACCACGCCGACCGGAGCGGTGATGACCTTCTCACCGATGGTGACGATGGCCGGACCGGCGGCGGTGGCGACGGCGTTCTCGTAGCTCACCGAGTTCTGCGCCAGGAAGCGCTTGGAGATGTCGCAGCTCTTGAAGAAGTCGATCTCACGTGCCACCGGGTTGCCCTGGAACGAGCAGTCGCCGGCCGCAGCGGTCACCACGATCTTGTTGTTCTTCTGTGCGGCAGCCAGATCCGGGTTGGCGGCGTCCGTCAGGGCAGAGAACAGCGGGAAGTAGGTGAAGATCGCCAGCAGCAGGCCGGCCATGATGATGGGCTTGCGGCCGATCTTGTCCGACAGCGTGCCGAAGATCACGAAGAACGGCGTGCCGATCAGCAGCGAGGCGGCGACCAGGATGTTGGCCGTCGACGCGTCCACCTTCAGCACGTTGGCCAGGAAGAACAGCGCGTAGAACTGACCCGTGTACCAGACCACGGCTTGACCGGCGACCAGGCCGAACAGCGCCAGGATCACGATCTTCAGGTTCTTCCACTGGCCGAAGGACTCGGACAGCGGCGCCTTGGAGGTCTTGCCCTCTTCCTTCATCTTCTTGAAGGCAGGCGACTCGTTCATCGACAGGCGGATCCACACGCTGATCGCGAGCAGCAGCACCGACACGATGAACGGCACACGCCAGCCCCAGTCGGCAAACGCCGCTTCGCCGATGGCGGTGCGGGTGCCCAGGATGACCAGCAGCGACAGGAACAGACCCAGCGTTGCCGTGGTCTGGATCCAGGCGGTGTAGGCGCCACGGCGACCGTGAGGTGCGTGCTCGGCCACGTAGGTGGCAGCACCGCCATACTCGCCGCCGAGGGCCAGGCCCTGCAGCATGCGCAGCACGATCAGGATGATCGGAGCGGCCACGCCGATCGAGGCGTAGTTGGGCAGGATACCGACCACGAAGGTCGACAGGCCCATGATCAGGATGGTGACCAGGAAGGTGTACTTGCGGCCGATCATGTCGCCGAGGCGACCGAACACCAGCGCGCCGAACGGACGCACGATGAAGCCGGCCGCAAAGGCCAGCAGTGCGAAGATGAACGCGGCAGACGGATCAAGGCCGGCAAAGAACTGCTTGGCGATGATGGCTGCGAGCGAGCCGTACAGGTAGAAGTCGTACCACTCGAACACCGTGCCCAGCGAGGAGGCGAAGATCACCTTCTTTTCCTCTGCGGTCATCGGTGCATTCGAGGCCTTGGCGTTGGCTGGAATGCTGGACATGGGGTCTCCTCACAAATTGAGCTGCACGGCGGTTGCAGTGCGTGAGGCGGACTGTCAGTGGAGGGACTGACCAAGTCCTGACGCGATTCCAACGGCAGCTGACAAACTCAGGTCTAACCCTCGACTTATATTTCTTGATGCGAAATTCACGCCCTTCGCCGCGTCGTGCTCAGGGATAGTCCTAGGCTGTGTTATTGCGCGGCGCCGTCAGTTTCGGCCGCAGCCTGGCGCGCAGGCAGAGCTTGCCAGACCGCTTGTTTCTGCGCGTCGGGCAGGCGCGACCAGGTCGTGATCTCGTCCAGGCTGCGCCAGCAGCCTGTGCACCAGCGCCGTTCGGCGTCGAGCTTGCAGAGGTTGCGACATGGGCTGGGCACCGTCGAGACAGCAGGGGAGATTGTGGTTTTTTTCATATTCGGCGTGTCGCTGCGGGCAGGTTCCTGAGGATGTTCGCACGGCCCGGGGCCTGCTGGCTGTGCCGCGACTGGTGGCGCCGAAGGTGCGCTTTGATAATCCCAGGCAGAGCCCCGCATGATTGCCGAACCCCCCATTCCCTCTGCCCTTGAAGCCCTTGTGGCCTCCCGGCGCCCGCCGCGCGTGGTGATCGACACCGCCAGCGTGATGTCGGCGCTGATGTTCGGTGGCGAGTCGCTCACGCGCCTGCGCCGTGCCTGGCGTCACGGCTACTGCCGCCCGCTCGTGTGCAAGGCCACGGTCGTGACGCTGATGCAGACGCTCGGCCAGCCCCGCCTGGGCCTGAGCGCGGCCGAGCAGCAGCAGATGCTCGGGGACTACCTGCCCTACGCGCTGAAGGTGCGCGTGCCGGCGGCGGACAGCTCGGCCGACGACACGCCGTCCGGCCTCGCACTGGTGCAGCTGGCGATGGCCGGGCGCGCGCATGTGCTGGTCAGCGGTGATGCGGAGTTGCTGGCGCTCGACGGTCGGCTGTCCTGCGCGGTGATGGCGCTCGACCCCTTCCTGCGGCTGCTGCAGCGGCTGGAGATCGAGCCGCTGCCCAAGGCGCGCACGCTCCGCGCGATCCCGATCTGAGTCAGATCTTCGGCAGCAGCCAGCTCAGCCACAGCGGCGCCGTCAGCGCAAAGCACAGCGTCGACAGCACGATCACTGCGCTGGCCTCGCCTTCGAGCGTGCGGTAACGCTGCGCGAACAGCAGCGCATTGCCGCCGGTGGGCAGCGCAGCGGCCATCACCAGCACCGCCAGCGGCAGGCCGTTCAGCCCGAACACCAGCACCCCGACCGCACCGACCCAGGCCGGCAGCACCAGCAGCTTGAGCGCCACCAGTCCCAGCAACTGCAGCGGCCGGTGGCCCAGCCCGTGCTGCGCCAGCGAGGCGCCGATCAGCACCAGGCACAGCGGCACGCCGGCCTGGCCCAGCGTCTTCAGCACGTTGTCGGCCACTGGATGCAGCGGCCAGCCCGTCAGGTGCCAGGCCATGCCGGCCAGCACCGGCAGCACGACCGGGTGAATCAGCGTCTGGCGGGCGATGTTGAGCAGCAGCCGGCCCAGCGCCATGCCGCCGCCCTGGCGTGCCGCCGCGCGGGCGATGTCGACCTCGGCCAGCACCGTGAGCAGGCTCAGCAGCACCAGCGCATGCAGGCTGACGATCGCCACGTGCAACTGCAGCCCCGCCTGGCCGAACAGCGCCGCCGCAAACGGCAGGCCCACCTGCACCGAGTTGCCGAAGCTCAGCGACACCGCCCGCACCGCCGGATCGGCCGGATGCGCGATCGGGCCGGTGAGGTTGGCGTGCCGCGTGCTCACGGCCACCCGCCAGCGGCTCCAGCCCCAGGTCGACAGCGCCCACAGCACCAGCGGGCCGAAAAAGGCCAGCAGCATCGGCCCCGGCAGCTGGCGGACGTCCAGCGACGCCGTGGTGCGAAACAGCAGCGCCGGCACGAACAGGTAGAACGCCGCCGACGACAAACCGTGCTGTGCCTCGGCACCGCCCAGCACCTGCCCGCGCGCCGCGCCCCAGCCCAGCGCGATCATGGCAAACAGCGCCAGCAGCTTGTAGGCCAGATCCCAGGTCATGTGGTCTTGTGCGGGGCCAGGTTCAGGACGCCGCCTTGGCGGTCTTGCCTGCCGCCTTCTTGGCGGGCGGGCGCGCGGCGCGGGGCTCGAACTCGAAGATCACCTTGCCTTCCTTCTTGTCGTAGGCCAGGAATGCCTTGAACTTGCGCTTGGTCTTGTTGGAGACGAAGCCGTCGAGCAGGTCGGTCTTGCCGCTGGCCAGCAGCTTCTGCACCTGATCGCGCGTGACGGGCTGCTGCAGGATCACCGCGCCGGTCTTGAAGTCGCAGGTCACGGTGGCGCCCACCGCGTGCTCGCAGACGTAGTTGGTGCCGTGGCCGTAGACGTGGCTGCTGCACTTGGGGCAGGCCCCCAGGCTTTCCTGGCCGCTGAAGTCGACCGGCTCGCCGGATTCGTCGTCCTTCTTGGCGTCCTCGCCGAAGTCGAATTCGAGCTTCCAGTTCTTCAGCTCCTCGTCGCGCACCAGCTTCAGCTCGGCGGTGAAGGGCCAGCCGGCCTTGGAGCGGAAACCTTCGAGCGGGCCGATCTGGTGGTCGCGCAGGAAGGCCTCCACCTCGTGCAGCTCCAGGCTGCGGCCGGCGGGAATCTTGGTCATGGAGAAACCGCAGCCGCTGGGCTCGCCTTCGACGGGTGGCTTGGCGCCCGGCACACCGACACACGCGAAGCGGCGATAGTTTTCCTTCACCACGCCGCCGCAGTTGGGGCAGGGCGCGGCCAGCGTGGCGTAGTCGCCGGGGATGGTGTCGCGGTCGTATTCCTTGGCCTTCTTGACGATGCGCTGCGCCATGTCGGCAATGCCGGCCATGAACTCGCTGCGGCTCAGCAGGCCCTTCTCCATCTGGCTCAACTGGTATTCCCACTGGCCGGTGAGTTCGGGCTTGGTCAGGTCCTCGATCGCCAAGCCGCGCAGCAGCGTCATGAGCTGCTTGGCCTTGGCGGTGGCGATCAGGTCGCGGCCTTCGCGCAGCATGTATTTCTCCAGGATCAGGCCTTCGATCACCTGGGCGCGCGTGGCGGGCGTGCCGAGGCCTTTTTCCTGCATCGCGGCCTTGAGTTCCTCGTCGTCGATCAGCTTGCCGGCGCCTTCCATCGCGCTCAGCAGCGTGGCCTCGTTGTAGTGGGCGGGCGGACGGGTCTTGAGCGGGGCGACGCGCATGTCCTCGTTGCGCACCTTCTCGCCCGGCTGCACCGGTACCAGGTTGGCGTCGTCGTCCTGCGCCTCCTTGCCGTAGACCGCCAGCCAGCCGGGGTTGACCAGCACCTTGCCGTTGGTCTGGAAGCTCACGGTCGCGCTGACGCCGCGCGCCTGCGCCGCCGCGCTGGCCGGCACCTCGGTGATGCGGGTGGTGACCATGAACTCGGCCGACGGGTAGAACACCGCGATGAAGCGCTTGACCACCATGTCATACAGCTTGGCCTCGATCTCGCTCAGGCTGCGCGGCGCCTGCAGCGTCGGGATGATGGCGAAGTGGTCGCTGATCTTGCTGTTGTCGAAGATGCGCTTGCTCGGCTTCACATAACCGTCGTTGAGCGCCTTGCGCGCGTGCATCGCCAGTTCGCGCAGCGGGCCGGGCAGGTCCTCGCTGGCGATCATCTCCAGCGTTTCGCGGGCCACCGGCACGTAGTCCTCGGGCAGCGCGCGGGCGTCGGTTCGCGGGTAGGTCAGCACCTTGTGCTTCTCGTACAGCGCCTGCGCGATCGACAGCGTGGTCTTGGCCGAGAAGCCGAAGCGCGAGTTGGCCTCGCGCTGCAGCGTCGTCAGGTCGTAGAGCAGCGGGCTGGCCTGCGTGCTGGGCTTGGCTTCTTCGCGCACGGTGCCGGTCTGGCCGCGCACGGCGTTGGCAATCGCTTCGGCGGCATCGGCGTCCCAGATGCGGTCGGCGCGGCGGTCGGCGTCGTCATCCTTCTTGAACTTCGGGTCGAACCACTTGCCTTCGTAGAGGCCGGCGGCGGCCTGGAAATCGGCGCGCACCTCCCAATAAGGCCGCGACACGTGCTTGCGGATCTTCTCCTCACGCTCGGCCACGATCGACAGCGTGGGGGTCTGCACCCGGCCGACGGTGGTCAGGAAGAAGCCGCCGTCGCGCGAGTTGAATGCCGTCATGGCGCGCGTGCCGTTGATGCCGACCAGCCAGTCGGCCTCGCTGCGGCTGCGCGCGGCTTCGGCCAGGCCGCGCATGTCGGCGTCGCTGCGCAGCTTGTCGAAGCCGTCGCGGATGGCCTGCGGTGTCATGCTCTGCAGCCACAGGCGCTGCACCGGCTTGCTGCCGGTCTTGCTGCCGAGTGCGTACTGCTCGATCAGCCGGAAGATCAGCTCGCCCTCGCGGCCCGCGTCGCAGGCGTTGATCAGGCTGGTGACGTCCTTGCGCTTGATCAGCTTGACCAGCGCGCTCAGGCGGCCCTTGCTCTTGTCGATCGGCTCCAGGTCGAAGTGCGGCGGCACCACCGGCAGGTTGGCGAAGCTCCATTTGCCGCGCTTGACGTCGAACTCTTCCGGCGCGCGGATCTCGACCAGGTGGCCCACCGCCGACGAGACGACGTAGTGGTCGTTCTCGAAGTGCTCGGCGAATTTCTCGAACTTGCCCGAGCTCGGCGTCAGCGCCCGCACGATGTCCTGTGCGACCGACGGCTTTTCTGCAATGACCAGTGACTTGCTCATATTTCCCCAACCCCGTGAAAGACGCACCCGCCGGAACAACCCCGCGCGATGCGCTCCCTACAATCTGCGCTAAACGCGTACGCACACACACGTGCACGCACACCCACACCTTAAATCTAACCAAATCTGCCGCGCCTCCATGGAATCAGCCGAAGTCACACCGCGCAAGGACCGCCGGCGCATCCAGGTGCGGCGCTCGGGCGTGCACGGCAAGGGCGTCTTCGCGCTGGTTGCCATCCCCCAAGGCGCCACGCTGATCGAATACACCGGCGAGGTCGTCGACTGGGCCGAGGCCGTGCGTCGCCACCCGCGCGACCCGAGCCAGCCCAACCACACCTTCTTTTTCCACCTGGACGATGGCCGCGCCATCGACGGCGCCGTGGGCGGCAACGCCTCGCGCTGGATCAACCACGCCTGCGCGCCCAACTGCGAGGCCGAAGACGACCACGGCCGCATCTTCATCAGGGCGCTGCGCGACATCGCCGCAGGCGAGGAACTGTTCTTCGACTACCGCCTGGTGGTCGACGACCGTTACACGGCCAAGCTCAAGCGCGAATACGCCTGCTGGTGCGGCGCCGCCACCTGCCGCGGCACCATGCTCGGCCCCAAGCGATGAACCTCGGCGCCTGGGATCCCGAGACGTTGTGGCTGGCGCTGGAGCCGCTCGCCCCCGGCCTGAGCGTCGAGGTGCTGCCGGAGGTCGGCTCCACCAACACCGCCTTGCTGGAGCGCGCCCGCGCTGGCGACACCCAGCCTGCGCTGCTGGCGGCCGAGCGCCAGAGCGCCGGGCGCGGCCGCCTGGGGCGCACCTGGCTGGCGCAACCGGGGCAGTCGCTGACCTTCTCGCTCGGCCTGCTGCTGGTGCCCGCCACGCCGGCGGATTGGGGCGGCCTGTCGCTGGCGGTCGGGCTGGCGCTGGCCGAGGCGCTCGACCCGTCCGGCGCACACGTCGGCCTCAAGTGGCCCAACGACCTCTGGTTGCGTGGCGACGACCGCAAGCTGGCGGGCATCCTGATCGAGACACTGATGCCGCCCGTGGGGGCGCCCGAAGGTGCGCGCTGGGTCGTGACCGGCGTGGGCATCAACGTGCTGCCGCCTGTGGCGGATGGGCAAGGCGACTTCCGCACCGGCTATGCCTGCGTGCATGAATGGCAGCCCGAGGCCACCGCGCCCGCCGTGCTGCACCAGGTCGCCCCGGCGCTGCTGCGCGCCGTGCAGGTTTATGCGCGCGACGGCCTGGCGCCGCTGCGCGAGCGTTACGCTGCGCGCGACGTGCTGGCCGGCCGCCAGGTGCAGGCCACCGGGCCGACCGGCGCGCTGCAAGGCGAGGTCGACGGCGTGGATGCCGACGGCGCGCTGCGCCTGTGCGACGCCGCCGGCCGCGTCCACGCCATCCACAGCGGCGAAGTGAGCGTGCGGCCATGCTGAGGGGCCTGGTCGCGGCGCTGCTGCTGTGCAATCTGCTGCTGTTGGGCTGGACGCAGGGCTGGCTGGGCGCGGTGCTGGGCTATTCGCCGCACGCCGACCAGGAGCCGCAGCGCCTGGAACGGCAGATGGCGCCCGAGGCCATCCGCGTGCTGTCGCCCGCCGCGCTGAGCCGCATCACGCCCGCGCCGGTCTGCCTGGAAGCCGGTCCGTTCACCGCACAGGAACTCGCCCGCGCCGAGTCCGCCGTGCGCACCGCGCTGCCCGAAGGCGGCTGGGTGCTGCTCAGCCGCGAAAAACCCGGCAGCTGGATGGTCTACATGGGCCCGTACAACAACAACCGCGACCTGATGCAGCGGCGTGCCGATGACCTGCGCAAGCGGCAGGTGGCGTTCGAAGAGGTGCGCAACCTGCCCGACTACGAGCCGGGCTTCTCCTTCGGCCGCTACAACAACCTCAACGATGCACAGAACCAGCGCGAGCGGCTGCAGGCCCAGCGCGTGCGCAACGCCCGTGTGGTGCGCCTGGTCGCCCCCAGCGTCAACCACACCCTGCGCGTGACCCGCGCCAGCGCCGAACAGCAGGCCATCCTGGCCCAACTCAAGGGCAGCCCGGCGTTGGCTGGGCATATGTTCACGGGATGCGGACGGGATTCGGGCAATTGACGGACGCAGGGCGCCGGCACGTGTCCGGTTTTGCTTAAATCGCAACCCCCCGAGACCCTGAGAAGAAAACAGCGTGCAATTGATTCGATGGACGGCCCGCCTGGCCCTGCAGGTCGCGATGGTCACGGCGCTGGCGTCCTGCGGTGGCGGTGACGCCCCCGGCATCGCGCCCCCGCCCGACAACGCTGACAGCAGCCCCGGCATTCCTGAGATCGTCAGCGACGGCAGCGGCATCGACAGCGTGGTGATCGATGTGGCCCCAGCCACGCCAGACGTCCCCGCGATCGATCCGGCGCCGGTGCCGACACCCGAGCCGGCACTGACGCCAACACCCGAACCAGCACCGACGCCCACGCCCACGCCGGCCCCCGCGCCCATCACCAGCGACGACAGCGCCAGCAACGCCGCCCTCACCACGCTGGACTACGGCGGCTTCAAGCTGCTCTACGACTGCAGCCAGCACACCGCCGTGCGCTACGACTACGTGCTGGGCGTGGACAACGGCTCGGCCGCGCGCCCGAGCAGTTTCAAGCTCGACCCCGCCCTGCCCGCCGGCTGCAGCCAGCAGACCAGCACCGGCAGTTACGCCGCCGTCCAGAAGGGCTGGGACCGGGGCCACCTGGTCACGTCCAACCACATGGACTACGACGCGAACTACATCCTGCGCGCCAACTACATGACCAACATCGTGCCCCAGGCGGCCAGCTTCAACCAGGGCATCTGGCTGGAAGCCGAGAACGTGGCCGAGTGCTGGCGCGACCTGGCGCCAGTCCGCGTCTACGGCGGCATGGTCTACAGCGACACCGGCAACGACTACTTCCTGAGCAGCCACGGCATCGCCACGCCCGACTGGTTCTGGAAGGTGATCGTGACCACCGATGCCAGCGGCAACCTGCAGGCCATCGCCTGGTACATCCCCAACCAGACCGGCCTGGGCCCGCTCGACAGCTACCTGGTCAGCATCACCGAGCTGGAGTCCCGCGTGGGCGCGACGAGGGTTGGCATCGACGTGCCCGCCGCCGTCAAGGCCGGCAAGCCCGCCACCACCTGGCCGCGTCCTGCCAACTGCAACCTGAGCTGAGCCGGTCCGGTCGTCGCGCAGGCCCCCGGACGCCCATAAAAAAACGCCCGGCCTTGTGAGCCGGGCGTTCTGCCTTGAAGAGAAAAAGCTCCGGGTCGAACCCCGGAGCCTGCGCGTGATCAGGAGATCACGATGTAGTTCGACGGCGCCGTGTCCGCATCCGTGGTCACGCCTTCCGCCTTCACGCCGATCAGGTCGACCAGCACGTCCTGGGTATTGGTGCCACCGTTCGTGCCCTGGGTGTAGAGCCAGGTGTGATCCTGGCCGCTGATGGTGCCCGTGAAGGCCACCGTCGTGCCCGCATCGCCCAGGTCGTTGTTCTGCAGGTATTGCACTGCAGCGGCCAGATCGGCCTGGCTGGCGACGTGCGCATTGCCGTTGAACACGATGACGCCGTCGTGGATCGAGTGGTGGGCTACCGCGCTGCCGCCGAGCTTCAGGCTCGAATCCGCGCCGTTGACCGCTGCGGCGTCAGCCGCCACCAGGGCCGCGCCTGCGTTGTCGATCACATCACCGCCGGCGCTGGTGGCGCCCAGGGTGAAGTCGGTGATGACGTCGTAGCCCGTGAAGTTCGGGTTGGCGCCCGCATTCAGCGTCAGGACCGAGTCACCGACCGCGAACACGAAGGTGTCGCTGCCCGTGCCGCCCATCAGCATGTCGGCGCCCTTGCCGCCGGTCAGGTAGTCGTGGCCGGCACCGCCCGACAGCTGGTTGCTGCCCGTGTTGCCCACCAGCACGTTGGCCAGATCGTTGCCCGTGCCGCTGAGCGCCGAGGCGCCCGTCAGCGTCAGGTTCTCGACGTTGGCGCCCAGCGTGAAGCTGGCCGACGCCGAGACCGAATCCGTGCCTTCCTCGGCCAGCTCCGTCACCACATCGCTCGTGTCGTCCACGGTGTAGCTGTCGTTGCCCGTGCCACCTTCCATCACGTCCGCACCGCCGTTGCCGTCGAGCTTGTCGTTTCCGGCGCCACCCATCAGGAAGTCGCTGACGTTGCCGTCGCCGCCCATCAGCGTGTTGTTGCCGCTGTTGCCGGTGAGGGTGTTGGACAGGGCGTTGCCCTTGGCGTTGAGGTGGGCCGCACCGGTCAGTGTCAGGTTCTCGACGTTGTCGTACAGCGCATCGACGTTGCTCGACGACAGCACCTGGTCGATGCCTCCGCCAGCCGCTTCGATGACCTTGTCCTTCGCCGTTCCCGACGCATCGTCCACCACATAGGTGTCGTTGCCGGCGCCGCCGGTCAACACGTCCAGACCCGTGCCGCCATCCAGCCAGTCGTTGCCCGCGCCACCCGTCAAGGTGTCGTTGCCACTGAAGCCGAACAGCGCGGCCGGGCCATTGCCCTGCGCCGTCTGGGTCTCGGCCGTATCCTGTCCCACCGCCACATGCCAACCCGTGTCCGTGGTGACCAGGCCATCGGTCACCTCGAGTTGGCCGGCATAGTCGGTCACGACCTGCTCGACCGGCACCACCACCTTGGCCTTGCCGTTGTCGAGTTGGCCCAGCTCGCGGCCGTTCACCATCAAGGACAGCACGGCGCCGTTGTCGGCGTCCGTGGCCGTCACGCTGATGCCGTCCAGGCTCACGCTCGGGCCACTGCTGATCACCGGTGCGTCGTTGGTACCCGTGATCGTGAGGCTCACCTCCTGATCCACGAACGCGCCTTGCTTGTCCTGCACGCGCACCACGTACAGCACCGACACCTCGCTGCCTTCCGGCAGGAAGTCCGGCGACGCCAGCTTGTAGCTCCACGCGCCCGTCGCCGGGTCGATGGAGAACGCGTCCTGCAGCAGCGTCGCTTGTGCCGGCGTCAGTTCCACGTTCGACGGCGTCACCTCCGTGGTGAGCACCGACGCCGTCACGACATCGCTCGTGTCCACATCGCTGAAGACGATGCGGCCGCTGGCCGACAAGGCCTCGTTGCCCTCGGTCAAGGTCGCTGCCGTGACTTGGGCGATGTTGGCGACGTCGAGGGTCGGCGTGTCGTTGGTGCCGGTGAGGGTCACGCTGACCGTGCGCTCCACCGAGCCGCCCTGGCCGTCCAGCACGTTGAACGTGAAGCTCTCGACCTGGGTCTCGTCCACAGCCAGGTGCTCGGTCTTGCTGGCGTCAACGCTGTAGTTCCAGGTCACCACGCCACCCAGGCCCGTGCCCGTGGTGTCGGTCGTGATCGACGCCGTCAGGCTGCCCAGTGCATCTGCCGAGGGCTTCACTGCGCTCACGGTGTGTGCGTCGGTCAGGTCCACGTCGGTGAACGCGATCGTGCCGGTGTCGGTCAGGCTGCCTTCAGGCGTGACCAGTTCGGTCACTGCGCCCGTCACCTCCGTGACTTCCACCACGGGTGTGTCGTTGGTGCCGGTCAGGGTCACGCTGACCGTGCGCGGCACTGAGCCGCCCTGGCCGTCTTCCACATTGAACGTGAAGGTCTCGACCTGGGTCTGGCCTGCGGCCAGGAACTCGGTCTTGCTGGCGTCGACGCTGTAGTTCCAGGTCACCACGCCACCCGTGCCGCTGCCGGTGCTGTCGGTGCTGACCGAGGCTGTCAGGCTGCCCAGCGCGCCCGTCGAGGCGGTCACGGCGCCAACGCTGTGCACGTCGATCAGGTCCACATCCGTGAACGTGATGGTGCCGCTGTTGGTCAGGTTGCCGGTGGCTGTCACCAACTCGGTCACAGCGCCCGTCACGTCCCCGACGGCCACGATTGGCGCGTCATTGGTTCCGGTGAGGGTCACCTTGACATCCTGGCTCACCGTGCCGCCCTTGCCGTCGCTGACCGTGATGGTGAAGGTCTCGGTCGCCGTCTGGTCCTTGGCCAGGTACTGCACGCGGGCGTTGTCGACCTTGTAGTTGAAGCTGAATTCGCCCGTGCCGCCGTTGCCGTCCGGCGTGCTGGCCTTCGCGGTCAGCGTACCGCCCAGGGTGTTGTCTGCTGCGGCGGCGATGGTGGCGCTGTGCACGTCGGTCAGGTCGACGTCGGTGAAGTGCACCGCCACGGTGGTGTCGAGCGTCGAGCCGCCCATCTGGCGGTAGACCGTGCCGTTGTCGTTGTAGACCACCAGCGCGAAGTCGCTGTTGGACGAGCCCGCCACCGCGATGCGGCCCGTCGCAGGGTCGATCGCGATGCTGAAGCCCAGGTCGGAGCTGTTGCCGCCCAGATCGGTCGTGACCTTGCCGTTGGTGCCAAAGCTGTTGTCCAGCGTGCCATCGGCCTTGTAGCGCACCACGGCGAAGTCAACGCCGGTGCTGCCGTTGTAGGCGTAGCCGCCCACCAGCACCCGGCCCTGGGTGTCGGTGGTGACGCTGAAGCCAACGTCACTCGAACCGGCGACGTTGGTCGTGACCTTGCCGCCGTTGCCGAAGCTGTTGTCCAGCGTGCCATCGGCCTTGTAGCGCACCACGGCGAAGTCATTGCCGGTGCTGCCGTTGACGGCATAGCCGCCCACCAGCACCCGGCCCTGGGTGTCGGTGGTGACGCTGAAGCCAACGTCACTCGAACCGGCGACGTTGGTCGTGACCTTGCCGCCGTTGCCGAAGCTGTTGTCCAGCGTGCCATCGGCGGTGTAGCGCACCACGGCGAAGTCAGCGCCGGTGCTGCCGTTGTTGGCATGGCCGCTCACCAGCACCCGGCCCTGGGTGTCGGTGGTGACGCTGTAGCCAAAGTCACTCGAACCGGCGACGTTGGTCGTGACCTTGCCGCCGTTGCCGAAGCTGTTGTCCAGCGTGCCATCGGCCTTGTAGCGCACCACGGCGAAGTCATAGCCGGTGCTGCCGTTGACGGCATAGCCGCCCACCAGCACCCGACCCTGGGCATCGGTGGTGACGCTGTAGCCAACGTCACTCGAACCGGCGAAGTCGGTCGTGACCTTGCCGCCGTTGCCAAAGCTGTTGTCCAGCGTGCCATCGGCGGTGTAGCACACCACGGCGAAGTCAGCGCCGGTGCTGCCGTTGTTGGCATAGCCGCCCACCAGCACCCGACCCTGGGCATCGGTGGTGACGCTGTAGCCAATGTCAGTCGAACCGGCGAAGTCGGTCGTGATCTTGCCGCCATTGCCGAAGCTGTTGTCCAGCGTGCCATCGGCCTTGTAGCGCACCACGGCGAAGTCATAGCCGGTGCTGCCGTTGACGGTATAGCCGCCCACCAGCACCCGCCCCTGGGTGTCAAACACCACGCTGCGTGCTTCGTCGTATCCACCGGCAATGTCGGTGCGCACGATGGCGTTGACGCCTGCCACCGTGGTGACGTTCGCATCCTCCATCAGGCTCGCCACATTGGCCGCGTCGTTCATCTGGATCACCGGCGCGTCATTGGTGCCGGTGATCGTCACGCTGACCGTGCGCGGCACTGAGCCGCCCTGGCCGTCTTCCACATTGAACGTGAAGGTCTCGACCTGGGTCTGGCCTGCGGCCAGGAACTCGGTCTTGCTGGCGTCGACGCTGTAGTTCCAGGTCACCACGCCACCCGTGCCGCTGCCGGTGCTGTCGGTGCTGACCGAGGCTGTCAGGCTGCCCAGCGCGCCCGTCGAGGCGGTCACGGCGCCAACGCTGTGCACGTCGATCAGGTCCACATCCGTGAACGTGATGGTGCCGCTGTTGGTCAGGTTGCCGGTGGCTGTCACCAACTCGGTCACAGCGCCCGTCACGTCCCCGACGGCCACGATTGGCGCGTCATTGGTGCCGGTGAGGGTCACCTTGACATCCTGGCTCACCGTGCCGCCCTTGCCGTCGCTGACCGTGATGGTGAAGGTCTCGGTCGCGGTTTCACCTGCGGCCAGGTGCTGCACACGGGCGTTGTCGACCTTGTAGTTGAAGCTGAATTCGCCCGTGCCGCCGTCGCCGTCCGGCGTGCTGGCCTTGGGGGTCAGCGTACCGCCCAGGGTGTTGCCTGCTGCTGTGGCGATGGTGGCGCTGTGCACGTCGGTCAGGTCGACATCGGTGAAGTGCACGGCCACGGTGGTGTTGAGCGTCGAGCTGGCCGCCTGGCTGTAGACCGTGCCGTTGTCGTTGTAGACCACCAGGCCGAAGTTTCTGCCCCCCACGACATTGGGGCCACTTTGTCCAACCAACGCGATGCGGCCCGTTGCGGGGTCGATCACGAGGCTGCGGCCCATGTCGAAGCTGCCGTCACCCAGATTGGTCGTCACCTTGCCGGTGCCATTGCCGAAGCTGGTGTCCAGCGTGCCATCGGCCTTGTAGCGCACCACAGCGAAGTCATAGTTGACATCGCCACCGCCGTTGCGGGCGTAGCCGCCCACCAGCACCCGACCGTCGGGGTAGGTGGCAATGCTGTAGCCGTCGTTCTGGAGGTTATTGAAATCGGTGGTGACCTTGCCGGTACCACCACCAAAGGTGGTGTCCACCTTGCCATCGGTCGTGTAGCGCGCCACGGCGAAGTCGGGGAAACCGCCGGGTGCGGTCACGGAGCCGGCCACCAGCACCCGGCCAGCGGCGTCGATGGTGATGCTGCGGCCAACATCCTGGGTCCCGCCAAAGTCGGTCGTGACCTTGCCTGTGCCCGCCGTGCCAAATTGGGTGTCCAGCTTGCCATCGGTCGTGTAACGCACCACGGCAAAGTCGTTGTTGCTGCCGTTGTTGGTGTAACCACCGACCAATACCCCGCCCTTGCCATCGACGGTGATGCTGTAGCCGCCATCTGATTTCGCAGCGAAATCGGTCGTCACCTTGCCGGTACCCGCCGCGCCAAAGGTGGCGTCCAACGCGCCGTTGGCCGTGTAGCGCACTACAGCGAAGTTGTCCCCGCCGCCACCGGTGTTGGTATAGCCGCCCAACAGCACGTGACCCGCAGCGTCAACGGTGATGCTGTAGCCGAAGCCATGCCCTCCCGTGAAAGGGGTCGTGACCTTGCCGGTGCCCCCCTCACCGAAGGTGGCATCCAGCTTGCCGTCAGCCGTGTAACGCGCCACAGCAAAAAGGTTATTGCCCGCAGCGTCAGCCGCGTAGCCTCCCACCAGTACCCGGCCAGCGGCGTCGGTGGTGATGCTGTAGCCCTGGTCCGTTTTTCCAAAGAAATCGGTCGTGATCTTGCCGGTCCCCGCCTCGCCAAAGGTGGTGTCCAACGTGCCATCCGCTTTGTACCGCGCCACGGCAAAGTCATCACCGGTGGTAGCGCTGTTGGAGTAGCCGCCCACCAGCATGCGGCCTTGGGCATCGAAGGTCACGCTTTGCGCAAAGTCGTCACGACCGGCAAAGTCGGTGCGTGTGATCAGTGCCGCGACGCTTTGCAGATGGGTCACGCCGACGTCTTCCGCCAAGCGCCCCACATTGGCCGCATCGTTCATCTGGATCACCGGCGCGTCATTGGTGCCGGTGATCGTCACGCTGACCGTGCGCGGCACTGAGCCGCCGTGGCCGTCTTCCACATTGAACGTGAAGGTCTCGACCTGGGTCTGGCCTGCGGCCAGGAACTCGGTCTTGCTGGCATCGACGCTGTAGTTCCAGGTCACCACGCCGCCCGTGCCGCTGCCGGTGGTATCGGTGCTGACCGAAGCGCTCAACGTGCCCAGCGCGCCCGTTGAGGCGGTCACCGCGCCAACGCTGTGCACGTCGATCAGGTCCACGTCGGTGAACGCGATGGTGCCGCTGTCGGTCAGGTTGCCATCGGCCTTCACCAGTTCGGTGATGGCGCCCGTCACGTCCCCGACGGCCACGATCGGCGCGTCATTGGTGCCGGTGATGGTCACCACCACGTTCTGCGTGACGGTGCCGCCATGCTGGTCGTCGACGGTCACCCCATAGGTTTCGCGCACGCTTTGGCCGGCGGCCAGCGACTGTGCCTGGGCTTCGTTGAGGGTGTAAGTCCAGCCCACCGTGCCGCTGGCAGCGTTCGCCGCTTCATTGACGGTGGCCAGCGAGAAGTTGCCCAGCGCGGTGGTGTTGGTCACGGCCGCCTGATGGCTGACCAGATGACTATCGCTCAGGTCCACGTCGCTGAAGCTGATGGTGCCGGTGGCCATGCGGGTGTCGTAGGCGCTGGCCGTGCTGGCCGAGTCCTCCACCACCGCGCCAACCTGGTAGGGCAGGCCGGCCTGATTCGAGCGCGTGTCCCAGACCAGAGCGCCGCCGGCGTTGTTGACCGACAGCGCCACCCCCGCTGGATTGCTGCTCGTTCCGGCGTTGGTGACCGAGATCTCGACCGTGTGCATGCCCGCCGACAGGTTGACCGTGGCGGTCTTGACCGAGGCGAACTGATCGTGCGCCATCACTTCGACGCCGTCCACCTTGATGACGGCAGAGTTGTCGGCCGACAGGTTGAAGGTGTAGCTGCCGGCGTTGGTCAGCGTCATTTCCCGGGCGATGTTGAAAGTGCCCGCACTGCCGTTGCTGCTATTGGGCTCCACCCACACGCCGTAGGTGTTCATCTGGCTGTTCCAGGCGTACGACAGCGAAGCGTCATAAAGCGCTGCCGTTGCCGCCACGGTCGGCGCGTCATTGGTGCCGGTGATCGTCACGCTGACCGTGCGCGGCACCGAGCCGCCCTGGCCGTCCAGCACGTTGAACGTGAAGCTCTCGACCTTGGTTTCGCCTGCGGCCAGGTACTCGGTCTTGCTGGCGTCAACGCTGTAGTTCCAGGTCACCACGCCACCCAGGCCCGTGCCGGTGGTGTCGGTGCTGACCAACGCCGTCAGGCTGCCCAACGCGCCCGTCGAGGCGGTCACGGCGCTGAGGCTGTGCACATCGCTCAGGTCCACATCGGTGAACGCAATCGTGCCGCTGTCGGTCAGGTTGCCCGCAGCCGTGGTCAGCTCGGTCACGCTGCCTGTCACGTCCGTGGTTTCCACCATCGGCGTGTCGTTCGTGCCGGTGATGGTCACCTTGACGTCCTGGCTCACCGTGCCACCCTTGCCGTCGCTGACGGTGATGGTGAAGGTCTCGGTCGCGGTTTCGCCGGCGGCCAGGTGCTGTACGCGGGCGTTGTCGATCTTGTAGTCGAAGGTGTACTCGCCAGTCACACCGTTGGTGCTGTCGGTGCTGGCCTTCGCGGTCAGCGTACCGCCCAGGGCGTTGTCTGTGCCGGCCTTGATCGCCGCTGTGTGCACGTCGGTCAGGTCGATGTCGGTGAAGTGCACCGCGACTGTGCTGGTCAGGCTCAGCGCTGTCGTCGCATCTTCAGTCACGCGGCCATCGGTGAAGCTGACCACCACCGGCGCGTCATTCGTGCCCGTGATGGTGATGCTCACCACCTGTGTCATCGGCATGCCCAGGCCGTCGTCCACCGTCACGGTATACGACTGGCTCACTTTCTCATCCGCAGCCAGGTAGTCCACCTGGCCTTCAGCGACTTCAAAGTTCCAGCTGACCGCCTGGTTGGCCTGGTCCAGCTTGATGCTGAAGGTGCCCAGATCGGTCTTGTTGGCCTCGTCGACCGTGAAGCTCACTTTGTGCGTGTCGCGCAGATCCACGTCCAGGAACGTGATCTTGCCGCTGTCGCTCAGCATGCTGCCTTCAGTCACGGCACCCTCAACGTCGGTCGTCGCTGAAACGAGGGCCGGCATGTCGTTGGTGCCCGTGATGATGATGCTCACCACCTGGTCGACCGTGCCGCCCTGGCCATCGTCCACCGTGACGGTGTACGACTGCGTCACTTCCTGGCCCTGGGCCAGATAGTCCACCGCGCTGTCAGCCACCTCGAAGTTCCAGCTGACCGTCTTGGTGTCCGGGTCCAGCTTGACGCTGAAGGTGCCCAGCTCGGTCTCGTTGGCATCAGCAGCCACGAAGGCCACTTTGTGCAGGTCGCTCAGGTCCATGTCGGCGAACACGATTTCGCCGCTGTCGCTCAGCAGGCCACCTTCGGTGGGCTCGGCCTTCTCGGTCATCTCGCCCGTGTCAACGGCGGAGGTGATGGTTGGCGCATCGTTGGTGCCTTTGACCGTGACGGTCACTTCCTGGGTCGCCTTGGCGCCCTGGTCGTCGGTCACCGTGACGGTGAACTTCTCGGTGAACACGTCGTTGGTCGACAGCGTCTGGTCGTTGACCAGCGTGTAGCTCCATGCGCCCGTCTCAGCGTCGATGGCGAAGCGGCCGTAGGTGCCCGTGGCGCTGCCGCCGTAGGACAGCACGGCGTCGTGGTCGACGTCGCTGGCGGCGATCTGGCCGGTGACTTCGAGCGCGCCGTCTTCCTGGACGTCGCCCGTGGCGCTGGTCTTCACACCGATCACCGGCGCATCGTTGGTGCCCTTGACCGTGACGACCACGGTCTGCTCGGCCTTGGCGCCCTGGTCGTCGGTCACCGTGACGGTGAACTTCTCGGTGAACACGTCGTGGGCCGACAGCGTCTGGTCGTTGACCAGCGTGTAGCTCCACGCGCCCGTCGCGGCGTCGATGGCGAAGCTGCCGTAGGCACCCGTGGCGCTGCCGCCGTAGGACAGCACGGCGTCGTGGTCGACGTCGCTGGCGGTGATCTGGCCGGTGACTTCGAGCGCGCCGTCTTCCTGGACGTCGCCCGTGGCGCTGGTCTTCACACCGATCACCGGCGTGTCGTTGGTGCCCTTGACCGTGACGACCACTTCCTGGGTCGCCTTGGCGCCCTGGTCGTCGGTCACCGTGACGGTGAACTTCTCGGTGAACACGTCGCGGGCCGACAGCGTCTGGTCGTTGACCAGCGTGTAGCTCCACGCGCCCGTCGCGGCGTCGATGGCGAAGCGGCCGTAGGCACCCGTGGCGCTGCCGCCGTAGGACAGCACGGCGTCGTGGTCGACGTCGCTGGCGGCGATCTGGCCGCTGGCCGTCAGCGCGCCGTCTTCCTGGACGTCGCCCGTGGCGCTGGTCTTCACACCGATCACCGGCGCATCGTTGGTGCCCTTGACCGTGACGGTCACGGTCTGCTCGGCCTTGGCGCCCTGGTCGTCGGTCACCGTGACGGTGAACTTCTCGGTCAGGCTGTCGTTGGCCGACAGCGTCTGGTCGTTGACCAGCGTGTAGCTCCACGCGCCCGTCGCGGCGTCGATGGCGAAGCGGCCGTAGGCACCCGTGGCGCTGCCGCCGTAGGACAGCACGGCGTCGTGGTCGACGTCGCTGGCGGCGATCTGGCCGGTGACTTCGAGCGCGCCGTCTTCCTGGACGTCGCCCGTGGCGGTGGTCTTCACACCGATCACCGGCGTGTCGTTGGTGCCCGTGACCGTGACGGTCACGGTCTGCTCGGCCTTGGCGCCCTGGTCGTCGGTCACCGTGACGGTGAACTTCTCGGTGAACACGTCGTGGGCCGACAGCGTCTGGTCGTTGACCAGCGTGTAGCTCCACGCGCCCGTCGCGGCGTCGATGGCGAAGCGGCCGTAGGCACCCGTGGCGCTGCCGCCGTAGGACAGCACGGCATCGTGGTCGACGTCGCTGGCGGCGATCTGGCCGCTGGTCGTCAGCGCGCCGTCTTCCTGGACGTCGCCCGTGGCGGTGGTGGTGGCCGAGATCACTGGCGCATCGTTGGTGCCCTTGACCGTGACGGTCACGGTCTGCTCGGCCTTGGTGCCCTGGTCGTCGGTCACCGTGACGGTGAACTTCTCGGTGAACACGTCGTGGGCCGACAGCGTCTGGTCGTTGACCAGCGTGTAGCTCCACGCGCCCGTCGCGGCGTCGATGGCGAAGCGGCCGTAGGCACCCTGGGCGCTGCCGCCGTAGGACAGCACGGCGTCGTGGTCGACGTCGCTGGCGGCGATCTGGCCGGTGACTTCGAGCGCGCCGTCTTCCTGGACGTCGCCCGTGGCGGTGGTCTTCACACCGATCACCGGCGCATCGTTGGTGCCCTTGACCGTGACGGTCACTTCCTGGGTCGCCTTGGTGCCCTGGTCGTCGGTCACCGTGACGGTGAACTTCTCGGTGAACACGTCGTGGGCCGACAGCGTCTGGTCGTTGACCAGCGTGTAGCTCCATGCGCCCGTCGCGGCGTCGATGGCGAAGCGGCCGTAGGTGCCCTGGGCGCTGCCGCCGTAGGACAGCACGGCGTCGTGGTCGACGTCGCTGGCGGCGATCTGGCCGCTGGCCGTCAGCGCGCCGTCTTCCTGGACGTCGCCCGTGGCGGTGGTGGTGGCCGAGATCACCGGCGCATCGTTGGTGCCCTTGACCGTGACGACCACTTCCTGGGTCGCCTTGGCGCCCTGGTCGTCGGTCACCGTGACGGTGAACTTCTCGGTCAGGCTGTCGTGGGCCGACAGCGTCTGGTCGTTGACCAGCGTGTAGCTCCATGCGCCCGTCGCGGCGTCGATGGCGAAGCGGCCGTAGGTGCCCGTGGCGCTGCCGCCGTAGGACAGCACGGCGTCGTGGTCGACGTCGCTGGCGGCGATCTGGCCGGTGACTTCGAGCGCGCCGTCTTCCTGGACGTCGCCCGTGGCGGTGGTCTTCACACCGATCACCGGCGCATCGTTGGTGCCCTTGACCGTGACGGTCACGGTCTGCTCGGCCTTGGCGCCCTGGTCGTCGGTCACCGTGACGGTGAACTTCTCGGTGAACACGTCGTGGGCCGACAGCGTCTGGTCGTTGACCAGCGTGTAGCTCCACGCGCCCGTCTCAGCGTCGATGGCGAAGCGGCCGTAGGCACCCGTGGCGCTGCCGCCGTAGGACAGCACGGCGTCGTGGTCGACGTCGCTGGCGGCGATCTGGCCGGTGACTTCGAGCGCGCCGTCTTCCTGGACGTCGCCCGTGGCGGTGGTGGTAGCCGAGATCACTGGCGCATCGTTGGTGCCCTTGACCGTGACGGTCACGGTCTGCTCGGCCTTGGCGCCCTGGTCGTCGGTCACCGTGACGGTGAACTTCTCGGTGAACACGTCGTGGGCCGACAGCGTCTGGTCGTTGACCAGCGTGTAGCTCCACGCGCCCGTCTCAGCGTCGATGGCGAAGCGGCCGTAGGCACCCGTGGCGCTGCCGCCGTAGGACAGCACGGCGTCGTGGTCGACGTCGCTGGCGGCGATCTGGCCGGTGACTTCGAGCGCGCCGTCTTCCTGGACGTCGCCCGTGGCGGTGGTGGTGGCCGAGATCACCGGCGCGTCGTTGGTGCCGGTGACTGTGACGGTCAAGCGGGCATTGGCCGCGACGCCTTGCTCGTCCTTGACGATGTAATTGAACACGACGTCTTGCACTTGGCCAGCGGCCAGGCTTTGGTAGGCCGTGTTCGACGGGTCGAAGCTGTAGGTGCCGTCGGGATTGAAGGTGAGGCCGGCGACCGTGTCCTGGCCGGTGGCCGGGGCGTAGACCAGGAGGGCTTTGCTGTCGACGTCGATATCGTTGGCGGCGACCGAGCCGGTCACGAGGGCAGCGTCTTCAACGGCGGTGTTGGTGTCGGCCGTCGCAACCGGGGCGTCATTGGTCCCGGTGATGGTGAGGGTCACCATTTTTTCCGTGCCATCGACGGTGCGGACCGTAAAGGTGTCGGTCATCGTCGCGCCGGCCTTCAGGGCCTGAACCGCAGCGTTGTTGTTGTCAAGGACGTAGCTCCACGCGCCGCCGGTGGTCATGACGTAGGTGCCATAGCCCTGGGTGCTGGCGCTTGCCGGAGTCGACTGGAACTGGTTCGAGTTGTCGACGTCCATGGCCGACAGCACGCCTTGGGCGATCGGGGTGCCTGAGATCGCGTTCGCGAGGCCGCCCGCTTCAGTCACGGAACCGGTCGCATTGCCCGTGATCACGGCAGCCTCGTTGGTGCCGGTGATGGTGAAGGTGAGGTTGCGGTTGCTGGAGTTGGCGGTGCCGTCGTTGAGGCGGACCGTGTAGGTGACGGTCAGCGTCTGCCCCGCCAGGAGGAAGTCGAGGTTGGCCGCAGCGGGGTTCCAGGTGTAGTCGATGGACTGTTCGCCGCCGTTGGAGCGCACGCCAGCCTCGAAGGTGAGCTTGTTCGTGGCGAGCACGGGCCTCAGCGCGTCGACCTGAGCGGCTGTGAGCGTGCCGCCGCTCAGGCTCAGGCCCGGGGTGCCGCGGATGGAGATGTCCAGTTCATCGCCGACGTCGCGATCATTGACGACCAATGAGCCTGTCACGGGCGCAATGTCTTGAGCCGAGGCGTTCGCGGCCTCGTTCACTGCGGTGGGCTGTGAGGTGATGGCGTTCAGCGTCGGGGCATCGTTGCTGCCATTGACCGTGATGTTCAGCCGCTGGCTGGATGTGGTGGTGCTGCCGTCGGAGGCGGTGAAGTTGAACGATGGCTGGAAGGTCTCGCCGGCCTTCAGGCCCTCGATGGCGCTGCCGTTGGGCTCGAAGCGATACGCACCGCTGGTGGTGTTGAGGTACAGCGTGCCGTAGTCGTTGCTTGCCGACCGGTTGTAGTCGATGCCGCCCGCAGAGTAGGCGATGGTTTTCTGACCTGAGACCGAGTAGGAAATCGTCGCACCGCTCGTGTGTGACTGGGCATCGAGCGTGCCGGTGAAGGTGTCGAATTCGTTGTCTGCCGACGTGTCATTGAAAGTGCGAGCGCGGATGGTGCTGAACGATTTGATAGCCATGTTTACCCTGCCTGGTCATGAAAAAAGCGCTGCACTTCTTTTGCAGCGACGCTGTAACTTGAGGGGCAAGAGAAGACGCGGCGCACACAGGCGTCCACACGTCTTTTCTTGCCGTGAATCAGTTTCGGAGCGGGGGCTTTTTTCTGAAGGGTCGAACTGGAGGGGATTCAGGTTCATTTTTGCGTTTTTGGGACGGCTGCGAAAAGCGTCACGCTCGCCGTGCTCAAGTGCCGGGGCTTGATCGGCGACAAAGTACCAAACCAAGGGTCAGCCCTTGGTTTCTTTTCGCGTTGCCAATGCGGCGATCTGTCTTGTGTCAGACCACCGTATGAGCAGGCAGCTAAGCTTGTGGTCCCCACTTTCTCGAATACCTGCAGGAGACAAGCATGAGCACACGTGACGTCGTCGTTCTGGGCGCAGCCCGGTCGGCCATTGGTACTTTCGGCGGCTCGCTGGCCGACATCGAACCGGCGGAATTGGCCGGCAGCGTGATGAAGGAGGCGGTGCTGCGCTCGGGCGTCGACCCGAAGCAGATCAACTACGTGACGGTGGGCAACTGCATTCCCACCGACAGCCGCTTCGCCTACGTCGCCCGCGTGGCCGCCATCCAGGCGGGTCTGCCGATGGATTCGGTGGCGATGGCCGTGAACCGGCTGTGCTCGTCGGGGCTACAGGGCATCGTCACCACTTCGCAGAACATCCTGCTGGGGGACTGCGAGTACGGCATCGGTGGCGGCGTCGAGGTGATGAGCCGCGGCGCCTATCTGTCGACCGCGATGCGCAGCGGCGCGCGCATGGGCGACACCAAGATGATCGACGCCATGGTCGCCACGCTGACCGACCCGTTCGGTGTCGGCCACATGGGCATCACGGCCGAGAACCTGGTGACCAAGTGGGGCATCACGCGCGAGGAGCAGGACGCGCTCGCCGTCGAATCACACCGCCGCGCCTCGGTGGCGATTGCCGAAGGCCGCTTCAAGAGCCAGATCGTGCCGATCGTCAAGCAGACCCGCAAGGGCGAAGTCACCTTCGACACCGACGAGCACGTCAAGGCCAGCACCACGATGGAAACGCTGGCCAAGATGAAGCCGGCGTTCAAGAAGGAAGGCGGCTCGGTGACGGCGGGTAACGCCTCGGGCATCAACGACGGCGCGGCGTTCTTCGTGCTGGCCGACGCGGCGCGTGCCGCTGCCGACGGCCACAAGCCGATGGCGCGCCTGGTGTCCTACGCCGTGGCTGGCGTGCCCAACGAGATCATGGGCGAAGGCCCGATCCCCGCCACCAAGCTCGCGCTCAAGAAGGCCGGCCTGACGCTCGACCAGATCGACGTGATCGAGTCCAACGAGGCCTTTGCCGCCCAGGCGATTGCCGTGGCGCGCGGGCTGGAGTTCGACATGTCCAAGGTCAACGTCAATGGCGGTGCGATCGCACTCGGCCATCCGGTTGGCTGCTCGGGCGCCTTCCTGGCGACCAAGGCCATCTACGAACTGCACCGCAGCGGCGGCCGCTACGCGCTGGTGACGATGTGCATCGGCGGCGGGCAGGGCATCGCGACGGTGTTCGAGCGGCTCTGAGCCCTCGGTTTCAGACCCGGCATGAAAAAGCCCCCGGCAGGTGACTGCCGGGGGCTTTTTTGATGGCGCGAAGCGCTTACTTGGCGATCACGCGCACCATTTCGAGCACCTTGTTCGAGTAGCCCCACTCGTTGTCGTACCAGGCCACGACCTTGACGAAGGTCTTGTCGAGCGCGATGCCGGCTTCGGCGTCGAACACGCTGGTGCAGACTTCGCCGCGGAAGTCGGTGGCGACGACCTTGTCGTCGGTGTAGCCCAGCACGCCCTTCATGGCGCCTTCAGACGCGGCCTTCATGGCCGCGCAGATGTCGGCGTAGCTGGCTTCCTTGTCCAGCTCGACCGTCAGGTCGACCACCGACACGTCGGAGGTCGGCACGCGGAAGGCCATGCCCGTGATCTTCTTGTTCAGCTCGGGAATCACCACGCCCACGGCCTTGGCCGCGCCCGTCGACGACGGGATGATGTTCTCGAGGATGCCGCGGCCGCCGCGCCAGTCCTTGTTGCTCGGGCCGTCCACGGTCTTCTGCGTGGCGGTAGCGGCGTGCACCGTGGTCATCAGGCCGCGCTTGATGCCGAAGGTGTCGTTCAGCACCTTGGCCACCGGGGCCAGGCAGTTGGTCGTGCAGCTGGCGTTGCTGATGATGGTCTGGCCGGCGTAGGTCTTGTCGTTGACGCCGTAGACGAACATCGGCGTGTCGTCCTTGGACGGCGCGGACATGACGACCTTCTTGGCGCCGGCCTTGATGTGCATCTCGGCGGTTTCCTTGGTCAGGAACAGGCCGGTCGACTCGACCACGATGTCGGCGCCGACATCGCCCCAGGCCAGCTGGGTCGGGTCCTTGAGCGCGGTCAGGCGGATCGGCTTGCCGTTGACGACCAGGGTGTTGCCCTCGACCGACACGTCGCCCTTGAAGCGGCCGTGCACCGAGTCGTACTTGAGCATGTAGGCCAGGTAGTCAGGCTCCAGCAGGTCGTTGATGCCAACGACTTCGATGTCCTGATGGTTGGCGATGGCGGCACGGAACACCATGCGGCCGATGCGGCCGAAGCCGTTGATGCCAATCTTGATCGTCATGGAAACACTCCTTGGGGAACAAACAAAAATCTGTACCGGGCCCGGCCCGACCGCGCGTGGCGGCCTGAGTTTGGCCCGTGGCGGATTACTTCGCGAGAACTTTCCGCACCGTGGCGACCAGGTTCTCGGCGGTGAAGCCGAAGTGCTTGAACAGCACCGGCGCCGGGGCCGACTCGCCGTAGGTGTCGATGCCGATGACGGCGTCGCAGCCGTACTTCCACCAGAAGTCGGTCACGCCGGCTTCGATGGCGATGCGCGGCATGTCCTTGGGCAGGACGTCCTTCTTGTACTTGACGTCCTGGCGGTCGAACACGGTCGTGCTGGGCATCGAGACCACGCGCACCGGGATCTTCATCTCGGCCAGCGCCTTCTGCGCGGCCAGCGCCAGCTGCACCTCGGAGCCGGTGGCGATGATCACGGCCTTGGCCTTCTTGTTCAGGCCGACGGCGGCCGGCTCGGACAGGATGTAGGCGCCCTTGGTGATGACGTCGGCGTCGGTCTTGGGCGCGTAGGCCAGGTTCTGGCGGCTCAACAGCAGCGCGCTCGGGCGGTGCTTGTTGGCCAGTGCGAGGGTCCAGGCCACGGCCGTTTCGGTCGTGTCGGCCGGACGCCAGACGTCCAGGCCCGGGATCAGGCGCAGGCTGGCGGCGTGCTCGACCGACTGGTGGGTCGGGCCGTCTTCGCCCAGGCCGATCGAGTCGTGCGTGAACACGTGCACCACGCGCGTCTTCATCAGCGCGGCCATGCGGATGGCGTTGCGGCTGTAGTCGCTGAAGGTCAGGAAGGTGCCGCCGTAGGGGATGTAGCCGCCGTGCAGCGCCACGCCGTTCATGATGGCGGCCATGCCGAACTCGCGCACGCCGTAGTTGATGTGGCGACCGATCTGGCCGGCCTCGGTCTTGACCACGGCGCCGTTGGCATCGACGCGGAAGGCCGGCGTGCTGGAGGTGTTGGTCAGGTTGGAGCCGGTCAGGTCGGCGCTGCCGCCGAGCATTTCGGGCAGGCGGGCGGTGAAGTGCTCCAGCGCGATCTGGCTGGCCTTGCGGCTGGCGACGGTCTCGGCCTTGTCGTGCGCGGCGGCCACGGCTTCCACGGCCAGCTCGGCGAAGTTGGCAGGCAGCTCGCCGGCCATGCGGCGCACGAACTCGGCGGCCAGTTCGGGGAAGGCGGCGGCGTAGGCTTCGAAGGCCTGGTCCCAGGCGGCCTCAGCCGCAGCGCCGCGGGCCTTGGCGTCCCAGCCGGCGTAGACCTCGGCGGGGATCTCGAACGGTGCGTGCGTCCAGCCCAGCGCTTCGCGGGTCAGGGCGATCTCGGCGGCGCCGAGCGGCTCGCCGTGGGCCTTGGAGGTGTTGGCGCGGTTGGGCGAGCCCTTGCCGATGTGGGTCTTGCAGACGATCAGCGTCGGCTGGGTCGCGCTCTGCTTGGCCTGGCTGATGGCGGCGTCGACGGCGTTGGCGTCATGGCCGTCGATCGGGCCGATCACGCTCCAGCCGTAGGCCTTGAAGCGCGCCGGGGTGTCGTCGATGAACCAGGGCGTGACCTGGCCGTCGATGCTGATGCCGTTGTCGTCGTACAGGGCCACGAGCTTGTTGAGCTTCCAGGCGCCGGCCAGCGCGCAGGCTTCGTGGCTGATGCCCTCCATCAGGCAGCCGTCGCCCATGAAGGTGTAGGTGTGGTGGTCGACGATGTTGTGGCCGTCGCGGTTGAACTCGGCCGCGAGCAGCTTCTCGGCCAGCGCCAGGCCGACCGCGTTGGTGATGCCTTGGCCGAGTGGGCCGGTGGTGGTCTCGATGCCGGGGGTCACGCCCACTTCCGGGTGGCCCGGCGTCTTGCTGTGCATCTGGCGGAAGTTGCGCAGCTCGTCGATCGACAGCTCGTAGCCGGTCAGGTGCAGCAGCGCGTACAACAGCATCGAGCCGTGGCCGTTGGACAGCACGAAGCGGTCGCGGTCGGCCCACAGCGGGTTGGCCGGGTTGTGCTGCAGGTGGCGGTTCCACAGCGCCTCAGCCATGTCGGCCATGCCCATGGGCGCACCGGGGTGGCCGGAGTTGGCCTGTTGCACGGCGTCCATGGCGAGCGCGCGGATCGCGTTGGCCAGCAAGGTGGGGGAGGTGGGGGTAATGGCAGCCATGGGCGAGATCCGTGCAACAAGTTGCAGCAAAAATGGGCGAAGCCGCGATTTTAGGGTGCCCTCAAGGCCATTGCGGCCCGGTGCGCCCAAAGCTGTGCAAGCGTTGCTTGAGGGCGATCAACCGAGGCCGGCCACAAAGCTGCGACGCTGGGCGCATCTGCAACCGATGACGGAGACCTCCCCATGACCCACAGCGCCCTGCGCATCATCCGTGACGAACACCAGGCGCTGGCCGCGATGCTCAGTTCCATCTCGCTGCTGCTGGCCCAGCACCGCCGCGACGGCACGCTGCCGGAGTTCGACGTGCTGCGCGCCATGCTGTTCTACATCGACGAATTCCCCGAGCGCCTGCACCACCGCAAGGAAAGCGAACTGCTGTTTCCGCTGGTGCGCGCCCGCTCGCCCGAGACCGCCACCGTGCTGGACCGGCTCGACCGCGACCACGTCGCGGGCGAACGCGCCATCCGCGACCTGGAGCACGCGCTGCTGGCCTTCGAGATGATGGGCGACTCGCGCCGCCACGCCTTCGAGCAGGCGGTCGAGCACTACCTCGACTTCTACCGCGCCCACATGCGGCTCGAAGAAGAAGCGGTGCTGCCGGTGGCCCAGCGCGTGCTGACCGAGGCCGACTGGGAGACGCTCGACCGCGCCTTCGAGCAGAACCGCGACCCGCTCACCGGCTACGCGCCCAAGTCCGAATATGAAAAACTGTTCAGCCACATCGTCAACATCGCCCCGGCGCCGATCGGGCTAGGCTGATTCCCGCTGACTTCACGGCCGCTGGCACACTGCGCGGCCATGAAAACCGACTCCTCTGCGGCGCTGCCGCTGCGCGCCATCGTGCTGGCCGCCGGGCGCGGCGAGCGCATGCGCCCGCTCACCGACACCACCCCCAAGCCGCTGCTGCCGGTGTTCGGCCGGCCGCTGATCGAGTGGCATCTGCTCGCGCTGGCGCGCGATGGCGTGCGCGAGGCGGTCATCAACACCGCCTGGCTGGAAGACCAGTTTCCCGCCGCGCTGGGCGACGGCAGCCGCTACGGCCTGCGCCTGCGCTACTCGGCCGAAGGCGCCGATTTCGGCGCTGCGCTGGAGACCGCCGGCGGCATCGCCCGTGTGCTGCCGTGGCTGACCGAGGGTGGGCGCGAGGCCTTCTGGGTCATCTCCGCCGACATCTGGGCGCCCGATTTCCGCTTTGACGCCGCCGCTGCGCAGCGCTTCATCGCCAGCGGCCTGGCTGCGCAGCTGTGGATGGTGCCCAACCCGGCCTTCCACACCACCGGCGATTTCGCCTTCGGCACGCCGCTGCCGGCGCTGGGCACGGACGCCGCGCTGGCCTGCCGCGCCGATGCAGCGCATCCGGCCGCCACCTACGCCAACCTGGCGCTGATGCGCGCCGAGCTGTGTGCCGGCGTGGCGCCCGGCACCCGCGCGGCGCTCGGACCCCACCTGTTCAGGGGGGTGGATGGTGCTCGCGTGGCGCTTTCGCGTTATCAAGGCCGGTGGGAAAACGTCGGCACGCCGGCGCAGTGGTCGGCGCTGCAAGGCACGCCCGCATCCCTCACCCCGGAGAACCCACCCCCGCACTGAGTCGCGCCGGCCGCCGCCGCTCCCCAGTGCGCCAGCATGAGGAGCGAAAGCCCATGAACCTGTTGATCAACACCCTGACCTGGCTGGGCGCACTGGCCGGTGTCGTGCTCGTGGAGCAGACCCTGGCCGGCCTGCTGCGGCGCTGGCAACTGCAGCGCGAGCCGCTGGTGTCCGACCCGGACAGCGCCAGCTTCTACCAACGCTCGCTGTTCACGCCGGCCTCGGCCGAGGTGCGGCGCACCTGGCTGGGCCTCATCGCGTGTACTGCGCTGATCGGCTACAGCACGACGCTCGCGGCGCTGGGCGGCTGGGCCTGGGTGCTGACGTTGGCGCTGGCGGTGCTGACCCTGGGCCTGACGCTGGCCTGGGATCTGTCGGTGTGGGAATGCGTGGCCGTCAGTCCCTGGCAGGTGGCGTGGCGGCGCGGCTGGCGGCGCAGCGTGCGGCGGCTGCCGCTGGAGCAGGTGGCGCAGATCCATCTGGTGCAGCGCGGCCTGTGGCGCGGCCCGGGCCGGCTGGCCTTCCACGGCAACCAGTGGCTGGGCAGCGCCTACATCGCGCTGCAGTTGCACGACGGCCGCGCCGTCAAGCTGCCGCGCACCGGGCGCCTGCTGGGCCATGCGGCGGTGGACCGGGTTGCCCGCGAACTGCGCAAGCGCAAGCAGCGTCGTGACCGTGAACGCGCCCGGGCGATGCGCGCGGCGCACTACGCCCGCCTGAGCCGCCAGCAACCCGTCGCGCAGGAACTGGCCCTGCGGCACGAACTGGTGGCCCTGCGGCTGGCCACGCGCCGCAACCAGCAACAGGCCCAAACCCGTGCGCCGACAGAAACGATGCAGTTTGAGCCCACCGCCCCTGGCAGCCGCCTAGAATTCGCCGCTTCCTTGTGCCAACCCGCGAGCGGCCCATCGAGTGCCGCATGCCTGCCATGCTGACCTTCCAGCAAATCATCCTGCGACTGCAAGACTACTGGGCACAACAGGGCTGCGCCCTGATCCAGCCCTACGACATGGAAGTGGGGGCCGGCACCAGCCATACCGCCACTTTCCTGCGCGCCCTGGGGCCCGAGCCGTGGAAGGCCGCCTACGTGCAGCCCAGCCGCCGCCCCAAGGACGGCCGCTACGGCAACAACCCCAACCGCCTGCAGCACTACTACCAGTACCAGGTGGTGCTCAAGCCCGCGCCGGCCAACATCCTGGAGCTCTACCTCGGCTCGCTGGAAGCGCTCGGCTTCGACCTCAAGAAGAACGACATCCGCTTTGTCGAGGACGACTGGGAGAACCCGACGCTCGGCGCCTGGGGCCTGGGCTGGGAGGTCTGGCTGAACGGCATGGAGGTGACGCAGTTCACCTACTTCCAGCAGGTCGGCGGCATCGACTGCAAGCCCATCACCGGCGAGATCACCTACGGCCTGGAGCGGCTGGCGATGTACCTGCAAGGTGTGGACAACGTCTACAACCTGACCTGGACCGAGTCGCCCGACGGCACCAAGCTCAGCTACGGCGACGTCTACCACCAGAACGAGGTCGAGCAGAGCACCTACAACTTCGAGCACAGTGATGTCGACTTCCTGCTCGGGGCGTTTGGCGCCTACGAGCGCAAGGCCAGCGAGCTGATCGCCGCCGCCTTGCCGCTGCCCGGCTACGAGCAGGTGCTCAAGGCCGCGCACACCTTCAACCTGCTGGATGCGCGCGGCGCCATCAGCGTGACCGAGCGCGCCGCCTACATCGGCCGCATCCGCAACCTGGCGCGCAGCGTGGCCGCCGGCTACCTCGACAGCCGCGCCCGCCTGGGCTTCCCGATGGCGCCCAAGGCCTGGGCCGACGAGGTGCTGGCCAAGCTGACCGCCGAAGCTGAAAAAGCCGCGACCAAGAACGACGCTAAAAACGACGCCAAGAACGAATCGAAGAAGGCCGCCTGACCATGACTGCACAGAACCTTCTCGTCGAACTGTTTGTCGAAGAACTGCCGCCCAAGGCGCTCAAGAAGCTGGGCGACGCGTTCGCCGGCACGCTGGCTGCCAGCCTCAAGGCCCAGGGCCTGGCGGCGGCCGATGCAGTGGTGACGCCGTACGCGTCGCCGCGCCGCTTGGCCGTGCACGTGACCGGCGTTGCGCCTAAGGCACCCGATCAAGAGGTGCAGACCAAGCTGATGCCCGTGTCGATCGCGCTGGGCAAAGACGGCCTGCCGACCGACGCGCTGCGCAAGCGCCTGGCCAAGGACGGCCGCGAGGCGCTGGCCTTCAAGTGGCCCGACACGCCAGCCGGCCCGGACCAGCTATTCGTCGCGGCCGACGGCAAGGCGGAAGCGGTCTTCCTGCGCACGCTGGCCACCGGCAGCTCGCTGCAGGTCGGTCTGCAGAAGGCGCTCGACGAGGCGCTCGCCAAGCTGCCCATCCCCAAGGTCATGACCTACCAGCTGGCCGACGGCTGGAGCAGCGTCAACTTCGTGCGCCCGGCGCATGGCCTGGTTGCGCTGCACGGCGCCGATGTCGTGGCGCTGCACACGCTCGGCCTGCACGCCGGCCGCACCACCACCGGCCACCGCTTCGAGGCCGCCCAGCCGACCGTGACGCTGCGTGATGCCGACAGTTACGCCGAGCAGCTCGCCACCGAAGGTGCCGTGATCGCCAGCTTCGACGCCCGCCGCGCCGAGATCGTGCGCCAGCTCGACGCCGCAGCGGCCAAGGAAGGCCTGAAGCCGATCGAGGACGACGCACTGCTCGACGAGGTCACCGCGCTGGTCGAGCGCCCGAACGTGCTGACCTGCCAGTTCGAGACCGAGTTCCTGGCCGTGCCGCAGGAATGCCTGATCCTGACGATGAAGGCCAACCAGAAGTACTTCCCGCTGCTGAACGCGGCAGGCAAGCTGACCCACAAGTTCCTGCTCGTCAGCAACATCCGCCCGGCGGATGCCAGCGCGGTGATCGGCGGCAACGAGCGCGTGGTGCGCCCGCGCCTGGCCGACGCCAAGTTCTTCTTCGACCAGGACCGCAAGAAGACGCTGGAGTCGCGCGTCGGCGGGCTGGCCAAGGTCGTGTACCACGGCAAGCTGGGTACGCAGGGCGACCGCGCCGAGCGCGTGCGCGCCATTGGCCACGCCATCGTCAACCAGCTGCGCATGGCGACGCTGCCGTACACGGTCGAGGCGCAGGACGAGTTCGCCGTGCTCGACAGCAAGGTGCAACAGGCCTCGCTGCTGGCCAAGACCGACCTGCTGACCGACATGGTGGGCGAGTTCCCCGAGCTGCAAGGGATCATGGGCGGCTACTACGCCCGCCATGAAGGCCTGCGCGATGGCGTGGCGATCGCCATCGAGGACCACTACAAACCGCGCTTTGCCGGCGACAGCCTGCCGCGCAACCACACCGGCACGGTGGTGGCGCTGGCCGACAAGCTCGAAACCCTGGTCGGCCTGTTCGGCATCGGCCAGCTGCCTACCGGCGACAAGGACCCGTTCGCGCTGCGCCGCCACGCGCTGGGCGTGATCCGCATCCTGGTCGAGAAGAACCTGCCGCTGGAGCTGTCCGCGTTGGTGGCCGGCGCGCTGCCGGCCTTCGGCGAGCTGATCAGCGACCCGAGCGCCGCGCTGCTGTCCTTCTTCAGCGACCGCCTGGCGGTGAGCCTGCGCGATCAAGGTTACAGCGCGCAGGAAGTCGACGCCGTGCTGGCGCTGCAACCGCAGCGGCTGGGCGATGTGCCCAAGCGGCTGGCTGCGGTGCGCGCCTTTGCCGCGCTGCCGGAAGCCGCTGCGCTGGCTGCGGCCAACAAGCGCATCGGCAACATCCTGAAGAAAGCCGAGGGCGCGGTGCTGGCGCAGATCGACCCGGCCCTGCTGCAGGAGCCGGCCGAGCAGCAACTCGCCGCCGCGCTGACCGCCGTGCAGCCCGAGGCCGAGCGCAGCTTCGACCAGGGCGAATACGCCGCCAGCCTGCAGGCGCTCGCAGCGCTGCGCGGGCCGGTGGATGCGTTCTTCGACCACGTCATGGTCAATGCCGAGGACGCCGCGCTGCGCGCCAACCGCCTCGGCCTGCTGGCCACGCTGCATGCGGCGATGAACCGCGTCGCCGACCTGTCCAAGCTGGCCTCCTGAGCCGCTGAGAAAGAGCCTTCATGCCCGCCGAGCGCAGCGCCTCGATCAAGCTCGTCATCGTCGGCCGGGACGGCACGCTTAATGAGCGCCGCAACGGCTACGTCAAGTCCGCCGCCGAATGGGAGCCCATTCCCGGCGCGCTGGAGGCGCTGGCGCGGCTGCACCAGGCCGGCTGGCACGTGGTGGTGGCCACCAACCAGTCGGGCCTGGGGCGCGGGCAGTTCGACATGTCGGCGCTCAACGAGATGCACCTCAAGATGAACGAGCTGCTGGCGCGCTGCGGCGGCCGGGTCGACGCTGTGTTCTTCTGCCCGCACGGCGCCGAGGAAGGCTGCACCTGCCGCAAGCCGCTGCCCGGGCTGCTGCTGCAGATCGGCGCGCGCTACGGCGTCGACCTGGCGGGCGTGCCCATGATCGGCAGTGGCCTGAGCGACATGCGCGCCGCCAGCGCCGCCGGTGGCCTGCCCCACCTGGTGCGCACCGGCCACGCGGCGGCGCTCGATGACGCCGGCCTGGCCCGCATGGCCGAGCAGGTGCCGGGCCTGACCGTGCACGCCAGCCTGACCGACTGCGTCGAGGCGCTGCTGGGTGCCGAGCGCCGCAAGGCGCAGGAAGCCCGGCTGGAGGCGCGGCGCGGGAGTGACACACAGCAGGCGCCGCTGCGCTAGGTCCTGTGGTGCGCCGTGCCGGTCCTGTGCGTGACGCCCGGCCGCGTTCCTTTCGTTTTATCTCCTGATGCGCTGACCCGCCCGACACCGTGATCCTGATCTCCCTGCGCTCCGCCCTCTTCATCCTGTGGCTGGTCCTGACCGTCATGCCCTGGGCCATCATCTCGCTGGTGGCCAGCATCTTCCTGCGCGGCGCCCGGCTCTACTGGGTCACCACGGCCTGGCTGCGCGCGGCCATCTGGGGGGCGCGCTGGATCTGTGGCGTGCAGTACCGCGTCACCGGCATGGAGAACGTGCCCTCCGCGGCAGATGAGAAAGCCGCCGTGCTGCTGGCGCCCAAGCACCAGTCGACCTGGGAGACCTTCGCCTTCCCGGTGCTGATGCCGCACCCGCTGGCCTATGTCTTCAAGCGCGAGCTGCTGATGATTCCGTTCTTCGGCTGGGCCATCGGCCGGCTCGACATGGTCCACATTGACCGCAGCCGCAAGTCCGAGGCCTGGCGCAAGGTCGCCGAGCAGGGTCAGAAGTTCATGGCGCAGGGCTGCTGGGTCATCATGTTTCCCGAAGGCACCCGCACGCCGCGTGGCAGCCAGGGGCCCTACAAGACCGGCGCCTCGCGGCTGGCCCTGGCCACCGACACGCCCATCGTGCCGATTGCCGTGACCTCGGCCAAGTGCTGGCCGCGCAAGAGCTGGCTGCTGCGCCCGGGCGTGATCGACGTCTCCATCGGCCGCCCGATTCCGCCCGCGGGCCGCCGCGCCGACGAGCTGATGGCCGAGGTCGAGGCCTGGATCGAAGCCGAAATGCGCCGCCTCGACCCCGAGGCCTACCGCTAAGTCCACCGCCTTCACGCCCGCCCGCGATGTCGTCCTCCGGTCAAAGCCTGTTCCGGCACCTGCGCAGCAACCGCGAGGCGCAGCTGGGCGGCCATGTGATCGGCTATGAGCTGAAGCTGGCGCGCCGCCGCACCATCGGCTTTGCGGTCGGCGTCGAGGGGCTGGCCGTCAGCGCGCCACGCTGGGTGGCGCAGACCGAGATCGACCGCGCCCTGCAGGTCAAGGCCGCGTGGATCCTGCGCAAACTGGCCGAACAGGGCGAGCGCCTGCAGCGCCAGGACGCCGCCCGTGTGGTCTGGGGCGACGGCGCCCGCCTGCCGTTTCTGGGCGCGCCGCTGCAGTTGCGCCTCGATCCGGCGGTCAAAGGCTGCGTGCTGCAGGAGCCGGCGCCGGACGCTGCCACCATCCGCACCCTGCAACTCGGCCTGCCGACACATGCCGGGCCCGAGCAGATCCGTGAGGCCGTCAAGCGCTGGCTGCAGCACCAGGCCCGGCAGATCTTCGAGGCGCGCTGTCGCCATTACGCCGAGCGCATCGGCGTGAGCGTGGCCCGCCTGCGCCTGAGCGCTGCCCGCACCCGCTGGGGCAGCGCCAGCGCCGATGGCACCGTGCGCCTCAACTGGCGGCTGGTGCACTTCGGTCTGGAGGCGATCGACTACGTCGTCGCCCACGAACTGGCCCACCTGCGCGAGATGAACCACAGCCCCGCCTTCTGGGCCGTGGTGCGCGCCGTGATGCCGGATTACGAAGTGCGGCGCGGCTCGCTCAAGGATGGCCAGGTGCCGGTGTTCGATTGACCGGCCGGCCTCACCACCCCAGCGGCTTCGCCCAGCCCACGTAGTCCTTGGGCAGCGGCCGCGCGTAGTCGCCGCGTGAACTGGTCTGCAGGCCGAGGCCGACCAGCGCTTCGGCCAGCTTGACAGCGGCGCTCACGCCGTCGATCACCGGCACGCCCAGGCGCTGCGTCAACTCGGTGCACAGCGCGGCCATGCCGGCGCAGCCCAGCACGATGGCGCCGCTGCGGTCGCGTGACAGCGCCTCGCGCGCCACCGCCTCGATCTGGTCGACGCTGCCCGCGCCGCCGTCTTCCAGCGCCAGCACCGGGATGTCGGTGCCGTGCACGCCCCGGCAGCGGCGCTCGAAACCGTATTTGTGCAGCAGGTGCTCGGCGATCACGCAGGTGCGCGTCATGGTCGTCACGACCGAGAAGCCGGTGGCGACGAAGCTCGCGGCGTGAAACGCGGCCTCGGCCACGCCCAGTACGGGGGCGCCGCTGACCTCGCGTGCGGCATCCAGGCCGGGATCGCCAAAGCAGGCGATGACGATGGCGGCGGGCGCATCCAGGGCCTGCGGTCCGGCGTGCCGCATCACCTGTTCGGCCACGCCGGCGGTGGCGTAGGCCTCGTCGTAGAAGCCTTCGATCGACAGCGGCCCGAAGCTGGGCTGGCAGGCCGCGATCCGGGTGCCGGGCGCGGCCACGGCCTGGGCAGCGGCGGCGATGTTGCGCGTCATCGCGGCCGAGGTGTTGGGGTTGACGATGAGCAGCTTCATGATCGATCTCGGTGCGTTTTGCATACAAAAAGTGCAGAGGCCGGGTGCGCAGCAAGAGCTGAGCCTGCGTTGTTTCACAGCACACCGGGTGTTGGATGGGCTTGGCACACCCATTGCATACAAAGCTGTTCATGAACAAGCGCACCGACCTGGAACTGATCCACCTCGTCAAGGACTACGGCAACTCGCTTGCCGTGGCCGGCATCGACCTCAAGATCGCCGACGGCAGCTACTGCTGCCTGCTCGGGCCGTCGGGCTGCGGCAAGACCTCGACGCTGCGCATGATCGCGGGGCACGAGGAGCCAACCGAAGGCAGCATCGTGCTGGGCGGGCGCGAGGTCACGCACCTGAGTCCGGCCGAACGCGGCACCGCGATGATGTTCCAGAGCTACGCGCTGTTTCCGCACCTGAGCGTGCTGGAGAACGTCGCCTTCAGCGCTCGCATGAAAGGCGTGGCGCGCCCCGAACGCGAGGCCCGCGCGCACGAGTTGCTCAAGCTGGTGGCGATGGAGCCCTATGCCACCCGCCTGCCCGCCGCCCTGTCCGGCGGCCAGCAACAGCGCGTGGCGCTGGCGCGCGCGCTGATGACGCAGCCGAGCGTGCTGCTGCTGGACGAGCCGCTGTCGGCGCTCGACCCCTTTCTGCGCGTCAAGATGCGCGCCGAGTTGAAGCGCTGGCATCGCGAGCTGGGCATGAGCTTCGTGCACGTCACGCACAGCCAGGAAGAGGCCATGGCGCTGGCCGATCTGGTGGTGGTCATGAACCAGGGCCGCATCGAGCAGGCCGGCAGCGCGCGCGAGGTGTTCGAGCGCCCGCGCACCGAATTCGTCGCCCGCTTCATCGGCGCGCACAACATCATCGAGACGCCGGCCGGCAAGGTTGCGGTGCGCTGTGACCGTCTCAGCCTGGCGCTGCCCGACGCGGGCGAGCCGGTGGTGACGGTGGCGGCGGTCGAGTACCAGGGCGCGCAGGTGCTGGTGCATCTGGTGGCCGAAGGCGAGCCCGACGCCATCGACGCCGCTGATGACACCACGCCACCGGCCCGCTGGGTCGTCACGTTGAGCGACGCCAGCTATCACGCCGCGCCGGTCGACCCCGGCGCCCGCGTCGCCATGCGCTGGTGGGCGGCCGACGCCCATGCGCTGGCGGCCTGAGCCCGTCCCGCTGTTCACGCTTTTAAGTTCTTCCCTCCCTCGTTCCTCAACCTGTGCTCAAGGAGCCTTCGCCATGTCTGACGACGCATCCAGCCCCCAGTCTTCGCTCACTGCCACGGGCACCCCGGTCACGGAAACCAGCCGCCGCAGCTTCCTGAAATCCGCCGCGGGCGCGGGTGTTGCTGCCACCGGCGTGACCGCGATCACCGGCTTCCCCTACGTGCACGCGCAGGAAAAGATCGTGCTGCGCTACCTGGGCACGGCGGTGAACCAGGACAAGGCGATCGCCGACAAGTTCGAGGCCGACACCGGCATCAAGATCCAGTACATCCCGGTCACGACCGACGACGTGACCAAGCGCGCCGTCACCGCGCCCAACAGCTTCGACCTGATCGACACCGAGTACTTCTCGCTCAAGAAGATCGTGCCCACCGGCAACCTGCTGGGCATCGACGTCAAGCGCATCAAGAACGCCGACAAGATCACCAGCCTGTTCACCAAGGGTGAAGTGGCCGGCAAGAAGGTCGGCGACCAGGGCACGGCACCGAAGAAGGTGATGTACCTCGAAGGGGCGACGAGCAAGAAGTTCTCGGCCTCGCCCACGGGCTTCATGACGCTGATTCCCACGGTCTACAACGCCGACACGCTGGGCATCCGCCCCGACCTGATCAAGCGCCCGATCAACTCCTGGGCCGAACTGCTGAACCCGGAGTTCAAGGGCAAGGCCGCGATCCTGAACATCCCGTCGATCGGCATCATGGACGCGGCGATGGTGGTCGAGGCGATGGGCCTTTACAAGTACCCCGACAAGGGCAACATGACCAAGAAGGAAATCGACCTGACGATCAAGACGCTGATCGAGGCGAAGAAGGCCGGCCAGTTCCGCTCGCTGTGGAAGGACTTCAACGAGAGCGTCAACCTGATGGCGTCGGGCGAGGTGGTGATCCAGTCGATGTGGTCGCCGGCCGTCACCGCGGTGCGCACCAAGGGCATCGCCTGCACCTTCCAGCCGCTCAAGGAGGGATACCGTGCCTGGGCCGCCGGCTTCGGCGTGCCCAAGACGGTGACGGGCCGCAAGGCCGACGGCGTGTACGAGTTCATCAACTGGTTCCTCGACGGCTGGGCCGGTGCCTACCTGAACCGCCAGGGCTACTACAGCGCCGTGCTGGAGACCGCCAAGGCCAAGATGGAGGCCTACGAGTGGGCCTACTGGATGGAAGGCAAGCCGGCCACCCAGGACATCAAGTCGCCCAACGGCGACGTGCTGGCCAAGGCCGGCTCGGTGCGCGACGGCGGCAGCTACGAGGCCCGCATGGGCAGCATCGCCTGCTGGAACGCGGTGATGGACGAGAACGCCTACATGGTCCAGAAGTGGAACGAGTTCGTCGCGGCCTGAGGTCGCGCTGACTGCTGCAAGGAAAGTCTGACGCCATGACGAAGAACAGCCGCATCGCCCTTTACGCCTGGCTGCAAGCCGCGCCGCTGACGGCGGTGTTTGCGCTGTTCTTTGTCGTGCCGCTGCTGCTGATCGGCATGGTCAGCTTCTGGCAGGCGACCGAGTACGAGTTGATTCCGGCCTTCACGCTGCAGGCCTACGCCGACGTCTTCAACGGCTGCCCGGTCACGCCGGACGGCGACCTGTGCGTCACGTTCAAGACCTATCTGTCGACGCTGAAGTTCAGCGCGTTGACTTGGGCTGTGACGGCGCTGCTGGGCTTCTCGATCGCCTACTTTCTGGCCTTCCACGTCAAGAGCACGCTGTGGCAGACGGTGCTGTTCATCGTCTGCACCGTGCCGTTCTGGACCAGCAACGTCATCCGCATGATCTCGTGGGTGCCGCTGCTGGGGCGCAACGGGCTGGTGAACCAGGGCCTGCTCGGGCTCGGGCTGATCGACACGCCGGTCGAGTGGCTGCTGTTCTCGCAGTTCTCGGTCGTGCTGGCCTTCGTGCACCTGTACACCATGTTCATGATCGTGCCGATCTTCAACACCATGATGCGCATCGACCGCAGCCTGCTGGAGGCCGCGCGCGACAACGGCGCCACGCCCTGGCAGACGGTCTGGCACGTGGTGCTGCCGCTGAGCCGCACCGGGCTGATCATCGGCTCGATCTTCGTGGTCGCCCTCGTCATGGGTGACTTCGTCACGGTCGGCGTGATGGGTGGCCAGCAGATCGCCTCGGTCGGCAAGGTGATTCAGGTGCAGGCGAGCTACCTGCAGTTCCCGCTGGCGGCGGCCAACGCCGTGATCCTGCTGGCGGTGGTGCTGATGATGATTGCCGCGCTGATGCGGCTGGTGAACCTGCGCAAGGAACTCTGACCATGGCCAAACCGCTGCGCAAGTCGCGCCCCCTGAGCTTCTGGCTGCTGGGCGCGGTGTTCTCGGCCTTCGTGCTGTTTCTGTACGGGCCGATGCTGGCGATCTTCGTGCTCAGCTTCCAGGGCCCTGAGGGCGGGCTGACGTTTCCGATGCGCGGCGTGTCGACGCACTGGTTCCAGGTGCTGTGGCAGGGCATCGGCGTGATCGACATCGGCGCGGCGTTCCGGCGCTCGCTGGCGCTGGGCGCGGTGGTGATGGCGCTGACGGTGGGCTTTGCGCTGCTGGCCGGCCTGGCCTATCGCAAGAAGCTGCCGGGCGGCACGCCGCTGTTCTATGTGGTGGTGGCGAGCCTGATCATGCCGTCGATCATCGTGTCGCTGGGCATCGGGCTGATGTTCCGGCTGCTCGACGCTGGCCTGAAGATTTGGCTCGACGCCCACTGGCCCGCGCTGGGCGAGGCCTTCACGACCACGCTCGGCCTGTTCAGCTCGGGCCTGGGCGCGCAGCTGACGTGGACGCTGCCGTTCGGCCTGCTGATCATGTTCGCGGTCTTCAACCGTTTCAACCCGGCCTACGAAGAAGCCGCGCGCGACCTGGGCGCCTCGCCGTGGCAGAGCTTCTGGCACGTGGTGCTGCCGCTGATCGGCCCGAGCCTGGTCGGCGTGGGCATGTTCGGCTTCACGCTGAGCTGGGACGAGATCGCGCGCAGCTCGCAGGCGATGGGCGACCTCAACACCCTGCCGCTGGAACTGCAGGGGCTGACCACCACCGTGACCACGCCGGTGATCTACGCGCTGGGCACCGTCACGACCGTGATCTCGTTCGCGGTGATGGGCCTGACGTTGGGCGTGATGGTGCTGCTGCAGAGGCGCCGGCAAAGTCGCTAGCCGGGTTGAGATCGACAATCGGCCGCCTCGCCCGACCGGTCCCTGCATGCGCCTGCCTTCCTCCCTGTCCCAGCCTGCCCTTGGCGCGCCGCCCGCCACCTCGACCCAGCGCGTCTACGACGGCATCTACGCCGCCATCGTCGAGCACCGCCTGAGCCCCGGCACGCGCCTGCGCGAAGAAGAGCTCGCCGCCAGCTTTGCCGTGTCGCGCACCGTGGTGCGCCAGGCGCTGCAGCGCCTGGCGCAGGACCAGGTGATTGAGCTCAACCACAACCGTGGCGCCCAGGTGCCGCAGCCCAGCCGCGACGACGCCGCGCATGTGTTCGACGCCCGCCGCGTGGTCGAGTGCGAGATCGCCCGCCGCCTGGGCGGCCGGCTCGATGCCGAGCAATGCGCCGAGCTGCGCCGGCTGGTCGAGGCCGAGGGCGCTGCGGCGGCGCGCGGCGACCGGCCGACCGAAGTGCGCATGTCCGGCCTGTTCCACCGCGCGCTGGCGCAGATGTGTGGCAACCCGGTGTTCGTGCGCCTGCTGGATGAGTTGCTGCCCAGCACGTCGATGCTGATGGCGCTGTATCAGCCGGTGGGCCGGCCGGTGTGCGTGGCGCATCGGCACGTGGAGCTGATCACCGCGCTGCAGGCCGGCCCGGGCGCCAGCGCGGCAGCCGAGATGCGCAAGCACCTGCAGGAGCTGGAACGCTCGCTGGCCATCACGCCCGCGCCCACCGCGCCGCTGCGCGATGTGTTTGCCGCCTACCGCGATGCGCCAGCGCCGGCCGCGCCCGCCCCGGTCAAAACCAGAGCGTCAGGCCGGCGCTGACCATCTGCACGTTGAAGGTCTGGCCGTTGAAGTGGTGGCCGCCGAAGTCCACGCCCACATCGGCCGAGAAGTTGCGGTTGAGAAAGCGGCTCACGCTCAGGCCGGCCAGCACGCGGGTGTTGGTCTCGTTTTCGCTGCTGCTCAGGCCCGCGAACGAAGCGCTCACGCGCGTCTTGATGCTGCCGAGCGCAATGCGGCCCTGCAGACGCCAGTCGGGCGCCAGGTGCGCAAAGGCCATCACGCCCAGGCTGGGGCCGGCCGAGCGCATCTCGCCCGCCACGCCGCTGATGCCCAGCTTGATGCGGCCGAGGTTGTTGTAGCCCACCTCCACGCCCAGGCCGGGCGCGACGAGGTAGCCCAGCAGCAGCTTGCCGGCCGCGCCGGTCTTGTCGCATGACGAGGCGCCGCTGCAGTCGCCCTCGCTGCTGGCCCAGCCGACCGAGCCGACCCCATAGGGCTGTGCCATGGCGGCACCGGAGGCCAGCAGCGCAGTGGCGGCCAGCAGACGAAGGGTGGAGGTGCGCATGGTGTTGTCTCCTTGTTGGGCGCTGGTGTTGTGCTCAGTGGCTGGTTTAGTGGCTCTGGGTCGGGCAACTGGAGAAGCCGAAGAGCGAATAGATCGGGCAGAACCGGAGCAGGCCAGTGACCAGCAGCACCACGCCGATCCATGCCCAGGCACCCAGCGTGCCGGTGGCCGCCAGAATGACCAGCAGCAGGCCGATCACGATGCGGGCGATGCGGTCGACGCTGCCAATGTTGATGTTCATGAGAAGTCCTTTCGGGGTGGTGCCGCGGTGCGGAAATGCACCGGAAGCGGCTTTCAGTCTGGCGCAGCTCCTGCCACTCAAACGTGATGTGCGTCACAGCTTCGCTTCATAGAATCACGCTCCCGCCTGGACTTGCCGGAGACGCGCCATGAATGCCACCGATCTGCCCGTATCGCTGCCCACCCTGGCGCCACGCCCCGTGCCGCCGGAATTGCTGGCGGCGCTGCAGGCGCGTTTTGGCGCGGCGTGCTCGGTGGCGCGTGCGGTGCGCGAACAGCATGGCCGCGATGAATCGCCCTTCGACGTGCCACCGCCCGACGTGGTGGTCTACGCCGAAAGCGACCAGGACGTGGCCGACGCGGTGGCGCTGGCCGCGCAGCACGCCGTGCCGGTGATCGCGTTCGGCACGGGCTCGTCGCTGGAAGGCCAGTTGCTGGCGGTGCAGGGCGGCATCAGCCTGGACACCTCGCGCATGAACCGGGTGCTGCAACTGCACGCCGAAGATCTGACCGTGACCGTGCAGGCCGGCGTGACGCGCAGCCAACTCAACAACGAGATTCGCCACAGCGGCCTGTTCTTCCCGATCGACCCGGGCGCCGATGCCTCGCTGGGCGGCATGACCGCCACGCGCGCCAGCGGCACCAACGCCGTGCGCTACGGCACCATGCGCGAGAACGTGCTGGCGCTGACGGTGGTGACCGCACGCGGCGAGGTCATCCGCACCGGTACCCGCGCACGCAAGTCCAGCGCCGGCTACGACCTGACCCGGCTGTTCGTGGGCAGCGAGGGCACGCTGGGTGTCATCACCGAAGTCACGCTGCGCCTCTATCCGCAGCCCGAGGCCGTGTCGGCGGCGATCTGCCATTTCCCGAGCGTGGATGCGGCGGTGCAGGCCACCATCGCCATCATCCAGATGGGCGTGCCGATCGCGCGCTGCGAGTTGCTGGATGCGCACGCCGTGCGCATGGTCAACCGCCACGACAGGCTGAACCTGCGCGAGCAGCCGATGCTGCTGATGGAGTTCCACGGCAGCCCCGCCGGCGTGGCCGAACAGGCGCAGACGGTGCAGGCGCTGGCGGCCGATCACGGCGGCGAGGCTTTCGAGTGGGCCACCACGCCCGAAGCGCGCACGCGGCTGTGGACCGCCCGCCACCACGCCTACTTTGCCGCGCTGCAGAGCCGGCCCGGCTGCCGCTGCGTCACCACCGACACCTGCGTGCCGATCTCGCGCCTGGCGGAATGCGTGGCCGCCACGGTGGCCGAGGCCGACGCGGCGGGCTTGCCCTACTTCGTGGTTGGCCATGTGGGCGATGGCAACTTCCACATCGGCTACCTGATCGATCCAGACCAGCCGGCCGAGCGCGTGCTGGCCGAGCAGCTCAACAGCCAGCTGGTGGCGCGGGCGTTGAGCCTGCAAGGCACCTGCAGCGGCGAGCACGGCATCGGCCTGCACAAGATGGCTTTCCTGGTCGACGAGGCCGGCCCGGCGGCGGTGGCCATGATGCGCAGCGTCAAGCAGGCGCTCGACCCGGACAACATCATGAACCCGGGCAAGATCTTCGCGTGGTGACCGCCTGATCCGAGCGGGTTGGCTCGGGTCAGTGAATCGGCGCCGGCACCGACCAGCGTTTGGTGATGTCGTTGCGGGCATTGGCGCTTTCCAGGTGCACCGCAAAGCCCCACAGCCGCGCCACATGCTTGAGAACCTCTTGCGCGCCCTCGGCCAGCGGCCGGTCGTTGTGCTGGAAGTGGCGCAGCGTCAGTGAGCGGTCGCCGCGCAGGTTGACGTTCCAGACCTGGATGTTGGGTTCGCGCTGACCCAGGTCGTACTGGTGCGACAGCGCCTCGCGCACCTGGCGATAGCCGGTGTCGTCGTGGATGGCGGCAACCTCGATCTCGGATTTCTTCTCGTCGTCCACCACGGCGAACAGCCGCATGTCGCGCATCAGCTTGGGGCTGAGGAACTGGCCGACAAAGCTCTCGTCCTTGAAGTTGCGCATGGCGTGGTCGAGCGTGGCCAGCCAGGGTGCGCCGGCAATGTCGGGAAACCAGGCGCGGTCTTCGGGCGTGGGGGCCTCGCAGATACGCTTGATGTCGGTGTACATCGCAAAGCCCAGCGCATACGGGTTGATGCCGTTGTAGCCGCGATCGCCGACCTTGGGCTGGTAGACCACGTTGGTGTGGCTCTTGAGCCATTCGATCATCACGCCGTCGGTCAGGTGGCCGTCGTCGTACATGGTGTTGAGCAGCTTGTGGTGCCAGAAGGTGGCCCAGCCCTCGTTCATGACCTGGCTCTGGCGCTGTGGGTAGAAGTACTGCGCCACCTTGCGCACGATGCGCACGATCTCGCGCTGCCAGGGTTCGAGCAGCGGTGCGTTCTTTTCGATGAAGTACAGCAGGTTCTCCTGCGGCTCGTCGGGGAAGCGGCGTGCCTCGGGGGCATCCTCGGGCTTGTCGGCGCGGCGGGGCAGGGTGCGCCACAGGTCATTGATCTGTTGCTGGGCATGGGCTTCGCGGTCGCGGGCCTCGCTCAGTTCCTGAGCCAGTGACTTCTTGCTCGGGCGGCGATAGCGGTCGACGCCGTGGTTCATCAGCGCGTGGCAGCTGTCCAGAAAGGTCTCGACCGCCGCCAGCCCGTGGCGCTCTTCGCACTCGGTGACGTAGTTGCGGGCGTAGACCAGGTAATCGATGATGGACGACGCATCGGTCCACATCCGGAACAGGTAGTTGCCCTTGAAGAAGCTGTTGTGGCCGTAGGCGGCGTGGGCAATCACCAGTGCCTGCATCGCCATGGTGTTTTCCTCCATCAGGTAGCTGATGCAGGGGTTGGAGTTGATGACGATCTCATACGCCAGACCCATGTGACCGCGGCGGTAGTTCTTCTCGGTGCTGATGAACTCCTTGCCGTAGCTCCAGTGGCGGTAGTTGACCGGCATGCCGACCGACGCGTAGGCGTCCATCATCTGCTCGGCGGTGATGATCTCCAGCTGGTTCGGGTAGGTGTCCAGCCCGAACCGCTCGGCCGTCTGGCGGATGACGGTGTGATAGCGCTCGATCAGCTCGAAGGTCCAGTCGCTCGGGCCGGGCAGGGGCGCACTGGGACGACTGATGCGGCTGGCAGGGTGGGTGATGTCAAGCATGCGCGCCCTCCTTCTTGAACAGGTCGCGGAAGACCGGGTAGATCTGGCTGGCCTCGGTGACCTTGCGCATCGCGAAGTGCGGCCCGGAGGCCTCGGCCAGGCGGGTGTATTCCTCCCACAGGTTCTGCTCGGGCTCAGCCACCTGGACGTAGGCGTAATAGCGGCACAGCGGCAGGATCTTCTGTTCGAGCAGTTCGCGGCAGCGGCCGCTGTCGTGGTGCCAGTTGTCGCCGTCGCTGGCCTGGGCGCCGTAGATGTTCCACTGGTCGCTCGGGTAGCGGGCACGGATGATCTCTTCCATCAGCACCAGCGCGCTGGAGACCACCGTGCCGCCGGTTTCGGTCGAGTGGAAGAAACCCTGTTCATCGACTTCCTGCGCCTGGGTGTGGTGGCGGATGAAGACGATGTCGATCTTCTCGTAGTGCCGTGTCAGGAACAGGTAGAGCAGGATGAAGAAGCGCTTGGAGAGTTCCTTGCGGCCCTCGTCCATCGAGCCTGATACGTCCATCAGGCAGAACATCACCGCCTTGGCAGTGGGCACCGGCACCTTGACGCGGCTGCGGAAACGCAGGTCGATCGGGTCGAGGAAGGGAATCGCCTTGATGCGGCGGCGTAACTCGGTGATCGCCTGCTCGGTGGCCTCGATCTCCTGCGCCATCAGGGCCGTGGCGGCGCCCGGGTGGCTCTGAAGATGAGCCAGGTGGGCTTCGAGCCGCTGCAGCTCATGGCGCTTGTCGGTGCCCAGCGCGATGCGCCGGCTCAAGGCCCCGCGCATGGACCGCACCACATGCAGATTGTTCGGCGTGCCCTCGCTGGTGTGGCCGGCGCGGTGGCTTTTCCATTCGGGCGTTTCGGCCAGCTGGGTACGTATCAGGTGCGGCAGGGCCAGATCCTCGAAGAAGACCTGCATGAACTCTTCCTTGCTCAGGCTGAAGACGAAGTCGTCATCACCTTCGCCCGAGTCGCTTGCCTGGCCGCTGCCCGAGCCCTGGCCGCCACCACTGGGCGGGCGCTTGATGCGGTCGCCGGTGATGTACTCCTTGTTGCCGGGGTGCACCATCTCGCGCTTGCCGCCGCTGCCGTGGTGGAACACCGGCTCGCTGACGTCCTTCTTGGGGATGCGCACCTCTTCACCGCGCTGCAGATCCTGGATGCCGCGGCCATCGACCGCGCGGCGCACGGCATCGCGGATCTGGTCCTTGTAGCGACGCAGAAAGCGCTCGCGGTTGCCGATGGACTTGTTCTTGCCGGCCAGCCGTCGATCAATGATCTGTTGAAACATGGACAACCTTTATCGAAGGACGCGGGGCGAGCGCCGGGCCGCCCCAAGCCGACCCGCGACCCCCTTGGGGGGTGGGCTGGCGTACGCGCCAGCCCGGGGGCACCATTAACTCGACTTTCTGACGCGCAGGTACCACTCGCACAGCAAGCGAACCTGCTTGGAGGTGTAGCCCTTGTCGACCATGCGCTGGACGAAGTTCTCGTGCTTCTTGGCCTCGTCGGCGCTGGCCTTGGCGTTGAAGCTGATGACCGGCAGCAACTCCTCGGTGTTGCTGAACATCTTCTTCTCGATCACCGTGCGCAGCTTCTCGTAGCTGGTCCAGACCGGGTTGTTGCCGGCGTTGTTGGCGCGGGCGCGCAGCACGAAGTTGACGATCTCGTTGCGGAAGTCCTTCGGGTTGGCGATGCCGGCGGGCTTCTCGATCTTCTCGAGTTCGCCGTTCAGGCTGACGCGGTCGAAGACCTCGCCGGTGTCGGTGTCGCGGTATTCCTGGTCCTGGATCCAGTAGTCGGCATAGGTCACGTAGCGGTCGAAGATGTTCTGGCCGTACTCGCTGTAGCTCTCCAGATAAGCGGTCTGGATCTCCTTGCCGATGAACTCGGCGTAGCGCGGCGCCAGCAGTTCCTTGATGTAGCCGATGTACTTCTGCTCGGTCTCGGGCGGGAACTGCTCGCGCTCGATCTGCTGCTCCAGCACGTACATCAGGTGCACCGGGTTGGCCGCGACCTCGGCGCTGTCGAAGTTGAAGACCTTGCTGATGATCTTGTAGGCGAAGCGGGTGCTGATGCCGCTCATGCCTTCATCGACACCGGCGTAGTCGCGGTATTCCTGGTAGCTCTTGGCGCGCGGGTCGGTGTCCTTGAGGCTCTCGCCGTCGTAGACCTGCATCTTGCTGAACAGGCTGGAGTTCTCGGGCTCCTTGAGCCGCGTGAGGATGGCGAACTGGCTCATCATCTTGAGCGTGCCCGGGGCGCACTTGGCGGCGGCCAGCGAGCTGCCCTTGATCAGCTTCTCGTAGATCTTGACCTCTTCGCTGACGCGCAGGCAGTAAGGCACCTTGACGATGTAGATGCGGTCGAGGAAGGCCTCGTTGTTCTTGTTGTTGCGGAAGGTCTTCCACTCGCTCTCGTTGCTGTGCGCCAGCACGATGCCGTCGAACGGAATGGCGCCAAAGCCCTCGGTGCCCTTGAAGTTGGCCTCCTGCGTGGCGGTCAGCAGCGGGTGCAGCACCTTGATGGGCGCCTTGAACATCTCGACGAATTCCAGCAGGCCCTGGTTGGCCAGGCACAGGCCGCCGGAGTAGCTGTAGGCGTCCGGGTCGTCCTGCGCAAAGGTTTCGAGCTTGCGGATGTCGACCTTGCCGACCAGCGAGCTGATGTCCTGGTTGTTCTCGTCGCCCGGCTCGGTCTTGGCGATGCCGACCTGCTTCAGGATGCTCGGGTGGCGCTTGACGACACGGAACTTGCGGATGTCTCCGCCGTATTCCTCCAGCCGCTTGACCGCCCACGGGCTCATGATGCGGTTGAGGTAGCGGCGCGGAATGCCATATTCCTGCTCCAGCACGGCGCCGTCCTCGACGGTGTCGAACAGGCCCAGCGGCGACTCGTTCACCGGCGAGCCCTTGACGGCATAGAACGGCACATCCTGCATCAGCTGCTTGAGGCGCTCGGCGATCGAGCTCTTGCCGCCGCCCACCGGGCCCAGCAGGTAGAGGATCTGCTTCTTTTCTTCCAGGCCCTGCGCGGCATGGCGGAAGTAGCTCACCACCTGTTCGATGGCGTCTTCCATGCCGTAGAACTCGGCAAACGCCGGGTAGATCTTGATGAGCTTGTTGGCGAACAGCCGGGACAGGCGCGGGTCGTTGCGCGTGTCGATCATCTGCGGCTCGCCGATGGCCTTGAGCATGCGCTCGGGCGCCGTGGCGTAGGCCAGAGGGTTGCGCTTGCACTCGGCAAGGTAGTCCTCCAGCGACATCTCTTCTTCACGGGTGCGCTCGTATCGCGCGGCGAAGTTGCTGATCACGTCCATTTGCAGGCCTCCTGAAGTTCAGGCGATGCAAGGGCATACGTTCCGTGCCCTTGCACCAGGGAAGATCTGATGGAGTCCGTGCCCGTTTTCACCTTGAGCGGTGCCAGGCTCCATCAGAGCTTTCCGTGACTCTGCCGACGTTGATCTTAGAACCGGTGCAATTCAGTGTCTTGCAACTGCAGCTTAGCCAGCCCCGGAAAAGCATGCTGTAAGCCCGGCAATTCCCTGCAAACTGCGGTGTCACTGAGGTGCGACAAGTCTTGTGACGTTGCAGCACCCGTTTGCGTTGACAACGCAAACGGCATGCCCGCGTGCAGCGCAGTGCGTCAGGCGTCTCGGATGCCGAGCTTCTCGAGCAGGCCGTTGAGCTCTTCCAGCGAGCCGAACGCAATCGCGATCTCGCCCTGTTCGCCCTTGCGGGTGCGTTTGCGCACGCGGATTTCCACTGCTGCGGTCAGCGTGTCGGCCAGCTGCTCTTCCAGCCGCGCGATGTCGCGCGACTTCTGCGCCTTGACGCGCAGCAGCGGTGTCTGCCGGGCGTGTTCGTGGCGCGAGACGAGCTTCTCGGCCTCGCGCACCGACAGCTTGCGACCGATGATCTCGTTGGCGTGCGTGATCTGCTGCGCGCGCTCCAGCGGCAGCAGGGCGCGGGCGTGGCCCATGTCGATGTCGCCGGCCATCAGCATCTGCTGCACCGGCTCGGCCAGGTTGATCAGGCGCAGCAGGTTGCTGGTGGCGCTGCGGCTGCGGCCGATGGCCTGCGCAGCTTCCTCGTGCGTCAGGCCGAATTCGGCGATCAGGCGGTGCACGCCCTGGGCTTCTTCGAGCGGGTTGAGGTCTTCGCGCTGGATGTTTTCGATCAGCGCCATCACGGCCGCCGCCTGGTCGGGCACGGAGCGCACCAGCACCGGCACCTCGTCGAGGCCGGCCAGCCGCGCGGCACGGCTGCGGCGCTCGCCAGCGATGATTTCGTACATCGGCAGGCCCTCTTGCGGGGCAAGCGGACGCACCAGAATGGGCTGCATCACGCCCTGCGTGCGGATGCTCTCGGCCAGTTCGAACAGCGAGCCCTCATCCATGCGCGTGCGCGGCTGGTACTTGCCGGGCTGCAGCTGCGCCAGCTTGACGGCATGCGGCTGCTCATGCACGCCCGCCGTTTCGGGCGAGGTGCCCACTTGCGGCCCGAGCAATGCTTCGAGACCGCGTCCGAGACCTTTGGGCTTCTTGGTGACCATCCGGCGATTGTCGGCGATCCTTGCCGGTGATCCGCCCACCGCTTCAGGAACGGGAGCTGTCAGCGATCAAGTCGAGCAGCAGCGCATGGCCCTCGGCCCAGTCGCCCAGGCCGGAGGCGGCGTTGAGGTGGCCGCGCGCGCCAGCCTCCACCACCCGGGCGCCCCAGTCGGCGCAAAAGTCGCGGGCGCGCTCGGGCGCGCAGAACGGGTCATCGCTGGAGATCACCGCGCAGGCCGCGAACGGCAGGCGCGTGCGGCGTATCGGCCGCCAGTTGTGCAGCTGCGGCGGCATGTCGGCGCGCTCGTTGTCGGGCGGCGCCACCAGCAGCGCGGCCTGTACGCGGTCGGTGTGGCGGCTGTGCTCTGCCCAGGCTGCCACCAGCTGGCAGCCCAGGCTGTGGGCGACCAGCACCAGCGGGCCGGTGGTGGCGAGCGCGGCCTGTTCGAGCTGCGCCATCCAGTCGCCCCGGCGCGGCCAGAGCCAGTCGTCCTGGTCCAGCCGGGCGTAGCCGTGCTGCGCGGCCCAGCGGCTCTGCCAGTGGTCGGGGCCGGAGTTCTGCCAGCCGGGCAGCAGCAGGATGTTGGGTGTCACTTTCATGCCGTATTCTTTCTGACCAATTTCCATTGCAAGAGGATCCCATGAAGCATGCTGTGTTTGTCGACGGCCAGGAGGGCACGACCGGCCTGCGCATCCACGAATATCTGGCGCAGCGCGCCGACATCGAGGTGTTGCGCATCGACGCGGACAAGCGCAAGGACACCGCCGAGCGCGCGCGCCTGCTCAACGCCGCCGACGTCGCCTTCCTGTGCCTGCCCGACGCGGCCGCCAAGGAAGCGGTCGCGCTGGTCACCAACCCGAACACTTGCCTGATCGATGCCAGCACCGCGCACCGCATCGAGCCGGGCTGGGCCTTCGGCCTGCCGGAACTGGCGCCGGGCCAGCGCGAGCGCCTGCGCACGGCCAAGCGCATCGCCAACCCGGGCTGCCACGCCTCGGGCTTTCTGCTGCTGCTGCGCCCGCTGGTCGATGCCGGTCTGGTGCCGGCCGATGCGGGCCTGAGCGCGACTTCGCTGACGGGCTATTCCGGCGGCGGCAAGAAGATGATCGAGCAGTACGAGGCCGGTGGCGACCCGCAACTGCTGGCGCCGCGCCCCTACGCGCTCGGCCTGGCGCACAAGCACATTCCTGAAATGATGGCGCACACCGGCCTGCGCACCGCGCCGGTCTTCATGCCGGTGGTCGGCGGCTTCTACAAGGGCCTGACGGTGACCGTGCCGCTGCATCTGGCGCAGCTGCCGGCCGGCACGACCGCGGCGCACCTGCACGCCGCCTACGAGCGCCACTACGCTGGCGAGCGCTTCGTGCGCGTCATGCCGCTCAACGACGCGGCCACGCTGGCCGACGGTTTCTTCGACGTGCAGGCCTGCAACGACACCAACCGCGTCGACCTGTTCGTGTTCACCCACGGTGACCAGGCGCTGCTGATGGCGCGGCTCGACAACCTCGGCAAGGGCGCCAGCGGCGCGGCGGTGCAGTGCATGAACCTGCACCTGGGCCTGGACGAAGGTCTGGGCCTCTGAGCGACGGCGCGCGGTTTTCCTGGCGCGCCAGACGCAAAAAAGCCGCTCATCGAGCGGCTTTTTCATGGGCAGAAGGTGTCCGCCGGGACGGCTCAGGACAGCTGGTCGCTGATGAGCTTGGTCATCTCGAACATCGAGACCTGTTCTTTCTTGAAGATCACCTTCAGCTTGGCGTCGGCATTGATCATGCGCTTGTTCGCCGGGTCCTGCAGGTTGTGCTTCTTGATGTATTCCCAGACTTTCTTGGTCACTTCGGTGCGCGGTGCGGGCGCTTTGCCGATCACGGCAGCCAGCGCGGCCGAAGGCGTCATGGCCTTCATGAAAGCGGCATTCGGGGCGCGCTTGGGGGTCGCCGTTTCAGCTGCAGCGGCCTTGGGTGCCGTTGCGGTAACAGCCGGCGTTGTCTTCGCGGCGGCTTTTTTTGCAGTTGCCATGTCAATACTCTCCATCAGTAACCGTTGATGTGTCCATTTCGGGCGCCCGGGTGGTTTCGGGCACTTTCTGAAGACACTGTGCAGATGAATGGTAATGCCTGTCCCTGGGCTTGAGAAGCGAATCGCCCAGGCCCCTTCCTCCCTCAGGCCTGGTGCGGGTGGCTTGCGTAGTTCCACGCAGAGCCACGGGCCTGCGCCCACCTACACTTCCGGCCTGCGCCCGCGTCGACTCCAAGTGGCCCGGAGCCTCCCCCTCAAGGAACATTGCATGGAACTGCTTCTCACCTCTTCCTTCTGGCTCGCCGTAGGCCAGATCATCCTGATCGACATCCTGCTCGGCGGCGACAACGCGGTCGTGATTGCGCTGGCCTGCCGCAAGCTGCCCGACGCGCAGCGCCGTGCCGGCATCCTGTGGGGAACGGCCGGTGCGATCGTTCTGCGTGTGGTGCTGATCTTCTTTGCGCTCACGCTGCTGGCCGTGCCTTATTTGAAGCTCGTCGGCGCGATCCTGCTGTTCTGGATCGGCGTCAAGCTGCTGATGCCTGAAGACGAGGACGAGCACGGCAACATCCAGGCGAGCGACAAGCTCTGGGCGGCGGTCAAGACGGTCATCGTGGCCGACTTCGTCATGAGCCTGGACAACGTCATCGCCATTGCCGGCGCGGCTGGCAACGCAGGTGCCGATCACCAGATGCCGCTGGTGATCTTCGGCCTGCTGGTGAGCATTCCCATCATCGTCTGGGGCAGCCAGGTGGTCATCACGCTGATGGACCGCTTCCCGCTCGTCATCACGCTCGGCGGCATGCTGCTGGGCTGGATTGCCGGCGGCATGGCCGTGAGCGATCCGGCCGTGGTGGGCTGGCTCGGGGGCGCCGTCAGCAGTGCCGTGCATTACGCCGCTGGCGTGGCCGGTGCGCTGTTCGTGCTGGCGCTGGGCAAGTGGCTGGCCTCGCGCAAGCCTGAGGCCCACGCCGCCTGAGCGCGCGGGTCGACCTCATGTCGATCCGTGGGCGCCGCCCGACCTACAGCCTGCACTGGCTCTGGCCGCTGGCGTTGGCGTTGCTGGCCGGCTGGGGCAGTGAGCGTGCCGGAATGTGGCGTGCGGCCGATCGCTGGAGCCGCGATCACGCCGTCACGGCAGCGGCCCGGGCGGCGCCCGAGTCGGTGCTGATCGTCGCCATCGACGACGCCAGCCTGCAGCGCCTCGGGCCGTGGCCGTGGTCGCGTTCCTGGCTGGCGCGCGCAACCGACCGGCTGACGGCGGCGGGCGCGCACACCATCGTGCTGAGCGAGCCGCTGCCGGGACGCGAGAACGACCTCGCGCTGCGCGAGTTGCAGCAACTCGCGGCGGTGGTGGCCACCGATCCGAATCTGGCGCGCCACCCGGAACTGCCCGCTGCGCTGTCGCGCAGCTACAGCCTGCTTGACACCGATACCGACCTGGCCCGCAGTCTGGCCACGCACCGGCGCAGCCTGCTGGCGCAAGGCGGCGGTGTCCCGATGGCACCGCAGACCTCGCAGACCCTGCGCGGCGCCGTCTGGGCGCAAGACGCGCTCGCGGTGGTGCCCGATGCCGATGGCGTGCTGCGCCGGCATGCGCTGGCGTCAGCGGGATCAGCCCCGAACGTGGCACCGTCGCTCGTCTGGTTGACGGCGTTGGCGCAGAGCGATGCCGACGCGCTTTCGGCCTCCAACCCGGTGCGGGTCCGCGAGCCGCTCACGCTGGCAGGTCGCCCGATTGCGCTGGATGCCGCACTGCAGTTCGAGCCTCTGTTTGCGCGCAACGGCGCGTCGGCCTCGGCCTTCATGGTGCTGCCTGCGCACGAGCTGCTCAACCCGGCGCGGGTGGTGCCGCGGCTGGACGGCAAGCTGGTGCTGATCGGGCGCACGGACGCCGCAGCCGGCCTCGTCGCCCGCACACCGGGCGGCGCGCCGCTCACGCGGGTCGAGGCGCTGGCGCACCTGAGTTCGGCGCTGCTGACCGATCAGGTCCTGCGCCAGCCGCGCGCCGCCGCCGTGCTGCCGTGGGGGTTGCTCGGACTGGTCGGCCTGTATCTGGCGCTGGTCCTGCCGCGCCTGGTGGGCGCGACCGCGCTGGCGCTCAGCAGCCTGCTGGCCGTGGCGCTGCTGCTGGGCAGCCATGTGCTGGTGCGCGTGATTCACCTCTGGTGGCCGGTGGCGATGCCGGTGGGGGTGCTGCTGCTGGGCACGGCGCTGATGCTGGCCCTGCGCTGGCGACAACAGTCATGGGCCGCGCGGTCGACCCTGCCGCCCAGCACGCTGCTGCAGACGGCGGACGAAAGTCTGAGCGAGCCACCCACCGAGGTTCTGAATCCCTTGCAACTGGTGCCCGGGGTCGATCCCGAACCGATGGCAGGCAGCGCAGTGACTTCGTCCGACATGATGCGTTTTGCGGTCGAGACGGCACCGACCTCGCGCTGGTCGCGTGGCACTGATCACAAGTCGACCAGCGCCCACGCGGGCGACCCGCAGACGCTGCCGATGGAGTACGTCCCATCGGTCATGCCTGAGCCCGAGACCGTGCGCCCCGATGCGCGCCTGCCCCGGCTGGCGCATTTCCATCTGCTGCGCGAACTCGGTCGCGGCACGATGGGACGGGTCTATCTGGCGCGTGACGTCAACACCGGGCGCGAGGTCGCGCTCAAGACGCTGGCGCTGACGCAGGAGTTCGAGGGCTACGCGCTGCAAGAAGCGCGTGAGCGCTTCCAGCGCGAGGCCCAGGCCGCCGCCCGGCTGCACCACCCCGATATCGTCAGCCTGCTGGAATCGGGCGAGGAGGGTGGGCTGGCCTACATCGCCATGGAGCGACTGAGCGGCCCCGACCTGTCCGGCCACGTGCATCCCGGCAACCTGCTGCCGGCGGCCGAGGTGGTGCATATCGGCGCCCGCGTGGCCGACGCGCTGGCGCATGCGCACGCGCAGGGCGTGATCCACCGCGACATCAAGCCCGCCAACGTGATGATCGATCCCGCGCTCGATCAGGTGAAGGTGACCGATTTCGGCGTGGCGCGCCTGCATGACGCCAGCCGCACCCGCACGGGGCTGGTGCTGGGCTCGCCGGCCTATATGTCGCCCGAGCAGCTGGTGGGTCGGGTGGTCGACGGTCGCAGCGACCTGTACTCGCTGGGCGTGCTGCTGTTTCAGATGCTGACCGGCGAGTTGCCGGTGGCGGGCCAGTCCATGGGTGAGCTGATGCAGGCGGTGGCCCATCAACCGGCGCCCAATCTGCGCAGCCTGCGGCCCGACTTGCCCGAGGCGTTGGCCGACGTGCTGAGCATCCTGCTGGAGAAGCGCCCCGAACTGCGCTACCGCGACGGCGCCGAACTCGCCGCCGACCTGCGTCTGATCGGCGCCATGCTCGAGCCCCCCAAACCCGACGAGCGCGCCGCCGATTTCCAGCCGACGGTGATCCAGGGCACATCGGTGCAGGAAGTCGCGGCCTTCGCCGCTGCGCCGGCTCCGCAGGCCCCGAATGCGGTGACGATGCGGGCACAATCCTCGACGTGAATATGGACCGACCCAGCGCCCCGCTCATGAGCTTCGAGTTCTACGCCGTAACCGATTGCGGCCGCACCCGCACCAACAACGAGGACTCGGTGGCTGTCGACGAGCGCGCCTCCCTGGCGGTGCTCGCCGATGGCATGGGCGGCTACAACGCCGGCGAAGTCGCCAGCGGCATGGCCACCGCCTTCATCCGCTCCGAGCTGGGTCGCTGGTTGACCGAGGCGTCTGCCGAGGTCAGCGACCACGACGTGCGCCGCGCGATGGACATCTGCGTCGACAACGCCAACCGCGCCATCTTCAACGCCGCCAACTCCAACCCGCAATACGCCGGCATGGGCACGACGCTGGTGGTGGCCGCGTTTCGCGGCGGGCGCCTGATGCTCGGCCATGTGGGCGACTCGCGTGCCTACCGCTGGCGCGAAGGCCGGCTGATGCAGCTCACGCGCGATCACTCGCTGCTGCAGGAGCAGATCGACGCCGGCCTGATCTCGCCCGAGCAGGCCGCAGTCAGCCTGCACAAGAATCTGGTCACCCGCGCCGTGGGCGTCGAGGACATGGTCCTGCTGGAAACCCACCTGCACCCGGTGGCGCCCGACGACTGGTTCCTGCTGTGCTCGGACGGTCTGTCGGACATGCTCGACGACGAAAGCATCGCCGACGTGCTGCTCAACCACACCGACATCGTCGATGCAGGCCACGCGCTGATCGAGGCTGCCAATGAAGCCGGCGGACGGGATAACATTGCTGTGATCCTGGTGGCTGCGCGCATGGACGCTTCTGCGGCGCGAACCTGGTGGCCGTTCCGGCGCTGAGGACAGACCGCGACTGTGCGGACGGAAAAAATACTGAGGTCACGCATGCCAAAACTGGTTGTTTCGCTGGACGGAGTCGTCATCAAGGAAGTCCAGCTCACGAAGGACAAGACCAGCCTGGGTCGCCGTCCCTACAACGATATCGTGATCGATAACCTGGCCGTCAGCGGCGAGCACGCTGTCTTGCAGATGATGGGCCAGGACGTCTACATCGAAGATCAGAACAGCACCAACGGGACCTACATCAACGGTCGCGCGGTCAAGAAGCAACTGCTGCAGCACAACGATACGGTCGAGATCGGCAAGTACAAGATCAAGTACCTGGTCGAGGAAAGCTCCGACTACGAGAAGACCATGATCCTCAAGCCCGGCCAGATGCCGCCTGGCCTGATGGCGCGACCCATGCCGTCCACCGTGCCGGCCGGCCTGCCTCCCTCCGCAGGCAGCTACACCCGGCCGCTGACCACGCCGGTGAACCAGGCGTCCATCCGCGTGCTCTCGGGCGCGGCAGCCGGGCGTGAGGTGGCGCTCACCAAGGTCGTGACCACGGTGGGCAAGCCCGGCGTGCAGGTCGCCTCCCTCACCAAGCGTCCGGGCGGTTATGTGATTGCCCACGTCGAGGGCGCCGGTCGTCCCATGGTCAACGGCGTGCCGGTTCAGGCCGATCCGGTGCACCTGAAGGATGGCGACGTGATCGAGCTGGCGGGCACCCAGATGCAGTTCGTCCAGCCCTGACGGCTGATCGCCCGCCATGAAGCTGCGCGTCCTGGGTTGCTCGGGTTCCATTGCGCGCGATTGCCGCACCACATCCTTCCTGCTGGATGATCACCTGCTGATCGATGCCGGCACCGGCGTGGGCGACCTGACGCTCGATGAGCTGGCGCGCGTCGACCACATCCTGCTGTCGCACTCGCACCTCGACCACGTGCTCGGCATTGCCCTGCTGGCCGACAGCGTGATGCAGCGCCGCCTGGCCGCACCCGACTTCCAGCCGATTCGCGTCTACGGCCTGCCCGCAACGCTCGATGCGCTGCGCCAGCACGTCTTCAACAACGTCATCTGGCCCGATTTCACCGCGCTGCCCCGGCCTGACCGGGCGATCCTGGAACTCGTGCCGGTCGAGGTGGGCGAGCACCTGCGTCTGGCCGGGCTGCACCTTGAAGTGCTGCCGGCCGCGCACAGCGTGCCGGCCTGCGGCTACGGCGTCGAGACCGATGCGGGCTGGTGGATCTACACCGGCGACACCGGGCCGAACCCGGCGCTCTGGGCCACGCTGAGCGGCCGCCCGCTGGCGCAGCTGGTGATCGAGACCGCGTTCAGCGACGACGAACTCGCGCTGGCGCAGATCAGCCGCCACCTCTCGCCCAGCATGCTGGCGGCCGAGCTGAGCCGGCTGGAGGTGCACACCTCGGTCGCCATCACCCACATCAAGCCGGGCGAGCGGGCGGCGGTCACCGGGCAGATTGCCGCGCTCGGCATTGGCCTGCCGGTGTTTGCGCTCTCGCGCGGCGACACGTTCGAGTTTTGACCTGATGGGCTGAGGCGCGGCGCTTCAGAGCCGCAGTGCGTCGTAGCCGGTGCGCAGGATCAGCGCTCCCACCACCACGATGAAGACGCCGCGCACGAAGCCGGCGCCGTGCCGCAGCGCCAGCCGCGTGCCGATCAGGCTGCCCAGCACGTTGGCGACCGCCATGGTGCCGGCCACTGCCCACCAGATGTGCCCCTTGACAATGAACAGCGCCAGCGCCGCCACGTTGGTGGCGATGTTGAGCAGCTTGGCGCTGGCCGAGGCGTGCAGGAAGTCGTAGCCCAGCGCGCGCACGAACAGGAACACGAAGAAGCTGCCGGTGCCAGGGCCGAAGAAGCCGTCATAGAAGCCGATGCCGCCGCCGATCAGCATGGCGATGCGTCGCTCGGCCTGCGCGCTCCGGTGCGGCGCATGCACGCGGCCCAGGTCCTTGCGTGCCAGCGTGTAGATCAACACCGCCAGCAGCACCAGCGGCAGCGCGCGGCGCAGGCCGCTGGCGCTGACCTGCGTCACCAGCCAGGCGCCGCTGGCGGCGCCCAGCAGCGCCATGGCCATGGCCGGCAGCAGCGTGGTCCAGTTCAGCGTCACCCGGCGCGCGTAGAGATTGGCCGCCCAGGCCGTGCCCCAGACGGCGGCTCCCTTGTTGGTGCCGAACAGCGTGGCCGGCGGCGCGCCCGGGTAGACCGCAAACAGCGCCGGCAGCAGCACCAGTCCGCCGCCGCCGACGATGGCATCGACAAATCCCGCCAGGCCCGAGGCCGCAGTCACCAGAAGAAGATCGAGCATGGATCCGAGCGAGAAGTGCCGCAGCCAAAAACGGGCCGCCAAAGAAAAAGGCGCCGGTGGTGGCCGGCGCCTTCAATTGTCACCTCTGCGCTTGTAGCGCTGAATTTGTTCAGGGGCGGTGCCCGCGACCGTCTTGGTTTTTGAATGGTCGGTGCGGACTTGTTATGCGCCTGTCTGTCGATGTCTCCTCGGCCCCTCGCTCTTGCTGAACGCCAGCTGGGGCGTCGTCTGCGAGTGCCGAGAATGTAGTGTCTCCCCGTGTCGTCCGGCATCGGGGCTTTCCCGCAGGCCGGCGGGCATCGGTCACGCTGCTTGCGTGGCGTCAGCCAGGATCCATTGCGCCGCGCGCTCGGCAATCATCAGTGTGGGCGAGTTGGTGTTGCCGCTGGTGATGCTGGGCATCACGCTGGCGTCCACCACCCGCAGGCCCGCCACGCCGCGCACGCGCAGCTGCGGGTCGACCACGGCCAGCGGGTCGTTCTCGGCGCCCATGCGGCAGGTGCCGACCGGGTGGAAGATGGTGGTGCCGATGTCGCCGGCCAGGCGCATCAGGTCTTCATCGCTCTGGAACTGCACGCCGGGCTTGTATTCCTGCGGCTTGTAGGGCGCCAGGGCCGGCTGGGCGACGATGCGCCGCGTCACGCGCAACGAATCGGCCGCGACTTGCCGGTCCTCGGCCGTGGCGAGGTAGTTGGTCTGGATGGCCGGCGCCTGTGTGTGCTCGGGCGAGGTGATGCGCACCTGGCCGCGCGAGGTCGGGTTGAGGTTGCAGACGCTGGCCGTGAAGGCGTTGAAGCGGTGCAGCGGCTCGCCGAAGGCGTCCAGCGACAGCGGTTGCACGTGGTACTGGAGGTTGGCGTGCGGCTGATCGGACGACGAGCGCGTGAATGCGCCCAGCTGCGACGGCGCCATGCTCATCGGCCCGCTGCGCTTGAAGGCGTATTCCAGCCCGATGCGCGCCTTGCCCCACCAGGACTGCGTCATGGTGTTGAGCGTGCGCGTGTTGTCGACCTGGTAGACCGAGCGGATCTGCAGGTGGTCCTGCAGGTTGGCGCCCACGCCGGGCAGGTCGGCCTGCACGGTGACGCCCACGTCGTTGAGCAGCTGGCCCGGCCCGATGCCCGAGAGCTGCAGGATCTGCACGCTGCCGATGCTGCCGGCGCTCAGGATCACCTCGCCGGTGGCCTGCACGATCTCGACGCCGTGCGGCGTCACCACCTCGACGCCGGTGCAGCGCAGCCGGCCGTCGGCCGAGGGCGCCAGGATCAGGCGCTTGGCCTGCACGCCGGTCCACAGCGCGAAGTTGGGGCGGCCGAAGCAGGTGGGCCGCAGGAAGGCCTTGGCGGTGTTCCAGCGCAAGCCGCTGCGCTGGTTGACCTCGAAGTAGGACACGCCTTCGTTGTCACCGCGGTTGAAGTCCTCGGTGGCGGGCACGCCGGCCTGCTGCGCGGCCTGGGCGAAGGCGTCCAGGATGTCCCAGCGCAGGCGCTGGCGCTCCACGCGCCATTCGCCGCCATGGCCGTGGGCCGAATTCCAGTCCGAGCCGACAGCGTTCTTGGCCGCCTGCTCCGCATCGAGCCGCCAGTGGTTCTCGTGCTTCTTGAAATAGGGCAGGCAGTGTTCCCAGCGCCAGCTGGCGTCGCCGGTCTGGGCGGCCCAGCGGTCGTAGTCGCGGGCCTGGCCGCGCATGTAGATCATGCCGTTGATGCTGGAGCTGCCGCCCAGCACCTTGCCGCGCGGATAGCGCAGGCGGCGGCCGTTGAGGCCGGGGTCCGGCTCGGTCTGGTACAGCCAGTCGGTGCGCGGGTTGCCGATGCAGTGCAGGTAGCCGACCGGAATGTGGATCCAGTGGTAGTCGTCATGGCCGCCGGCTTCCAGCAGCAGCACGCGCTTGCGCGGATTGGCGCTCAGGCGGTTGGCCAGCAGGCTGCCGGCGGTGCCGGCGCCGACGATGATGTAGTCGAAGGTTTCCATCTCGATGTCTCGTGTGTGTTGTTGTTATGCAGGGGCTCAGTGCAGCGGGGTGGCCAGCACCGGAAACAGCTTGAGCAGGCCCTCGGCCATGATCTCCACTGCCAATGCGGCCAGGATCAGCCCCATCAGCCGCGTCATGATGTTGATGCCGGTCTTGCCCAGCAGGCGCGCAATGCGCCCGGCGGCCGAGAAGGTGATGAACGTGGCGCAACCCACCACCACGCCGTAGCCGACCAGCGCGGCCAGCTGCCACCAGTGGCGGGTCTGGTCGGCGTAGATCACCATGGTCGAGATCGTGGCCGGCCCGGTCAGCAGCGGAATGGTCAGCGGCACCACCGCGATGCTGGCGCCGGCGCTGGCCTTCTGCTCGCCTTCGTTGACGTCGTCCTTGCGCGCCTCGGCCGGCTGGGCGTTGAGCATCTGCAGCGCGCTGATCAGCAGCAGCGTGCCACCGCCGACCTGGAACGATGCCAGCGAGATGCCGAAGAACTCGATCACCTTCAGCCCGGCGAGCGCGCTGATGGCGATCACCAGAAACGCCGTCGTCGACGACACGCGGATGGTCTGGCGGCGCTGCGCCGCGTTCAGGTGGCTCGTGAAGTGGATGAAGAACGGCACCACGCCGATCGGGTTGACGATGACCAGCAGTGCGATCAGGGGTTTGAGCAGATCCATGGCGGCCGATTGTGGCTGCAAGCTCGCTTGCCCCCAGGCCGGTTCGGCCTGCTTCGGCGGTCTTCTTCGCTGTTTTTACTCCATGAAAACCCGTAAAAAACCGGGGCGGTGCACCGTAGAAACAAAAATCTGGCTCGTTTACAACAGTTGTGATTCACGTGTCGCGCTACGTGCTTGACTCTCACGCATAATCATTCTCCGTGTCTGGATGCATGCGCCTTCTCTGTTCTTTTGGAATGAGTAGCTGGCTGTAGCTCCGCCACTTGTCTCTTCAGTACTGCGGTACTTGTTTCTTGAAAGGCGCTCTCCCATGGGCAACAAACTCTACGTAGGCAACCTTGCTTACAGCGTTCGCGACGAAGATCTCAACGACGCGTTTTCTCAGTTCGGCGCGGTCAGCTCGGCCAAGGTCATGATGGACCGCGAAACCGGTCGCTCCAAGGGCTTCGGCTTCGTGGAGATGGCAACCGATCCCGAAGCACAAGCTGCGATCAACGGCCTCAACGGCCAGTCGATCGGTGGCCGTGCCATCGTGGTGAACGAAGCCCGTCCTCGTGAAGAGCGCCCGGGTGGCTTCCGTAGCCCCTACGGTGGCGGCGGTGCTGGCGGCGGCGGTGGCCGCAGCGGTGGCGGCGGCTTCGGCGGCGGTGGTGGTGCAGGCGGCGGTGGCGGCGGCGGTTTCCGCAGCCCCTACGGCGGCGGCGGTGCTGGCGGCGGCGGTGGCCGTAGCGGCGGCGGTGGTCGCAGCGGTGGCGGCGGTGGCTACGGCGGTGGTGGCGGCGGCTACGGTGGCGGCGGTTACTGATCGTTGTCAGCGGTCTGCGCTCTAACCGGCGCAGGCACTGCTAAAAGAAGCGTCAAATCGCAAGGTTCGGCGCTTTTTTCATGGGCGCGTCACTTCGTGAGTGTCATGTCACCCGACTCACTCGCCACGCCGTTTCTTGCGGCTGCGGCCGGCAAACACCGCATCGAACAGCGCGTTCGGCAGCACACGCAGCAGCTTGGCCACCCAGCCCATGGGCCACGGGATGACGCGGTAGCGGCTGCCGGCGGCAATGGCCGCCACGGCGCGTGCGGCGAAAGCCTCCGGCGTCATCAGGAAGGGCATGGCGTAGGTGTTGTGCCGGGTCAGCGGCGTGGCGACAAAACCGGGCAGCAGCGTGACCACCTTGACCCGGTCGGCGCGCAACTCGACCCGCAGGCTTTCGCAGTAGCTCACCACCGCCGCCTTGCTGGCGCAGTAGCCGCCATGCCCCGGCATGCCGCGAATGGCGCCGACGCTGGCGATGCCCACCAGCGTGCCGCAGCGTGCCAGCCGCATCGCGCCGATGAAGGGGTGAAACGTGGCCGCCATGCCGACGTTGTTGGTGGCGTAGATCTCGCTCAGCACGTCCAGGTCGTCGCGCTCGCCGGTGTCGATACCCACGCTGATGCCGGCGTTGGCGATCACCACGGCGGGCAGGCCCTGCTCGATCAGGCAGCGCCTGCCGGCGGCGACGATGCTGTCGATGTCACGCACATCGGCGCCGTACACCGCCACCCGATCCGGCCCCAGGCCGTGGGCACGCGCCCAGGCTTCGATCTGTTCAGTGCGTCGCGCCACCAGCGCCAGCCGCCAGCCGCGCTGCGCGTAGGCCGCTGCCAGCGCCTGGCCGATGCCGCTGGAGGCGCCGGTGATGAAGACCAGCGGTGGATGGCTGGTCTTCATCACCGGCGCACCCCTGGCTTGGCCGGGTTCTGCACGACACCCTGCACGCCGCTGCCGAGCACAGTGGTCTGCTGGGCGTTGTCGTGGTCGAGCGAGCCGGCGTCGATCACGCTGGCGCCCTGGCGCAACTGCACCGGTTTGTCGCTGTGGACGTGTCCCGTGGCCAGATCGAAATCGATCTGCTCGCCGAGGAATTCCAGGGCTGCGGGTTCGGTCGTACCGGGCTCGCGCCGCACTTGTGCGCCGCCTTCGAGTCGCACCCGCTGGCCTGGCGCATGCGCTACGGCGTGGTCGGCGTGGGCGTGCAGCGTGCGGCCGTCGGTGGCGGTCCAGCGCACGCGCACGCCGTCGATTTCCAGCCGGTCATCGGTGGCGTAGTGGCGCGCCAGTTCGCCCTCGATCACACCTTGTGCCGGCCCGGTGCTGGCGTAGCGTTGCACCGAGAAGCCGCGCATCTGGTAGTCGGGCTCCTGGCTGGGCGCTGCGGCGGCGCGATCGGGTTCAGGCACCGGCGTGCTGCGCACCAGCCAGGCCGTGGCGGCGGCCAGCAGCGCCATCAGCAGCACCGGCAGGTAGTGGGGCAGGTTGTGGCGCAGGCGGGTGCGCCAGGGCAGGCGCGGCTGCGGCGTGATGCCGAAGGTGCGGCTCAGCAGCGGCGGCAGCGGGACGGGGCCTGAATCGGGATCCATGCGGGCGCCTTGCCTCAGCCCGCCGCGCTGTCGAGCGTGATCAGGTGGCCGTGCAGCAACTCGGCGTAGCGGCCCGACGCCACCAGCAGCACATCGCAGAACTCGCGCGCCGCGCCGTGACCGCCGCTGCGGGCGGTCACGTGGTGGGCCGCAGCGCAGACCTCGATGTGCGCGTTGGCTGGCGCCACCGCGAAGGCGCAGCGCGTCATCAGCGGCAGGTCGGGCCAGTCGTCGCCCAGCACCGCCAGTTGATCCCAGCCGGCGTCGTGCTCGGCCAGCAGCTCGGTGGCGGCGGCCAGCTTGTCGTGCACGCCGAAGCGGGCGTGGACGATGCCCAGATCGGCGCAACGGCGCCGCACGGCGGGTGAATCGCGCCCGGTGATCACCAGCGGCGTGATGCCCGCCGGCGGCAGTAGCTTGATGCCCTGGCCGTCGAGCGTGTTGAAGGCCTTGAAGTCCTCGCCGTGCGCGCCGACGTAGATGCGGCCGTCGGTCAGGCAGCCGTCGATGTCGAAGATCGCCAGCTTCACGCCCTGCGCGAGCAGCAGCAGGGCCGGATCGAACTGGATCTGCGGCTGCAGGACACGCGGTGGGGGTGAGGTGCGCATGCTCAGATCACCTTGGCGCGCATCAGGTCGTTGGTGTTGAGGGCGCCGACCAGCACGCCCTCGGCGTTGCGCACCAGCAGCGTGGTGACGCGGGCCTCTTCCATCAGCGTGGCGGCGTCCACGGCCAGCGCGTCGTCGCGCACGGTGCGCGGCTGCGGGCGCATCACGGTGGCGGCGTCGAGGCCGAGCAGGTTGCGGCCGGCCTCGATGGCGCGGCGCAGGTCGCCGTCGGTGAAGATGCCGATGGCGCAGCCGGTGGCATCGACGATGGCGGTGGCGCCCAGGCCCTTGGCGCTCATCTCGCGCATCACGTCGAGGAAGGGTGTCTGCGGCGTCACGCGCGGCACGGCGTCGCCGTTGCGCATGATGTCGCGCACGTGGGTCAGCAGCTTGCGGCCGAGTGCGCCGCCGGGGTGCGAGCGGGCGAAGTCTTCCTCGCGGAAGCCGCGCGCGTCGAGCAGCGCCACCGCCAGCGCGTCGCCCAGCGCCAGCTGCGCGGTGGTGCTGGCCGTGGGGGCCAGGTTGAGCGGGCAGGCCTCCTGGCTGACGCGGTTGGACATGACGATGTCGGCGTGCGCCGCCAGCGTCGACTCGGCCCGGCCGGTCATGGCCACCAGCGTGATGCTCATGCGCTTGAGCGCGGGCAGGATGGCGGCCAGTTCGTCGCTCTCGCCTGAGTTGGAGATCGCCAGCACCACGTCGCCGGCGGTGACCATGCCGAGGTCGCCGTGGCTGGCCTCGGCCGGGTGCACGAACATGGCCGGCGTGCCGGTTGACGCGAGCGTGGCGGCAATCTTGCGGCCCACATGGCCGCTCTTGCCCATGCCCATCACCACCACCCGGCCTTGGCAGCCCAGCACGGCCTGCACGGCCTGCGCGAAGCTGTCGCCCTGCTGCGCTTGCAGGTCGAGCAAGGCCTGGGCCTCGATCCGGAGGGTTTTTTGCGCGATCTGGATGGCGCGCTGCGCGTCGAAGGGGGCAGGCATCACGGCGGCTGGCCATCAGGCTGAATTAGGATGCAACGATTTTAGTTGCCGCATGGCCACCAACCTCGAAGTCGCTCTGCTCTACCTGATCGCCGCCGTGCTGGGCGTGGTGGGCTGCCGCCTGCTCAAGCTGCCGGCCATGCTGGGCTATCTGCTGGTGGGCGTGGTGATCGGGCCGAACGCGCTGGCGCTGGCACGCGACTCGGCTGGTGTGCGCTACCTGGCCGAGTTCGGTGTGGTGTTCCTGATGTTCGTGATCGGGCTGGAGTTCAACCTGCCCAAGCTGCGCAGCATGCGCCGGCTGGTGTTTGGCCTGGGCCTGGGCCAGGTGGCGCTGACCATGGCGGGCGCCATGCTCGGCAACCTGATGCTGACGGTGCTGTTCAGCTACACCGCCCGCGCCTGGGAATTGAGCTGGCCGGGCGCGCTGACGCTGGGCGCGGCGCTGGCGATGTCGAGCACCGCCATCGTCGCCAAGATGATGGCCGAGCGGCTGGAGCTCGAAAGCGAGCACGGCCGCCGCGTCATGGGCGTGCTGCTGTTCCAGGATCTGGCCGTCGTGCCGCTGCTGGTGCTGATTCCGGCGCTGTCGCAGGACGGCGGCGACCTGCTGCGCACCATGGGGCTGGCGCTGGCCAAGGCCGCCGCGCTGCTGGCGCTGCTGCTGTGGGGCGGCCCCAAGCTGATGCGCTGGTGGCTGACCGAGGTGGCGCGGCGCAAGAGCGAGGAGCTGTTCGTCCTCAACATCCTGCTCATCACGCTCGGCCTGTCCTGGCTGACCGAGCACGCCGGCCTGTCGCTGGCACTCGGCGCCTTCGTCGCCGGCATGCTGATCGCCGAGACGCAGTTCAAGCACCAGGTCGAGACCGACATCCGCCCCTTCCACGACGTGCTGCTGGGCCTGTTCTTCATCACCATCGGCATGAAGCTCGACTGGCGTCCGGTGCTGGCCGAATGGCCGCTGGTGCTGATGCTGAGCGTAGTGCCGGTGCTGGCCAAGGCGCTGCTGGTGACGCTGCTGGCGCGCGCCTTCCGGGCCCCGCCCGGCGTGGCGATCCGCACCGGGCTGTACCTGGCGCAGGCCGGCGAGTTCGGTTTCGTGCTGCTGAGCCTGGCGGCCGAACAGGGCCTGGTCGCGCAGCAGTGGATGAGCCCGGTGCTGGCGAGCATGGTGCTGTCGATGCTGGCCACGCCCTTCATCATCATGCACAGCAACGCCATCGTGATGCGCGTCTCGGCCAATGACTGGCTGATGCAGTCGGTGCAGCTCACCAGCATCGCCAAGAAGGCCATCCGCACCGAGGCCCACGTCATCATCTGCGGCTACGGCCGCAGCGGCCAGAACCTGGCGCGGCTGCTGGAGCAGGAAGGCATCCCGTACATGGCGCTCGACCTTGACCCCGACCGCGTCCGCCAGGCCGCCGCCGCCGGCCAGAGCGTGGTCTTCGGTGACGCCGCGCGCCTGCCGGCGCTGATGGCTGCCGGCCTGGCGCGCGCCAGCGCGGTGGTGGTCAGCTACTACGACACCCCCTCGGCGCTCAAGGTGCTGCAGCATGTGCACGACCACGCCGCGCACGTGCCGGTGGTGGTGCGCACCATCGACGACACCGACCTCGAAAAACTGCGCGCCGCCGGCGCCACCGAGGTCGTGCCCGAGGCCATCGAAGGCTCGCTGATGCTGGCCAGCCACGCGCTGGCGCTGGTCGGCGTGCCGGTGCGGCGCGTCATCCGTCTGACCCGCGACGCCCGCGATGCGCGCTACGGCCTGCTGCGCGGCTACTTCCACGGCGCTGACGACGACACCGCCGAAGACCGCCTGCAGGAGCGCCTGCATACCGTCAGCCTGCCGTTCGGCTCGCCCAGCGTGGGTGCGCTGTTGGGCGACCTGGCGCTGCCAGCGCTGGGCGTGTCGGTGGTCTCGGTGCGGCGCAACAGCGGCCGCGTGCAGAACGGCGACGACGAACTGCAACTCGCCGGCGGTGACGTGCTCGTCATCAGCGGCCTGCCCGAGCGGCTGGCGCTGGCCGAGGCGCGCTTGCTGAAAGGCGATTGATGCGTGCCGTTCAGCCTGGCCGGCTCAGGTGTCGTACTTGATGTAGAGCACGCGCGGGTCATCCTGCGGCGTGCCCTCCAGCGCCGAGCCGGCCTCCAGCGCGGGTTGCCAGCACACCACCTGTTCGATTTTGGCGGCCAGCGCGAAGTCTTTTGCGGTGATGCCCCCCGCCGAATGCGTCACCAGCTTGACCACCACCGCAGCGTAGGACACCGACAGATCCGGGTGATGCCAGGCTGCCTCGGCCAGGTGGCCGATGGTGTTGACCACCATCATCGTGGCCTTCCAGCCGCTGGTGCGATAGCGGCGTTGCAGCTGTCCGGCCTCCAGAGACCAGTGCGGCAGATCGTGCGCGATGCGTTCCTGCACCTGTGCTTCGGACAAGACGGGGTCGACTGTTTTCATGGCAACTCCTGGCTGTCTGGTTGACGTGCTGTCTGTCAGGCGACGGCGGACTGGTGCGCCAGGTTGGCGCGCATGCGCGCGGCCATCACGGCACCGGCGGCGCGCAGCAATTCGATGGCGATGGCCGGCGCGCGCGAGGCCAGCTCCTCGAAACGCGGCAGGTGCATGCCCCAGACCAGCGCGGGCGTCATGGCCTCGACGTTGGCGCTGTGCGGCTGATCGCTGAACAGCCCTGTTTCGCCCACCAGCGCGCCCGGGCGCAGCAGCGCGATGCGGCTGCTGCCGGGTGCGCCGCCGCTGCGGTAGACCTGCAGCGAGCCACGGCCCAGAAAGTAGGCGGTGCGGTCGGTGTCGCCCTGCCGGATCAGCAGGTCGCCGGCCCGCACCTCGTAGGCCGCCAGGTAGCCGCCCAGCGTGCGCCACTGCAGCGCGTCCAGGCGTGCGTGGAAGGCGTCGTCGGTGTTGAGCGACTGCACGACCTGAACCAGTTCTTCGATACCCATCACGCTCTCCGCTCGATATGTAACAAATTCTACAAGTCTTCAACCTTTCACGACCTGCGGAACATGCCCGAGGGTAGGTGCATCGGCGGCTTCATGAAGTAACCGATTGGCGGTCCGATCAACCAGCCAGGCCCGTGCGGGTGAACTCGTCCTTCAGCGCCCGGTACAGCGCGCCGAAGCGGGCGTAGCGCGGCTGCAGCAGGGCGGCCTGGGCTGCATCGGGCTCGAAGCGCGCGGCCACCGGCGGGGCGATGCAGACGGCGTCCACCGTGCCGCCGTCCTGCCCCCGATCCGCCAGCCACGCCAGCCGCGCCGCGCCCAGCGCACCACCCGCTTCGCCGCCGTGGTGCGTGACCATCGGCACGCCGATGGCGCTGGCCAGCAACTGCGCCCACAGCGCGCTGCGGGCGCCGCCGCCGACCAGGCTGAGCTGCGCCACCTCGCCCGGCTGGGTGCCTAGGCTGTGCCAGCCGTCGAGCAGGCCGAAGGTCACGCCCTCGATCACCGCATAGCCCAGCGCGGCAGCGTCGTGCGCGTTGCCCAGGCCGAAGAACACGCCCTGCGCGTGCGGGTCGTTGTGCGGCGTGCGCTCGCCGTTGAGGTAGGGCAGGAACAGCGGCGCGGCAGCCTGCTGCGCGGGTGTCAGGCGGGCGACCTGCTCCAGCAGCGCGGCCTCGCTCGGCAGGCCCAGCAGTTGCGTGACCCAGCGCAGGCCGTTGGCCGCGCTCAGCATCACGCTCATCTGGTGCCAGCGATTCGGCAGTGCGTGGCAGAAGGCGTGCATCGCGTGGGCGGGGTTGGGCCGGTAGCGGTCGCTGCTCAGGAAGATCACGCCGCTGGTGCCGAGCGATACAAAGCCCTCGCCCGGCCGCACCGCACCGATGCCGACCGCGCTCGCCGCGTTGTCACCGCCGCCACCGGCGACGATCACACCGGCCTCCATGCCCCAGCGCGCCGCGAGTTTGGCGCCCAGCGTGCCGGATGGCGCGCTGCCTTCGACCAGCCGTGGCATCTGCGCTTCGGTCATGCCGCAGGCGGCCAGCACCTCGGCCGACCAGCGGCGCTGCGCCACGTCGAGCCAGAGCGTGCCGGCGGCGTCGCTCATCTCGCTGACGCGCTCGCCGGTCAGCTGCAGGCGCAGCCAGTCCTTGGGCAGCAGCACGCAGGCGGTGCGGTTGAACAGTTCCGGCTCGTGCTTGCGGACCCACAGCAGCTTGGGTGCGGTGAAGCCGGGCATGGCGAGGTTGCCGGTGATGGCGTGCAGCGTCGGCAGCGCCGCTTCCAGCTCGGCGCACTCGGCGCCGCTGCGGCCGTCGTTCCACAGAATCGCTGGGCGGAGGACTTCACCTGCCGCGTCCAGCAGCACGGCCCCATGCATCTGACCCGACAGGCCGATGGCGCGCACCGCCCGCATCGCGTCAGCGTGCGATGCGGCCAGCCGCTGCAGCGCCCGGTCGGTGGCGGTCCACCAGTCGGCGGGGTGCTGCTCGCTCCAGAGCGGCTGCGGGCGCTGCACCGTGAGGGCTTCGCCCAGGCTGGCGATGATCTGGTGCTGGTCGTCCAGCAGCAGGCACTTCACTTCCGAGGTGCCGAGGTCGATGCCGAGGTACATGGGGTGTCTTTCTCTAGGCCGCCGCCGCGCCGCCGAAGCGGCTGTCGGCCTGCTTGCGGAACTCGCTCGGCGTCATGCCTTTGATCTCGAGGAATCGCCGGTTGAAGTTGGCGACGTTGTTGAAGCCGACGTCGTAGCAGATGTTGGTGATGTAGCAATCACTGTCCATCAGCAGCTGGCAGGCGCGGTTGATGCGCACGCGGTTGACGAAATCGGTGAAGGTGTTGCCGGTGGCGCGGCGGAAGAAGCGGCTGAAGCGGCTCTCGCTCATGCCCAGCTCGGCGGCCATGTCGGCGGCGGAAATGGGCTCGGCCAGGTGTTCGGTCAGGCGCATCACCACCGCGTCGATCTGGTCGAGCGAGTGGTCGTCGTCGTCGCTCTGCAGCTGCACGTTCGACAGCAGGCGGTAGTCGGTGCAGCTGGCCAGGTCGGCCATCAGGTCGCAGAAGGCGGCAAAGCGCCGCAGGCCGCGGCTGGCCTTGATGTGCCGCCACTGCGCCTGGGTGCGCTCGCCCAGGCCGAAGAACTCGATGCCGTGGCGCGCCCGCTCCAGCATCGGCAGCACCTCCTGCAGTTCCGAGATGGATTCGGCGGCCTTCATCAGCGGCTCGTGCGGGAACTGGATCACCAGATCGCGCTCGGTCGTGCCGCCCTCGGGCATGTCCATCGACACCCAGTTGTGCGGCAGGCGCGGGCCGGTCAGCACCAGGTGGCCGGGCTGGAACGGGCCGATCCAGTCGCCCACGAAGACCTTGCCGCTGGTGGCGGTGATCAGGTGCAGCTCGTATTCGTCGTGGTAGTGCCAGCGCGCCAGCGGCGTCGGGAAGCCGTGCGACAGGCAGCGGATGAAGCCGACGTCGGACGGCTGCTCGTAGCCCAGCTCCGGCAGGCGGGCGTAGTCGTGCTCCAGCTCGGGCTTGATCTGGCGCGGCACGGAACGGGGGGCGGCAGGCATGGACAACTCCGGAGTCAGGTTGGCCGGCACGCGGGTCGCGCCGGCCCAGCCCCGAGCTTAGGGCTGATGCGTCTGTACAAACTGCGTCACGCGTGCGCTGGCCTCGCGCACGGCCGCCACCAGCCGCGTGTCCCCGGCCAGATCGCCCCACAGCGGCACGTCGGCGCAGAAGGCCGCCACCGGGTCGGCCGACTCGCACATCGCATGCGCCACGGCCGGGTCCATCGCCTGATCCTGGTAGGTGTAGGCGATGCCGCCACGGTGCCAGACCTGCAGATAGGCCAGGAACAGCGCCGGCAGCATCGCCACGCTGGCGATGCTTTCGTTGCGCGCCAGCCGCTCGCGGAAGGTCGGTGCGATGAAGCCCGGGATCTTGCTGAAACCGTCCATCGCCACGCGCTGGTTGGTGTCGGCAATGGCCGGGTTGCCGAAGCGGTCCAGCACCACGTCGCGGTAGGCGGCCAGGTCGATCGGGCAGGGCTTCTCGGGCGTGTCCAGCACCGGGATGACGTCGTTGGTGACGTAGTCGAACGCGAACTGGCGGATCACCGGGTCGAGCGTGCCCTCGTGGATGTAGGTGTAGCCCACCAGCGTGCCGGCCCAGGCGATGCAGCTGTGCGGGGCGTTGAGCAGGCGGATCTTGGCCTCCTCGTAGGCGTCGACCGATTGCACCATCTCGCCGCCGACGTCTTCCCAGGCCGGGCGGCCGGCGACGAAGTGGTCCTCGATCACCCACTGGATGAAGCTCTCGCCCATCAGCGCGGCGGGGTCGTCCACGCCGGTGGCGGCCAGCACGCGCTCGCGCACGGCCGGCGTCGGGCGCGGCGTGATGCGGTCGACCATCGCGTTGGGGCTCGCGGTGTGAGCCAGCACCCAGGCCAGCAGGTCGATCTCGCCGGTCATCTCGATGAACTGCAGCAGGCCGGCGCGTGAGCGCTCGCCGTTGTGACGCAGGTTGTCGCAGTTCATCAGCGTGACCGGGCCGGCGTCGCGGTTCATGCGCCGGCGCAGGATGGCGGTCAGCGCGCCGTAGATCGTCCACGGCGTGGTGTCGCGGCCGTGGCCGGTCTTGCTGGCCTGCAGGTCGGCGCGCAGTTCGGGGAAGGTCTCCAGGTCGAGCCGGTTCTGGGCGTCGAGGTAGTAACCCGCCTCGGTGACGGTGAAGCTGATGATCCTGGTGGCCGGGTCGCTGCCGCGCTCGATCAGCCCGCTCAGGTGGCCGTCCCAGCCGATCACTTCACGGATCGACGTGATGCGCGTGTAGGTGGCCTGGCCCTGCGGCGTGACGGTTTCGAGCGTGTAGGCGCCGCCTTGCGCCTGCAGCGCGGCCATGGTCTCGGCCATGTCCGGGCGCAGGTTGCCGCCCGCCAGGCTCCAGCGGGTGTCGCCGCGCTGGTGCAACTCATGCAGATAGACGGCCTGGTGGGCGCGGTGGAACGAGCCCAGTCCCAGATGGAGGATGACGTTCATGGTGTGATCCCTGGAAGTTCAGCTTAAAGATCGAAGTTGGTGGGCAGCATCACCACGTCGCGGATGGTCATGCCGCGCGGCCGGGTCAGCATGAAGAGGATGACCTCGGCCACTTCGCTGGCCTCGATCAGGCTGCCGCTGGCGCGGGCCTCGGCCAGCTTTTCGGCCGGCCAGTCGGCCAGCAGCGCGGTCACGACCGGGCCGGGCGAGATCGAGCCGACGCGGATGCCGTGCTTGAAGACCTGGCGCCGCGTGGTCTGCACGAAGCAGTCGATCGCCCACTTGGACGAGGCGTAGACCGGCTCCCACGGCGTGGGGAAATGCGCCGCCAGCGAGCTGGTGACGATGATGTCGCCCCGACCGTTGCCGATCATGTGCGGCAGCACATCGCGTACGTTTTTCATCACGACGTTGATGTTGAGGTTCAACATCCGGTCGATGGCGTCGTGGTCGGCATCGATCAGGTCGCCGCCGACATACAGCCCGGCATTGGCGTGGAAGACGTCGAGCCGGCCGGTCAATGCCAGCACCTCGGGCAGCATGGCGGCGCAGCGGGCGCGGTCGAGCAGGTCGAGCTGCAGCGGCAGCACGGCACTGCCGTGTTTCTCGCGCAGCGCGTCGAGCGCACGCTGGTCGCGGTCGATCAGCACGACCTGGGCGCCGGCGGCCAGCAGCGCCTCGGCGCTGGCCAGGCCGATGCCGGAGGCCGCGCCGGTGACGGCGGCGATCTGGCCTTGCAGGGGTTGGGACAGGGCGAGTGACATGGTCGGAGTCCTCCGGTTCAGGCCTGGTGCGAGGCTTGATGCGAGGCCTGGTGCGTGACCCGCCCTTGCGCGTCAAACAGATGCGCGGCGCTGGCGTCGATCGCCACACCGACCTTGTCGCCGGCATGCAGGTGCGTGCGCTCGGTCTGGCGCGACACCAGCTGCGCGCCCTGGTCGGTGCTCAGGTAGATCAGCGTCTCGGCGCCCAAGGCCTCGACCAGCTCGACCGTGCCCTGCACGGCGCCCTGGCCGACTGGCTGCAGCGTCACGTTCTCGGGTCGCAGGCCGATGAAGCCGCCGGTGGGCAGCGGCAGGCCGTAGGTGTCCTTCAGTTGCGGCAGGTCGGCTGCGGCGATCACGTTCATCTGCGGCGTGCCGATGAACTGGGCCACGAACTGGTTCGCCGGCTTGTCGTAGAGCTCCAGTGGCGTGCCGACCTGCTCGATCTGGCCGTCGCGCAGCACCACCACGCGGTCGGCCAGCGTCATGGCCTCGACCTGGTCGTGCGTGACGTAGATCGTGGTCGCGCCCAGGTCGCGGTGCAGCTTGGCGATCTCGATGCGGGTCTGGCCGCGCAGCGCGGCGTCCAGGTTGGACAGCGGCTCGTCGAACAGGAAAACCTTCGGTGCGCGCACGATGGCGCGGCCGATGGCCACGCGCTGGCGCTGGCCGCCCGACAACTCCTTGGGCGTGCGCTGCAGGTAGGCCGTCAGGTTGAGGATCTTGGCGGCGCGCTCGACCTTCTCGCGGATGATGGACTCGTCCACCTTGGCCAGCTTGAGCGCAAAGCTCATGTTCTCGTACACGCTCATGTGCGGGTAGAGCGCGTAGCTCTGGAACACCATCGCCAGGTCGCGCTTGGACGAGGGCAGCTGCGTGATGTCGCGGCCGTCGAGCATCAGCTTGCCGCCGTCGATGTGTTCCAGCCCGGCGATCAGCCGCAGCAGCGTGCTCTTGCCGCAGCCCGACGGGCCGACGAAGACGACGAACTCGCCCTGGTTGATGGTCAGGTCGATGCCCTTGATGGCACGGTGTTCACCGAAGAATTTCTCGATGCCCTGGAGTTGGAGGTAGGCCATGGTTGCGGTCTCCTGGTCTCTGTGATTCGATTGATTGGCGGACGCGCTTACTTCACGGCGCCGAAGGTCAGGCCCTGCACCAGCTGCTTCTGGCTGAACCAGCCGAAGACCACGATGGGCGCAATGGCCATCAGCGAGGCGGCCGAGAGCTTGGCCCAGAACAGGCCTTCCGGGCTGGAGTAGCTGGCGATCAGCGTGGCCAGCGTGCCGGCGTTGGCGGAGCTGAGGTTGAGGCTCCAGAAGGCCTCGTTCCAGCTCAGCACCAGGCACAGCAGGCCGGTCGATGCGATGGTGCCCATGCCCAGCGGCAGCAGCACCAGACGCGCTTCCTGCCAGAGCGTGGCGCCGTCCATGCGCGCAGCTTCCAGGATCTCGGGCGGGATCTCCTTGAAGCCCGAATACAGCATCCACACCATGATGGGCAGGTTGCTGAGCGTGAAGATGATGATCAGGCCGAGCTGGGTGTCGAGCAGGTGCGAGCTTTGCGCCAGCACGTAGATCGGCACCAGCGCGCCCACGGCGGGCATCATCTTGGTCGACAGCATCCACATCAGGATGTCCTTGGTGTGGCGGCCCTTGAAGAAGGCCATCGAATATGCCGCCGGCGCAGCCAGCGCCAGGCCCAGCAAGGTCGACATCACGCTGGTGACGACCGAGTTCTTGGCGTACAGCAGGTAGTCGCTGCGGACCTGGACCTCGTGGAAGTTCTCCATCGTGGGGGTGAAAAACAGCAGTGGCGGCACCGAGATGGCCTGCAACTCGGTCTTGAACGCCGTCAGGACCAGCCAGCCGAGCGGGAAGAACAGCAGCAGCGTGACGGCCCAGGCCGCAGCCGTGCGCAGGATCAGCGCGGGGGTGATGGTGGAAGCTCTTGCCATGTCGTGCTCACTTGTCCAGGTTCTTGCCGACCAGGCGGATCATGAAAGCCGCCGCGATGTTGGCCAGCACCACTGCGAACAGCGCGCCCGCAGAGGCCACACCGGCGTCGAAGTTCAGCAGTGCCTGCTTGAAGATCAGGAAGGCCACGTTGGTGCTCGCGTCGCCCGGGCCGCCACCGGTGGTGGTGTAGATCTCGGCAAACACGCTCAGCAGGAAGATCAGCTCGATCATCACCACCACCGCCATCGAGCGGCCCAGGTGCGGCAGGTACAGATAACGCAGCTGCTGCAGGTAGGTGGCGCCGTCCATGCGCGCGGCCTCCAGCTGCTCGCGGCTCATGCTCTGCAGCGCGGTCATGAAGATCAGCGTCGCAAACGGCAGCCACTGCCACGCCACCATGATGATCACGCTCAGCAGGGGCCAGTCGGTGAGCCAGTCCACCGGCGTGGCGCCGAAGAAGATCCAGACCTGCGCCAGCACGCCGTAGATCGGGTTCATCATCATGTGCTTCCACAGCAGCGCGTTCACCGTGGGCATGACGAAGAAAGGCGATATCAGCAGGATGCGCACCAGGCCGCGGCCGGGAAACGGCTCGTCGATCAGCAGGGCGATGCCCACGCCGAACAGCACGGTGATGACGATCACGCTGCCCAGCAACAGCAGCGTGTTGATCACCGACGCGCCGAAGGACGGATCGGTGACGAAATATTGGAAGTTCTCCAGCCCGGCGAAGCCGCTTTTTTCGGGCTGCAACAGGTTGTAGTGGATGACGCTGAAATAGATCGTCATCAGCAGCGGCACGATCATCCACAGGAAGAGCGTGAGCACTGCGGGCGCCATCAGGGCGCGAGGCAGAAAACGGTTCATGGTGATGCCTTCAGGCAGAAGGTAGGGCGCGCGGGGGAGAGCCCGCGCGCCAGGAAGCCTTGGCCGGCCCGCAGGCCGGCATCAGAGCTTCTTACTTGTAGTAGCCGGCCTTCTTCATTTCACGCTCGGCGGCGACCTGGCCTGCCTTCAGCGCAGCGTCGACCGTGGTCTTGCCGGCCAGGGCCGAGCTCATCTGCTGACCCACTGAAACACCGATGGCCTGGAACTCGGGGATGGCCGCGAACTGCACGCCCACGTACGGCGACTTGGGCAGCGTGCTGTCGTTGGGGTTGGCGCTGTCGATGGCCATCTTCTCGGCGGCGGCGAACTTGGCGGCCTTCACGAACTCGGGGTTCGCGTAGGTGCTCTTGCGCGTGCCGGTCGGCACGGCGGCCCAGCCGTTGGTCTTGGCGACCAGTTCGATGTATTCCTTCGACGTGGCCCAGCTCACGAACTTCTGTGCGGCGTCAACCTTCTTGGTGCCCGACGGCACGGCCAGGGCCCAGGCCCACAGCCAGTTCGCGCCCTTGGGCGTCACTTGCGTCGGGGCCTGCGCGAAGGCCACCTTGTCGGCCACCTTCGACTGCTTCGGGTCGGTGATGAACGAAGCCGCGATGGTGGCGTCGATCCACATGCCGCACTTGCCTTCGTTGTACAGCGCCAGGATTTCGTTGAAGCTGTTGGCCGACGAGCCCGGGGGGCCGTAGTTCTTCAGCAGGTCGACGTAGAACGTGATGGCTTCCTTCCAGGGCTTGGACTCCAACTGGGGCTTCCAGCTCATGTCGAACCACTGGCCGCCGTAGGTGTTGACCAGCGTCGACAGGAAGGCCATGTTGTCGCCCCAGCCCGGCTTGCCGCGCAGGCAGATGCCGTACACGCCGTTCTTCGGGTCGTGGATCTTGGCGGCGAGGTCCTTGACCTGCGCCCAGGTCGGACGGTCGGGGATGGTCACGCCCACCTTGTCGGCCAGGTCCTTGCGGTACATCAGCATCGAGCTTTCGCCGTAGAACGGGGCAGCGTACATCTTGCCGTCCACGCTCAGGCCATTGCGCATGGCGGGCAGGATGTCGTCGGCGTCGTACTTGGCGTCGGTCTTGAGTTCCTGCAGCCAGCCCTTCTTGCCCCAGATCGGGGTTTCGTACATGCCGATGGTCATGACGTCGAACTGGCCGCCCTTGGTGGCGATGTCGGTCGTGACGCGCTGGCGCAGCACGCCTTCTTCCAGCGTCACCCACTTGAGCTTGATGTCGGGGTTGGCGGCTTCGAAGTTCTTGCCGAGCTTCTGCATCTCGATCATGTGGCCGTTGTTGACGGTCGCGATGACGAGTTCGGTGGCGGCTTGCGCGCCAAGGGAGGTCAGGCCAGCGGCCAGGCCAAAGGCCAGTGCCAGGGATGCTTTGAGCTTCATGGAGTGTCTCCTCACAAGGAACAGTTCGACGTTCGAGCGTCGGGTGAAGGTGCGATGCAGGACTCGCATCGACGGACGCAACGATAAAAGCAGGACCCCCTGGTGTTTGATACGAGGCACGCAATCGCATGTACTTTCATGCGCTGATCGGCTAGGGTTTTCCTTGATGCCTGCGAGATCGTATTGATTTGGCCCGTGAAATGCGTCGTTGTGCAAGAAAGAGTCGACGACGGCTGCGCGGCGACAATCCAGCGCATGAAAAACATACGTCTGCGTGAAGGCAAGGAGCGCTCACTGCTGCGCGGCCACCCCTGGGTGTTCCAGGGCAGCATCGACCGGGGCCGTGCCGACCCGGGCGAAACCGTACGCGTGGAGGCCAGTGACGGCCGCTTCCTGGCCTGGGGCAGCTTCAGCCCGACGTCGATGATCCGCGTGCGCGCCTGGAGCTTCGACGAGGCCGAGCGCATCGACGCCGCCTTCTTCGCCCGGCGCGTGCAGGCCGCCGTGGCCATGCGCCAGCGCCTGGCGGTGGCCAGCAATGGCGTGCGGCTGGTCCACGGCGAGGCCGACGGCCTGCCCGGCCTGGTGGTCGACCGCTACGACGACATCCTGAGTGCCCAGTTCCTCAGCGCCGGCACCGAGCGCTGGAAGGCCGAGATCGCCGACGCGCTGCTGGCCGCCACCGGCTGCAGCCGTCTCTACGAACGCTCGGACGTGGGCGTGCGCCAGCTCGAAGGCCTGGAGCCGGCCACCGGCTGGCTGCGCGGCGAGGGCTCGACCGAAGTCACCCTGACCGAACACGACTGGCGCCTGACGCTCGACGTCGCCGAAGGCCACAAGACCGGCTACTACCTTGACCAGCGCGACAACCGTGCGCTGTTCGCCCGGCTGGTGCGGCAGTTCGATTGCAAGCGCGTGCTCAACTGCTACAGCTACACCGGCGGCTTCTCGGTCGCGGCGTTGGCCGGGGGCGCCACCGAAGTGGTCAGCGTCGATTCATCGGCCCCCGCGCTGGCACGGGCCGGTGCCCACGTCACGCTCAACGGCTTCGAGGCCGCGCACCACACCGCGCTGGACGCCGACGTCAACGCCACGCTGCGCCAGATGCTGCTGGCCGGGCGGACCTTCGACGCCATCGTGCTCGATCCGCCCAAGTTCGCGCCCAACGCTGCCAGCGCCGACCGTGCTGCGCGTGCCTACAAGGACATCAACCGGCTGGCGCTGCGGCTGCTGGCGCCCGGCGGGCTGCTGCTGACCTTTAGCTGCTCGGGCGGCATCAGCGCCGACCTGTTCCACAAGATCGTGGCCGGCGCCGGCATGGATGCCAGCCTCGACGGCTACCTGCTGCAGCGCCTGGAAGCGGCCAGCGACCACCCGACCACGCTCTACTTCCCCGAGGGCGAGTACCTCAAGGGGCTGGTGATCCTGAAGCGCTGAGGGCGTCGGGCGGGGCGGTCAATCGCCCGCGCCGCCCTTGGCCAGCCGCGCCACGCGCTTGAGCAGCGTTGGCACGCGGCGCTTGCCGTGCAGGGTGCGCAGCCGCGCCTTGGCCGAGCTGAGGTCGATGCCGATGCAGGTCACTACCAGCGGGGCGGTCTCCTCCTCGCGCACCACCTCGAACTGCGCGGGTGTCACGGCCATGGCCTTCTTGGAGATGCCGATCACCGGCACCTTGCCCTCCAGCGCGGCATGCAGGTGCCAGCCCAGTCCGGGCGTTTCCTGCGCGTCCAGGTGCACGAAGCCTTCGATGACGATGACGTCCGGCGCCAGCGCGTGCTCGCGCAGCAGTTGCAGCAGGCAGGGCAACTCGCGCAGGTTCAGCGCGCCGCGCGCCGGCTTGGTGGCCGGCTCTGCCGCCGGCGCGATGCGCGTGGTGTAGGTCTTCAACGGCTCGGCCGCGTCCCAGTCGTCAAACGCCACGGCGGCGGCCGTGGCGCCCTCGGCGTCGAAATGCACATCCATGGCCAGCTTCATGTCGTTCCTCATGCCCTCGCCCGCGATCCGGGCGGGGGCATTGTGGACGTCAATCGCCGGGGTCAGCAGCAGTCGTCACCCTTGAAGACGATGTCGACATTGAGCCGGCGCAGGCGAACGCCTTCGACGTGGGCACCGCTGTCCTTCAGGCACTTCAGCAGCGCGGTCAGGTCGAGTGGCGCGCCGGCCGGCGCGCACGGGCCGCAGGGCTGGCAGGGTTGGCACGGTTCTGCGCCCGGCAGGTTGGGGTCGACGTAGTCGGGGTCGATCTCGTAGCTCATGCCGCCGAGCGGAATGCCGTCGGCCTGCGCGCTCAGCACCAGCGTGCGGCCGGCGGCAGCGGCGGGCAGGTCGGCGCGGGTCAGCGGCTTGCCCGGTGTCATGGCGAAGACGATCTCCTTGACCTGCCCCGGTGCCAGGCCGAAGCGCGCCGCACCGGCGGAGACGAAGTCCAGCGTCCAGCCACGCTCGGCCAGCACGGCGGGCAGGGCGGCGGCCAGCTCGATCTTGACGGTGTGGTCGAACGGGTTGCGCAGCCAGAAGCGGCGCCGCGCCAGCTCCAGGCGCGTCAGGCTCAGCGCCACCGGGTGGACGTTGCGCTGGCCGATGTTGTTGTCGAAGGGCACCAGCCGCCATTCCGGAATCGAGCCGGTGATGCGGCCGTCGATGTGGCTGGCGTCGCCGCTGGCCGAGACGCTGAAGAACATGCACTCGTGCCCGACCTGCGAGGGCGTCCACTCGAACGGGCCGACCACCACGCCGGTGCTGTCGTTGGCCGCCAAGTTGGGGGCGGCCAGCACCGGGGTGGTCATGGGCGCCCAGTCGTCCGGGTAGACCAGGCCGATGCCGGGCAGGGCGTGGAAGCCGCGCACCTGCACGCCGGTGGCGGCCTGGGTGCCCCGGTTCTTGATGCGCACATAGGCGTAGTTGGTGGCGCCGACCACCGGCTCCTGATGTGCGCCGCCGGCCGCGCCGGGGCTGCGGCGATTCCAGATGTCGGTGCAACTCCAGTGCACGGGCTGGAAGGGGTACTCGCCGTGGCGGCCATCGTCGATGTAGACGTCCACCGCCGGCGGCGCGCCAAGGGCGGTGCTGGGCGCGCCGGGCGCCTTGAACAGCCCTTGCTGCTCGAAGGCCCAGCGGATGACCTTGGCGTAGGCGCCGCCGGCATGGGTCTGCGCCGGGGCGGTGCGGCTCCAGACAAAGCCGTCCGCCACCTCCAGCTGCTGCTCGAAGCCCAGCGCGTTGCCGGGGTTGGTGGCGGGCGTCAACTGGCCGACGGCGCGCAGGATCAGGTAGATCGTGCTGGCGGCGGCAAACTCGCGCCGCGCCAGCGCGCCGGAGTCGCCGCCCAGGCTGCGGTAGAGGCGGAACAGCGTGGTGCTGAGCACCTGTTCGCTGCTGTAGCCGCCCACATCGTTGGCGCCGCCCCAGCCCCAGCCGGCGGCGGGCGCGCGGTCATGGCGGCGGCCGATGTTGACCCACGGGAAGGTCAGGAAGCGGTCGGGCGCGCCGGTGCCGGGGTCGTTCAGGATGGCGGCGAAGCTGTCGCCGGCGCTGTGGGCAAAGCCGAAGTTGGGCGAGCGGACGTGGTCCCACAGGATGCCGTGGCCGCCCAGCTCGTGCAGCACCACGCGCCAGTCGGCGGCAATGCCCAGCGGGTGGCCGGTGTCGCTGAGATCGGCCAGCGCGAACTCCAGCGTGCCGATGCCGTCGCCCATGCCATCGCCCGGGCAGCGGGCGTTGATGGTCAGCCCGCCGAAGCCGCGATGGTCGACCTGAACCGGGAAGCTGGTGCCATCGAAGTAGGCCGGCAGCGCAAAGCCCAGGTCGCGCACCAGGCGGAAGAAGCGGTCGCACTGGAAGTAGGCGTTGGCGGCGGCGAAGTTGTCGGTGCGGGTGTCGTAGTTGAACTGGTAGGGCGAGGTGGTGGTGGGCACCGGCACGGCGGGCGCCACCGCGTCCACCACCCGCACCAGGTCGCCCGAGAGCGCCTGCGTGCCCGCCACCGGCGCCACCAGCCCGGCCAGCGTGACGGGGTCGCGCAGCGGGTTGAGTTGCGCGATGGTGGCCGCCGGTGTCAGGCCGCTGCCCTTGGTGATGGGGTCGCGCAGGAAGACGTCTGCCACGGCGTGGTCGACCAGCGGCTTGAGCTGCAGCACGCCCAGCGTGATGACATCGACATACATCACCCAGTTGAGCCGTCCCCAGGCCGGTGTGGTCAGCGCGAAGTACAGCTCCACGGCGACGCGGTGACTGCCCTCGGCCACGGCAGCCGAGAGAGGCGGCAGCGGCAGGCTGGGCAGCGGGGTCTCGGCAAAGCCCTCGTTTATGCCCGGCGTGGACGGCCCGTTGGGGTGCTGATCGCCCTGGCGCTGCGCTGCCAGGTAGCGAAATACCACCAGCCGCGCGCCGTTCACGCGCATGTCGGCAGGAGCGTTGGCGGGCACGTTCGTCATGGGTGCGGTGGTGGCGCCTGCGGTGGCATTCAGTGCCTCTGCCGACAGGTCCAGCCCGACCTCGGTGCCGGCCAGCTGCGCGCCGACCTCACGCTCGGTCAGCACCCGTGCGCGCTTGATCGGTTCGGCGCCCGGCCGCTCCGCCGTGATGTCATGGCGCACGGTCGAGGTCGCCGCCAGCACGCCCAGCGGCGCGTCGCGCAGCGTGACGCTGACGCCGGCACCGATCACCGGCAGGCCGAAGTAGGTCTGCGCGTAGGCGACGGTGATGCTGTCCATCACGCGCTTCTCGCCCACCACGCGCAGGCCGGCCAGCTCATCCTGCAGCTGTTGGGCGGGCGGCTGGTCCAGCGCGGTCAGCGTCGCCGGGGCGAGGGCCAGCAGGTCGCCGCGCTGCTTCAGGAAGGCGTGGGCGACCATCTGGGGGGCTTGCGTGATCAGGCCACTGGGCGCCTCGGGCGCATCGAAGCGCAGGAAGCGGGGGACACCGGCGGCGTCGGTCTGGACGATGGGGATCATGGCAGGGCTCCTGAATCAGTGGGTGCACCTGCCGGGCGGAACTCCTGAACCCGGCCCGGCATGGTGCTGCGACCATGCTGGCGCTCCCTCCCTCGCCCCGATTGCTGCGCGTCAGGCTCCACGGCCTCACGCCGTAACCGACGTATCCAGTTGTGTGCGCATGAAAAAAGCCCGGCAAGTGCCGGGCTGGGTCGTTCAGGGCCACAGGCCCTGAAGCGGTGTCAACGTGTCGATCAGCTGGCGCGCTTGGCGGCCTTCTTGACGGCTTCGGTTGCAGCCGTCGCGGTGTGCTCTGCCGTGGCCGACAGGCTCTTGAAGTTGGCTTCAGCGGCGGTCACGGCCTGCTTGGCGGCTTTTTGCACGGTGTCGAAGGCGGCGGTGGTGTTGGCCATCGCGGTCTTGACGGCGGCTACAGCGCCTTCGCTGCCGGCCGGGGCGTTCTTGGTGGCGCTTTCGACCAGCGCGCTGAACTGCTCTTGCACGGCCTTGACCTGGGCTTCAGCCAGCTTGCTGACTTCGGCTTGCGTGGCGGCGGCGATGTCCGCCACCTGACGGCCGTAGGCCACGGCCTTTTCCTGCGCGGGTTGCAGCAGGGTCGACTGCAGGTTCAGCAGTTCCTGGGCGTCCTTGATGCCGACAGCGGCCTTGGCCTTCTCGACGGTCTCGTCCAGCGAGGTGCGGGCGGCTTGCATGTTCAGCTCGACCAGCTGTTCCATGCCCTTGAAGGCTTGTTGGGTCAGCGCGACCAGGTTGTCCATGGCAGCTTTGTTGGCGGCGGCGAATTGTTCAGGGGTGAGGGACATGGCAGAACTCCGATGAAAGGATGAGATCCGTTGCGGATCAGAATTGCTGCACTGCAGCATGGAATGAAGTATAGGGGTGCGCGCCGGGTTTGCAAGCCCGATTGCTGCAGTGCAGCAATCTTTAGGTGCAAGGCTCTAGTTGCGACAATCGCGCCATGCCTTCCACCGACTTGCTGCACAGCGCCTTCTACCGTTTTGTTCCCCTGGCCGATCCGCTTGCGGTGGCGGACGCCGTTCGGGCGCTGGCGCAATCACAGGCGTTGAGGGGCAGCATCGTCGTGGCGGGCGAGGGCCTCAGCGGCGTGGTGGCGGGTGAGGCGGCGGCGGTGGCCGCTTTCGAGGCCGCGCTGCTGGGTGACGCGGCCTTCGCCGGTGCCTTCAGCAGCATGGTCTTCAAGCGCAGCGGCTGCGTGACATCGCCGTTCGGGCGCCTCAAGGTCTCGGTCAAGCCCGAGATCGTCGCGCTGGGCCTGCCGGGTGTGACCGGCGTCAGCACAGCGGCGGCGCCCAGCCACCTCAGCCCGGCCGAATGGCGCGAGCTGATCGTCCAGCCCGGCGTGGTCGTGCTCGACAACCGCAACAGCTTCGAATACCGGCTCGGCCACTTCCGCGGCGCCGTCGACCCGCAGGTGCACAACTTCCGCGACTTCGCCGACTACGTGCTCGCCCACGCCGACGCCTGGAAAGCCGCCGGCCAGCGCGTGGCGATGTACTGCACCGGCGGCATCCGCTGCGACAAGACCGCGCCGTGGATGCAGAGCCTGGGGCTGGAGGTCTACCAGCTGCAGGACGGCATCCTGAACTACTGCCAGAGCCTGCCGGACGCTGGCCATGACTGGCTGGGCGAGTGCTTCGTGTTCGACAACCGCATCGCCCTCGACAGCCAATTGCAGGAAACCGCCACCGGCGCGGCGCAGGTGTTCGACCCGGCCCGGCCCGATGAGGCCTGGCGGCTGGAGCGCGCGCTGCGGCTCGATGCCATCAAGACGAGCGACCCATCATGAGCCGCCCCAAGCCGACCTGGGCGCCGCCCACTCGCGACGGCGTCGGCCCGAGTTGTGTCGCCACGCCCGCCGGGCCGTGGCGCAGCGCGGTCGAGTTTCTGGCCGAGCGCCTGCCGGCCGTCAGCGCGGCGGATTGGCACGCGCGCCTGACGCAGGGCGAGGTGTTCGACGCCCAGGGCCGGCCACTCGCGCCCGATGCGCCGTTCCCGCCGCACACCCGGCTCTGGTACTGGCGCACGCTGCCGCCCGAGCCGCGCATTCCCTTCGAGGCCGAGGTGCTGTTCCAGGACGAGTTCCTGATCGCCGTCGACAAGCCGCACTTCCTGCCCATGACGCCCAAGGGCCGCTACCTGCAGGAGACGCTGCTGGTGCGGCTCAAGCGCCAGCTCGGCCTCGACACGCTGGTGCCCATGCACCGGCTCGACCGCGAAACCGCCGGCGTGGTGCTGTTCACCGTGCAGCCCGCCACGCGCCACGCCTACCAGTCGCTGCTGCGCGACCGGCAGGTCCGCAAGGTCTACGAGGCCATCGCGCCGTGGCGGGCCGACGTGGCGCTGCCCGCAGTGCGCCGCAGCCGGCTGGAAGAAAGCGCGGCCTTCATGCAGATGCACGAGGTGCCGGGCGAGCCCAACGCCGAGACACGCATCGAGCTGATCGCGCAGCGCGGCGCGTTGGCGCACTACCGCCTCACGCCGCTGACCGGCCAGAAGCACCAGTTGCGCACGCACATGAATGCGCTCGGTTTACCCATCGTCGGTGACCGCATCTACCCGCTGCTGTGGCCCGAGCCGGCGCCTGATGCTGCGCCCGACTACCGCCAGCCGCTGCAACTGCTGGCGCGCGAGATCGTGTTCACCGACCCCGTCACCGGCCAGCCGCGCCGCTTCGAGAGCCAGCGCACGCTGGCGCTGTAGCTGACGTGCCGGAGCGTGCGGCTCCCAAACGGAACAATGTCAGACGTAGTCGATGACGTCGGCGTCCTCGCGCCAGCTGCGGGCCGGGGTGGGCTTGGCGCTGAGGGCCCACTTGGGCTGATCGTCCAGCAGCAGGGCCGGGTTGCGCATGGGTTCGTGGGTGTAGGGCACGACCGGCATGGCGGTGGCTTCGACGCGGTAGGTGTAGAGCCCGGTGGTGCTGCCGGCCTCTTGCGTGACCCGGTGCAGCAGCACGCCGCGTGACGGCACGGTGATGCGGCGGAAGACGTTGAGGATCAGCGGCTGGTTCTCGGGCAGCGGGATGTAGCTGACGATCAGATCGTCGTCCTGCTGTTCGTCGGGGGCTGCCACCAGCGCGGGCAGCATGGGCGCCAGGACGTGGCGGCGCAGTTGCGCGGCGTTCCAGCGGCGCTGCGTCAGCGGCGCGGCTTGCGGGCCGGCCACCGACTGTGGCAGCCAGCGGCTCAGCAGCGTGTGGGCCTGCGGGCTGTCGCCCTGAACCTGCCACTGGATGTCGGAGCCGTAGAGGAAGGTCTCCAGCCGCTGGCGGTCCGCGTGCGAGGTGTCGATGCTGCAGCCGATGCTGCGCGGGCGGTGCACGGCGCCGGATTCGCCACCCATGTGGCGCACTTCGCCCGAGAAGGCGAGCGGGCCGTCGGGCAGGTGCAGCTCGCCGCAGATGTGCTGGCCGACCGCCATCGACGGCAGCAGCGTGCCGTAGAAGCGCAGGCCGGATTCGGACAGGTCGTCGATGGTGCCTTGCAGGCGCTCGCCGTCGAGACATTCCAGCTCGGCGGCCAGTGGCACCGGGAAGCGGTGGCTGGTGCGCTCGGGACGCGGGCGCGGCGTGGTGCGGCGCAGCACCGTCCAGGCCAGCGCGCCGTTGAGCGCGGCCCAGACCGAGGCGGCCACTGCGCCTTCGAGCGGCAGGCCCACGCCGTTGAAGTGCATGACCGCCGCTGCGGCCACAGTGCCCAGGTTGAGGCTCAGCAGGGCGCGCAGCGCCGGCTGGGTGCGCGAGCCGACCGAGGCGGCAAACAGCGCGAGCTGGCTTTGCTCGACATCGAGGCCGCGCCGTTGGCCGCGCCCCAGTTCATCCGCCAGCCACAGGCCCAGCACGCTGCAGGGCAGGAAGTGCAGCAGGAAGTCGGGCAGGGACGCCACCAGCGGCAGCGCGCCGGTCAGCACCACCAGCGCGGGGGCGACGTAGAACATGCCCTTGCGCCAGCCTTCGAACTGGCTCAGCACGGCCGACAGATAGCTCAGGCGCTGGGCCAGCGTCAGCCCGGCGCGGGTGAGGATGCTCTCGTTGCGCCAGACCTGCAGCGCGGCGCGACTGGCGCGCCGGTTGCGGTTGACCACCGACACGACGGATTCCGGCGCCACGCTGAAGGCCAGCGGCTGGGCGTGGAACGCCGACTGCCAGCCTTGCGCGTGCAGCCGGATGGAGGTGTGCAGGTCTTCAGCGTGGGTGCCGGTGGCAAAGCCGCCGACCTGCGCCAGCGCGCTGCGCCGGATGATGGCGCAGCTGCCGCCCAGGATGGCGGCGTTCCAGGCGTCGCGGCCCCGCTGCAGGATGGCCGATGACAGCGCGGGTGCGGCCCAGCTCGCGGAGTCGCCGCCGTCGTGCGCGGCTTGCGCCGCCTGCACGAAGCCGATGCGCGCGTCGTCGAAGTAGCCCAGCGTCTGGGTCAGGAAGTCGCGTCGCGGGGCGTGGTCGGCGTCGAAGATCGCGATCAGCTCGCCCTCGGTGTGCGCCAGCGCGTGGTTGAGGCTGCCGGCGCGGGCGTGTTCGTGGTCCAGCCGTGCCAGATAGCGGCAGCCCAGATCGGCGGCCAGCTCGGCCATGGCGGTGCGCTCGGCGTCGTCGATCAGCCAGACGGTGTGCGGGCCGTGCAGGGCCAGCGCGGCCAGCAGGGTCTTGCGCACCTGGTCGGGCGATTCATCGCGCGTCGGCACGAACACGTCCACCGTGCGCGCCTGCAGCGCCGGTTCGGCCTGGCGATCACTCAGTCGCCAGCCGGTCCAGAGGTGGAGCGCGGCGGTCAGAAAGCCCATCAACTCGGCGCCATACAGCAGGACCGAGAGCAGCGGCGTCTCCGGGTTGAGCGTGCCGGCGCGCCAGCTCAGGTACCAGACGCTGGCGATGAGGAACAGGTAGGCCACCCAACGGCGTGGGCCTTCGAGGGAGATCGGCGATGCGGATTTCGACATGGGGCACGTGACCAGCGAGGGGAGATCACTGCATATCGGCCACGCCGCAGAAAACTGGCGCCTTGTCGGGCGTCAATCGTGAAGAACTCGACACTCCCGGATCTAAAAAAATCGCAATTCCGCTTCGTTCAGGCTGGGTGAGTCCCCAGCAATGCCGTGCCCAGCGACTCGGCCACCTCGATGCCGTCCACGCCCGCCGACATGATGCCGCCGGCGTAGCCCGCGCCTTCGCCCGCCGGGTAGAGGCCGCGCACGTTCAGGCTCTGGTGGTCGCGGCCGCGGTTGATGCGCAGCGGCGACGAGGTGCGCGTCTCCACGCCGGTCAGCACCGCGTCGGCCATCGAGAAGCCCTTGATCTGGCGCTCGAACGCCGGCAGCGCCTCGCGGATGGCGGCCAGGGCATAGCGCGGCAGGCTCTCGCGGCCGGGCTCGCTGAGGTCAGTCAGGTTCACGCCCGGCTTGTACGACGGCATGACGCTGCCAAACGCCTGGCCCGAGCGCGGGCCGCGCTGGTTCTTGATGAAGTCGCCCACCAGCTGGCCCGGCGCGACGTAGCCGCCGCCGCCCAGTTCATAGGCGCGCGACTCCCACAGGCGCTGGAAGGCCATGCCGTCGAGCGGGCTGACGGGGCCTTCGGCCAATCCATCCTGCCGGTAGTCCTGCGGGTTGATGCCCACCACGATGCCGGCATTGGCGTTGCGCTCGTTGCGGCTGTACTGGCTCATGCCGTTGGTGACGACGCGCTCGGGCTCCGACGTGGCCGCCACCACCGTGCCGCCCGGGCACATGCAGAAGCTGTAGACCGCGCGGCCGTTGCTGGCGTGGTGCACCAGCTTGTAGTCGGCCGCACCCAGGATGGGGTGGCCGGCGTTCGGGCCGAAGCGGGCGCGGTCGATCACGCTTTGCGGGTGCTCGATGCGGTAGCCGATCGAGAAGGGCTTGGCCTCCATCATCACGCCGCGCGCATGCAGCATGGTGAAGGTGTCGCGCGCGCTGTGGCCGAGCGCCAGCACGACGTGGTCGGCGCGGATCTGCTCGCCGCTGGCCAGCGTCACGCCCCGGATGGCTTTCTGGTGGCCAACGCCTTCGATCAGCACGTCCGTCACGCGCTGCTGGAAGCGGATCTCGCCGCCCAGCGCCTCGATGTCGGCGCGCATCTTCTCGATCATGCTCACCAGCCGGAAGGTGCCGATGTGCGGCTTGCTGACGTACAGGATCTCCTCGGGCGCGCCGGCCTTGACGAACTCCGTCAGCACCTTGCGCGTCAGGTGGCGTGGGTCGGAGATCTGGCTCCAGAGCTTGCCGTCGCTGAAGGTGCCGGCGCCGCCCTCGCCGAACTGCACGTTCGACTCGGGTGTCAGCACGCCCTGGCGCCACAGGCCCCAGGTGTCCTTGGTGCGCTCGCGTACCTGGGTGCCGCGCTCCAGCACGATGGGCTTGAGGCCCATCTGCGCCAGGACCAGCGCCGCGAACAGCCCGCACGGGCCGAAGCCGATCACCAGCGGGCGCAGCCGCTCGCCCGAGGCGTAGAAATCCGCCGGCGCGTGGCCCGCGAACCGGTAGGTGGTGTCTGGGCTGGGCTTGATGTGGATGTCGCCGGTCCAGAAGGCCAGCAGCGCGGCTTCATCGACGCCTGCGGCCAGCTCGCAATCGACCGTGTAGATCAGCACCACCGCCGTTTTCTTGCGGGCGTCGTAGGCGCGCTTGAAGACGGTGAAGCCGGCCAGATCGGCATCGTCTTGCAGGCCCAGCCGCGCCACGATGGCCGGGCGCAGCGCGTCCTCGGCGTGGTTGAGCGGCAGGCGCAGTTCAGTGATGCGGAGCATGGCGGGCAGGCGCTTGAGCGCACAAGTGTCAGTTCACAAACGACAAGACGGCCCTGAAGGCCGCCTTGCTGGGGGCAACTCCGCTGCAGAAGCGGGTTGCGTCCACCGGGTGTCAGCCGCCTTTGGAGGGGCGCTTGCCGGGGTTCTTCTTGCTGCGCGTGTGCGCGCCACGCTCCAGGCTGCACTTTTGGCCACGGCCAACGGTGAAGCACACGCCCTTGGGGGCGGGGGGACGGGGAGTGGCCTTGCGGTCGGCTTCGGTTTGAATCTTGTTGCCCATGAGTGGCTCCGGTGAACAGGTGAGGAGATCGAATTTTCGAAGGGCTGAATTAGGCCACAACTTCGCGGCTCTGGTATGCGCGTAGGCGAGGGGTGACAGGCTCAGCCGCTTGCCTACACTCGTTTGCATGCCCAGCGACACGCACCCTCCCGCCCTTGACGCCGCCGATTCCCCCGTTCTGGTGCGCCAACTGCGCCAGGTGCTGCTGTGGCCGTTGCGCCTGATGCCGGTGCCCGGCCCCGGCGGCCAGGCCGAGGCCCACGCCCGGCCCTGGCGCGTGCTGCGCGACATGGGTGACGCCACACCCTGGCGCGAGGTGGTCGACGAATACACCGGCGAGGGCGACCGCTTCCACGAGCGCCACTACAACGAGTTCGTCGCCTTCCTGCCCGTGGTGCAGCGCTTCCTGTATGGCGAGGGCCGCTCGCAGCGCGGCGAGGCCCGCACCGACGCTCGCCCGGGTGATGTACGCCGGGGGGATGCCGACTCGCCCATGCGCATCTTCCGCCGCCACGATATCGCCCAGATCCGCGTGCGCACCCGGCCGCAGGACGCGCCCGTCACGCTCGACATCGTCCACCTCGACCTGTACTTCTTCTTCGATGTCGACGTGGTGCTGCTCAACGTCGAAGTCGCGGCCCACGACCTGCCGCTGGCCCAGGCGCAGGAGCTGATGTACCGCTGCGGCCGCGCCTACCCGTCGGGCTGGGACGCCAGCGGCCAGGCGCTGCACTGCCTGGCCAGTGCCGAATGGCTCGATGCCGCCGGCCGCGTGGTGGCGGCGTCGGACGCCCACCAGCGCGAAGCCTTCCTGTCACACGTGGCCGAACACCGCGCCCCGCGCATCGCCAGCCACTGGGCGCACGTGCTGCACCCACTGGTCAGCGACCACTCCGACGAGCCTGGCCTGCTGCGCTTCCGCCAGATCGAGTACTACCGCATGCCCATGATGGCCTTCCTGGCGCTCGACCGGCCGCAGGACCTGTCGCGGCAGGACTTCGTGCGCCTGGCGCTTGTCACCGGCGCGGGCGGCGTGGAAGCGCAGGCCAGCGACACCCATCTGGCCGACTTCGAGGCGCGCCACTGCTACGACCGCTTCTGGACCCCGTCCGGCGCCGCGCCCCACACGCGTTATCTGTGCAGCGGCCACGCGCTGGTCGTGGTGGGCGACGCCAGCGCCGAGTTCTACGGCTGCCGCGACCGCGGCGTGCTGGCCCAGTTCCGCCACCAGCACTTCCTGGTCTTCCTGATCGCCCACTTCCAGAAAGCCGCGCTGCTGATGTTCAGCGACCGGCTGGTCGAGGCGCTCAAGGGCCTGCACGTCGGCGACGCCGCCAGCGTGCGCCGCTTCAAGCGCGCCATCCGCGCCAGCTTCGAAGGCTTCCTGCGCTTCACCCACCGCTACTGGTTCCACGAGGTTTCCGAGCAGCCCCACGTGCGCGCGCTGTTCCACCTCACCACCGGCCACCTGGGGGTCGACCCGCTCTACTCCGAGGTCAAGGAACGCATCGCCGACATGAACGGCTACCTCGACGCCGACAGCCTGCGCCGCCAGGCCAACACCGTGGTGCGCCTGACGGTGGTCACCATCTTCGGCCTGATCGGCACCATCACCACCGGCTTCCTCGGCATGAACCTGCTGGCCGAAGCCGACGCGCCGCTCTGGCAACGCGCCCTGGTCTTCGCCGGGGTCGGTCTCTTCACCACCGCGCTGACCTTCTACACCATGGTCAAGTCCAAGCGCCTGTCGGATTTCCTGGACGCGGTGTCGGATGAGCGGTTGACGCTGCGGCAGAAACTGGGGGCGCTGGCGGGGGTTTGGCGGCGGGAGTGAGGGCTGATCTGCGGGTCTGGCGGTGCTTGCGCGCCTCACATGCTGCGCCGGTACTGCCCCCCCACCTCGAACAATGCATTCGTGATCTGCCCCAGACTGCAGACGCGCACGGCGTCCATCAGCACCTCGAACACATTGCCGTTGTCGATCACCGCCTGCTGAAGGCGTTGCAGCATCGCGGGTGACGCCTCGGCGTTGCGGTGGTGGAAATCGCTCAGGCGTGACAGCTGGGACTGCTTTTCTTCTTCGGTCGAGCGCGCCAGTTCGAGCGGCCCGGTGGCTTCGTCGCCGTGCGGGTTGCGGAAGGTGTTGACGCCGATGATGGGGTATTCGCCGGTGTGCTTGAGCATCTCGTAGTGCATGGATTCTTCCTGAATCTTGCTGCGCTGATAACCGGTTTCCATCGCGCCCAGGACGCCGCCGCGGTCGGCGATTTTCTCGAATTCGGCCAGCACGGCTTCCTCGACCAGCTCGGTCAGTTCATCGATGATGAAGGCGCCCTGGTTCGGGTTTTCGTTTTTCGCCAGGCCCCATTCGCGGTTGATGATGAGCTGGATCGCCATGGCGCGGCGCACCGATTCTTCGGTGGGCGTGGTGATGGCCTCATCAAACGCATTGGTGTGCAGGGAATTGCAGTTGTCGTAGGCGGCAATCAGCGCCTGCAGCGTGGTGCGGATGTCGTTGAACTGGATCTCCTGCGCGTGCAGGCTGCGGCCAGACGTTTGAATGTGATATTTGAGTTTCTGGCTGCGTTCGTTGGCGCCGTATTTCTCTTTCATGGCCACGGCCCAGATGCGGCGGGCGACGCGGCCGAGCACGGTGTATTCCGGGTCCATGCCGTTGCTGAAGAAGAAACTCAGGTTGGGCGCGAAATCATCGATATGCATGCCGCGCGCCAGATAAGCTTCCACAAAGGTGAAGCCGTTGCTGAGCGTGAAGGCGAGTTGGCTGATCGGGTTGGCGCCAGCTTCGGCGATGTGATAGCCCGAAATCGATACCGAGTAGAAATTGCGCACGTCGTGGTGCACAAAGTATTCGGCGATATCGCCCATGACCTTGAGGCTGAATTCGGTCGAGAAGATGCAGGTGTTCTGGCCCTGGTCTTCTTTCAGGATATCGGCCTGCACGGTGCCGCGCACGTTGGCCAGCACCCATTCGCGGATCTTGGCGGCTTCGGTGTCGGTAGGCGGGCGGCCGTTGTCGGTCAGGAATTTATCCAGCTGCTGATCGATGGCGGTGTTCATGAACATGGCCAGAATGCTGGGCGCCGGGCCGTTGATGGTCATGCTGACGCTGGTGCTCGGCGAGCAGAGATCGAAGCCTGAGTAAAGCACCTTCAAATCGTCGAGCGTGGCAATGCTGACGCCGGCGTTGCCGACCTTGCCGTAAATATCGGGGCGCGGTGCCGGATCGGCGCCGTAGAGCGTGACCGAATCAAAGGCGGTGCTCAGGCGCTTGGCCGGCATGCCTTCGCTGACGAGTTTGAAGCGGCGGTTGGTGCGGAAGGCGTCGCCTTCGCCGGCAAACATGCGCGTGGGATCTTCGCCTTCGCGCTTGAAGGCAAAAACGCCGGCGGTATACGGAAAACTGCCGGGCACGTTTTCCAGCATCAGCCATTTCAGCAGTTCGCCGTGGTCTTCATATTGGGGCAGGGCGACCTTGCGGATCTTGCTGCCGCTGAGCGTGGTGTGAATCAGGCGCGTGCGCAGTTCCTTGTCGCGGATTTTCACGACGTAGTCGTCACCGGCGTAGGCGCGCTGCATTTCCGGCCACAGGGCCAGCAGTTTGCGGGCGCTGGGGTCGAGCTGGGTTTCGCGCTGCTCGGCCAATTCGGTCAGGGTGTTGACGCCACGGGTCTTGTTGGGGTTGTCGAGTTGCAGCATCTGGGCGCTGGCGCGCAGTTGCTGAATCTCGCGCGCGAGGCGGGCCTGTTTTTGCGTGCGGGCCTTGTAGCCGCGCACGGTGTCGGTGATTTCGGCCAGATAACGGGTGCGGCCGACCGGCACGATGGGGGTTTGGTGCGTGCTGTGGCGGGTATGCACCAGCGGCAGGCGGCCTTCGCGCAAGGTCAGGCCGCATTCGGCCAGGCGGGGTTTCAGGGCCTGATAGAGCGCGGTGACGCCGTCGTCATTGAAGCGGCTGGCCATGGTGCCGAACACCGGCATCTGGTCGGGCATGACGGTGAAGGCTTCGCGGTTGCGCTGCACCTGTTTGGCGACGTCGCGCTGCGCGTCGGCGGCGCCCTTGCGGTCGAATTTATTGATGGCGACAAATTCGGCAAAGTCCAGCATGTCGATTTTTTCGAGCTGGCTGGCGGCGCCGAATTCGGGCGTCATGACGTACATCGGAATATCGACGTGCGGCACGATGGCCGCGTCGCCCTGGCCGATGCCGGAGGTTTCGACAATGATCAGGTCGAAGCCGGCCAGTTTTGTGGCGGCCAGCACGTCGGGCAGGGCGGCAGAGATTTCCGAGCCGGTGTCGCGCGTCGCCAGCGAGCGCATGTAGACGCGCGGGCCTTGCTGCCACGGCGCAATCGCATTCATGCGGATGCGGTCGCCCAGCAGCGCGCCGCCGCTCTTGCGCCGGCTGGGGTCGATGCTGATGACGGCGATGCGCAGCGCGTCGTCCTGGTCGAGCCGGAAGCGGCGGATCAACTCGTCGGTCAGGCTGGATTTGCCGGCGCCGCCGGTGCCGGTGATGCCGAGCACGGGCGTGGTGCGGGCTGGGGCGGCCTCGCGCATCTGGCCGAGCAGCGCGGCGTCGGCCTGGCCGTTTTCCACGGCGGTGATGAGTTGGGCCAGTGCGCGCCAGGCGGCTTCGGTGTGGCCTTGCAGCGCGCCCAGGTCGGTGGGCGCGTGGTCGGAGAGGCTGCGGTCGCAGCGCATGACCATCTCGCCGATCATGCCGGCCAGGCCCATGCGCTGGCCGTCTTCGGGGCTGAAGATGCGCACGCCGTGGGCCTGCAGTTCGCGGATTTCGGCCGGCACGATCACGCCGCCACCGCCGCCGAAGACCTGGATGTGCTCGCCGCCGCGCGCGCGCAGCAACTCGACCATGTACTTGAAGTACTCGACGTGGCCGCCCTGGTAAGAGCTGACCGCGATGCCCTGCACGTCTTCTTGCAGCGCGGCGGTGACGACTTCGTCGACCGAGCGGTTGTGGCCGAGGTGGATCACCTCGCTGCCCATGCCCTGCAGGATGCGCCGCATGATGTTGATCGAAGCGTCGTGGCCGTCGAACAGGCTGGCGGCGGTGACGAAGCGCACCTTGTGGGTCGGGCGATAGTTGGCAAGGGCCTGGTAGTCGGCGCTGAGGTCGGTCATGTGGGGCTCCAGTCGATTCCGGGTGATTCTGATTGACGTTGACGTAAACGTCACTTGGTACTTGGCCTGATCTGGCGTGCCATTGCGGCGTGCATGCACCAGCAATGCTGCGGCGCACCATCCAGGCGCGGTTTTCCGGGAGTCGATGCGTGTGCTTGGTGCGCCGGGAGCGGCGCCACCGGGGTGCAGGGCTGCCATGCGCAGAGGCTGGAAAAGCTGGCACGGTGCCTGCATAGGTAGACACGAGGCCTCAGCGATGCGGTCTCACTAGGTGGGACATTTTTGGACAACGGCGTCCGATCGTCCCGGTCGTTCTGGCGCATGCCAGGCGCCGGATCTCGATCGTGACGCCGTCTTTTTTTGGAGTGAAGCCATGAGTCAGCACGACGGTTTTTTCAACCCTGCACGCCGCCAAGCCCTGCAGCAAGCCGCTGCGCTGGCCGCAGTGGGTTCTACCGGACTCGCCGGCACGGCCTGGGCCGCCGGCTCGGACGCGCCCGAAAAGAAGGAGATCCGCATCGGCTTCATCCCGCTGACCGACTGCGCGTCGGTGGTGATGGCCTCGGTGTTGAAGTTCGACGAGAAGTACGGCGTCAAGTTCGTGCTCAGCAAGGAAGCCTCTTGGGCCGCCGTGCGCGACAAGCTCGTCAACGGTGAGCTGGACGCTGCGCACGTGCTCTACGGCCTGGTCTACGGCGTGCATCTGGGTATCGGTGGCGCCAAGAAGGACATGGCCGTGCTGATGACGCTCAACAACAACGGCCAGGCGATCTCGCTGTCGAAGAAGCTCGCCGACAAGGGCGCGGTCGACGGCGCGGGTCTGGCCAAGCTGATGAAGGCCGAGCCGCGCGAGTACACCTTCGCGCAGACCTTCCCGACCGGCACCCACGCGATGTGGCTGTACTACTGGATGGCGGCCAACGGCATCAACCCGATGACGGACGCCAAGGTCATCACCGTGCCGCCGCCGCAGATGGTGGCCAACATGCGCGTGGGCAATATGGATGGCTTCTGCGTCGGCGAGCCGTGGAACCACCGCGCCATCATGGACGGCATCGGCATCACCGCCATCACCACCCAGGACATCTGGAAAGACCATCCCGAGAAGGTGCTGGGCGCCACCAACGAGTTCGTCACCAAGAACCCCAACAGCGCGCGCGCCGCGATCATGGCCATTCTGGAGGCCGGCCGCTGGATCGACGCCAGCCTGCAGAACAAGCTGAAGATGGCCGACGTGGTGGCCGAGAAGTCCTACATCAACACCTCGGTGGACGCGATCAACCAGCGCATCCTGGGCCGCTATCAGAACGGCCTGGGCAAGACCTGGGACGACCCGAACGCCATGAAGTTCTTCAACGACGGCGCGGTCAACTACCCCTACCTGTCGGATGGCATGTGGTTCCTGACCCAGCACAAGCGCTGGGGCCTGGCCAAGGGCGAGATCGACTATCTGGGCGTGGCCCGCGCCATCAACAAGACGGCGCTCTACAAGGAGGCTGCCACTCAGCTCAAGGTCAACGTGCCCAAGTCCGACTTGCGCAGTGCCAAGCTCATGGACGGCACGGTCTGGGACGGCAAGGACCCCGCCAAGTACGCCGCCAGTTTCAAGATCAAGGCGGCCTGACCCGGCCGCCCGCAGGAGCCTTCGATGAACGCCACCACCATGCCCCTGACGACGGCTGCCGCCGCCAGCCCCGCCGACACGTCGCCGGTCAAGGCGCTGTCGTCCGCCGTGCCCGGCGCGGCCCCGCTGACCGACGTGCAGATCAAGTTGAAGGAGCAGTCGGCCGCGATGGCGCGTGCCCAGCGCCGCCGCACGCTGACGCGCTTGCTGGCGCCAGTGCTGGGCTTCGTCATGCTGCTGCTGGTCTGGCAGGTGATCTCGCAGACCGGCGACAAGCAGCTGCCCGGGCCGGTGCCGGTGTGGCATTCGGCGGTGGAGCTGTTCTCGGACCCGTTCTACATCAAGGGCCCGAACGACCAGGGCATCGGCTGGAACATCCTGTCGTCGTTGAAGCGCGTCGGGCTGGGCTTCGGGCTGGCGGCGCTGGTGGGGATTCCGCTCGGTTTCATGATCGGGCGCTTCAACTTCCTCAACCAGATGCTGGAGCCGCTCATCAGCCTGCTGCGGCCGGTGTCGCCGCTGGCCTGGCTGCCGATCGGGCTGATGGTGTTCAAGGCCGCCAACCCGGCGGCGATCTGGACGATCTTCATCTGCTCGATCTGGCCGATGGTGATCAACACTGCGGTGGGCGTGCGCCAGGTGCCGCAGGACTACCTCAACGTCGCCCGCGTGCTCAACCTGAGCGAATGGACGGTGATGCGCAAGATCCTGTTCCCCGCCGTGCTGCCCTACATGCTGACCGGCGTGCGGCTGGCGGTCGGCACGGCGTGGCTGGTGATCGTGGCGGCCGAGATGCTGACCGGCGGCCAGGGCATCGGCTTCTGGCTGTGGGACGAGTGGAACAACCTCAACGTGGCGCACATCCTGATCGCGATCTTCATCATCGGTGGCGTGGGCCTGGCGCTGGAAGCGCTGCTGGTCTGGATTGCCCGTCGCTTTGACTACAACTGATCTGGCTGCAAAGGACTTCCATCATGAGCACTTCCGCCCACCGCACCCTGGACGAGCGCAGCGCGCGTTTCCTGCGCATCGAGAACGTCGGCATGTCCTTCCCGACCAAGCAGGGCACCTTCGTGGCGCTGCGCGATGTGAACCTGGATGTGGCGCGCGGCGAGTTCATCTCGCTGATCGGCCACTCCGGCTGCGGCAAGTCGACGCTGCTGAACCTGGTGGCCGGCCTGACCACGCCGACCAGCGGCGTGCTGCTGCTCGAAGACCGTGAACTGCGCGGCCCCGGCCCGGAGCGCGCGGTGGTGTTCCAGAACCACTCCCTGCTGCCGTGGATGACGTGCCTGGAGAACGTCTACCTGGCGGTCGAGCGCGTGTTCGGCGCCGACGAGAAGAAGGTGCAGCTGCGCGTGCGGGCACAGAACGCGCTGGAATTGGTCGGCCTGAGCCACGCCCGCGACAAGCGCCCGGGTGAGATCTCCGGCGGCATGAAGCAGCGCGTGGGCATCGCCCGGGCGCTGGCCATGGAGCCCAAGATGCTGCTGATGGACGAGCCCTTCGGTGCGCTCGATGCGCTCACGCGCGCCAAGCTGCAGGACGAGCTGATGAAGATCGTTGCCACCACCGGCTCGACCGTGATGATGGTGACGCACGACGTCGACGAAGCCGTGCTGCTGAGCGACCGCATCGTCATGCTCACCAACGGCCCGGCCGCCACCATCGGCGAGGTGCACCGCGTGCCGCTGCCGCCGATCCGCGAGCAGTTCCGCCCGCGCCTGGAGATGGCGCACAACACCGACTACCTGCAAAGCCGGGAGGCCGTGCTGGAGTTCCTGTATCACAAGCAGGCGCACGTCGAGGCCCGCGCGGCCTGAGCGTGAGCGGGGCGGCAGCCGACCCGGACGTGCCCCAAAAGCGCGCACAATTCCTCATTTGGTGCGTTTCACGGGTCGCCCTTGAGGTCCGCGCGCCAGGCTACACCCAGAGGTGCTCGCGTGAGGATTCCATGCAAGACCGTGGCCGGCCACGCCGAACTGGTCGCCGGTGGGCAGCGGCTGTCGCAACGCCACCGTGCGGTGTTGCTGCTGGTCGACGGCCAGCGCCCGCTCGACGAGGTGGTGCGGCTGGGCGCGCAGGCCGGTGTGTCCAAGGCCTATGTCGATGAGCTGATCGCGCTGGGCCTGATCGTGATGACCCGGCCCATGCCCTGCGCCGTGGACGTGGTGCAACCGCCGCCCGCCGCCTGGTCGTCCAGAGCCGGGAGTGACGCAGAGGCCGGCGACACCCTCGGCCCCGGCATGCCCTTGGGCAACACCGAGCTGATGGGGCTGGACCAGATCGACACCGGTCTGGCCGAGGCGCGCGAGTTGCTGTCGCAGACGCTGCGCGCGGTCGCACCGGTCAGCGCCATCGTCACGTTGCTGCGCTTGCGCCGGGTGCGCAGCCGGACTGAATTGCGGCAGCTGCTGCCCGAGGTGCAGGTCCGCCTCAGCCGGCTGCTGGAGGCCGAGGCGGCAAATCAGCTCCTGCGGCGGGTCGAGAGGCTGATCGAGTCGTAGACTCCGCCCCCTCACCTTCTGATCGACTGCCGCACCGCCACACCGGGTGCGGCCCTGCCTGAGCTGAACCTGCATGAGTTTCCTCGCCCTGGACATCGGCAACACCCGGCTCAAATGGAGCCTCTACAGCGCCCCCTGTCCGGGCGCGGCGTTGCTGGCGCATGGCGCGGTATTTCTGGAAAACATCGACCAGCTGGCCGAGCGCGAATGGGCGCACCTGCCGCATCCCACCGCGATGCTGGGCTGCGTGGTGGCGGGTCAGGCGGTGCGGCGGCGGGTCGAGGAGCAACTCGAACTCTGGGACCTGGAGCCGCGCTGGCTGGCGTCTGACGCTTATGGCGGCGGCGTGGTCAATGGCTACGAGCACCCGGGCCGCCTCGGCACCGACCGCTGGCTGGCGCTGGTCGGCGCGCGCCAGCGGGTGCTGGCCAGCGGCACGCCCGGGCCGGCGGTGGTGGTGATGGTGGGCACGGCGGTCACCGTCGACGCACTGGATGCCGAAGGCCACTTCCTGGGCGGGCTGATCCTGCCGGGCTTCGGCCTGATGCTCAAGGCGCTGGAGTCCGGCACCGCCGGCCTGCGCGTGCCCACCGGCGAGGTGCGCGATTTCCCCCTCAACACCAGCGACGCGCTGATGAGCGGCGGCGCCTTCGGCATTGCCGGCGCGGTCGAGCGCATGCACGACCAGCTGAGCGGGCGCTGCGGCCTGTCGGCGCGGGTCTTCATGTCGGGTGGCGCGGCGGTCAAGCTCGCACCGATCACGCGCCGGCCGGTCGAGCTGGTCGACACGCTGGTGTTTGACGGCCTGCTGAAGATCGCCGCCGAACGCGAGGCTGCCGGGCTGCTCTGAGCCGGCTTATGGGCCGGCCTGTTTGTCGACGGGTTTGCGCCCGGCAATCCACGCCTGCAGGTCGGCCGCATTCAGCGGCGCGCTGATGCCCATGCCCTGCAGCTGGTGGCAGCCCTGCGCGATCAGGTACTGGCGCTGGGCCTCGGTCTCCACGCCCTCGGCCACCACCGTCAGCCCCAGGCCGTGCGCGAGGCTGATGATGGCGCTGGCGATCGCCGTGGCATCGCGGTCGCCCGGCAGGTCGTGCACGAAGCTGCGGTCGATCTTGAGCTTGTCGATCGGCAGGTGGCGCAGCTGCGCCAGCGATGAATAGCCGGTGCCGAAGTCGTCCACCGACAGCCTGACGCCGAGCGCGCGCAGCCGGAACAGGCGCTCGCGCACGGCGGGCACGTTGTCCATCAGCATGCGCTCGGTCAGCTCCAGCTCCAGCCAGCCGCGCGGCAGGGCGGTGTCGTGCAGCAGCAGCTCGATGGAGGCGATGAAGTCCGGCGCCTCGAACTGCAGCGCCGACAGGTTGACGGCCACCGTCAGCGCCAGGCCGGCGGCGTGCCAGCGCTGGGCGTGGCGCGCCGCCTCCTGCAGCACCCAGGCGCTGATGGGCACGATCAGCCGGTGCTGCTCGGCCAGCGCGATGAACTCGTCGGGCTTGAGCAGACCGCGCTCGGGGTGCTGCCAGCGGATCAGCGCCTCCACGCCCACCGGCTGGCCGTCGCTGCCGCGCACCTGCGGCTGGAAGTGCAGCGCAAATTCATGGTGTGCAATGGCGTGGCCGAGTTCGCCTTCAAGCACCAGGTTGGCGTAGGCCGAGTCGACCACCGCCTGATCGAAGTAGGTCAGCGTGGCGCGGCCCTGCGACTTGGCGACGTGCATGGCGGCGTCGGCGTGCTTGATCAGCACCTCGGGCGTGACGCCGTCGCGCGGAAACAGCGCAATGCCGATCGACGGCGTGACCGAGATCGGCTGGCCCTGCACATCGAGCGGCGCGGCCACCACGGTCAGCAGCTTGCGGGCGACCTGGCTCACGTCGGCGGTGTCGCGCACGCCCGGCAGCAGCACCATGAACTCATCGGCGCCAAAGCGCGCCAGCCGGTCGGTGCTGCGCACCTGTTCGTGGATGCGGCGCGCCACGGTCTTGAGCAGCGCGTCGCCGGCGGCGTGGCCCATCGATTCGTTGACGCGCTTGAAGTGGTCCAGATCGATGAACAGCAGCGCCAGCTGGGTGCCCGCGGCGCGGCCGGCGACCATCATGTGTTCCAGCTGCGCCATGAAGGCCTGCCGGTTGGGCAGGCCGGTGAGCGTGTCGTGGTGCGCCATGTAGTGCAGCCGCGCCTGGGCCGCGTGGCGGTCGCGCAGGTCGCGCAGCACGATCATGCGCAGCGCCTGGGCCTGCCGCAGCGGGCCGCGTTCGATCAGCTCGACCGGAATGCGCTCGCCGTCGCGGTGCAGCACGCAGGACTCGAAGCTCAACTCGACCCCGTCAGCCCACAGGTGCGAGACGCGGGTGCGCTGCTCGGGCGCGATGAGCTCCAGCGCCAGCCGGCCCATCAGCTCATGCACGGTGTAGCCCAGCAGCGTGCAGGCGGCGGGGTTGGCGTCGGTGATGTGGCCTTCGTGGTGGAACAGGATGCCTTCGACGCTGGCCTGCATGAAGCGCGCGAGGCGTTCTTCGGATTCGAGCAGTGCCCGCTCGGTGTCGTGGTGGCGCGTCAGGTCGGCAATCTGCACGAACAGGCCCTGCAGCTGCCCGGCGGCATCGGCCAGCGGATGCAGCGTCAGCTCGGCCCACAGGTCGCGGTTTTCGGGCAGCCTGAGCCGCATTTCGTGGCGCACCAGTTGGCCGCCGGCCAGCACCTGGCTCAGCAGCGGCTGGATGTGCCGCATCGACTCCAGCCCCAGCAACTCGGCCAGCGTGCGGCCGTGGATGGTCACCACATCGTGGCCGAACGCATGCGCGTAGGCCCGGTTGGCAACGAGGCAGCGCAACTCGTCCGCCTCGTGGTAGGCCATCAACAGGTCGGTGCTGTCGAGCAGCGCGTACAGATCCTCGATCTGCGCGTCAGGCTGTTCGGCGGGCCGGGGGTCCATGGGGCAGCGGGCTTCTGGCGCGGTGCCTCAGAGCACGTAGCGCGACAGGTCTTCGTTGCGCGCCAGCTCGGTCAGCTTGCCGTCGACCATCGCCGCGTCCACCGCCACGGTGCTGCCGCTCAGGCCGGGCGCGTCGAAGCTGATCTCATCGAGCAGCCGCTCCATCACCGTCGCCAGACGTCGCGCGCCGATGTTCTCGGTGCGCTCGTTCACGTCGAACGCGATCTGCGCCAGCCGGTGCACCGCATCGGCGCCGAAGTCGAGCTGCACGCCCTCGGTGGCCAGCAGCGCCTGGTACTGCTTGATCAGGCTGGCGTGGGTGCTGTTGAGGATGGCTTCGAAGTCGGCCACCGACAGCGCCTGCAGCTCGACCCGGATCGGGAAGCGGCCCTGCAATTCGGGGATCAGGTCGCTCGGCTTGGTCAGGTGGAAGGCGCCCGAGGCGATGAACAGGATGTGGTCGGTGCGCACCAGCCCGTGCTTGGTGGTCACGGTCGTGCCCTCGACCAGTGGCAGCAGGTCGCGCTGCACGCCCTGGCGCGAGACCTCGGGGCCGCTGCCACTGTCGCTGCGGCTGGCGACCTTGTCGATCTCGTCGATGAAGACGATGCCGTTCTGCTCGGTGGCTCGAATGGCGCGGGTCTTGACGTCGTCCTCGTTGACCAGGCGCTGCGCCTCTTCGTCGAGCAGCAGGCGGCGCGCCTCGGCGATGGTGACCTTGCGCGTCTGGCGCTTGCCCTGGCCCATCTGCGAGAACAGGCCCTTGAGCTGCTCGGCCATCTCTTCCATGCCCTGCGGGCCCATGACTTCGAGCGTCGGGGCGGCCACGGCCAGGTCGAGCTCGATTTCCTTGTCGTCGAGCGTGCCTTCGCGCAAGCGCTTGCGCATGACCTGGCGCGCGGTGCTTTCGGCTGCGGGGGCGACCGGCTCGACAAAGCCGAAGTCATGGCGCGCCGCACCACGGGCGGGCGGAATCAGCACGTCGAGGATGCGTTCCTCGGCGGCGTCTTCGGCTCGCACGCGCATCTGCACGGTCTGGCGCTCGCGCTCCTGCTTGATGGCGCTCTCGACCAGGTCGCGGATGATGCTGTCGACGTCCTTGCCGACGTAGCCCACTTCGGTGAACTTGGTCGCCTCGACCTTGATGAAGGGCGCGTCCGCCAGCCGGGCCAGCCGGCGGGCGATCTCGGTCTTGCCGACGCCGGTCGGGCCGATCATGAGGATGTTCTTGGGCGTGATCTCGCCGCGCAGCTTCTCGTCGACCTGCTGGCGCCGCCAGCGGTTGCGCAGCGCGATGGCGACGGCGCGTTTGGCGGCGTTCTGGCCGACGATGTGGCGGTCGAGTTCGGAGACGATCTCCTGGGGCGTCATGGTCATGGTCGGTCCAGCTCTCAGTCCAGGGTCTCGATCGTGTGCGATTGGTTGGTGTAGATGCAGAGGTCGCCGGCAATTTCGAGCGAGCGCTTGATCACGTCGGCCGGCGCCATCTCGGTGTGCTGGATCAGCGCGCGGGCCGCCGCCTGGGCGTAGGCGCCGCCGGAGCCGATGGCGACGATGCCGTGCTCAGGCTCCAGCACATCGCCGTTGCCGGTGATGATGAGCGAGGCGCTGCGGTCGGCCACCGCCAGCATGGCTTCGAGCTTGCGCAGCACGCGGTCGGTGCGCCAGTCGCGCGTCAGTTCGACGGCGGCGCGCACCAGGTGGCCCTGGTGTTTTTCGAGCTTGGCCTCGAAGCGCTCGAACAGCGTGAACGCGTCGGCGGTGGCGCCGGCAAAGCCCGCCAGCACCTGGTCGCGGTGCAGCTTGCGCACCTTGCGCGCGGTCGACTTGATGACGATGTGGCCGAGCGTGACCTGGCCGTCGCCGCCCATGGCGACCACGTTGCCGCGTCGCACGCTCAGGATGGTCGTGCCGTGAAACGATTCCATGCGGTACCTTGTGAGTGCGCCAGCCCGAGGCCGGCGCGTGAAGTCAGACGTTGCGGACGGTGACGCGGGCGTGCTCGGTGATGCCCATCGCGCCGCAGAACAGCGCCACCAGCCGGTGCGCGTCGGTGAAGTGCACCGACAGGTTCTCGCCACGGCGCGTCAGCACCCAGTTGAGCAGGTCGCCGGCGGCGATGAAGTCGATGCGGATCAGCCGCTCGCACGACACCTGGATCATCCCCGAGGTGCCGATCTGGCCGTCGAGTTGCTTGAGCAGCGGGCCGATGTCGCCGACCAGTTGGCCGGACAGTTCGACCTTGGCGACGGCCGGCACGCTTTCGTCGCAAGGCTCGGATTCGGCAAAGCCGCTGTTGACCAGCGACAGCGCATTGGGCGTGGCCACCGTGACGCCGGTGCCGCTGGAGATGCGCAGCGTGCAGCGCGCCGGGCTCCATGACGGCGGCGAGACCTCGTAGGTCAGGCAGTAGTCGATGGCGACCTGGTCGAAGTCGACCGGCCGGTTGGCCAGGCGCAGCGCCTCCAGGCGCAGCAGCCAGAAGGCCGGATCGACGTCCTTCATGCCGGTGGGCGCCTGCTCGGACAGCAGCGCGAAGAACTTCTCGCCGCCGACCCAGCTCATGTCGATGGACTCGTCGGCCCAGTCCTGCAGCAGCCGGTTCAGCGCGGTGCAGGCCTGCGCGTCGATGCGGCGGGCGTGGCGCCAGTCCAGCACCCACGGCAGCGGCATTTGCAGCAGCTGCGAGCGCAGCTGCGTGATGGTCTCGATCTCGATCAGCTCCGGCGCGATCCAGCCCACGGCGCCGTCGATGTGGCCCATGCGGCTCGGGCGGCTGCCGGCGGCCTTGTCCTCGGCGGCCTTGGCCACCAGCTTGGGCAGCGAATACCACTGCGGCGGCGACCAGCCGAAGCGCTGCACGTAGTCCATCGCCAGCGCGTCGAACTTGGCCTGCTGGCCGGTGGCGCGGTACAGGTCGAACAGCGCCAGCCATGTTTCGCTGTGCTGCGAGCGGGCACCGCCCGGACTGACCAGGCCGACCAGCGTGCGCTCGCACTGCTCGAAGTCGGCGTTGGCGAAGGCGATCACCGCCTCGTCCAGGTCAGGGTCATGCGCCAGCTCGGTCACTTCGACCGCAAAGGCGTTGGAGTCGCCGCCGCCGTACAGCGGCGAAACGGCCGGGACTGGCTTGACGGGCGCGCTGCGGGTGACCGGCTCGGGCAGCGGCGCGGCAGCTGCGGACCGGAGGTCGAGCATGTCCATCGGCGTCGTCGGCTTGAAGGCGTCGGGCGTGGCGGCGGACATGACCTGCGGTGCGGTCGTGGCGCTGAAGAAGGAGTCGGACATGGCGGGCGCCGAAGCCCGCATCACGGCGCTGCCGCGCTTGGCCAGGGCGGCGCCGGTTTCGACCGACATCTGGCGTTCGATGGCGTCGATCTTGTCCTTGACGTCGCTGTCGGGCTTGGCGTCACGGCTGTCGCCCACACGCACTTCGGAGTCGTCCAGGTGCGAGAGGCCCTCCAGCCCGGCCAGGCCTTCGCCGGTCAGGCCGTCGCGGCGGATCTTGCGCAGCATGTCGAGTTCGCGCTTGCGCACGAAGTCGTTGCGACGCTTGCGCTCGATCATGGCCTTGAGCTCGCTCTTGGCCTCGTCGTTCTCACGCAGCGCGCCGCCGGTGCTGTTGAGGTCGGCCCAGTCGGTGGTGGGATTTAGCGCGAAGCGCACCACCTTGCGGAAAAAACCGCTCTTGGGTGAGGAGTCCTTGAAGTCAGTCATGAAGACGGTCCCGTGCCGCACCGAAGAGTGGGGGTGGCGGCGCGGACAGGGCTCAGTCGCCGAACAACTTTTGCTTGAGTTCCCTGCGCTGCTGCGCCTCTAGCGACAGTGTAGCGGTGGGTCGCGCCAGCAGGCGGCCCAGGCCGATCGGCTCGCCGGTTTCGTCGCAATAGCCGTATTCGCCCGATTCAATCCGGCTCAGCGATTGCGTGATCTTCTTGAGCAGCTTGCGCTCGCGGTCGCGGGTGCGCAGTTCCAGCGCGTGCTCTTCCTCGATGGTGGCGCGGTCGGCCGGGTCAGGGACGATGGTGGTGTCTTCGCGCAGGTGCTCGGTGGTCTCGCCGGCGTTGGCCAGCAGATCATCCTTCTGCTGCTTCAGGCGCACGCGGAAGAACTCGAGCTGCTTGTCGTTCATGTACTCGGTTTCGGGCATGGACAACAGCTCGGCGTCGTTCATCTCGGCGCCGGACTTGGTCTTCCAGGCGTTGACGAGTTTCGGGTCAGCCTTGTTGGGGGCGCGTGGTGTATCTGTCTTGGACATGGGGCGACTCGAGTGACTGACAGGTTGGAGGTCGTGGGCGCGAACCGGGGGCGTTGTTCTTGTATGCGGGGGCGGTTGGCCCCCGGGCGCCTGCGTGTAGTCGGGTCCGGCGCCGCCGGCCCACTGTCGTGGCACCCAGGTCGGTTGCCGGTTTGAGCGCGCGGATTGTAGCCACGTCCCCGGCGGGGGCGGGCTGGCGTTTTTGACTCAGATCAGGCACTGCTCCAGTCCTTGCTGAAATACCTCGCGCGGCAGGTCGATGCCGATGAAAACCATCTTGCTGCCGCGTTCTTCGCCGCTGAGCCACTGCGGGCCGAGGTCGCTGCCCATCAGCTGGTGCACGCCCTGGAAGATCACCTTGCGCTCGGTGCCCTTCATGTAGAGCACGCCCTTGTAGCGCAGCAGGCGCGGGCCGTAGATCTCCACCACGCTGCCCAGGAAGTCTTCGAGCTTGGCCGGATTGAAGGCCCGGCTGGCGCGGAAGACGAACGATTTCACGTCGTCGTCGTGCACGTGGTGGTGCGGGTGGTCGCAGTGCTCGCCATGTTCGTGGTCGTGATCATGGTGGTCGTGATCGTGTCCGTGGTCGTCGGCGGCGCTCAGGAACTCGGGGTCGATTTCCAGCTTGGCGTTGAGGTTGAAGCCGCGCAGGTCGAACACGTCGGCAATCGGCACCTCGCCGAAGTGCACGCGGTGTTGCGGTGCGCGCGGGTTCATGTGCTTGAGGCGGTGCGCCAGTGCATCCACCGTGGCCGCGTCGACCAGATCGGTCTTGCTGATGAAGATCAGGTCGGCAAAGCCCACCTGGCGGCGCGCTTCCTGGCGGGTGTCGAGCTGCTGGCCGGCGTGCTTGGCGTCCACCAGGGTCAGGATGGAGTCGAGCAGGAAGCTCTCGGCCACCTCGTCGTCCATGAAGAAGGTCTGCGCCACCGGGCCGGGGTCGGCCAAGCCGGTGGTCTCGATCACCACGCGGTCGAAGCTCAACTCGCCCTTGCGGCGCTTGGCGGCCAGGTCGGCCAGCGTCGAGCGCAGGTCTTCGCGGATGCTGCAGCAGATGCAGCCGTTGTTCATCTGGATGATCTGTTCCTGGGTATCGGCTACCAGGATCTCGTTGTCGATGTTCTCTTCGCCGAATTCGTTCTCGATCACGGCGATCTTCTGGCCATGGGCCTCGGACAGCACGCGCTTGAGCAGCGTGGTCTTGCCCGAGCCGAGAAAGCCGGTGAGGATGGTGACGGGGATCAGGCCGGTAGACATGGTGCAAATGCTTTCTGAGGTCGCAACCCCGCGATATGGGGGTGGATGACTGTCAGTCAAGCCCGGCGCGCTGTCAAGACAGCCCGCCGGGCCGTCACATGGCTGCGACAGTGCTTGCGGTATTCTTCTTGTCTCTCAACTTCAGGCACCCCGCCGTGTCCGAACCCCAGTCTGGCCCGCGCACCCCTCGTGATGGAGGCCGTGCGCGCCCCACCGACCGCCGCACGCTGTTCGAGCGCGTGGTCGAGTTCCTCTCCCCCGGCCCCGATTCCACCGACGAGCTGATCGAGTCCCTGGCCGACGCCGAGCACCGTGAGCTGATCGGCCCCGAATCGCGCGCCATGCTCGAAGGCGTGATCCGCATGGCCGAGTTGAGCGCCGGTGACGCGATGGTCGCCGCCCCACGCATCGACCTGCTCGACATCGCCGCGCCCTATGACCAACTGCTCGGCCTGGTGATCAGCACCGGCCACTCGCGATTCCCGGTCTACGAGGGCGAGCGCGAGAACATCATCGGCATCCTGCTGACCAAGGATCTGCTCAAGCTGCACCGGGCGCCGGACCTCAACCTGCGCACCCTGCTGCGGCCGCCGCTGTTCGTGCCCGAATCGAAGAACCTCAACGAGTTGCTGCGCGACTTCCGCGCCAACCGCAACCACCTGGCGCTGGTGGTCGACGAGTTCGGCCGGCTCGCCGGCATGATCACCATCGAGGACGTGCTTGAGGAAATCGTCGGCGAGATCGAGGACGAGTTCGACGACAAGGACGGCGAGTCCGGCATCTACACCCTGGCCGACGGCAGCCAGCGCGTGGCGGGCGACGCCGACATCAGCGCGGTCAACCAGAACTTCGCCGTCGACCTGCCGCTGGACGGCTTCGACACCATTGGCGGCCTGATCGCCCATGAGCTGGGCCGCGTGCCGCGCCGGGGCGAATCGGTCGATGTGGGCGGGCTGCGCTTCAGCGTCATGCTCACGCGCGGCGGCGCCGTGCGCTGGTTCAAGGTCACGCGCGCAACGCTCCAGGCGGCGGGTGAGTGACGCGGCGGCCGTGAGGGCCGGTGCGCCGGTGCGTGCCCGGGGTGCCTGGTGGGCCACGCTGACGCTGTCCGTGCTGGCGGGCGGGCTGCACGCGCTGTCGCTGGCGCCCACGCCATGCGGCGCCCTGCAAGTGCTGGCGCTGGCGCTGCTGGTGGCGCTGCTGTCGGGTGGCGCGGACCACCTCCGCACCCCGCGCCAGGCCGCCTGGATCGGCGCGCTGTTCGGCACGACCTGGCTGGCGTCGACCTTCTGGTGGCTGTTCATCAGCATGCATCGCTACGGCCAGCTGCCGGCCTGGCTGGCGGCCCTGGCCGTGCTGGCGCTGGCCGCAGCGCTGGCGCTGGTGGTGGTGTTGGCGGCGGTGCTGTTCGTGCGCTGGCGGCGGGGCCATCCTGGCTGGGACGCGCTGCTGTGGGCGGCGCTGTGGCTGGCGTCCGAATTGCTGCGCGGCCAGATCTTCACCGGTTTTCCGTGGGGTGCGAGCGGCTACGCCCACGTCGATGGCCCGCTGGCGCTGCTGGCGCCCTGGGCGGGCGTCTACGGCATGGGCGCGGCAGCGGCCGCGTTGAGCGTGCCGGTCGCGGCGGGTTTGCGCGCGCTGTGGCTGCGGCGCGGTGCGGCGGGTGTGTTGAGGCCTGCGATATCGGTCGTCATCCTCGTGGGTCTAGGGCTGCTGCCCGCCGGGCGAGGAACTGATTTCACCGCGCCGGCCGGCTCGCTCAGCGTCACGCTGCTGCAGGGCAATGTGGCGCAGGACGAGAAGTTCGACCCCTCGCACCTGCCCGCCACGCTCACCTGGCATGTGCGGGCGCTGCAGGCGGCGCAGACCGATCTGGTCATCGCCCCCGAGACCGCCATTCCGCTGTTGCCCGACCAGCTGCCGCAGGGTCTGTGGGCGGCGCTGGAGCAGCGCTTCAGCCAGGGTCGCACGCATGCGCTGATCGGCGTGCCGCTGGGCGACTTCGAGTCCGGCTACACCAACGCCGCAGCCGGGCTGGCGCCGGGCCAGCCGGCGTATCGCTATGACAAGCACCATCTGGTGCCGTTCGGCGAGTTCATTCCCTGGGGCTTCCGCTGGTTTGTCACCCTGATGCAGATGCCGCTGGGCGACTTCTCGCGCGGCCCGCTGGCGCCACCCTCGTTTGCCGTGGCCGGCCAGCGGGTCGCGCCCAACATCTGCTACGAAGACCTGTTCGGCGAGGAGTTGGCTGCCCGCTTCATCGACGAAGCGCGTGCGCCCACGGTGCTGGCCAACGTCAGCAACATCGGCTGGTTTGGCGAGACGGTGGCGGTCGATCAGCACCTGCAGATCTCGCGCCTGCGGGCGCTGGAGTTGCAGCGGCCCATGCTGCGCGCCACCAACACGGGCGCGACCGTCATCATCGACCACCGGGGCCGTGTCACCGACCAGCTCGCACCGCACCGTCAGGGCGTGCTGGTGGGGCAGGCCGAGGGGCGCACCGGCCTCACGCCATTTGCCCGCTGGGCGGGCCGCTGGGGCCTGTGGCCGTTGTGGGGTGCCGCACTGCTGGCCCTGCTGGCGGTGGTCCGCCGCAAAGTAACAAAGTAACGCCCTGATGCCATTTGTGATAACGATGTCTCATGGCGTTCATGTTCATCGGCTAAAGTGTCGGTCTTGCTGGACAAGCAGCTGCTTTGTCCGGCATTTTCGTTTTTGCTATTCGACAGTTCTTGCTCTCGACTTGTCCTGCGTTTTTGCGCTCTGGCTTCATAAGGAATAAACATGCTGCGTCTTACCTCCGCGACCCTGATGGCCCTGGTTCTGGCCGCCTGCTCCAGCACCCCGCCGGCACCGGCTCCTGTGGCGGCTGCTCCGGCCCCCGTGGCTGCGCCCGCACCGGCTCCCCAGGCTCCGGCCCCGGCTGCACCGCAAGCCGCAACGGCTCCGTCGGCGGCTGCCACCCAGCTGGCCGCCCACCTGGATGCCAACAGCGACATCTCCAAGAAGCGCAGCATCTACTTTGACTTCGACGAGTTCGTGATCCGCACGCAAGACAGTGCCGTGGCCGAACTGCATGGCAAGTACCTGGCTTCTGCGCCCAGCCTCAAGGTCATGATCGAAGGCAACGCCGACGAGCGCGGCAGCCGCGAATACAACCTGGCCCTGGGCCAGAAGCGTGCACAAGCCGTGGTGTCGGCACTCAAGCTGCTGGGCGTCAAGGACGGCCAGATGGAAGCCGTCAGCTACGGTGAAGAGCGTCCTGCCGCCACCGGCAGCGACGAAGCAGCGTGGGCCAAGAACCGCCGCGCCGACATCCGCTACAAGTAATCCGCCACCCGCATCAGGCTGGCCCCGGGCCGGCTTCTGATGAGGTGACAGATCCCACGCCCGCCAGCCGGTTTCGGTTGCGGGCGTTTTTTCATTACTCGATCCTGGTTCGCTCATGGCACTGCTCACCCTTCTCGACGCCTGTCTGGCCTTTGGCCACGTGGCCCTGCTTGATCATGCGGCGATGTCGCTGGAGGATGGCGAGCGCCTGGGCCTGATCGGCCGCAATGGCACCGGCAAGTCCTCGCTGCTCAAGATCCTGGCCGGACTGGACAAGCCCGACGACGGCAAGGTGCAGGTCCAGCAGGGCCTGCGCCGCGTCTACGTGCCGCAGGAAGCGGTGTTCGAGCCCGGCCTGACGGTGTTCGACGCCGTGAGCCTGGGCGTGGCCGAGGCCAAGTCGCTGCGCGAGCGCTACGAAGCCCACGCCGAGGGCGACGATTTGGACGCGATGCAGACCCGCATCGAGGCGCTCGACGGCTGGACCTGGGAGCAGCGCGTCGACGAAACGCTCGAACGCCTGCAACTGCCGCGCGAGGCGCAGGTCGACGCGCTCTCCGGCGGCCTGCGCAAGCGCGTCGCGCTGGCCCAGGCGCTGGTGGCCGCGCCCGACGTGCTGCTGCTCGACGAGCCGACCAACCACCTGGACCTGGACGCCATCCTGTGGCTGCAGGAGCTGCTGATCAACTTCCGTGGCGCGCTGCTGGTCATCACCCACGATCGCGCGTTCCTGGACGCCGTGGCCACCCGCATTCTTGAGCTGGACCGCGGCGTGCTGCGCAGCTACCCGGGCAACTTCGTCCAGTTCGAGGCCGCCAAGCTGCGCGAGCTGGAATCCGAAGCGCTGGCCAACGCCCGCGCCGACAAGCTGCTGGCGCAGGAAGAGGTCTGGATCCGCCGCGGCGTGGAAGCGCGCCGCACCCGCAGCGTCAGCCGCATCAATCGGCTGGTGGCGCTGCGCGACCAGCGCGCCGCCCGGCGCGACGTGGTCGGCCGCGCCAAGCTCGACCTGGACGCCGGCACGCGCAGCGGCAAGATCGTGGCCGAGCTGGAAGACGCCAGCAAGTCCTACGGTGGCCGCGCCATCGTGAGCAACTTCACCGCCACCATCCTGCGCGGCGACAAGGTCGGCCTGATCGGCCCCAACGGCGCCGGCAAGACCACGCTGCTCAAGCTCATCCTCGGCCAGCTGGCGCCCGACAGCGGCACCGTCAAGCTCGGCACGCAGATCCAGGTGGCGTATTTCGACCAGATGCGCGAGGCGCTCGACCCGACCGCCACGCTGGCCGACACCATCAGCCCGGGCAGCGAGTGGGTCGAGATCGGGGGGGCGCGCAAGCACATCATGAGCTACTTGAGCGACTTCCTGTTCTCGCCGGCGCGGGCCAACTCGCCGGTCAAGACGCTCTCGGGCGGCGAGCGCAACCGCCTGCTGCTGGCGCGCCTGTTCGCGCGCCCGGCCAACGTGCTGGTGCTCGACGAGCCGACCAACGACCTCGACATCGAGACGCTCGACCTGCTGGAGGAACTGCTGCAGTCCTACAACGGCACTGTCTTCCTGGTCAGCCATGACCGGCGCTTTCTGGACGCGGTGGTCACCAGCACCATCGTCTCCGAGGGTGACGGCCACTGGCGCGAGTACGAAGGCAGCGTCGAAGACTGGCTGCGCCAGTCGCAGCGCGCCGCGCAATTGAAGGCGCAGCAGAACCAGCAGGCCGCCAAGTCGACGCCGCCTGCCGCGGCCCCGGTCGCTGCGCCGGCGGTCGCCGCCCCGGCCGCGCCCGCAGCGGGCGCCAAGCGCAAGCTGAGCTACAAGGAACAGCGCGAACTCGACGAGATCCCCCAGCGCATCGAGCAGCTGGAAGCCGAGCAGCAGACGCTCAACGAAGCGCTGTCCGGCAGCGAGCTCTACACCCAGGGCGCCGCGCGCATTGCCGAGGTGCAGACGCGCCACGCCAAGATCGAGGAGACGCTGCTGGAGTTGATGGAGCGTTGGGACACGCTCTCCAGCCGCTGAGACAAGTGGCAGCCCGCTGCGGGAGCGGCGTGCTGCGCGACTGCCTGATTACGGCTTCTGTGCCAGCAGCGTTTTCAGGTCGGCGGCCAGGTCGGCCGGTGGCGTGTTGTGGCGCACGTAGAGCCGGACGCGGCCCTCGGTGTCGAACACGTAGGACGCGGCGGTGTGGTCCATCGTGTAGCTGGTGGGCGTCGTGCCGTCGACCTTGCGGTAGAAGACCTTGAACTCCTTGGCCACCGCCATGGTCTCTTCGGCCGTGCCGCGCAGCGCGACCCAGTTCGGGTTGAAGTTGTCCACGTAGGCCTTGAGCAGTTCGGCCGTGTCACGCTCGGGGTCGAGCGTGATGAAGACGCCCACCAGCTTGTCACCATCAGCACCCAGCAGGCGCTGGGTTTCGGCCAGATTCGTCAACGTGGTCGGGCAGACGTCCGGGCATTGCGTGTAGCCGAAGAAGACCACCGGCAGCTTGCCCTTGAAATCCGCCAGGCTGCGGCGCTGGCCGCTGGCGTCGGTCAGGCTGAACTTGCCGGCGTAATCGGCCCCGCTGATGTCGAGGTTCTTGAAGCTCGCCGGTGGCGCGGCCTTGTCACAGGCCGTCAGGCTCAGGGCGACGGCCAGTGCCAGCCCGGTCAGGGCGGTGCGGCGCGAGAAGGGGGCAAGGCTCATGGCAGAAGGTCTCGCAGATAGTGGTCGGCCAGCAGCGCCGCGAACAGCAGCGACAGGTGCCAGATCGAGAAACGGAAGGTCGCGCGCGCCAGCGCTTCGCTGTACTCGCGCCACAGCCGCCACGCGTACCAGATGAAGCGCAGGCCGAGCACGAAGGCCGCCGCCAGATACAGCCCGCCGCTCATGCCCTGCACGAAAGGCAGCAGCGTGGCCGCCAGCAGCACGAAGGTGTAGAGCAGGATCTGCAGCCGCGTGAATTCGTTGCCGTGCGTGACCGGCAGCATCGGCAGGCCGGCGCGGGCGTAGTCCTCGGCGCGGTAGAGCGCGAGTGCCCAGAAGTGCGGCGGCGTCCACAGGAAGATGATCAGGCAGAGCATCAGCGCCTCGGGGCCGACGTGGCCCGTGATCGCGGCCCAGCCCAGCACCGGCGGCATGGCGCCCGAGGCGCCGCCGATGACGATGTTCTGCGGCGTGCGCGGCTTGAGCACCACGGTGTAGATCACCGCATAGCCGACGAAAGTGGCAAACGTCAGCCACGCCGTCAGCGGATTGACCAGCACGTACAGCACGCCCATGCCGATGCTGCACAGCACGGCCGAGAACACCAGCGCCTGCGTGCGGCTGAGCTCGCCGTTGGCGGTGGGCCGCCACGCGGTGCGCTTCATGCGCGAGTCGATCTGCTGCTCGATCAGGCAGTTGAAGGCCGCCGCCGCACTGGCCACCAGCCAGATGCCGAGCGTGCCCCACAGCGCGAGCTGCACGTCCGTCCAGCGCGGCATGCCGGGAATGGCCAGCAGCATGCCGATGACGGCGCAGAAGACGATCAACTGCACCACGCGCGGCTTGGTCAGCGCGAAGTACTGGCGCCAGCGCGAGGCTGGCGGCGGAGCGAGGGTGGGGGACGATGCGGTCATGATGAGGTCAGCGGGTGGCGGGGCCGAACCGGATCGGCCGCCATCTTGGTATCAGGAGAAGGAGCACGCGCCGGGACGCGGTGCGCCGCCAGCAGCGAGGCGAGGACGGCCACCAGCACTGCGGCGCCGCCCGTGTGCGAAACAGCTGCCAGCAGCGGCCAGTCCAGCACCACGTTGGAGATGCCGGTGGCGAGTTGCCACAGCAGCAGCAGCGCCAGCACCAGCCCGTAGCGGCGTGCGTTGGGGTGGGCGTGGCGGCGCAGGCTCACGGCCAGCGCCACCACCGCCAGGCTCACCAGCACGGCGGCGATGCGGTGCGTCAGGTGGATGGCGGTGAGCGCGGCAAAGGGCAGGGTGCTGCCGTCGGCGCGCTGGCCCAGTTCGCGGCGCAGTTGAAAGGCGGCGTCGAAATCGGCGTCCGGCCACCAGGCGCCCTGGCAGGTGGGAAAGTCGCTGCACGCCAGCACGGCGTAGTTGGTGCTGACCCAGCCGCCGAGGCTGGCCTGCGCGATCACCAGCACCAGCACGGCGGCAGCGGCCCGCCGTAGCGTGGGGCTCAATGTGATGCGCTTTGCGTCGTCGCCATATCGCGTCGCCTGTACCGCCAGCAAGGCCAGCAGGCCGATGCCGCCCAGCAGGTGGGCGGTGACGATGGCCGGGTAGAGCTTCATCGTGACCGTGAGGGCGCCGAACGCGCCCTGCATCACGACCCAGACGAAGCACAGCGCCGCCCAGGCGGGAGAAATCGCACTCGTTGTTCCATCGGCCGCGCTGCCCTGGAGGTCGCGGCGGCGCGAGGCGCGCCAGCTCCAGACCATCAGCACCGTGATCAGCGCGCCCACGCCGCTGGCGAGATAGCGGTGCACCATCTCGACCCAGGCCTTGCCGTGCGTGACCGGACCGGTGGGCATGGCGGACTGCGCCTGCGTGATCTCGGCCTGCGCGCCCAGTGGGCTGGCGCTGCCGTAGCAGCCGGGCCAGTCGGGGCAGCCGAGGCCGGAGTCCGTCAAGCGGGTGTAGGCGCCGAACAGCACCAGGTCGAAGGTCAGGAACAGCGTCAGCAGCGTGAGCGCGCGCAGGCGCGCAGGCGTGCTCTGGCCGCGCAGCCGCCAGGCTTGCCAGAGCAGCGGCCCGGCGGCCACCAGCGCGCCCAGCAGCAGCAGTTGAACCAGCGGCGAGAGGTCGATCAGATGAACGTTCATGACCGGGGCGTCCGGTTTTATTTGGGGATGATCTCGCGTCCCGGACGATCCCAGGAGGCCGAGGCACGCATCAGGCGATCAAAGTCGCCCTTGACCTTGGCGGGGTCGAAGTCCGCCGGCACGCGCAGCATCCAGACGCCCATCGGGTCGACCAGATAGAGATGTTCCTGCAGGCGCCTGCCCGGTTCGGGCGTGAGCCAGTCGGCCACGGCTTGGGTGTCGGTCTGCAGCACCAGGGCCTGTTCCATGGCCGGCAGCAGCGCTGCACGCGGCGCCTGGTTGCCGGTGACGAGCCAGACGCGGTCGATGCGGGTTTTCTCGCGCCCCATGACCTCGCGCAACTGGCGCTGGGCGTAGAGCAGTTTTTCGCAGGTGGCGTCGCAGTCGCCATCGGCCACGGCGACCAGCAGCCACTGGCCGCGCAGCGATGGCGGATCGACCGGCTGGTTTTGCAAATCCCGCAAGGGCAGTGCAGCCGCAGCGGGCAGCGGTTTGGTCGGCTCGATCAGCGTGCTGTAGTTGTTGCGCGTGCCGGGCCGGATGACGTAGTACGTGAAGTACGAGGCCAGCACCGGTGCCGCGCAGGCCAGCAGCACCAGCAGCATCTTGAGACGACCGGTGGAGGTGCGCGCAGCGGCGTCGATCGGCAGTTCAGGCAGGGTGTGCACGGTGAAACTCAATGATTCAGCGGCGCTGGGCGCGGCGCGCGAGGCGGGGTCGGAGGATTTGGAACCAGACATAGAGGACGACGCTCAAGGCGCTCAAGACAAACCATTGCGCGGCATAGCCGTGGTGTTTTTCGATGCCGGCCGAAGGCACCGGCCAGTCCCGCAGCAAGGCGGGATGGGCGGCGGAGGCGGGTTCGGCCGGAAGATCCTCGGCGTCGGTCTGCATCACCGAGAGCGGCCTCAAGGCCAGTCCGAGGGTGCGTGCCTGCGCGTCGAGGTCGAGATTTTGCCGGATGGGCCCCGACGCTGCACCGTCGAAGTCATACAGGCGCGACGGCGGCGGGGCAATCCGGCCGCGCAGGGTCACGGTCGCATCTGCAGGCGTGGTCACGGCGGGCACGCGCGTGCGGTCCATCAGGTCACGCGGCAGCCAGCCGCGCTGCACCAGCACGGCGTCGCCGGGCGCCAGCAGCAGCGGGGTGACGACGTAGAAGCCCGGGCGCCCGCGCATCTGGCGGTTTTCCAGATAGACCGTGCCTTGCGGCAGCCAGCGTCCGGTCAGCGTCACGGGGCGTGCATGTTGCAGCGCAGCCTGCTCGGCGTCACGCGCCAGGTCGGGCAGGGTCAGCGGCGGCAGCTGGCCGCGTTGCAGCACTTGCTGGTGCAGCGCCTCCTTCTGCGCTGCACGATCGAGTTGCCACACGCCCAGCCGTGCCGTCAGCGCGCTGACCAGCATGGCCGCCAGCAGCACGAGCCAGCGTCGGCCGGGCCGGGTGGGGGGGTGGACTTCAGCGGCGGCAGGCATGGTGCAGTGCAATCGGGGTGATGCCGTGTCGGGCTTGGGGTGGGTGGAATAATCCGATGCTATGAAAATCATCATCGGACTGGCATTCCTCGTCATCATCGGCGCCCTGGCCTCGGCCGGCTGGTTCATGCTCAAGCGACCTGACTCAGGCGCTGCTGCTGACACCACGGCCGGGCACAAGCGCATGGCGCGTGCACTGGCGGTGCGCGTGGGCGTGTCGGTGACGGTATTCCTGCTGCTGCTGATCAGCTACAGCCTGGGCTGGATCCAGCCGACCGGCGTGCCATTGCGCTGATCGGCGGCATGACTCACCAAAGAAAAGAGCGCCGTTGGCGCCCTTTTCAATTGGAGTGATGCGGTTCAGAACCAGTAGACGATCACGTACAGGCCGAGCCAGACCACGTCCACAAAGTGCCAGTACCACGCAGCACCTTCGAAGCCGAAGTGGCGCGTTGCAGTGAAGTGACCCTTCATCAGCCGGATGGTGATGACCAGCAGCATCAGCGTGCCCACGAACACGTGGAAGCCGTGGAAGCCCGTCAGCATGTAGAAGGTCGAGCCGTACACGCCGGAACTGAGCTTGAGGTTCAGTTCAGAGTAGGCGTGGGCGTATTCATAGCCCTGGCAGATCAGGAAGACCGTGCCGAGCGCCACCGTGACCCACATCCACGCAATCGTCTTGGCGCGCTTGTCGGCGATCAAGGCGTGGTGGGCGATGGTCAGCGTCACGCCCGACGTGAGCAGCAGCGCGGTGTTGATGGTCGGCAGCGGCCACGGACCCATGGTCTGGAACGGCTCGACGATGCCGGCCGGTGACGCGGTCATGCCGGCGGCGACGCTGGGCCAGACGGCCTTGAAGTCCGGCCACAGCAGCGCGTTCTCCAGGCTGCCCAGGCTCGGCACCGACTGGGTGCGTGCCCAGTACAGCGCGCCAAAGAAGGCGGCGAAGAACATCACTTCCGAGAAGATGAACCAGGCCATGCTCCAGCGGTAGGAGACGTCGATGCGGTCGCTGTAGAGGCCGTTTTCGCTCTCGCCGGCGGCTTCACCGAACCACTGGCGCATGACGAACGCCACCCACAGCAGGCCGAACAGCACCGAGTAGGCGCCCCAACCGTGACCGTTGATCCATTGGCCTGCGCCAAGAATGACGAAAAAGAGTCCGATGGACATCATCACCGGATGGCGTGATGGCTCCGGAACGAAGTAATAGGGCGTGACGCCCTTGCTAGCTGCCGACATGGTTGCTCCTGGATTCCTGTGGTCTGGGTCGGTTTTGGGGAATGGCGGGATCGGGCTGCGCTGTGTCGCCCGTCAGGCGGCGGCGCTGCTGATCACCCAGCGTACCAGCATGATCAGTGTGCCGATGAACAGCACCGCGCCGATCAGGCCGGCAATGATGACGTGAACGGGATTGAGCTTGGCCATGTCTTCCCGGTGGTCCGCACCACGGCGGACGCCAAAGAAAGACCAGCCCACCGCCCGGACGGTGCTCCAGAACGACAGCTTGCGTTGCGTGCTGGCACGCAGGCCGTCCTCCTGGGTGGAGCGGTTCGAGTCCTGTTTCATGATCGCGGCGTTGCCACCGTTGCAGCGACGCTTTGCGGCGCCGCCTTGGTCTTGCTGCCCACCTCGAAGAAGGTGTAGGACAGGGTGATGGTGGTCACGTCCTTGGGCAGCTTGGGATCGATCACGAACACGACCGGCCACTGCTTGGATTCACCCGGCGCCAGGGTGTACTCGTTGAAGCAGAAGCATTCCACCTTGTTGAAGTGCGCCGTGGCCTGCTTCGGGGCGTAGCTCGGGATCGCCTGGGCCGCCATGGTGCGGTTCTGCACATTGCGGAACTCGTACATCACCGTAGCGACTTCACCCGGATGGATCCGCACCGAGCGCGTGGCCGGCTTGAAGTCCCAGGGGCCACGCGCGTTGGCATCGAATTCAACCGTGATCCAGCGGCTTGCGTCCACCTGGCTGTTGTTGACGTCGATCTTGCGGCTGTGCCCCGAGGTCCGGAACTCGTTGAGTGTCAGTACGTTGATGCCCAGGGCGGTGCAGATCGCCTTGTACATCGGCACCAGCGCGTAGCCGAAGCCGAACATCATCGTGGCGATGACGATCAGCTTGCCGAACATGCGCCGGTTGTCGCGATTCAGGGCCATGCCGGCCGCAGCGGAGCGTTTCATTCAGCGGCTCAGCATGACGATCTTGGCGATGAAGCCCAGGCCAAAAACCACTGCCACGGTGGCCAGGGTCAGGCCCAGTCGCACATTGGCGCGGCGCTTGTCTTGGTTGTTCATGGTCAGTGGCCTTTGGGCAATGGGTTTCAGTGGTAGCCGATCACGCGGGTGGCGGTCGCGTCAAGCTTGGGCGGGGTTTCGAAGGTGTGGAACGGCGCCGGCGACGGCACTTCCCATTCCAGGCCTTCAGCACCTTCCCAGGGCTTCTGCGGTGCTTTCTCGCCCTTGCCGCGCATCATCGGAACGACGACGAACAGGAAGAAGTAGACCTGCATCAGACCGAAGCCGAGTGCACCGATCGAGGCGATCAGGTTGAAGTCGGCGAACTGCATCGGATAGTCGGCATAGCGACGCGGCATGCCCGCCAGGCCGAGGAAGTGCATCGGGAAGAACGTGATGTTGAAGGTCACCAGCGAGCCCCAGAAGTGGAACTTGCCGCGTGCTTCGGAGTACATCACGCCGGTCCACTTCGGACCCCAGTAGTAGACGCCGGCGAACATCGCGAACAGCGAGCCTGCCACCAGCACGTAGTGGAAGTGCGCCACGACGTAGTAGGTGTCCTGCAACTGGATGTCGATCGGCGCCATCGACAGGATCATGCCGGTGAAGCCGCCCATCGTGAACACGAAGATGAAGCCCACGGCCCACAGCATCGGGGTCTCGAAGGTCATCGAGCCGCGCCACATCGTGGCCACCCAGTTGAAGACCTTCACGCCGGTGGGCACGGAGATCAGCATCGTGGCGTACATGAAGAACAGCTGGCCGGTCAGCGGCATGCCGGTCGTGTACATGTGGTGCGCCCAGACCATGAAGGACAGGATCGCGATCGAGGCGGTCGCGTAGACCATCGAGGCGTAGCCGAACAGGCGCTTGCGGGCAAACGCCGGCACGATCTGGCTGATGATGCCGAAGGCCGGCAAGATCATGATGTAGACCTCGGGGTGGCCGAAGAACCAGAAGATGTGCTGGTACATCACCGGGTCGCCGCCGCCGGCGGGGTTGAAGAAGCTGGTGCCGAAGTGGCGGTCGGTCAGCGTCATCGTGATGGCGCCAGCCAGGACCGGCATCACGGCGATCAGCAGGTAGGCGGTGATCAGCCAGGTCCAGGCGAACATCGGCATCTTCATCAGCGTCATGCCCGGTGCGCGCATGTTGAGCACCGTGACGATGATGTTGATCGAGCCCATGATCGACGAGGCGCCCAGGATGTGCATCGCGAAGATGCCGGCATCCATGGACGGACCCATCTGCAGCGTCAGCGGCGCGTAGAGCGTCCAGCCGGCAGCGGGGGCGCCACCTGGCATGAAGAAGCTCGCCACCAGCATGATGGCGGCGGGGATCATCAGCCAGAAGCTGAAGTTGTTCATGCGCGCGAAGGCCATGTCGGCCGCGCCGATCTGCAGCGGCAGCATCCAGTTCGCGAAGCCGACGAAGGCCGGCATGATCGCGCCGAACACCATGATCAGGCCGTGCATCGTCGTGAACTGGTTGAACAGTTCAGGGTTGACGAACTGCAGGCCTGGCTTGGCCAGCTCCAGGCGGATCAGCAGCGCCAGGACGCCGCCGATCATCAGCATCGTGAAGCTGAACAGCAGGTACAGCGTGCCGATGTCCTTGTGGTTGGTCGCGAAGACCCAGCGGCGCCAGCCTGCGGGGGCGTGGTGGTGATCGTCATGGGCATCATGCCCATGGTCGGGGGTGTGACCACCCGGGTGAAGAACTGCGCTCATTGCTTGTTTCCTCTCGAGACAGCGGGTGCGTTACTTGCGGGCTGCGACCACGTCGGCCGGCTGCACGATCTGGCCGGTCTTGTTGGACCAGCTGTTCTTGGTGTAGGTGATGACGGCGGCAATCTCGGTGTCCGAGAGCTGCTTCCAGGCCGGCATCGCACCATTGTTCTGACCGTTGAGCAGCACCGCAATCTGCTTGGTCTTGTCGGCGTCCAGCACCACGGCTGCGGCGTCCAGCGCCTTGATCGGACCGGCACCCTTGCCGCTGGCCTGGTGGCAGGCGGCGCAGTTGTTGGCGTAGACCTTCTCGCCGCGGGCAACCAGTTCGTCGAGCTTCCACTCCTTGGTCGGATCATCGGCCTTGGCAGCGAGCTTCTTCTTTTCGCCGTCAACCCACACGGTGTAGTCCTCTGCGGACAGCACCTTCACGTGGATCGGCATGTAGGCGTGTTCCTTGCCGCACAGTTCCTGGCACTGGCCGTAGAAGTCACCGGTCTTCTCGGCGCGGAACCAGGTGTCGCGCACGAAGCCGGGGATGGCGTCCTGCTTGACGCCGAACTGCGGCATGGCCCACGAGTGGATCACGTCGTCTGCGGTGGTGATGATGCGGATCTTCTTGCCGACAGGCACCACCAGCGGGTTGTCGACCTTGAGCAGGTAGTTGTCGCCTTCAGGCTTGCCTGCGTCCGACATGGCGCGATGGCTGGTGTCGAGGGTCGACAGGAAGCCGATGCCTTCGCCTTCGCCCTTGAGGTAGTCGTAGCCCCATTTCCACTGGTAGCCGGTGGCCTTGACGGTCACGTCGGCGTTGGTGGTGTCTTTCTGGGCAACAACCGTCTTGGTCGCCAGCGCGCCCATGCCGATCACGATCACGAATGGCGCGATGGTCCAGGCGATTTCGACGGCCACGCTTTCATGAAAGTTTGCCGCCTTGTGACCCTTGGACTTGCGGTGCTTGATGATCGAATAGAACATCACACCGAACACGGCGATGAAGATCACCGTGCAGATCACCAGCATCACCATGTGCAACCAGTGCAGTTCGGCGGCCATCTTGGATGCGCCTATCGGCAAATCCAGTTGACGCACGCCCGGTCCGCCCGGCAGGTCGTTGACGGCCATGGCCGCATGTGTGGCCAGTGCAGCACCCGCGCCAAGGCTCAGACGGCCGGCGTGTCGCCACAGAGCTTTCATCGTGTTCATCCGCGCTCTCTTTCTCTTCCAAACCCAAATGGCGCTCCGATCCACTCTGAGCGCCTTTTCCTTGAAACCGGGGCAGCCGACCCTATCTTGAATAGAGGTCGGCCAAACTGCTGGTCAACAGATCAACATCTGTTGACCGTTGCTGTTACCGCAGCGAAACCATTCAATTTTACGGCCACGGCTTTCAGCCCGGCAAATACTCCGACATATCAGGGTCCTGATTAGGCTCACACCTTGGGGTCAGGGTTGCGTGAACGCGTCATTTGACGCATGTCGTCCAGCGAGATCTGCGTTTGTGCTGCAACACGCGGTCGTGGTGCTGGCCGAAACGCATGGCCGTAGATCAGCTCGAACGTCAGTCGCAATCGGCCATCCGTGTCGCGCAGCGTCTCCAGTTGCGTCAGCAGGTGGCGATGCCAGCGCGGCGTGCGCAGGCCGGCGTGGCGCGCCGGGTGCGTGTTGCGCCCCAGGCCGGCCAACTCGGCCAGCAGCGCCTCGGGTGTGGCCCACGTCAGCGTCAGCGTTTCCATGTCCATGACCGGATCGGCAAAGCCCGCGTGCACCAGCGCATCGCCCAGGTCATGCATGTCGACGAAATCGCTGGCGGCCGGGCCCCAGCCGAGCGCGCGGTACAACCCGCTCAACTCGCGCAACGTGTCGGGGCCGAAGCACGAAAACATCAGGAAGCCGTCGACCTGCAATGCCGCGTGCCATCGCGCCAGCAGCGGTGGCAGGTCGTCGACCCAGTGCAGCACCATGTTCGCCCACAGCAGGTCGACCGGCAGTTCGGGCACGGCCGGTGCGGCGCCCATCAGCTTGCGCCACCAGGGCGTGTCTTGCGGCTGCAGCAACTCGCCCAGGGCATCGGTGCCACCGAGGCGCGCCTGCGCGTACTGCTGACGCAGCAGCGTCTGACTGGCGCTGCGCTCGCTCCACCAATCCAGCACCTGCGCAGGTTGCTGGCGGATCAGCGGCAGGCGCTCGGCCATGCGCCGCGCCACTTCGCCGTGCAGCCACGGTGCATCGCCCGCGTGGCGCGCAACGGGCTGCTGCAGCCGCGCCAGCGCGGCGGCGCCGAGGCGCGGCAGGCGGCGCTGGGGTGGGGGCGAGTGCAGGTCAGCCATGGTGGGCGCGCAGTATAGTGATTCGAGCTGACCCGACGGGTACAGCCAAAACAAGGCGTCAACGCCACAAAAACAGGGAGAAACCGCATGCCATCCAGCCCGGTCTGGGATGCGTTCCGGGGTGCGTGGGCGACGTGCGGGCGCTGTGCTGTCTGCGCCCGCTGGCCGCGTGAAAACCTGTGCGGCGATTGCCTGCACCGCTACGTTACCCATCCGCCGCGCTGCCGCCAGTGCGCCATCGAGTTGCCGCGGGGCGATGCGCTGCCTGCGGGCCTGCGCTGCGGCGCTTGCGTGCTGCGCCCGGCGTTGATCGAGCACACCGTGGCGGCGCTGCGCTACGGCTATCCGTGGGACGGGCTGATCGGCCGCTTCAAGTTCAACGGCGCCACCGATCTGGCCGCGCCGTTGTCCGGCCTGTTGAGCGATGCAGCCCGCCATGCCCACGATCACGACGGCGTGCCCTGGCCCGACCTGCTGCTGCCCGCACCGCTGGCGACCGAGCGGCTGCGCGAGCGCGGCTACAACCAGGCCTGGGAGCTGACGCGGCGCGTCGGGCGACAATTGCAGCTTCGCATTGCGCCGGATGTTCTGGCGCGTGTGCGTGGCGGTGCGCATCAGGCCGATCTGCCGCGCGAGCAGCGGTTCCAGCAGATCCGTGGCGCCTACGTGCCCACGCCGCAGGGCCTGAAGCAGCTGCCGGGCCGGCGTGTGGCGGTGGTCGATGACGTCATGACCACCGGTGCCACCGCGCAGGAGCTGGCGCAGACCTTGTTGCGCGCCGGTGCCGCCGCCGTTCAGGTCTGGGTGCTGGCGCGCACGCCGGATGATTGATCCCTCATTTTTGGCAGCCCATGCTCCGCATCGTCCTCGTTCACCCTGAAATCCCGCCCAACACCGGCAACGTGATCCGCCTGGCGGCCAACACCGGCTGCGAGCTGCACCTGATCGAGCCGCTGGGCTTCTCGATGGACGATCGCCTGCTGCGCCGCGCCGGGCTCGACTATCACGAGTACGCGCCCGTGCGCCGCCACGCCGACTGGGCGGCTTTCCTGCGCGATGCGCAACCCGTGCCCGAGCAGATGTTCGCCTTCACCACACGCGGCAGCCGCCTGCTGGCCGATGTGACCTGGCCGGCGGACGCGTGGCTGGTGTTCGGTTGCGAGACTTCGGGCATGCCGGTCGAAGTGCGCGACACCTTTGCGCCCGCCCAGCGCGTGCGCCTGCCGATGCGGCCCGACCAGCGCAGCCTGAACCTCAGCAATGCGGTGGCGGTGGCGGTGTTCGACGCCTGGCGCCAGCAGGGTTACGCCGGCGCGGTCTGAGGGCCTGAGTCAGTCAGTCAGTGCTCGCTGCGCGCCTCGCGCAGCATCAGCGCGCCCACGGCTTGCTCCGGCGTCAGATCGCCCTGCAGCACCGCGACCACGGCGGCGGTGATCGGCATGTCCACGCCCAGTGCCTGGCTGCGCGCCAGCACCGTGCGGGCGCTGTAGACGCCTTCGGCGACATGGCCCAGGTCATGGAGGATGTTTTCCAGCGGCTGTCCGCTCGCCAATTTCAGGCCGACCTGGCGGTTGCGCGACAGGTCGCCCGTGGCTGTCAGCACCAGGTCGCCCAGGCCGGACAGGCCCATGAAAGTCTCGGCCTCTGCGCCCAGCGCCAGGCCCAGCCGGCTCATTTCGGCCAGCCCGCGGGTGATGAGTGCGGCGCGGGCGTTCAGACCCAAGCCCATGCCGTCGGCAATGCCGGTGGCGATCGCCAGCACGTTCTTGACCGCGCCGCCCACTTCCACGCCGACCGGATCGGTCGAGGCGTAGACGCGCAGGCTCGGCCCGTGCAGCGCGCGCACGGCAGCGGCGCGCACGGCGGCGTCGCGGCTGGCGGCGACCAGCGCGGTGGGTTGCTGCTGCGCCACTTCCTGCGCAAAGCTCGGGCCCGACAGCACGCCCACGCGCAGGCCGGGCGCGGCTTGAAGGGCGATTTCATGGCCGAGCAGGCCGCTGCCGGCCTCGAAACCCTTGCTCAACCACAGCACCATGTGGCCGGCCGGAATGCGCTCCAGCATGCTGCGCAGCGCCGCCATCGGCGTGGCCACGATCAGCAGGCCGTGCGGGCCGGCGTGGGCCAGCGCCTGATCGAAATCGGCGCTCAGGCGCAGGTTGTCGGGCAGCTCGACCCCCGGCAGATAGCGCTGGTTGCAGCGGTCTGCTTCCAGCGTGGCCATCTGCCGGGCATCGCGCCCCCACAGCAGCGTCGGATGGCGCAGCGCGGCCTGGCTGGCCAGTGCGGTGCCCCAGGCACCGGCTCCCAGAACGGAGATATGCATCGCGCTTGCGCCCCGGTCGACTTCAGGCGTTGAAGTTGCCGCCGCCGTTGCCCTGTTGCTGGGCTTCGTACATGGCCTGGAAGTTGACTTCGGTCAGGTGCACGGGCGGGAAGCCGGCGCGCGTGATCACGTCCGACACCACGGCGCGCAGGTAGGGGTAGACGATGCCGGGGCAGGCGATGCCCAGGATCGGCTGCAGCTGCTCGGCGTCGATGTTGCGGATCTCGAAGATGCCGGCCTGCTTGGCCTCGCACAGGAACAGCGTGCGCTCGCCCAGCGTGGTGGTCACGGTCGCGCTCACGGCGACTTCGAAGATGCCGTCGGCGATGGGCTGCACCTCGACGCCGAGGTTGATGTCCACCGCCGGCTGGCCTTGCTCGACCAGGATCTGCGGCGAATTGGGCTGCTCCAGCGACATGTCCTTCAGGTAGACACGCTGGATCTGGAACACGGGCTGTTCGCCCACTGCGTCTTGTGCTTCGGCCATGATGAAAATCTCGGGTGGGCAGTAAAAATCAATGGGAACCCGGGCTGGCCAGACGGAGCCTGGGGCCGCGAGCGGCGCGATTATGCCCGCGCGTTTTGGCTCAAAGCCTGCACGGCGGGCGCCAGCGCGCGGGCGTTGGCGTCCAGCCCGGCGCCGGCCAGCTCACCCGCCAGGGCGGCCTCGACCATGCGCGTGAGCGTGCCCGCGTGCGGCAGCACGGTGCCGAAGAACATCGGCGTGGTGCCGTCCAGCAGCATCAGGGTCGGAAAATTCTCGATGTCCAGCGCGGCGTCGCCCAGCGCGTCGGCCTGGTCTTCGATGTCGATCCAGGCAAAGCGGGCCTGCGGAAAACGCCCGGCGGCAGCGTCGAAAGTGGCGCGGTAGGCCTCGCAGGTGGTGCACCAGCCGGCGCACAGGCAGGCGACGACCAGCGGCGTGGCGGACGTGAAGGGGGTGGCGTCGGGCAGCTTGCTCATGGGGTCGATTCAGATCGACAAACAGTGTGCCAGAGCGAATTGCGGGCTGGCGGGCTCGACGGGAGTGCCGCCTGCTTAGGCTGAAAACGCGCAAGCATCGTCGGAATCATTCTTTCTGTGCTGGGAAAGGCTCTCCATAATTTGGTTTTTGCATATGCAGAGCCGACCACCGTGAACTTCCAGCAACTGCGCTCCGTGCGCGAAACCGTCCGCCAGGGCTTCAACCTGACCGAGGTGGCCCAGGTGCTGCACACCTCGCAGCCCGGCGTGAGCCGCCAGATCCGCGAGCTGGAAGAAGAACTCGGCATCGACATCTTCGTGCGCGCCGGCAAGCGCCTGACCGGCCTGACGCCGCCGGGCGAGGCGGTGCTGCCCATCGTCGAGCGGCTGCTGCTGGATGCCGCCAACCTCAGGCGCGCCGGTGCCGATTACGCCGCGCAAGGCCGCGGCACGCTGACGATTGCCGCCACCCACTCGCAAGCCCGCTATGCGCTGCCGCCGGCGGTGCGCGACTTCTGCGCCGCCCACCCCGAGGTGACGCTGCACCTGCAGCAGGGCTCGCCCAAGCAGGTGGCCGAGTTCCTGCTGACTGGCGAGGCCGACATCGGCATCGCCACCGAGGCGCTGGCCGAGTACGACGAGCTGGTCGCCTTGCCCTGCTACCGCTGGACCCACGCCGTGGTGGTGCCCAAAGGCCACGTGCTGGCGCAGGAGGCCGCCGCCGGCCAGGCGTTGACGCTGGAACGCCTGGCGCAATTTCCGCTCATCACCTACGAGGCCGGCTACACCGGCCGCAGCCATATCGACGAGGCCTTCCTGCGCCATGAGCTGGACCTCAACGTGGTGCTGTCCGCCATGGATGCCGACGTGATCAAGACCTACGTCGAGCTCGGCATGGGCGTGGGCATCGTGGCGTCCATCGCCTACGACGAAGACCGCGACCAGCACCTGCACGCCATCGACGCCCGCCACCTCTTCGCCACCAACATGACGCGACTGGCGATCCGGCGCGGCGCCTACCTGCGCAGCTACGCCTATGAATTCATCCGCAGCTTCGCGCCGCCGCTGACGCGCGGCGTGGTCGAGCAGGCGCTGGGCGAGGCGGCGGGGCAGCGGTTCGAAATTTGAGCGGGGATGTCCCCGCCACCCCTCAAATCATCGCCGCAGGATCATCGCTGGCGGCGTTCTCCGCCCCCGCCACAAACCGCGTCACGCGGCGCGGCTTGAGGTGGCTGCGCACGCCGGGCGCGAGGTTGAGCTGCTCGCGCAATTGCTGCCAGCGCGCGCGGGAGAGTTCCACGTCCACGTAGCTGCCGTCGTCGCGCTTGAACTCCAGGCGCGTCACCGGGCCCAGCGTCAGCGCCTGTGACAGCGTCACGCCCCAGCTGCCTTCCTCGGCGCTGGCGACGATGTCGAGTTCGTGCGGGCGCACGTAGCTCACGTCTGCCGTCGTGGAGCCGCCCGGCGCGTGGCCCAGCCGGCCGTGGAACAGGTTCACGTCGCCCAGGAACTGCAGCACGAAGGGCGTGGCGGGCTTGTCGTAGACCTCGTCGGGCGTGCCGACCTGCTCGATGCGGCCCTCGTTCATCACCACGATGCGGTCGGCCACTTCCATGGCCTCGTCCTGGTCGTGGGTGACGAAGACGCTGGTGATGTGCATCTCGTCGTGCAGGCGGCGCAGCCAGCGGCGCAACTCCTTGCGCACCTTGGCGTCCAGCGCACCGAAGGGCTCGTCCAGCAGCAGCACCTTGGGCTCGACCGCCAGCGCGCGGGCCAGCGCGATGCGCTGGCGCTGGCCGCCGGAGAGCTGGTGCGGGTAGCGGTCGGCCAGCCAGTCGAGCTGCACCAGCTTGAGCAACTCGGTCACCTTGGTCTTGATCTCGGCGTCGCTCGGGCGCGTGGACTTGGGCCGCACGCGCAGGCCGAAGGCGACGTTCTCGAAGATGCTCATCTGCGGGAACAGCGCGTAGTGCTGGAAGACGAAGCCGACGTTGCGCTCGCGCACATGGGCGTCGGTGGCGTCCTCGCCATGGAAGTGCACGCTGCCCGACTCGGGCTTGTCCAGCCCGGCAATCATGCGCAGCAGCGTGGTCTTGCCCGAGCCCGACGGGCCCAGCAGCGCCACCAGCTCACCCGAGCCAACGGTCAGGTTGAGGTGGTCGCAGACGGTCAGCGAACCGAAGCGCTTGTAGAGGTCGCGGATTTCAATGCTCATGTGTTTTCCTTGCGCGCCGCCTTGAGCTGGCTCTTCACGCGTTGTTCGACCGCCAGCTTCAGCACCAGGCTGACCAGCGCCAGGCCGGCCAGCAGCGAGGCCACCGCGAACGACGCGGCGAACTGGTATTCGTTGTAGAGGATCTCGATGTGCAGCGGCAGCGTGTTGGTCAGGCCGCGGATGTGGCCTGAGACCACGCTGACCGCGCCAAACTCACCCATCGCCCGCGCATTGCACAGGATCACGCCGTAGAGCAGCGCCCACTTGATGTTGGGCAGCGTGACGCGGCTGAACATCTGCCAGCCGCTGGCGCCCAGCACCGTGGCGGCCTCTTCCTGCTCGCGGCCCTGCGCCTGCATCAGCGGAATCAGCTCGCGCGCCACGAACGGGAAGGTGATGAACACCGTGGCCAGCACGATGCCTGGCACCGCGAAGATGATCTTCACGTCGTGGTCACGCAGCCACTCGCCGAACCAGCCGTGCAGACCGAACACCAGCACGAAGATCAGGCCGGCGATCACCGGGCTGACCGAGAACGGCAGGTCGATCAGCGTCAGCAGCAGGCTTTTGCCGCGAAATTCAAACTTGGCGATGCACCAGGCCGCCGCCACGCCGAACACCAGGTTCAGCGGCACGCTGATGGCCGCGGCGATCAGCGTCAGCTTGAGCGCGGCCACCGCGTCGGGCTCGGTCACGGCCGCCATGTAAACGTCGATGCCCTTCTTGAAGGCCTCGGCAAACACCGCGATCAGCGGAATGAACAGAAAGAAGGCCAGAAACGCGAGCGCGATGCCGATCAGCGTGCGGCGCACCCAGGCGGGTTCGCGCGTGGCTTCACGCACGGAATGGGACGATGTACTCATGTCGTGCGCTCCGGTCACTGGCCCTGGCGCTTGCGCGTCCAGGCCTGCAAGAGATTGATGACCAGCAGCATCACGAAGCTCGCCAGCAGCATGACCACCGCAATCGCCGTGGCGCCCAGGTAGTCGTACTGCTCCAGCTTGGCGATGATCATCAGTGGCGTGATCTCGCTCACCATCGGAATGTTGCCGGCAATGAAGATCACCGAGCCGTACTCCCCCAGCGCCCGCGCGAACGCCAGCGCGAAGCCGGTCGTCAGTGCCGGCAGCAGGATCGGCAGCACCACCAGCCGGAAGGTCTGCCAGCGGCTGGCGCCCAGCGTGGCGGCGGCTTCCTCGTACTCGGTCGACAGGTCTTCGAGCACCGGCTGCAGCGTGCGCACCACGAAGGGCAGGCCGATGAACAGCAGCGCCACGAACACGCCCAGCGGCTTGAAGCTGACCTTGAAGGGCAGGTACTGGCCGATCCAGCCGTTCTCGGCGTACAGCGCCGTCAGCGTGATGCCGGCCACCGCGGTGGGCAGCGCAAACGGCAGGTCGACCAGCGCGTCGATGAAACGCTTGCCCGGAAACTCGTAGCGCACCAGCACCCAGGCGATCAGCAGGCCGAAGATGGCGTTGATCAGCGCCGCAGCCAGCGACGCGCCAAACGTCAGCCGGTAGCTGGCGACCACGCGGGGCGAGGCCACCGCCTCCCAGAACGCCGGCCAGGTCATGCCGGCAGTCTTGATGAAGGCGGCCGACAGCGGGATCAGCACCACCAGGCTCAGGTAGAGCAGGGTGAAGCCCAGCGCCAGGTCAAAGCCCGGCAGCACGCTGTGGCGCTTGAGGAGCAAGCGGGAAAAGATCATCGGCTCAACTCAACTCAGCGCTTGGCCAGGATCTGGTCGTAGATGCCGCCGTCGTTGAAGTGGTCGGCCTGCGCCTTCTTCCAGCCGCCGAAGACCTCATCGACCGTGAAGGTGTTGATCTTCGGGAAGCTGGCCGCGTTCTGCGCCATCAGCGCCTCGTTGCGCACGCGCAGGTTGTGCTTGATGCCGATGGCCTGCGCCTCGTCCGACCACAGGTACTTCAGGTAGGCCTCGGCCTGCTTGCGGGTGCCCTTCTTGTCGGCCACCTTGTCGACGACCGCGACCGGGTTTTCGGCCAGCACGGTGCGGCTGGGGTAGACCATGTCGTAGTTCTTGCCGAACTCCTCGACGATGGACTGCACCTCGCTCTCGAAGGTCACCAGCACATCGCCGATGCCGCGCTGCGCAAACGTGGTGGTGGCCGCGCGCCCACCGCCGTCGAACACCGGCACGTTGGCGAAGATCTTCTGCACCTGCTCGCGCGCTTGCGCCGGCGTGGCACCGCCCTTGATCGCCGCGCCCCAGGCGGCCAGGTAGCCGTAGCGGCCGTTGCCGGTCACCTTGGGGTTGGGGATGATGACGCTGGTGCCGGCCTTGGCCAAGTCCGCCCAGTCCTTGATGCCCTTGGGGTTGCCCTTGCGCACCATGAAGATGGTGATCGAGCTGGTGGGCGCCGCGTTGTTGGGCAGGCGCTTGGCCCAGTCCGGTGCCATCAGGCCGCTGGCGGCCACCATATCGATGTCCAGCGCTTGGTTCATGGTGATGACGTCGGCGTCCAGCCCTTCGATGATCGAGCGCGCCTGCTTGCTGGAGCCACCGTGGGACTGGTTGATCACCAGATCCTCGCCGGCGGTCTTCTTCCAGTAGGCGGTGAAGGCCTTGTTGTAGTCCTTGTAGAACTCGCGCGAGACGTCGTAGCTGACGTTGAGCAGCGGCCCGGCCGCCAGTGCGGCGCCGGAGGCCAGCAGGGCGCTGGCGCCGAGGCCCAAGGCCAGGACGTGATTCAGGGCAGAACGGCGGTTGATGGCGGTTTTCATGGCGAGTCTCGTGGCGTGTGCGTAGGGCGCGGATGCTAGAGGCTCGCCAATGGCCTTTCAACCACTGATTTGCTCGTTGCTTATGTGTTTTGCAAATAAGCGATCGCCAAACGGCGCGGGAGTCAACGCTTGACCACGATCCGGTCGAAGATGCCGCCGTCGTTGAAGTGGGTTTTCTGGGCCTCGCGCCAGCTGCCGAACACGTCTTCGAGCTTGAAGAGGTCCAGCTTCGGAAACTGACGGGCGTACTTGGCGGCGGCCTTGGGGTCGGTCGGGCGGTAGTAGTTCTGGCCGGCAATGTCCTGGCCTTCCGGGCTGTAGAGGTACTCCAGATAGGCCTGGGCCACGGCGCGGGTGCCCTTCTTGTCGACCACCTTGTCGACCAGCGCGACCGGCGGCTCGGCCAGGATCGAGCTGCTGGGCGCGACGATGTCGAACTTCTCGGGGCCGAGTTCCTTGATGGCCAGCAGCGCCTCGTTTTCCCAGGCCAGCAGCACGTCGCCGATGCCGCGCTCAACAAAGGTCACGGTCGAGCCGCGTGCGCCGGTGTCCAGCACCGGCACGTTGGCGAAGATTTTCTGCACGAAGTCCTGTGCCTTGGCGTCCGAACCGTACTTCTTCTTGCCGTAGCCCCAGGCCGCCAGGTAGTTCCAGCGCGCGCCGCCGCTGGTCTTGGGGTTGGGGGTGATCACGGCGACGCCGGGCTTGACGAGGTCGTCCCAGTCCTTGATCGCCTTCGGGTTGCCCTTGCGGACCAGGAAGACGATGGTGCTGGTGTAGGGCGAGCTGTTGTGCGGCAGGCGCTTCTGCCAGTCGGGCGGCAGGAGCTTGGCCTTGTCGCCGATCTCGTCGATGTCATAGGCCAGCGCCAGCGTCACGACGTCGGCTTCGAGCCCGTCGATCACCGAGCGCGCCTGCTTGCCCGAGCCGCCGTGCGAGGCCTTGACGCTGACGTTGTCGCCTGTCCGGGCCTTGTACTGGGCGGCGAAGGCCTTGTTGAAGTCCTGGTAGAGCTCGCGCGTCGGGTCGTAGGAGACGTTGAGCAGCGTGAAGTCTTTGGCCTGGGCCAGGCCGCCGATGGCGGTCAGGGCCGTGGCCAGGAACAGGGTGCGGAGGGCGTGACGGCGCATGGTGGGGTCGCAAGAAGCGTGGAGTGAAGCCATGCCGCCACGTTATCGACCGCCCTTATTTGCGCCAACGAAGCAATTGGCGCTTGCTTATGCGCAAAAAAATCATGCGGAAAACGTTGCTGCCACCCTGGGTCTAAATCCGGTCAACGCGCCAGCAGGTGCCCCATGCGGTCGCGCTTGGTGTTGAGGTAGGCGCCGCTCTCGGCGGTGGGGTCGACTTCATGCGCCTCGCGCTGCGACACCCGCACGCCGTGTTCCTGCAGCGCCAGCAACTTGAGCGGGTTGTTGCTCATCAGCCGCACCGACTGCACGCCCAGGTGGTGCAGGATGGCAGCGGCCGCGTCGAAGCGGCGGCTGTCGACCGGCAGGCCCAGCGCTTCATTGGCCTCGACCGTGTCCAGGCCCTGGTCCTGCAGCGCGTAGGCGCGCAGTTTCTGGGTGATGCCGATGCCGCGGCCTTCGTGGCCGCGCATGTAGATCAGCACGCCGCGGCCTTCGGCGTCGATGCGGCGCAGCGCCAGCGCGAGCTGTTCGCCGCAGTCGCAGCGCAGCGAGCCGAAGATGTCGCCCGTCAGGCACTCGGAGTGGATGCGCAGCAGCGTGTCCTCGCCGGCCACCTCGCCCTTGACCAGCGCGATGTGCTCCAGCGCCTCGCCTTCGAGGTGGTAGCTGTGCATGGTGAACTCGCCGAAGCGCGTCGGCAGGCGCGCGGCGGCCAGGTGTTGCAACTGAGGGGTGGGCGACGCAGGCGGCGCAGGGGAACGGGAACTCATGCCGGAATGATAGGTGTCGGGCCGGCGGCGGGCATTCACCCGGCGCGCACGCTGCGTTCAGCCGGCAGCGGCCTGAACCGGCTGGATCACCGCCACCTGCTCGGGCGCCAGCATCGTGCCCTGGCGCAGGCCGCGCACGGTGGCCAGGCCCAGCCCGAGGATCACCAGCGACGTGATCGCCAGCAGCATCGGCCCCAGCACTGCCAGCAGCCCGCCGGGCTGCGCCAGCCGCAGCGTCAGCGCCGTGAAGGCGGCCAGCGGAAACGACATGCCCCAGTGCGCCAGCCCGAAGGGCTGGGCCAGGATGCGCGGCATCAGCGCTCCGGCCCACAGCAGCGAAAACAGCGCCATGCCCCACAGCGCCCAGCCCAGCAGCAGCGGCGCGCCCAGCTGCAGCGCCGACAGGCCCACCACCGCCGGCGGCGCGATCAGGATGAAGGCCGCCGGCAGCAGCCGCTCCGGCCACAGGCCCTGCAGGGCGATGCGCACCAGCAGCAGCGCCATCACCACCGGCCAGAACATCAGGCCGACGCCGAACTGCGCGGCGGCCCACTCGACCTGACCGAGTGGCACGCCCGCCAGCGGTGCCAGCACATTGCCAACGATCGGAATCAACAGCACGGGCGTCACCCCGGCCCATTGCAGCCCGCCGGTCTTTGGGGAGGTCGCGCCGCGCCACCAGCGCGTCACGACCCACAGCGTCACCGCCAGCTGCGCCAGGCAGCCCAGCCACCACAGCCCGACCAGGGCCGAGCGCAGCGTGGGCAGGCTGTCGAGCGGGGCACCCAGCGCGCTGGTGCCGACCGTCGCCAGCAGGATCACCGCCGCCGGCCCCGCTGCGACGAAGGCGTAGCGCACCGGGTGGGCTGCGTCTTCCTGCCAGGCCTGCGGGTGCTGCCGCAGCCGCATCACGCTGGCGGCCAGCAGCAGCACGAACACCAGCGCGCTGGCCGCGCCCAGCGCCAGCGCGATGCCCTGCGCCGCCTCGCCCATCAAGGGCACGGCCCGCAGCCACGCCAGCGACAGCCCGCAGCCGCCCATCACGATGGAGAACCAGGCGGGGCCGAGGAATTTGAGCGGGGTGGGGTGTGCAGCCATGGCGGGATGTTAGGGGCCTGATGCCGCGCGTTGTGGTCGCCGCAAGGGGATTAGCGCACCTTGCCCAGCAGCGTCTGCACGTCGTCGAGCAGTGGGGCCAGTTCGGCCATCGTGTCGTCGCTGGCGCCCAGGCGCTGCTGCAATTCCTGCTGCATGAAGCACACCGTCATGCGCACATAGGCGCTGTCGAGCGCCTTGCGCACGGCGGCCATCTGGCCGGCGATGTCGAGGCAGGGCTGGCCCTCTTCGATCATGCGCTGGATGCCACGCAACTGCCCCTCGGCGCGCTTGAGGCGGTTGAGGAGGTCTTTTTGTGCGGTGCCATCTTGCAGTTGAGCCATGGTGCAGGCGATGAGGTGAAGCGGTGAAGGGTGAGTGTCGATTGTCAGCCCGCCGGGGCGACAGGCCTCAAGACGTGTCACGTGCGGGCGTCCGCCGCGTCCAGCAGCAGGTCGCTCCAGGCCGCAGGCGCGCCGGGCAGCACGGTTTTTTCCATCGCGGCGCGCGGGATCGGCCAAGTGGCTTCGAGCACGGCGCGTTGCAGGCCACGCAGGTCGGCGGTGGGGCGCAGGTCGCGCTGCTGGTGCAGTTGGGCCGGTGCCAGGCCGGGCCAGTCGGTGCGCACGCGGCCGCCGCGTACCCGGCCACCGGCCAGCAGTGCGATGCCGGCGGTGCCGTGGTCGGTGCCGCCGCTGCCGTTCAGGGCGGCGGTGCGGCCGAATTCGGTCATCACCAGCACCAGGGTCCGGGCCCAGCGGGGGCCGAGCGCTTCGCGCAGCGCGACCAGGCCGGCGTCGAGTTCGCCCATCGGCGTCTGCAGGCGCTGGGCCTGGGCGCTGTGGGTGTCCCAGCCGCCCACTTCCAGCCACGCCAGGCGCGGCCCGGTCGGATCAGCCAGGAATCGGCCCGCTTGCCGGGCCAGGGCGGCAAAGGCGCCGGTGCGCACGGCCCGGCCGTTCATGGCCGTATCGGCACTCACCCTGTCCTGCTGCGCCATGGCCCTGGCCCACGGGGCGGCCAGCTGTGTGTCGGCGCTGTAGAGGTGCTGCACGCGCTCCAGCAGGTCGGTGTCGGCCTCGCGTTCGCTGCTGGGCGCCCAGTTGCCGGCCTGGTCGCTGCCACGCAGCGCCAGCGGCAGTTGCGGCGACAGCGCCATGCCGGGCTGTCGCATCACGGCCAGCGCGCGGCCGAGCCAGCCGGTGTCCAGCTCGAACGGCACGCGCCCGCCGCTTTCAAGCATCTGCTGGGCATCGAAGTGCGAGCGCTCGCGGTAGGGCTGGGCCACCGCATGCGCGATCAGCAGGCTGCCGTCGCCCCACCAGCCGTGCAGGCCGGCGAGTTGCGGGTGCAGCGCAAAGGTGTCGTCCAGCGGCAGCGGTGCGCCCAGGCGGGCAAAGTCGGCCTGCGCGGCGGGGCGCAGGGCGTTCCATTGCGGGTCGCCCAGCGCGGGCACTGCCGCCAGGCCGTCGAGCGCACCACGCAGCAGCACCACGGCCAGGCGCGGTGCGGTGGCCGGATCGGCGGTCGGGTTGGCCGCGCCCAGGGCGAGGCGGGCGGTCGCGCTGCCCAGCAGCAGGCCGGTGGCGCTGCGGGTGAGCCAGTGACGTCGGTTCAGGTTCATGAGGTGTGCGTCTCCAGCTTCGGGGCCAACTCCGGGAAGTTCTGGGCTTCAGCGCCGCATGAAGTCCGGGCTGACCAGCAGCAGCGCCAGCGCTTGCGCGCCGCTGTCGGCGCGGGCGATTTCGCGGGCGCTGGCCTCGCTCAACTGCGGCCCGAGGCTGGCGGCGGCCAGCGCGCGGGCGTCCAGGTTCGGCCCGGCGCGCGAGGCAGCGGTCTCGACCTGGCTGAAGCGCTGCGCCCACTGCACGCGCTTGAGCAGCGCGTCCGGGCCGAGCCAGTCCTCGGCGCGATCCGGCCAGCCCTGCGGCGAGGGTGGCCGGCCCGGCGGCTGGCCCATCTGCGTCAGCGTGCCGATCAGTCGGGCGGGCGCGGGCGGCGCGATGCCCAGCAGCCGGTGGGCCGAGATCAGCCATTCCTCCGGTCGCTTGAGCTTGGCCGGCGGCCCCTGCCAGGCAGCGGGATGCTGGAACAGCGTCTGCGCCACCGCCATCAGGTCGCCCTGGCTGCGCAGCCACTGCCCGATCAGCGCCTGGACCAGCGCGGGCGGCGGGTCGTCGGCCACGAAGTGCCGCGCCAGCTGGGTGCTGACGTGGCGGGCGGTCGCCGGGTGCGTGGCCAGGCGCTGGAAGAGCTGCCCGGCTGCTTGCGGTCCGGCCTCGTAGCGCTGGCCCAGCACGGTCTTGGCGCCGGGCTCGTGCAGCTGCGGGTTGAACTGGACGGCAAAGGGTTCGCCGCGCCGCGCCACCGTCCAGCCGGTCAGCAGTTGCGCTGCCTGGGTGACGTCGGCCTGGCTGTAGCCGGCGTCCACGCCCAGGGTGTGCAACTCCAGCAGCTCGCGGGCCTGGTTTTCGTTCAGGCCTTTGCTACGGCGCTGGCCGGCGCGCGAATTCGGACCGATGGAGGCGGCGTTGTCCAGGTACAGCAGCATGGCCGGGTGCAGGCTGGCGGCGCGCAGCAGCGCCTCGAACGAACCGAGCGCGTGGGGCCGGATCGCCTCGCGCTCATACGGCAGCACCAGCGGCCCGACCAGCCCGCGCGTGCCCGAGACGCAGAAGTGGTTGGCCCAGAACGCCACCCAGCGCTCGTAGACCGGGCTGGCCGTGCTGACCTGGTGTTGCCACAGGCGGCCCTGCGCGCGCACGGTGGCGTTGCGCAGGGTCTGGCGGGCGTCGATGCGCTCGCGCTCGGCCGCGTCGCCCGCACCTTCGGCCACCACGCGGTGGTTGAGGGCGCCGACTTGGAGCGTGCCGAGCAGATCGTCGGCGTTGAACGGCACCGGCTGGCGCAGCTGCTGCATCACCCAGGTGGCCGGATCGGCGCCCACCCCCGCCAGATCGGCCTCGCCCAGCCCGAAGCGGTGGGCAGCCATGGCGCTTTGGCGCAACAGGGAGGCATTCGGTGCATTCAGGGCCATGGAGACAGCTCGGTTCGGGGTCGATGGCGGCAGCGTGATCGGGCACAGTACACACCTACGATTCTGGAGCCTTTCAATGAGCACTGCCCCGCTGTCCGCCGACCTGAGCCGCGCGCTCGACACCCTGCCGCGCGAGCGCCTGCCCACGCTGCTGCGCCTGATCCCGAAGGCCGAGCTGCACATCCACATCGAAGGCTCGCTGGAGCCCGAGCTGATCTTCAAGCTCGCCCAGCGCAACGGCGTCAAGCTCGCCTACGACAGCGTCGAGGCGCTGCGCGCCGCCTACGCCTTCAGCGACCTGCAGAGCTTTCTGGACATCTACTACGCCGGCGCCAGCGTGCTGCTCAAGGAGGCCGATTTCTTCGACATGGCCTGGGCCTATCTGGAGAAGGCGGCGGCCGACAACGTCGTGCATGCCGAAATCTTCTTCGACCCGCAGACCCACACCGAACGCGGCGTGCCGTTCGAGACCGTCATCAAGGGCCTGAACCACGCGGTGCACCGCGCCAAGACCGAACTGGGCGTGAGCGCCCGGCTGATCCTGTGCTTCCTGCGCCACCTGAGCGAAGAAGACGCCTTCAAGACGCTGGAAGAAGCCTTGCCCTGGCGGCATCACTTCATCGGCGTGGGCCTGGACAGCAGCGAGCGCGGCCACCCGCCGAGCAAGTTCGAGCGCGTGTTCGCGCGCTGCCGCGAACTCGGCCTGCACATCGTCGCCCACGCGGGCGAGGAAGGCCCGCCGGCTTATATCTACGAGGCGCTCGACCTGCTGAAAACCGAGCGCATCGACCACGGCGTGCGCTGCGTCGAAGACCCGGCGCTGGTCGCCCGGCTGGCCGCCGAGCGCATGCCGCTGACGGTCTGCCCGCTGTCGAACATCAAGCTCTGCGTCTTCAGGACGATGGCCGAGCACAACCTGCCCGCGCTGCTCGACGCCGGCCTGTGCGCCACGATCAACAGCGACGACCCGGCCTACTTCGGCGGCTACATGAACGAAAACTGGCTCGAAACCTTCGCCGCGCTGCCGCAACTCGGCGCGCGCCAGGCCTATCAGCTGGCTGCCAACAGTTTTGAGGCGAGCTTTGCGACGCCGGAGCAGAAGGCGGCCTGGATGCGGCAGCTGGATGCGGTGGTGCTGGGGTAAGAAATCCCCGGCCCATGAAACGCCTCCTCACGTCCCCTGGCTGGCCGGCCTTGTGGATCGTCGCCCTGCTGCTGAGCGCCACGACGGCCTTCGCGCTGCCCTTGTCGGGGTCGATGCTGCCGGTCGAGCTCAGCGCCACCACCCATCAGGTCAACCTGGGCGCCCAGGTGGAGCGCTGGGTCGACCCGACCGGCCGGGCCGACTTCGAGCAGGCGCAGCAGCACTGGGCTGCGGGCGACTTCAAGGCCTTTCCGGGCCTGCCCAGCGCTGGCTTCACGCTGGCGGCGCACTGGTTCCGGGTCCGGCTGGCGCCCCAGCCCGCAGCGCCTAAGCATTGGGTGCTGGCCATCGGCGCCAACTACCTCAACGACGTGCAGGTCTGGACCCGCGAGGTGGACGGCACTTGGGCGCATCACCAGCGGGGCGATCGCTTCACCGTCGAGCCGCGCCCCTTCGCCGCCCGGCTGAACGCCGTCAACCTTCGGCTGACACCCGGCCAGCCCGCCGAGGTCTGGGTGCGCGTGCAGACCACCAGCGTCATGAACGTCACGCTGGACCTTTGGCAACCCGACGCCTACGCGGCCAGCGAGACGCTGGCCGGCATGGCCTATGGCAGCTTCGTCGCCGTGATCGCGCTGGTGGTGCTGGTCTACGCCATGCTGGGCCTCGGGCTGCGCGACCGGGTGCTGCTGTCCTACGCCGGCTATATGTCGACGCTGGCGGTGCTGTACTTCTGCAACGGCGGCCTGCTGCAGATGCTGCTGCCGATCCGGCCCTGGTGGCTGAGCGACATCCTGGTGTCGTACGGTGCGCTGGGGGCGTTCTACATCGGCAACCTGATGTGGGCGGAGGTGCTGGAGCTGCGCCGTTACTTCCGTCGCCTGGCCTGGGTGTATTACGCCGCCTCGGCGCTGGTGGCGGTGCTGTTGCCGCTGTCAGCCACCGATTTCTACTCGGTCATGGCCAACACGGTGTACTTTGCCGCCCTGCCGCTGGCGCTGTGCAACCTCTATGCCGTGCTGGCCCTGTGGCGGCGGCGGCGCGAGTCGATCAACGTCATCTATGTGATCTCCTTCGGCATCAGCAGCGCGGGCACCTGGGTCATCCTCGGCGTGTTGCTGGGCTGGCTGCCGCGCAATGCGTGGACGCTGGGCGTCTATCCCGCCAGCACCGCCATTCACATCGCGATGATGAGCGTGGCCATGGTCATGCGCGTCATCCGCGTCCAGCGCGACAAGAACGAGGCACAGAAGGCCAGCGCCCTGGCGGCCCTGCACACCGAGAACCAGCGCCGCTTCGTCGCCATGCTGACGCACGAGTTCCGCAACCCGCTGGCCGGCATCGACCGCGCGGCCAACCTGCTGCAGGCCATGCCCGGCCAGAAGCCCGAGGACGTGGCCCGGCGGCTGGGCGGCATCCGCACCCAGGTCAGCCGCCTGGGCACGCTGGTCGACAGTTTCCTGCTGTCCGAGGCGGCCGACCAGAAGCATCTGCAGCCCCGGCTGCAGACCGTCGATCTGCAGCACACCTTGCACGACCTGCAGCAAGGCCTCAGCGCGGAGATGCGCGACCGCATCGAGGTGCGGGTCGAGCCGCCCCATCTGCAGGCCCGCGTCGACGTGAGCCTGCTCGGCCTGGCCTTGCACAACCTGACGGACAACGCCTTGCGCTACGCGCCCGAGGGCACGCCCGTGGGACTGCACGCCCGGATGGACGCTGGCGACCCGGCCTGGCTGCGCATCGAGGTGAGCGACCAGGGCCCCGGCCTGTCGGGTGACGAACTGGCCCTGCTGGGCACGCCGTACTACCGCGCCAGCAGCGCGATCGGCAAGCAGGGCACGGGCCTGGGCTATCACTTCTGCCGCAGCCTGGCGCAGGCCCACGGCGGCCACATCGAAGCCCGCCCGAACGGAGCGCGCGGTTTGCGCGTGACCTTGCGTCTGCCCCAGCCTCAGCCTCAGCCTCAGCCTCAGCCTCAGCAATCGACTCATCGATGACCGCATCCACCTTGTCCGCCCCGCCCATGCATGTGCCCCGCCCTCACCGGATCGCGGTCGTCGAGGACGACCACCACCTGCGGCATGACCTGCTCGATTTCCTGAACTGGAAGGGCTTCGACGCCCAGGGCTGCGAAAGCGCCGAGGCCTTCGACGTCCTGCACGGCCGCCGTCCTGTGGACCTGGTGCTGCTGGACATCGGCCTGGCGGGCCGCAGCGGCCTGGTGCTGGCGCGCGAGCTGCGGGCCTTGCCGCAGCCTCCGGGCATCGTGATGCTGACGTCCTTCGGCACCGATGCGGATCACATCAGCGGCCTGGCTGAAGGGGCTGACGCCTATCTGGTGAAAGGCAGCTCGCTGGAGCTGATCATGGCCACCTGCCAGAGCGTGCTCCGGCGCCTGGCGATGGGCGCCGCCGAGGCGCCGCCCGGCCCCGCTCTGCCCGTCCTGGCCACCGGCGCGGGTCCCTGGCACCTGCACGTCGCTGCGGCTGAGCTGCGCGCGCCCGACGGGCAGCGGATCGGCCTCACGCACATGGAGTGCGTGTTCCTGCACCACCTCATGACGTCGCCCGGGCAAGCCGTGGCGCGTGGTGTGATCCTGGACGAACTGGGCAAGCCCGGCAGCTACAACAGCCTGCGCAACCTCGACAACTGCGCCACCCGCCTGCGCCGCAAGGTGCTGCAGGGCGTGGGCCAGGAGCTGCCGGTCCGCTCCTGCTACGGACAGGGCTATGCCTTCGGCGGCCTGGCCCGCATCGTCCTGACGTGAACGGCTCACGCTCTTGAGACAGGGTTTGACAGTGTTCGACTGAATTCAATGCAGCGCGCGTGATCGGGTTTTTCTACATTGCCACCTCGACCGAATTGCAGGAACGCGATTCCGAGCAGCGTGTGGCGGATGACAAAGACACTGACAGCATCGACGACGAATGAATCCCACCGCACCCCGGACCTTTCGCCGCGATTGACGGCGCTGCTGGACCTGGCCTTGCGGTGGGGAGCGCTGCGCCTGAGCCTGCTGGTCGGTTTCATCGGGGCCTGTGTCACGCTGCTGATCTTCGTGCTGGCGGACGCCTGGCTGGGTGTCAGGCATCCCTTGTTGTCCGCGTGGATTGGCGGTGTTGCGGTCTGTGTCGGTCTGCCCTTCACGCTGCTCAGTGCCGGGCTGGGATGGCGGCTGGTGCTGGCGCTGGAGCGCACGCGGCGTGCCGCCCGCGAGATGGCGATGACGGACGCACTGACCGGCCTGGGCAACCGTCACTACCTGTTCCACCACGCGCAGCGCCTGTGGACGCAGGATCACGTCGATGCGCAGGTGCGCCCGCTGGCCGTGCTGATGGTGGATGTGGACGCGTTCAAGCGCGTCAACGACCTGCACGGCCATCTGGTGGGTGATGCGGTACTGACCCTGGTGGCTGCGCAGTGCAAAGCCATCTTCCGGTCCACCGACGTGCTGGTCCGCTATGGGGGCGAGGAGTTCGTCGTGCTGCTGCCCCGGGTGTTCACGGCGCAGGCCATGGCGCTGGCCGAGCGGCTGCGAGCCCAGGTGGCCACCGTTTCCGGGCCTGCCGGCCTGCTGCCTCTGGTGACCATCAGCATCGGCGTGGCGGCGCTCGACACCTGCCGCTGCGCGACGTTGGCCGATTTGATCGCCGCGGCGGACCGGGCGTTGTTCATTGCCAAGAGCGATGGCCGCAACCGCATTCATGGTGCTCACCAACTGCCTGCGGGCCGGGGCGATCCGGATATCAATGTATGGCACCCGCCCAGTGCATTGCTGTGACAATCATTCCGAGCCGCCTGTATGCCCCAGCAGGCGGCTTTTTCACTCCTGAATCCGGGGCCATGTAGAGGACCACCATGTCAAAAAACCTCGCCAACGGCCGCCGTGCCGTTCTCCGTGCCGTTGCGCACGCTTCCACCGGCCTGATGCTCGCGCCGTTTCTTGCGAGGTCCGCGCAGGCGGCCAAGCCGCCGATCCTCGGGCCCTTGAAAGTCGGCTTCGTCTACGTCAGCCCGGTGGGCGACGCGGGCTGGACCTATCAGCACAACCTCGGCCGCCTGGCGATGGAGCAGGCGCTGGGCGACAAGGTCTTCACCACCGTGGTCGAGAACGTCGCCGAGGGGCCGGACAGCGAGCGCGTCATGCGCGACCTGGCCGCACGCGGCCACCACCTGGTCTTTGCCACCAGCTTCGGCTACCTGGAGCCGGCGCTGCGCGTGGCGGCGGATTTTCCGGGCGTGATGTTCGAGCACATGGGCGGCTACAAGACCGCGCCCAACCTCAACACCTACAACGCCCGCTTCTACGAGGGCCGCTATCTGGCCGGCATGGTGGCGGGCCGGATGAGCCGCACCGGCGTGGCCGGCTACGTGGCAGGTTTCCCGATCCCCGAGGTGATGCAGGGCATCAATGCCTTCACGCTGGGCATGCGTGCGGCCAACCCGCAGGCGCAGGTCAAGGTGGTGTGGCTCAACACCTGGTTCGACCCGGCGCGCGAGCGCGAGGCCGCACTCAGCCTCATCAACCAAGGCGCCGACGCCCTGACGCACCACAGCGGCTCTACCGCCATTGCGGCGCTGTGCGAGGAAAAAGGCGTCATGCTGCTGGGCTACCAGAGCGACATGCGCCACATCGCCCCGACGGCGCAACTCACCAGCGTCACCCACGTCTGGGGCGATTACTACACCCGCGTGGCGCGGTCCGTCATTGCGGGCACCTGGCAGCCGCAGCCCTACTCGGGCGGCCTGCGCGAGCGGGTGATCCGCATGGCGCCCTACGCCAGGAGCGTACCGGTGCAGGTGCAGTACCAGGTGACCGAGGTGGAGCGCGCCATCGCCGCCGGCCGCATCCGCCCTTTCGCGGGCCGCATCGTCGGCCAGGACGGCCAGGTGCGGCAGGCCAAGGGCACGATGAGCGATGCCGACATCGCCGGCATGAACTTCTTCGTGCAGGGCGTGGTGGGGGTGTTGCCGGTGCGGTGACGGCGGGTTAGCGGTGCGGCTTCAAGGGCTCTTCAGCCCCGCCAGATACACATCCAGCGCCTGCAGCCCGGCGGTGATGCTGGGCTCGGCGGTGGGCTTGAGCGTGGCGTGCATCAGCAGGCCGTCGAGCAGGGCCGACAGGCCGAGGGCGGCGCTGGCGGCGTCGAGGTCGGTGCGCACTTGGCCCAGTGCCTGGGCGGCGCGCAGCAGGCGTTCGATGCGGGCTGCGAACTGCGCCAGCGCCTGTAGGTGGCGTTCGCGCGCGGGCTGCAACTCGGCGGTGTATTCGGTGTGGTGGATGGCGATGGTGAAGACACGGCGCAGCCGGTCGTCCTGGCGCAGTTTCTGCATCGGCTTCTGCAGGAGGTCGCGCAGCATGCCGAGCGGATCGTCGTGGATGCGCTGCTCGGCGGCGTCGAACTCGGCCTCGCAGGGCAGCACGACGCGATCCATCATGGCAATGAACAGGTCGACCTTGTCCTTGAAATGCCAGTAGATGGCGCCGCGCGTCAGGCCGGCGGCGCTGGCGATGTCCTGCAGCGACGAGCGTGACACGCCGTGCTGCAGAAACACCGCTTCGGCGGTGTCGAGCAGCAACTCGCGTGTGGCGGCGGCTTCTTCCTTGGTGCGGCGGACCATGGTCAGGTTGTCATCGTGATTTCACGGCAAACAGTAAACATACATGCTTGATTGTATGTAAACTGCGGACCAAATTCTGAAGCGCCGCCTGCGGCGCAATCGAGGCTCTGTGATGAAGAACAAACCCATGCATTTTTCTGCCCTTTGGGCGCCTGCACTGCTCACGCTCGCCGTGTTGGCGGGCTGTGGCGAGGGCTCGGGCGCCGCCCCTGCCGCCGGCCCGGGCGGCGGCATGCCCCCGCCGCCGCAGGTGAGCGTGATCACGGTGCAGACCGGCGCGGTGTCGATTGCCGCCGAGCTGCCGGGTCGGCTTGAAGCCTGGCGCACGGCTCAGGTGCGCGCCCGGGTGCCCGGCGTGGTGCAGAAGCGCCTGTTCACCGAAGGCAGCGAGGTCAAGGCCGGCCAGTCGCTGTTCCAGCTGGACGCGGCGGTCTACCGCGCCGCGCTCGAGAGCACGCTGGCCGCGCAGGCCAAGGCCGATGCCAACCTCGCCCAGGCCCAGGCCACCTACGACCGCAACGAGTCGCTGGCGGCGGCCAAGGCCATCAGCCAGACCGAATGGATTGCGGCGCAGACGGCGGTCAAGCAGGCTCAGGCCGATCTGGCCACGGCCAGGGCCGCCGTGCAGACCGCGCGCCTGAACGTCGACTACGCCGCCGTGCAGGCGCCGATCGGCGGCCGCATCGGCCGCGCGCTGGTGACCGAAGGCGCGCTGGTCGGCCAGGGCGAGGCCACCCAGCTGGCGCTGATCCAGCAGACCCATCCGCTCTACGTCAACTTCACCCAGTCGGCGGCCGAGGCGCTCAAGCTGCGCCGCGCGTTCGAGTCTGGCCAGTTCAAGAAGCTGGGCGGCGCGGCCGAGGTGCGCGTGGTGCTCGACGACGGCAGCGACTACCCGCTGGCCGGCAAGCTGCTGTTCTCGGACCTGACGGTCGACCCCGGCACCGGCCAGGTCAACCTGCGCGCCGAGCTGCCCAACCCGCAAGGGCTGCTGCTGCCCGGGCTGTACGTGCGCGTCAAGCTGACGCAGGCGCAGGCCGAAGGCGGCGTGCTGATTCCGCAGCAGGCGGTCACGCGCGGCACGGCCGGCGACACGGTGCTGGTGGTGGGCGAGGGCAATGTGCCCGCGCCGCGCCCGATCAGGATCGCGGGTGCGCAGGGCTCGAGCTGGGTGGTGCTGGAGGGCCTGAAGGCCGGCGAGCAGGTCATCGTCGACGGCTTCCAGAAGATGCGGCCCAAGTCGCCGGTGACGCCGGTGCCGTGGACGCCGGGTGGTGCGCCGTCGGGGGGCAAGCCGGTGGCGTCCGCCGCTTCAGCGGCTGCGCCGTCGGCCTCGGCGGCCAGCCGTTGAGCGGGGTCTGAGCATGTCATCGCAATTCTTCATCACGCGGCCCATCTTTGCGTGGGTGATCGCGCTGTTCATCGCCGTGCTCGGTGCGCTGTCCATCAGCCGCCTGCCGGTCGCGCAATACCCCAGCGTGGCGCCGCCGTCGCTGGTCATCAGTGCCGCGTATCCGGGCGCCTCGCCGCAGGTGCTCGAAAGCAGCGTGCTGGCCGTCATCGAGCAGGAGCTCAACGGCGCGCCCGGCATGATCTACATGGAATCGACCGCGCAGGCCAACGGCGGCGGCTCCATCAACGTGACCTTCGAGCCGGGCACCAACATCGAGCTGGCGCAGGTCGAGGTGCAGAACCGCCTGAGCCGCGCCACGCCCCGCCTGCCCGCCGCCGTGGTGCAGCAGGGCGTGCGCGTGGACAAGGCGCGCACCAACTTCCTGATGTTCGTGTCGGTCACGTCCACCAACCCGGCGTGGGACCCGATTGCGCTGGGCGACTACGCCGCGCGCAACATCCTGCCCGAGCTGCAGCGCGTCTCCGGCGTGGGCCAGGCGCAGCTGTTCGGCACCGAGCGCGCCATGCGCATCTGGATCGACCCGGCCAAGCTCGCCAGCCTCGGCCTGTCGCCGGCGGACGTGAGCACCGCGCTGCGGGCGCAGAACGCGCAGGTCTCGGCCGGCAGCATCGGTGAGCAGCCGGGCCTGCCCGGCACGACGATGAGTGCGGTGGTGGTCGTCAACGGCCAGCTGCGCACGGCCGCCGAGTTCGGCGCCGTGGTGCTGCGCGCCAATGCCGACGGCTCGTCGGTGCGCTTGCGCGACGTGGCGCGCATCGAGCTCGGCGCGCAGGCGTACGCGACCTCGTCGCGCCTGAACGGCAAGCCGTCCACCGGCATCGGCGTGCAGCTCGCGCCCACCGGCAACGCGCTGGGCGCAGCCACCGCCATCCGCGAGCGCATGGAGGCGCTCAAGCCCTACTTCCCCGAGGGCGTGAACTACGAGATTCCGTTCGACAGCTCGCGCTTCGTCAAGATCTCCATCCAGCAGGTGGTGCAGACGCTGGCCGAGGCCATCGTGCTGGTCTTCCTGGTGATGCTGCTGTTCCTGCAGAACCTGCGCTACACGCTGATCCCGACCATCGTGGTGCCGGTGGCGCTGCTGGGCACCTTCGGCGTCATGCTGATGGCGGGCTTCTCCATCAACGTGCTGACGCTGTTCGGCATGGTGCTGGCCATCGGCATCCTGGTCGATGACGCCATCGTGGTGGTGGAGAACGTCGAGCGCATCATGGCCGAGGAGGGGCTGGGGCCCAAGGAAGCCACCGCCAAGGCGATGGGCCAGATCACGGGCGCCATCATCGGCATCACCGTGGTGCTGGTGAGCGTGTTCATCCCGATGGCGTTCTTCAGCGGCTCGGTGGGCAATATCTACCGGCAGTTCTCGATGTCGATGGTGGCGTCGATCCTGTTCTCGGCGCTGATGGCGCTGACGCTGACGCCCGCGCTGTGCGCGACCTTCCTCAAGCCGATCGCACCGGGCCACCATGAAAAGCGCGGCTTCTTCGGCGCCTTCAACCGTGGCTTCAAGCGCACCGCCAAGGGCTACGAAGGCTGGGTGGCGCGCATCCTGCGCCGTGCCGGTCGCTACGTCGTGATCTTCGGCGTGGTGGTGGCGGCGGTGGGCTGGATGTACACGCGCCTGCCGACGTCCTTCCTGCCCAACGAAGACCAGGGCTATCTGCTGGTGAACGTGCAGCTGCCACCGGGCGCGACGGCGGAGCGCACGCGCGCCGTGCTGCAGCAGGTCGAGGGCTTCTTCATGGCCCAGCCCGAGGTCGACAAGGTCACCACCGTGGTGGGCTTCAGCTTCTCGGGCCAGGGCCAGAACGCGGCGCTGGGTTTCATCACGCTCAAGGACTGGAAGGACCGCGCAGGGCCGCAGCACAGCGCACAGGCCGTGGCCGGCCGGGCCTTCGGCGCGCTGATGGGGGTCAAGGACGCCTTCATCTTCCCGCTCAGCCCGCCGCCGATTCCTGAACTCGGCACCGCCACCGGCTTCAACTTCCGGCTGCAGGACCGCAACGCGCAGGGCCGCGAGGCGCTGGTCGCCGCGCGCAACCAGTTGCTGGGTATGGCGAGCCAGTCCAAGATCCTGTCCGGCGTGCGTCCGGACGGCCTGGAAGACGCGCCGCAGCTGCAGCTCGACATCGACCGCGAGCGCGCCTACGCCCAGGGCGTGAGCTTCGACGCCATCAACGGCGTCCTCGCCACGGCCATGGGCTCGGCCTACGTCAACGACTTCCCGAGCCAGGGCCGCCTGCAGCGCGTGATCGTGCAGGCGGACGCCAACGCCCGCATGTCGCCCGAGGACCTGCTCAAGCTCTACGTGCCCAACACGCGTAGCCAGCAGGTGCCGGTGTCGTCGTTCGCCAGCGTCAAGTGGATCACCGGCCCGATGCAGACCGTGCGCTACAACGGCTACCCGGCCATGAAGATCGGCGGCGACGTCGCGCCGGGCCGCAGTACCGGCGAGGGCATGGCCGAGATGGAGCGCCTGGCCGCGCAACTGCCCCCGGGCTTCGGCTTCGAGTGGACCGGCCAGTCCCGCGAGGAAAAGCTCTCGGGCTCGCAGGCCACCATCCTGCTGGCGTTCTCGATGCTGGCGGTGTTCCTGTGCCTGGCGGCGCTGTACGAGAGCTGGAGCATTCCGCTGGCGGTGCTGCTGGTCGTGCCGCTGGGCGTGCTTGGCGCGTTGCTGGGCGTGACGCTGCGCGGTATGCCCAACGACGTGTACTTCAAGGTCGGCCTGATCACGGTGATCGGCCTGTCGGCCAAGAACGCCATCCTGATCATCGAGTTCGCCAAGGACCTGCAGGCCGAGGGCAAGGGCCTGCTGGAGGCGACGCTGGAAGCCTGCCACCTGCGCTTCCGCCCGATCCTGATGACCTCGCTGGCCTTCATGCTGGGCGTGCTGCCGCTGGCGATTGCCACGGGTGCCGGCTCGGCCAGCCAGCGCGCCATCGGCACGGGGGTGATGGGCGGCATGTTCACGGCCACCGTGCTGGCGGTGTTCTTCGTGCCGGTGTTCTACGTGGTGGTGCGGAAAATTTTCCCCAGCACCCACGTCGCACCGCACAGCACGGCGCTATCGTCCGCAGCCAACGACGCGGCCGCTGCCGCCGCACTCCAACGCGCAGAGCATTGAGATGATGAATCGAACTCACTTGCCCAACCTGTCCCGGCTGACGCTGCTGGCCTCGGCCCTGATGCTGGCCGGCTGCATGAACCTGGCCCCCACCTACCAGCGCCCCGCTGCGCCGGTGCCAGCGCAGCTGCCTGAAGCCGCAGGCGCGGTCCAGGCTGAAGCGGCCCAGCCGATGGGCTGGCAGCGCTTCATCCAGGCGCCGGCCCTGCGCCAGCTGGTCGAGCGCGCGCTGGCCAACAACCGGGACTTGCGCGTGGCGGTGCTCAACGTCGAGCGCGCCCGGGCGCTGGTCGGTGCCAGCGAAGCCGATCGCTTCCCCACCGTCGGCGCCGGCCTGACCGCCAGCCGTGCGCCCAACAGCGCCGGCAAGCAGTCCAACAGCTACAACGCCGGCCTGCAGATCAACGCCTGGGAGGCTGACTTCTTCGGCCGCATCCGCAACCTCAACGAAGCGGCCCGCGCGCAACTGCTGGCCAGCGATGCCGGCCGGCGCAGTGCCGAGCTGGCGCTGGTGGGCGCGGTGGCCAGCAGCTACCTGAGCCTGGCGGCCGACGCCGACCTGCTGGCCGTGGCCGAGCGCACCGCCGCCAGCCGCGAGTCCACGCTCAAGCTGACGCAGCTGCGCGCCGACGCCGGCGCCAGCTCGCAGCTGGAGTTGCAGGCTGCGCAGAGCCTGACGGCGCAAGCCCGCGTGGCGCTGGTGCAGGCCACCCGCCAGCGCGCGCAGGACCTCAACGCGCTGGCGCTGCTGCTGGGCGAGCCGGTGCCGGCCGATCTGGTGCCGCAGGCGGCGCCTGCGACGGCTGATGGCGCGCCCGCGTCGTACGCCGCCGCGCTGGCCGACGTGCCGGTGGGCCTCAGCTCCGACGTGCTGCTGGCCCGGCCCGACGTGATCCAGGCCGAGCAGGCGCTGATCGCCGCCAACGCCAACATCGGCGTCGCCCGCGCGGCCTTCTACCCGCGCCTGACGCTGACCACCAGCGCCGGCCTGGCGTCCAACTCGCTGAGCAACCTGTTCGAGGCCGGCAACTTCGCCTGGACCCTGAGCGGCCAGGCGCTGGCGACCATCTTCGACTCGGGCCGCAACCAGGCCAACCTGGACGCTGCCAAGATCAGCCGCGACATCGCCGTGGCGCAGTACGAGCGGGCGGTGCAGGGCGCCTTCCGCGACACCGCCGACGCGCTGGCCGGCCTCGCCACCTGGCGCGACCAGCTCACCGCCCAGCAGCAGCAACTGCAGGCCAGCCGCGACATCGCCCGCCTGACCGAGTTGCGCTACAGCAAGGGTGCGGCCAGCGAGCTGGAGCGCCTGGATGCCCAGCGCAGCCTCTACGCGGCCGAGCAGGCCGAGGTGCAGACCCGGCTGGCCGAGCAGATCAACCGCGTCGCGCTGTTCAAGGCGCTGGGCGGTTGAGCGCACAGGGCTGATTTTTACGAGGGCTGCCATGCCGCGCTTCGCTGCCAACCTGTCGCTGATGTATGGCGAGCACGACTTCCTCGACCGCTACGCCGCTGCGGCGGCGGACGGCTTCGAGGCGGTCGAGTGCCTGTTCCCCTACGCCTGGCCGCAGCGGGAAGTCGCCGCGCGGCTGCACGGCACCGGCCTGCAGCAGGTGCTGATCAACGCACCGCCGGGTGACTGGGCAGCGGGCGAGCGCGGTATCGCCGCCTTGGCCGGCCGCGAAGACGAGTTCCGGCGCAGCTTTCTGGAGCAGGCGCTGCCCTACGCGCAGGCGCTGGGCTGCGCGCGCATCCACGTCATGGCCGGTCTCGTTCCGGCAGGCCACGCGGATCAACGTGAACGCATGCTCGACACCTTCCGCGCCAACCTCGCCTGGGCGGCCGAGCAGGCCGCCAGCGCGGACGTGACGCTGCTGATCGAGCCGCTCAATCCGCGTGACATGCCGGGCTACCTGTTCAGCCACCAGGCCGAGGCGCACGCCATCAACCGCGACGTGGGCGCCGCCAACCTGCAGGTGCAGATGGACCTGTACCACTGCCAGATCGTCGAGGGCGATCTGGCCACCCGGCTCAAAACCTGGCTGCCGAGTGGCGGTGTCGGCCACCTGCAGATTGCTGGCGTGCCGGACCGGCACGAGCCGGACACCGGCGAGGTGCATTACCCCTATCTGTTCGAGCTGATCGACGACCTGGGCTACGACGGCTGGGTCGGGTGTGAATACCGGCCGCGCGGCGCCACCTCGGCGGGCCTGGGCTGGTTGCCGCGCTGAACCCTTTCGCTGACTGCAGCGGTCAGACCGCTGCGATCAGCTGGCCGCGTCCTGCGTCCTTGGCCTGATACAAGGCCGCGTCGGCGCGGCGCAGCAGGTCATCGAGCGACGTGTCCGAGGGCCGGTATTCGGCCAGGCCGACGCTGTAGTCGAGCGCAAAGCCCAGCTCGGCCATCGAGCGCCGCTGCAACCGGCGGCGCAGGCGCTGGTCGAACACCCGGGCCGCCGCTTCGCTGGTGTGCGACAGCAGCACGCAGAACTCCTCGCCGCCGTAGCGGCCGATCAGGTCGCTGTGGCGCAACTCCTCGCGCAGCACGCGGGCGGCCAGTTGCAGCGCCTGGTCGCCGGTGGCGTGGCCGTGCTGGTCGTTGATTTCCTTGAAGTGGTCGAGGTCGATCATCAGCATGATGACCGGGTGGCCGTAGCGGCGCGCGTCGGCCAGCAGCACGGTGGCGCGTTCGGCCCAGGTGCGGCGGTTGAGCAGCTGGGTCAGGCCGTCGGTGATGGCCAGCATGCGCAGCTGGGTTTCGGCTTCTTCGCGGTAGGCCACCAGCAGGCCGATGGCCGTCAGCACCACGGTCACGTTGTTGACCAGCAAGGCCAGCACGTTGACCGGATGCGGCGCCCCGAAGCTGGGATATTCGGCCGTGAAGAAGGCGCCCAGCACGCCGCGCCAAGCCGTCAGCACGGCCATCATCGCCATGCAGGTGAAGACCAGCAGGCGCCAGCGGCCACTGCCGGTCGTCCCCGGGCGCGCGACCTCGGCACAGATCAGCAGCATCTGCGCGGCCAGCACCGCGTTGGCCAGCCCGACCCGGAACGGGTAGTCATCGAAGCCCAGCCCGTAGGCCAGCGGCATGAGCAGCAGCAGCCACGCGGCCTGGGGCGCCACGCCGCGCCGGCCCAGCCACAGCCGGATCGCCTGCCACAGCAAGGCCAGCGCCGCCGACACACCTACCATGGACAGCATGGACAGCGCGCGGTCGGGCCATTGGCCGGTCCAATGGTCGGAGGCAATCAGGCAGGCCCACGCCAGCGCCTGTACCACCGTGCTGCCGACCGCGCAGCGCGCCGGCAGGCTGACCCGCCAGCCCAGCAGCGTCGCCAAGGCCAGCGCCACCGCGAAGATGTTCACGGTGTAGACGATCAGCAGGGTGGGGACATCCAGCGCCATGAAGCGACCCGTGCAGGGGCTGCGCCGGACTTACTGGAACGCCACCTCGGCAAAGCTTCTCAGCTTGCGGCTGTGGAGGTGGTCGAGCCCTTGGTGCCGCAGGATCTCGATCGCCCGGATGCCGATGCGCAGGTGCTGGTCGACCCGCTCGCGGTAGAAGGCGTTGGCCATGCCGGGCAGCTTGATCTCGCCGTGCAGCGGCTTGTCGCTCACGCACAGCAGCGTCCCGTAGGGCACCCGGAAGCGGAAGCCGTTGGCGGCAATCGTCGCGCTTTCCATGTCCAGCGCCACCGCGCGGCTCTGGCTGAAGCGGCGCTCCGGACCCGGGTGCGGCAGCAGCTCCCAGTTGCGGTTGTCGGTGCTGGCCACCGTGCCGGTGCGCATGATCTTCTTCAACTCGTAGCCGGAGAGCTGCGTCACGTCGGCCACTGCGGCTTCGAGCGCGAGCTGGATCTCGGCCAGTGGCGGGATCGGCACCCACAGCGGCAGCTCTTCGTCGAGCACGTGGTCCTCGCGCACGTAGCCGTGCGCCAGCACGTAGTCGCCCAGCTGCTGGGTGTTGCGCAGGCCGGCGCAGTGGCCGAGCATCAGCCAGGCGTGCGGGCGCAGCACGGCAATGTGGTCGGTGATGGTCTTGGCGTTGGCCGGCCCCACGCCGATGTTGACCATCGTGATGCCGCTGTGGCCGTGGCGCTTCAAGTGGTAGGCCGGCATCTGCGGCAGGCGCGGCGGCGGGGCACCCAGCTCATCGCCCGGCTCGGCAGCCAGGCCGGTGCGGCGCGTCACGACGTTGCCAGGCTCGACGAAGGCGGCGTATTCGCTGTTCCCGTCGGCCATCAGCTCATGGCCCAGGCGCACGAATTCGTCGATGTAGAACTGGTAGTTGGTGAACAGCACGTAGTTCTGGAAGTGCTCGGGCGCGGTGCCGGTGTAGTGGCGCAGCCGGTGCAGCGAGTAGTCGACCCGCGGCGCGGTGAACAGCGCCAGCGGGTGGCGCACCACGCCGTCGTGGCCGGGCTTCGGGTCGTCGCTGCCGTTGGCGATGCCGTCGTCCATGGCGGCCAGGTCGGGCAGGTCGAACAGGTCGCGCATCAGCTGGCGGCGCTCGGGCGGCATCGCGCCTTCCAGATGGTCGCCTTCGCCGAGGCTGAAGTGCACCGGAATCGGCTGGCTGGAGAGGCCCACTTCCAGCGCCACGCCGTGGTTCTTCAGCAGCAGCTCGAACTGCTCGCGGTAGTAGTGGCGGAACAGGTCCGGCCGGGTCAGCGTGGTCTCGTAGACGCCCGGGCCGGCGACAAAGCCGTAGGCCAGGCGCGAGTCGGCGCGGGCCACGGTGTCGACCTTGACGCGCACGAAGGGGTAGCAGGCACGCACGCGCCCGGGGAAATCATGTCCGCCGACGAACTCTCTCAGCGCCTGCCGCAGGTGGCCGATGCCGCTGTCGTAGATCGATTTGGCATGCGCCAGCGCGGCGTCGGCATCGGTGTAGGACTGGGTGTTGATGAGGGTGCGCGTCATGCGGGGCATTGTCACCGCTCGACCCTGCTTAATACAGCGTCTGCACCTCGGCATCGAGCAGATATCCCGCGCCGCGCTGGGTGACGATCAGCGCGGGCTGGGCGGGATCGGCCTCGATCTTGCGGCGCAGGCGCAGGATCTGCACGTCGATGCTGCGGTCGTAGACCTCGGCCTCGTGCAGGCGCGACAGCGACAGCAGTTGCTCGCGGCTCAGCACCCGGCGCGGCGCGCCGCACAGCGCGGCCAGCAGGCTCAACTCGCCGTTGGACAGCTCCACATCGGCGCCGTCGGGCGAGCGCAGGCGGCGGCTGCGCAGGTTCAGCTCCCAGCCGGCAAAGCGGAAGGCGCGGCGGCTGCTGTCGCGCTCGGGCAGCGTCGCCTGGATCTGGTAGCGGCGCAGCACGGCGCGCACGCGCGCCAGCAACTCGCGCGGGCTGAAGGGCTTGGTGATGTAGTCGTCGGCACCCAGCTCCAGCCCCATCACCCGGTCGGCCTCTTCGGCGCGGCCGGTGAGCAGGATGATGGGCACGGTGGCGCGTTCGCGCAACGCGCGTGCGATCTGCATGCCGTCCTCGCCGGGCAGCTTGAGGTCGAGCAGCACCAGGTCGATGGCCTCGCGCTCCAGCAGCGCGTTCAGGTCGCGCCCGCTCTGGCCCACGCTCACGCGCAGGTCGTGGCTGGAGAGGTATTCATGAATCAGGTGGCCCACGCTCGGGTCATCGTCGATCACGACGATGTGAGGGGCCACGGTCAGCGGCGCGGGCGCCGTCACTGCATCGTTCAACATAGGCGGGTGATGCTAGTGCAGCCGGACCGTGGTGGTAGGCTGAATGCATGAAGTCCTTGCTCACATGGCGTCTTGGCGTGATCTCCCGCAATCGTTCCGAGCCCGATGCGGGCGACGACACGGTGGCCGGTCGCCTGCGTGTGTCGCCGGCCATGCTGGTGGCGGGCGGCCTGGCGCTGCTGCTGGTGGTCGTGGTGATGGCCGGGCTGTGGCAGCTGCGCAGCGACGCCATCAGCGGCCAGTCGCGCGAGCTGACCTCGCTGACCCGCGTCCAGGCCGATGCACTGGAGCGCAGCCTGCAAGGCGTCGAGCTGGCGCTGCTGGGCACGCGCCTGGAGATGCAGGAGGGCGGCCTGGCGGCGGTCTCGGGCCGGGGCGACCGCCAGCTGGCGCGGCGCGTGGCGCTGCTGTCGCTGGTCCACAGCGTGACGGTGCTGGACGAGCAGCGCCAGCTGGTGGCCTCGTCCGACGCGGTCGCCAGCCACATCCCGACCGATTTCCTGCCCGACCTGAGCGCGTTGGGTACCGACGAGGTCGCCTTCAGCCAGCCCTATGGCGCTGACGACGGCCGCCGCGTCGCCGCTGCCGTGCGCCTGATGCCGCACGCCGGCCAGCCCGGTGGCTGGGTGCTGGCCGAGTTGTCCCCCAGCGCGCTGGTCGGGCTGTTTGCCCGGCTGGCGCCGGCGGCCGACGCGCGCATGGTGGTTTACCGGCGTGACGGCGTGCTGCTGGGCGGCTCGCTGGCGCGTGGCCGGGGCCAGGCCGAGCCGGACGTGCAGGCCTGGGTCAACGGCAGCGCCGCTGCCGAGGGTCGCCAGGCGCTGGACGACGGCACGCGCCGGCTGGTGCACGCGCAGGCGCTGTCTCGGTTTCCGCTGGTGGTGGTGCTGACGCGCAAGTTCGACGCCGCCATCGATGCCTGGTTCGGCGTGGTCCGCTTCGCCGCCATCGGCGTGACGCTGGCGCTGGGCCTGCTGATGGCCTCCGCCTGGCGGCTGCACCTCGCCGAGCAGCGGCGGCGCCAGTCGCAGGCGGCGCTGCAGGCGCACCTGGAGCGCACCAACAAGCTCGAATCCCTGGGCACGCTGGCCGGCGGCGTGGCGCATGACTTCAACAACATCCTCGCCGCCGTGCAGGGCTATGGCGAGATGGCGCGCGGCAACGCGCCCGAAGGCAGTGCCCAGGCCCGCCAGCTCGACCATGTGCTGCAGGCCGCCACGCGCGGGCAGAAACTGGTCGCGCGCATCATGGCCTTCAGCCGCGAGCGGCGGCGCTCGCGCACGGTGTTCGCGGTGCGCGCGGTGGTGGAAGAGGTGCTGGGCCTGCTGCACGCGTCCTTGCCCGCCGGCGTGTACATCGACCGGCACCTGAGCGGCGCCGACCTGCACCTGGAGGGCGACCCGACCCTGGTCTTCGAGGCCGTGATGAACCTCTGCACCAATGCCGTCCAGGCCATGCCCGAGGGCGGCAGCCTGAGCGTGAGCCTGGCGCGTGAAGACGTGCTGAAGGCGGGCCTGATTTCGCACGGCGAACTGCGCCCCGGCGCCTACGCGCGCCTGAGCGTCTGCGACAACGGCCCCGGCATGACACCCGAAGTCATGGCCCACCTGTTCGAGCCCTTCTTCACCACGCGCGGCCAGCACAGCGGCACCGGCCTGGGGCTGGCGGTCGTGCATGGGGTGGTGGCCGATTTCAGTGGCGCCATCGACGTGCGCACCCAGCCCGGCCAGGGCAGCTGTTTCGTGCTTTACCTGGGCTTGAGCGAGCGGCCACTGCGCCCGGAGAGCAGCGATGTCCGCCGTGAAGCCCACCGCGCCAGCGAACTGCCGCCTGGCCAGGGCCAGACCCTGCTCGTGCTGGACGACGAACCGGCACTGGTGCGGCTGGCGGAAGAACGGTTGGCCGAGATCGGCTACGAGCCCATTGGCTTCACCGACCCGGCGGCGGCGTTGGCAGCACTGCAGGCCGACCCGGCGCGCTTCGATCTGGTCATCACCGACGAGGTGATGCCCGGCATGTGCGGTACCGAGTTCGCCACCGCCGCCCGCCGTTGCGCTCCCGCGCTGCCGGTGGTGATGGTCAGTGGCTACGGCGGCCAGCAACTTTCGGCACGGGCGGCCAAGGCCGGCATTGCGCGCCTGCTGACCAAGCCGATCCAGCGTGGCGAACTGGCTCAGGTGCTGGCCGAATTGCTGACGGCGCCCGGGTCGCCGTCAGCTGCTTCGACCGCATCCATCCACTCGGCCCAGTCGCCCCAGTCCGGGCGACAGCCGGGCGGCTGAAGTTCACTCCAGGCGGTTGAGTTCGTAAAACCCGGCGTTCACGCGCTGGCTGGAGATCACGCGGCCTTGGGCGTCGTAGTTCACCTGCAGCACCCATTCGCTGCCCAGCGTGCCCCCGCTGATGTAGTACAGGTCGCTGGAACCCGGGGCGAACAGGTAGCTGTTGCGCTTGGTCGGCTCGCCGAAGGCGGCGTGCACCGAGTCCATGCTCTGGCCGATCGACACCTGGCCGACAGCGTTGGGTTCCACGTCCTTGGCCATGACGGCACTGGCGCCACCGAAGGCGAGTGCAGCAGCCAGGGCGAGGCGGGCGGTCAGGGATGAGGTCTTGTTCATGATGCGTTCCTTGAAGTGCGGTTGATGTTTCACGGAACCGGCTTTGCTGGAGTGCTTGGCCTTGATCCGATGACTTCAGTGTGCAATCGGCCCGTTGCCGCTGCATTACCGCCCGCAGACGCTTTGTTTCATCTGTCATGGAGCCCGACACAGATCGTGAAACGGGCCGGGATCTGTCGTTATCATCGTTATGTAATTTATGACATAGCGATTGAGGCTCCATGCTCGCCACCCTGTCCACGCTCGACTGGTTTCCGCTCTGGCTCACGCTCCAGGTCGCGGCGCTGGCCACGCTGCTGGCGCTGGTCGTGGGGGTGAGTCTGGGCTGGCTGCTGGCGCGGCGGGTGTTTCCGGGCCGCACGCTGCTGGAGGCGGCGCTGATGCTGCCGCTGGTGCTGCCGCCCACCGTGATCGGTTACGCCATCCTGGTGCTGGCCGGTCGGCAAAGTGCGCTGGGCCACTGGCTGCGCACGCATCTGGACTACAGCCTGATCTTTCACTGGCACGGCGCGGCGGTGGCCTCAGCCCTGGTGGCCTTGCCGCTGGTGCTCAAGTCGGCCAGCACCGCGTTTGCGGGCGTGGACCGCACGCTTGAGCAGGCCGCGCGCACCTTGCGCCAGTCGCCCTGGGGCGTGTTCTGGCGCGTGACCCTGCCGCTGGCCTGGCCCGGCATCCTGGCCGGCACGCTGCTGGCGTTTGCACGGGCGATGGGCGAGTTCGGCGCCTCGCTGATGGTGGCCGGCTCCATTCCCGGCCAGACCCAGACGCTGGCGATGGCCATCTACGACGCCGCCCAGGCCGGTCAGGACGACCTGGCCTGGCTGCTGGTGCTGATCACCTCCGGCGTGTCGATGGCGCTGCTGCTGCTGTCGAACCGGATCTTTTCGCCGCGCTGAACCTTGCCTTGACCGCTGGAGCCTCACCATGAAACGACGTGTCCTGACCCTGTGCGCTGCACTGGCGCTGACCCTGCCGACTTGGGCTGCCGCGCAGACCTTGACCGTCTCCGCTGCCGCCAGCCTGGGCGAGGCCATCAAGGACATCGCCAGCGCCTTCAAGGCCACGCGGCCGGGCGTGGACGTGCGCATCAACCTGGGCGCCTCGGGCGTGCTGCTGCAGCAGATCAGCCAGGGTGCGCCGGCCGATGTGCTGTTGAGCGCCGATGAGGCCACGGTGGATCGCGGCCTGAGCCAGAAGCTGCTCGACCCCGCCACCCGGCGCGACTTCGCCACCAATGCGCTGGTGCTGGTCGCGCCGCTCGACGGCCCGGCCACGCTGCGCGGCCTGGCCGATTTGAGCGCGCCCGGCGTCAGGCGCATCGCGCTTGGCAAGCCCGCCACCGTGCCCGCCGGCCGCTATGCGCAGGAGGTGCTCGAAGCCGCGCGCCTGTGGCAGCCGCTGGCGCCCAAATACATCTACGCCGACAGCGTGCGGCAGGTGCTCGACTACGTCGCGCGCGGCGAGGTCGACGCCGGGCTGGTCTATCGCACCGACGCCGCACTGCTGGCCGACCGGCTGCGCGTGGTCGCGCCACTGGCCACCGCGACGCCGATCCGCTATCCGGCAGTCGTGGTCAGCGACAGCCGCCAGCCGGCGCTGGCGCGCGACTTCGTCACCTTCCTGGCCAGCGAGCCGGCGCGGCAGGTGCTGCAGCGCCACGGCTTCGGTTGGCCATGATCGACCTCGACATCCGCCTGCGCGTGCAGGACCGCACCCGCCAGTTCGATCTGGCCGTGACGCTGCGGAGCAGCGCACCGGTGGTGGCGCTGTTCGGGCCGTCGGGCGCCGGCAAGTCGCTGACGCTGCAGGCCCTGGCCGGGCTGCTGCGGCCGGACGCCGGCCATGTGCGCGTGGCCGGGCGCACGCTCTTTGATGCCGCAGCCGGCACCGATCTGCCGCCCGAGCAGCGTGGCCTGGGCTACCTGTTCCAGCACTACGCGCTGTTTCCGCACCTGAGCGTGCGCGACAACATCGCCTTCGGCCTGGCGCGCCCGCGACTTTTCCGCCGGGGGCTGGACGCCGCGCAGGCGCAGCGCGTCGATGCGCTGCTGGCGTCGTTCGGGCTGGAGGCGCTGGCACACAGCAAGCCCGCCACCCTGTCGGGCGGCCAGCAGCAGCGCGTCGCGCTGGCGCGGGCGCTGGCCTGCGAGCCGGACTTGCTGTTGCTGGACGAGCCCTTCGCCGCGCTCAACCCCTTGCTGCGCCTGAGCCTGCGCGAGGAATTGCGCCAGCTGCAGCGCCGCACCGGCGTGCCGATGGTGATGATCACGCACGACATCGACGACGTGCTGGCGCTGGCCGACGTCGCCTTCGTGATGGAGGCCGGCGCGGTGGTGCGCGAGATCGATCTGTCGACACTCACCCACCGCGAGCACGCCCGTCCGCTGCTGCTGCCTGATGCGGGACTTGATGTCGATCCGCAACGCCGCAGCCGGCTGGCTCGCCTGTTGAGCCTGTCTGGCCTGTCCGGTCTGGGCCATGACTGAAGCCACGCTGCTGCAAGGCGATCTGCGTCTGGCCGGCAAGCTCGATGCGCGCTTCTTCGCGCTGCTGCAGGCCGTCGCCGACACCGGCTCCATCAACCGCGCGGCCCGCACCGCCGGCTACAGCTACAAGGGGGCCTGGCTGCTGCTCGAACAAGCCGGCGAGCTGGCGCGTCAGCCGCTGGTGACGCGCGCCGTGGGCGGGCGTGGCGGCGGTGGTTCGGCGCTCACACCCGCTGCGCTGCAACTGCTGGCCGCGTGGCGCCAGTTGCAGGCTGCGCACCGGCGCTTCCTCAGCGACCAGGACATCTGGCTCACCCAGGACCCGCTGCTGGCGGGTCTGCTTCGGAGAATCGGCATGAAAACCACCGCCCGCAACCAGTTCGCCGGCCGCATCGCCACGGTTGATATCGACGGCATCAGCGCGCAGGTCACGCTGGCGCTGCCCGGCGGCGAGACCGTCACCGCCAGCCTGACCCACGCCGCCGCGCAACGCCTGAAGGTTGAGCCGGGCCGCGACGCCATCGCGCTGGTCAAGTCGTCCGAGGTGGTGCTGGTGACCGACTTCGCCGGCTACGCGCTCTCGGCCCGCAACCAGCTGGCCGGCACGGTGTCGCGCGTCGAGCGCAGCGCGGTGTCATCGCTGGTGGTGCTGACGCTGGCCGGCGGCAGCACGGTCACGGCCAGCGTCACCAACGACGCGGTCGATGCGCTGGAACTGGCCATCGGCCAGGCCGCCACCGCCGTGTTCAAGGCCTATGCGGTGATGCTGGCGGTGGCGCGGGATTGAGTCAGTAGAACGTCTGCGACCCGCCCGGCGAGTGGATGCGCTGGTGGATGGCGCGGGCGTGGCGCACCCAGCCGTGGGTTTCCCAGCGCCAGTACATCAGCGCGCCGCGAATCCATTCGTCGGCGGCGTAGGCGATCCAGATGCCGACCAGGCCGTAGTGCCGGCTCAGCACCACCGAACCGACGCCCAGCACCAGGATCAGCGAGGTGATGCTGGCGGCCACCGGCCAGACCGCATCGCCGGTGGAGCGCAGTGCGCCGAGCACGACCAGGTTGGCGACGCGGCCGGTCTCGAGCGCGAACGAGATCCACAGCAGCGTCTGCGCCGCCTCGATCACGGCAGGGTCGCGGGTGAAGGCACGCATGATCCACGGCGCGCATGCGGCGGCAATCAAGGCCAGCGCACCGGAGGCCAGCAGGCCGTTGCGCAGGCCCTTGCGCACCAGCTTGTGCGCGGTGCGGAATTCGCCCGCGCCGATCAGGTGGCCGACCATGATCTCGCAGGCCCAGCCGATGGCCAGGCTGATGAGCAGCACGTACTTGAGCGTCTGCAGCGTGTAGGCCTGGGTGGCCAGTGCGGCGACGCCGAGCTTGGCGGCAGCGGCCAGCGACATCATGAAGGCGATGCGGTAGCCCAGCTCCAGCGCCGCGCCGGGCACGCCGATCTTGAGCACCGGCATCAACGCGCGCAGCGGGCAGTACCACCAGTCGCGCAGGGTGGGCACCAGTTGCATGCGGTGTTTCCACAGCCACAGGTGCAGGCCGAGGCCGATGGCGCGGCTGAGCGTCAGCGCCAGCGCGTAGCCGGCCAGCCCGAAGCCATCCCAGCTGCCCAGGCCCAGCATGAGCGGAAACGCCAGCAGCAGGTGGCTGCTGTGCATCACCACCATCACGAACAGCGTGTCGCGCGCATGCAGGTGGGCGCGCAGGATGCTGGCCATGGTCAGGTTGTAGGCCTCCAGCAGCAGCGCCAGCGCCAGCAGCGGCAGGTAGGGCGCGGCCAGCTCGACCACCGCCGCCGGGGCGTTGAGCACGTCGAGTGTCCAGTCGCCCGCCAGCAGCACCCAGGCCGCCGCTGTCAACCCTGCCCAGGTGTTGGCGCCCAGGCCGACCAGCGCGGTGCGGCGCGCGGCCGTGGGCTGATGGCCGCCCAGCGTCTGCGTGATGACCACGCCCACGCCGATGGCCAGCACGCGGAACAGCACGAACAGCGTCTCCATCACCTGGTTGGCCATGCCGAAGGCCCCGGCGGAGGCGTCCGACACCTGCGCCGCCATCCACAGCCCGGCCATGGCCACGCTGATGCCGAGCAGGAACTCGCCCAGGATCGGCCCGGCGATGGCGTTCAGGCGGGGGCGGCCGGGGGCCTTGTGGCTGGGCGGGTCAAGCGGCATGGGGGCAGACATGGTGGGAGGTCCTTAGGGGTTCTCAGTCGAGCGCGAGATCGGTCACATCCACACCGCACAACGCCGCCAGTTCGGCGACGACCATCGCGTGGTCCTCGCGCTGCGGCAGGCCCGAGACGGTGACGACGCCGACGCAGGCGCCGCCCGCCGAGGCCACCAGGCGCAGCGGAAAGCTGCCGCCGTGGCAGCCGTAGTCGCGCGTGGGCAGGCCCATCTTGGCTTCGAGCGAGCTGCCCTCGAGCGCCAGCGCCTGGCCGAGCGCGTAGGAGCTCTGCTGCAGCAGCTCGACCGCGTTGCGCTTGCGCCGGGCCCAGTCGGCGTTGGCGGGCGTGGTGCCGGCCATGGCGTGGAAGAAGACGGTCTCGCGCGCCAGGCGGACTTCGATGGTGACGGCTGCGCCGCACGCCTCGGCCCGGCGCTTGAGCGCCTCGCCGAGCGTCCAGGCCACCGATTCGTCGAAATGCGCCAGCCGCAGGCGGCGCTCCTGCTCGGCCATGCGGTCGATGTCGCGGCGCAGCGCGGCGGTCTGGGTGTCGGTCATGCTCAGGTTTCCGTTCAGGCTCAGGCGTTCAAGGCGCGCAGCACGTCGTAGCAGGCGCCCATGGTGTGGTAATCGGTCTTGCCGGCGGGACTTTTTTCGTCGGAGTAGGCGCGGTTGTCGGGCGTGCGGATGCGATACCAGGCGCCGTGCTCATGGTCGATCATGTGCGCCCAGCTGTAGGCCCAGAGGCGGTGGTAGGCGTCCCAACAACGGGCGTCGCCGGTGCGCACGGCCAGCAGCGCAGCGGCGGCAAAGCTCTCGGCCTGGACCCAGAAGTACTTGTCGGCGTCGCAGACTTCGCCGCCTGGCGCAAAGCCGTAGACCAAGCCGCCGTGTTGCGCGTCCCAGCCGTGCTGCATGGCCGTGTCGAAGAAGTGGCGTGCGGTGGGCACGATCCACGCCGGGCGTTCTGCGGCGGGCAGATGGGCCTCCAGTTGCAGCAGCAGCTTGGCCCACTCGGTCAGGTGGCCGACCTGGTAGCCCCAGGGGCGGAAGATGTTGGTTTTGTCGTCGCGGTTGTAGTCCCCGTCGACCGACCAGTCGGCGCGGTAATGCTCCCAGACCAGGCCGCCGGCCAAGGCCGCCTGACGTTGCGTGATCGACTCGGCCAGCGTCAGCGCGCGGTCGAGGTATTGGCGCTCACGCGTGGCATCGAAGGCGGCGATCAACGCCTCGCAGCTGTGCATGTTGGCGTTCTGGCCGCGGTAGGGGCCGACGATCCAGTCGGGCGTGGCCTCGTCGGCGTAGAGGTTGTGGGTGGGTTCCCAGAAGCGTTGCTCCATCAGATCAAAGGCCGCCGCCAGCCCGGCGCGGGCTTCGTCGACGCCCGCCATCACCGCATGCGCGTGCGCCAGCAGCACGAAGGCCAGGCCGTAGCAGTGGTTGGTGCCATCCTGCACCGTGGCGCGGCTGCCGTCCCAGTCGATCTGCCAGGCGTAGCCGCCCTGCGGCTGCGCATGCGCCTGTTGCAGAAAGGCCAGGCCGTGGCGCACGCGGGCCTGGTCTTCTGTGCGCCCGAAGCGCCGCCACGCCATCGCGTGGTTGAAGACGAAGCGGGTGCTGCTGACCAGATGGCGTGTGCGGCGGTCGTAGACCGTGCCGTCGTCCTTGTAGAAGTGGAAAAAGCCGCCGCTGGGGTCGACGCAGCGGGTGTCGTAGAACGCCAGCGTGTGACGGATGTGGCCGAGCAGGAAGTCGGGCGATCGGAAGTCGGGCGGGGTCATGGTGGGCGTGATCGGTTCAGGGCGCCGGGGCGATGCGCTGGCGCTGGCCGCTGGCAGCGGAGGCCAGTGCGGCCAGGGCAATCGCCATCGAGCGTTCACCATCGGCGCCGCTGGCCAGCGGCTGGCCGTGGCCGGCGCAGGCGTTGACGAAGGCGGTGAAGCCGGCCTCGTACAGGTCGACCGGTGGCACCGAGAGCTTGTGCTCGCCGTCGGCATCGCGCAGCCACAGGCGCGAGGTGCCGGCCTGGCTGAGCGAGCCTTCGGCGTAGAGGCTGCCCTCGGTGCCCAGCACGTGCAGCCGCGTCGCGCTGTGGCGGGCGACGAAGCTCTCGTGCGTCTGTGCCAGCACGCCGCCTTCGAACTCGATCGTGCTCATGGCGCCGTCTTCGACCGGGCCCTGGCCCATGCCGTTGTGCTGCACGGCGGTCTGGATCGCGACCGCTTCCCGGCCGAGCAGGTAGCGCAGCAGGTCGGCGTCATGGACGAGGATGTCGAGCACCACGCCGCCGCCGGCGCCCGGCGCATCCAGCCGCCAGCCCTGCAGGTGCGGCGGCAGGTAGACCGCGTGCGAGACCTGCACGCCGTGCACCCGGCCGATGCGGCCCTGGGCGATCAGCGCGCGGATCTGCTGGTGCGCGGCCTGCCCGCGCAGGTGGTGGTTGGTGGCCAGCACGCGGTGGCGCTCGCGGGCGCGCGCCAGCATCTGCGCGGCGTCGGGCAGTGTCATGGCCAGCGGCTTTTCGCACATGACGTGGCAACCGGCATCGAGCGCGGCCAGCGTCTGGGCGTGGTGCTGTTCGTTGGTCGAGCTGATGTAGACCGCGTCCAGCCGCTGGTCGAGCAGCTCGGCCAGCTCGGTGTGCGCGCTGTACAGGCCCTGCTGATCGGCAAATTCCTGCGCGCGGGCGGCGCTGCGTGACACCACGCCGACCAACTCCTGCCCGGCGATCTTGCGCAGCGACGGGATCACCCGTTCGGCGATGTTGCTGGCCCCGATGAAACCCCAACGCATGGCGTGCTCCTTGGTGAATGGCTGTGAGGGATGCGGTTACGACACCGTGGACACCGTGCTCTGGCGCACGATCAGCTCGACCGGCAGGGTGGATTCCTGCGGCAGCTCGGCGCCGCGCAGGATCAGCTCGACCCCGGCGCGGCCGAGCGCTTCCTTGTCGACCCGCAGCGTGGTCAGCGGCGTGGCACCGAAGCCGGCGGCGGGAATGTCGTCGAAGCCGACGATGGCGATGTCCTGCGGCACGCGCAGCCCGGCGTCCTGGCAGACCTTGAGCGCAGCCAGCGCCGAGGTGTCGTTGTAGGCGAACACCGCATCGGGCCGCTCGCGCAGCCGCAGCAGCGCGCGCATGGCGGCTTCGGCGCCCTGGGTGGCGTCGAGGCCGGGCGGGGCGATCACTTCCAGATCGGGGTCGGCCAGCATGGCGGCCTCGAACAGCGCGCGCCGGTAGCCGCGCTCGCGCTCGCGAATGCTGAAGTGCGCCAGCGACCCGGCCAGAAAGCCGATGCGGCGCCGGCCGATGTCGATCAGATGCCGCGTGGCCAGATAGCCGCCCTGGGCGTTGTCGGGGTTGACCGACGCGCAGCCGGGCATCCAGGAGTCGACCAGCGCCAGTGGCAAATCCAGGCCGGCCAGCAGCTGCAGCAACTCGGTCTCGAAGTAGCCGGCGGCCAGCAGCGCGTCGGGCTCGTGCAGGCGCAGCAGGTCGCGCAGCGGGTCGGCCGGGCCGGCGGTCAGCAGCGTGGGCGCCACGCCGAACTCGCGGCAGGCCTCCTCGACGCCATGCATCACCTGGGCGAAGAACGGGTTGCCCGAAAAGCTGCTGTGGTGGCGGTGCACCAGGAACACCAGCCGCTGCGCCCGGCCCGAGCGCAGCCGGTCGCTGTCGTAGCCGAGCTGCCGCGCCACGGCGCGCACGTGGCGCCGGGTGTCGTCGGACAGGCCGCGCTGGTTCTTGAGGGCGCGCGAGACGGTGCCGATCGACACGCCGGCGGCGAGGGCAATGTCACGGATGGTGGTGCTGGTCACAGTGAACAAGTGTAGAAAGCGTGTTTCGTTTAGTAAACGGTGCTCGGTGCGATCCTTGTTGAGGGATTTCCCGCAGTTTTGTTTCGCTGTCAGACGAAAAACGCCATGAATTCTTGTCATCCGATGCGCAGGCCGGTCCGTTGTGGTCCTCAACGCCGCACTTCAGACGGCCTTTTTGAACAAGCCCATCGTCGTTTTCGGATTGACTGCCATGAATTACCTGCTCCGCACCGAACACCAGCCTCTGCGCCGCGCGCCCCTCCAGGAGCGCCAGACCGACAAGGGTCGCAAGCATGAGTCTTTCGACTACGGCCGCATCGGCTTCGATCAGCGCAGCGTCGCCTTCGCGCTGCGCATGGATCGCAAACGCTGACTCGCTGATCCACTGACTTTTATCCCCTGCACTCCGTCCCCCGGAGTTACCCGCAGGCGCGAGTTCCCCGGCTTGGTTTGAGAGTTGTCGAGCACTATCATGCATAGTGCCTTTTCATCAGGAAATATATTGCCTGATGCGACATCCATCGAAGCCAGGAGTGTGAGCTTGCAGACCCTCAAGATCGATCGTGACGCGCGCGGCGTTGCCACCGTCACCATGGCCCGCCCGGCCGTGTTCAACGCCTTCGACGAACAGATGATCGGCGAGCTGGAGCAGGCTTTCAGCAGCCTGAGCCAGGACCCGCAGGTGCGCCTCATCGTGCTGGCCGGTGAGGGCAAGGCCTTCAGCGCTGGCGCCGATCTGCAGTGGATGCAGCGCGCCAGCACCGCCACGCTGGAGTGGAACCTGCAGGACGCGCGCCGCTTCGCGCAGATGCTGCACACCATCGACACCAGCCCCAAACCGACCCTCGCCCGCGTGCAGGGCGTGGCGCTCGGCGGCGGCGTGGGCCTGGCCTGCGCCTGCGACATTGCGGTGGCCAGCACCGAGGCCAGGTTCGCCGTGAGCGAGGCGCGCTTCGGCATCCTGCCGGCGGTGATCGGGCCGTATGTGGTCAACGCGGTGGGCCGGCGCCAGGCGCGCCGGCTGGCGCTGACGGCCCAGCGCATCGGCGCGGCCGAGGCGCTGCAGATCGGCCTGGTGCAGCAGGTGGTGTCGCCTGACGAGCTGGATGCCGCGGTCGAAGCCCAGATCCGCGAACTGCTGGCCGGCGCACCGCAGGCCCAGGCCGAGATCAAGACGCTGCTGGCGCAACTCGCGCCCGGCCCGGTCACCGCCGAGGTGCGCGAGCTGACCGCGCAGACCATCAGCCGCGTGCGCGGCACCGATGAGGCGCGCGAAGGCTTCGCGGCCTTTCTGGGCAAGCGTGCGCCGAACTGGACGCAGTCATGAGCGCGGTGGTGAACACGTCTTCCACATCGCCCGTGCCGGTCCTGGTGATCGGTGCCGGCCTGATGGGCGCCGGCATTGCCCAGGTGGCGGCGCAGGCGGGGCACGCCGTGCGCCTTTATGACACCCGTGCCGGTGCGGCGGCAGCGGCCTGCGAGAAGCTCGCCGCCACGCTCGACCAGCTCGCGGCCAAGGGCAAGATCAGCGCCGAGGCGGCCCGCGCCAGCGCCGCACGCCTGGGCGTGGCCGAGACGCTGGCCGATGCCGCCGATGCCGGGCTGGTGGTCGAGGCCATCGTCGAGCGCCTCGACGCCAAGCGCGCACTGCTGCGCGAACTGGAAGCGGTGGTCGGCGCCGACTGCGTGCTGGCGTCCAACACTTCGTCGATTTCCGTCACCGCGCTGGCGAACGGCTTGCGGCATCCGGGTCGCGTCGTCGGCATGCATTTCTTCAACCCAGTGCCGCTGATGAAGCTGGTCGAGGTCGTCTCCGGCCTGCAGACCGCGCCGGCGGTGGCGCAGCAGATCGAGGCGCTGGCGCGCCACTGGGGCAAGACGCCGGTGCACACGCGCTCGACGCCGGGTTTCATCGTCAACCGCATCGCCCGGCCGTATTACGCCGAAACGCTGGCGCTGCTGCAGGAGCAGGCCGCGACGCCCGCGCTGCTGGACGCCTGCCTGCGCGCGGCGGGTTTCCGCATGGGGCCGTGCGAGTTGATGGACCTGATCGGCCACGACACCAACTTTGCCGTGACCGAGTCGGTCTACGCCGCCAACTTCAGCGACAAGCGCTACCAGCCTTCGCTGGTGCAGCGCGAACTGGTCGACGCCGGCCTGTTCGGGCGCAAGAGCGGGCGGGGTTTCTATGACTACAGCGCGGCTGTGCCTATCGCCACGGCAGATGCGGTTGTCACCGCAGAGCGGCCAGCGGCCGAACGCATCGTCGTCCATGGCCGGGGCCATGTGGCCGAGCAATGGGCGGCACGGTTGCAGGCTGAGGACTGCGTCTTCGAGCGCGCAGCGGCCAGCGACTGGACCGGCCTGCAGGTCGACCAGGCCCGGCTGGCGCTGACCGATGGCCGGCCCGCCACGCAGTGCGTGGCCGAGGGCGCGCCTGCCGACCTGGTGCTGATGGACTGGCCGATCGCCAGCGCGGTCGCGTCAGCGCCCTGGGTGGCGGGCACCCGCGTCGCGGTGAGCGTGGCCGCGCAGGCGGGCGAGGCGTGGATTGCGCAGGCAGCGCAATGGCTGCGCTGGGCCGGTCTGGCACCACAGCCGATGGCCGATGCGCCGGGGCTGGTGGTGGCGCGCACGGTCGCCATGCTCATCAACGAGGCCTCGGACGCCGTCCATCAGGGCGTGTGCGACGCCCAGGGCGCTGACGCCGCCATGAAGCTGGGTGTCAACTACCCCGCCGGGCCGTTCGAGTGGCTGGCGGCGTGCGATGCGCGTGCGGTGGTGCAGGTGCTGGATGCACTTGATGCGCACTACCGGGGCGAGCGTTACCGCGTCAGCCCAGGGCTGCGCCTGAGGGTTTGGCGTGATGTGACGCCGGTGTGAAAAATTGAATTTTTCACTTCAAGGGTGTTCGATTCAGGATAAAGTGATAAACGTCATTACCGCCAACCAAGCGCGCATGATGTTTTTCACGGTCGGTTTCGTTCTGCTCAAGGAGTCCGCATGTCGCCTCTTGCCCCTTCCACGCTGCTCCGGCTTCTGGGTCAACCTTCCGGTTGGATGCGCTTGCTGCTGACGGTTTTGCTGACGCTGAGCGTGACCGCAGGCGCCGTGATGGCGGCGCTGCTGACGTTGTTGCTGTTGCCGGCGCTGCTCCTGGGCATGCGTTCGCACCGCCCGTTGCGCATGTCCCGCCACACGCGGCGCGGAGCCCGTGGGCCGGGACTGGCCACAGCACTCACACCCCGCGAACGCGGGGTGTGAGCTTGACGGCCGAAGCCGTACTGATCACTGCTTGACGGCTTCGACCTGAACCACCAGACGCATGTCGTCCGAGAAGCCGTAGTTGATGCCGTAGTCAGCGCCCCACTGGCTGCGCTTGATGGTGGCTTCGAAGTCGCCGCCGCAGACTTCGCGCTTGACCATCGGGTTCATGTAGCAGTTGAACTTGTTGGCCTTGAGCGTGACCGGCAGGGTCTTGCCCTTCAGCGTGAACTGGCCTTGCACTTCGCTGACCTTGTCACCGTTGAAGACGAACTTGTCGCCGACGAAACGCGCGGTCGGGTACTTGGCGGCGTCGAGGATCTCGGCGCTCTTGAGGTGGCCGTCAAACGGACCGGTGCCCGTGTTGATGGAGGTGACATCGATGGTCACGTCCACTTTGCCCGACTTGCCGGCGCGGTCGAACTGCACCGAGCCTTCTTTCTTGTCGAAGCGGCCTCGGTTGGTCGAGGTGCCGAAGTGGTCGATCTCGAACGTCACGAAGGTGTGCGTCGGCTCGATGGCGTAGGACACGACTTCAGCCTGGGCTGCACCCGTGGTCAGGGCGGCAAGGGCGGCGAAAGCGAGCAGGGTTTTCTTCATGGAATGACTCCTTGGTGTGGGGTGAGGTAAAAAAGGGAACAGGAACGGAAAAGCGCTCAGAGCGCGCCCACGCCGCTGAGCGTGAGCTTGAACTTCACTTGCACGTCGTTGGCGACCATGGACGTGTCGGCCCAGTCGCCTTCGCCGATCTTGAAATCGAGCCGCTTGATCGGGAAGCTGCCCACCGCGGTGGTGATGCCGCCGGCCTGGGTCAGCGCCACCGGCACGACCACATCCTTGGTGGCGCCTTTGATGGCGAGCTTGCCGGTGACTTCGAACTTGCCGCCGCCCAGGCCCTTGATGGCGCTCGACTGGAAGGTGGCCTGCGGGAACTTGGGCACGTTGAACCAGACCGACTTGGGCAGCTCGACATCGGTCTCGGGCACGCCCAGCGTGGCGCTGTTCATGTCGATGCTGAAGCTGACCTTGCCGCCCTCGGGCTTCTTGGGGTCGAAGGCCAGCTGGGCGTCGAACTTCTTGAAGCGGCCGTCGACCGGCACGCCCATCTGCTTGCTGGTGAACAGGATCTCGCTCTTGGCAGCGTCGAGCTTCTGCTGGGCGAGTGCCGAGGCGCTGGCCAGCGCAGCCAGACCGAGCAGGGCGGCAGAGCGGATGAAGTTGTATTTCATGGTGAATCCTTTGAGGTGCGGGTCGGCTGGCGTTTCAGGCGCGGCCGATGCCCATGCGGGTCAGCAGGCCATCGCGGTCGATGAAATGGTGCTTGAGGGCTGCCGCCACGTGCAGCACCACCAGCAGCGCTAGCCCCTTGGCGCAGAGTTCATGGAAGGGCTTGATGACCTGGGCGAACTCCTTGTCCACCGCCATCAAATCCGGCAGTTGCAGCACGCCGAACCAGACGATGGGGAAGCCCGCCGCCGAGCTGTAGGCCCAGCCGGTCAGCGGCACGGCGAAGAACAGCAAATACATCAGGTGGTGCGTGCCGTGGTGGGCTACGCGTTGCCAAGCGGGCATGGCGTCGTTGATGTGCGCCGGCAGTGCCGGCGGGCGGTGCGTCAGGCGCCACAGCAGGCGCAGGGCCGACAGCACCAGGATCGTCACACCCGCCCATTTGTGCCAGTTGTAGAGCTTGAGCCGCTGGGGCGAGAACGGAAGATCCGTCATGTAGAGGCCCATGCCGAACATGGCCACGATGGCGATTCCCAGCAGCCAGTGCACGGCAATGGCTGTGCCCGAGTAGCGGGCAGCAGGCGGGGTGATGGTGGTTTTCATGCGGGCCGTCGAAACAGTTTCAACAGCTGCGGAGCTTATGGGCGCCTAAGCTGGATCAGGTTCACCGACCTTGACGCAAGCGTAGAAAAACACTGAATGACCGCCGGTCAGTGCCCGCCCGGCGTTGATGTCGACGGTTCGGTCAACGGTTCGCGCAGCACGGCGGTGGCGGCCTGCAGGCACGCGTGTTCGTCGGCAGGCAGCAGGCCGTGGCGCAGCGCGAAGTCGAGTGTGGTCAGGGCGGCGTCGACCGTCATTTCAACGCCCACGGCCAGCGCCAGCGCGTCGTCGATGCTCAGGCGCAGGAACTCGTGCACCTCGCCGTCCTGGTTCTGTGGCGTCAGGCCGTCGGGCATGGCGAGGTCGAAGACGTGCAGGTGTTCGCGCTGCAGGCCTTCGGGAATGTCGGCCAGCAGCGCGTAGACGCCGCCAGCGCGGGCCTGTCGCATGTGCACGGCCGCCAGTCCGGCTTCTTCCCAGCCTTCGCGCACCAGTGCCTCGAACGGCGTCTGGCCGATCGGCACGCCGCCGCCGATCAGGTTGTCGAGCCGGCCCGGGTCGGTGGCCTTGCTGTACGAGCGCCGGGCGATCCACAGATGGGTGGGCCGGCCTTGCGCATCGGCCACGTAGCCGTTGCAGTGCGCACCCAGCGTCAGCGTGCCCCAGAAGCGCGAGGCGGCGCGCTCGATGCGCACCAGCACCGCCGGCAGTGGGGTGCCGGGCGGGTGGGCGTCGAGGTCGACCATCGCGTAGGCCTCGTCGCGCCAGCCGGGCAGCAGACCGTCGGCCTGGCGCTGGCGGTGCAGTTGGTGCAGGCGCAGGGCCAGGTCTGCTTCGGCGGACTCGGGCCATTGCAGCCAGAGCCCGTCGGGCTGAACGCGGCTGCAGTCGCTCAGGTGCTGAGCCAGCCAGGGCAGGTGGGCGCGCGCCACGCTGCCTACGCGCGATGGTGCTTGAGCGCCGCGCTGCAGCCAGGCCGGCACGCGTTGCAGCGGGTCATGCCGCCGCACGCTTTCCAGGCAGGCCCAGCGCCGAACGCTCATCCGTTCAGGCTGGCTGGGCGCCTGCTGCGCCGGCAGCGGTGTCTGCCGCCACGCGCGCCATCATTTCCTTGCGGAAGCGGTTGAGCTCCTGCACGCTGGTGAAGCTGCGCTCCATCAGCAGGCTCATGTTGTGCAGGATGCGGTCGACCACCTTGCTCTCCCAGACGCTGTCGAACTGGATCTGCGTGTCCAGCCACGCTTCCAGCCATGCCGGATCGGGCAGGCGGCTCTGCACGGTGTCGCGCGGAAACAGCGCGGCGTTGACGTGCAGGTTGGTCGGGTGCAATGCCTGCGCGGTGCGGCGGGCGCTGGCCATCAGCACGCCGACCTTGGCAAACGCGGCACGCGCCTCGTCGCCGAACTTCTGCATGGCGCGCTTCATGTAGCGCAGGTAGGCGCCGCCGTGGCGGGCTTCGTCACGCGCCAGGGTCTCGTAGATCGCCTTGATGACCGGCTCGGTGTGCCATTCGGCGGCGCGGCGGTACCAGTGGTTGAGGCGGATCTCGCCGCAGAAGTGCAGCATCAGCGTCTCCAGGGCGGGGGCGGGGTCGAACTCGAAGCGGACTTCGTGCAGTTCGGCCTCGGTGGGCACCAGGTCGGGCCGGAAGCGGCGCAGGTACTCCATCAGCACCAGCGAGTGCTTCTGCTCCTCGAAGAACCACACGCTCATGAAGGCGCTGAAATCGCTGTCATCGCGGTTGTCACGCAGGAACATCTCGGTGGCCGGCAGCGCCGCCCACTCGGTGATCGCGTTCATCTTGATGGTCTGGGCCTGCTCCTCGGTGAGCGTGGCGGCGTCGAATTTATCCCATGGAATGTCGGTGTCCATGTTCCAACGCACGGCTTCGAGTTGCTTGAAAAGTTCGGGATAGAGCATGGCGAACACTCTCTGAAAGGGATGAAAAGGATTGTAGGAGCGCGTCGTGACACAAGTGTCACTTGCGGTCATGCGTGATCAGGCGCGGCCCTGGCGCCAGCGGCCCACTTGCTCGGTAATCTGCCCCAGGCCGCCCAGCAGCAGCACGCCGTCCAGGCCGCGGCGATGCAGGGCAGCATGGGGGCAGCCGGCCCAGATTTCAACCGATGCGGGCAACAGCGTGCGCAATTCGCCCAGTGCGTCGGCCACCTGACCGGGTTGGCCGGCAGCGGAAAAACTCAAGGCGACGATGTCGGCCCGGCAGGCGCGTGCCGCCAGGGCCAGATCCTGCAGCGGTGTCTGGCGGCCCAGGTTCATGCAGGCGCAGGATTCGACCGAAAACAGGGCCTCGGCCATCACCAGTGCCAGGCTGTGCGTCTCGCCGGGAAAAGTCGACAGCAGCACGCGCGGTGCGCTCAGTGGCGTCGGCTCGGGCACGGAGGCCAGTGCGGCGCGCAGCGTGTTCTCCAGCACCTCGCTGCACAGGTGCTCCTCGAAGATCTGCAACTCGCCGCGCGCCCAGATCTGCCCGACCGCCTGCACCAGCGGTACCGCCACGTCGGTCACGAAGCGCGCCAGGCCGACTCGCAGCAGGCTCTGCCGCAGGGCGCGGCGCAGGTGGCTGGGCTCATGGCTGCGCAGGATCTGCACCAGCTGGGCGGTTTCGCTGTCGGGTGCGTCGGCTGCCAAGTCGTACGCCATGCCGGCGTTGCCTCGGCGGACGGTGGCGCCGCCGACTGGCCCGCCCAGGCGCTGCAGTTCGTCCAGCTCCAGCGCCACCACGCGCCCAGGCCGGTGGCCGGCGTCCAGTAGGCGCTTGATGACGCGCAGCCGCTCGACCTGCTCGGGCGGGTAGAGCCGCTCGTCGTGGCGGTCACGCTGCGGCTGTGGAAAACCATAGCGCCGCTCCCAGGCGCGCAGCGTGTCTTTGCCGATGCGGGTGTCGCGTTCGACGGCGGCGATGTTGAGAAGCAGGCTGGAGGCGGCCGCACGGTCGTTCATGATGGACAGATCAACATTGCAACAGCGCTATTTTGTCATTTTGTCCAAGACAAAACATTGAATGAAGGTGATTTAAAGCTTAATATAGCTTTTATGTTTCAATTTGCCCAAGACAAATCGGGGCCCGATCTGAGTGGGTGCAGACTTGTCTGCATCCACTTCGCCCTGGGCTGCGTAAGGTCTCTTCACGGCTTTCCTTGCACGAACTGCAACAAACGACACCTACCCTTTTCAACCGCGCAGCCTGCCGTTCCGGCTGGCAGCCCCGCCTGAAGCGGCTCTTCTCCTCATCTCTCCCTCTTCTCTATTGAGCTTCAGGCCGCTGCGCGGTTTTTTTCTTTCATCCCGCCGTCAAGGTCTGAGTCATGCGACGCATAGCAATCATCGGGTCGGGTATTTCCGGCCTGTCCACCGCCTGGCAGCTGAGTGACCCGGCCGACCCGTGCCGCGTCACGCTGTTCGAGGCCGCCGACTACGTCGGTGGTCATACCCACACCGTGGACGTGACCCTGCCCGCCGTAGATGGCCTGCCCATCACGCAGGGCGTCGACACCGGCTTCCTGGTCTTCAACGAGCGCACCTACCCGAACCTGATCAAGCTGTTTGCCGATCTGGGCGTCGAGACCGCGCCGTCGGACATGTCGTTCTCGGTGCAGGCCGAGCGCGGTGCGCTGGAGTGGAGCGGCTGCGATCTCAACACCGTCTTCGCCCAGCGCCGCAACCTGGTGCGCCCGCGTTTCCTGGGCATGCTGTGGGAGCTGACGCGCTTCAACCGCCTCACCACCGAACTGGCGCGCAGCGGCAGCGAAGCCCAGCTGCAGCAGAGCATTGCCGATTTCCTCGACGAGCACCGCTTCTCCGACACCTTCCGGCGCTGGTACTTCCTGCCGATGATCGGCTGCATCTGGTCCTGCCCGACCGAGCAGATGCTGCGCTTCCCCATCGCCACCATGATCCGCTTCTGCCATAACCATGGCCTGCTGCAGGTCACCGACCGGCCGCAGTGGTACACGGTCAAGGGCGGCGCGCGCAACTACGTGCAGCGCATGCTGCCGCGCATCGCCGACCTGCGCCTGTCCAGTCCGGTGTACTCGGTGCGCCGCCATGGCACGGGTCAGGGCGTGATGGTGCACAGCCCGGCGGGGGCCGAGCACTTCGATGAAGTCGTCTTCGCCAGCCACTCCGACCAGACGCTGCGCATCCTGGGCGACGACGCCAGCGCCGACGAGCGCGCGGTACTTGGCGCCATCGCCTATCACCCCAACCGCGCCGTGCTGCACACCGATACGGCCCAGCTGCCGCGCCGCCCACGTGCCTGGGCCGCCTGGAACTACGAGCACGCCGCGCAACCCGAGGTCGAAGGCTCCGGCGTCTGCCTGCACTACCTGCTCAACCGCCTGCAGCCGCTGCCTTTCCAGCAGCCGGTGGTGGTGTCGCTCAACCCGGTGCGCGCGCCGCAGGCCGGCAAGGTGCTGGCCCGCTTCGACTACGCCCACCCGGTATTCGACCGCGCCGCCATCCACGCCCAGGCCCGACTGCCGGCGCTGCAGGGCCGGCAGCACAGCTGGTTCTGCGGCGCCTGGACGGGCTACGGTTTTCACGAAGACGGCCTGAAATCCGGCCTGGCCGTGGCGGCCGGCCTGCGTGCGCAATGGGCCGCCGGTGTTGAGCGGCTCGCCGCTTGAGCCTCAGTTTCAGCCTGCCATGACCGCGCAGACGCCATCGCCCGCCCACCTGCCGTTGATCGGCCGGGGCTTGGTGCGCCATGCGCGGCTGCGGCCGGTGGCGCACGAGTTCCGCTACCCGACCTGGTTCCTGATGCTGCCGATGCGCAGCCTGCGCGGGCGCAACGTGCCCGGGCTGGCGCGCAACCGTGCCGGCTGGGTCAGCTTTCAGGACCGCGACCATGGCGTGGGCGGTGACGACGCGTTGGCGTGGTTCGAGTCGCTGCTGGCCGAGGCCGGTATCACCGACGCCGACGGAGAAGTCTGGCTGCACACCTACCCGCGCGTATTGGGCTATGCCTTCAAGCCGGTCAGTTTCTGGTACGCGCACGCCGCCGACGGCACGCTCAAGGCGGTGCTGGCCGAGGTCAACAACACCTTCGGCGAGCGCCACTGCTACCTGCTGCATGGCCCGACGCTGGGTTGGGGCCGCGAGCTGCGTGCTGACAAGGTTTTCCACGTCTCGCCCTTCTGCGCCGTGCAGGGCGAATACCGCTTCCGCTTCATGCGCACCGCAGCCCGCGCCGGTCACGGCGAGCGCACTGTCGTGCGCATCGAGCACGACGACGCCCAGGGCCCGCTGCTGCAGACCAGCGTCAGTGGCGAGTTGCAGCCCTTGACGCGCGCCTCGCTCTGGCGCGTCAGCGTGGCCATGCCGGCGCTGACGCTGGGCGTGATGGCACGCATCCACTGGCAGGCGCTGCGGCTGTGGCTCAAGCGCGTGCCCTTCTTCCGCAAGCCGGTGCCGCCATCGGCCTTGGTCAGCCGCTGACCGTTCCGTTTCACCGCCCGATTGCTCCTATCGCACTATCGCCATGACTGATTCCGCCACCCGTTCCAAGCTCACGGCGCCTGCGCTGCCTGAGTTGCACCTCGCGCCCGCCGCCGCGCGTGCGGTCTTCAAGCTGCTGGAGAAGATCGAGCAGGGCACGCTGGAAGTGCAACTGCCCGACGGCTCGCACGCCCGCATGGGCAATGGCGAGGCGCCGCGTGCAGCCATCCGGTTGCACAACTGGCACGTGTGCTCGGCGGCGCTCAAGTCGGGCGACATCGGCTTTGCCGAGAGCTATATCCGCGGCGACTGGACCACGCCCGACCTGGCCGCGCTGCTGCGCCTGTTCATCAGCAACCGCGAGCGGATCGAATCGGTCATCTACGGCTCCTGGTGGGGCGCATTGCTCTACCGCGTCAAGCACGCCTTCAACCGCAACAGCCGCAGTGGCAGCAAGCGCAACATCCACGCGCACTACGACCTGGGCAACCGCTTCTACCAGCGCTGGCTGGATGAGACGATGAACTACTCCAGCGCCTGGTTCGACGGCGACCTGGCCCGTCCGCTGCCCGAAGCCCAGCACGCCAAGGTGCGCCGCGCGCTCGATGAAACCCAGCTGCAGCCCGGCCAGCGCGTGCTCGAAATCGGCTGTGGCTGGGGCGCGGTGGCCGAAGCGGCGGCACGGGACCGCCAGGCGCACCTGACCGGCGTGACGCTGTCGACCGAACAGCTCGACTACGCCCGCCAGCGCATGGCCGCCGCCGGCGTGGCCGACGCCGCCGACCTGCGCCTGCAGGACTACCGCGACGTGGCGGATGCACCGTTCGACGCCGTGATCTCGATCGAGATGTTCGAGGCGGTGGGCCGCACCTACTGGCCGTCGTACTTCGAGACCGTGCACCGCTGCCTCAAGCCGGGCGGCCGCGCCTGCATCCAGAGCATCACCATCCGCGACGACCTGTTCGAGCGCTACGTGCGCTCGACCGACTTCATCCAGCAGTACATCTTCCCCGGCGGCATGCTGCCCAGCGAACTGGAGTTTCGCCTGGCCGCCGAGCGTGCCGGGCTGGTGGTCGAGCGCAGCTTCGCCTTCGGCCCCGACTACGCCGAAACCCTGCGCCGCTGGCGCGAACGCTTCCTGGCCGAGGAGCGCGAGGTGCTCAAGCTCGGTTTCGACGTTGCCTTCATGCGCACCTGGGAGTTCTACCTGGCCTACTGCGAAGCGGCCTTCGACACCGGCAACACCAATGTCGTGCAGTTCACGCTGCGCCGGCCTTGAGGCCTGACATGCGGCCAGCCGTCACCGTTGCAGAACGCCGCCGCGCGCTCAGGCGGCTGGCCGGTGGCCTGTTGGCTGCTGCGTTCAGCGCCGTTGCGCAAGACAAGACCGCGCCGCCGCCCGAGCTGGCCAGCCCGCTGCCCGGCGTGCAGTTGCAGGGCCAGATGCGCTATCGCTGGTTTGGCCTGCAGGTCTATGACGGCCGCCTGTGGAGCGCCAGCCCCGTGCGCGCCGACGACTACGCCACGCGTGAATTCGCGCTGGAGCTGATCTACGCCCGCGCGCTGCGCGGTGTCGAGATCGCCGACAAGACGATCTCCGAGATGCGCCGCATCGCCGATTTCTCTGACGCCCAGGCCGGCATCTGGCTCGATTTCATGCGTGCGGCTTTCCCGGATGTGCAGCCCGGCGACCGGCTGCTGGGCGTGCATCGGCCGGGGCAGGGTGTGAGCTTCTTTCACAACGGCCGGCCGACCCGCACGCTGGCCGACGCAGCGTTTCCCTCGCGCTTCTTCGGCATCTGGCTGTCGCCGCGCAGCCGCGAGCCGGCGCTGCGCGACGCCTTGCTGGGCCTGGCCCAGTGAGCCGCGCCGGGCTGGCCTATGGCGCGCTGGGCCTGCCGTTGGCCTTCGTGGCGCTGCCGCTCTACGTGCTGCTGCCGCACCATTACGCCGAGCAGTTCGGCATGCCGCTGGCGACCCTCGGCGCCTTGCTGCTGGCGGTGCGCGGGCTCGATGCCCTGGTCGATCCGTTCATCGGCCGCTGGGCTGATGCGCTGCTGTCGCGTGGCGCGGCGGTGGCGCGGCGTGCGCTGGGCGTGGCGGCGCTGGTGCTGTTGCTGGGCTTCGTCGCGATCTTCTTTCCGCCTTTCCAGCCTGCGCACCAGACCGCTCTGCTGGCGTGGTGCGCCGCCGCGCTGGTGCTGACCTACCTGGCCTACAGCTTTTCCACCGTGCTGCATCAGGCCTGGGGCGCGCGGCTGGGTGGTGGCGATGCGGCGCAGAGCGGCTGGGTGGCGTGGCGCGAAGGCGCGGCGCTGGCCGGCGTGCTGCTGGCCAGCGTGTTGCCGAGCCTGGCGGGCCTGCCGGTCACGACCGGCGTGTTCGCCGCCGCGCTGCTGCTGGGCTGGTGGGCGCTGCACCGCGCGCCCAGGCCGGATCGGGCCGCACACGCGCCACATTCATCTCAGGACACCGGGCTCGCGCGCCTGCTGCAGCCGTGGCGGGTGAAGGCGTTCCGGCGCCTGCTGGGGGTGTTCATGTTCAACGGCATTGCCAGCGCGGTGCCGGCCACGCTGCTGCTGTTCTTTGTGCGCGACCGCCTGCAGGCACCGGCCTGGGAGGGTGGCTTGCTGGCGGCCTACTTTGCCTGCGGCGCGCTGTCGCTGCCACTGTGGGTACGGCTGGTGCGGCGCTGGGGCCTGAGCCGCTGCTGGGCGCTGGGCATGGCGCTGGCAGTGCTGGCGTTCATGGGCGCGGGTCGACTGGGCGCGGGCGATGCACCCTGGTTCCTGCTGATCTGCATGGCCAGCGGCCTGACGCTGGGCGCCGATCTGGCGTTGCCAGGCGCGCTGCTGGCGCGCGTCATCCACCAAAGCGGCCACGCCGGCGCCGATGAAGGCGCCTACTTCGGCTGGTGGAACAGCGCGACCAAGCTGAATCTGGCGCTGGCCGCCGGCTTGGCGTTGCCGCTGCTGCAGTGGGCTGGCTATGAGCCGGGCGCGCGTGACCCGGCCGCGCTGCAGATGCTGGGCTGGGCCTACGGGCTGCTGCCCTGTGGATTGAAATTGTTGGCGTTGGCGGCGCTGTGGCGCTGGCGCTCCGCATGGGAACCTGAAGGAGTCACGACATGATCAACATCCAACACTGGAGTCGCCGCCTGCGCTGGGCCGCGCTCGCCCTCACCAGCGCCGGCCTGCTGGCCTGCGCCTCGCCGCAGCCGAGCGACTACGCCGCGCAGACGCCGAAACTCGACCTGCGCGAGTATTTCAACGGCGACCTGGACGCCCACGGCATCTTCACCGACCGCTCCGGCCAGGTCGTGCGCCGCTTCGCCGTCAAGATGAAGGGCACGTGGACAGGTGACCAGGGCGTGCTGGAAGAGGACTTCGTCTACAGCGACGGCAAGACCGAGCGCCGCGTCTGGCGCCTGACGCGCGGGGCCGACGGCCGCTACACCGGCCGCGCTGACGATGTGGTCGGCGAGGCCCTCGGCGTGGCCGCCGGCAACGCGCTGCAGTGGCGCTACACCCTGAGCCTGCCGGTCGATGGCACGACGTACCACGTGCAGTTCAACGACTGGATGTACCTGATGGACAACAAGGTGATGCTCAACAAGGCCGAGATGAGCAAGTTCGGCATCCGGCTGGGCGAAGTCACGCTGTCGTTCTACAAGCGTTGAGGCGGCCATGTCACTCAACCCGGGCATCAAGGACTGGAACGGTCGCGTGGTCTGGCTGGTGGGCGCGTCCAGCGGCATCGGGCTGGCGCTGGCCGAGCAACTGGCGGCGCAGGGTGCGAAGGTCGCGGTGTCGGCGCGCCAGGCCGAGCCGCTGCAGCGTTTTGTCCACACCCATCCGGGTGGGCTGGCGCTGCCGGTGGACGTGACCGAGCCCGAAGCGGTGGCACGCGCGGCCGGGCTGCTGCGCCAGCACTACGGCCGGCTCGACCACGTGGTCTATTGCGCCGGCCACTACCGCGCCCAGCGCGCCACGGCCTTCGATCTGGCCGACATGCTGCGCCACCAGCAGATCAACTACGTCGGCGCGCTGCATGTGCTGGACGCGGTGCTGCCGACGCTGCTGGCGCAACGCAGCGGTCACATCAGCCTGATCTCCAGCGTGGCCGGCTTTCGCGGCCTGCCGCAGGGGCTGGCCTACGGGCCGACCAAGGCGGCGCTCATCAACCTGGCCGAGACGCTTTACCTGGACCTGCAGCCGCGCGGCGTGGCGGTGTCGGTGGTCAATCCCGGCTTTGTCGAGACGCCGCTGACGGCGCAGAACGAGTTTCCGATGCCCGGCCTGATCACGGCCGACAAGGCGGCGCAGGAAATCATTGTCGGCTGGCGGCGCGGCGAGTTCGAGATCCACTTCCCCAAGCGCTTCACCCGCATGCTCAAGCTGCTGGGGCTGCTGCCGCACCGCTGGTATTTCGCGGCGGTGCGCAAGGGGACGGGGCTGTGAGCGGCGCGGCGAACGTCACGCCGCGCCATGCCGACGCCCGCGTCGACCGGCTGGTGCGCTATTACGAAAGCCTGCAGCCGGCCGGGCTGGACGCGCTGGCCGAGGTCTACACGCCCGACGCCTTCTTCAAGGACCCGTTCAACGAGGTGCGCGGCCTGCCGGCGATCCGCGCCATCTTCGAGCACATGTTCACCGCGTTGCAGCAGCCGCGCTTCGTGGTGCGCGACGTGGTCGCCGAGGGCGACCAGTGCTTCATGAGCTGGGACTTTTTGTTCATCGCGCCCGGCATGGGGCCGCAGACGCAGACCATCCGCGGCGCGACCCAGCTGCGCTTTGCCACCGACGGCCGCGCCAGCTTCCATCGTGATTACTGGGACGCCGCCGAGGAGCTGTACGAAAAGCTGCCGGTGGTGGGCGCGCTGATGCGCTGGTTGAAGCGCCGGGCGCGCTCGTGAAGCTGCGCCGGGCGGATCAGCGCATCCAGCCCTTGCGGCGGAAGTAGATCAGCGGCGCGGCCACCGACGCGACCATCAGGCCGAGCGCAAACGGGTAGCCCCAGGTCTTGTCCAGCTCGGGCATGTGCTGGAAGTTCATGCCGTAGATGCTGGCGATCAGCGTGGGCGGCAGCAGCGCCACGCTGGCCACCGAGAAGATCTTGATGATCTTGTTCTGGTTGATGTTGATGAAGCCGACCGTGGCGTCCATCAGGAAGTTGATCTTGTCGAACAGGAAGGCGGTGTGGCTGTCCAGGCTGTCGATGTCGCGCAGGATCTGCCGCGCTTCCTCGAACTGCTCGGCGCTCAGCATGCGGCTGCGCAGCATGAAGCTGACCGCGCGGCGCGTGTCCATCACGTTGCGGCGGATGCGGCCGTTCAGGTCTTCCTCGCGGGCGATGGCGCCCAGCGCTTCGCCGGCGGCGCGGTCGTCCACGTCCTGCTTGAGCACGCGGGCGCTGACCTTCTCCAGCGAGTCGTAGATGCCTTCGAGCGCGTCGGCCGAGTATTCGGCGTCGGCGTCGTAGAGCTTGAGCAGCACGTCCTTGGCGTCCTCGATCAGCGCCGGAATGCGCCGCGCGCGCAGCCGCAGCAGCCGGAACACCGGCAGGTCTTCGGAGTGGACCGAGAACAGCACTTTCTGGTGCAGCACGAAGGCGACGCGCACGTTACGTGGTGTTTCACCATCGTCGATCAGGAAGTCCGAGCGGATGTGCAACTCGCCGTTGTCCTCCTCGTAGAAGCGCGCGGACTCTTCCAGGTCTTCATCGACGATGTCGTCTGGAATCGTCAGGCCGAAGCGCGCCTGGACCCAGCCTTTTTCCTGCGCGGTGGGCGCTTCCAGGTCGACCCAGACGGGCGCCACGTGCGCCAGGTCCTGCGGGTTGTCGATTTCTTCCTGGATCAGGCGGCCGTTGGCCAGCGTGAAGACGTTGAGCATCGCGAATGGAGGAGGGGGTTGGGAGGGACGGTCACCGAGCGTGGCAGCTGTCCAAGATCAACTCCGTGGCGATCGCAAGAGACGATTATTGCATCGGGGTTCTCAGTCGCGCCGATTTCCGCACGGTGCCGCTCGGGCGTCGGCGTCGGGGCTTGTCAGGTCGTCATGAAGGCGTCACACTGGACTCGTCCTGTTCCCCCAACCACCCTCTTGAATGGAGGTCTCATGAATCTGACGATCAGTGGTCATCACCTGGAAGTTACGCCCGCCCTGCGTGAGTACGTACGCACCAAGCTGGATCGCGTGACACGGCATTTCGATCAGGTCGTGGACGTCAATGTCCTGCTCACGGTCGAGAAGCAGAAGGAAAAGGATCGTCGACAACGCGCTGAAGTCACCTTGCACGTCAAGGGCCGAGACATCTTTGTTGAAAATTCTCATGAGGACATGTACGCCGCGATTGACCAACTGATGGACAAGCTCGACCGCCAGGTCGTGCGTCACAAGGACAAGTTGCAGGACCACCACCACGAGACCCTCAAGCGTGTGGACACCGCAGGCGAGATCGCCTGATCTCTGAAGCTGGCGCCCCCGTGGCGCGCATGACGGAAGGCCTCGATTCGAGGCCTTTTTCATTTCCGGCCGTCAGCGAATGCACACGCCGACAACGGGTATCGCATTTATACCGATTCAGGAAAAGTTTACCGAGCACGGAATAGTTAACGATTCCTATAATTCATTTCTCTATACCGTCATGCGCCTGTCTCGGTTTTTACCTTGTGGTGAAAGCTTCCCGCGGCGCCCCAACCCGATGAACCGTCTCGCTGCCATCCTGCCCCCCAGCAATGTGCTGGTGCATGTCGACGCTTCCAGCAAGAAGCGCACGTTCGAGCAGGCTGGCTTGCTGTTCGAAAACCAGCACGCGATTGCGCGCGCCACGGTCACCGACAACCTGTTTGCTCGCGAGCGGCTAGGCTCCACCGGTCTGGGGCATGGCGTGGCCATCCCGCATGGCCGCATCAAGGGGTTGAAGAATCCGCTCGCCGCCGTGCTGCGCGTGGCCCAGCCGATCGCCTTCGAGGCGCCCGATGACGAACCCGTCACGCTGCTGATCTTCCTGCTCGTGCCCGAGGCCGCCACCCAGCGGCACCTGGAGATCCTGTCGGAAATTGCCGAGTTGCTGTCCGACCGCGAACTGCGCGAGCAACTCAAGACCGAGCCGGATCCGGCCAGGGTGCATGAGCTGATCTCGCGCTGGGAGCCGCTCAAGTCGGTCGCCTGAGGCAAGGCGGCCGCGTGTGAAATCCACCGTCATCAGCGCCGATGCACTCTTCGATGCCCACCGCACCACGCTGAAGTGGGAGTGGATTGCCGGGCACGCGCATCCGGAGCGCCGCTTCGACGAGGTCGCTGTGCGCGACGCCCAGTCGGCAGCCGATCTGGTGGGCTACCTGAACTACATCCACCCTTACCGGGTCCAGATCGTGGGACGGCGCGAGGTGGCTTATCTGCAGCCGCCGGACATCGAAACCCAGGAGCGCCGCATCTCGCGCATCGTCACGCTGGAGCCGCCCGCGCTGGTGGTGGCCGACGGTCAGGCGCCGCCCGACCGGCTGGTGGCGATGTGCGAGCGCGCCGACATCCCGCTCTTCTGTACTCAGGATTCCGCCGGCCACGTCATCGACGTGCTGCGCGGCTACCTGAGCCAGCACTTCGCCGAGCGCACCTCGCGCCACGGCGTGTTCATGGACATCCTTGGCCTGGGCGTGCTGCTGACGGGCGAATCCGGCCTGGGCAAGAGCGAACTGGGCCTGGAGCTGATCTCGCGCGGCCACGGCCTGGTGGCCGATGACGTGGTCGACCTGTTCCGCGTCTCGCAATCGGCCATCGAAGGCCGCTGCCCCGAGTTGCTGCGCAACCTGCTGGAAGTGCGCGGCATTGGCTTGCTCGACATCAAGGCCATCTTTGGCGAGACGGCCGTGCGCCGCAAGATGCGCCTCAAGCTGATCGTGCACCTGGTACGCAAGGAAACGCTCGACCGTGACTTCGAGCGCCTGCCGCATGAGCCGCTCTATGAAGACGTGCTGGGCATGCCGGTGCGCCGGGTGGTGATCGCGGTGGACGCCGGCCGCAACCTGGCGGTGCTGGTGGAGGCTGCCGTGCGCAACACCGTGCTTCAGTTGCGCGGCATCGACACCTACCGCGAGTTCATCGAACGTCACCGCGTCCTGATGGAGCGCGGCGAAGGCGACCTCTGACCCGATGGCGGGCCGGCTTATTTCACCGGCCGATGCGGACAATCGATCTTGACGCAGTGGGCGTAGAGCGCCAGCGAGTGCTCCTGCAGCTTGAAGCCGCGCTCTTGCGCGATCTCATGCTGGCGGTTCTCGATCTGCGCGTCGAAGAACTCCTCGACGTGGCCGCAATCTAGGCACACCAGATGGTCATGGTGCTGGCCTTCGTTGAGTTCGAAGATCGATTTGCCACTCTCGAAGTGATTGCGCGTCAGCAGCCCCGCCTGCTCGAACTGCATCAGCACCCGGTAGACCGTGGCCAGGCCGATGTCCGAGCCCTCCAGCAGCAAGACCTTGTAGACGTCCTCTGCCGTCATGTGGCGCTGGGCGGCGCGCTGGAAGATTTCCAGGATCTTGATGCGCGGCAGCGTGGCCTTCAGGCCCGAGCTCTTGAGTTCTTCGGAGTTGGTCATGGTGGTCGGCGATGGGGCCGTTGGGCCGGAGGGCCGGGTGCAAAGCCGGCCTCGCTAGAATCTGTCGATGATATCGGCACGGTCTGCCCCGGTGGGCCTCAGGATCCCCAACATGCTCCTTTCCTTCCGGCGCGCACCGCGCCCGCTTTTACTGGCTGCGCTTCTGTTGGCGGGGCTCACGGGTTGCGCCCAGCGCCCCGGCGACAGTCTGTTCGGCCTGATCACGCCTTATCGTCTTGAAGTGGTGCAGGGCAATGTGGTCACGCAGGAAATGGTGGCGCAGTTGCGCCCCGGTCTCAGCCGTGATCAGGTGCGCAGCCTGCTGGGCTCGCCGTTGCTGGCCGACCTGTTCCATGCCGACCGCTGGGATTACGTCTTCACGATCCGCCGCCAGGGCACCGCGCCGCAGCAGCGCCGGGTGTCGGTCTTCTTCAAGGGCGATCTGCTCGACCGTCACGAGGCTGATGCGCTGCCCTCCGAGCGCGATTTCGTCGCCTCCATCGACGCGGCCAAGGTCGAGCAGCGCAAGCAGTCGCTGGAACTGACCGAAGCCCAGTTGCGCGCCTTGCCTGCGCCTGTGGCGCGCGCCACGCCGTCGGCCCAGGCCGCGTCTGCTGCCGGCCCGCTGCGCACCTATCCGCCGCTGGAATCCAGCGCCAAACCTTGATTGAGCTGACGATGAACCCTGCCCACCTGATCGCCATTGCTGGCTGTACCGGCCGCATGGGCCACATGCTGATCGAGGCCGTCCAGGCCGCCGACGACTGCACGCTGGCCGGTGCGCTCGACCGCGCCGGCAGCCCCGCCATCGGCCACGACGCTGCCGCCTTCCTGGGCCAGACCAGCAACGTGGCCATCACCGCCGACCTGCGTGCCGGCCTGCAGGGCGCCCGTTACCTGATCGACTTCACCCGGCCCGAAGGCACGCTGGCGCACCTGGCGGTGTGCCGCGAACTCGGCGTCAAGATGGTGATCGGCACCACCGGCTTCACGCCCGAGCAGAAGGCCGAGATCGAAGCCGCCTCCAAAGACATCGCCATCATGATGGCGCCGAACATGAGCGTGGGCGTCAACGTCGTGCTGCGCCTGCTCGACATGGCCGCGCGCGCGCTCAACGAGGGCTATGACATCGAGGTCATCGAAGCCCATCACCGTCACAAGGTCGATGCCCCCAGCGGCACTGCGCTGAAGATGGGCGAAGTCGTGGCTGCAGCCCTTGGCCGTGACCTGGCCGACTGCGCCGTCTACGGCCGCGAAGGCGTCACCGGCGAGCGCGACCCGAGCACCATCGGCTTCGCCACCGTGCGCGGCGGCGACATTGTCGGCGACCACACCGTGCTATTCGCCGGCATCGGCGAGCGCATCGAGATCACGCACAAGTCGTCCAGCCGCTCGACCTACGCCCAGGGCAGCCTGCGCGCGGTGCGCTTCCTGGCCGGCCAGCCGCGCGGCCTGTTCGACATGAACGATGTGCTCGGTCTGACCTGAGCCGTCATCCCGGCCCTGACCCATGAACGTCCTGCAGCAACTCTGGTCCGAAGGCGACGGCGTCAGCCGTCTGGTGGCGGCGCTGCTGCTGGCGATGTCGGTGTCGGCCTGGGTGCTGATCTTCTGGAAGGCCTGGATCCTGAGCCGCGCCCGCCGCGATCTGGCCCGCGCCGTGCCCGCTTTCTGGGCCGCCAGCGACCTGACCATGGCGCGCGCGCAACTCGCCACGCTCGACCGCGAACAGGTGTTGCAGCCGCTGTTGGACGCCGCGCTGCGCACGCCGCCCGGCGGCACGCTCGAAGCCACCGGCCAGCACGGCTCGCAACTCACCCGCCGCCTGCGCGATGCGCTGCACGGCGTGCTGCGCCAGTTGCAACTCGGCCAGGTGCTGCTGGCGTCGGTGGGCGCCACGGCGCCGTTCATCGGCCTGTTCGGCACCGTGTGGGGCATCTATCACGCGCTGCTGGGCATCTCGGCGGCGGGCAGCGTCAGCATCGACAAGGTCGCCGGCCCGGTGGGTGAGGCACTCATCATGACCGCTGCCGGCCTGGCGGTGGCGATTCCCGCCGTGCTGGCCTACAACGTCTTCGGCAAGTGGGTCGGCGCCTGCGAGGCCGAGCTGGAAGGCTACGCCCACGACCTGCGCGAACTCGCCATGGACCCGTCGGCCTGGAAAACGGCCGACGCCCGGAGCGCCTGAGCATGGCCTTCGGTCGCCTGGAGCGCAGCAGCGGCCCGCAGCCGATGAGCGACATCAACATGACGCCGCTGATCGACGTCATGCTGGTGCTGCTGGTGATTTTCATGATCACCGCGCCGCTGATGACCAGCAGCCTGAAGCTCGACCTGCCCCGCACCGAAGGCGCCACGCCGACCGGTGAGGTGCCGCAATCGCTCGACATCAGCCTGCAGGCCAACGGTGCGCTCTACGTCGGTGAAGAGCGCCTGGAGCCGCCCGCTTTTGCCGGGCGCCTGACACAAGTCGGCCAGCAGACCACCAAACCCGAAGTCCAGTTGCGCGCCGACCAGTCGGTGCCCTATGGCCGGGTGGCCGAGTTGATCGGCCAGTTGCAGCAGGCGGGCCTCAACCGCATCGCCTTCGTGACGGCACCGCAGGCGGCGGCCTCCGCCGCTCGTTGAGTCGCACGCGATAATCGCCGGCTCCCGATCAGCCTGCCGGCGCTCTTGGGCGCTGCGGCGTCCGGCGCAGTCAGGCGGTCGCCAAGATGTCTGCCCAGCCTGCGCCATGAACGAGAAATACGATCCCGCCGCCGTCGAATCCGCCGCCCAGACCGCCTGGCGCGCGGCCGACGCCTACCGCGTCACCGAGGACAAGAGCCGCCCCAAGTTCTACGCCTGCTCGATGCTGCCTTACCCCAGCGGCAAGCTGCACATGGGCCATGTGCGCAACTACACCATCAACGACATGCTGACGCGTCAGCTGCGCATGAAGGGCTACAACGTCCTGATGCCGATGGGCTGGGACGCCTTCGGCCTGCCGGCCGAGAACGCCGCGCTGAAGAACGCCGTGCCGCCGGAGAAGTGGACGCGCGAAAACATCGCCTACATGAAGACCCAGATGCAGGCCATGGGTCTGGCGATCGACTGGTCGCGCGAGGTTGCCACCTGCGATCCCGATTACTACAAATGGAACCAGTGGCTGTTCCTGAAGATGCTCGAAGCCGGCATCGCCGAGCGCCGCACGCAGGTCGTCAACTGGGATCCGGTCGACCAGACCGTGCTGGCCAATGAGCAGGTGATCGACGGCCGCGGCTGGCGCTCTGGCGCGCTGGTCGAGAAGCGCGAGATCCCGGGCTATTACCTGAACATCGTGCAGTACGCCGACGAGCTGCTGGGCGCGGTGGCCGATCCGCAGGACCCGAACTACCTGTCCGGCTGGCCCGAGCGCGTGCGCCTGATGCAGGAAAACTGGATCGGCAAGAGCGAGGGCGTGCGCTTCGCCTTCCCGCATGAAATCGTGGGCGCTGACGGTGCGCTGATCCAGGGCGGCCGGCTCTACGTCTTCACGACCCGCGCCGACACGATCATGGGCGTGACCTTCTGCGCCGTGGCGCCGGAGCATCCGCTGGCCGCACACGCGGCGGCGACGAACCCCGCGCTGGCCGCCTTCATCGCCGAATGCGCGCAGGGCGGCACGACCGAAGCCGAACTCGCCACGCAGGAAAAGAAGGGCATGCCCACCGGGCTGTTCGTCACCCACCCGCTGACCGGCGTCCAGGTCGAGGTCTGGGTCGGCAACTACGTGCTGATGAGCTACGGCGACGGCGCCGTGATGGGCGTGCCGGCGCATGACGAGCGCGACTTCGCGTTCGCCAAGAAGTACGGCATCGAGATCAAGCAAGTCGTGAAGGCGGGCGACGAGGTGTTCTCGCTCGATGCCTGGGCCGACTGGTACGGCGACAAGCAGCGCGCCGTCTGCGTCAACTCGGGCGAACTGGACGGGCTCCCGTACAAGGAGGCCGTCTCCAAGGTCGCCGAACTCGTCGGCGCCAAGGGCCTCGGCGAGAAGAAGACCACCTGGCGCCTGCGCGACTGGGGCATCAGCCGCCAGCGCTACTGGGGCACGCCGATTCCGATCATCCATTGCGACGATTGCGGCTCCGTGCCGGTGCCGGAAGCTGATCTGCCGGTCGTGCTGCCCATCGACTGCGTGCCGGACGGCTCAGGTAACCCGCTCAAGAAGCGCACCGACTTCCTGAATGTCGCCTGCCCCTGCTGCGGCAAGCCTGCGCAGCGCGAGACCGACACGATGGACACCTTCGTCGATTCGTCGTGGTACTTCATGCGCTACTGCGACGCGCAGAACAGCGACGCGATGGTCGCCGGCGGCACCGACTACTGGATGCCGATGGACCAGTACATCGGCGGCATCGAGCACGCCATCCTGCACCTGCTGTACGCGCGCTTCTGGACCAAGGTCATGCGCGACCTGAAGCTGGTCAAGATCAACGAGCCCTTCACCAAGCTGCTGACGCAGGGCATGGTGCTCAAGGGCGCGTTTTTCCGCAAGCCCGAGGGCGGCGGCAAGAGCTACTTCTGGGAGCACGAGGTCAACGTGCTCACCAACGAGCACGGCGTGACCATCGGCGGCACGCTCAAGGCCGACGGCCTGCCGCTTGAATATGAGATGACGACGATGTCGAAGTCCAAGAGCAACGGCGTCGACCCGCAGGAACTCATCAACCAGTACGGCGCCGACACGGCCCGCCTGTTCGTGATGTTCGCGTCGCCGCCCGAGCAGACGCTGGAGTGGAACGACGCCGGCGTGGAGGGTGCACACCGCTTCATCAAGCGCGTGTGGGGCTTCGGCGCCAAGAACGAGGCGCTGCTCAAGGGCGCGGCTGACGTGGCAGGCGAGTTGCCGGCCGCTGCCAAGGCGCTGCGCCGCGAGGTGCACCTGGTGCTCAAGCAGATCAGCTTCGACTTCGAGCGCATGCAGTACAACACCGTGGTGTCGGGCGCGATGAAGCTGCTCAACGCGCTGGAGAGCTACAGGCACGAAGGCGATGCGGCTTCTGCTGCGGTGCTGCGCGAAGGCTATTCGGTGCTGCTGCGCGGCCTCTATCCGGCCTGCCCGCACCTGACCTGGAAGCTCTGGCACGACCTCGGCTACGCCGCCCAGCAGGGCGACCTGCTCGACGCACCGTGGCCGCAGGTGGTGGAAGCCGCGCTGGTGCAGGACGAGCTGGAGCTGGTGCTGCAGGTCAACGGCAAGACGCGCGGCTCGATCAAGGTGCCGGCCAGCGCCGACAAGGCCGCCATCGAAGCGGTGGCGGCCGCCAGCGCCGAGGTGGCCAAGTTCGCCGATGGCAAGCCGCCCAAGAAGATCATCGTCGTGCCGGGCCGGCTGGTGAACGTGGTCGTCTGAGCATGCAGCGCCGCAGCCTGATCACTTCTGCGTTGGGCGCGGTCGCTCTGGGCGTTTCAACGCTGGCGGGCTGCGGCTTCCAGCTGCGCCGCCCGCCCGAGCTGCAGCTCAAGCGCATCTACCTCGGTGGCTTCGACCGCTATTCGGTGCTGGCCGATGAGCTGCGCAGCCAGCTGCGTGCCAGCCCCGGCGTGGTGCTGACCGAGGCCGCGAGCCAGTCCGACCTGGTCTTGCGCGCGCTGGCCGACGTGCAGGAACAGGTTGCCGCCGCCTCCACCGCTGCGGGTCTGGTGACGGAAATGACGCTGCGCACCCGCTTCACTTTCGAAGTACGCAATGCCGGCGGCCAGCTGCTGATTGCGGCCAGCACGCTCAGTCTGAGCCGCGACATGAGCTATTCCGAAACGCGCGCGCTGGCCAAGGAGCAGGAAGCGCAGCTGATGTTCCGCGCCATGCAGCGCGACATTGCCAATCAGGTGCTGCGGCGTCTGGCGGCGTTGCCGGCGGTTCAGTCGGCCGTGTCGGCGGCCTCGGCAGCCTCGCGCTGAAGCGGCCGATGCAGATCCGCGCCGACCAACTCGCCGCCGCGCTGCAGCGTGGCCTGCGCCCGCTCTACGTCATCTACGGCGACGAGCCGCTGCTGGCGCAGGAGGCGGCCGACGCGGTGCGCGCCGCTGCCCGTGCTGCCGGCCACGCCGAGCGCAGCGTGCACACGGTGGCGGGCGCGCACTTCGACTGGTCGGGTCTGCTGGGCGAGGCCAGCGCGCTGAGCCTGTTTGCCGACAAGCGGCTGATCGAGATCCGCATTCCCGGCGGCAAGCCGGGCAAGGACGGTTCGGAGGCGCTGCAGCGCTACGTCGAGACGCTGGGCGACGACACCGTCACGCTGATCCTGCTGCCGCGGCTCGACCGCACCCAGCAGGGCAGCGCCTGGTTCACGGCGCTGGATGGCGCGGGTGTGAGCGTGCGGGTCGACCCGGTCGAGCGCCGCGCGCTGCCGCAGTGGCTGGCGCAGCGGCTGACGCAGCACGGCCTGCGCGTGCAGGACGGCGAGGCCGGGCAGCGCACGCTGGCGTTCTTTGCCGACCGCATCGAGGGCAATTTGCTGGCCGCGCATCAGGAAATCAGCAAGCTGGCGCTGCTGCATCCGCCGGGTGAGCTGAGCTTCGAGCAGGTCGAGTCGGCGGTGCTGAACGTGGCGCGCTATGACGTCTTCAAGCTCGGCGAGGCGGTGCTGGCCGCTCAGGTGAGCCGCGCGCTGCGCATGCTCGAAGGCCTGCGCGCCGAGGGCGAGGCCGCCGTGCTGGTGCACTGGACGCTGACCGAAGACCTGCGCGCGCTGCGCCGCGTGCAGCAGGCGCTGCAGCAGGGCCGGCCGATGGCGATGGCGCTGCGCGAGGCGCGCGTCTGGGGCCTGAAGGAAAAACTCTTCGAGCGTGTACTGCCGCAATTGGATGCCGCCGCGCTCGAGGCGCTGTTGCGCGACGCGCAGGTGTGCGACGGCATCGTCAAGGGCCTGCGCCACGAAGCCTGGCCGGGCGACGCCTGGCAGGCGCTGCAGCGGCTGATGCTGCAGGTGATGGAGGCGGTGGCCACGGCCACCACGCGGCGCGGCGGCACCTTGCCACCCCCGCTGGCCCTGCGCGCCTGATTGATCCGGCCCCCCTTGAAATGACGCGGACCGTTCCTATAATCTGTATTCGTTAGCACTCGCCTCAGGTGAGTGCTAGTGATTCCGGCCCGCCGGAATCGTGAATCAGAACAAGCGCTCGGATCCACCGGGCGTTTCGCCGACTCAAGCTCAACCCCTTCGTTAGGAGATGCCCCATGAAGCTTCGCCCCCTGCACGACCGCGTGATCGTCAAACGCCTCGAACAAGAAACCAAGACCGCCTCGGGCATCGTGATCCCCGACAACGCCGCCGAGAAGCCTGATCAGGGCGAAGTGCTGGCCGTCGGTCCTGGCAAGCGCAACGACAAGGGCGACTTCGTGGCCCTGAACGTGGCTGTGGGCGATCGCGTGCTGTTCGGCAAGTACAGCGGCCAGACCGTCAAGGTCGACGGCGACGAACTGCTCGTGATGCGCGAAGAAGACCTCTTCGCCGTGGTTTCGAAGTAATTCTTCGGCCACACCGCACACCCCACTGAACTGAATCCGGAGTCATACAACATGGCAGCAAAAGACGTTATTTTTGGCGCAGACGCGCGTCATCGCATGATCGAAGGCGTGAACATCCTGGCCAACGCGGTCAAGGTCACCCTGGGCCCCAAGGGTCGCAACGTGGTGCTTGAGCGCTCGTTCGGCGCCCCGACCGTGACCAAGGACGGTGTGTCCGTGGCCAAGGAAATCGAACTCAAGGACAAGCTGCAGAACATGGGCGCGCAGATGGTCAAGGAAGTCGCTTCCAAGACCTCTGACAACGCTGGCGACGGCACCACCACCGCCACCGTGCTGGCACAAGCCATCGTGCGCGAAGGCATGAAGTACGTGGCCGCCGGCATGAACCCGATGGACCTCAAGCGCGGCATCGACAAGGCGGTCACCGCCCTGGTCGCCCAGCTCAAGGCGGCTTCGAAGGCCACCACGACCACCAAGGAAATCAGCCAGGTCGGTTCGATCTCGGCCAACTCCGATGAGTCGATCGGCGAAATCATCGCCAAGGCGATGGACAAGGTCGGCAAGGAAGGCGTGATCACCGTTGAAGACGGCAAGTCGCTCGACAACGAGCTCGACATCGTCGAAGGCATGCAGTTCGACCGCGGCTACCTGTCGCCGTACTTCATCAACAACCCCGAAAAGCAATCCGCGATTCTGGACAACCCCTTCGTGCTGCTGTACGACAAGAAGGTGTCCAACATCCGTGACCTGCTGCCGACGCTGGAGCAAGTCGCCAAGGCCGGCCGCCCGCTGCTGATCGTGGCTGAAGACGTCGACGGCGAAGCGCTGGCGACGCTGGTGGTCAACACCATCCGCGGCATCCTGAAGGTCGTGGCCGTCAAGGCACCGGGCTTCGGCGACCGCCGCAAGGCCATGCTGGAAGACATCGCCATCCTGACGGGCGGCAAGGTCATTGCTGAAGAAGTCGGCATGGCGCTCGACAAGGTGACGCTGGCCGACCTCGGCCAAGCCAAGCGCATCGAAGTGGGCAAGGAAAACACCATCATCATCGACGGTGCCGGCTCCGAAAGCGACATCCAGGCGCGCGTCAAGCAGATCCGCATCCAGATCGAAGAAGCTTCGAGCGACTACGACCGCGAGAAGCTGCAAGAGCGCGTGGCCAAGCTGGCCGGCGGTGTGGCCGTCATCAAGGTCGGTGCTGCCACCGAAGTCGAGATGAAGGAAAAGAAGGCTCGCGTGGAAGACGCGCTGCACGCGACCCGTGCTGCCGTTGAAGAAGGCATCGTCGCTGGCGGCGGCGTGGCTCTGCTGCGTGCCCGCCAAGCGGCTGGCACCATCAAGGGCGACAACGCTGACCAGGACGCCGGCATCAAGCTGGTGCTCAAGGCCATCGAAGCGCCGCTGCGCGAGATCGTCGCCAACGCCGGTGGCGAGCCGAGCGTGGTCGTGAACGCGATCCTGGCCGGTTCGGGCAACTACGGCTTCAACGCCGCCAACGACACCTACGGCGACATGATCGAAATGGGCATCCTGGACCCGACCAAGGTGACGCGCACTGCACTGCAGAACGCCGCTTCGGTCTCCAGCTTGATGCTGACGACCGAGTGCATGGTTGCTGAGGCCCCCAAGGACGATGCACCGGGCGGCATGCCTGGCGGCATGGGTGACATGGGCGGCATGGGCGGCATGGGCATGTAATGCCCATGAGCTGAGCCTTCGGGCTCGGCGTCTGTCAGTCAAGAGGGGCCGCAGCGATGCGGCCCTTTTTTGTGGCTGGATCAATTGCTGTAGCATCGTGCTACACGCTTTTGGAGTTCGTCATGCCTGCTGCCGCTGCCCCGATTCGTCTTGATCGAGAACTCGATGCCTCCGCCCGCGAGGTCGCCCGGCTGATGAGTCGCAGCGTCGCCGAGCAAGTCAGCCACTGGGCGCGGCTGGGCCGGGAACTGGAGCGCAGTCCGGCCGTTTCCGTTGTTCAGGTCAAAGCGGTGCTTGCGGGCGCAGCCAGCTATGACCAGTTGCCCGCCGCAGCGCAGGCGGTGGTCCGCGCAGAGTGGCAGGAGCATCTTGATGCGGCGTTGGGTGAACTGGACTTTTCAGCCACTTTTGCGGCAGAAGGCCATCACTACGCTGAACTGGATGAGCACGGCCAGTTGCGGATCGTGAACTCGGGTGACCGCTGAGCCTCCCCGATGCCGGTACTCCACCTGCTGGTCGGCCCGAATGGATCGGGAAAAACGACGTTTTTCGAGCGAGTCCTCTCGCCCACCACGCACCTGCCGTTCATCAACGCTGATGTGCTGGCCCGCCAGCGTTGGCCCGGTGATGAAGAGTCGCACGGCCATGATGCCGCTGCGCTGGCGCAGCAGGCGCGTGATGTAGCCATCGCGCAAGGCATCTCGTTCGTGGCCGCGACTGTGTTCTCGCACCCCTCCAAGCTTGCGTTGGTGGCTCAGGCGCAGGCGGCGTCTTACCTTGTGACGCTGCATGTGATGCTCGTGCCGCTGGCCCTGTCTCTGGCCCGGGTTCAACTCCGGCATCAGCAGGGCGGGCACTCGGTGCCGTCCGACAAGGTGCGTGAGCGGTACGCGCGTCTGTGGGCGCTCGTCGCGCAGGCCATCACCTTGGCCGATACGGCCACCGTGTACGACAACAGCAGTGCCCGTCACCCGTATCGCTGCGCGGCCCGCTACGAGCAAGGGCGCTTGCTGGGGGTGGCGCAGTTTCCGCCCTGGTCGCCGCTGAAATAGCGTGGATGAAATGAAAGAAGGCGCCTGAGGCGCCTTCTGCTTGTGCGGGAACTAGGCCTGATCAACCGCGGCAGGAGCCGGGGAGGTACTTCGCGGGGATGGTGGTTACAGCGGTGCTCGTGCCGATGGCAGCGGTATTGCCGCACTTCCATTGAGCAACTGAACTGCCGAAGGTCGGCAGGCCCGTGCCTGCAGCGTTGGTCGGGACGAGCGACAGCGTCTTGGCGTCGATCGTGGTGTCGCCCGTGTTCTGGGCGGTGACCGTGATACCGCCGGCGGCGTCGGTGGCGATCGACGCGACGTACTTCGACGTCGACGCGGTGGACTCGCAGCCCCAGCCGCCGGCAGCGGGTGCCGTCGTTGCGGATTGGTAGACCTCCGTTACCGTGGTGCGGCAAGCCGAGGCCGCCAAGATCAGTTCGCTGAGCTTGGCACGCTTGGTGTAGTCCTGATAGGCAGGCAGAGCTACGGCGGCCAAGATACCAATGATCGCTACGACGATCATCAATTCGATCAGGGTAAAGCCACGTTGGATGGATTTCATGGTGAAGCTCGGTGAGGGAAGATTTGAAGAGGAGCCGTCAGGAGGCCCAGGTTTTAACCGCGGCAAGAGCCGGGAAGATACTTTGCGGCAATGGTTGTGCCGTCTGTAGATGATCCGCAGATCCACTTCGCCACTACACCACCAGCGGCAACTGCCGCATCGCTGGCGTCCAAAGGCTTCAGTGTGAGTACGCCGCCTGCGGTTCCATCGGCTTTGTTGTTGATGTTTTGACTGGTCACCTGGATGAGGCCGGCGGCCGTCGTTTCAATTTTGGCTACGTACTTCGATGTAGATGCTGTCGCTTCGCAACCCCATGCGTTGGCGCCTGGCAGAGTCGTCGCGGTTTGCACCGCTTCCGTGATCGTTGTGCGGCAAGCCGATGCGGCCAAGATGACCTCGGAGGTTTTCGCCCGCACCGTGTAATCCTGATACGCCGGCAACGCCACGGCGGCCAGGATGCCGATGATCGCTACGACGATCATTAATTCGATCAGGGTAAAACCTTGCTGTACACGCTTCATGACGAACTCCTTGGGTCAAGCTGGAAAGACTGGTGAACCTATCTCAGCAGCTTGCATGCCAGCCCGGCCGCTTGATATCACTCAACCACGGGAGTGAAATGATCACTTGAGGCATCTTTTCCTGTCGAAGCGTGCATGAAGCGATGAACAAGGTGACGGTTTTGGTCACTTGCCGACCGATGCCGTCGGTCCGAGGCCAGCCACTATGATGGCGTCCGCCCTTGAAGCCCGTGCCATGAACCCCTTGTCCGTCGGATTGATCCTTCCTGCCTTGCTGGCCGTCACGGTACCGCTGTTGCTGGCGCCCAGCGTGTCGCCCACCTCGACGTTCCTGAACCAGATCGTGGCCTTTTCCGGCTGTTGCTTCTGGTTGTGGGCTTGGGTTGGCAGCCCGGCCCGGCGCATGCCGAATGCGGCCGTGACAGGCGCGGGCCGTGTGATCGAGCCGGCGGCGCTGCGGCTGCTGGTGGCCGTGTTGCTGGTGATGGCGCTGTTGCAGGGCGTGAGCTTTGCGCCCATGGGTCAACGCTGGGTGCCGGTGATGTCGATGTTGTTGGCCGCGACGCTGGCCACGGCGGCGGGTGGCGCGGCGCAGCGCGGCGATGTCGCCAGTTTCTGGCGGCCGCTGATGGTGGCGCTGTTGCTGGCGGGCGTGCTGAGCGTGGGCGTGTCGGTGGTGCAGGTGTTCTTGCCCAGTTGGGCCGACGGCGTGCGAGTCGCTTTCCCGACGGCGCCGGGCCGCGCCATCGGCAACATGCGCCAGCCCAACCAACTCTCGACCCTGTTGATGTGGTCGTGTGCCGCTGCCGTCTGGCTGGCGGTGCATCGCCGCTGGCACTGGGGCGTGCTGGCGGCCGTGCTGGCGGCGCTGGTGCTGACGGTGGTGGCGACGGCCTCGCGCACCGGTACGGTGGGCGTGCTGATGCTGGCGCTGTGGGGTGCCGTCGACCGCCGCCTGCCTGGCCGCGTGCGGCTGCTGATGCTGGCCAGCCTGCCGGTCTATGTGCTGGGCTGGTGGGGGCTGGAGCAATGGGCCAACCACACCGGCATCATGTTTTATGGCGACGACCAGTTGCGCAAGACGCTGCATGGCGACGCCAGCAGCTCGCGCGGGCGCATCTGGGGCAACACGCTGGCGATGATCAGCGCGAACCCGTGGTTCGGCGTCGGGCCGGGGGCGTTCAACTTCAACTGGTCGATGTCGGTGTTTCCGGACCGGCCGGTGGCGTTCTTCGACCACTCGCACAACCTGGTGCTGCAACTGGCGGTGGAGTCGGGCGTGCCGCTGGCGCTGGGTGTGCTGTCCGCGCTGGGCCTGAGCCTGTGGCTGGCGCGCGGGGCCTTCAATCATCCGGATGATGCACGCGCCCGTCAGGCTCGGGCCGCCGGCTTCATGCTGGCGCTGGTGGCGGTGCACAGCCTGCTGGAATATCCGCTTTGGTACCTCTATTTCCTGCTGCCCACGGCGCTGCTGGCGGGCAGCCTGGTCGGGTTGGCGGTGCGGCATGAGGCGGATCCGCCGTCCCGTCTTGCCGCCAAGCCGCTGGTGGTGATGAGTCCCGGTCTGACGGCGCGGCTCTACAGCGCGGTGGCCGTGCTGGGCCTGGCCGGGTCCGCCTGGGCGCTGTACGAGTACTACACCGTGGCCGTGATCTTCGAGCCCGATCTGGCCATCGGCACGCCTGCGCCGCTGGCGCAGCGCATCGAGGTCGGCCAGCGCAGCGTGCTGTTCGGCCACCACGCCGACTACGCCCGGGTGACCATGGCGCCGCAGCCCGAAATGGAGTGGGCTGCCTTCCGCCGTCCGCTCCATCACCTGCTCGATACCCGGTTGATGACCGCCTACGCCCGCGCGCTGGCCGGCCGGGGCGACACCGAGCGCGCCCGGCACGTGGCAGCCCGCCTGCGCGAGTTCAACAACCCGCAGTCGGCCGAGTTCTTTGCCGTCTGCGACAGCGCCGCCAACCTGCCCGAGCCGGATCGACCGTTTCAGTGCCGCTCGGACCCGCGCCTGGAAGCGGACGCCCTTCGACCCTGATGGGGGTCCGCTCAGGCCTCGGCCTGCCAGTGCCCTGACTTGCCGCCGATCTTCTCCAGCAGGCGGATGTCGCTCATCACCATGCCGCGATCGGCGGCCTTGCACATGTCGTAAATGGTCAGCAGGCCGACCTGCACGGCGGTGAGCGCTTCCATCTCGACGCCGGTGCGGCCGAAAGTCTCGGCCGTGGCGCGGCAGTGCACGGTGGCCGTGGCTTCATCCACCTCGAAATCCACCGCCACGCGCGTCAGCGGCAGCGGGTGGCAGAGCGGAATCAGCTCGGCCGTGCGCTTGGCGCCCTGGATGGCGGCAATGCGCGCGATGCCCAGCACATCGCCCTTGCGCGCCGTGCCCTGGGTGATGAGCGCCAGCGTCGCCGGCAGCATGCGGATCTGGCCGCAGGCGGTCGCCACGCGGTGGGTCTCGGCCTTGGCGGCCACGTCGACCATGTGAGCCTGGCCCTGGGCGTCGAAGTGGGTCAGCGGCGAAGGTGGGGCTGCAGCGGTCATGGCGGTTTGGTTTACAAGTGAGTGACATCCGGCGGGCATCATAGGGGGCGGAGTCACCCGCTCCCCGGAGTCTGCCCATGCGCCTTGCCCCCTCGCTGTCGTCCTGTTTCCAGCCCCGTTGGGTCGCCCTGACCCTGGCCATGGCGCTGGCCTGCCTTGCGCCGGAAGGTGTTGCACGTGCCCAAAGTGCCTCGTCCCAGGCCCTGCCGGCTTTGGGCGATGCGGCCAGCGATGACCTGGCCGTGGGCGCCGAGCGCCGGCTGGGTGACCGCATCATGCAAGAGCTGCGGCGCGATCCGGACGTGATCGACGATCCGCTGCTGGGCGACTACCTGCAGTCGCTCTGGCTGCCGCTGCTGGCGGCCTCGCGCCAGCGCGGCGACCTGTCGGAAGACCTCAACCAGCACTTCGCCTGGGAGATGTTTCTGGTGCGCGACCGCAGCGTCAACGCCTTTGCACTGCCGGGCGGCTATTTCGGTGTGCACCTGGGACTGATCTCGATGACGGGCAGCCGGGATGAGCTGGCCTCGGTGCTGGCGCACGAGATGTCGCACGTCACGCAGCGCCACATCGCCCGCATGCTGTCGGTGGGGCGGCGGCAGTCGGCGCTGGGCATCGCGACGCTGATCCTGGGCATCATGGCCGCCTCGCGCAGTCCAGACGCCGCCCAGGCGCTGGTGCTGGGTGGCCAGGCTGCCGCCCAGCAGGGCCAGCTGAATTTCTCTCGCGACATGGAGCGCGAGGCCGATCGCGTCGGCTTCGGTGTGTTGGAGGGCGCAGGCTACGCCGGCGTCGGCATGGTCGGCATGTTCGACCGGCTGCAGCAGGCCTCGCGCCTGACCGACAGCAACCAGTACCCCTACCTGCGCTCGCACCCGCTCAGCACCGAGCGCATGGCCGAAGCGCGCTCGCGCCTCGGGCTGGCGGGTGCGGCGGTGCAGGCCGACATCACCGCATCCGGCGGCCCCGCCTCGGCCTGGCTGCATGCCGCGCTGCAAGGCCGTGCCCGGGCCTTGATGGATGGCCGCGATGAAACGCTGCGCCGCCTGGCCAGCGCGACTGATCACAAGGACGCCAGTGGCCCGCAGGCGATGACCGTGAACTACGCTGCCGCCGTGGCCGCCATCCGCCTCAAGGACTGGCCCAGCGCCGACCGCGCCCTGATCCGGCTGCGTACGCTGGCCGCACCCTACCCGGCGGTGCAGCGCGTGGTGATGGCCGCGCAACTCGAATCCCTGATCGAGCGCGACCGGGGCGCCGAGGCGCAGGCCCTGCTCGACAGCCCCGCTGGCGCCGGTCTGGCCGATGGCTCGCGCTCCAGCCTGCTGCTGTCCGCCCGCGTGGCGCTGGCGGTACGCGGCCCGGCGGCCCAGTTGCGCCGCAGCGGCGAGGATTTGCAGAGCTGGCTCGCCTTGCACACCAGCGATGCCGGCGCCTGGGACGCCCTGGCGCAGCTTCACGACCGCCTTGGCGAGCCGCTGCCCGCCTTGCGCGCCCAGGCCGAAGCGCGTTGGGCGCAGGGCGATCTGAACGGGGCTTCTGACCGCCTGCGCGCCGCTCAGCGCCTGGCGCGCAGCAGCGGGCAGATCGAGTCGGTGGACGCCACCATCATCGAGTCGCGCCTGAAAGCGGTGGAAATCCTGCGCCGCCAGCGGCTGGCCGAAGAGCGCAACGGCGGGTAACGTAGCCCGGCGCAGACCGGCGCAGGCCGGGCTCAGTCGCGGCCGAACAGTCCATCGATCGCCTTGTCGATCACCAGCCCGCAGGCGCTGTAGATCAGCGAGGCGACCAGCGCCGCCCCGAACCCCGCCACATGCAGCCCTTGCAGCAAGCTGGCGGCGGCATACAGCATGGCCGCGTTGATGACGAACAGGAACAGCCCCAGCGTCACCAGCGTGACCGGCAAGGTCAACAGCACCAGAATCGGCCGCACGATGGCGTTGAGCAGACCCAGCACCAGCGCCGCGCCCAGCGCTGCGCTGAAACTGCGCACCTGCAGGCCGCTGTAGAGGTGGGCGATCAACATCAGGGCGGCGGCCAGCAGCAGCCAGCGGATCAATAGTTTGCTCATGCCATTGAGCTTACTGCGTGATGTGGCGCTGAATATTGATCAAGCCTAATAAATCCAGACAACAAAAAGCCGCTCACTGAGCGGCTTTTTTGTCTTTTGCAGGAGCAGCAAAAGCCACCCCTGCATCCGATTTTCCTTAGAGCATCGCCTTCAACAGCCGAGCCATCTCGGAGGGGTTGCGCGTGATGGTGAAGCCACACTCCTCCATGATCGCGAGCTTGGCGTCCGCTGTGTCCGCGCCACCCGAGATCAGCGCACCGGCGTGGCCCATGCGCTTGCCGGCCGGGGCCGTCACACCGGCGATGAAGCCCACGATCGGCTTCTTCATGTTGGCCTTGCACCAGAGTGCGGCTTCAGCCTCATCCGGGCCGCCGATCTCGCCGATCATGATGACCGCGTCGGTGTCCGGATCGTCGTTGAAGGCGCGCATCACGTCGATGTGCTTCAGGCCGTTGATCGGGTCACCGCCGATGCCGACGGCGCTCGATTGACCCAGGCCGATCTCGGTCAACTGCGCCACCGCTTCATACGTCAGCGTGCCCGAACGGGAGACCACGCCGATGCGCCCCTTGCGGTGGATGTGGCCGGGCATGATGCCGATCTTGATTTCCTCGGGCGTGATCAGGCCCGGGCAGTTCGGGCCGAGCAGTAGCGTCTTCTTGCCGCCGGCCGCTTCCTTGGCCTTCATCTTGTTGCGCACCATCAGCATGTCCCGAACCGGGATGCCTTCGGTGATGCAGATCGCCAGGTCCAGGTCGGCTTCGACCGCCTCCCAGATCGCAGCCGCCGCGCCCGCGGGCGGCACGTAGATCACGCTGACGGTCGCGCCTTGCGCCTGCGCGGCTTCCTTGACGGTCGCGTAGATCGGGATGTCCGAGAACTTCTCGCCCGCCTTCTTCGGGTTCACACCCGCCACAAAAGCGTTCTTGCCGTTGGCATACGCCTGGCAGCCCAGCGTGTGGAACTGGCCGGTCTTGCCGGTGATGCCCTGGGTGATGACCCGCGTGTCTTTGTTGATGAGAATCGACATGTTCTTGTTCCTTCGGCTTACTTCACGGCGGCGACGATCGCCGTCGCGGCTTCGGCCATGGTGTTGGCAGCGATGATGGGCAGGCCCGAACGGCTGAGCATCTCCTTGCCCAGGTCCTCGTTGGTGCCCTTCATGCGCACCACCAGCGGCACGCTGAGGTTCACGGCCTTGCACGCCACGATCACGCCTTCGGCGATGGTGTCGCACTTCATGATGCCGCCGAAGATGTTGACCAGGATGCCCTTGACGTCCGGGTTCTTCAGCATGATCTTGAACGCCTCGGTCACCTTCTCGGCCGTGGCGCCACCGCCCACGTCGAGGAAGTTGGCCGGCTCGCCGCCGAACAGCTTGATGGTGTCCATCGTCGCCATCGCCAGGCCCGCGCCGTTGACCAGGCAGCCGATGTTGCCGTCGAGGCTGATGTAGGCCAGATCGAACTTCGACGCTTCGACTTCAGCCGGATCTTCCTCGTCCAGATCGCGATAGGCCACGATCTCGGGGTGGCGGAAGAGGGCGTTGGGGTCGAAGTTGAACTTCGCGTCCAGCGCGATCAGGTTGCCCTTGGAGTCACGGTTGAGCGGGTTGATCTCGACCAGCGAGGCGTCCGTCTCCATGTAGCAGCGGTAGAGGTTCTGGAACAGCGTGACGGCTTGCGCGGTCGAGTCGGCCGGCAGGCCGATGGCGTCAGCAATCTTCCTGGCCTGCTCGGCGCCCAGGCCGGTGAGCGGGTCGATCACTTCGGTGACGATCTTCTCGGGCGTCGAGTGGGCGACCTCCTCGATGTCCATGCCACCCTCGGAGGACGCGATGAAGGCGACCTTCTGCGAGGCGCGGTCGGTCACGAGCGAGACGTAGTATTCCTTCTGGATGTCGGCGCCGTCTTCGATGTAGAGGCGGCGCACCTTCTGGCCTTCGGGGCCGGTCTGATGGGTGACCAACTGCATGCCGAGAATGTCCTCGGCGAGCTTGCGCACATCGTCCATCGAGCGTGCGAGCTTGACGCCGCCGCCCTTGCCGCGCCCACCAGCGTGGATCTGCGCCTTGACGACCCACACGGGTCCGCCCAGCTTCTGCGCGGCTTCCACCGCCTCCTGCACCGTGAACGCAGCATGGCCGCGCGGCACCGGCACATCAAACTGGCGCAGGATTTCCTTGCCTTGGTATTCGTGGATTTTCATGGGGAGGCGGGAGGTTGGGAGGGCAGAACGCTGCCTCTGGGCCCTGATTCAGGGCCGGAAGACGCACCGGAGAAATCAAAAACGCGAGAACTTTATCATGCTGCACTGCCGCATGACGCTGCGTAGTAACCGCTGCCGCCAGGGCGGAAAACGCTTGCAGCAGTGCTCAATCCGGAGTCGCTGCTTCGCGCAGGATGCGGCGGGCGACCTCGGCGGAGAAACCGCGCGCCATCAGGAAACGCATGTGTCGCGCTTGTTCACGGGCGTCAGCGGGCGCTTCGCCGAAGCGGCGGCGCCAGACCTCGCGGGCGCGGTCCAGTTCAGTCGTTTGCAACTGGGCCAGGCTGTCTTGCATGACGTCGGCGGCGACGCCCTTGCTGCTGAGTTCCTGCTTGATGCGCGCCGCGCCGAAGCGGCTGGCGCGGCGGTGCACGACGGACTCGACGAAGCGCGCTGCGCTCAGGAGTCCGCGCTGCTCCAGTTCATCCAGCAGTCGCTCGACGACTTCGGCCTCTTCGGCGTGGGGCAGCAGTTTGCGCTGCAACTCGGCGCGGGAGTGCTCCCGCGCGGCTAGGTACTTGAGGGCCCGGCCCTTGAGCGAGAGCTGGTTAGCCTGGCTCGCCACTGGTGAGCGCCGGCAGCAGGCTGATGCCCAGCGAGGTGCGGATCTTGTTCTCGATCTCGTGCGCCAGCGCGGGGTTCTCGCGCAGGAACTCGCGGCAGTTGTCCTTGCCCTGACCGATCTTCTCGCCGTTGTAGGCGTACCAGGCGCCGGCCTTGTCGACGATCTTGGCGGCTACGCCCAGATCGACGATTTCGCCTTCGCGGCTGATGCCTTCACCGTAGAGGATGTCGAACTCGGCGGTCTTGAAGGGCGGCGCCACCTTGTTCTTAACGACCTTGACCTTGGTCTCGGAGCCGATGACCTCCTCGCCCTTCTTGATGCTGCCGATGCGACGGATGTCGAGGCGCACCGAGGCGTAGAACTTCAGTGCGTTGCCGCCGGTGGTGGTCTCGGGCGAGCCGAACATGACGCCGATCTTCATGCGGATCTGGTTGATGAAGATGACCATGCAGTTGGTCTTCTTGATCGTGGCAGTCAGCTTGCGCAGCGCCTGGCTCATCAGGCGGGCCTGCAGGCCGGGCAGGGAGTCGCCCATCTCGCCTTCGAGTTCGGCCTTGGGCGTGAGCGCGGCGACCGAGTCGATGACGACCAGGTCGACCGAGCCGGAGCGCACCAGCGCGTCGACGATCTCAAGGGCCTGCTCGCCGGTGTCGGGCTGGCTGATCAGCATTTCCTGCAGGTTGACGCCCAACTTTTGCGCGTATTGAGCATCCAGCGCGTGCTCGGCGTCGATGAAGGCGCAGGTGCCGCCGATCTTCTGCATCTCGGCAATGACCTGCAGCGTCAGCGTGGTCTTGCCCGAGGATTCCGGGCCGTAGATCTCGACCACCCGGCCGCGCGGCAGGCCGCCGACGCCGAGCGCGATGTCCAGGCCCAGCGAGCCGGTGGAGACGACCTGGATGTCAGCCACCACCTCGCCCTCGCCCAGTCGCATGATCGAGCCTTTGCCGAACTGCTTCTCGATCTGTGACAGCGCCGCCTGCAAGGCCTTGGCTTTTTCGCTGCTGAGGGCTGATTTGGGATTGGCTTCCATGGGGGTGTTCTCCGTCGGTTTGCGTGCCATTATCTCTAAAGCTGGATGTTTGTACAGTGGTTTATCAGGGTGTTGTGCAGATTCTGCCTGCGCAGCCTGGCGGGGCCCAGTGCACGCTCAGTGCGCCACGCCGGGCACGCTGCCCAGCCACCAGAGCAGGGCGCTGAGGGTGAAGAAAGACGTCACCGTGGCGGCCAGCAGCACGGCGGCGCAGAAGCCTTCGTGCTGGTACTTCTGCGCCATTACGGGGTAGATGCTCAGCATCGGCATGGCGGGCATCACCAGTGCTGCAGTGCGCAGCAGCGGGTCCATGGGCGGCAGCAGCATCACGACGCCCAGCACGGCCAGCGGGTGCAGCACGAGCTTGCCGATCACGACTTCGCTGACGTCGCGCAGCATGCCGCCCACCTGCAGCCCGACCAGCGCACCGCCGATGACGAACAGCGCCAGCGGGCTCGATGCGCTCGCCACCAGTTGCACCGCGCGCGCCAGCGTGGTGGGCAGCGTGAGGCCGAACAGCGCGCAGGCGAAGCCGGCCAGGATGGCGATGATGAGCGGGTTCCTGAGCAGCCCGCGCAGCGACTGCAGCAGTGCCTGGTGCCAGGCCAGGTTGCGGCGCTCGCTGCTGTCGGCCAGCACCAGTGCCAGCGGCAGGATCAGCAGGTTCTCGACCAGCATGCACAGCGCCAGCGCGACGGCGGCCGGCGGGCCGATCAACTGCAGCAGCACCGGGAAGCCGATGAAGCCGCTGTTCGGTGCCGCCATGCCCAGGCCCTGCAGCGCGCTCAGCGCCATCGGCTTGCCGCGCAGCCGGCGGGCGTAGAAGGTGCCGCCCAGCAACAAGGCCAGTGAGCCCAGCGCATAGGCGAGCAGGAAGTCGCCATGCACGATCTCGCCCAGGCTGCGCTGCGACAAGGCGTTGAACACCAGCGCCGGCAGGCAGAAGCTGATGACGAACTTGCCCAGCACCCGCATGTCGGGCTTGCTGAACAGGCCGCCGCGCACGGCCAGGTAGCCGAGCGCGATCAGCAGATAGATCGGGCCGGTGATGGCGAGGATTTGTTGCATGGGCAGGTCGGCAGCGGCGGGGCGCACAGTGTCCCAGACGCGAATTGCGGGGCTGCTTCAGCGCCAGTCTTATCTCAAGGTCAGTGCGGATGGTCAGCTTGCGCACGCTTCCTACAATGGCTTCATCCCGTCGGCCGACAGACGGGTCTCGAACAAGACTGAGGAGACACCCCCCAATGCGCATCCTGATTGCCGAAGATGACCAGGTTCTGGCCGATGGTTTGCTGCGCAGCCTGCGCACGGCGGGCTATGCGGTGGACCAGGTCGGCAGTGGCTCCGAGGCCGACGCGGCGCTCGCCGCCCATGAGTTCGATCTGCTGATCCTCGACCTGGGCCTGCCCAAGATGCACGGCCTGGAGGTGCTCAAGAAGATGCGCTCGCGCGGCTCGTCGGTGCCGGTGCTGATCCTGACGGCGGCCGATTCGGTCGAGCAGCGCGTCAAAGGCCTTGACCTGGGCGCCGACGACTACATGGCCAAGCCGTTTTCGCTGCAGGAGCTGGAGGCGCGGGTGCGGGCGCTGACGCGGCGCGGGCTCGGTTCAGCCAGCGCGATCATCCGCCATGGCCCGCTGAGTTTCGACGCCACCGGCCGCGTCGCCTACATCAATGACCAGATGATCGACCTGTCCGCGCGCGAGCTCAGCCTGCTGGAGGTGCTGCTGCAGCGCGCCGGCCGCCTGGTCAGCAAGGACCAGCTGGTCGAGCGCCTGTGCGAGTGGGGCGAAGAGGTCAGCAACAACGCGATCGAGGTCTATGTGCACCGGCTGCGCAAGAAGATCGAGCAAGGCCCGATCCGCATCGCCACGGTGCGCGGGCTGGGTTATTGCCTGGAAAAAATCCCGGGCTGAACGCCGGGAACCTCTGGCTCGGCCGCCCCGTGCGCCTGCTCTCCCGCGTCGTCAAGGTCAAGCCCAGGGCGGACACCGATCCGCTGCTGGCGCCCAAGCGCGAGCAGCGCTCGCTGTTTGGCGAGATCCTCGACTGGATGCTCGCGCCGCTGCTGCTGATCTGGCCGATGAGCCTGGCGCTCACCTGGCTGGCCGCGCAGGGCATTGCCAGCAAGCCGTATGACCGTGCCCTGATCGAGACCGTGCGCACGCTGTCGCAGCGGGTCGAGCCGGGCGGGCCGCGCGGGTTCCGTTTCGATCTGCCGCGCGAAACCGCCCGTCTGCTGCGCACCGACGAGGTCGACACCGTCTATTACCAGGTGCTGGGACCGGGCGGCGAGTTCCTGAGCGGCGACCGCGACCTGCCGCTGCCGCGCGACGGCGACGGCACCCCGCCGGGCGAGTTGCGCATGCGCGACGACGAAGTGCAGGGCGACAGCGTGCGCGTGGCCTACCTGTGGGTGCTGGTGAGCGGGTTCGAGCGGCCGGCGCTGGTGCAGGTGGCCGAGACGCTGACCAAGCGCTCGCGGCTGGCGACCGAAATCATCAAGGGCGTGATCCTGCCGCAGTTCGTGATCCTGCCGGTGGCGGTACTGCTGGTGTGGCTGGCGCTGGCGCGCGGGCTGGCGCCGCTGCACGCGCTGCAGCGGCGCATCCGTGACCGTCAGTCCGACGACCTGTCGCCCATCGACGTGCATGAGGTGCCCGAGGAGGTCTCGCCGCTGGTGCAGGCCATCAACGACCTGCTGGAGCGCCAGCAGACCTCGATGAGCACGCAGAAGCGCTTCCTGGCCGACGCCGCCCACCAGCTCAAGACGCCGCTGGCCGGTCTGCGCATGCAGGCCGAACTGGCCGCGCGCGAGGTGGCGCGCGGCCAGGGCGACCCGCGCCAGCTGCAGTCGTCGCTGGAGCAGATGGCGCACGCCTCGCAGCGCGCCGCGCACATGGTCAACCAGCTGCTGTCGATGGCGCGCACCGATGCGCAGGTGGGCGGGCGCGGGCACGACCCGGTCGACCTGCAGCCGCTGGCCATCGACGTGGTGCGGGACTTCGTGCCCAAGGCGCTCGACCACGGCATCGACCTCGGCTACGAAGGCCCGGACGGCGCCGGGACCGGCACCCGCGTGCTCGGCCACGCGCTGCTGCTGCGCGAACTGGTGGCCAACCTGGTCGACAACGCGCTGCAATACACCCCGCGCGGCGGCACGGTCACGCTGCGGCTGCTGCCCGACCCGTTCGGGCAGGTGGTGGTGCTGCAGGTGGAGGATTCCGGCCCCGGCATTCCGGCGGCCGAGCGAGAGCTGGTGTTCCAGCCCTTCTATCGCGCCCTGGGCACGCCGGTCGACGGCTCCGGACTGGGGCTGGCGATCGTGGCCGAGATTGCGCACCAGCATGGCACGGCGGTCACGCTCGACGATGCCCGCTCGCCCGGCCAGGTGGCGCCCGGCGAAGGCCCCGGAGCGCGCTTCACGCTGCGCCTGCCGCAGGCGCCGATGCCGGCGTCCGAGGCTGAGGTCTTCGTCGAAGCCTGAGCCTCAGCTCTGCATCAGCCCGCGCGCCCGGGCAATCGACATCAGGATGCCCAGCGACAGGCCCAGCGTCACCATGGCCGTGCCGCCGTAGCTGACGAACGGCAGCGGAACGCCCACCACCGGCAGGATGCCGCTGACCATGCCCATGTTGACGATGGCGTAGGTGAAGAAGCTCAGCGTGATGGCGCCCGCCAGCAGGCGCGAGAACGTGGTCGGCGCGCTGAACGAGATCGCCAGTCCGCGCACGATCAGGAAGACGAAGCTCGCCACCAGCACCAGGCAACCCAGCAGGCCGAATTCCTCGGAGAAGGCGGCGAAGATGAAGTCGGTGGTCCGCTCTGGGATGAACTCCAGGTGCGTCTGCGTGCCCTGCATGAAGCCCTTGCCCCAGACGCCGCCCGAGCCGATGGCGATCATGCCCTGGATGATGTGGAAGCCCTTGCCCAGCGGGTCCTTGGTCGGGTCGAGCAGGGTGCAGACGCGGTTCTTCTGGTAGTCGTGCAGGACGACCCAGTCGATGCCCGGCTCGCACAGGCCCGGGCCCGCCAGCACCAGCGCCAGCACGCCCAGCGCGCCGAGCACGGCCACGGGCAGGATCAGCTTCCAGGACAGTCCGGCGAAGAAGATCACGTAGAAGCCGGCCGAGAACACCAGGATGGCGGTGCCCAGGTCGGGCTGCTTGGCAATCAGCGCCACCGGCAGCAGCAGGATGCCTGCGGCGGCGGCGAAGTGGCGCGGCTGGGCCCGGCCCTCGCGGCGCTGGAACCACCACGCCAGCATCAGCGGCACGGCGATCTTGAGGATCTCGCTCGGCTGGATCACCATGCCCACGTTGAGCCAGCGCGTCGCGCCTTTCTTGGTGATGCCGAACAGCGCGGTGGCCACCAGCAGCAGCACGCCGAAGCTGTAGAGCGGCACGGCCAGCGCCATCAGCCGCTGCTGCGGCACCTGCGCCACCAGGAACAGGATGATGCCGGCCAGCATCATGTTGCGGGCGTGGTCGACGAAGCGGGTGCCGTGGTCGTAGCCGGCCGAATACATCGCCAGCAGACCGCAGCCGGCCAGCAGCACGATGGCGGCCACCAGCCCGAGGTCGAAGCCGCGAAACATCGGCCGCAACTGCTGCCAGCGGGTGGGTTGCTCGAAACTTGATCTCATGGCGGGGTGCGCGGGCGCGCCGTGGCGTTGCTGGCCACCGGCGCGGCGGCGGAAGCCCGGACGGATGCAGATCGGGCTGCGGCTGGGTTTGCCGATGCGGCAGAGGCTGCCGCCTGCGCCTCGCTGGCGGCGGGTGGGGTGGCCATGCCAGCGCTCTGCAGCGCCGGCAGCGCGATGTCGGCCGCCAGTCGCGGCGTGCCGATCGGGGCGCCGACCTGGCCTTTCTGCACCAGCGCGATGTCGTCCTCGCTGGGGTAGAGGCCCTGCAGCAGGTAGTCGAGCACGCGGCGGGCGATGGGCGCGGCGGCTTCGGCGCCGAAGCCGGCGTTCTCGACGATCACGGCCAGCGCCACGCGCGGCTCGTCCAGTGGCGCAAACGCGGTGTAGAGCGAGTGGTCGCGCTGGTACTCGCTCAGCCGGGCGGCGTTGTACTTCTCGTTCTGGCCCACGCTCTTGGCCTGTGCGGTGCCGGTCTTGCCGCCACTCTGGTAGCCCGCGCCCATGAACACGCGGGTCGAGGTGCCTTCCTGCGTCACGCCGTACAGGGCCTTGCGGATCACGGCCACATGCTCGGGCTGGAGGGCCAGCGGCGCCAGCATCTCGCCGGGCGGGCGCCGCTTTTCATGCGTGAGCACGTTCTCGATCTGGCGCACCAGCCTCGGCTCGAAGCGTTGGCCGCCCGACACCAGCGTGGCCATCGCGCTGGCCAGCTGCGTCATGGTGAAGTTGTTGTAGCCCTGGCCGATGCCCAGCGAGATGGTCTCGCCCGCGTACCAGCGCTGCTGCTCGGGGCGCTTGTACTTCTTGCGTTTCCAGTCGGTCGAGGGCAGGTCGCCGGTCGACTCGCCCTCCAGGTCGATGCCGGTGCGGCGGCCGAAGCCGAAGGGGTCGAGCTGGTCGTGGATCAGGTCCACGCCCATCTCGTTGGCCAGCGAGTAGTAGTAGACGTTGCTCGACTGCACGATGGAGCGGTTCATGTCCACCGCGCCCAACGCGGTGTCGCCGTGGCTGCGGAAGCGGTGGTTGCCGAACATGAAGGCGCCGTTGTCGTTGATGACGGTGCTGGCTGCGCGCTTGCCGGTGGTGAGCGCGGCCATCGCCATGAAGGGTTTGAAGGTCGAGCCGGGCGGGTAGGTGCCGCGCAGCGCGCGGTTGAGCATGGGTTTGTCGATCGACTCGTTGAGCTCTTTCCAGCTGTCCTGGTCGATGCCGTCGATGAACAGGTTCGGGTCGAAGCTGGGCTTGCTGACGAAGGCCAGCACCTCGCCGTTGCGCGGGTCGATGGCCACCAGTGCGCCGCGCCGGTCGCCGAAGAGCCGCTCGACCAGGGCCTGCAGCTTGATGTCGAGCGACAGCTGGATCGTGCTGCCCGGCGTGGCGGCGTCCGAGCGCAGGCGGCGTACCGGGCGGCCTCCGGCGCTGGTCTCGATCTCGTCGATGCCGGTGATGCCGTGCAGCTCGCGCTCGTATTTCTGCTCGATGCCGAGCTTGCCGATCACGTCGGTGCCGCGGTAGTTGGCGAAGTCTTCCTCCGGCCAGTCTTCCATCGCCAGCTTTTCGGCCCGGTTGATGCGCCCGATGTAGCCCAGCACGTGGCTGGCCAGCGCGCCGTAGGGGTAGTTGCGGAACAGCCGCGCCTTGATCTCGACGCCGGGGAAGCGGAAGCGCTGGGCGGTGAAGCGGGCGACCTCCTCGTCGCTCAGGCGGGTGCGCACGGGAATCGACTCGAAGCTCTTGGAGTCCTCGCTCAGGCGCTTGAAGCGGCGCCGGTCGCGTGGCTGGATCTCTATCACTTCGGCGAGCTCGTCGATGACGGCGTCGACCGGGCCATCGAGCTGCGAGCGCGTCACCTCCAGCGTGTAGGCCGAATAGCTGTCGGCCAGCACCACGCCGTTGCGGTCGACGATCAGGCCGCGGTTGGGCACGATCGGCACCACGGCGATGCGGTTGTTCTCGGCCTGCAGCGCCAGCTCCTCGTGCGCGCTGACCTGCAGGTAGAGCAGCCGCGCCACCAGCAGGCTGAAGCAGAGCACCACGAACCCCATCGCCGCGATCAGCCGGACGCGGAAGCTGTCCAGCTCCTGCTCGACGTTGCGTAACTCGGTCATGGCGGCTCAGGCAGCGCTCACAGCGGCCGGTTCTTGTCGGGGTCGGGCGCACGCCGCTGCGGCGCCAGCAGGGTCCAGCTGACCAGCGGCCAGAGCACGCTCTCGATCAGCGGCGCGGCCAGCAACGCCCAGCCCGGGAATTCGCCGCCGGCCATCAGCCGCACGATCAGGCTGATCACGTGCGCCGTGAAGAACAGCGGCAGCACGTGCAGCGCCTGCGCCCCCAGCGTGAACCACAGCAGCCGCCGCTGCAGGCTGATGGCCAGATAGCTCACCAGCGTGTAGGCCAGCGCGTGCTGGCCGAGGATGGCGCCGTCGTGCACGTCCATCAGCAGGCCGAGCACGAAGGCCGCGCCCAGGCCGACGCGGCGCGGCTGGTGCACGTTCCAGAACACCAGCGCCATCATCAGCAGATCGGGCATGGCGCTCTCGCGCCCCAGCGGGATCATGTTGAGCACCAGCGCCATCAGCAGCGTGCTCCAGATGAACCACGGGTTGGCCGGCAGCAGCAGTTGGTCGGACGAGCGCGGCAGCATCAGCGACGGCCTCCGGTCAGGGGGCGCCCGGACGCGCCGGACGCGGCCGTGCCGGCGCGTCCGGGCGCGGCCTCCGGCGGCGCCGGCATCTGTTGGGCGATGGGCGTGAGCACCAGCACGTGGCGCACGCCATCGACCTTGGCCACCGGGCTGAGTTCGATGCGGGCGAAGTCCGACTGCGTGCGGCGCTCCAGCCGTCCGATGCGTGCCACCGGCAGACCGGCGGGGTAGACGCCGTCCAGCCCCGAGGTCTGCAGCAGATCATTGGGGCGCATGTCGGCGTTGGCGGCCATGAAGCGTAATTCCATGCCGCCGCTGGACGGGTCGCCAAACGCCACGCTGCGCTGCTGGGTGCGGTTGTTGAGCACTGGCAGCGCCGCCTCGCGGTCGGTCAGCAGCGTGACTTCGGCCGTGAGCGGGTAGACCCGCGTCACCTGGCCCAGCACGCCTTCTTCGTTGATGACCGGTGCGCCGCGCTCGACGCCCTGGTGGCTGCCGCGGTCGATCACGACCTTGCGGCTGTACGGATCGGCGGCGGCGTAGAGCACCTCGGCGGCGCTGGATCGCACCTGCAGGCGGTCCCGCAGGGCCAGCAGCGCGCGCAGCTTGCTGTTCTCCAGCAGCAGTTGCTCGTACTGCAGTGAGCGCTCGGACTGGCGCGTCAGCTGCACCTGCGCCACCTCGGCCACCTGACGGGCGCGGCCGATGCCGCCTGTGTAATCGCGCAGCGCCGCAAAGCCATCGACCGGCGCCAGCCAGGCCCGCTCGATCGGGTGCAGCACCACGGCGGCCACGGTGCGCACCGGCCCGGTCAGGCCCAGCCGGGTGTCGGCGGCCATCGTGAAGACCGCCAGCGAGGCGAAAAAGAACAGCCGCGTCAGGGCCGAAGGGCCCTGGCGGAAGAAAGGCGGCGGTGTGCGGTCGAGGGTGCCCAGCGGCATGTCGTTCAACAGCCCGGTCCGTCAGCGCGCACCCTGCAGCACGCGCCAACGTGAAAGGCTGGCGCTTATTCGGACGTGAAGATCGAACCCAGGCGCTCCATGCGCTCCAGGGCCATGCCGCAACCGCGCACCACGCAGGTCAGCGGGTCTTCGGCGATCAGCACTGGCAGGCCGGTTTCCTCGGCCAGCAGGCGGTCGAGGTCGCGCAGCAGCGCGCCGCCGCCGGTCAGCATCATGCCGCGCTCGGCGATGTCGGCACCCAGTTCGGGCGGGGTCTGTTCGAGCGCCTTCTTGACGCTGGAGACGATCTGGTTGAGCGGGTCGGTCAGCGCCTCCAGGATCTCGTTGGACGAGACCGTGAACGCGCGCGGCACGCCCTCAGACAGGTTGCGGCCCTTGACTTCCATCTCCTTGACCTCGGAGCCCGGGAAGGCGCTGCCGATTTCCTTCTTGATGGCTTCGGCCGTGGGCTCGCCGATCAACATGCCGTAGTTGCGGCGGATGTAGTTGATGATGGCCTCGTCGAACTTGTCGCCGCCGACGCGGACCGATCCCTTGTAGACCATGCCGCCGAGCGAGATCACGCCGACTTCGGTCGTGCCGCCGCCGATGTCGACCACCATCGAGCCGGAAGCTTCCGACACCGGCATGCCGGCGCCGATGGCTGCGGCCATGGGTTCCTCGATCAGGTAGACCTCGCTGGCACCGGCGCCGAGGGCCGACTCGCGGATCGCGCGGCGCTCGACCTGGGTCGAGCCGCAGGGCACGCAGATGATGATGCGCGGGCTGGGACGCAGCAGCGAGCGCGGATGCACCATCTTGATGAACTGCTTGAGCATCTGCTCGGTGACGGTGAAGTCGGCGATCACGCCGTCCTTCATCGGGCGGATGGCTTCGATGTTGCCGGGCACCTTGCCCAGCATGGCCTTGGCTTCAGCGCCGACGGCCTGAATGGTCTTCTTGCCGTGCGGGCCGCCTTCATGGCGGATCGAGACCACTGAAGGCTCGTTGAGCACGATGCCCGTGCCTCGCACGTAAATCAGGGTGTTGGCGGTCCCAAGGTCGATCGCGAGATCGGTGGAGAAATAGCGGCGCAACGATCCGTACAGCATGGGCGAGCTCATGGGTCATCCACGCGGCGTGCAGGACGGCTCGGGCACGCCGGCGGAGAAATAATGGGGGGTCTCCGCGACGCGGAGTGCATGCAAAACGCGCCTGCCTGGCCGGCGCGAACAGCAAGTGATAATACCTTACGGCCCTTGAGGCCACGGCTGTTCACCCCTTGCCGACCGCTCAGGCGGCGGTCCAATCGGGGCCTCAGACCCCCGCAACACCCGCAGCGCCTGCCGCTCGGGTTCACATGGCGACTTGTCCCCTTTCATCATGGCACTCACCCCCCAGGACGTGAGCCGCATCGCCAATCTGGCGCGGCTGGAACTGAGCGAGGCCGAACAGCACGATCTGCTGGGCCAGCTCAACGGATTCTTCGGCATCGTCGAGCGCATGCGCGCAGTCGACACCAGCGGCGTGGCGCGCTCTACACGCCGCTGTCGGCGGTGCAGGACGTGACGCTGCGCCTGCGCGAGGACGCCGTCACCGAAACCAACAACCGCGAAGCCAACCAGCAGAGCGCCCCGGCCGTCGACGCCGGGCTGTTCCTGGTGCCGCGCGTGATCGAGTGACCAGGACGACCACCAAGATGACAGCACTGCACACCCTGGGCGTGGCCGAACTGGCCCGCCTGCTGGACGCCCGCGAAGTCTCCAGCGTCGAACTCACCCGCCATCAGCTCGATCGCATTGCCGTGCACGGCACGCTGGGCGCTTTCCTGAACGTCAATGAAGACGTCGCGCTGGCGCAGGCCGCCGCCGCCGACGCTGCCCGCGCAGCCGGCCGCAGCGGCGCGCTGCTGGGCGTGCCGATCGCGCACAAGGACATCTTCGTCACGCGCGACTTTCCCAGCACCGCCGGCTCGAAGATGCTGGAGAACTACCGCAGCCCGTTCGATGCCACCGTGGTCAGCCGCCTGGCCGACGCGGGCGCGGTCACGCTGGGCAAGCTCAACTGCGACGAGTTCGCCATGGGCGGCGCCAACGAGAACTCGGCCTACTTCCCGGCCCGCAACCCCTGGGACACCACGCGCATCACCGGCGGCTCGTCGGGCGGCAGCGCTGCCGCCGTGGCGGCACGGCTGATTCCGGCGGCCACCGGCACCGACACCGGCGGCTCGGTGCGCCAGCCGGCGGCGCTGACCGGCATCACCGGCATCAAGCCGACCTACGGCCGCTGCTCGCGCTACGGCATGATCGCCTTCGCCTCCAGCCTCGACCAGGCCGGGCCGATGGCGCGCAGCGCGCTCGACTGCGCCCACCTGCTGCAGGCCATGAGCGGCTTCGACGAGCGCGACGCCACCAGCGCCCAGCAGCCCGTGCCCGATTTCGTGGCCGCAACCACCGGCCTGCGCGCGGGCGCCACGGCTGAGCAACCGCTGAAAGGTCTGCGCATCGGCCTGCCGAAGGAGTTTTTCGGCGACGGCGTGACGGCCGACGTGCTGGCCGCCACGCGTGCGGCCCTGGCCGAGCTGGAAAAGCTCGGCGCCACGCTGGTCGAGGTCAGCCTGCCGCGCACCGAGCTGTCGATTCCGGTGTACTACATCATCGCCCCGGCCGAGGCCAGCTCCAACCTGAGCCGCTTCGACGGCGTGCGCTACGGCCACCGCGCCGCGCAGTACAAAGACTTGAACGACATGTACCGCAAGAGCCGGGCGGAGGGGTTCGGTGCCGAGGTCAAGCGCCGCATCATGATCGGCGCCTACGTGCTGAGCCACGGCTACTACGACGCCTACTACCTGCAGGCGCAGAAGCTGCGCCGCATGATTGCCGACGATTTCCAGGCCGCCTTCCAGGACTGCGACCTGATCGCCGGCCCGGTGGCGCCGACCGTGGCCCGCCCGATCGGCAGCCAGCATGACCCGGTGGCCGAGTACCTGGCCGACATCTTCACACTGCCGGCTTCGCTGGCGGGGCTGCCTGGCATCAGCGTGCCGGCCGGCTTTGGCGACTCGGGCATGCCGGTGGGCTTGCAACTGATCGGCAACTACTGGCAGGAAGGCGCGCTGCTGCACGCCGGCCACGCGCTGCAGCAGGCGACCGACTGGCACCTCAAGGCGCCGGCGCTGGGCTGAACCCGCAGCCCTCTGTTCAGCCCATCGGAGTGCAGAGCTCGACCAGGCTGCCGTCCGGGCAGCGCACATACGCCACCGTCTGGCCCCAGGGCTTGATGGTCGGCGGCTTCAGGCCGGTGGCGCCGGCCGACAGGGCTTGCGCGTAGGCCGCGCCGACGTCCGGGCAGGCCAGGCCGACCTCCACGCCCAGCGGCAGCGCCGAGGCGTCCGCCGCCGCGTAGTCGCCGCCCAGGCTGCCGCGGGCCACGTCGTGGCGCGCGAAGGACAGCGTGGTCGCACCGGTCTCCAGCTCGCCATAGCCGCCGTCGGGCGAGACGAAGCGGCGCTGCAGGCCGAAGGCGCGCTCGTAGAAATCGAGCGAGGCAGCCGGGTCGGCCACATAGACGATGGTGTAGGCGAAGTTCATCGGCAGCTCCTGCGGGTGGGCCCGGACGGGGGTGAAGACAGGCATGGCCCGTATCATGCGCGCCCTTTGAAATATTGAGCGAGCCCTTACCGTGACCGAAGAAGACTTCTGCGCCATCGACTTCGGCACCTCCAATTCGGCCATCGCCGTGCCCGATGCGGCGGTGCCCGAGGGCATGACGCTGGTGCCGCTCGAAGACGGCCAGCCCACCATGCCCACGGCGGTGTTCTACCTGGCTGAAGGCCCGGACCTGCAGAACCTGCCCAAGCTGTTTGGCCGTGCCGCGATGGCCGCCTACATGGAGGCCACCGAAGGCCGGCTGATGCGCTCGATGAAAAGCGTGCTCGGCTCCAGCCTGATGGAGCAGCACACCGACATCGGCGCCGGCCGCTCGGTCAGCTTTGCCGATGTCATCAGCGGCTACCTGCTGCGCCTGAAGCGCAGTGCCGAGGCCCACGCCGGCCGCGAGTTCAGCCGCGTCGTGCTCGGCCGGCCGGTCTACTTCGTCGATGACGATCCGGTGCGCGACGCCCAGGCGCAAGCTGCGCTGGAAGCGGCCGCGCGCTCGGTCGGCTTCGACGAGGTCGGCTTCCAGTTCGAGCCGCTGGCCGCCGCACTCCACTACGAGGCCACCACCGACACCGAGCAGCACGTGCTGGTGTGCGACATCGGCGGCGGCACGTCGGACTTCTCGCTCGTGCGCGTCGGCCCGGCGCTGCGCCAGCGGCTGGACCGGCGCGATGATGTGCTCGCCCACCACGGCATCCACATCGCCGGCACCGACTTCGACCGCCGTGTCGAGTTGGCCAGCATCCTGCCCGCGCTCGGCTACGGCGCCTTCGGCCCGAGCGTCGACGGCAACCCGCCGCGCGAGGTGCCCAGCGGCATCTACTTCGACCTGGCGACCTGGCATCTGATCAACAGCCTCTACCGCCCGCAGCGGCTGGCCGAGGCACGCGCCATGCGTGTCAACTTTGCCGACCTCAGCCTGCACGCGCGGCTGCTGAAGGTGCTGACCGACCACCTCGGCCACGACCTGCTGACCCGTGCCGAGCGCGCCAAGATCGCCGTGGCCGCCGGCGGCGAATGCACCATCGACCTGCGCCTGGTCGAGCGTGGCCTGGCCACCCGGCTCGATGACGGCCAGGCTTCGGCCGCGCTGCAGGACGACGTCGGCCGCATCACCGCCGCCGCCATCGAGACCGCCCGCCGCGCCGGTCTGGCGCCCGGGCAGATCGACGCGCTCTACTTCACCGGCGGCTCCACCGGCCTGAAGCTGTTGACCGACAGCGTGGCTGCCGCCTTCCCCGCTGCGCAAGCCGTCTACGGCGAGCGCCTGGCCAGCGTGGCCACCGGCCTGGGGTTGTACGCGCGGCGCCTGTTCGCTGCACCGGCCTGACCTGACGCGTGCTGCCGCGCGGCTCAGTTTTTCCTGAGGCGCGGGCGGTTCAAGTTCACGGGGGTGTCTGCACGAGGTGGTGTGCGGGGCTGTACGCTAGAAGGCTCTGCATTTCTGCCTGGGTCTTCATGATCATTCCCCCCTGCTCCGAGGACTCGGCGCTGGGCCTGCTGTTTCGGGCACATCCCCAACCGATGTACGTCGTGGAGGTGTCCAGCCTGCGTTTCCTGGATGTCAATGACGCTGCCATCGAGCAGTACGGCTGGAGCCATGCCGAATGGCTGGCGATGTCGCTGGACGACATTCGTCCGCCTCCGGAGGTCGTGCGCCTGCATCGCTACATCGGGCGCGCGGGGGCGAACATCCCGCACCGCGCCGGCATCTGGCAGCACCAGCGCAAGGACGGCAGTCTGCTGCACGTCCACATCAGCTCTCGGCCGCTGCGCTACCAGGGCTGTGATGCACGCCTGGTGCTGACGCAGGACCTGACCGGCTGGCTGGAGACCGAGCAGGCGCGCGAGTCTGCGCTGCGGGCCTTGCACCGCTCCGAAGCCAGCCTGCTGGCGGCGCAGAGCATCGCGCAGCTGGGCAGCTTCGAGTCCGACGTGGCGGGTGATGGCCGCATGGTGTGCTCGGCGCAGCTGCTGCGCCTGATCGGCCGTGAACCAGGCAGCCACCCGGTGGTCGGCATGGCTCAGCTCATGGCCCACATCGACGCGCGCGATCTGGAGTCGGTGCGGGCCTTCCGGCGCAGCGTCCTGCGTGAAGCGCAGGACGGCCAGGTGGTGTTTCGCTACTGGTGCCCGAACGGCCAGATGTGCTGGCTGGTGTGCAGAACCGAGACCGAAACCGACCGCCACGGTCGCGTGCTGCGGGTGCGCGGCACGCTGCAGGACATCACGCAGCACAAGAATTCCGAGGCCCGCCTGCTGATGCTGCGCGATCAGCTGCGCGAGCTGTCCGCCCAGCGCGAGCACGAGATCGACCGCGAGCGCAAGCGCATCGCCGGCAACCTGCACGACGGACTGGGCCAGCTGCTGAGTTCGATCAAGCTGCAGCTGGAGTTGCTGGTGCAGCGCTGCGCCTCGCAGGGCGATCTGGCCGAAGGGCTGTCGACCGGCCTGGTCAAGCTGGGCGAGCTGGTCGAGGACAGCCTGGACATGACGCGCAACTTCAGCATGCACCTGCGCCCGCCGGCGCTGGACCTGGGCCTGGTGCCCGCGCTGGAGTGGCTGGCCGACGAGTTCCGCGTGCGGGCCGAAATTCCTTGCACCCTGACTGTCCTGGGGCCGCAGGACCGCGTGCAGGCGCTGGACGAGGACGCCACCAACGACCTGTTCCGCGTCGTGCAGGAGTCGCTGGGCAACATCACCCGCCACGCCAGCGCGCGACAGGTGGACATCCGCCTGGAGTCCGCCACCGAGGCACTGCACCTGCGTGTGCAGGATGACGGCTGCGGCTTCGACCCCGAGCAGGCGCGCAACAAGGGCCATTTCGGCCTGTTCGGCATGCGTGAGCGCGCGCTGCGCCTGGGCGCGCAGCTCGACATTGCCAGTCAACCGGGGCAGGGCGCGGTCGTGGCGCTGCACATGCCCTGGCGACACTCATAGAAAATCGACATCAAAACCGACCAGGGAGGTCACTCGATGATTCAACTGCTGATGGCAGACGACCACGCGATCATGCGCGCCGGTCTGGCCGAACTCTTTGCCCTGCAGCCCGACGTGCGTGTCGTCGGGCAGGCCGCCAGCGCCGCCGAGGTGCTGGCGCAGGTGCCCTCCGCGGAGGTCGGGCTGCTGCTGCTCGACCTCAACATGCCCGGCGACAGCGGTGTGCCGCTGATCACCCGCGTGCTGCGCCTGCGGCCCGATCTGCCCATCCTGGTGCTGTCGATGAACAGCGATCCGCTGGTCGTGCAGCGGGTGCTGGAGGCGGGCGTGCGCGGCTACCTGACCAAGGGCGCCGACATCGCCACGGTGATGACCGCCCTGCGCACCGTCGCCAGTGGCGGGCGCTACATCGAGTCCACGCTGGCGCAGAGCATCGTCCTGAACGACGCCCGCCCGCCCCACATGAGCCTGACCCGGCGCGAGCGCGAGGTGCTGGCGCTGATCGTGGCAGGCCACCGGCTGGGCGACATCGCCGACCGGCTGTTCCTGAGCGCCAAGACCGTCAGCACGCACAAGATGAACCTGATGAACAAGCTCGACATCGACAACAACGCCGATCTGATTCGATATGCGCTTCGGCATAGTCTGAATTGAGCGTTCGGAATTGCCTGATGAAAATCAGGATTTCTCGGTTTCAGTCGCTGGACCTTTCGTCGATATTCTTGGTCGTCAGAACAAGAGCGAACCCTGCGAGTTCGAGTGTCTGATTCGAAAAGCGGCCATCAGGGATGAAAAACGAATGAAGTCGAGCGCAACGCAACGCCGCTGGCGGGCTGCCGGGGCGCTGCTTTTTCTGTGCCTGATCGGGATGGCGGGCACCGCGGGCGCAGTCGAGCGGGTCACCTTGCGGCTGAGCTGGCTGCACCAGTTCCAGTTCGCCGGCTACTACGTCGCCCAGCAGCGAGGGTTCTACCGCGACGCCGGGCTGGACGTGGACTTGCAGCCCGGCGGCGTTCATGGGGTGAACACCATCGAGGCGGTGCTCCAGGGCCAGGCCGAGTTCGGTGTCAGCAATGCCGGCGTATCGGCGGCGCGCATGAACGGAAAGCCCGTGGTGGCGCTGGCCGCCGTGCTGCAGGACACATCGCGGGTCTGGTTGACCCCCGGGACGGCGAGCCATGCGCCCAACCTGCCCGCGCTGGCGCGAGGCCGGGTGATGTGGGCCGGCACGCCCGAAGATTCCACCGAGTTGATGCTGCCGCTGGCGCGTGCCGGGGTGAAGCTGGCGCAGTTGCAGTCCTTGCCCGCCCGCTTTTCGCCCGACGCCTTTGCGCGCGGTGAGGTCGACCTCTACGCCGCCTATCTCAGCAATGAAGTGCTGGAGTTGCAACGCCGGGGCGTGGCTTTCCATGCCATCGAGACCGGCAGCCTGACGCAGTTCTACAGCGAGGTCCTGTTCACCTCGGCGAGCTTCGCTGCGGCGCATCCCTTGCTGGTGTCGCGTTTTCGCGCTGCCAGCCTGAAGGGCTGGGAGGCCGCCTTCGACGATATCGAAGGGACGGCCCGCCTGATCCACGAGCACTACGCGCCCGGCACGCCCGTCGCCGTCCTGGTGGCCGAAGGGCTGGAGCTGCGCCGCCTGGCCCGCCGCCATGACATCGAGATCGGGCACATGAGCATGCAGCGCTGGCGCCAGATCGCCACGCAGCAGCAGCAACTCGGCCTGGGGCGGGATCTGGCCGCGATCGACAGCCTAGTGTTCGATTCCGCCGTCCTTCAGCCGCAGGCCTGGCCTGACCCGATGCGCCTGGGCCTGATCGGGCTGGTGCTGGCGCTGTGCGCCACGATCTGGGCACTCTGGCGCGCTCAGCTGGCGTCCCAGGCCGAGGTGGCCACCATCCGAGCCCGCCAGCAGGAAGCCATTGCCGACGAGCTGCGCTACCGCTTCCTGATGGACGTGGCACCGTTTCCGGTGCTGATGTTCGGCATCCGTGATGGCGAGATCGTCTATGCCAACGAGCGTGCGCTTGGCTGGCTCGGGCTGATGGAGGGGCATGCCAACGCGCAAGTGCAGCGCTGGTTGCCCGATGCCGCGCCTGGCAGTCTGGTCATGCAGCGTCTGCAGGCCAGCCGCATCCTGCGCGATCTGGAACTGGAGTTGCCGGGCCAGAACGGTGCGCCCGCCCGCTGGTGCCTGCTGACGATGCGCGTCGTCGAGTACGAGGGCCGCCCTTGCGCCTTTGCCGCGGCCACCGACATCACCCTGCGTAAATCTGCCGAGCAGGAGTTGAGCCTGCTCAGTGCCCAGCGGGGTCGCCTGCTGGATGAGGCTGCACTGCTGCAGGCCAGGCTGCGCGACGCCAGCGTTCGCGACCCGCTCACCCGGCTGTTCAACCGCCGCTACCTCGACGCGACCTTGAGCCGTGAACTGCAGCGCTGCAACCGCGATGGGCGGCCGCTGGCGTTGCTGGTCGTGGACGCCGACCACTTCAAGCGCATCAACGACCAGCACGGTCACGCCGCCGGTGACGACGTGTTGCGCGCGCTGGCCCATGCGCTCAACACGATGCATCGGGGGGCTGACGTGGTCTGCCGCTTCGGCGGCGAGGAGTTCGTGGTCGTGCTGCCGGGCTCCGATGCGTCGCATGCGGCTCGTCGGGCCGAAGAGGTCCGCCTGCGCATCCAGGCGCTGGAAGTCGCCACGGACGGCGGCCTCGTGCGCATCACCGTCTCGATCGGCGTGGCGGCCATTCGTGCCGGCGAAGACCGGCGCAGCCTGTTCAAACGCGCGGACGCCGCGGTCTATGCGGCCAAGCAGCAAGGCCGCAACCGGGTCGTGCTGGCGCCTGAGTCCGACGCCGCAGGACCGCCTTGATGCTGCCATCTCCGATGGTGTCCACCGCGCCGTCCACCCGTGTGGGGCGCCGCCGATACCCGCTGGTTTCGGCACTGGCCCTGGCGCTGGGGTGGCTGCTGGTGCTGCTGCTGAGCGCCGTGGCACCGCTGCTGCACAACGCGCCGGCAGCGTTGCCACCGCCCTGGCTGGCCGTGGGCGCGGCCACCCTGGTGGCCATGCGCCAGCGCGCCTGGTGGGTGACCGTCGTGCTGGCACTGCTGCTGGGTGGCATCGGGTGGTTGATCCGTACGCTGGAGGTCGCAACGCTGCCGGCGCCTCCCGCCTTGATGTTGATGGGCCTGGTGGCCAGCCTGCAGGCGCGCCAGAGCGCGGTCCTGACCCGCCGCGTGTGGCGCGACATTGCCAACGATCCGCGCCAGTTGCGCCTGCGCCGCATGGCTGCCAGCGCGAATTTCGTCTTTCGCTGCGTGCTGCCGTCGGCTCTGCTGGCCGGCCTCGTGATGGCGGTGCTGGGGTGGCTCAGTTTCTGGGCGGGCTGGTCGGCCTGGCCGCGGGCGCCGCAGCCGGACGCCCTGGAGTTGTTGCGTCACGGCGCGCTGTATGCGGCGGCCTCCGGCCTGAGCACCGTCTTGCTGACGCCTGCGCTCAACTGGGATCACTGGCGCCTGCCGTCATGGCACATCGCCGGGGCGATGGTGCTGTGCTGCGCTGCGCTGGGCAGCGTGGTCGTCGTCATGCCGCAGGCGCTTTACGCTGCGCCACTGCTGGCGCTGGTCTCGGGCTATCTGGGTGGGTTCTGGCTGGCCAGTACAGGGGTGGCCGTGATGGCCGCCAGTCTGATGCTGGCCCTGCAGTGGCACGAACTCGCCCTGCTGGACGGGCCGGTCGGCTTCTGGACCCTGCTGCTGCTGCTGTGGCGGCTGGCGGGCATGAGTTTCCTGGCGGCGCTCTGGTCCGATCGACGGCTCCGGCTGCATGCCCGTTCGCCAGCGAGCCGTTCTGATCAGCAGGGGGCCCAGGTGTTCCGCAACGTGGTGGCGCTGGAGCAGCACTCCCTCACCGCCTGGCCTGACCAGGCCAGCGTCGCCTGGCTGCACATCGACCTGCGGTCCGAGCGCGTACCGGGCGCCAGCAGCCTCTTTGCCGGCCTGGATGCCGGTGCAGCGGCCGAGCCTGAAGGTGCATCGACGGGGTCGACCGAGGGCATCGAGAGCGGCGGCCAGGGGCTCGCCTCGCCCCGGCTGCCGGCCTTGATGCTGCTGCTGTCACGCATGCTGCGCAACAACGACGCAGTCGCCCCGATCACCGCAGAGGCGCTGGTGATCGTGCTGCAGAACGTGGACCGCAGGCACCTCTCCAAGATCGTCGACCGCATCGACGTCGGCCTGCTTCGCGAGGCCAATCGGCACGCCGCACCAGCCCACCTGCGGCAGGCCGTGGTGCTCGACGCCTCTGCGCTGGCGGTGCTGCTGTGCTCGGCGCGCTATCTGATGGCCGAGGCCTGATCCCCCTGCCGGCCTTACCCCGCCACCGCCTGCCGCACCGCATGCTCCCAGTGGGCCATCAACTCCTGCGCGCGCTCACGCGGCAGCGTCGGGTAGAAGCGCCGCTCCACCTGCCACTGCGCGCTCAATTCATCCAGGTTCCTGTAGACGCCGGTCGACAGCCCGGCCAGATAGGCCGCGCCCAGCGCCGTGGTCTCGATCACCCGGGGCCGCACCACCGGAATGCCCAGCAGGTCGGCCTGGAACTGCATCAGCAGGTCATTGACGCAGGCGCCGCCGTCGACGCGCAACTCGCTCACCGCCACGCCGCCGGCCTCGACCGTGTCGCGGTTCATGGCCTGCAGCAAGGCCGCGCTTTGATAGGCGATGGATTCCAGCGCGGCGCGGGCGATGTGCGCCACGGTGCTGCCCCGGCTCAGGCCGACGATGGCGCCACGCGCCTCGGCGTTCCAGTACGGTGCGCCCAGGCCGGTGAAGGCGGGCACGAACATGACGCCGCCCGCATCGGGCACGCTCTCGGCCAGGCCTTGCACCTCATGGCTGCCCTGGATGGCCTGCAAGCCGTCGCGCAGCCACTGCACCACCGCGCCGCCGATGAAGACGCTGCCCTCCAGCGCGTACTGCGGCGTGGCGTTCATCTGCGCTGCCGCCGTCGTGATCAGGCCGTTGTGCGAGGTCTGGAAAGCGTCGCCCGTGTGCATCAGCATGAAGCAGCCGGTGCCGTAGGTGTTCTTGGCCAGCCCGGCCTTGAAGCAAGCCTGGCCGAACAGCGCGCTCTGCTGGTCGCCGGCCATGCCGCCGATGGGAATCGACGTGCCGAAAAGACCTGAATCGCTCTCACCAAAGACATGGCTCGACGGGTGAGCTTGCGGCAGCAGGCTCGCCGGAAGATTCAAGGCCTCCAGCAAACCGGCATCCCACTGGTTTTGGCGGATGTCGAACAGCATGGTGCGCGCCGCGTTGCTCACATCGGTGGCGTGCACCCGGCCGCCGGTCAGCTGCCACAGCAGCCAGCTGTCGACGGTGCCGAACGCCAGCTCGCCGCGCTCGGCCGCAGCCTGGGCGCCCGGAACCTGGTCCAGGATCCAGCGGATCTTGGTGGCGCTGAAGTAGGCATCGACGATCAGTCCCGTGCTCTGCCGGATGCGCCCGGTCAGGCCGCGCTGGCGCAGGTCGGCGCACAGCGGCTCGGCCCGGCGGTCCTGCCAGACGATGGCGTTGTAGATCGGCTCACCGGTGCGGCGGTTCCAGACCAGCGTGGTCTCGCGCTGGTTGGTGATGCCGATGGCCCGGATGTCGCGCGCCGTCAGGCCGGCTTGGGCGATGGCCTCGTGCGCGGTCGCCAGCTGCGTGCTCCACAACTCGCGTGGATCGTGCTCGACCCAGCCCGGCTGCGGGTAGATCTGCCGGAACTCGCGCTGCGCCATGGCGACGATGCGGCCCGCCTCGTCAAAGACGATGCTGCGCGAACTGGAGGTGCCCTGGTCGAGCGCGAGGAGGTAGGTCATGGCAGTGCTTTCTTCAGGTCACGCGACTTCGAGCTGCACGTCGGCCTCGGCCAGCAACTGCGGGAAGGGTGCGGGTGGCGCGGCGTCGGTGTAGAGGCGGTCGAGGTGTTCCAGGCGTGCCAGTTCGACCATCGCCGGCCGGTTGAACTTGCTGGCGTCGGTGGCCAGCCAGACCTCGCGTGACTGTTCGATGATGGCGCGCGAGACCTTGCACTCGCGGAAGTCGAAGTCGCGCAGCGTGCCGTCGGCCTCGATGCCTGAGATGCCGATCAGGCCGATGTCGACCTTGAACTGGCGGATGAAGTCCACCGTGGCCTCGCCGATCACGCCGCGGTCGCGCGCGCGCAGCACGCCGCCGGCCACGATCACCTCGCAGTCCGGGTTGTCGCTCAGGATGCCGGCCACGTTCAGGTTGTTGGTGATGACGCGCAGGCCCCGGTGCTGCAGCAGCTCGCGGGCGACGGCCTCGATGGTGGTGCCGATGTTCATCAGCAGCGAACAGCCCTGCGGCACCGCCTGCGCAATCGCGCGCGCTATGCGCTGCTTGCCCTCGGCGTTGAGCGCCTGGCGCTGGCGGTAGGCGATGTTCTCGGTGGTGGAGCTCGGCACGCGCACACCGCCATGAAAGCGCGCCAGCAGGCCGGCTTCAGCCAGCAGTTTCACATCGCGCCGTACGGTCTGCAGCGTGACGCCAAAGCGCTCTGCCAGCGCCTCGACGCTCATGACGCCACGGACGCGAACTTCATCGAGCAACTCGGATTGACGGGGATTGGGATTCATAGGCCGCGCAGCGTAAGCGAAATTCAAACGAACAGGATCGCGGGTAAACGCCAGTGATCGAAAGCTGAATATGAGTTAAAAAGAAAAAAGGCGAATAAAAACGAACATAAACGAACCACTCCGGAGCTGCTCTTGTCCATGAACCCGTCGCGCATCGATCCGAACGCCAGCACCTGCGATGTGCTGGTGGTGGGCGGTGGCATCAATGGTTGCGGCATCGCCCGCGACCTGGCCGGGCGCGGCTGGCGCGTCACGCTGGTCGAAGGCGATGACCTGGCCGCGCACACCTCGTCGTCATCGACCAAGCTGATCCACGGCGGCCTGCGCTACCTGGAGTACTACGAATTCAACCTGGTGCGCAAGGCGCTGCAGGAGCGCGAGGTGCTGCTGCGCAGCGCCCCGCACATCATGTGGCCGCTGCGCTTCGTGATGCCGCATGACGCCGCCATGCGCCCGGCCTGGATGATCCGCGCCGGCCTGTTTCTCTACGATCACCTGGCCCGGCGCGAAGTGCTGCCCGCATCGACCAGCGTCGACCTTCGCACCCACGCCGTCGGCACGCCGCTCAAGGGCCAGTACACGCGGGGTTTTGTCTATTCGGACGGCTGGGTCGATGATGCGCGGCTGGTGGTTCTGAACGCGCTGGACGCCGTAGCTCACGGCGCGAGCCTGCACACCCGCACCCGCTGCATCGCCGCCCAGCGCAGCGCGCAAGGCTGGACGGCAACGCTGCAGTCTGCGGACGGCAGCACCCACCCCGTGACGGCCCGAGCGCTGGTCAATGCCGCCGGGCCCTGGGCCGAGTCCTTCCTGCGCAACGTAGCGCAGTCGGCACGCGGTGAAACGCTGGCGACCAAGAGCCTGCGGCTGGTCAAGGGCAGCCACATCATCGTGCCGCGCTGCTTTGCCCATGACCACGCCTACATCTTCCAGAACCCTGACAAGCGCATCATCTTCGCGATTCCCTACGAGGACGACTACACGCTGATCGGAACCACCGACGTCGAACTGCACGGTGATCCGCGCGGCGCACAGATCGGCGCCGACGAAATCGCCTACCTGTGCGAGCAGGCCAGCCGCTACTTCAAGCAACCGGTGCAGCCCCGTGACGTGGTCTGGAGTTATGCCGGGGTCAGGCCGCTGCTGGACGACGCCTCGGGCGACCCGTCCGCCGTGACACGCGACTACCTGCTCGAATCCAACACCGATGCCGCGCCCCTGCTCAGCGTGTGGGGCGGCAAGATCACCACCTTCCGCAAGCTGGCCGAAGACGCCGCCGACGACATCGGCCGCATGCTGGGCGATGTGCGCTCGCACTGGACCGAGTGCGCCACGCTGCCGGGTGGCGACCTGAAAGACTGGATCGGCGTGCCGGTTCGCCCTGACAGCGACTTCGAGCGACTGGTTCATGCCGTGAGCCAGCGTCACGCCTGGCTGCCCGCCAAGCTGGCACGCCGGCTGGCGCGGGCCTACGGCAGCCGCATCGACCGCGTCATCGGCCCGGCGCAGGCGCTTGCCGACCTGGGTGCCGAGGTCGCGCCCGGCCTGCACGAGGCCGAACTGGTTTACCTGCAGCGCGAGGAATGGGCCGTGAGCGCGGATGACGTGCTCTGGCGCCGCTCCAAGCTGGGCCTGCACTACAGCGCAGCGCAACGCGAGGCGGTGGCCGACTGGATGGCCGCGCATCCGGCGGCAGTAAAGGCGTTTTCCTCACAACAACAACGAAAGGCCGTCTGATGAAGCTGGCTCTGGAAGGCATCAGCAAGAAGGTCGGCCCAGCCGACTGGCTGTACGCCATGGATCTGCAACCCCAAAGCGGCGCGGTCACTGTGCTGCTGGGTGCCACGCAGGCAGGCAAGACCAGCCTGATGCGCATCATGGCCGGGCTGGACGTACCGAGCACCGGCCGCGTCACCGTCGACGGCATGGACGTGACCGGCACGCCGGTGCGCGAGCGCAACGTCGCGATGGTCTATCAGCAGTTCATCAATTACCCGTCGTTCACGGTCTACGACAACATTGCTTCGCCGCTGAAATTGCGCGGCGAGAAGAACATCGACGCGCGGGTGCGCGAGATCGCCAGCAGGCTGCACATCGACATCTTCCTGCAGCGCCTGCCGGCCGAACTGTCCGGTGGCCAGCAGCAGCGCGTGGCGCTGGCCCGCGCGCTGGCCAAGGCCGCGCCGCTGATGCTGTTGGACGAGCCGCTGGTCAACCTCGACTACAAGCTGCGCGAAGAACTGCGCGAGGAACTCAGCCAGCTGTTTGCCACGGGCGACTCCACCGTTATCTACGCCACCACCGAACCGGGCGAAGCCCTGCTGCTGGGCGGCTACACGGCCGTGATGGATGCCGGCGAGCTGCTGCAGTACGGCCCGACGGCCGAAGTTTTTCATGCACCGGCATCGATCCGCGTCGCGCGTGCTTTCAGCGATCCGCCGATGAACCTGATCGCGGCGCAGGCGGTGGCCGGCGGCGTCAGGATCGAAGGTGGTTCACAGCTTGATCTGAGCTTGCCGCGCAGCCTGCCGGGTGGCGCTGCTGCCCATGCATTGACGGTGGGCGTGCGAGCGAGCGCACTGCGCACCCGGCCGCGCGAAGGCGACATCGCCTTGCCAGGCAAGGTGGAGCTGGCGGAGATCTCCGGTTCCGACACCTTTGTGCACGTAGCCACGCTGGCGGGCGAGCTGGTCGCGCAGCTGACCGGCGTGCATTACTTCGAGCTGGGCGGCGCCATCACGCTGCACCTGAATCCGGCGCAGGTGCATGTGTTCGACGCCAAGGGCGAACTGCTGCTGGCGCCACCCCGTCGCAATGAAGGGAGCCGCTGACATGGCACGCATCGACCTCGACCTGGCGCACAGCTACAAGCCCAGCCCGCAGCAGGACAGCGACTACGCCTTGCTGCCGCTGAAGATGACGTTTGTCGACGGTGGCGCCTACGCGCTGCTGGGCCCGTCGGGCTGCGGCAAGACGACCATGCTCAACATCATGTCCGGCCTGCTGGTGCCTTCGCACGGCAGCGTCAAGTTCGACGGCGTGGACATGACCCGCGCCACGCCGCAGCAGCGCAACATCGCCCAGGTGTTCCAGTTTCCGGTCATCTACGACACGATGACGGTGGCCGAGAACCTGGCGTTCCCGCTCAAGAACCGCAAGGTGCCGGCCGACCGCATCAAGGCCCGCGTCGGCCAGATTGCCGAGATGCTGGAGATGAGCCACCAGCTCGACCAGCGCGCCGCCGGGCTGAGCGCCGACCAGAAGCAGAAGATCTCGCTCGGCCGCGGCCTGGTGCGGCCCGATGTGTCGGCGGTGCTGTTCGATGAGCCGCTGACGGTGATCGATCCGCACCTGAAGTGGCAGCTGCGGCGCAAGCTCAAGCAGATCCACAACGAGCTGAAGCTGACCCTGATCTACGTGACCCACGACCAGGTCGAGGCGCTGACCTTCGCCGAGCAGGTGGTGGTGATGACACGCGGTCGCGCGGTGCAGGTGGGCAGTGCCGATGCGCTGTTCGAGCGGCCCGCGCACACCTTCGTCGGCCACTTCATCGGCTCGCCCGGCATGAACTTCCTGCCGGTGCAGTCGCAGGGCCGCATGCTGAGCCTGGGCGGCCACAGCCTGGGTCTGAACGAGGCGGCCCATGTCCTGCCCGAGGGTGAGTTGAAGCTCGGCATCCGGCCCGAATATCTGGCGGTGTGCGCCGCCCATACGCCTGGTGCGGTGCCGGCGGTGCTGGAGCGTGCGCAGGACATCGGCACCTACTGGATGCTGACGGCGCGGGTGGGTCCGCACGAGGTCAAGGTCCGCATCGCCCCCGATGCCGATGTGCCGCGCACCGGCGCGACCGTCTGGCTGCGCGTGCTCAGCGAGCACAGCTGCTTCTACAAGAACGAGGAGCTCATTGCATGAGCCAAACGACGAAACCCGTGAACCAGAAAGCCTGGTTCCTGATCCTGCCGGTGTTCATCTGCGTGGCATTTTCGGCCATCCTGCCGTTGATGACGGTGGTGAACTACTCGGTGCAGGACATCATCTCGCCCGAGCGACGCGTGTTTGTCGGCACCGAATGGTTCACTGCCGTGATGCGCGACGAGGAACTTCACGCCGCGCTGTGGCGGCAGATGGTCTATTCGCTGTCGGTGCTGGCGGTGGAGATTCCGCTGGGCATCCTGCTGGCGCTTTCCATGCCGGCCACGGGCTGGAAGTCTTCGGCCACGCTGGTGGTGGTGGCGCTCTCGCTGCTGATTCCGTGGAACGTGGTCGGCACGATCTGGCAGATCTACGGCCGTACCGATATCGGCCTGCTGGGGGCGACGCTGCAGGCGCTGGGCTTCGATTACAGCTATACCGGCAATGCCACGCATGCCTGGGTCACGGTGCTGGTGATGGACGTGTGGCACTGGACGCCGCTGGTGGCACTGCTGTGTTTTGCCGGCCTGCGCTCGATTCCAGATGCCTATTACCAGGCCGCGCGCATCGATGGCGCCAGCAAGCTGGCGGTGTTCCGCTACATCCAGTTGCCCAAGATGCGCGGGGTGTTGATGATCGCGGTGCTGCTGCGCTTCATGGACAGTTTCATGATCTACACCGAGCCCTTCGTGCTGACCGGCGGCGGGCCGGGCAACGCCACCACGTTCCTCAGCCAGTACCTGACGCAGAAGGCGGTGGGCCAGTTCGATCTGGGGCCGGCAGCGGCGTTCTCGCTGATCTATTTCCTCATCATCCTGTTGCTCTGCTTCATCCTCTACAACTGGATGCAGCGCGTCGGCACCGCCGAGAAAGAAGGTGGCCATGAATAAGGCTCCGTTCCAGAAGCGCACGATCTTCCTCATCGCCTACATCGTCTTTGCACTGCTGCCCATCTACTGGATGCTGACGATGTCGTTCAAGACGAACGAGGAAATCCTCTCCAGCTTCTCGCTCTGGCCGCAGAACTTCACCTGGGCCAATTACGCGACGATCTTCACCGATCCGTCCTGGTACTCGGGCTACATCAACAGCCTGATCTATGTGGCCATCAACACGGTGATCTCGGTGGCCGTGGCGCTGCCGGCGGCTTACGCCTTCAGCCGCTACAGCTTCCTGGGCGACAAGCATGTGTTCTTCTGGCTGCTGACCAACCGCATGACGCCGCCGGCGGTGTTCCTGCTGCCGTTCTTCCAGCTCTACACCACGGTGGGGCTGATGGACACGCACATCGCCGTGGCCATGGCGCACCTGCTGTTCAACGTGCCGCTGGCGGTGTGGATTCTGGAAGGCTTCATGAGCGGTATCCCGCGCGAGATCGACGAGACCGCCTACATCGACGGCTACAGCTTCCCGCGCTTCTTCGCGACGATCTTCCTGCCGCTGATCAAGGCCGGCGTGGGCGTGGCGGCGTTCTTCTGCTTCATGTTCAGCTGGGTCGAGCTGTTGCTGGCGCGCACGCTCACCAGCGTCAACGCCAAACCCATCGTCGCGACGATGACGCGCACGGTGAGCGCCAGCGGCATGGACTGGGCGACGCTGGCGGCGGCCGGGGTGCTGACCATCGTGCCGGGCGCGATCGTGATCTGGTTTGTCCGCCACTACATCGCAAAAGGCTTTGCGATGGGCCGCGTCTGAGGAGACTGAAATGTTCGAATGGATGGCCTGGACCCTGCCGGTGGCGGTGTTCTTTACCTGCATCGTGCTGATGCTGATCGGCATGACGGTGTGGGAGATCAAGTCGCCCACGACGATGCGCAAGGGCTTTCTGCCGATCGCGACCACGCGTGGCGATCGCCTGTTCATCGGCCTGCTGACTGCCGCGTACATCAACCTGATCTTCGTGGGCATGGCGGCCCGCCTGGCCGGCTGGTTCGGCCTGGATCAGGAGCCGAGCGTGTGGATCAGCTTCGTGCTGTCGATGGCCGTGCTGGCATGGGTGATGCGCAAGGGCTGAGCCACTGCGGCGTGCTCGATTTTTTCACGCGAATCCGGCCCGGAGCTTCCCCGGGGCCGTGGATCCCGACACACGGGGAAGCAACTTGAGGAGACATGCAATGAAGATGCGTTACACCGCACTCGCCCTGGCCGCTGCTGCGGCACTGGGTAGCCACAGCGCCTGGGCCGGCGAAGCCGAAGCCAAGAAGTGGATCGACAGCGAGTTCCAGCCCAGCACGCTGAGCAAGGACCAGCAGGCTGCCGAGATGAAGTGGTTCATCGACGCCGCCAAGAAGCTGCAGGCCAAGGGCGTGAAGGAAATCAGCGTGGTCTCCGAGACCATCACCACGCACGAGTACGAATCGAAGACGCTGGCCAAGGCGTTTGCCGAGATCACCGGCATCACCGTCAAGCATGACCTGATCCAGGAAGGCGATGTGGTCGAGAAGCTGCAGACCTCGATGCAGTCGGGCAAGAGCATCTATGACGGCTGGATCACCGACTCCGACCTGATCGGCACCCACTACCGCTACGGCAAGGTCATGAACCTGACCGACTACATGGCGGGTGCGGGCAAGGAGTTCACCAACCCCGGCATCGACATCAAGGACTACATCGGCACCAAGTTCACGACCGCGCCGGACGGCAAGCTGTACCAGCTGCCCGACCAGCAGTTTGCCAACCTGTACTGGTTCCGCGCCGACCTGTTCGACCGCAAGGACCTGAAGGACAAGTTCAAGGCCAAGTACGGCTATGACCTGGGCGTGCCGCTCAACTGGTCGGCCTATGAGGACATTGCCGAGTTCTTCACCAACAACGTGAAGAACATTGACGGTAAGCCGATCTATGGCCACATGGACTACGGCAAGAAGGATCCGTCGCTGGGCTGGCGCTTCACCGACGCCTGGCTGTCGATGGCCGGCACCGCCGACATCGGCGCGCCCAATGGGTTGCCGATCGACGAGTGGGGTATCCGTGTCGGTGCCGACAAGTGCACGCCGGTGGGCGCGTCCGTCGCCCGCGGCGGCGCGACCAACTCGCCCGCGGCCGTCTACGCGCTAACCAAGTACGTCGACTGGATGAAGAAGTACGCGCCCAAGGAAGCCAGCGGCATGACCTTCGGCGAAGCCGGCCCGGTGCCCGCCCAGGGCCAGATCGCGCAGCAGATCTTCTGGTACACGGCGTTTACCGCCGACATGACCAAGCCCGGCCTGCCGGTGGTCAACGCCGACGGCACGCCCAAGTGGCGCATGGCCCCCGGCCCCAACGGCCCGTACTGGAAGCAGGGCATGCAGAACGGCTACCAGGACGTGGGCAGCTGGACCTTCTTCAAGGACCACGATGCCAACAAGACGGCTGCCGCCTGGCTCTACGCCCAGTTCGTGACCGCCAAGACCACGTCGCTGAAGAAGACCACGGTCGGCCTGACGCCGATCCGCGAGTCCGACATCCAGAGCAAGGCCATGACCGATCTGGCGCCCAAGCTGGGTGGCCTGGTGGAGTTCTACCGCAGCCCGGCGCGCGTGGCCTGGTCGCCGACCGGCACCAACGTGCCCGACTACCCCAAGCTGGCGCAGCTGTGGTGGAAGAACGTGGCCCAGGCTGTGACGGGCGAGAAGACCCCGCAGGGCGCGATGGACACGCTGGCCGACGAGATGGATCAGGTGATGAGCCGTCTGGAACGCGCGGGCATGGCCCACTGCGCGCCCAAGCTCAACCCCAAGGGCGACCCGGCCAAGTACCTGAGCGACAAGGCCGCGCCCTGGAAGAAGCTGGCCAACGAGAAGCCCAAGGGCGAGACCATCGCCTATGACAGCCTGCTGAACGCCTGGAAGGCGGGCAAGGCGCGCTGATCAGCGCTCGGGGCGGCGGGGATCGCCGCCCCGGTCATCGCCGCGCTGAGTTCGGTCGGGCCGGGGTGAACCCCGGCCCGCTGCCGTTGGGGCGGACGCTGCAGGCGCGGCGGGTGTCTGGGGCGCCACGACCCCACCGCGCCGGGCCACGTCCTGCACGATGCGGCCGAGGTTGCCGGTCGGGCCTTGCGGCTCGGACGGTTGCACGACGGGAGGTCGCGGCGACGGGTTCTGCAGCGGATTGGGGACCGGGTGGGGCAGCGGCACGATGCCGCCGGGCGGCAGGCCCCGCGGTGGTTGCGGCGGTGGGGCGACGTTGTTCCGGTCGTTGCGAGGTCGGCGGTCGGCGTGGTCGTCCCGCTCATATCGCTCATGGCGGTCCTGGTCGCGCCGGGGGGGCTCGGGCAGGCGCATCACCGGGGGCGGGAAGGCGGGTGCGGGCCAGGGGCGCATGCGCGGTGGCTCGTGGCGGGGGAAGCCGCCGCCGATGATGAGTACGGGCGCCTGCGGCGGCGTGACCCAGACCTGGGGCGGCTCCACGTACGGCGGTGGCACGGGCATCGGAGCGGCCCGGTCGGCGGCGTTGTCTTCGCCCATGCCCCAGCGGGCGAAGGCGTCGGATTCCGGCGTGGTCAGGCGCCAGCCACCAGTGCTGAACAGCTCGGCGCGCTGGCCGGGGCGCAGCGTCAGCGTGGCGCTGTTCTGCTCGATGCGCAGCGGGCTGCGCCAGGCGGTGGCGCTGAAATCGTCCCAGCGGCTGCGTATGGCGTCGAAGCGGAAGAGGCCGGCGCCGAGCGGCTCGTGGTGGCCCGCATCGGTGTCGAGGCTGAAGGCGAGCGCATCGGCGTGGCTGTCGAGCCGGGCGGCCAGCGAGCCGCGCCGCAGTTGCAGCACGATGCGGTCCTCGTCGAGGCGGCGCAGCAGCAGTTCGCTGTCTTCATCCAGCCGCAGGCGGCTGGCGCCGAGGCTGATCTCGGCGCGTCCGCCCGCGCCGGTGCGCAGCAGGTCGCCGCTGCGCACGGATTCGCGGCGCAGCGCCTCGTCGCGGTTGTCCTGCGGCGCGCTGCCGTCGGCGCGTTCCAGTTGCACGCTGCCTTCGACCCAGCGCAGTCGTGCCGTGCGACCGTGGGCGTCGTCGGCCCGGGCGCTCGTCAGGCTGCAGGCCAGCAAGGTCAACGTGATGATGAGTCGGGCGATCCAGTTCAATTCAGTGTCCTCGGCCAATGACCCGGTGGGGCCGGCGTGAAAGGCACAACGGTCGGACGGGGCTGCGCGCTGACAGGGTCGCTGTCGGGAGGGCGAGGCGCCGATCGCGTATGGTGCGAGCCCTGATGCTGACCGGAACCCTTTTTGCACTCACCGCTGGCCTGATGTGGGGCCTGGTCTTCGTCGGGCCGCTGCTGCTGCCCGAGTACCCGGCGGCGCTGCAGTCGTTCGGCCGTTATCTGGCGTTCGGGCTGATCGCGCTGCCGCTGGCGTGGTTCGACCGCGCCGGCCTCGCCCAGTTGCGCCGCGCCGACTGGCGCGAGGCGCTGCGCCTGTCGGTGGTCGGCAACGTGGTCTATTACCTGTGCCTGGCGTCGGCGATCCAGCGCGCCGGCGGGGCGCTGCCCACGGTCATCATCGGCACGCTGCCGGTGGTGATTGCGCTGACGGCCAATCTGCGCCAGTCCCACGACAAGACCAGCGGCGAGGGCCGCCTGCCGTGGCGCCGGCTGCTGCCGCCGCTGGGGCTGATCGCCGTGGGCATCGCGCTGGTCAATCAGGTCGAGCTCACCGCGCTGCGCGAGCAGCCCGACGCCGACCTGAGCCGCTATGGCAGCGGCGTGCTGTTCGCCTTGGTGGCGCTGGTCTGCTGGACCTGGTATCCGCTGCGCAACGCCGACTGGCTGCGCGAGCACCCCGACCGCAGCCCGCGCGCCTGGGCGACCGCTCAAGGGTTGACGACGCTGCCGCTGGCGCTGCTCGGTTACGGCGGTTTCTGGCTCTGGCAGACGTTCACTGCGGGCGATTTCCCCATGCCGCTGGGCCCGCGCCCGGCGTTCTTTGTCGGGCTGATGTTGACCATCGGCCTGCTGGCGTCGTGGGTCGGCACGCTGTGCTGGAACGAGGCCAGCCAGCGCCTGCCCACGGCGGTGCTGGGGCAGTTGATCGTTTTCGAGACCCTGGCCGCGCTGCTCTACGCCTTCATCTGGCGCCAGGTCTGGCCGGCGCCGGCCACGCTGGCGGGCATCGCGCTGCTGGTGGCCGGCGTGCTGGTGGCCTTGCGCGTGCGGCCGCAGCCGCTGGTCGCACACGCCCACCCGGACTGATCCATGACGACACACTCTCTCTGGAAAGCACCGCGCTGGGCGCTGGCGGTGATGCTGGCCAGCCTGGGCACGCTCGGGCCGTTTGCCATCGACACCTATCTGCCGGCCTTTACCGGCATGGCCGTTGCGCTGGACGCCACGCCGGTGCAGATGCAGCAGACGCTGTCGGCCTACCTGCTGGGCTTTGCGGTGATGAACCTGTTCCATGGCGCGCTGGCCGACGCGCTGGGCCGCCGCCCGATCGTGCTGACCGGCGTGGCGGTGTTCACGCTGGCGAGCGTGGGTTGCGCCATGTCGACGCACGTGGGCGCGCTGGTGTTCTTCCGCGCGCTGCAGGGCATGTCGACCGGCGCGGGCATGGTGGTGTCGCGCGCGGTGATCCGCGACCTGTTCCCGCCGGCCGAGGCGCAGAAGATGATGTCGCAGGTGACGATCTACTTTGGCATCGCCCCGGCAGTGGCACCGGTGATCGGCGGCTGGCTGTTCGTGCACCTGGGCTGGCAGGCGGTGTTCTGGTTTCTGGTTGGCGTGGGCGTGCTGCTGTGGCTGGGCATCTGGCGGGCCTTGCCCGAGACGCTGGCGCCCGCACAGCGCCAGCCGCTGAATCTGAAAAATCTGATGGGCGGCTATGCCGAACTCGGCGGCAGCGGCCGCTTCTGGCTGCTGGCGCTGGCCTCGGGCGTGCCGTTCAATGGCTTCTTTCTCTACATCCTGGCCGCACCCACCTTCCTGAGCGAGCACCTGCACTTGGCGCCGACCGAGTACTTCTGGCTGTTCGGCTCCACGGTGGCGGGCATCATGCTCGGCGCCTGGCTGAGCGGACGGCTGGCCGGGCGGGTGGTGGGCCTGCGCCAGATCCACCTCGGCTTTGCGCTGATGGCGCTGGCCAGTGCCCTCAACGTGGCCGGCAACCTGTGGTCGGCGCCGAGCCTGCCGTGGGCGCTGGTGCCGCTGCCGCTCTATGCACTCGGCTGGGCGCTGCTGGTGCCGGTGGTCACGCTGATGCTGCTGGACCTGTACCCGGCGCGGCGCGGCATGGCGTCCTCGCTGCAGGCCACCGTGGGCAGCGCGGCCAATGCGCTGGTGGCGGGCGTGATCGCACCGCTGGTGATGCACAGCAGCGTGGCGCTGGCGGTGGCGTCGGCCGGGCTGATGGCGGTCGGGCTGGTGGCGTGGTTCTGGCTGCAGCACGCGACGCGCGGGAACGTGGGCCAAGCGGGTCAAGTCTGATCCCGGCCTGCCGATATGACGGGTAGAGCCCGGCATGCGTCCGGGCGGATCTGAACTGCCGGGCGATGGCGTCCGGCGCCGGAGTGCCGCATGTCTGCTTCTTTCCCGTTCTTGAACTTGCGCCGCACGGCGCTCAGCCTGTCCGCCGGCCTGGTTCTGGCTGCCATGCCGGCCGTGGCGGCGCCGCCGGCCGAGAAGCCGCCCGTGCGCGACGCTTCGCTTGACCAGTTGCGCGATCGCCTGATGGAGCGGGTCAGCGCCGTGCAGGCCCGCACGCCGGTGCTGCAGGTCTCGGTCAAGGCGGATGCGCATGCGCTGGTTGAAAAGGCGGCGCCCCATGGTGAGCGCGTCACCAAAAAGGCCGGCAAGGCAGAAAAAGCAGACAAGCCTGACAAGGCCGACAAGGCCGACAAGAGCATTCCCACCGGCCACGAGCATGCCCATTGGGGCTACGCCGGTGAGGGCGGCCCCACCGCCTGGGGCGACATGGACGCGTCGTACGCCACCTGCAGCGTTGGCAAGCGCCAGAGCCCGATCGACATCCGCGAGGGCATCAAGGTCGAGCTGGCCCCGATCCGCTTCGACTACCGGGCCACCGGCTTCCGGGTGATCGACAACGGTCACACCGTGCAGGTGAACCTGGCGGCAGGCAACTCGATCGAGGTGGGTGGGCGGCGCTACGACCTGGTGCAGTTCCACTTCCATCGCCCGTCGGAGGAGCGCATCAACGGCCGCCAGTACGACATGGTCGCGCACCTGGTCCACAAGGACCCCGATGGCCGCCTGGCCGTGGTGGCGGTGCTGCTGGAGCAGGGCCGCCTGCATCCGGCGGTGCAACTGGTCTGGAACAACCTGCCGCTGGAGCGCGGCGAGGAAAACCCGGCCGCGCAACTGCTGGACCTCAGCGCGCTGCTGCCCGAGGACCAGCGCTACTACACCTACATGGGCTCGCTCACCACGCCGCCGTGCACCGAGGGCGTGTTGTGGATGGTGATGAAACAGCCCGCACAGGTCTCCAGCGACCAGGTGGCGATCTTCTCGCGCCTCTACCCGATGAACGCCCGCCCGATCCAGTCCGCCAGCGGTCGCCTGATCAAGGAATCGAACTGATCCGGGGCGTTGCCGCACTGAAGACACCATGATCGTGGCCGCAAAAAATGCGTGCACCTTTTCACGAGGATTGTTTTTTCAGGGGCCGTGGCACGCGGTTTTTTCACTTGTAAGTACTTGCTACGGGTGTCGAACCCTCTGTCTGGATGGGTCGTGCGCACCTGAATCGTGCATCGCCTGTTCAGGCAATACTTTGGGTTTGGCCTGCAAGTCCTTCATTCATATGATTTTTTCTTGTTCTGATTTGTATCTGCAAGCGCCGCTAGATACTTGATTTCATTGACCATTCCCGGCGGCATGGGTCGGGGCCCGCGAGTTTTCCGCTAAAGTGGGTGGACGTGTCAAATCGTGGGTATTCGTGGTGGACTTTCATTTCCAAGGGACTTCAGCGCTTTCGCTGGACGCCAAGGGGCGGGTAACCGTTCCTGCGCGCCATCGAGAACTGCTCACGTCCCTGGCCGAAGGTCAGCTCACCCTCACCAAGCATCCCGAAGGATGTCTGATGGTGTTTCCCCGCCCGGTGTGGGGTGCGTTCCGCGCCAAGGTCGAAGCCTTGCCGATGGCCGCCAGCGGCTGGAAGCGCATTTTCCTGGGCAGCGCGATGGACGTCGAAATAGACGCCGGTTCCCGCATGTTGATCTCGCCCGAGCTGCGCACTGCCGCCGGTCTGAGCCGCGACGTGCTGCTGATCGGCATGGGCAATCACCTCGAGCTGTGGGATGCACAGCGCCATGTCGCGGCCGAGGCTGCGGTGTTGCTGCAGCCGATGCCCGACGCATTGCAGGATTTCAGCTTTTGAGCGCGACCGTTGGTATTGCAGAAGAACGACAGCACCGCACGGTGCTGTTGCATGAGGCCGTGGATGCGCTCGTGCAGCGCCCCGACGGCGTGTATCTGGACGGCACCTTCGGCCGCGGCGGCCACAGCCGGCTGATCCTGCAGCAACTGGGTGCGGACGGCCGCCTGCTGGCGATCGACCGGGATTTCGAGGCCATCGCGCACGCCCGGCAGGGTGACGCAGCCATCACCGACCCGCGCTTCTCCATCGACCACACCAGCTACGCGCACTTCCCCGAGGCGCTGGCCGCCCGCGGCGTGGCGGGCCTGGACGGCATCCTGCTCGACCTGGGCGTGTCTTCGCCGCAGATCGACACCCCCGAGCGCGGTTTCAGCTTCCGCTTCGACGGCCCGCTCGACATGCGCATGGACCCCAGCCAGGGCCAGAGCGCGGCCGAGTTCCTGGCCACGGCGTCGGCTGACCGCATCAAGGAAGTGGTGCGCGACTATGGCGAGGAGCGCTTCGCCCCCGCCATCGCCCGCGCCATCGTCGCCCGGCGCGAGAGCGGCCCGCAGCTGCAGCGCACCTCCGAGCTGGCCGAGCTGCTGGCGCGCACCGTCAAGACCCGCGAACGCGGCCAGGACCCGGCCACGCGCACCTTCCAGGCGCTGCGGATTCTGGTCAACGCCGAGCTCGAAGAACTGGAGCAGGGCCTGAACGCCGCGCTGCGCTGGCTGGCGCCGGGCGGCCGGCTGGTGGTGATCAGCTTCCACTCGCTGGAAGACCGCATCGTCAAGAACTTCATCCGCCGCCATTCGGTGGAGGAGTACGACCGCCGCATGCCGCTGGCTGCGCCCAAGCCGACGCTGCTGACGGCGGTGGCGCGCATCAAGCCGGGTGAGGCCGAGGTGTCGGGCAACCCGCGCGCGCGCTCGGCCATCCTGCGCGTGGCGGAGCGCACCGATGTGGCGCTGGCGCCGGAGTACCAGCGGGGCCGTGCGTGATCCGCGTCAACGTCCTGCTGCTGCTGGCCTTGCTGGTGAGCTCGGTCTACCTGGTGCAGACCTCGTACGAATCGCGCCGCCTGTTCGTGGCGCTGGAGCGTGAGCGCGCCGCTGCCAAGGAGCTCGACATCGACGCCGATCGGCTCGACATCGCCCGGCGCGCCCAGGCCACCAGCCTGCGCATCGAGCGCGTGGCGCGAGAGCAGATGAACATGCGAACCGCCACGCCGGCCGTCACGCAGTACGTGGTCGAGCCGGGTGCTGCCGCAGCGGCTGCCGTTCAAGGGAGCGCACCGTGATCAGCCGCCTGCGCAGCCGTCTGGGCGGCTTGATGGGCGCGCTGACCGCCCGGCGTGGCCGCAACGTGGCCGGGCGCGATTCCGGGCGCAGCACCACCCGTGAAACAGGGCGCGACACCACCACGGGCCGCGCACGCGCCGCCAAGGCGTCGCCCTCGTCGGCCCAATACGCCAGCAGCCCGCTGCTGGCGGCCAAGACGCCGCTGTGGCGTTCGCGCCTGCTGGTGATGGCGGTGGGCGCGGGGTTTTCGGTGCTGATCGGTCGTGCGGTCTACATCCAGGTGATCGACGCCGAGTTCTATCAGAAGCAGGGTGAGAGCCGCTACGCCCGCACCTTCTCCCTGCCGGCCAGCCGGGGCCGCATCGTCGACCGCAACGGCCAGATCCTGGCCGCGAGCGTGCCGTCGCCTTCGGTCTGGGCCAGCCCGAAAGAGTTCGCTCCCACGCCGTTCCAGCGCCGCGAACTGCTGCGCTTGCTGGACATGGGGTCGACGGAGCTGACCAAGCGCCTGAGCGACAACAGCAACTTCGTCTGGCTGCGCCGGCAGATCGACGAGACCACCGCATCCCAGGTCAAGGCGCTGGCCATCAAGGGCCTGCACCAGCAGCGCGAGTTCCGCCGCCAGTATCCGGAGGGCGAGTCGGCCGCGCACGTGGTCGGCTTCACCAACCTGGAAGAAAAAGGCCAGGAAGGCATCGAACTGGCGTTCCAGAAAGAGCTGCAGGGCCGCTCCGGCAGCCGCAGCGTGGTGCGTGACCGGCTGGGCCGCGTGGTCGAGGACACCGGCGAGGGCGTCGAGCCCGAAGACGGTCGCGACATCGCGCTGGCGCTGGACTCCAAGGTGCAGTTCTTTGCCTACCAGCGCGTGCGCGACGCCGTGGCCGAGCACAACGCCAAGGCCGGCAGCGTGGTGGTGCTCGACGCCCAGACCGGCGAGGTGCTGGCGCTGGCCAACTACCCGAGCTATGTGCCGGGCGAGCGCCGCAACATGGCCGGCGGCCAGCTGCGCAACCGCGCGCTGACCGACACCTTCGAGCCCGGCTCGACCATGAAGCCCTTCATCGCCGCGCTGGCGATGCAGACCGGCCGCGTCAGGCCCGAGACGCTGATCCAGACGGCGCCCGGCCGCATCACCATCACCGGCTCGACCATCACCGATTCGCACCCGCAGGGCGCGCTGACGGTGGAGCAGGTGATCCAGAAGTCCAGCAACGTCGGCACCGTCAAGATGGCGATGCAGATGGACCGGCGCGAGATGTGGGAGATGTTCAGCGCGGTCGGCATCGGCCAGAAGCCGCAGCTGCACTTTCCCGGTGTCGCCAACGGTCGGCTGCGCCCGTACAAGAGCTGGCGTCCGATCGAGCAGGCGACCATGAGCTACGGCTACGGCCTGTCGGTCAGCCTGTTCCAGCTGGCGCGCGCCTACACCGTGTTTGCGCGGGACGGCGACCTGGCGCCCGTCACCATGATCAAGGCCGATCAGCCCGCCGTCGGCACGCCGGTGTTCACGCCCGAGGTGGCGCGCTCGGTGCGCAAGATGCTCAACATGGTCACCATCGAAGGCGGCACCGCGCCCAAGGCGCAGACCATCGGCTATTCGGTCGGTGGCAAGACCGGCACCGCCTACAAGCAAGAGGGCAGCGGCTACGTCAGCAACAAGTACCGCGCCTGGTTCGTGGGCATTGCACCGGCCAGTGCGCCGCGCATCGTCGTGGCGGTGATGGTCGACGAGCCGAGCAACGGCCGCTACTTCGGCGGCGATGTGGCCGCACCGGTCTTCAGCGACGTGGTGCAGCAGTCGCTGCGCATGCTGGGCGTGCCGCCCGACATGGAAGTCAAGCCGCAGATCGTTGCGCGCGCCCGCGCGGCTCCAGCGGTCGAGGAGTCTTTCTGATGGCGCTGCACCGGTTGCATGACGTCGATCAGGCGCTGGCCTGGCTGCGGGCCCGGCTGGCGGCTGGCGCCACGTTGCGCGTCGACAGCCGCCAACTGCAGCCCGGCGACGCCTTCATCGCCTGGCCCGGCCACGCGCAGGATGGCCGCCAGCACGTTGCCGCCGCGCTGGCGGCGGGCGCGGCAGCCTGTCTGGTCGAGGCCGATGGCGCCGAGGCGTTTGCCTTCGACGACGCCCGCATCGCCGGTCTGCCCGGCCTGAAAGCTGCCACCGCTGTGATCGCGCATGAATGGCACGGCCGGCCCAGCGCCGCGCTCGACGTGATCGCCACCACCGGCACCAACGGCAAGACCTCCACCGCGTGGTGGACGGCGCAGGCGCTCGGCGCGCTGGCGCGCCGCTGCGGCGTGATCGGCACGCTCGGCGTGGGCGAGCCGCCCAGCCGGGCCCGCCCTGACGCCGTGCTGCACTTCACCGGCCTGACCACGCCCGACCCGCTGACGCTGCACGGCGGCCTGCGCCAATTTATCGACGCCGGCTTCAGCGCCTGCGCCATCGAGGCCTCGTCCATCGGCCTGGCCGAGCACCGGCTCGATGCGCTGCAGATCCGCGTGGCGCTCTACACCAACTTCACGCCCGACCACCTCGACTACCACGCCGACATGGCCGCCTACTGGGCCGCCAAGCGCGCGCTGTTCGACTGGCCGGGTCTGCAGGCGGCGGTGATCAACCTCGATGACGCGCAAGGCGTGGCGCTGGCTGCCGAGTTGCAGGCCGAGGGCCGGCTCGACCTGTGGACCTATGCGCTGCAGGACTCGGCGCCGGGTGCTGTCCGCCTGCGCGCCGGCGACCTGCACTACCAGGACGGCGGCCTGTGCTTCACGGTGCATGAAGGCGCCGAGCAGCAGCCGGTGCGCACGCACCTGATCGGCACCTACAACGCCAGCAACGTGCTGGCGGTGCTGGGCGGGCTGCGTGCGCTGGGCTGGTCGCTGGCGCAGATTGCGCCGCTGGCAGCCGGAGTTCACCTCGGTGCCCGGTCGCATGCAGCGCGTGCAGAGTGGGGCAGACAGCGCTGCCCCGCAGGTGGTGGTCGACTACGCCCACACGCCCGACGCCCTCGAGAAAGCCCTGCAGGCCCTGCGCCCGGTGGCCGAAGCGCAGGGCGGACAGCTCTGGTGCGTGTTCGGCTGCGGCGGCAACCGCGATGCGACCAAGCGGCCGGTGATGGGCGCGATTGCCGCCCGGCTGGCCGACCGCGTCATCGTCACCAGCGACAACCCGCGCCACGAAGCGCCGCAGGCCATCGTCGACCAGATCCTGGCCGGCTGCGCGGATGCTGCATCGGTTGAGGCCGAACTGGACCGCGCCACCGCCATCACCCGGGCCGTGCGCCGCGCCACTGCGCGCGACGTGCTGCTGCTCGCCGGCAAGGGTCACGAGGACTATCAGGATGTGGCTGGCGTCAAGCGCCCGTTCTCCGACATCGACGTGGCCGCGCTGGCGCTGCAGGCCCGCTCCATCACCCAAGGTGCCGCATGCTGACCCTCGCACAAGCCCACGCGCTGATCGCCGCCCGCGTGCCGCAAGCCCGGCTGGTGGGCGACGGCCGCGTGGCCTTCGAGCGCGTGCACACCGACACCCGCAGCCTGCGCGCCGGCGACCTGTTCGTCGCGCTGCGCGGCGAGCGCTTCGATGCGCATGACTTTCTGCCCCAGGCCAGCGGCGCCGGTGCGGTTGCGGCCCTCGCCGAGCGCGGCCTGGCCGAAGCCGGCCTGAACGGCATCGAGGTGCCCGACAGCCTGCAGTCGCACTGCAGGCGCTCGCCGCCGGCTGGCGGGCAGGTCTCGACCTGCCGGTGATCGGCGTGACCGGCAGCAACGGCAAGACCACCGTGACGCAGATGGTCGCGGCCATCCTGCGCGCCTGGCTGGGCGATGCGGCCCACGCCACCGCCGGCAACCTCAACAACCACATCGGCGTGCCGCTGACGGTGCTGGCGCTGCGCCCGCAGCACCGCGCCGCCGTGATCGAACTCGGCATGAACCACCCGGGCGAGATCGCCGAACTGGCCGCCATCGCCCAACCCACCGTCGCGCTGGTCAACAACGCCCAGCGCGAGCACCAGGAGTTCATGAAGACGGTGCAGGCGGTGGCCGAGGAAAACGGCAGCGTGCTGAGCGCCTTGCCGGCCACGGGCGTGGCGGTGTTTCCGGCCGATGACGACTACAGCGGTGTCTGGCGTGCGCTGGCCGGTGAGCGCCGGACGCTGACGTTTGCGCTGGCGGAGTCCGGCGTCACGGCCGGTTCGGTGGCGCGCGCCACCTGGGTGGGCGAGGGCTGGCAGACGGTGTTCGAGACCCCGGCCGGCCGCATCGAGCTGACACTGCGCGTCGCCGGTCGGCACAACGTCAAGAACGCCCTCGCGGCGGCGCTGTGCGCGCTGGCTGCAGGTTGCCCGCTCGACGCAGTGCAGCGCGGGCTGGCGGGCTTCGCGCCGGTCAAGGGCCGCTCGCAGGTCGAGACGCTGGCGTGGGGCGCGCGCCGCGTCACGCTGATCGACGACAGCTACAACGCCAACCCCGATTCGGTCCGCGCCGCCATCGAGGTGCTGGCCGCCTTGCCCGCGCCGCGCTGGCTGCTGCTGGGCGACATGGGCGAGGTCGGCGACGCCGGCCCGGCCTTTCATGCCGAAGTGGGCGCGCTGGCCGCCGAGCGCGGCATCGAGTGTCTGTGGACCGCCGGCACGCTGGCCGCCCACGCCGCCGAGGCGTATCGCCGCGAGGTGCCGCCGATGCAGGCACCGATGCAATCCGTGCGTCACCACGCCGACACCGCCGCCCTGCTGGTGGCCCTGCGCGCTGACCTGCCCGTGGCCGCCTCGGTGCTGGTCAAGGGCTCACGCTTCATGACGATGGAAAAAGGGGTCGCAGCGCTGCGCGAGGCTGCTGCGGCCGACGGAGAACAACATGCTCATTAGCCTCGCCCAGTGGCTGCAAGGCCTCTACCCCGACGCGCTCGGTTTCCTGCGCGTCTTCCAGTACCTGACCTTTCGCGCCGTGATGGCGGCCATGACCGCGCTGCTGCTCGGCCTGGCCTTCGGGCCGTGGGTGATCCGCTCCCTGGCTGCGCTCAAGATCGGCCAGCCAGTGCGCGAATACGCCATGCAGACCCATCTGGTCAAGACTGGCACGCCCACCATGGGCGGCGTGCTGATCCTGCTGTCGATCGCCATCAGCACGCTGCTGTGGTTCGACTGGAGCAACCGCTTCGTCTGGGTCGTGATGCTGGTGACCTTCGGCTTCGGCGCGATCGGCTGGGTCGACGACTGGCGCAAGGTCGTCAGCAAGAACCCCGAAGGCATGCCCTCGGGCGAGAAGTACCTGTGGCAGTCGCTGATCGGGCTGATCGCGGCCATCTACCTTGCCTTCAGCGTGTCCGAGACCAGCAACCTGCGCGTGCTGGAGCTGTTCCTGCGCTGGGTCGGCTCGGGCTTCTCAAACGACCTGCCGCCCAAGGCCGACCTGATGGTGCCGTTCTTCAAGACCATCAGCTACCCGCTGGGCGTGTTCGGCTTCATTTTCCTGAGCTACTTCGTGATCGTCGGCTCCAGCAACGCGGTCAACCTGACCGACGGGCTGGACGGCCTGGCCATCATGCCGGTGGTGCTGGTCGGCTCGGCGCTCGGCCTGTTCGCCTACGTCACCGGCAACTCGGTCTTTGCGCGTTACCTGCTGCTGCCGCACATTCCGGGCGCGGGTGAACTGCTGATCTTCTGCGCCGCCATGGCCGGCGCGGGGCTGGCCTTCCTGTGGTTCAACGCCTACCCGGCGCAGGTCTTCATGGGCGATGTCGGCGCGCTGGCGCTGGGCGGCGCGCTCGGCACCATCGCGGTGATCGTGCGCCAGGAGATCGTGCTCGGCATCATGGGCGGCATCTTCGTGGTCGAGGCGCTGTCGGTCATGCTGCAGGTGAGCTGGTTCAAGTACACCAAGAAGAAGACCGGCACCGGCCAGCGCATCCTGCTGATGGCGCCGCTGCACCACCACTTCGAGAAAAAAGGCTGGGTCGAGACCCAGGTGGTCGTGCGCTTCTGGATCATCACCATGCTGCTGTGCCTGGTGGGCCTGTCGACCTTGAAGCTGCGCTGAGCCGGCCATGAACGCACTCCGCGACAAGCACCTCCTGATCCTCGGCCTGGGGGACTCCGGCCTGGCGATGGCGCGCTGGGCGCAGCGCTGCGGCGCGGCGCGCATCGTGGTGGCCGACAGCCGCAGCGCGCCGCCGCAGGCCGCCCGCCTGGCGCAGGACGTGCCCGGCGCCGAACTGCGCTGCGGCGCCTTCACGCCCGAGTTGCTGGCCGACCGATGGGCCATGTGCATGCGGTGCTGAAAAGCCCCGGCCTGTCGCCGCTCGACCCCGCGCTGGCGCCGCTGCTGGCCGCCGCGCAGCAACGCGGCGTGGCCGTAATGGGCGAGCTGGGCCTGTTCGCCCAGGCGCTGGCCGACCTGAAGACCGCCCGCGGCTACGCGCCCAAGGTGCTGGCCATCACCGGCACCAATGGCAAGACCACCACCACCTCGCTGACCGCGCTGCTGTGCGAGCGCGCCGGCGCGCGGGTGGCCATGGCCGGCAACATCGGCCCGACGCTGCTCGACACGCTGGAGCGCGGCGCTGGATCTGGAGCCGGCTGATGCGCAACGCTGCGCCGCCCCGTCCCTGCCGAGGGGGAGTCGAAGCTCGCCGCAGGAGGCCCAGCCTATGAAGACGAAACCGCCGAGCTGGCGGCGCTCGATGGCGTGACGGACGCAGCCGACGAGCCGCTCGAAGGCGGTGGCCCGCCGCCGCACCTGATTCCGCCCGCGCCGCCCGGCCCGGTGTTCGAGCACCTGCCCGAGGTCTGGGTGCTGGAGCTGTCGAGCTTCCAGCTCGATGGCGTGCAGGGCTTCGAGCCCACTGCGGCGACGGTGCTCAACGTCACGCAGGACCACCTCGACTGGCACGGCGACATGGCGGCCTACGCGGCGGCCAAGGCGCGCATCTTCGGCCAGCACGGCCTGATGGTGCTCAACCGCGACGACGCGCTCGTGATGGCGCTGCAGCCGCGTCCGCCCGAGCCGGAGCTGGGCAAGACCGGCAAGCCGCTCAAGGCCCAGCCGCGCTGGACGCCGCGCGCCTGCGTCAGCTTCGGGCTGGACGCGCCGCGCCGCGCCGGCGACTGGGGCCTGATGACCGACCACGGCATGGCCTGGCTGGTGCGCGCGCAGGACGGCGATGACACGCCGCTGCGCAGCCGGCGCGGCGCGGTGCTGGATGCCGAAATCACGCTGCAACGCCTGATGCCGGCCGACGCGCTGCGCATCCGTGGCCGCCACAACGCCGCCAACGCGCTGGCCGCGCTCGCCCTGGCCAGTGCCACCGGCCTGCCGCTGGCGCCGATGCTGCACGGCCTGCGCGAATACCGGGGCGAGCCGCACCGGGTCGAATACCTCGGCAACGTCGGCGACGTCGAGGCCTACGACGACAGCAAGGGCACCAACGTCGGCGCCACCGTGGCGGCGCTCAAGGGCCTGGGGCCCTGAGAAGGCGCCGAAGAAGCTGGTGCTGATCCTGGGCGGCGACGGCAAGGGCCAGGACTTCACGCCGCTGGTCGAGGCCGTGGCGGCGCACACCCGCGCCGTGGCCCTGATCGGCCGCGACGCCCCGGCGCTGCTGATGACGCTGGCCGAACTGGCCCGCGACGGCCTGCCCATCCACAGCCACGACAGCCTGGAAGCTGCCACGCGCTGGTGCTTCGAGCAGGCCCAGGCCGGTGACGCCGTGCTGCTCAGCCCCGCCTGCGCCAGCCTGGACATGTTCCGCAACTATGCACACCGCGCCCAGGTCTTTGCCGACACCGTGGCGCAACTGGCCACCGAGCATGGAGGGATGAGCCTGTGAGCCGCGACGCCTCCGCCAACACGGCGAACACCACCACGTCCCCCGGCGGCTTCGGCCGCTGGCTGGCCGGCCTGCCGGCGCGCTTCAGCGGCGCCGACCTGTCGTCGTCGCGCGGTCTGCCGCCCGGTGCGCCGGGCCAGCCGGTGCAGTGGGTCGGTTTCGACGTGGCGCTGGCCTGGGTCTGCGTCATGCTGCTGTCGCTCGGCCTGGTGATGGTCTATTCGGCCTCGATCCAGCTGCCCGACAACCCCAAGTTCAGCAACTACACGGCCACGCACTTCTTCTCGCGCCACATCCTGTCGATCGTGCTGGCGGGCATTGCCAGCGCGGTGGCGCTGACGGTGCCCATGCGCGCCTGGGAGAAGTACGCGCCGTGGATCTTCGTCATCGCGCTGGTCCTGCTGGTGGTGGTGCTGATTCCGGGCATCGGCCGGGTGGTCAACAAGTCGCGCCGCTGGATTCCGCTCGGGCTGATGAACTTCCAGCCCAGCGAGCTGGCCAAGCTGGCGATCGCCATGTACGCGGCCAGCTACATGGTCCGCAAGATGGACATCAAGGAGAACTTCCTGCGCGCCGTGTGGCCCATGGCCGTGGCGGTGACGGTGGTGGGTTTTCTGCTGCTGCGCGAGCCGGACATGGGGGCCTTCATCGTGATCGTGACCGTCGCCATGGGCATCCTGTTTCTGGGCGGGGTCAATGCACGGGGCTTCTTCTTCATTGCGCTGCTGGTCGTGGTGCTGTTTGGCACGTTCATCTACTTTGACGACCTGCGGCGCGAGCGCATCTTTGCCTACCTCGACCCGTGGAATCCCAAGTACGCGCAGGGCAAGGGCTACCAGCTGACGCACTCGCTGATCGCCTTCAGCCGCGGCGAATGGTTGGGCCAGGGCCTGGGCTCGTCGCTGGAAAAGCTGCACTACCTGCCGGAGGCGCACACCGACTTCCTGCTGGCGGTGATCGGCGAGGAACTCGGCCTGATCGGCGTGCTGGCCGTGATCACGGCCTTCTTCTGGATGGTGCACCGCATTTTCATGATCGGCCGCCAGGCGATTGCCTTCGACCGCGTCTTTGCCGGCCTGACCGCGCAGGGCATCGGCGTCTGGCTGGGCGGGCAGGCCTTCATCAACATGGGCGTGAACCTGGGCGTGCTGCCCACCAAGGGCCTGACGCTGCCGCTGATGAGCTACGGCGGCTCGGCCATCCTGATGAGCTGCGTCTCGCTGGCCATCGTGTTGCGCGTCGACATCGAGAACCGCCAGCTGATGCGCGGAGGCCGGGTATGACGCGGCACCTGGTCGTCATGGCGGCGGGCACGGGCGGGCACGTCATTCCCGGCCTGGCCGTGGCGCAGGAAATGATGCGGCGCGGCTGGACGGTCAGCTGGCTGGGCACGCGCACCGGCATGGAAAACCGGCTGGTGCCGCCCAGCGGCATTGCGCTCGACCGCATCGGCTTTGCCGGCCTGCGCGGCAAGGGTGCCTTCGGCCTGCTGCGCGGCGCGCTGCAACTGCTGTGGGCGTTCTGGCAGAGCGCGGCCATCCTGCGCCGCCGTTCGGCCACCGCCGTGCTCGGCATGGGCGGCTATGTCTGCGTGCCGGGCGGCTGGGTTGCCCGGCTGCTGCGCCGGCCGCTGGTGCTGGTCAATGCGGACGCGGCGCTGCTGCTGTCCAACCAGTCGCTGCTGAAGGTCGCCGGCCGGGTGGCTTTCGGCTTTGACGGCGCTGCCGCCCGCGCCGTGCCGCAGGCGGTGGTGACCGGCAACCCGGTGCGCGCCGAGATCGAGGCCATCGCCCCGCCCGCGCAGCGCTACGCCGGCCGCAGCGGCCCGCTGCGCGTGCTGGTGGTCGGCGGCAGCCTGGGTGCGCGGGTGCTGAACGACACGCTGCCGCAGATGCTGGCCTTGTTGCCCGCCGCGCAGCGCCCGCACCTGATCCACCAGACCGGCCTGGCCAACCTGGACGCCGTGCGCGGTGCCTACGCCGCCGCCGGCCTGACGCCCGACGCGGCCCACGGCATCGAACTGCTGCCCTTCATCGACGACATGCCGCAGCGGCTGGCCGAGTGCGACCTGATGATCTGCCGCGCCGGCGCCATCACCGTGAGCGAGCTGTGCGCCGCCGGTGTCGCCAGCGTGCTGGTGCCGCTGGTGATCCGCACCACCGGCCACCAGCGCGACAACGCCGAGTGGATGCAGCAGCACGACGCCGCCATTCATCTGCCACAGCCCGAACTGACGCCTGCGCGTCTGGCTGAGCTGCTGGCCTCCCTCGATCGACCCCGGCTGCAGGCGCTGGCCGGGCGCGCCCGCGCGCTGGCGCAGCCGCGCGCCGCGCAGCGCGTGGCCGACGAGATCGAAGCCCTGACCCTGAAGGAGTCCGCATGAAACATGCGGTGAAACACATTCACTTTGTCGGCGTCGGTGGTGCCGGCATGAGCGGCATCGCCGAGATCCTGCACAACCTCGGCTACGTGGTGTCGGGTTCCGACCAGGCCGATGGCGCGGTGACGCGCCGGCTGGCTGAACTCGGCATCCGCATCCACACCGGGCACGATGCGGCGCACATTACCGGCGCGCAGGCGGTGGTGACGTCCACGGCGGTCAAGGGCGACAACCCCGAGGTGATCGCTGCCCGCGCCGCGCGCATTCCGGTCGTGCCGCGCGCGGTGATGCTGGCTGAACTGATGCGTCTCAAATCCGGCATCGCCATCGCCGGCACGCACGGCAAAACCACCACCACCTCGCTGGTGACCAGCGTGCTGGCCGAGGCCGGGCTGGACCCGACCTTCGTGATCGGCGGCAAGCTCAACAGCGCGGGCGCGAATTCGGCGCTGGGCAAGGGCGACTACATCGTGGTCGAGGCCGACGAGAGCGACGCCAGCTTCCTGAACCTGCTGCCGGTGCTGGCGGTCGTCACCAACATCGACGCCGATCACATGGACACCTACGGGCACGACTTCGCCCGGCTCAAGGCGGCGTTCGTCGACTTCCTGCACAAGATGCCGTTCTACGGCGCGGCCATCGTCTGCGCCGACGATCCCGGTGTGCGCTCGATCCTGCCGATGGTGTCGCGCCCGGTCATCACCTACGGCCTGGGCGAGGACGTACAGGTGCGCGCGGTCGACGTGGTGGCGCTGCCCGGCGGGCAGATGCGCTTCACCTGCCAGCGCCGCAATGGCGTGGCGCTGCCCGACCTGCAGATCACCCTCAACCTGCCCGGCGAGCACAACGTGCGCAACGCGCTGGCCGCCATTGCCGTGGCCACCGAACTGGAGTTGCCCGACGCGCCCATCGTGCGTGCGCTGGCGCAGTTCAGCGGCGTGGGCCGGCGCTTCCAGCGCTGGGGCGACTGGCCCAGCGCGCAGGGCGAGGGCGACTTCACGCTGATCGACGACTACGGCCACCACCCGGTCGAGATGGCCGCGACCATCGCCGCCGCGCGCGGCGCCTTCCCCGGCCGCCGGCTGGTGCTGGCCTTCCAGCCGCACCGCTACACCCGCACGCGCGACTGCTTCGAGGACTTCGTCAAGGTCATGGGCCGGGCGGACGCGATCTGGCTGACCGAGGTCTACGCCGCCGGCGAAGCGCCGGTGGTGGCCGCCGACGGCCGCAGCCTGGCACGCGCGCTGCGTGTGTCGGGCAAGGTCGATCCGCTGTTCGTCGATGACATTGCCGAGCTGCCCGCCACCATCGTCGCCCAGGCCCTGCCGGGCGACGTGGTGATCGCGATGGGCGCCGGCTCCATCGGCGGCGTACCGGCCAAGGTGGTCGAGTTGCTGAAGGAAAGCGCATGAATCGTGACGTGACATCACTCGGGAAAGTGGCTGTGCTGCTGGGTGGCAGCTCGGCCGAGCGCGACATTTCGCTGATGAGCGGGCAGGGCGTGCTGGCCGCGCTGCAGAGCCTGGGCGTCGATGCGCACGCGTTCGACCCGGCCGAGCGGCATCTGAACGGCCTGGAAGCCGAAGGCTTTGCGCGCTGTTTCATCGCGCTGCACGGCCGGCACGGCGAGGACGGCTGCATCCAGGGCGCGCTCGAATTGATGGGCATTCCCTACACCGGCTCGGGCGTCATGGCCTCGGCGCTGGCGATGGACAAGGTCATGACCAAGCGCCTGTGGCTGGCCGATGGCCTGCCGACGCCGCGCTACGTCAGCCTGTCGCCCGATGAACTCGGCACGCCGACCGAGGCCGCGCGCCTGGGCGAGGTGGTGGCCGCGCTCGGCCTGCCGCTGATCGTCAAGCCGCCGCGCGAAGGCTCGTCCATTGGCGTGACCAAGGTCGAATCAATCGACGCCATGGCCGCTGCCGTGCGGCTGGCCGCCCGCTACGACGCCGACGTGCTGTGCGAGCAGTTCATCCGCGGCGAGGAAGTTACCTGTCCGGTAATCGGCGAAGGTGCCTCGGCGCGCGCGCTGCCGGTGGTGCGCATCGTGCCGCCCGAGGCCGGCTACGACTACCAGAACAAGTACTTCACCGACGACGTGCGCTACCTCTGCCCGAGCGGCCTGCCCGAGGCCGAGGAGCGCGAGATCCAGCGCATCACCCTGGCCGCCTACCGTAGCCTGGGCTGCCGCGGCTGGGGCCGCGCCGACCTGATGATCGGCGTGGACCCGATCACCGGCGCGCGCCAGCCCTTCCTGCTGGAGATGAACACCTCGCCCGGCATGACCGGCCATTCGCTGGTGCCGATGTCGGCCCGCGCGGCCGGCACCAGCTACCCCGAACTGTGCCTGCAGCTGCTGGCCGCCGCCCGGCTGGACCAGGCCGGACCATCGGCGCACGCGGCGTCCCTTCTGACCTGAGCCGCACCATGGCCAGCCCCGCTCCCGCCTACCTGCCGACCGATGTGCGTCTGATGCGCGTCGCTGCGCGCGGCCTGCTCCTGCTCGCCGTGTTGGCCGTGCTGGCCGGGGCGCTGGTCTGGCTCAGCCGCTTGCCGTGGTTCGATCTGCGCGAGATCCGCATCGAGGGCGAGACCCAGCACAACAGCGCTGCCAGCATCCGCGCCAATGCCATGCCGCACCTGCATGGCAGCTACCTGAGCATGAACCTGCGCGAGGCGCGCGCCGCCTTCGAGGCCGTGCCCTGGGTGCGCCGCGCCGAGGTCAAGCGCGTCTGGCCGCACGCGCTGGTGGTGCGGCTGGAAGAGCACCGCCCGGTGGCCTACTGGGAGCGCGACCAGGCCGATGACCTGCTCATCAACCAGCAGGGCGAGGTCTTCGAGGTCAACCTGGGCGACGTCGAGGACGACAAGCTGCCCACGCTGCGCGGCCCGCAGGGCACGGCTCCACAGGTGCTGGCGATGTGGCGCGAGCTGGCGCCGGAGTTCGCCCGGCTCGACACCCAGCTCGACCGGCTGGCGCTGTCGGATGGGGGCTCCTGGCAGGCGCGGCTGGAACGGGCCGACGCAGTGATCGAACTCGGGCGTGGTGAACCTGCTGAAGTTTTGCAACGGACGCGTCGTTTCGTTCAAAGCGTGACACAAGTCACATCTCATTTTGAGAATCGTGCGATTGAATACGCCGATTTGCGCCACACCGACAGCTACGCGCTGCGGCTGGTGGGAATGGGCACCACCGACAACCCACGCAGCAAGGGCCGCTGAGGCGGACTTTGCGAGGAATAACAAAATGGCCAAGGAATACAAGGACCTCGTCGTGGGACTCGATATCGGCACTGCCAAGGTGATGGCGGTGGTGGCTGAAGTGCTGGCCGATGGCGAATTGCGCCTGGCCGGACTCGGCGTGGCGAGCTCGCACGGCTTGAAGCGCGGCGTGGTCGTCAACATCGACGCCACGGTGCAGAGCATCCAGCAGGCGCTGAAAGAGGCCGAGCTGATGGCCGACTGCCGCATCGGCCGGGTCTACACCGGCATCACCGGCAGCCATGTGCGTGGCCAGAATTCCACCGGCATGGTGATCGTTCGCGACAAGGAAGTGACCCCGTTTGATGTGGCACGGGTGGTGGATACGGCCAAGGCGATCAACATCCCGAATGACCAGCGCCTGTTGCTGGTCGAGCCTCAGGAGTTCGTGATCGACGGCCATGAAGTGAAAGAACCGGTGGGCATGAGCGGCGGCCGCCTGGAGGTCAAGGTGCACATCGTCACCGGCGCACAGAGCGCGGCCGACAACATCATCAAGTGCGTGCGCCGCTGCGGCCTGGAAGTCGAGGCGCTGGTGCTCAACCCGAGCGCGAGCAGCCTGGCGGTGCTGACGCCCGACGAGCGCGACCTGGGCGTGGCGGTGGTCGACATCGGCGCCGGCACCACCGACGTGACGATCTTCACCGACGGCGCCATCCGCCACACGGCCGTGATCCCGATCGCCGGCGACCTGATCACCAGCGACATCGCGATGGCGCTGCGCACGCCGACCAAGGACGCCGAGGAAATCAAGATCGAGCACGGCGTGGCCAAGCAGCTGCTGGCCGATCCGGCCGAGCAGCTGGAAGTGCCGGGCCTGGGCGACCGCGCCCCGCGCCTGCTGAGCCGCCAGGCGCTGGCCGGCGTGATCGAGCCGCGCGTCGAGGAAATCTTCGCGCTGGTGCACCAGGTCATCCGCGAGAGCGGCTACGAAGAGTTGCTGTCTTCCGGCATCGTGCTGACCGGTGGCAGCTCGGTCATGCCCGGCATGGTCGAGCTGGCCGAGGACATTTTTCTGCGCCCGGTGCGCAAGGGTTTGCCGCTGTACGGCGGCGCGCTTTACGACATGGTGGCGAGCCCGCGCTCAGCCACCGCGATGGGACTGCTGGAGGAGGCGCGCCTGGCCCGCACCCGTGGCATGAAGGCGGCGCAATCCGCTTCAGGCGTGGGTCTGTTCGGGCGTGCCAAGGACTGGTTCCTGAAGAGTTTTTGACATAGGCTTTCTGACGACGGCAATTGCAGAGGAAGTAAGGAGAACGAGATGGGTATCGAGATGATTGAAGAGTTCGACATGGGCACGCAGATCAAGGTGATCGGTGTCGGTGGCGGCGGTGGCAATGCCGTCGACCACATGATTGGCCAGGGCGTGCAGGGCGTGGAGTTCATCTGCGCCAACACCGATGCGCAGGCGCTCAACCGCTCCAAGGCGGATTCGCTGCTGCAGCTGGGCCACACCGGCCTGGGTGCGGGTTCGCGTCCGGACGCCGGCAAGGCGGCGGCTGAAGAAGCGGTCGACCGCATCCGCCAGTCGCTCGACGGCGCGCACATGGTCTTCATCACCGCCGGCATGGGCGGCGGCACCGGCACGGGTGCAGCGCCCGTGATCGCGCGCATCGCCAAGGACATGGGCATCCTGACCGTGGGCGTGGTGACCAAGCCGTTCGAATTCGAGGGCAACCGCCGCATGAAGCAGGCCGACACCGGCCTGGCTGAACTGGAAGCCAACGTCGACAGCCTGATCGTGGTGCTGAACGAGAAGCTGCTTGAAGTGCTGGGTGACGACGTCACGCAGGAGCAGGCCTTCGCCGAAGCCAATGACGTGCTGAAGAACGCGGTGGGCGGCATCAGCGACATCATCCATATTCCCGGCCTGGTCAACGTCGACTTCGAAGACGTCAAGACCGTGATGAGCGAGCCCGGCAAGGCCATGATGGGCACGGCCACCGCCAGCGGCCCGGACCGCGCCACCAAGGCGGCTGAAGCGGCCGTGGCCTGCCCGCTGCTCGAAGGCATTGATCTGTCGGGCGCGCGTGGCGTGCTGGTGCTGATTGCCGCGAGCAAGCAGACCTTCAAGCTGGCCGAGAGCCGCAACGCCATGACCACCATCCGCCGTTATGCGGCTGATGAGGCGCACGTGATCTTCGGCACCGCCTACGACGAAAGCCTCGGCGACGCGCTGCGCGTCACGGTGATCGCCACCGGCCTGGCCTCGGCCAAGCGCGCGATTGCACAGATGCAGGTCGTGGCGCCGATGCAGCGCACCGGCACCGACAACATCCCCGTGCTGAACCAGCCGATCCACGCCGGCCCGGCCGTGCACGGTGGCGCCATGCCCGTGGGCATGAGCCAGGACTACACCGTGCCGAGCGTGTGGCGCAACCCGCGCACCCAGGCGGCAGCCAAGGTCGAGGCGCTGGTCAACAACGGCATGGAAGAGATCGAGATCCCGGCTTTCCTGCGCAAGCAGGCCGACTGAGGCGGCGGCGCCTGCGGGTGCCGTCTTCTCAAGCCCGTTCTCCTCTGCCCTCGTCCAAAACCCCGGTGCCCACCCTGTGGCACCGGGGTTTTTTCAGTCCTTGCTGGCGCTTCACCGTCCAGCAACCCGGACTTGCCTAGAATTCCGGCATGCTCCAACAACGCACTCTGAAGTCACTCACCCGCGCCGTCGGCGTCGGCCTGCACAGCGGGCAAAAGGTGGAGTTGACCCTGCGTCCTGCACCGCCCGACACCGGCATCGTCTTTCGCCGCATCGACTTGCCGCAGCCCGTGGACATCGTCGTCAGCGCCGATTCGGTCTGCGATGCCCGCATGGCGACCACGCTGTCGCCCGGAGGCGACCCCGGCGCGCCCAAGGTCAACACGGTCGAGCACCTGATGTCGGCCTGCTGCGGCCTCGGCCTGGACAACCTCTACATCGACATCACCGCCGAGGAAGTGCCGATCCTTGATGGTTCGGCCGCTTCGTTCGTCTTTTTGCTGCAAAGTGCCGGCATCGAGCTGCAGAACGCGCCCAAGCGCTTCCTGCGCGTCAGGAAGCCGGTCGAGGTCAGCCAGGGCGAGGGTGAGCGCCGCATCTGGGCCCGGCTCGATCCGCACCACGGCTACAAGCTGACCTTCGAGATCGATTTCGGCCACCCTGCGGTCGATCAGACCGGCCAGCGCGTGGTCTTCGACATGGGCTCGGGCCAGTACAAGCGCGACATTGCCCGCGCCCGCACCTTCGGCTTCACCAAGGACCTGGAGCTGATGCGCTCGCGCGGCCTGACGCTCGGAGGCAGCATGGACAACGCCATCGTGGTCGACGATTCGCGCGTGCTCAACGCCGGCGGCCTTCGCTACGACGACGAGTTCGTCAAGCACAAGATCCTCGACGCCATCGGTGACCTCTACCTCTGCGGCATGCCGCTGCTGGCCAGCTACACCGCCTACAAGAGCGGCCACGCGCTCAACAACAAGCTGCTGCGCACGCTGCTGGCCGACCCTGACGCGTGGGAGGTCGTGACCTTCGCCGACGAAAAGCTTGCGCCTCAGGGCATGGCCGAGCTGGCGCCGGCCTGGTAGGCCGCCAGCCACGTTTCGAGCTGATCGGCTGTCATCGGCCGCGCCAACAGGAAGCCCTGCAGCACGGGACAGTGGCGCTCGGTCAGGAAGCGGGCCTGGGCTTCGGTTTCCACGCCCTCGGCCACCACCACCAGGTTCAGGCTCTCGCCGATGTGCAGCACCGCGCTGGTCAGGGCCTGGGCCATCTGATGCGCCAGGTCCTGCACAAAGCTCTGGTCGAGCTTGACCTGCCGGATCGGCAGGTGGTGCAGGTGGCTGAGGCTGGAGTAGCCGGTACCGAAGTCGTCCATCGCCAGGCACACGCCCAGCGCGCCGAGCGCATCGAGCGTCCGCAGGGCGTCGGTGCGGCGGTCCAGCAGCACGGTTTCGGTCAACTCCAGCGTGAGCTGGTCGCCGCGCAGACCGTATTGCCGCAGCAGCTGCCCGATGTGTGCGACCAGCGCCGGGTCATGGAAGTCATGCGCCGACAGGTTGACCGCCACCTGCGGCACCGCCACGCCGCGCGCCTGCCAGTCCGCCATCTGCGCGCAGGCGGCGTTCAGCACCCATTGCGACAGTTCGTGGATCAGCCCGCAGGCCTCTGCCACCGGGATGAAGCGCGCCGGTGACACCTCGCCCAGCGTCGGGTGCTGCCAGCGCAGCAAGGCTTCGACGCCGAACAGTGCCCTGCTGGCCGGGGGGGGACTGCCGCTCCGGCGGGCGTGGAGTTGCGGCTGGTAGTGCAGCTGCAATTCGCCGCAGCGCAGCGCGCGGCGCAGATCGGTTTCCAGCTGCAGGCGCTCTTGCGCGGACTGGTTCATCTCGGCCTGGAAGCACTGCAGCCGGCCCCGGCCGGCGCTCTTGGCCTGGTACATGGCCATGTCGGCATGGCGCATCAGGTCATCGAGCGTGGCGCCGTCGGCGGGGTACATCGCCACGCCGATGCTGGCTGCGCTCTGCAGCGGCTGATCGGCCACCATCATGGGCCGGGCCAGTGCCTGCAGCATGCGCTCGGCGGTCTGGCGGGTCTGCTCGGCATTGCAGTTCGGCAGCACCGCCACGAACTCATCGCCCGCCAGCCGGCTGATCAGGTCGCGGTGGCGCACCTCATGAGCCAGCCGCTGGGCGACCTCGCGTAGCACGGCGTCGCCCACTGCGTGGCCCTGGGTGTCGTTGATGGTCTTGAAGCGGTCCAGGTCGATGAACAGCAGGCCCAGCGGCGAGTTGTTGGCCTGCGCGCGGGCGACGGCCTTCGTTGCGTTGGCTTCCAGCAGTGCGCGGTTGGGCAGGCCGGTGAGGCTGTCGTAGTACGCCAGTTCGTGGATGTGGGCGTGCGCCTGCTCGCGCTCCAGCGCCAGCGTGCACAGGTGCACGCTCATCTCGACCAGCCGCTGGTGCAACGTGTTCGGCCCGCGCGGCTGGTGAAAGTAGAACGCGAAGGTGCCCAGCACCCGCCCGGCGCTGTTCTTGATCGGGCTGGACCAGCAGGCGTGCAGGCCCAGCGGCAGCACGAAGTCCCGGTAAGTGGCCCAGAGCGGGTCGGTGGCGATGTCGGTCACGACCACCGGCGTACCGCGCCAGGCGGCGGTGCCGCAGGAGCCGGCCGCCGGGCCGATGGGCTGGCCGTCAAAGGCGCGCGCCACCTCGGGCGGAAAGCTCGGGCCCGCCAGCGGATGCACACGGCCGGCGCCGTCCACCGCCAGCACGGTGGCGACCACGTCCGGCGTCAGCGATTCGACCTGGCCGCACACCAACTCCATCACTTCGGCCAGCGGGCGGTCGCGCACGATGGCGTCCAGCACGCGCTCCTGCAACTCGGTCTGGATGCGGCGCTGCGTGATGTCCACCAGCGTCAGCAGCGATTGCGAGACATGGCCGTCGGCGTCGCGCAGCAGGTCCAGCGTCAGGTCGCACCACAGCGGCTCGCCGTTGCGGCCATGCACCAGCGCCTGGGCCGCGCTGCGGCCGGTGATTTCCGCCGTGCGGCGCAAGGTCGCCCAGGCTTGCGCGGTGGAAGACGGCCCGCCCAGCACCTCTTCCGGCTGGCGGCCCAGCAACTGGGACAACTCCAGCCCCAACCGGCGCACGAAGCCCTGGCTGGCGTGCGTGACGCGCTCGTCCGCGTTGCAGACCAGCACCATGCCCGGACCTTCATCGAAGAACCGCATCAGCGCAGGCAACAGGTCGGGCGGTGTGCTCATGGTGGGAGCGGCGTGCGGGCGTCGGGCCGCCCGCACGGTAAAAATAAAAACCTATTCTGCGCGCTGCAGACGCTGCGGCCTTGCGCGCCCGTCAGAAAATGCGCCCGCCCTTGTAATGCGCGTGCTGCTTGCGCTGCAGGGGGGTCGACTGGGTGATGGCCGCAAACGACACGGCTGCGTGCGCGTGCGTGATGGCCAGCCCGAGCGCGTCGGCCGCGTCCTTGCCGGGCAGGCCGGGCAGCTTGAGCAGGCGCATCACCATGTCCTGCACCTGCTCTTTTTGCGCGTGGCCGTTGCCGACGATGGCCTTCTTCATCTGCAGCGCGGTGTATTCGCTCACCGCCATGTCACGCGACACCAGCGCCGCCATGGCCGCGCCGCGCGCCTGCCCCAGCAGCAGCGTGCTCTGCGGGTTGACGTTGACGAACACGATCTCCACCGACGCCGACTGCGGCTGGTAGGTGCTGACCACCTCGCACACGCCCTCGAAGATCAGCTTGATGCGCCCGGGCAGGTCGCCGATGGCCGCTTCCTTGGTGCGGATCGTGCCGCTGGCGACGTAGCTCAGGCGCGGACCGTCGGCGTCGATGACGCCGAAGCCGGTGATCTGCAGGCCGGGGTCGATGCCGAGGATGCGCATGGGCGTCCGGCGATCGCCTCAGCCCGCCAGATGGCGGTTGTAGGCGAAGAACACCTCGTCACGCACCCAGCCGAGCGATTCGTACAGCGCCTGCGCCTGCAGATTGGTCCTGGCGGTGGTGAGGTCCATCCTGGCACAGCCGGCTTGCCGGGCTTGTGCTTCCGCTGCCAGCAGCAGCGCCCGCCCGATGCCGGCCCGGCGCGCCGTGGCTGGCACGAACAGGTCGTACAAGGCGTAGATCGGCGCCGCTTCGACCGAGCAGAAGGTCGGGTACAGCTGGCAGAAGCCGCAGGCCTGCTGCCGCTCGTCCTCGGCCAGCAGGATCACCGATTCCTGCCGGTCGATGCGCGCGCCGATGAAGGCACGTGCCGCAGCCCGGTCGGGGGCCTGTTCGTAGAACTGCCGGTAGGCATCGAACAGGGCCGCCACGGCCTCGACATCGGCGGCTGTGGCGCGCCGGATCTGGACGGCCGACATGCGTTCAGTGACGGAAGTGCCGCACGCCCGTCAGCACCATTGCGATGCCGCGTTCGTTGGCCGCGTCGATCACCTCCTGGTCGCGCATCGAGCCGCCGGGCTGGATCACGCAGGTGGCGCCCGCGTCGATCACCACGTCCAGGCCGTCGCGGAACGGGAAGAAGGCGTCGCTGGCCACCGCGCTGCCGGCCAGCGTCAGCCCGGCGTGGCCGGCCTTGATGCTGGCGATGCGGGCGGAATCCAGCCGGCTCATCTGCCCGGCGCCGACGCCCACCGTCATGCTGTCCTTGCAGAACACGATGGCGTTGCTCTTGACGAACTTCGCCACCTTCCACGCGAACATCAGGTCGTCCATCTGCTGCGCGGTCGGCGCCAGCGCGGTCACGACCTTCAGGTCGGCGCGCGCCAGCACGTGGTTGTCGGCGCTCTGGATCAACAGGCCCGAGCCGATGCGCTTGATGTCGTGCGCGTTCTGGCCGCGGGCCCAGGCGGATGCGCCGTTGCGATCCACCTTGGACAGGTCGATCAGCAGCACGCGGGTGTTGGCCTTGGCAGCGAAGATGGCCAGCGCTTCGTCGGTGTAAGCCGGGGCGATCAGCACCTCGACAAATTGCTTGGCGACCTTCTCGGCCGCCGCTTTGTCGACCACGGTGTTGAAGGCAATGATGCCGCCGAAGGCGCTGGTCGGGTCGGTCTGGAAGGCCTTGGCGTAGGACTCGGCGGCGTCAGCGCCGAGGGCCACGCCGCAGGGGTTGGCGTGCTTGACGATGACGCAGGCGGGGGTGTCAAAGCTCTTGACGCATTCCCACGCCGCATCGGCGTCGGCGATGTTGTTGTAGGACAGCTCCTTGCCCTGCAGCTGCTGCGCGGTCACCAGCGAGCCGGGCGCCGGGTGCAGGTCGCGGTAGAAGGCGGCGGCCTGGTGCGGGTTCTCGCCATAGCGCAGGTCCTGCAGCTTGACGAAGCGGCCGTTGCTCTGCGCCGGGAACTCGGCGCGGGCGGGGGTGGCGGCGTCATCACACACTTCGGTGATGCCCGAGAGGTAGTCGCTGATCGCCGCGTCGTAGTTGCTGATGCGGTTGAACGCGGCCACCGACAGCGCGAATCGCGTGGCGCGGCTGACGGCGCCGTCGCGCTGGAGCTGCGCGATCACCTCGGCGTACTGGCTGGCATCGGTCAGCACCGCCACGTCTTTCCAGTTCTTGGCCGCGCTGCGCACCATGGCCGGGCCACCGATGTCGATGTTCTCGATCGCATCTTCCAGCGTGCAGCCGGGCTTGGCGACGGTGGCCTCGAACGGGTAGAGGTTGACCACCAGCACGTCGATGGTGGTGATGCCGTGGGTGGCGAGCGCCGCCATGTGCTCGGGCAGGTCACGCCGCGCCAGCAGGCCGCCGTGGATCTTGGGGTGCAGGGTCTTGACGCGGCCGTCGAGCATCTCGGGGAAGCCGGTGTGGTCGGCGACTTCAGTGACCGGCAGGCCGCGCTCGGCCAGCAGCTTGGCGGTGCCGCCGGTGGACAGCAGCTTCACGCCGGCGGCGTGCAGCGCCTGGGCAAGCTCGACGACGCCGGTCTTGTCGGAGACGGAAATCAGGGCAGTGAGTTGGGACATGGTTCAGTCGGTCAGTTTGTGTTCGAGGAGTTTGCGGCGCAGCGTGTTGCGGTTGATGCCCAGCCATTCGGCCGCGCGGCTCTGGTTGCCGTCGGCCTTCTGCATCACGACGTCGAGCAGCGGGCGCTCGACCGCGCGCAGCACCATGTCGTAGAGGGCGTGCGGGTCGGTGCCTTCGAGGTCGCGGAAGTACAGCTCCAGGTTGTCGCGGATGGAGGCTTCGATCGGGCTGTGAGGAGCGTCGGTGGTGGGGGAACTCATGCGGCAAGTGCCTCGGCAGCGTCGCTGGGGGCGGCATCGGGGGATGCGGCCGGCCACAGCGCGTGGGTTTGAGCCAGCTGGCTCAGGTAGTCATGCAGCGCGCGCTGCTGCGCGGCGCTGGCGTCCAGGGTGTTCATGCGGGCGCGGAAGGCCGCGCCGCCGGGCAGGTCGTGCACGGCCCAGCCGATGTGCTTGCGCGCGGTGCGCACGCCGGCGTATTCGCCGTAGAGGCCGTAGTGGTCGTCGAGGTGCTCCAGCAGCCAGTCGCGCACCTGGGTCGTGGCGGGCGCGGTGGCGTGCTCGCCGGTGGCCAGGAAGTGGCCGATCTCGCGGAAGATCCACGGCCGGCCTTGCGCGGCGCGGCCGACCATCAACGCGTCGGCGCCGGTGGCGGCCAGCACCTCGGCGGCTTTTTCGGGGCTGGTGATGTCGCCGTTGGCGACCACCGGAATGCGCAGCGCGCGCTTGACGGCGGCGATGGTGTCGTACTCGGCCGCGCCCTTGTAACCCTGCTCGCGGGTGCGGCCGTGCACCGTCACCATCGCCACGCCGGCGTCCTGCGCGGCCAGCGCGATGCGCAGCGCGTTCTTCTGGCTCTGGCACCAGCCGGTGCGCATCTTCAGCGTCACCGGCACGTTGTAGGGCGCGGCGGCCTCGACCGTAGCGGCGACGATGCGCCGGGCCAGATCCTCGTCCTGCATCAGCGCCGAGCCGGCCCAGACGTTGCACACCTTCTTGGCCGGGCAGCCCATGTTGATGTCGATGATCTGCGCGCCGCGCTCGATGTTGTAGCGCGCCGCTTCGGCCATCATGGCCGGCTCGGTGCCGGCGATCTGCACCGAGATCGGCTCGACTTCGCCGGTGTGGTCGAGCCGGCGGCTGGTCTTGAGGCTGTTGCGCAACTCGGGCCGCGAGGTCACCATCTCGCTGACCGCGTAGCCCGCGCCCAGGCGCTTGCACAGTTGGCGGAACGGCCGGTCGGTCACCCCTGCCATGGGGGCGACAAACAAGGCGTTGGGCAGCTGATGAGGGCCGATGCGCATCAAAAGGCTTGGGAAGTGAGCAAGGGTGAGGGGAGTGCCAAGCACGCGCCGAACATGAAGAACCCCGGCGCGGTTGATCAAAAATGAGGCAGAAGTATAGCGGCGGGGTCGCCGACGCCCGGCGGTGCCAAGGCGGCAGAATCAGCGCCCATGGATGCCTGGATCACCTCAATGCTGGCCGCACTGGCCCTGCCGCAATACGGCCTGCTGACCGTCTTCATCGTCACCACGCTGTCGGCGACGCTGTTGCCGATGGGCTCGGAGCCGGTGGTGTTCGGCCTGGTCAAGCTCAACCCCGAGCTGTTCTGGCCCGCCATGGCCGTGGCGACCGTCGGCAACACGCTGGGCGGAGCGATTTCCTGGTGGATGGGTTACGGCGCCGAGCGCGCCTATGAAAAGCTGGCCCACCGCAGCGCCGACGGCCGCGCGCTGCAACTGCTGCGCCGCTGGGGCCCGCCCGCCTGCCTGCTGAGCTGGCTGCCGGTGGTGGGCGACCCGCTCTGCGCCGTGGCCGGCTGGCTGAAACTGCCCTTCTGGCCGTGCCTGGGCTATATGGCGATCGGCAAGTTCCTGCGCTACTTCATGGCCACCGCCGGGCTGATGTGGATATTCCCGGGCGTGTGGTCGTTTTGACTACGATCCGGGATCTCCCAACCGCAACGCTTGAGGCATCAACAGCAGTATGAGCACCGCTCCCACGCCCGCTTATTCCGAACTCGAACAGCGCCAGCGGCGCATCTACCGCTTCGAGCACCTGGGCGCCATCGTCGGCTGGGACCAGGCCGCCAACATGCCGCCCAAGGGCAACGAGGCCCGCGCGGCGGCCAGCGCCGAGCTGGAAACCCTGCTGCACAGCCTGCGCACCGACGCCGCCTTGGTCGACCTGCTGGCCCGCGCCGAGCAGGAGCCGCTGACCGACCTGCAGCGCGCCAACCTGCGCGAGATGAAGCGCGACTGGCGCGCCAGCAACGCGCTGCCGGCACGGCTGGTCGAAGAGAAATCGCTCGCCGTGGCCCGCTGTGAACACGCCTGGCGCAGCCAGCGCCCGGCCAACGACTGGGCCGGCTTTGCCGCCAACCTCAAGCCCGTGGTGCAGATCGCCCGCGAGGAAGCCCGCTGCCTGGCCGACGCCACCGGCCTGTCGCTCTACGACGCCTTGATGGACCGCTTCGAGCCCGGCACCACCAGCGCCGAGATCGACGCGCTGTTCGGCGACCTCAAGACCTGGCTGCCCGGCCTGATCACGCAGGCCCAGGCGCGCCAGGCCGCACAAGCGTTGCACACGCCCGTGCTCACGCCGGTCGGCCCGTTCAACCGCGCCACGCAAAAGGCCCTGAGCCTGGACGTGATGAAGCTGCTGGGCTTCGATTTCGACGCCGGCCGGCTCGACGAGAGCACCCACCCCTTCTCCGGCGGCGTGCCCGAGGACGTGCGCCTGACCACCCGCTACCTGGACGACGACCTGGCCCAGGCGCTGATGGGCACGGTGCATGAGACCGGCCACGCCCGCTACGAGCAGAACCTGCCGCGCGAGTGGCTCGGCCAGCCGATGGCGCGGGCGCGCAGCTACGGCCTGCACGAAAGCCAGAGCCTGAGCTTCGAGATGCAGCTCGGCGGCCATCCCGGCTTCGTCGCGCAGCTGCTGCCGCTGATCGAGCGCCACTTCGGCCCCCAGCCCGCTTTCACGGCCTCCAACCTGCTGCGGCTGAACACCCGCGTGCGGCCGGGCTTCATCCGCGTCGATGCCGACGAGCTGAGCTACCCGGCCCACGTCATCCTGCGCTACGAGCTGGAACGCGCGCTGATCGAAGGCCAGATCGAGGTCGACGACCTGCCCGCGCTGTGGGACGAGAAGATGGCCGCCTACCTGGGCGTCGACACCCGCGGCAACTACGCCGACGGCGTCATGCAGGACGTGCACTGGCCGTCGTGCTACTTCGGCTACTTCCCCTGCTACACGCTGGGCGCCATGTACTCGGCCCAGTGGTTCGCCACCATGCGCCGCACCACCCCCGACCTGGATGCCCGCATCGCCGCCGGCGACCTCAGCCCGGTGTTCGACTGGCTGCGCGACAACATCTGGAGCCAGGCCTCACGCTGGGAAACGCCGGAACTGGCGCGGCGCGCCAGCGGCGAAACGCTGAACCCGGCGTATTTCCGGGCCCATCTGGAGGGGCGGTATCTGGGGTGATGGCTTACGGCGCCGGCGCCAGCTTGGTGACGGTGTACTGCCCGCCGATCTTTTCAGCGTCGAACATCACCCGGTCGCCGGCCTTGAGGCTCTCCAGCGCGGCAGCGTCCTGCACTTTGAAGACCATGGTCATGGCGGGCATGTCCAGGTTGGCGATCGGGCCGTGGCGCAGCGTGATCTTCTGCTGGGCCTTGTCGACCTTCATGATTTCGCCGGCCGTGCTTTGAGCGAACGCGGCTGTCGCGCTCAGTGCAGTGAGTGCCACGGTGGCGGCCAGAACGGTGAGTTGCTTGGGGGTGCGCATGAGGTTTCCTTTGAGTCGATAACGTTTCAGGACTTGCGGGGGACGACAGGGTTGCCGCTGACGCGCAGCACGCCCTTCATGCCGGCCGAGAAATGCCCGGCGATCAGGCAGGCAAATTCAAACTCGCCCGCGCGGTTGAAGGTCCAGATGATCTCGCCGGCCTGACCCGCAGGCACGTGCGCCATGTAGGGCTCGTCGTGCTCCATGTCGGGAAACTTGACCATCAGCGCGGCGTGTGCTTCCAGCTCGGGCCGGGTGCCGATCACGAACTCGTGCAGCAGCGAGCCGCGGTTGGTGATCTTGAAGCGCACCGTCTCGCCGGTCTTGATGGTGATCAGCGCCGGCGTGAAGCGCATGTCATCGCCCATGCCGACCGCGATGGTGCGGCGCACTTGGGCGGCGGTGCCGGCAATGCCCCAGTCCTTCTGTTCCATCTTGACCGGCCCGGCATGGGCCTTTTCGCCGTGGCCGCGTGCGGCGGGGCTGATGAGGAGTGCCAGGCCCGTGGTGGCCAGCGTGTGCAGCGCAGCGCGCCTGGGGGTGAGTGTCGTCATGGGGTGTCGTCGTTGAAAGGTTGAATTTGCGGGGTCGAGTCGGCTTCAATGCCCGCCGTGTCCGTTCGGCTTGCGCGCCTGTCCGGCGGCCTGGCCGGTGGCGGGCGCGGCCTTGACCGGCTCGGGCAGTGGTGCGCCGGTCCATTCATGGGCGACGGTGCCGGCCGGGTGCCTGAACCAGCCCGGGTCGCTGTAGTCGCCCGGTTTCTGGTCGCGCCGCACCTTGAGCACGCTGAACATGCCGCCCATCTCGACGCTGCCGAACGGGCCCTGGCCGGTCATCATCGGCGCGGTGTTGTCGGGCAGCGGCATGTCCATCTCGGCCATGTCGGCCATGCCGCGCTCGCCCATCACCATGTAGTCGGGGATCAGGCCGGTGATTTTCCTGACCACCTCGCGGTGGTCGACGCCGATCATGGTGGGCACGTTGTGGCCCATCGCGTTCATGGTGTGGTGGCTCTTGTGGCAGTGGAAGGCCCAGTCGCCTTCCTCGTCGGCCAGGAACTCGATCTGCCGCATCTGGCCCACGGCGATGTCGGTCGTCACCTCCGGCCACCGCGCCGTCTTCGGCACCGGCCCGCCGTCGGTGCCGGTCACCTCGAACTCATGGCCGTGCAGGTGGATCGGGTGGTTCGTCATCGTCAGGTTGCCGACGCGGATGCGCACGCGGTCGCCCTGGCGCACGTTGAGCGTGTCGATGCCCGGAAAGATGCGGCTGTTCCAGGCCCACAGGTTGAAGTCCAGCATCGTCATGATCTTGGGCGTGGCGCTGCCGGGCTCGATGTCGAAGGCGTTGAGCAGAAAGCAGAAGTCGCGGTCGACGTTGTCGATCAGCGGGTGCCTGCCGCGCTTGTCCAGCCTGGGGTGCGTGACCCACATGCCGTACATGCCCATCGCCATCTGCGTCATCTCGTCGGCATGCGGGTGGTACATGAAGGTGCCGGGGCGGCGCGCGGTGAACTCGTAGACGAAGGTCTTGCCCGGCTGGATGCTGGGCTGCGTCAGGCCGCTGACGCCGTCCATGCCGTTGGGCAGGCGCTGGCCGTGCCAGTGGACGGCGGTGTGCTCCGGCAGACGGTTGGTGACGAAGAGGCGCACGCGATCGCCCTCGACCACCTCGATGGTCGGCCCGGGCGACTGGCCGTTGTAGCCCCACAGGTTGGCGGTGAAGCCGGGCGTCATTTCGCGCACCACGGGCTCGGCCACCAGGTGGAACTCCTTCGCACCGTTGTTCATGCGCCAGGGCAGCGTCCAGCCGTTGAGCGTCACCACGGGTTGATAGGGCTGGCCGTTGGGTGGCGCCAGCGGGGCGGCAGTGGCAGCGCCTGTCTGGATGACGGGCTCGGGCAGCGCGGCCAGGGCCACGCGGCTGACGGAGGCGGCAGCCATGGCGGCGCCGGCCTGGAAAAGGTGTCGACGGTTGAGCATGATGGGTTCCTCAATGGCCGCCGCCAGCGGCGGGGGCGGCGGCGCGGGATGCGCCGGGCGTCGACAACTGCACTGGCCCGATCTGCGCCTGTTGCAGGTCAGCCTCGGCCAGCCAGAAGTCGCGCCGGGCGTCGATGGCGGTGGCGACGCTGGCGATCTGCAGGCGCGCTTCGGCCAGCAGCTCGAACACGCCGATCAGCATGCCGTTGTAGCGCAGCAGGTTTTCGTCGCCGATGCGCTGGCGGATCGGCACCAGCACCGCCTGCGTGTGCTGGGCGATGTCCCAGGCGTGGCGGTAGGCGCCGTAGGCCTCGCGCACTTCGGAGCGGGCGTTGACGGCCACGTCCGCCGTGCGGTGCAGGCTGGCGGTGTAGGTGGCTTCGGCGCGGGCGACGCGGGCGTCGCCCCAGTCGAACAGCGGCAGCTCCAGGCTCAGTTCCCAGGCGCGGCTGCGCTCGCCGTGGCTGTTGCTGCTGTTGAGCACGCCCAGCTCCAGCACATTGACGAAGCGGGTGCTGCGCGTCAGGCCCAGGCTGCGCGCCAGGCGTTCGCTGCCGAGCTTGGCAGCCTGCACGTCCAGCCGCTGGGCGATGGCGCGGGACTCGATGTCGGGCAAGTCCTGCGCCGCAGCAGGCAGAGCCGGCAGGCGGTCGGGCAGACGGTAGGCGAGCGGGTCGCCCCACAGGCCCAGCGCGCGGTTCAGGCGCTCGCGGGCGGCGTCGCGGTCGCGCTCGGCGCGAGCGAGGTTGAGGGCGGCTTCGGCCTCAAACGCTTGTTCCTGCGCCAGCCGCAGCTTGTTGAAGTTACCGGCGGCCGCCATGCGCCGTGCCAGCTCTGCGCCGGCCTGGGCGGCCTGCAGCACCTGCTGCTGGTAGCCCAGGCTTTCCGCTGCCGCCACGGCCGTGGTCCAGCGGCGTTTGACCTCCGCGACCTGCGCGAGCACGCGCTGGCTGGCGTCGAGTTGTGCCTGCGCCAGGCGCTGCTGTTCCAGCTCGCGGGCCAGCGGCATCAGCAGCAGGCGGCCCAGGCTGAGGTGCAGGCCGCGCTCGTATTCCACCGTGCCGCCGCTGGCGCTGCGCTGGAAGCTGAAGCCCGGATTGGGCCAGCGCGTGGCCTGCGCCAACTCGGCCTGGCCCACGCCCAGCTCCGCCAGCGTGGTCTGCAGGCCTCGATGGTGGATCAGCGCCAGCTCGACCGCCGCTTCCTGCGTCAGCGGCTGGGCGCGCAGCGCGGTGCTGCGCTGGGTCAGCACCGCGCCGGGCGATTCGCTGTCGGGCCAGGCGGCGAGCGCCAGGCCGGTGCGGTCACGCAGGTGCTGCTGCAGCGCACCGGGATCGCTCGGTGCCAGGCTGGCGCAGCCGGTCAGCGCCAGCGTGGCGATCAAGGCCAGCGGGAACGAGGGCCGCGCGCTCAGGGTCGGGCTCATGGCCGTGCTCCTGAGGCGGGTGCCGCAGGCGCAGCGGGTGCCTGCGCCTCCTTGGCATAGGCCCGCCAGCCGCCGATGGTGTGCACGCGGTCGTTGGCCGCGCGCCAGTCGCCGGGCTCGATGGGGGCGGCCTGGGCGGTGGGGCGATGGCTGGACAGGCTGGAGCGGTGCTGCAGCGGCGCGACGCGGGCTTGCGCGTCGGCCGGGCGCGGAGACTGGCTCCACGCGATGGGAGACGCAGCGACAAGCAGCAGCGCGCACAGGCACCGCGTTGCCGCCGCAAGGGGCAATGACTTCATGACGAACCTTGGTTCAGATCGACGTTCAGAACGTGAGCGAACACCCGCCAGGCGGGCGCCACCGAATGGGCCGCAGCGTGCGGCCCGGGTCAGGCGGCGGTGGTTCGAGGCGGTCTGAACAAGCCGCTGACCACGCCAGGCGGCAGGCCGGGGCAGGGTGTGGCGGCCGGCGCGAGGCTGGGTGGCAGGCTCAGGGCCAGCGTCACGCTGGGGGTGGGCCCCAGGCTGGCGTGGCAGATGTCGCACAGGCTGCAGTTGTGCAGCGGGCTGGCGTTCGGGGTGCCGGTGTCCGCCGTGCTGGCGCTGGCATCTTCGTGGCAATGCGCCGCCGGCTCGGCCAGCGCGGCCTCATGATGGGCGGCGTTGCTCTGCGTGCCGGCCTGCATCGGCGCTGCAACCGGCAAGCTCCCCATCGCCATGTGCGCGCCGCTGCGCAGCGGCAGCAGGGCAACCAGCAGCCACAGCAGCCAGGCGAGCCGGGGCAGGTGGAAGCGGGTGGCGTGGCGGGCTGATGACATGGCGCGCCAGTATAGGCAGACGCCGCGCCCGGCGCTGTCACCGGCTGTCCCTAGAATTTGCGCCATTCCCTACCGGAGTCCCCATGAGCACCACGACCGCATCGACGCCCGACCTGACCCCCGACGTCACCCACATCGCTGCCCGCGACAAGGCCGAAATCCTGGCCCAGGCGCTGCCCTACATCCGCAAGTTCCACGGCAAGACGCTGGTCATCAAGTACGGCGGCAACGCCATGACCGATCCGGCGCTGCAGCAGGATTTTGCCGAGGATGTGGTGCTGCTCAAGCTGGTGGGCATGAACCCGATCGTGGTGCACGGCGGCGGGCCGCAGATTGACGAGGCGCTGTCCAAGATCGGCAAGAAGGGCACCTTCATCCAGGGCATGCGCGTCACCGACGAGGAGACCATGGAGGTGGTCGAGTGGGTGCTGGGTGGCGAGGTGCAGCAAGACATCGTCGGCCTGATCAACGCCGCCGGCGGCAAGGCCGTGGGCCTGACCGGCCGCGACGGCGGCATGATCCGCGCCCGCAAGATGAAGCTGCTCGACCGCGACGACCCGAACAAGGAACACGACATCGGCCAGGTCGGCGAGATCGAGTCGATCGACCCGAGCGTGGTCAAGGCGCTGCAGGACGACGCCTTCATTCCCGTCATCAGCCCGATCGGCTTCGGCGAGAACAACGAGAGCTACAACATCAACGCCGACCTGGTGGCGAGCAAGCTGGCCGAGATCCTGAAAGCCGAGAAGCTGCTGATGCTGACCAACATCAAGGGCGTGCTCGACAAGCAGGGCCAGCTGCTGACCGACCTGACCGCCAAGCGCATCGACGAGCTGTTCGAGGACGGCACCATCAGCGGTGGCATGCTGCCCAAGATCGCCGGCGCACTCGACGCGGCCAAGAGCGGCGTCAATGCCGTGCACATCATCGACGGCCGCGTGCCGCATGTGCTGCTGCTGGAAATCCTGACCGATCAGGCCTACGGGACGATGATCCGGGCTCGGTAAATGAAGCCCCCACGCTGGCCGCTGCGCGGCTGCGCGGCCCCCCGAGGGGGCTCGGCGGGCCTTGGGGCGGCCCGGGTGGCGCCAGGCACAGGTGGCGATGCGCCCGTCTGGCTCTTCGACCTCGACAACACCCTGCACGACGCCTCCAACGGCGCGTTCGGCATGATTGACCGTTCGATGAACGACTACATCGTGCGCGAACTGGCGGTCGATGACGCCCAGGCCAACCACCTGCGTGGCCATTACTGGCGCCGCTACGGCGCGACGATGCTGGGGCTGATGCGGCACCACGGCGTGGCCGCGCCGCACTTCCTGCATCACACCCACCTGCTGCCCGGACTGGAGGCCACGCTGCGCACGCACCCGCACGACGTGGCGGCGCTGCGGCGGCTGCGGGGGCGCAAGTACATCCTGACCAACGCGCCGCTGGCCTATGCCGAGCGGGTGCTGGCGGCGCTCGGGCTGACGCGGATCTTTGATGGCGTGATCGCCATTGACCACATGACGATGTTCGGCCAGTGGCGGCCCAAGCCCGATGCGCGCATGTTCCGGGCCCTGGCCGCACGCCTGAAAGTGCCGCCGCAGCGCTGCGTGCTGGTCGAGGACACGCTGGCGCATCAGAAGTCGGCACGGCGCGTCGGGCTGCGCACGGTGTGGATGCAGCGGTGGCTGCAGGCCTCGGTTCACGGCCCGGAAGCGGGGGTGGCGTTGTGCCGAAAGCCCGCGTATGTGTGTGCCAGAATCCGCCGGCTTCAGGCCCTGGGCCCGCTGTTCCGAGATCGAGTTGTCACCTGTGCTGATGTCCATCGAGTCCCCCGCCACCGCTGAATTGCCTGAATCGCCGCCGTCGCAAGATGCTGCGCGCGCGCCGGCCTTGTCCGGCCAGGCGGTGATCGACGGCCTGGCCGAGGCGCCTGCCGAGGCCGCGCGCAAGCGGCCCAAACCGGGCGAGCGCCGCGTGCAGATCCTGCAGGCGCTGGCGCACATGCTGGAGCAGCCCGGTGCCGAGCGCATCACCACCGCCGCGCTGGCCGCGCGCCTGGAGGTGAGCGAGGCGGCGCTCTACCGCCACTTCGCCAGCAAGGCGCAGATGTTCGAGGCGCTGATCGAGTTCATCGAGTCCAGCGTCTTCACCCTGGTCAACCAGATTGCCGAGCGCGAGGCCGACCCGCACGTGCAGGCCGCGCGCACCGTCGCCGTGCTGCTGCAGTTCGCCGAGAAGAACCCCGGTATGACGCGCGTGATGGTGGGCGACGCGCTGGTGTTCGAGCACGAGCGCCTGCAGGCGCGCATGAACCAGTTCTTCGATCGCATCGAGTCGCAGCTGCGCATCAGCCTGCGCGGCGCTGCCGAAGCCAGCGGCTCGGCCAAGCCCACGGTGGACGCCACGGCAGCGGCATCGGTGCTGACCAGCTTCTGCATCGGCCGCCTGCAGCGCTTTGCCCGCTCGGGGTTCAAGCGCAGTCCGACCGAGCACTTGGACGCTGCGCTCGCTTGGCTAATGAGTAGTCTGACCTGATGACAAACGGCACGCTGAGTAGACACCTCTTGCGTGCTGGTTTTTTGACGTCCGCGAGCGTGCTGAGCAGGTTTCTGAAGAGATCTGTTTAATTAAATTAATATCGGTGGAGGGTGTCGTGGCCTTGGTCAATAGTTATGGAAAGTGGCTGAGAAAGCAGCTGTTCGCTGTGATTGTATTGGTGTTTTCTTTATTTTTTTCGACTGCTGCATGGGCCCAGCAGCAGTGCGGCACAGAATATTTGAGGCAATTTGATAATGCGCCTCCCGTAGATCCGGGATTGTTCCGTGCGCTGACGGAAACACGCGCCATCATCCGGGCTTGGGAAGCACAGCCAGACGTTGCCCAAGCAATTTCTGGCCTTGAGGACGCGGGCAGGGACGCATCTGGCTTGGAGGCGGCGGCAAGCCTTCTTGCTAATATTTTGATGCCAAACGGACAATTGAGAAGTTTGGGTAGACCAGACCTCGATGCTTATGCGGCAAGACAAGCCCAGTTTGTTAGAGAGCATCCGAGAGCTGGCCATGATTATGCAGAAGCTATCCTGAGGGTGGAGCGTCTTGGATGGGTCAACTATAAATTGAAGATGATTGAGGCGGCGGAGCCTGTGCTGAATCAGATCGCGCTCACGATGAGTAATCTTCCGTCGGGAGTTGATGCGCTATTGAAGGCTCGCCAACTGGAGAAAATTCATCTGTTTGTCATGAGGGAGTGTGGCATGTGGTTGCCACAGATTAAGTTTGTCAATTCCGCTCCCAGTTGGCTTCATGATTCAGGGTTGGAGCAGTTTGTTGGTGGTCGTGCGCCGTTCAAATCCAAAAACATCGGCGATTTGCTGCTTGAACGTGCGAGTCGCCAGTCTCCTGATGAAGATATTAAAAGCCGCTTCATGAGCGCATCAATTGCGGTTATTCGCGGTAATGAAAATCAACTTGTCAATGTGATTTCAAGTGCAAGTGAGTCCGAGTTGCAGGGCTTGTGGAATAAGATGTTTGGCGATAACGCCTTTGGTGAGTTAAAAACAGTTACCTTGAATAATTCCTTCATCAATGATGCTGTGAGGCGCAGGCAAGAAGAGAATAGGCGCCAAGCCGCGATTGCGGAAGCCGAAGACCATCGACGGAATGCTCAGGCGCGCATTGATCGTATTAATAATAACCTTCCGCCAATCGATTCGGATATATTGCGGGTTACCGTTGGAAATATTGTAAAAGTCATGGGGTCTACGCAGATTGACGCCAATGTGCTTGCACCTACGCCAGCGTTTCTCGTTGCCGCTGGGTTGCATCCTGTAAGCTATTCTGTAGAGGTATCAAATGTCTTGTGTCGGCCTGCAGAGAAAAATTATAAATGCTCCTACAATATGAAAAAAAATATTCAGCGAGGAGGGGAGGTGTGGGGGTCGTTCGGACTTGCACTGGCTCAGGTTGCGGGATCTGATCGCGTTCAGAGTCTTAGCTACATTTTTCAATGGCGCGACGGCGAACTGGTCTCTCCCGAAATGGAGCGCGCTCTTGGCATTGAACGCCGACGCAACATCGCTGAACATGAGGCTGTGATGGCGAGCGTGCGGGAATCGACGCGTGCATCCAATCAAATGGCTTGTGAACGGCGGAATACTCAGCGACTGATTCGTCGCGAAGGTGGTCGCGAGATGTGCCAATAAATACGCTGTTCCACCTGATGGCCTATGAGCACTTCTCGAAACCCCTCGCCTAGCCCGCTGGCCAACTTGCGGCAAGCGCGTGCGTACGTATTCAGCCCCCAGCCAACAAGCCAGCGCAGGTCAACTGGCTGAAGCCCGCGTAGACAGGGCCGAAGACGGTGGCCACAGTGGAGCCCCATGACGGCCGCATCACCCCCACCGGAAAACCCACCGCCCAAGCCCGACACGCTGGCGCAATGCCATGCCGTGATCGACACGCTGGGCCAGCAGCTGGCGCAGTTGCGAGAGCAAGTGGCCTGGCTGCAAGAGCGCGTGAAGCTGGACTCGCGCAACTCTTCGAAGCCGCCGTCCTCAGACGGACCCGGCGGCGGCAACCGCGCCCAGCGCCGTGCCAGCGAGCGCAAGCGCGGCGCGCAGCCCGGGCACAAGGGCAGCTACCGGGCAATGCTGCCCGAGGCCCAGGTCGACGCCATCGCCGTGAAGTCCACCAGTGCGCCGATGGCCGCCAGTGTCTGTATGTAGCCCTCCAACTTGACCTTGCGCTGGCGCGTCAGGAACAGGTCGTCGTGGACTTCTTCCGGGAAGAAGCTCGAGGGCTTGATGCGCGGCGTGATCATGAGTGGAATGTTGCCGGCTCAGATCATGGGGGAGCAGGGCGGTTTCGAGAAGCGCCCCTCAGTGCGCGAGCATCATCAGCACGGTCGACTCGATTCTCTGCGGAGCATGCGCTGCGTGTTCTCTTGTTCGCAATTTGATCGACGCAGGCGGTCTTGCTCGTTTTTTTCCGACGCCTGGATCTCGGCCCTGAGTTCCCTGGCCCGAACGCCCTGAATCGGTCCGGCATAGACGGTCTTCAACCCGTCTTCGGCCAAACCCTCAGTCTCCCAGCGGAACAGCGCATGCCGATTGCCATCCATTTCTTTGCGCTCGAAGCCCACCAACCCGCTCGACCTCAGCGTCACCGAGTACTTGCATCGCTGCTTGTTGCCCTCGGGGCGGCAGTCCACGGGGCCCAGATCGATCTTGTAGATGCTCACGGGAATGTCAAACACGGGATTGAAAACCGTCACCTCGTTCACTCCGGTCTGCCTGACCGATCGGTAGTACTCGCTGAGCAATTGGGCATACGTGCCCACGTGCAGCGACAGGATCTCCGAGTGGGTCGGCGGCACATTGCCCGCAGCCTTACGTTCAAAGGCCGCCCTGCGCGCTGCTGTCTGTCGATTCAATTCTTCGGCCGCCTGCCTCCTCTCCAGTGCGTCCCGCTCGGCCGCCAGCGCCGCGATGGTCTCTCTTTGCTGCCGGAGGGCGGTCGAGACGTCCGGGTCGCGAAACGCTGCCCACGACACGTACTCCGAACTCGTCAAGTCAGCTAGCGCGCGCGACAGCGCAGTCTCGTCGCGGGCCGATTTCATGCTGGCGATCAAGCCGGCCTTGTCATTGGCCACGGCGGTGAGCACGAGTTGACGGTAGCGAACGTCCAGGTTCTGTGTGCGCAACAGGGTCGGGCGTTCGGGCAGCCCTCTCAACGCGCACGCCTCCATGTAGGGGCTGCGAAACCGATCAAACTGGAGCACCGTCTTCAAGCGCGGCGAGCTCTCGAATGTGGCAGCAAAGGCCTCGAAAGTCTCCTGGTAGATGTCTGCAAAGCTCGCGGCATAGGCCCGCTCCTTTTCCTTCAACACCTTGTCCTGTGCGGCCAGGACGGCTGCGTTGTACTCCAGCACCTGGGTGATCTGGGCCGGATTCGGGTTCGTGGTGGACGGGGGCGTTGTCGTGCCGGGCCGCTGACGAGGGGGGAGCCGGTCCGCGGTCGCGGCATCCCCCGCCGGCTGGGCGCGCTTTTGCCTGAAGTTGGGCCCGCCGGTGTCCATGCCGCTTACGCTGCGCTGCGCCAGCGAGCGCTGCATGTGGAAGTCCCACGCATGGCGGGCGCGGGCCATGTCGAGGCCAGTGGCCATCATCCGGTCGAACTTGGCAACGTTGTCGCTGGACAGCCAGGGTGCGCCCTGCAGGGCAGCCAACACACCGGGCCGACACGCTTGCGCGATTTTTTCTTCTTCACGAAATGGCGGCGGCCCCGGCAACGCAGCAGGCTGTCCGTCACGCCTGCGGCTCTGTGCCACGTCGATATCGATCAGCGGCGAATCGGCGGTGATTTCCTGTCTGGCCTGCGCTGTTGGCGCCACCGCGGGCGGCTCGCGACGTGGTGCGGTGCAAGCCGCCGAGAGTCCGGCCACCAGGGCCAAGCCCGCCCATTTGATTACAGGTTGCTTCATTTCCGGTCATCCCATTTCATCGCTTGTTCAATCGTTACTGGCCACCTCTTCACCGCCTTTTGCCAGCAAATCCCCGAATCTGCTGCAGTTCACCTTCACCCCAGCATCCAGATCCAGCGCGGTCCTCTGGTCGGCGTAGTGTCGCAACGTTTCGTCGTAGCCCATGGGGGCACTTCCTAAAACCATCGATCTGATCGTCCGCTTCGCCGGATCGACGTCACGAAGGTTCTCGCAGTGTCATCCAAGGCCGAATCCGACGCCCCTCACGCCGCCCTCGCAGACGCAGACCAGCCATACCAGCCCTCGGGCGTCTCGCCCTTGCCTTGTTGAGCGCCTCGCGCTCAGCCTTGTTGGCCTGAGTGACCGGCGCCTGCACGATGCTGGCGTCGATGATCTGCCCGCCGCGCGGGATGCCCCCGTGCTGCTGCACCTGCTGGCTCAGCGTCTCGAACTTGGGTAACCTCCGTACACTGCCGCGCCATGACTGATTTCACTGCCCTGATCACCCGCGCCGAGGCGCTGCTGGCCCGCCTGGAGGCGGTTCTTCCTCATGCGTTGAGTGCGCCGGACTGGACCGCCTCGGTGGCTTTTCGCTACCGCAAGCGCGCGGGTAGTGGCGGAGGCGGCGCGCTGGAGCCGGTGCGCCATGTCGCGCCGCTGAAGCTGGACGCGCTCAAGGAAGTCGATCTGCAGAAGGAGCGCCTGCTGCGCAACACCGCGCAGTTTGTGGCCGGCCTGCCGGCCAACAACGTGCTGCTGACCGGCGCGCGGGGCACGGGCAAGAGTTCGCTCATCAAGGCGTGCCTGAACGAGCTGGCGGGCCAGGGGCTGCGGCTGATCGAGGTCGACAAGGCCGATCTGGTCGACCTGCCGGATTTGGTGGATCTGGTTTCCGGCCGGCCCGAGCGTTTCATCGTCTACTGCGACGACCTGAGTTTTGACGAGGGCGAGCCGGGCTACAAGGCGCTCAAGTCGATTCTGGACGGCACCATTGCCCAGACCAGCGACAACGTGCTGATCTACGCCACTAGCAACCGCCGCCACCTGCTGCCCGAGCAGGCCAGGGACAACCTCGGCGCGACCTACACCGACGACGGCGAGCTGCACCCGGGCGAGGCGGTCGAGGAGAAGATTTCGCTGTCCGAGCGCTTCGGCCTGTGGATCAGCTTCTACCCCTTCAGCCAGCGCGAGTACCTGGCGATTGCCGGCCAGTGGCTGCGCCACTTCGGGCTCGATGAGGCGGCGATTGCCGCGTCGCGCCAGGAGTCGCTGGTGTGGGCGCTGGAGCGCGGCTCGCGCTCGGGCCGGGTGGCCTACCAGTTTGCGCGCGACTTCGCCGGCCGCGGCGGCCAGGCCACACCGACGGCGCCGATCGCCAACTACGTGCGCGGGGGCTGAGGCGATGTCGAATGCAGTGGATCAAGCGATTGAACGCACGCCGGTCGACGTGGCCGTGGGCGTGCTGATCGAGCGCGATGCGGCGGGCGCCGAAGGCTGCTTCCTGCTGACCTCGCGCCCCGAGGGCAAGGTCTACGCCGGTTACTGGGAGTTTCCGGGCGGCAAACTGGAGGCGGGCGAGTCGGTGGAAGACGCGCTGCGCCGCGAACTGCATGAGGAAATCGGTATCACCCTGGGCACCGCGCCCGGCAGCATCACCCGCTGGCGCGAGCTGGTGATGGACTATCCGCACGCGCGCGTACGGCTGCATTTCTGCAAGGTCTACAGCTGGGCGGGCGAGTTCGAGATGCGCGAGCGCCAGGCCATGTCCTGGCAGACGCTGCCGGTGGCCGAGGTGCCGGTACTGCCCGGCACGGTTCCGGTGCTGGAGTGGCTGGCGGCGGAGCGGGGCCATGTGGGCCCGACGCACGCCGGCTGATCAGTTCGGCTCGTCCAGGTCTTCCGGCGGCGGCGCCGCCTGCACGCGGTAGTCCTCGGCCGCCCAGGCGCCCATGTCGATCTGCTTGCAGCGCTCGCTGCAGAACGGCCGCCACGGGTTGCCGGTGTAGGTGGCTTTCTTGCGGCAGGTGGGGCAGGCGACCTGCAGCGTCGAAGCGGCGGTGGGCGGTGAAGGCGGCGTTGTGGGCGGCGTGGTGTTCATGGGCAAGGCATCAAGATCAGGGGTCAGGCGCAGAGCGTCAGGTCCAGCTCGGCGTCTTCGTTCAGGGGGCGCAGCCGGCCTTCGGCGTCGAGTTGCATCAGGCGGATGGTGACCTGCAGGCGATTGCCGCTGATTTCGGGCACCCGGCCGCTGGCGGCGTCGACCTTGACACGCGCCAGCTGGTAGCCGCGCCCATGCGGCAGGCGCTGCTGGAACTGGCCGGCGCGCAGGGCCACGGTCTGGCCGAGGCCGGTGCCACGCAGCAACTCCATCGCCAATTGCAGTGCCGCAGCCAGCGGTGCCAGCGTGCCGACCCATTGCTGCAGATCGGCGCGGCGGCGCGCGGCGCTCAGGTGCTGCCAGGCGTAGTAGGCCGGCAGGTCGAATTCACAGGTGCCGCCGGGAATGTTGATGCGGCTGCGGATGCTCATGAGCCACTCGTTGCCGGTCAGCGCGTGGCCGGCCTTGCCGGGCAGCTGCAGCAGCGCCAGGTGGGCGACGTCGACGCGGGCGATCACCGCCTCCAGCGTGGCTTCCGAGATGGCGGGGTTGCCGCGGTAGCCGGTCAGCTGCTGGCGCTGGCGGTCGAGTTCCTGCAGCAGGTCGCTCTTGAGGTCGGCGCGCGAGGCCACGTCCATCACCTCGAACAGCGTGGCCAGCGCGTAGTGGTGGTCGATGGCCGACTCCCGCACCAGCAATTCGCCCAGCCGCCCGAGCAGGTGCTCCAGCCGCAACAGCGTGCGCATGCTTTCGTTGAACGGGAATTCGTAGACGATCAAGGCGCGTTCTCCAGCCAGTGCGGCGCTGTCAGCGCAGCGGCGCGAGATTGTTTCACAGCGGGTGTTCTACGCCGGCCTGGCGGTCCAGCGCTGCCAGACCTCGGCCACGCGGGCCTGCAGCGCGTCGAGGCTCAGGCCGTCGTTGAGGATCACCGCATCGGCCACCGCGCAGCGCTGCTCGCGGCTGGCCTGGAGGGCGATCACGCGCTCGACCTGCTCGCGCGGCCAGCCGTTGCGCGCCATGACGCGCTCGATCTGCGTGGCGGCGCTGCAGTCGACCACCAGGATGCGGTCGACCTTGTCGCGCCAGCGGCCCGATTCCACCAGCAGCGGCACGTCGAACACCACCACCTGGCCGGGCGGCACGGCGGCGGCCTGCGCGGCGGTGGTGGCGCTGATCATCGGATGCAGGATGGCTTCGAGCGCCTGCTTGGCCGCCGGATCGGCAAACACCAGGCCGCGCATGTGGGCGCGGTCGAGGGCGCCGTCAGCGGTGATGGCGGCCGGCCCGAAGCGTGCAGCAATCGGCGCGATGGCCGCGCCGCCGGGGGCGGTGAGCTGGTGGGCGAGGGCGTCGGTGTCGATCACCGCCGCGCCCAGCGCCTGCAGCATCGCCGCCACCGTGCTCTTGCCACTGCCGATGCCGCCGGTCAGGCCGATGCGCAGCGTGGTCACGCTGGCAGCCACAGCGCCTGCAACTGCGCGCCGTAGAACATCGCGGCCAGTCCGCCACCGGTCAGGTAGGGGCCGAAGGGGATCGGCACCTCGCGTTGGTGGCCGCGCCCCAGCACCATGAAGAGGCCGATGGCCGCGCCCACCACCGACGCCAGCATCATCACCGGCAGCAGGTTCTGCACGCCCAGCAGCGCGCCGAGTGCGGCCAGCAGCTTGAAGTCGCCCTCGGCCATGCCGATCACGCCGCGCACCAGCTTGTAGAGCGTGGCAATCGCCCAGAGCGCGAAATAGCCCCACAGCACGCCGAGCGCGGCCGATTCCAGCCCCACCTTCGTCCAGCCCATCCACGCGGCGAACAGGCCCAGGCCGAGCAGGCTGTAGGTCAGGCTGTCGGGCAGGTAGGTGGTGTCGAGGTCGATCAGCGCCATGGCGATCAGCAGCGCGGCGGCGGCGCAGTAGACCAGCGTCTGCGCGGTCGGGCCGAACACCCAGGCGATCACGCCGAACAGCGTGGCCGTGGCCAGCTCGACCAGCGGGTAGCGCCGCGAGATGGGTGCCTGGCACGCCGCGCAGCGCCCGCGCAGCACCAGCCAGCTCACCAGCGGCAGGTTCTGGTACCAGGCGATGGCCGTGCCGCAGGACGGGCAGCGCGAGGCGGGTTGGGACAGGCCCAGCGCGGGCAGCTGTTCCAGCGCGGTGTGGAGCGCCGTGCCGGCGCGCTGCAGCAGTTTGTCGGTGTCGCGCGTGAGCCCGTCGCCCAGGGCGCGCTGCAGCGTCGTGCGCTCCTGCAGCAGGCCCTGCACGTCGGCCAGCCACTGGCGCTCCATCATGATGGGCAGGCGGTGGATCACCACGTTCAGGAAGCTGCCGATGCACAGGCCCAGCAGGGCCAGTGCGGGCGGGGACAGCAGGAAGTCGATGTCCGTCATCAGACCACCTGGCCGAGCTTGAAGATGGGCAGGTACATCGCCACGACGATGCCGCCGATGATGGTGCCCAGGATCACGATGATGATCGGCTCCATCAGCGTCGACAGGCCCTTGACGGCGTCGTCGACCTCCTGTTCATAGAAGTCGGCCACCTTGCTGAGCATGCCGTCGAGCGAGCCGGATTCCTCGCCGATGGCGCTCATCTGCAGCACCATGTTGGGGAAGATGTTGGTGGACTGCATCGACGAGGTCAGCGCCGAGCCGGTCGACACGTCGCGCTGGATCTGCTCGGTGGCCTGCGCGAACACCGCGTTGCCGGCGGCGCCGCCGACCGAGTCGAGCGCCTCCACCAGCGGCACGCCGGCGGCGAACATGGTCGACAGCGTGCGCGACCAGCGCGCCACCGCCGCCTTGTGCACCAGCGGGCCGAAGATCGGCACCTTGAGCATCAGCCGGTCCATGGCGACCTGCATGCGCGGCGAGCGCTTCCAGCTCTCCAGGAACATGTAGATGCCGAAGCCCAGTCCGCCGAAGATGGCCCACCAGTAGTCGACGAAGAACTCCGACATCGAGATCACCACCAGCGTGGGCAGCGGCAGGTCGGCGCCGAACGAGGTGAAGATCTCCTTGAACGACGGGATCACGAAGATCATGATCACCGCCACCACCACGAAGGCCACCACCAGCACGGCCACCGGGTAGATCAGCGCCGAGCGGATCTTGCTCTGCAGCTCCAGCGTCTTCTCCTGGTAGACGGCCAGGCGCTCCAGCAGCGTCTCCAGAATGCCGGCGGCTTCGCCGGCCTCGATCAGGTTGCAGTAGAGCGCGTCGAACTGCTGCGGGTGCTTGCGGAACGCGCCCGACAGGCTGGTGCCGGTCTCGACGTCGCCGCGGATGTCGTTGAGCATGCGCGTCAGGCGCGGGTTGGGGCTGCCGCGCGAGACGATGTCGAAGGACTGCAGCAGCGGCACGCCCGCCTTCAGCATGGTCGCCAATTGGCGCGTGAAGATGGCGATGTCCTTGGTCTTGATCGACTTGCCGCCCGAGAGCCGGCGCTTCTTGACCTTGGTGACCAGGATGCCCTGGCGGCGCAGGCTGGCGCTGACCATGGCCTCGCCGCCGGCGCGCATCTCGCCGCGCACCGCCTTGCCGTTGCGGTCCTTGCCTTCCCATTCGAAGACGAAGTCCTTGATCTTCTTTGCCGCCGCTGCGGCTGCCGCTGATGATGTGGCCATTGCGCCCCCTGAAGCTGGTTGGATGCCGTGCCGGCCGCAGTGCGGCTCAGCGGTTGGTCACTGAAATCACTTCCTCAAGCGTGGTCGCGCCGTTGCGCACCTTGGCCAGGCCCGACAGGCGCAGGTCGCGCACGCCGTCGCGGGCGGCCTGCTCGGCGATGTCCATCACGGTGCCCTCGGCCAGGATCAGCCGCTGGATCGTGTCGGTGATCGGCATGACCTGGTAGATGCCGACCCGGCCGCGGTAGCCGTTGTTGCACGCCGAGCAGCCCACGGCGCGGTAAGGCGTCCAGGAGCCGTCGAGTTCCTCGGGCGCGAAGCCCGCGCGCAGCAACGCCTCGCGCGGGTAATCGGCGCGGGTCTTGCAGTTCTCGCACAGCCGCCGCGCCAGCCGCTGGGCGCTGATCAGGATGATGCTCGACGCGATGTTGAACGGCGCCACGCCCATGTTGAGCAGCCGCGTCAGCGTGGTCGGCGCGTCGTTGGTGTGCAGCGTCGACAGCACCAGGTGGCCGGTCTGCGCCGCCTTGATGGCGATGTCGGCGGTCTCCAGGTCGCGGATCTCGCCGACCATGATCACGTCCGGATCCTGGCGCAGGAAGGCCTTCAGCGCGGTGGCGAAGTTCATCCCGGCCTTGTCGTTGACGTTGACCTGGTTGATGCCCGGCAGGTTGATTTCGGCCGGGTCTTCCACCGTGGAGATGTTGACGCCCGGCTGGTTCAGGATGTTCAGGCAGGTGTAGAGCGACACCGTCTTGCCCGAGCCCGTGGGGCCCGTGACCAGAATCATGCCGTAGGGGCGGCGGATGGCGCTCAGCAGGCGCTCCTTCTCCTCGCGCTCGTAGCCCAGCGCCTCGACGCCGAGCTTGGCCGACGACGGGTCGAGAATCCGGATCACGATCTTCTCGCCGAACAGCGTGGGCAGCGTGCTGATGCGGAAGTCGATCGCGCGGCTGCCGAACTTGAGCTTCATGCGGCCGTCCTGCGGCACGCGCTTCTCGGCAATGTCGAGCCGGCTGATGACCTTGATGCGCGAGGCCAGCTTGTCCTTGATCGCCACTGGCGGCTGCGTGATCTCGCGCAGCTCGCCGTCGATGCGGAAGCGCACGCGGTAGATCTGCTCGTAGGGCTCGAAGTGCAGGTCGGACGCGCGCATGTTGATGGCGTCGATCAGCATCTTCTGCAGGAAGCGCACCACGGGCGCGTCCTCGACGTCGGCGGTGACCTCTTCATCGGGCCGCGCGCCGATGTCCTGTTCCTCGACGTCGAACTCGAAGTCACCGGCGACGATCGACTCCAGCGCCTCGCTGGCCGAGGTGGTCTTGGCGTCGACGATCTTGGCGAGCTTGTCGTACTCCACCAGCACCCATTCCGGCGTCAGCTGGGTGGCGAACTTGATGCGGTCGACCGCCTCCTGGTCGGTCGGGTCGGCCCCACCGATGAAGATGCGGTTGCCGCGCCGGCCCAGCACCAGCACCTGGTAGTGCGACAGCGTGCGCGCGTCCACCAGGTTCTGCGGCAGCTTGGTGATGTCGATCGCGTCCAGATCCACCAGCGGTACCGCCAGCGCGTGCGACAGCGTGTGCGCCAGCTCGGCCGGGCTGATCACCATGGCACCCACCACGGCCGCCACGAAGCTGCGGCGCTGGTCGCGCGCGGTGCGCACCAGATCCTCGGCGGTGCGGGCGCTGAGCTTGCCGGCGTGCACCAACACCCGCGCAATGCCCGAGAGGGTGTTCTGAGGAAGTTCGGTCAGGGAGGATTCGGCAGCCACGGTGGCGAGGGTTGAATCTTGAAGAGAATGATTGTCCGATGATCCGTGATCTGTCTGGCACAGTAAATCGCAGGGTTGCGGTGCCAGGGCGGTCGATCCGTCGCACCCGCCCTCAGCCTTTGAGCCGCCCTTGAACTCGGCCCGCCGACCCCCAAGTGGCGCCGGCAAGCCCATGACAGCGTTGACAGTCAACGCGGTCGCCGGCCACCCCGTCATCTACAGAAAGTCCTCCTCATGAGCCAGCCCCTCCAGAAGCAAACCCTTTCCTTCCAGGCCGAGGTCAAGCAGCTGTTGCATCTTGTGACGCATTCGCTGTACTCCAACAAGGAAATCTTCCTGCGCGAGTTGATCTCCAACGCGTCGGACGCCTGCGACAAGCTGCGCTTCGAGGCGCTCAACAACACCGCGCTGTTCGAGGATGCACCGAACCTGGAAGTCCGCGTCAGCTACGACAAGGCCGCGCGCCGCATCGTCATCAGCGACAACGGCATCGGCCTCTCCGCCCAGGAAGCCATCGACCACCTCGGCACCATCGCCAAGAGCGGCACCAAGGAGTTCATGGGCAAGCTCGAAGGCGAACAGGCCAAGGACGCCAACCTGATCGGCCAGTTCGGCGTCGGCTTCTACTCGGGCTACATCGTCGCCGACCGCATCACGGTCGAATCGCGCCGTGCCGGCGTGTCCGCCGACGAGGGCGTGCGCTGGAGCAGCGAGGGCACGGGCGACTTCGAGGTCGAGACCATCCACCGCGAAACCCGCGGCACCGACGTCATCCTGCACCTGCGCGAAGGCGAGGACGAGTTCCTCAGCACCTGGAAGCTCAAGAGCGTCATCAGCAAGTACAGCGACCACATCTCCCTGCCGGTGCTGATGCGCAAGGAAACCTGGGACGCCGAGAAGGGCGAGAACGTCATCGCCGACGACTGGGAAGCCGTCAACAAGGCCGCCGCCCTGTGGGCGCGCAGCAAGAGCGAGGTGACGGACGCCGAGTACAAGACCTTCTACGAAACCCTGACCTACGACCAGACCCCGCCGCTGGCCTACACCCACAACCGCGTCGAGGGCCGCAGCGAATACACCCAGCTGCTCTACATCCCGGCCAAGGCGCCGATGGACCTGTGGAACCGCGACAAGCGCGGCGGCGTCAAGCTCTACGTCAAGCGCGTCTTCATCATGGACGACGCCGAGGCGCTGATGCCCACCTACCTGCGCTTCGTCAAGGGCGTGATCGACTCGGCGGACCTGCCGCTCAACGTCAGCCGCGAACTGCTGCAGGAAAGCCGCGACGTCAAGGCCATCCGCGAAGGCTCGACCAAGCGCGTGCTGTCGATGCTGGAGACCCTGGCCGACAACGAGGACGTGGGCGAAAAGGCCAAGTACGCCGCCTTTTACAAGGAATTCGGCTCGGTGCTCAAGGAAGGCGTCGGCGAAGACCACGCCAACCAGGAGCGCCTGGCCAAGCTGCTGCGCTTTGCCTCCACGCAGGCCGATGAAGGCGTGTCCTTTGCCGACTATGTGGCGCGCATGAAGGAAGGCCAGGAGGTGATTTACTACATCACCGCCGACACCCTGGCAGCTGCCAAGAACAGCCCGCAGCTGGAGATCTTCAAGAAGAAGGGCATCGAGGTGCTGCTGTTCACCGACCGCGTCGACGAGTGGATGCTCAGCCACCTCTACGAGTTCGAGGGCAAGAGCCTGCAGAGCGTCGCCAAGGGCGCAGTCGATCTGGGTGGCCTGCAGGACGAGGAAGAAAAGAAGCAGGCCGAAGCCGCCGCCGAAGGCTTCAAGCCGACGCTGGAGCGCATCAAGGCCGCACTCGCCGGCCGCGCCAAGGACGTGCGCGTCACCACCCGCCTGGTCGACTCCCCCGCCTGCCTGGTGACCGAGGAGGGCGACATGAGCGGCCACCTGGCGCGCCTGCTCAAGCAGGCCGGCCAGAGCGCACCCGCGTCGCAGCCGGTGCTCGAAGTCAACGCCGACCACGCGCTGGTGCAGAAGCTGGCGGCGCTGCCTGAAGGCGCGGCGCAGTTCGGCGACCTGGCGCAGGTGCTGTTCGACAACGCGCTGCTCGCCGAAGGCGGCCAGCTGGAAGATCCGGCTGCGCACGTCAAGCGCATTCAGGCGCTGATCCTGGGCTGATCCTGGGCTCGCAGGCCTGTAAACATGTGTTGCCTTGTGCAAGGTTCGGCAAGGCAACACAAGGCACAATGCGTCTATGTGGCGCAAATCCCTGCAAAAACTCCTGAACAAGGTCGGCATCCTGCTGATCTTGTTCAACGTTCTTGCGCCCACCGTTTCACACGCCTTGCGCCTGCAGGACCCCAGCTTGGGCCAGCGCCAGCAGACGCTGGCGCTGGCCATGGCCGGTGACTGGTGTGTGGCCGCAGGCCAGGTCGGCCCGGACGAGTTCAAGACGCTGCAGCACGCGGTGTCCTTGAGTCAGACGCTGGACCACCTCAAGGCCTGCGATTTCTGCGACGACGCACCGGTCTCCACCGCGCTGCCGATGTCGTTCAACCTGGGTTGGTGCGCCCCCCCGGTCGAGTCGATCCGATTCAAGGCCTACGCCGCCGAGATCCTGCGGCGACCGGCCTACCAGCTGCCTGAGAGCCGCGCCCCGCCGCGCGGCTGATTTGCCCTGCTGGAGGGCACCTCCCGGGCTTGACGCCCGGTCGGGTGCCCTTCGCCACCCCTCCAAAAGCTTTTCCCTGACCCGAGCGCGGTATTTCTGCGCCGTCGGGTTGCGCTTTGCCATGGGCAAAGATTTCTCAGGATGTTTCATGTCTGCACCACAAATTTCCCGGTTTTTCCCGCGTTCCACATTCACCGCGCCCCTGATGGCCGTGGCCGCTGCCAGTCTGGTGGCCTGTGGCGGGGGCGGCGACACCGCTGTGGCCGTCGCGACCACGCAAGACGTGTCGATCGACTTCGCTGCCACGCTGGGCGCTACCGTGCTCGACACCCGCGACTGCGCCGCCGTGAACGTCGATACGCTGGCCACCCGCAACGGGGCTGCGGTCAAGGCCCGGCTCAGCGACCTGCGCTTCTATGTCTCCAACGTCAAGCTGCTCAAGGCGGACGGCAGCGCCGTGCCGGTGACGCTCAACGAGAGCGCATGGCAGGCCAATGCCTCGACCGGCGATACGCTGGCGCTGCTCGACTTCGAGAATGGCACCTGCGTCAACGGCAGTGGCAGCGGTGGCACCAACACCAAGCTCTCCGGCAAGGTGGCTGCCGGCACCTACACCGGCGTGAGCTTCACGCTGGGTGTGCCCGAGTCGCTCAACCACACCAATCCCACGGTGGCGAGCACGCCCAAGCCGATCGACAGCAGCGTGCCCGGCATGGCGTGGTCGTGGCAGAGCGGCCGCAAGCACCTGAAGATCGAGTTCAGCCCGGAGAACGCCACCGCGGCGGGCACCTACACCGGTGGCGTGCAAATCATCAACGCGGATGGCACCCAGGCTACCGCCACGACCGCTGGCGTGACCACCAGCGTGGCCAATACCAGCACCTTCGTCTACCACCTGGGTGCCACGGGTTGCACGGGCACCGAGGCGGCGGGCTACACCTGCACGGCGCCCAACACGCGCGACATCACGATCGCGTCGTTCACGCCGGGCAGCAAGCGCATCGCGCTGGACTTGCAGGCGCTGTTCAATGGCAACAACGGCACCCAGAACACGACGGGTACGGCTGCAGGTTGCATGTCGGCGGCCAACGATCCGCAGTGCACGGCGATGTTCACCGCCCTGGACAACGCCAAGAACGGCACCACGGTGTTCCGTGCCATCGACTGAGGTCGATGCTTTGGCCGTCTGGCACCGTCGAGTCCGCTCCAGGGTGCCGGACGGCGTTTTTCGCGGACCGCACGCCGGTCCGGTCTGGCTATGAAAAACTTCATTTTTTGGGCCGCATCGTTGGTGATGGGCCTGGCGGGCTGTGGCGGCAGCAGCACCGACATCACGGACAGCAGTGCCCGGTCGACGGCCTGGACCTGGGCTTTGCCGGCGGGTTTTCCGACCCCCGTGGTGCCTGCCGACAACCCGATGAGCACCGAGAAAGTGGCGCTGGGCCGCCACCTGTTCTACGACCGGCGCCTCTCAGGCAACGGCCAGCAGGCCTGTGCCAGCTGCCATCGGCAGGACAAGGCCTTCACCGACGGCCTGGCGGTCTCCATCGGCTCGACCGGGCAGGCGCACCCGCGCAACGCGCAATCGCTGGTCAACGTGGCCTACAACGCCACGCTGACCTGGGCGAACTTCTCGCTCATCAATCTGGAAGACCAGGCGCTGGTGCCGTTGTTCAGCACCGATCCGGTCGAGATGGGCATCACCGACCAGAACCAGGCCGAGGTGCTGGCCCGCCTGGCGGCCGACGCCACCTACGCGCGCCTGTTTGCTGCGGCCTATCCTGGCGCTCAAGCCCCGTACACCTGGGGGCAGGTCGTGCAGGCGATTTCCAGCTTCCAGCGTGCCCTCATCAGCGCCGACAGCCGCTACGACCGGGCCCAGCGCGGCGAGGCGGTGCTGAGTGCGGCAGAAATGCGCGGTCTGAACCTGTTCAACAGCGAAAAGGCCGAGTGCTTTCACTGCCACGGCAGCTTCAACTTCAACGACCAGGTCCTGCACCTGGGCATGCGGCTGGTGGACCGGCCTTTCCACAACACCGGCCTCTACAACATCGACGGCCAGGGTGGCTTCCCGTTCCCCAACCGCGGCCTGTTCGAGCTCAGCGGCGTGGCCAGCGACATGGGCAAGTTCCGCGCGCAGGGTCTGCGCAATGTCGCCGTCACCGCGCCGTACATGCATGACGGCAGCATTGCCACGCTGGAAGAGGTGCTGGATTTCTACGCGGCAGGGGGCCGCCTGCTCAGCGGCGGTCCGCACGCGGGCGATGGTCGCGCCAACCCGTTCAAGAGCGACCTGATCTCGGCCATCAGCCTGACCGACCAGGACAAGGCCGATCTGGTGGCCTTCCTGCGCACCCTCACCGACGAGACGCTGCTGACCGACTCGCGCTTTGCCGATCCCTTCAAGACCACTGCCCAGGGGAGCGCGCCATGAAGACCCGTTCGATGCTGTGGGCGCTGGCGCTCGGCTTGAGCCATGCCAGCGGCTGGGCCCATGACCTGAATGCCGATCCGATTCCGGCGATGCCCGGTCTGCGGCTGGGTGCTGCCGTGGCGGTGTCGGCCCTGCAGTCGCCGCACATCTGGCCTGCGCCCCGCGACCGTGGCGTGCTGGGCAGCGGCCAGACGCCCAGCGACCGCCGTGGCCTGCACCTGGAGCACGCCACGCTGGAGGCCGGTCTGCGCCTGACGTCCGTCCTGGGCGCCCATCTGGCGGTGGGCCAGCACGACCGCGACCCGACGCATCTGGAGGCCGCCCGCCTGGAGGCCCGCCACGCCGATGCGCGTGGCATCTGGCGGGCCAGCGCCGGGCGCGACCGGGTGCCGCTGGGCCGGGTCATCACCGGTGCGGGTCACTTCGACCGCTTTGCGCTGCCGCCGCTGGCCAAGCGCTCCATGCTCAACGACGACTGGATCGATGACGGCCTGAACCTGCGCTGGCAGGCGCCCGCCGGTACGGTCAACGCGGGCCTGCAGGACGCTGACCTGGGCCTCTGGCGGGCGCGCCAGTTTCCGGGCGGCCCCGCCGGCCCTGCGGCGCCGGTGCTGCGCCTTCGGGGGGGCTGGGGCGACTTCCAGGCCGACGTGATGGCAGCCTGGCTGGCGCCGGAGGCGCGCGGCACGGTGGCCGTCAGCAGCAGCGCCGGCCATAGCCACAGCGTGCCGGATTGCCGCAGCAGCCTGCAAGGCGTGGTCTGCTTTGACGGGCGCAGCCGCCTGCTGGGCCTGAGCGCGCAATGGACGCCGCATGACCTGCCGCTGACCGCCCAGCTCGCCTGGCTCGGCCAACGCGAAGACGGTTCGCTCTACGCCCGCGATGGCGATGCGCGCTACACCGGCCACACGCAAGGCGGCTGGCTCGATCTGGTCTGGTCGGCCTCCGGGCGGTGGGCGCTGGCGCTGCGGGCCGAGCGGCTCGCGGCCCGCCACCGCCTCGATGGCCCCGGCGCCGCCCAGGTGGCCGAGGCCGCCGCGCTGTCCCCCAACGCGCCGCTGCAGCGCCTGAGCGCCGCCGCGGTCTGGGCGCCCCAAGCGGGCTGGCGCGCCTCGTTCGAGGCCGGCCAGGAGCGCCAGGCCGCCGCCCGGTCGCATTGGCTGGGCCTGCGCCTGCAGTGGTTGACCCCCGATCTGTGGACGGGTTCTTTCTGAGATTTATTCACCCTGGAATTCATGATGAAGAAACACACGATGACTCCGTCCGTATGGACTGCGGTGCTGTTGAGCCTGGGCCTGTCTGCGGCGTACATCAGCCCTGCTCATGCTCATGGCACGCACGCACATGACGATGTGCCCCAGCGCTCGATGGCCACCGATCCGGCCGATGCCCACGCCATCACCCGGGTGCTCAAGGCCACCTGGGAGCGTCCCGATGCGCCGCTGCGTGTCGACCCCGTGGTGGTGCAGGGCGGCGTGGCGATTGCCGGCTGGTTTCAGGGCGAACGCGGTGGTCGTGCCCTGCTCAGAAAACGCATGCCCGGCGAGGCCTGGGAAGTGACGTTCTGTGCCGGCGACGCCCTGAAAGATCCGCAAGGACTGGTCGGCACCGGCTTGAACGCCACGCAGGCTCAGGCGCTGAGTACCGCCCTGATCGAAGCCGAGGCGCGCCTGAGCGGGGCCGATCGTGCGCAACTGGCCAGTTTCGAGGGCGTGGTCAAGATCCAGGCCGGTGCGGCGCATGGCCCCGCCACAGGCCACGGCCACTGACGAGGCCGCAGCAAGGTGGCCGCTCAGCGCAGCGTGAACTGCACGCGCGGGCTGGGACCGCGGTCCTGCACGGCGCCCGAGCCGGCCACCACTGAGCGGTTGATCAGCACACGCTCGGCCGGCAGCCGGGCCGACAGATAAGCCATGACGGCGTCGGCGCGCCGGTCGGCCAGCGTGCGCAGGGCGGCGGGCAGGTCGAAGGCGGGAGCGCTGGCAGCGGGAGTTGGGGCGGCGGCTTTTGAGGCGGGCGCTGCCGTGCCGGAGGCTGCAGTCGCCGGGGGCGCCGGCGGTTGCAGCGCCGCGCCGTCACTGACCGGATCGGCCTCGGCCGTGGCTTCAAGCTTGACCGCCGGGCGGTCCTGCAGGCGTTGGGCCAGGGTGTCGAGACGCTCGCGGGCGGCGGGGCTCAACTCGGCCGAGCCGGGGGCGAACTCGACCTGCGCCAGCTCCTCGCTCTCGCCGCCCATCAGCAGCGCAAACGGCGCCGTCACGGCCCGGTTGATGAGGTTGAGCACCAGCTTCCAGACGATGCCGCCGACCGAGAACTGCGGGTCGTCGAGCGTGCCCGCCACCGGCAGGCGCAGGTCGATCTCGCCCCGGCCGTTCTTGAGCAGCGCCACCGCCAGCCGCACCGGCAGTTGGGTGGCGTCGGCGCTGGCCACTTCGTTGCCGAAGGTGAGCTGGTCGAGGAAGAGCTGGTTCTCGGCCTGCAGCTGGCCCTGGTCGATCTTGTAGCGCAGGTTGACCGACAGCGAGCCCCGGTCGATGGCGTAGCCGGCGTAGCGCTCGGCGTAGGTGCTCAGGCGCGTGAGGGCGATGCCGCGCGCCGAGGCCTCGATGTCGGTGAACAGCCGCGCGCCCAGCGGGTGAAAGCGCCCGGCGATGCGCAGCGGCGCGCCGTCATCCAATGCGCCGGCGATCTCGACCTGCGCTGGCTGCGGCGCGCTGGAACTGAGTGCCGAGAGGCTGCCCTTCAACTGCGTCAGCCGCGCCGAGTAGTTGGGCTTGATGAAGTAGTCGCTGAAGTAGACCGAGCTGCGGTCGATGCGCACCTCCTGCCAGCGCAGCTTGGGCGCATTCGATGCGGCGGCCACTGGCGTGGCGCGCGCCGGCGTGGATGTCGAAGTCGCAGACTGCGGCGTCGTCAGCGATTTCGGCTCGGCCTGCGCGCTGGGCTTGACGATGTCGGCCACGTTCAGGTGCGCGTCCGGGTGCAGGATCAGCCGCGCCTGCAGGCCGTCGAGGCTGATGCGGCCCAGGTCGGCGTCGACCTCGCTGTCACGGCGCAGCGCCACCTTCAAATCCTGGAATCCGAGCGATTTCCACTGCACGAAATCCGCGCCCGTGACGCTGTCCTGCGTGCGCAGATCAGCCACCGCCAGGCGGCCCTGGTAGTCCAGGTCAAGCTGCGGCGCCGCACCTGGCTGGGCGGCCCGGCGCGACAGCGTCAGCTGGCCGTCGGTGCCGAGCGCGCCGCCGATCAGCGTCAGGTTCACGTACGGCGCCATGTAGGGCTGGGCCACGCGCAGGTCGATGCCGTCGAGCTTGACGTGGGCCTGCAGCGCCAGCGGTTGCGGGTGCAGCGTGCCGTTGAGCGCGATCTGGCCCGGCCTGGCGGGCTGCGTGGCACCCACTGATGACGTCATCGCCGCCGCAAACTGCAGCTGCAGCGGCTGGCTCAGGTCGCTGGAGAGCGGCGCCAGCGACAGATTCGTCTGCTTCAACGTGATGTCGGTGGGTGTGCTGGCGTTGGTGCGGGCATCGCGCAGCTGCAACTGGCAGTCGGCGCAGCTCAGGCGGCCGATCTGCCATTGCGGGGTGGATGCGCTGGCGGCGGGTGCCGTTGCTGCGGCCGGGACTGCCCTCGTCGTTGCGGCTGGGGCCGGCGTCAACGTGTAAGCCGCGTCCAGCCCCTGCAGCGCGACCTCGGCCAGCGCGTAACGCTGCTGCAGCGGCGCCAGGTCCAGCCCGCTGAGCTTGAGTTGCTGCCAGGCGACGCGGGCGTGCTGGGCCGGCAGGGCGAGTTGCAGTTGCGACAGGGTGAGGTCGCCCTGCACCTGCAGCCGGGGCGTCTCAGGTGCTGCCGTGGCGGTGTTTGCCGTGATGGGCCGCTCGAAACTCAGTTTCAGCTCGGCGTCCAGCAGGCCGCGTTGAAGGTCGACCGGCCAGTCCGGCGGCAGCACCGCCTTGAGCAGGCCGGCCCAGTCGTGCAGCGCGAGTTTTTGCCAGTGCAGGGTCAGCTCGGCGGGCTGGCCGGGCGCGAAGGGTTTGGCGTGGCCGCCGAGTTCGATCTGGCTGCCGTCGAGTGCGGCGCTCAGCTGCGGCTGCACCTCGGTCTGCACGTCGCTGGGCAGGTTGGACAGGAAGGGCACGCCGAGCTGTAGCGCGGTGACCTCGTGGCGTTGGCCGAGCGTGTCGTCCTGGTAGTGCACCTGGCCGTCGCTCAGCCGGATGTTGTGCAGCGCGAACAGCGTCGGCTCCGGGCTGGGCGGGTGGGCGACGCGCCAGTCGCGCACATGGGCCAGCACGGGGCTGAAGTTGAACGCGCCCGACGCCGTGCGCTGCACCCACGCCTGCGGCGCCTGCAGCGTCAGGCTGCGCACCACCGGTGCGCGTCGCCACAGGGTTTCGCTGGCCAGTTGCACCTGCACACCGTCGAGCTTGAACAGCGGCGCCTCGGCCGGGCCGATGCGCACGCCGCCCACCTGCAGCGCCAGCGCCCAGGGCTGCAGCGTGATCGGCCCCAGGCTCACGGGCGTGCCGAGCACGTCTTGCGCCGCCACTTCGAGGCGCGGGCGCACCCAGTCGGGCAGCCACCCCGTCAGCAGCGCGGTGAGTGCGGCCAGCAGCGCGAGCACGCCGCCCACGCTCCAGGCCAGACGGCGCAGCCAGCGGCGGGGCGGGGTGGCCGTCGTGGCGGGGGAGGATGGCGTCAGGGTATCGGGCGTTGGGGTATCAGGCATGGGCGGCTCGGCCATCGACAAAGGTGAATGGCACGGGCCGCGATGCTAAGCTGCCCGCGCCATGTACCTGCCCAGCCACTTCGAAGAAACCGACCCTGCGGCCCTGCACGCGCTGATGCGCGCCTACCCGCTGGGCACCTGGATCACCCCGTCGCCGGAGGCGGGTGTGGACGTCAACCACCTGCCCTTCCTGCTGGACGCCGATCACCCCGCCGGCCCGCGCCTGCTGGCGCACCTGCCGCGCGGCAATCCGGTCTGGCGCGGGCTGGCGGCTCCTGGAAGATCAGCCGGCTGCCAGGTGATCTTTCACGGGCCGCAGGGCTACATCAGCCCCGGCTGGTACGCCAGCAAGCCCTTGCACGGCAAGGTGGTGCCGACCTGGAACTACGCGGTGGTGCATGCGCACGGCGAGGCGCGTGTGCTGGAGGGGCTGGCGTCAGGCGACCCTGCTGCGGTCAATGGGGCCTTGCTCGACCAGCTCCAGCGCCTGACCGCCACGCATGAGGCCAGCCAGCCGCAGCCGTGGTCGATCCACGACGCGCCGCCCGACTACACCGCTGGCCTGATGCGCGTGCTGGTGTGCGTGGAGATCCGCCTGACGCGACTGGTGGGCAAGTTCAAGCTGAGCCAGAACCGGCCGCTGGACGACCGGCTGGGCGTGGTGGCAGGGCTGCAGGCGCGGGGCGATGCGGCGTCGCTGGCGTTGGCCGACCTGATGGCGCAGCGCGAGCCGTCAACGCCACGCCCGGACTGACCGGCCGGGCCTTCAGGCCACCAGCGGTGCGCCCGCCATGGCCTCGACCTGCTCGCGCAGTTGGGTGGCCTGCTGGTCCCAGTAGGACGGGCTCTCGAACGACGGGAAGGCGATCGGGAAGGCCGGGTCGTCCCAGCGCCGGGCGATCCAGGCGCTGTGGTGAATCAGGCGCAGCGTGCGCAGCGGCTCGATCAGCGCCAGCTCGCGGCGGTCGAATTCGCGCAGTGTTTCGTAGCCGTCGAGCAGCGCGCCCAGCTGGGCCTGCATCTCGTGGCGTTCGCCGCCCAGCAGCATCCACAGATCTTGCACGGCCGGGCCCATGACGGCGTCGTCCAGGTCGACGAAGTGCGGGCCGGCGGGCGTCCACAGCAGGTTGCCGGCGTGGCAGTCGCCGTGCAGGCGCAGCAGTTGCATCGGGCCGTGGCGCTCGAAGGCGCGGTCGACCGCGTCGAGCGCCGCCAGCGCCGCGTTGTGCCAGGCGCTGGTGCCGGGCGGCAGCAGGCCGCTCTCGCGCAGCCACTGCACGCTGGCGCGGCCGGCAGCGCTGCTGTCGAGCGTGACGCGGTGCGCAAAAGGCCGCTGCTGGCCGACCCCATGCAGCCGGGCCAGGAAGCGGCCGATCCATTCCAGCGTGGCGGGGTCTTCCAGTTCCGGCGCCCGGCCGCCGCAGCGCGGGCTGACGGCGTAGCGCCAGCCTTGCCAGTGCGCCAGCGTGGGCGGGGTGCCGGCCAGCGTGACATCCGGCGCAGCCACGCTGAGCGTCAGCGGCGCCACGGCCGGCACCTCGGCGGCGGCGAGTTCGAGCGCGAAGGCGTGCTCTTCCAGAATCTGCGCGTCGCTCCAGCGCCCGGCGCGGTAGAACTTGGCCACCACCACGGCGCCGTCTTCCAGGTGGATCTGGAAGACGCGGTTTTCGTAGGAATTGAGTTGCAGGATGCGGCCGTCGCCGCGCAGGCCGGCGGCGTCCAGCGCATCAAGCACGGCGTAGGGCGTCAGCCCGGCATAGGGCTGGCTCGTGTGGGGCATCGGGTCAGCCGCGGCCGATGATGTGGCCGGCCGAGTCGCCGCTGGGGCCGAAGTCCTCGCGGCGGCGGATCGGGCGCGGAATGCGTTGCGCGGGGTCCGCCTCGGCGCCGGCTTCGGCGGTCTGAGCCTGCGGGGCGCCCGGCTTGCTGCTGACCGGTTCGTCGGCCAGTGGGTCGCGCTGGGTTTCGGGGGCGAAGAACGAGTCGTGCGAGAAGCCGGACTCGAACCACTGTGTCTGGTTGTCGTTGGCACGCAGGCTGTGCGCCAGCGTCGAGCGGCGCTCCTGGCGGTCGGCCAGCGTGCTGGGCACCTGCGGACGCGCGCCGTCGGTCTGGTGCGGCACCAGCATCTGCAATTCAGCGGCGCTGGGCAGCTGGTCGGTGCGGCACTTCACGTAGCGCACACGGCAGGATTCGAGCACTGCCTGCTTGATGGCCAGGGTGCGCTTGGACGACGGGCGATTCGGTTTTTCCAGATCGATGGCGGCCAGCACCCGGCCGTTGTCGGCACAGACCACGAAGCTGACGTGGATCGGCCCGAGCAGGCCGAACCAGTAGCGCAACTCCTCGCGGTCCTGCGGCTGGCAGAAGCGCACCAGCGGCAGTTTGGCCAGCACCATGTGGTTGGGCAGTGCGGCGCGCAACTGGCGGTAGAGGGCCCGTTCTTCCGGCGAGAAGATGGCACGCTGCACCAGCGGCCACTCTTCGGGCAGTGCTTCGGTCTGGCTTTTCGCATCAGATGAGCGGCGCATCACCTTCAATGCGATGGCGATGGCCACCAAAGCAAGCAGGATGACCCCGGAGATGATCCAAACAGGACTGAACATGGCATGTCTTTCGTCGTGGCTGACAGTTCAGCCCATGCCTGTAATGGTAGGTGCTGCCGTTGCCACTTGTGTATCCCGGGGCTGAGGGCGCGTGCACCACAAGGCAGGGGGTGCGGAAACGAAAACGGCAGGCTGATCACCTGCCGTTTTTGCGTCTGCGGTCGTCAGGCACCCAGCCAGCGCGTCCAGACATGGCGCTTGAGGCCGACCAGGATCAACCGGGCTTGCCGCTTGACGCCGTAGTTGAGCTCGGCCGCCTGCACGTCGATCAGCTCTTCGAGCTTGGAGCCCAGGCTGTAGCGCGGCAGCTGCAGCCAGGCCTCGGATTCGCCGCCCTCGCGCGTGACGGTGGCGCCGGCCTTGCGGGCGATGCGCAGCATGGCGGTGTTCTCGCTCAGGGCGTGGATGAACAGGCGGTCCAGTCCCAGGTTGCGCAGGTGCCGCACTGCGTGCACGAACAGCCGGTCGCCGTAGCCGCGCCCGCGTGCCTGAGGCAGCACCGAGACTGCAAATTCCGCCATGCGTACGTTCTCGGCGCTGGTGGTGCTGGTGGCGGTGGGGCCGAACTCGTCGACCGGAATGTGCGCCAGGTGCGAGGTCGCCACCAGCTCCAGCCGGCGGTTGAAGATGCCGAAGACCTCGTCGCGGCTGAAGTCCAGCATGCGCACGTAGTGGCGGATGCGCTCGTCGCTGGCCGGGTAGCCGAAGCGCAGGTAGCGGTCGCGCTCGTTGAGGCTCAGGATGTGCCCGAGCAGGCGCGCCCGGTGCCGCTCCACCAGTCGCCGGATCGGTACCCAGCGCCACCAGGCCCGCTTGGGGACCGGTTTTCCCGAGGCGCTGACGCCATGCTCAACCGGGTCAGCGACAGGTGACTTTTTTGCATTCATGCCTGCATGGTAAGTGTTTACCCTAGTTTTGCGCTGGCTTGCTATTAATGGGAAAAAAACCCATTTAAGATCGGGGTGCGGTTCATGTTGATTTCCGTGATGAAAGTTTCACTTCAGGTCGCCTTCAGGGAACTGGCGTGAAATTCAACACGGCGGCTGATGTGGCTGCTCCCCGTTCAAACCTATCGACAAGGACTTACCCATGAAAACGATTTTTGCTGCTGCCGCCCTGACCCTGCTCGCTTCCGCTGCCGTGGCCGGCCCGACCTGCACCGTGCCGGAAGACAAGTGGATGAAGGAAGCCGACTTCAAGACCAAGCTCGAAGGCCAGGGCTACCAGATCAAGCAGTTCAAGGTCAGCAAGGGCAAGTGCTACGAGATCTATGGTTTCGACAAGGCCGGCAAGAAGGTCGAGATCTATTTCGACCCGTCCAACGCCGCCATCCTCGAACAGAAGTCCTGATCGACGCGCCAGACCTCAGCGAGCGGAGTCCCCCGATGAATCCAGGTTCCATCAACGAGTCAGTGCCGGCGCAAAGCCTGCTTGCCCGGATTCTTCGTCCGGTGGCCTCCCGCTCAGGAGCGCACCTGCGCGTTCGGGTCTGGGATCTTTTCATCCGTGTCTTCCACTGGAGTCTGGTGAGCTGCGTGCTGCTCAACTATTTCGTGATCGACGACGGCGAAGACCTGCACCAATGGGTGGGCTACGCCGCCAGCGCGCTGGTGTCGGCGCGCATCGTCTGGGGCTTCGTGGGCAGCCGGTACGCCCGCTTCAGCGATTTCTTTCCCACGCCGAAGCGGCTGCTGGATCACCTGAAGGTCATGCGCTCGGGCCGGGTGGAGTTTCACGCTGGGCACAACCCGCTGGGTGCCGTCATGATGCTGGCGCTGATGGCCACGGTGCTTGGCCTGGGCCTCACCGGTTTCATGCAGGGCACCGACGCCTTCTGGGGCGAGGAATGGTTGCAGGAGTTGCACGAGTGGCTCGCCTCCGGCCTGATCGCTCTGGCGGGACTGCACGCAGCGGCGGCCCTCATCATGGGCCGGCTGGAGCGCGTGAGGCTCATCCGCGCCATGGTCACCGGCGTCAAGGAACGCTACTGAGCTGTGGTGAGATATTGATCATGATTTGCCAGGGCCTTTGACGATGCGACTCCTGCTGCTGGAAGATGACGCCATCCTCGGCGAGGGCCTGAGTGCCTTCCTGCGCTGCGAAGGCCATGTGGTCGAGTGGTTCACGCGCCTGAGCCAGGTGCAGGCGCTCGGCCAGGAGCCGTACGACGCGCTGCTGGTGGACTGGAACCTGCCGGACGGCTCGGGCCTCGACTGGATCGCTGCGCTGCGCCATCGCGGCAACACCACGCCGATCTTCGTGCTGACCGCGCGCGACCTGATCCGCGACCGCATCCACGGCCTCGACCGGGGCGCGGACGACTACATCGTCAAGCCCTTCGAGCCCGAAGAACTCGCCGCCCGCGTGCGCGCCCTGGCGCGCCGCCTGTCGGGCGCGAGCCAGCATCGCCGGCAACTCGGCCCGGTCGAGATTGATCTGGCCGCCAAAGCGGTGTGGCGGGCGGGCGAGGCGGTCGACCTGACCGCCCGCGAATGGGCGGTGCTGGAGGCCCTGTTGCTGCGCAGCGGCCGCATCGTCGCCAAGTCCGATCTGGATGCGCTGGTGTGCGGCTTCCAGACCGAGAACGTCAGCAACGTGCTGGAAGTTCACGTCAGCCGCCTGCGCCGCAAGCTCGGCCACGACGTGATCGAGACCGTGCGCGGCCTGGGCTACCGGGTGCCGACCTGATGGCGTTGCCGTCGATCCGGGCGCGGCTGTCGCATAAGCTGCTGCGGGTGTCGCTGGTCTGGGGGCTGGCCGTCACCGCCGTGGTCTGGTCGATGGTGCGTCATGAGGTCGATGAGCTCATGGACAACACGTTGCAGGAGTCGGCCGAGATCATCTACGGCCTGCTGGACCTGCATGCCGGCGCGCTGCCCCTGAAAGCAGGCCCGGCCGGTGCCATGGCGGCGCCTTCCCACAAGGAACATCTGGTCTGGCAGCTGGTCGACGCCCATCAGACCGTGCTGCTGCGCTCGCACCGGGCGCCCGACCAGGCGCTGCTGACGGTGCCGGCCGCCGGCTTTGCCGATGTCGGCGACCAATGGCGCATCTTTGGCATGACCTTCAGTCCGCCCGCGCCTGATGCCCCCAAGCTGATGCTCTACGTCGCGCAGGAAGGCGCCGAACGCCGGGAAGCCCGCATCGAAGCCTCCGTGGTGGTGATCGGTTCGGCCATGCTGGTCGGCCTGGCCTGCGCGCTGTGGATGCGCATCTGGGTCCGGCGTGAATTGCAGCCGCTCGATGAACTCTCCGAGAGCGTCCGCACCTTCGACCCCTTGCGCCCGGACGCCGTGCTGCCACCGGCCACCCGCACCGAACTGGCGCCCATGCAGCACGCCATCACCGACCTCGGCCAGCGCCTGGCCCAGCGCGTGGCGAGCGAGCGCGCCTTCACCGCCCACGCCGCCCACGCGCTGCGCACGCCGCTGGCGGGCATGGACACCCAGCTGGCCGTGGCGCTGCGCGAATGCCCGCCCGAGTTGCAGCCACGGCTGCTGCGCTCGCGCGAGGCGGTCGGCCGGCTGCGCCGCGTCGTCAACGCCTTGCTGACGCTGTTCCGCACCGGCTCCGAGCCGCACTGGGAGCCGGTCCAGCTCGACGCGCTGCTGGCCTACCTGCCGTTCGACGGGCTCGACATCCAGGCACCGCAACACCTCGTCCTGCACGCCGACCCCGACCTGCTGGCCGCCGCCCTGCTCAACCTGCTCGACAACGCCCAGCGCCACGGCGCCAGCCGCGTCACCGTCACGGCACGCCCGCAGGGGCGTGACATGTGGGTGGCCGTGCGCGACAACGGCTCCGGCATTCCGCCTGACGAGCGCCAGCGCCTGCAGACAGCCATCGACGCGCAGGACTACGCCGCCCTCAGCGGCCTGGGCCTGATGCTGGCCGATCTGGTCGCCCGCGCCCACGGCGGCGGCCTGCTCCTGCGCGATGAAGGCGAGGGCTGCACCGTGCAGCTGCGCCTCGGCCCGCCGCCTGCCGCGTCCGCCACGCTCTAGCGCAACTTGGCCGCAGAACGCGTTTCAGGCTGCGACTTTGTGCGCAGCCCATGCCTTTCCCTGCTCCCGGCGATTGACAGCTCGCAAGGCCCGTACAACTCCAAAACGGCAAAAATGAAAATCACGAGCTGACATCCGCCAGACGACTGCAGGGAGCCCCCGGTGACCAATTCCAAGCCTGAATGGGCTCACGTGCCCCTGTCCAGCATTCCCCCACCCGGGAATCTGGGCAACATCCTTGCCGCCACGCGCATGCTGCTGGGTGTCTGGGACACGACGCTGTCGCAGTGGGATGACGCAGCGCCACCCGAGCCGGCCCCGGACCCTCGGATCCGCCCGCCGGCTGGCGCACCTGCTGCCTCGACAACCGTCCCCGGTGCTGCGCCTGGCAAGGCCCCGGGTGAGGCGGCCGAGCATGCCAGCACCCGCGCCGTGGCAGCAACCGCCACGGCCACTGCGGTCGCGTCGCTGAACGTGCAGATGCTCGACGGCTTCCAGATCTGCGTGGGCAGTGAACAGTTGCAAGACCTGCCGCGCGGCAAGGCCCGCGCGCTGCTGATGTTTCTGCTGCTCAACCGCCGCCGGCCGCTGTCACGGGCGCGCCTGTGCAGCCTGTTCTGGCCCGAGGTCGATGCAGCGGCCGCACGCAACAACCTGAACGTCAACCTGCACCGCGTGCGCCGCCAGCTGCACGAGCCTAACCTGCTGCACCACAGCGACGAGGGCTACCAGATCCTCACACGGGGTGAAACCTGGCTTGACATCGAGCAGTTCCAGCTGCACGCCGTACTCGGCGCGCAGGAGGACGCTGCCGGCCATGCGGCCCAGTCCATCGCGCATTACGAGGTCGCCGCTGCGCTCTACCGCACCGACCTGGTCGACGACAGTGAGCACGAGCCGGCGCTGATGGCGCAGTCCCAGGCGCAGCGCGATCGGCTCAACCAGGTGCTGGAGCGCCTGTCATCCCTGCGCGAAACCTCGGGCGACCTGCATGGCTGCCTGCGCATCACCCTGCGCCACCTGGGCCTGGACGAATGCAACGAAGTGGCCCATCGCCGCCTGATGCGCTGCTACGCCCTGCTCGGCCAGCCGCAACTCGCCGAACGCCAGTACCGCCAATGCCTGGTGACGCTGCGCCGGCAACTCGGCCTCAACCCCAGCGCCGAAACCACCGAGCTGTACCGCCGCATCACGCGCCGCGAGGGGCTCTGAACATGCTTTGACGAGGGCCTTGGATGGCCGCGCGCTCCGGCGGCCTGTGCCGTGCCTGAGCTTAACCGCCACACGCCACACCGCTAAGTCTGTACGTAATCGGCGCGGTATCTGTCTATTAACGGTGGCTTTCTACAGTCAATTCTGTCGAAAGCCTGTGCAAAAGCTCTCGACGGTTGAGTTGTCTCACTGTTCTCAAAGGAGTCCATCATGGCTAATCCCTTCCCGATCGTCTTTGAAGAAAGCCTGCCCGCCTTCGTGATCGCCAGCACCGCGCAGGCGACGATCACCGAACTGACGAGTCCGCCGCCTATGCCTTTCCCCCCGGTGCTCACGCCGGCCAGCAGCATCCGCTCGGATCAGCCGTGGGGCGTGCGGGTCGAGTGGCAGACCAGCGGGTCACTGAGTTCGCTGCTGGCGGGCGACTGGGAGGTCACGGTCTACATCGACCGCATGGGCGGCGCGCCTTTCACGCTGCCGGGCAATGTGCAGACCACGCCGCTGGTGGCCCTCAATCCGGCCAACTACACCGTGGACTTCACTTTCCCGGCCGGCGCCGTCCCCGCTGGCGCTTACCGGATGGCCATCACCGTCACGATGCGCGGCCCGGCCCCCGGCCACGTCCCCGGCCCGATCGGCGGCATCGGTGATGGCCCGCTGCTGCAGTTCTACAGCGCCTGACCCCACAGCGCCGAGGGAGGTTGGCAGGCCGCTTCCCTGACTGGGCAGCGGCCCGCTGTCGGGTACCGAAAAAGAAAAAGCCCCTTGCCGCGACAGCAAGGGGCTGGGCTGTTGACGGACGGTGGCGCCGTCCTTTTCCTGTTTTCAGAACGGAATATCGTCATCCATATCGTCAAAGCCGGTCGTCGGCTTCTGGGTGGGCGCCGGTGCGGGCGGACGCGGTGCCGGCGCGCGTGGCGCAGGCGCTGCGCGGCCTTCGGAGGCGTCGCGGCGATAGCCACCACCCCCGCCCATGCCACCGCTTTCACGGCTGCTGGACATGCCGCCACCCATGCTCATTTCCTCTTCGGCGCTCATGCCGCCGCCACCGCCGCCGCTGCCTTCACGGCCGCCCAGCAGCTGCATCTGGTCGGCGACGATCTCCGTCGTGTAGTTTTCCTTGCCTTCCTTGTCGGTCCACTTGCGCGTCTTCAGGCGGCCTTCGACGTAGACCGGGCGGCCCTTGCGCAGGTACTCGCCGGCGATTTCGGCCAGGCGGTCGTAGAACACCACGCGGTGCCATTCGGTTTCTTCCTGGCGCTCACCGCCGTCCTTGCCCTTCCAGTTGCGCGTGGTGGCAATCGAGACGTTGCAGACGGCCGCGCCGCTGGGCGTGTAGCGCACTTCGGGGTCGCGGCCGAGGTTGCCGATGAGGATGACTTTGTTGACTGACGCCATGAGCGGCTCCTGTACGTCGCCCCGGGGGGCGAGGCGGATGTAGAAATAGAAAGATGGTCCGAATTGTGCCAGCCACCCCGCCGCCGGCGCCTCCCGCCAAGGTGGGATAGGCCGGTGCGTGGGGCGCCGCTACCATCCACGCCCTCATGAGCCAAGATCCCGCCGTCGACACCCCACCCGCCCGCCAAGTGCTCTCGCAGGTGTTCGGCTACCCGGCCTTCCGCAGCCAGCAGGAGGTCATCGTCGAGACGGTGATTGCCGGCGGCGACGCGCTGGTCCTGATGCCCACCGGCGGCGGCAAAAGCCTGTGCTACCAGGTGCCGGCCATCGTGCGCCAGCAGGCCGGGCGCGGCGTCACGGTGGTGGTCAGCCCGCTGATCGCGCTGATGCACGACCAGGTGGGCGCGCTCGACGAGGTCGGCGTGCCCGCCGCGTACCTCAACTCCAGCCTGAGCAGCGAAGAAGCGCAGGGCGTGGAGCGCGACCTGTTCGCCGGCCGGCTGACGCTGCTGTACGTGGCGCCCGAGCGCCTGCTGACGCCCCGGTTCCTGGGCGTGCTGGATTCGCTCAACGAGCGTGGCCTGCTGTCGCTGTTCGCCATCGACGAGGCGCATTGCGTCAGCCAGTGGGGCCACGATTTCCGCGAGGACTATCTGGCGCTGAGTGCGTTGCACGAGCGTTTCCCGAGCGTGCCGCGCATCGCGCTCACCGCCACCGCCGACGGCCACACCCGGGCCGACATCATCGAGCGGCTGCAGCTGCAGGACGCGCACGTCTTCATCAGCAGCTTCGACCGGCCCAACATCCGCTACACCATCACCGAGCGCGACAGCTCGGCGCTCAGCGCCCGTGCGCAGCTGCTGCGCTTCATCCGCGACGAGCATCCGGGTGAGGCAGGCATCGTCTACTGCGGCAGTCGCAAGAAGGTCGAGGAAGTGGCCGCCTGGCTCGAAGGCGAGGGCGTGCCCGCGCTGCCGTACCACGCCGGGCTGGACGCGCAGGTGCGCCGTCGCCACCAGGACCGCTTCCTGCGCGAGGAAGGGCTGACGATGGTCGCCACCATCGCCTTCGGCATGGGCATCGACAAGCCCGATGTGCGCTTTGTGGCCCACCTCGACCTGCCCAAGAACATCGAAGGCTATTACCAGGAGACCGGCCGCGCCGGCCGCGATGGCGCGCCGGCCGAGGCCTGGATGGCCTATGGCCTGGCCGACCTGGTCTACCAGCGCCGGTTGATAGACGAAAGCCCGGCGGCCGAAGAATTCAAGCGCGTGCAGCGCGGCAAGCTCGACGCGCTGCTGGCGCTGGCCGAGGCGCACGACTGCCGCCGCGTGCGCCTGCTGAGCTACTTCGGCGAAGACGGCCCGCCCTGCCGTCCGTACCAGAACGCCTGCGACAACTGCCTGCGCCCGCCCAGCACCTGGGACGGCACCGAGGCGGCGCGCAAGGCTCTCAGCGGCATCTACCGCTTTGCCCAGCAAGGCCGCGAGCAGGGCGGCGCGCGCAGCTTCGGCGCCGTGCACCTGATCGATGTGCTGCGCGGCAAGACCACCGACAAGATCGCGCAGTACGGCCATGCCGCGCTGTCGACCTTCGGCTGCGGCGCCGACCTGAGCGAGGCGCAATGGCGCGCCGTGCTGCGCCAGCTGATCGCGCTGGGTCACGTGGTGGCCGAGGGCGAATACAACACGCTGGCGCTGACCGACAGCGCCCGCGCCGTGCTGCGCGGCGAGGTCAACCTGCGCATGAAGACGCCGCCCGAGCAGCCCAAGCGGGCCCGAGGCGCACGCGGCACCTCGGGCGCCGGGGCGGCCAGCCGGCCCGCGCCGATCGACCTCGATGCCGCTGCGCAACAGCGCTTCGATGCCCTGCGCGCCTGGCGCACCGAGGTCGCCCGCGAGCACAACCTGCCCCCCTACGTGGTCTTCCATGACGCCACGCTGGCCGAGATGGCCCGGCGTGAGCCGCACAGCCTGGCCGAACTGGGTGACATCACCGGCGTGGGCGCCAAGCGGCTGGAGGCCTATGGGCACGAACTCTTGCGCGTGTTGAGCCAGCCGGGCTGAGCGCGGCCCCCTGGCGGGCGCCCCTGTCACCTGCAACCGGCAGAATTGAAACTCCCTGCCGCCGTGCAGCCACCAGGATTCCGCCATGCCCGTGCCGCCCAAGTCGTCGCCCAAGCCACCATCCAAGCCGGTATCCCCGCCGACCCGCCTGCTGGACCTGGCGCTGCAAGGCGGCGGCTCGCACGGTGCGTTCACCTGGGGCGTGCTGGACGCCCTGCTGGAAGACGGTCAACTGACCTTCGACGGCGTTTCCGGCACCAGCGCCGGGGCCATGAACGCGGCGGTGCTGGCCTGCGGCTACGCGCGGGGCGGACGTGAGGGCGCCCGGCAGGCGCTGCGCGCGTTCTGGAGCGACGTGGCGGGCGTGCCCGGCTGCCTGGGCCGTGCAGCGGCGTCCAATGGACGGCGCTCCTCTGACGCCTGGGCTGCCTTGCCGGCCTGGCCCGCCTGGCTGTTCAACACCGGTGCCTGGCCGCTCTACAGCCTGTGGGATGGCTGGCTCAAGACCTTCAGCCCTTACCAGATCAACCCGCTCAACCTCAACCCGTTGCGCGACATCCTGGTGCGCCATGTGGATGTGGCAGCGCTGCGCGCCGGGCCGCTGAAGGTGTTTGTCACGGCCACCGCCGTCAGCACGGGCCAGCCCCGGGTGTTCAGCGGCGCCGACCTGTCGGTGGAGGCGCTGCTGGCTTCGGCCTGCCTGCCGCAGATGTCGCACGCGGTCGAGATCGACGGCCAGGCCTACTGGGATGGCGGCTTTGCCGGCAACCCGGCGATCTGGCCGCTGATCTACGGCACGGGCGCGGTGGACGTGCTGCTGGTGCAGATCAACCCGCTGGTGCGCCCCGGCGTGCCCACCAGCGCGCTGGACATTGCCGACCGGGTGAACGAAATCACCTTCAATGCCAGCCTGGTGGCCGAGATGCGCGCCATCGCCTTTGTGCAGAAGCTGATCGCGCAGGGCCAGGTGTCGTCCGATGACTACAAGAACCTGCGCCTGCACCGCGTGGCCGACGAGGCCGGGCTGGCGCCGTTTGACGCGTCCAGCAAGCTCAACACCGACCCGCGCCTGCTGCAGACCCTGTTCGACCTGGGCCGCCAGGCCGCCGTGCGCTGGCTGGCCGAGCACGGGCAGGAGGTGGGGGTGTGCGGCTCGACCCGCATCGAGCCGGTCTACCTGGCGCCGCGCAGCCTCCCGGGCTGATCAGAACCGGTAGCTCAGGCCCGCATCGAAGCTCGATTCGGCCTGGCTGGGTGCGCTGTCGAACGGGAAGGCCTTGCGGTACTGCATTTCGTACTTGAGCCAGACCCGCTCGGTGATCTTGTTGCGCAGGCTGGCGCTCAGGGTGCGGTAGTTCTCGCGGTTGGAGCGCTCGTCGACGTAGTTGAACTTGAAGTAGAGCGTGTCGGTCAGCTCGTAGTCGAGCTTGCTGGAGATGCCGTAGAGCGTCTCGAACACGCTGCCGCCGGCCTGCTTCTGCGCCCAGCGGATGCCGGGGCCGACTTCGAGGCTCAGGTTCAGGCGCGGGCTGGGCTCGAATCGCCGGCCCAGACCCACCCGCCAAGCCTGCGAGCTGCGGAAGTAGCCGAAGCGGTTGTAGCGCAGCCGGGGCGAGACGAAGCTGTAGAACGGGTTGTCCAGCAGCATGCGCTTCCACTTGATGTTGGCGTCGTATTCGTCGCGGTTGACCTCGGCAGCGCCGCCGTTGGCCTGGACGTATTCGCGGTCGATGCGGAATTCGCTGCTGATCTCGCTGCGGGTCCAGCGGTAGTCGATGTCGCCGTCAGACGCCAGGCGTCGGCTGGTGTAGGTGGACTTGCTGAGCGCAAAGCGCAGGCCGATTTCGGCGGAGATCTTGGGCACCTCGTCGGCATCGGCGACGGGGGCGAGCGTGCTGGTGTCGGTTTCGGTGGGAATGTCGATCACCGGCGCGCCTTCGGCGGCCGCGCGGTTCAGGGATGACAGGGCGAACAGGGCGCAGGTGAGCGCAAGGCTCAGGGGAGTGTGGCGGGACAGCATGGGCGGGATTTTCGCCGCAGCCCGGCCGCTTTGCCGGGCCGGCCGGCTGCTGCAATGGGCGATCAGCGCAATACGGTCACGGCAGACAGCGCGCTGTCGCGGCGCTGGCCGGCGTCGTCTTCGGCGCGGGCGAAGTAGCGCACGCTGCTGAAGGCGCTCTCGGGCAGCACGCTGTCCCAGCGGTAGGGCCGGGCGTAGTCGTCGCCCAGCCAGAGCGCAACGCCGTTGTCGCCGACGCGGTAGAAGCTCACGCGCACCACGCGGTAGTCGTCGCTGGCATCGGCGCTGAGCTGTACCGCGCTGCCCGGCAGGGCGGCGGCGGGGCTGGCGACCAGGGCCACGCTGGGCGGTGCGTCGGCGCTGTTGTCCCAGCCGAGGTAGATGCCGCCGCCGCAGCCCGCCAGCATCAGGCCAGCCAGGGCGATGAGGCTGAGGCGGTGGGGTTGGCGTTTCATGGCGGGACCTCCGGCGTTGGTGTCGTTCACAGGATAGAGCGCAACGCGTGCGCGGCTTCCTGCAGCGGCGGCAGCAGCCGCACGAGGCAGCTGTCCTCGGGGTAGGCCTGCGCCTGGAAGGTCATGCTCAGCGCGCCGGCGCAGCGGCCCTTGCGGTCGACCAGCGCCACGGCCAGACCGCACAGGCCGAGGTCGACCGATTGCTCGACCCGGCCGTAGCCGAGCCGTCCGGCGTTGAGCACCGCCGCGCGAAAGCGCGCGGCTTCCGTGATGGTGTTGGGCGTGAACTTGCCGAAGGCGTGTGCGGCCAGCCAGCCCTCCAGCAGCGGCTCGCTCCAGGTCGACAGCACGGCCAGTCCCGGTGAGACGACGTGCGCCGGCAGGCGCGAGCCGACCTGAAAGCCGATCGAGATGATGCGTGGCGAGTTGCTGCGCACCAGGTAGACCACCTCGTGGCCGTCGAGCACGCTGAGGTTGGCGGTCTCGCCTGTCTGCATCGACAGGCGCTGCAGGAAGGGCTGTACCAAGCGCGGCAGGCGCGCCGCTTCCAGATAGCTCTGGCCCAGGCGCAGCACGCTGGGCATCAGCCAGTAGTGCTTGCCGTCGGTGTCGGCGTAGCCGAAGTGCACCAGGCTCATCAGGTAGCGGCGTGCGGCGGTGCGCGTCATGCCGGTGCGCAGGCCGGCCTCGGTGGCGGTCAGGCGCGGGTGGTCGTCGGTGAAGGACTCGATCACCCGCAGCCCCTTGCCCAGTCCTTCGATGAGCAGCGAGCGGTCGATGTCGGTGCGGGGCGGGGTGGGCGTCGGGGGGGACATGGGCTCAGTAGAAACCAGTAGTGCGGTCGGTCAATGATTGTCTGCGATCAGTCATCGATCGCAAGCTGATTGCAAAGCCTGGACCTGTGGCATGCCGCGGCCTACATTGACCAGCCCACTTGTCGAGACTAGCCATGCGCCGATCGATCGCCACCGTTTCCCTCTCCGGCATGCTGCGCGAAAAGCTGCAGGCCATTGCCGCCGCGCGTTTCGACGGCGTCGAGATCTTCGAGAACGACCTGCTGCAGTTCTCCGGCAAGCCGGCCGAGGTGCGCGCGATCGCCGCCGACCTGGGCCTGGCCATCGACATGTTCCAGCCCTTCCGCGACTTCGACGGCAGCACGCCCGCGCAGGTCGCGCGCAGCCTGGACCGGGTCGAGCGCAAGTTTGATTTGATGGAGCAGCTCGGCACCGACCTGCTGCTGGTCTGCTCCAGCGTGCAGCCTGACGCGCTGGGCGACACCGACCGGCTGGCCGAGCAGTTCGCCCAGCTGGCCGCCGCCGCCGGCCGGCGCGGCATGCGCATCGCCTATGAGGCACTCGCCTGGGGCACACAGGTCAAGCTGTTCTCGCAGGCCTGGGACGTCGTCAACAAGGTGAATCATCCGGCGCTGGGCCTGGCGCTCGACAGCTTCCACACGCTGTCGCTGCGCGACGACCCGGCGCCGATCCGCCAGATTCCGGGCGACCGCATCTTCTACGTGCAGCTGGCCGACGCGCCCTGGGTCAACACCGATGTGCTCACGCACAGCCGCCACTACCGCTGCTTCCCCGGCCAGGGCGAGATGAACGTGACCGGCTTTGTCGGCGCCATCCTCGACGCCGGCTACACCGGCACGATTTCGCTGGAAATCTTCAACGACGAGTTCCGCTCGGCGCCGGCGCGCGCCAACGCGGTCGACGCGATGCGCTCGCTGCTGTGGCTGGAGGAGCAGGTGCGTCTGACGCGTCCGGCCGAGCCGGCGGCGCGCGTGCCGCTGTTCAACCCGCCGCCACCGCCCCAGCTGGCTGGCTGGTCCTTCATCGAATTCGCGGTCGACACGGCGGCCGCCACCCGCCTGGCCGCGCTGCTGGCCACGCTGGGCTTCGTGCGCATTGGCCAGCACCGCAGCAAGGACGTCGAGCTGTTCGGCCTGGGCGACGTGCGCCTTGTGCTCAACCGCGAGCAGGAATGCTTCTCGCGCAGCTATTTCGACCTGCACGGCACCTCGGCCTGCGCCACCGCGCTGACCACCGCCGACCCGCAGGCCGCATTGGCCCGCGCCGAGGCGCTGGGCTGTGTGCGCGTCACCGGCCGCGTCGGCCAGGGCGAGCTCGACATTCCGGCGGTGCAGGCCCCGGACGGCAGCCTGCTGTACTTCTGCCCGCCCGCAGCCCACGGCCAGCACGCCTTCGAGGCCGACTTCGTGATGGACGCCGCCGCCGTGCGCCAGCTGGCCGACCACGCGCCGACGCAATCGGCCCGTGTCGACCACCTGGTGCAGGCGGTGCCCGGCGGCCAGATCGATCCGTGGGTGCTGTTCCAGCGCGCCGTGCTGGGCCTGGTGCCGCAGCGCAACACGGTGCTGCACGACCCGTTCGGCATCATCCGCAGCCGCGAGATCGAGTCCGCCGACAAGGCGGTGCGCACTTCGCTGATCGTTTCGGAGCGCGACAACACCGCGATTTCGCGCTCGGTGGCGCGCTTCGGCGGCGGTGGCGTGCAGCAGATCGCCATTGCGGTTGACGACATCCTGGTCACCGTGGCCGCGCTGCGCCGCCAGGGTGCGCCGCTGCTGCCGGTGCCCGACAACTACTACGACGACCTCGACGCCAAGTACGCGCTGGAGCCGGCCTTCCTGGCCGCCATGCGCGAGGCCGGCGTGTTCTACGAGCGCGACGCGCAGGGCGGCGAGTTCCTGCACGCCTACGCGGCGCCGTTCGATGACCGCTTCGAGTTCGAGTTCATCGAGCGCCGTGGCGGCTACGACTTGTACGGCTCGACCAACTCGCCGTTCCGGCTGGCCGCGCTGGCCGAATGGCGCAGCGGGTGTGGCGTTGGAGTGGGCGCCTGACCTGACGTTTCAGCCCGCCGCGTCCAGCAGCGCCCAGGCCGCCTGCGCCGCCACCCGGCCTTCGTCGGTGGGCACGACCCAGACTTCGACCGCGCTGTCGGCGGCGTGAATCGGCACGGTGGCGTCGCCCCGCGCGGCGGCGTTGGCGGCGGGGTCGAGCCGCACGCCCAGGTGCGCGAGCCCGGCCACCAGCGTGGCGCGCGTGGCGGCGTCGTGTTCGCCGATGCCGCCGGTGCAGGCCAGCAGATCCAGCCCGCCGAGCACCGCCGTCAGCGCGCCGGCTTCGCGCACCAGCCGGTAGCCGAACAGGTCGACCGCCTGCTGCGCCGGTTCGTCACCGCTGGCTGCCAGTGCGCGCAGCGTGCGCATGTCGGCCGAGCGGCCCGAGACGCCGAGCAAACCGCTTTCCTTGTAGAGCAGGTGCTCAAGCTGATCGACGCTCCAGCCCTGGCGCCCCAGGTGCAGCAGCACGCCGGGGTCGAGCGCGCCGCAGCGGCTGCCCATCATCAGCCCGTCCAGTGCCGAGAATCCCATCGAGGTGGCGATGCTCTGCCCCGACCGCGTCGCGCACAGGCTCGCGCCATTGCCCAGGTGCGCCAGCAACGCGCGACCCTGGCTGCGCGGCGTGCGCGCCTGCAGCACTTGCGACACGTACTGGTAGGACAGGCCATGAAAGCCGTAGCGCTGGATGCCCTGGTCGTGCAGCGCGCGCGGCAGCGCATAGCGCCGCTCCAGCGCAGGCAGGTGGGCGTGAAAGGCGGTGTCGAAGCAGCCGATCTGCGGCAGCGCCGGCCAGCTGCGTCGCAGCGCACGCACGCCGCCCAGGTTGTGCGGCTGGTGCAGCGGCGCCAGCGGCTCCAGCGCGGTCAGTTGCGCCAGCAGCGCGTCGTCCAGCACCACCGGCGCGCTGCAGACCGTGCCACCGTGGACGATGCGGTGCGCCACCGCGACGATCTGCTCCTGCGGCGCCGCCTGCGCCACATGGCACTGCAGTGCCTGCAAGGCGACGTCAAAGCGGGCCTCATCCGCCAACGCGGGGTCGATGTCCAGCGCCTGCACCGGCCCTTCGTTCGGACACAGGCGCGGCGTGCCGCCGGGCTGCAGGCCGTCGATCTGGCCGGCGGCCAGCGCCGCACCGTCGCGCGGGTAGAGCGCGAACTTCAGCGTTGCCGAGCCGGCGTTGACGACCAGCACGGCCGCAGCGGTGTGGCGGGGCACCCCATTCATCGTGCCCGCTCCCGGCAGGCCAGCGCCAGCCGCACCGCCAGCGCCACCGAGGCGAGCCGGGCCTCTTCGCCATCTGACCGGCTGGTGAGCGCAATCGGGATGCGCGCGCCCAGCACCACGCCGCAGCTGGCCGCGCCGGCCAGGTATTCGAGCTGCTTGGCCAGCATGTTGCCGGCTTCCAGGTCGGGCACCAGCAGGATGTCGGCGTCGCCGGCCACCGGCGAGGTGATGCCCTTGATGCGCGCCGCCTCGGCCGAGATGGCGTTGTCGAAGGCCAGCGGGCCGTCGAGCACCGCGCCGGTGATCTGGCCGCGATCGGCCATCTTGCACAGCGCGGCGGCGTCCACGGTCGACGGCATGCGCGAGCTGACGGTCTCCACCGCCGCCAGGATCGCCACCTTCGGGGCGGCCACGCCCAGCACGTGCGCCAGGTCGATGGCGTTCTGGGCGATGTCGGCCTTGTCCTCCAGCGTCGGGTTGATGTTGATGGCCGCGTCGGTGATCAGCACCAGCTTGGGGTAGGCCGGGATGTCGAAGCAGAACACGTGGCTGATGCGCCGCTTGGTGCGCAGCGCGGGCTGGCCGATCACGGCGTGCATCAGCTCGTCGGTGTGCAGGCTGCCCTTGATCATCAGCTCGACCTGGCCGCTGGCGGCCAGTTGCGCGGCGCGTTCGGCGGCGGCGTCGCTGTGTGGCACGGACTCGATGTGCACGCCGTCCAGGCTCAGCCCGAGCTGCTCGGCCAGCGCCCGCAGCCGCGCCTCGGGGCCGATCAGCCACGGCGTGATCAGGCCGAGCTGCGCCGCCTGCAAGGCGCTGCCCAGCGAGCCGGCGTCGCACGGGTGCACCACCGCGCACGGCACGGCCGGCCGCACCACGGTGGGGCTGACCGAGGCCAGCAGGCGGTGCGCCGGCGTGTCGTGGCCGGCGGGCGAGAGGGGCGGATGCGGGATGTGGTTCATCGGGGTGCGTTCCTGGCGTGTTTTCGGGGCTTATACCGGACAGACAGCGGGCTTATACCGTGTTCACCCCCGGGTACGGCTATTGCAGAATCGCGCCACCCTTTCTGGAGACGCCCGCGCCATGAACTGTTTCGCCACCCGCCGTACCTTGCTGGCCGCCGCTGCGGTCCTGAGCCTGAATGCTGCCCTGCCGGCCCAGGCGCAGACCGCCCAGCCCGCCGTCGTCTACGACGCCGGTGGCAAGTTCGACAAGTCCTTCAACGAGGCGGCCTACAACGGCATCGAGCGCTTCAAGAAGGAAACCGGCACCGCCTACCTCGACTTCGAGATCCAGAACGACACCCAGCGCGAGCAGGCCTTCCGCCGCATGGCGCAGAAGGGCGCCAACCCGATCATCGGCGTGGGCTTCACGCAGGCCTCGGCGATCGAGAAGGTCGCCAAGGAGTTCCCGGCGCTCAAGTTCGCCATCGTCGACATGGTGGTGAACCTGCCCAACGTGCAGTCGGTGGTGTTCAAGGAGCAGGAAGGCTCCTTTCTGGCCGGCATGCTGGCCGTCCTCAGCAGCAAGACCGGCAAGGTCGGCTTCGTGGGCGGCATGGACGTGCCGCTGATCCGCCGCTTCCAGTGTGGCTACGAGCAGGGCGCCAAGTACGCCAACTCCAAGGCCGAGGTGCTGTCGAACATGACCGGCACCACGCCGGCGGCCTGGAGCGACCCGACCCGCGGCGGTGAACTCGCGCGCAACCAGTTCTCGCGCGGCGTCGACGTGGTCTACGCGGCTGCCGGCGGCACCGGCGTGGGCGTCTACCAGGCGGCCAAGGACGCCGGCAAGCTGGCCATCGGCGTCGACAGCAACCAGAACCACCTGCACCCCGGCACCATGCTGACCAGCATGACCAAGGGCGTGGACGTGGCGGTGTTCAACATCGCCAAGTCGGTCAAGGACGGCACATTCAAGCCCGGCATCAGCGCGCTCGGCCTGAAGGAACAAGGCGTCGGTCTGGCGATGGACGCCAACAACGCCAAGCTCGTCAGCGCCGACGCCAAGAAGAAGATCGAGGCCGCCCAGGCCGACATCATCAGCGGCAAGATCAAGGTGGCCGACTACATGGCCGACAACGCCTGCAAGATCTGATGCCGCCCGAGCAGCCCGCCACGCCGGCCGTGGCGCTGCGCGGCATCTCCAAGCGCTTCGGCGCGGTGCAGGCCAATGCGGACGTCAGCTTCGAGGTGGCGCCCGGCAGCATCCACGGCCTGATCGGCGAGAACGGCGCCGGCAAGTCCACCCTGATGGGTGTGCTCTACGGCCTGCACGCGCCCGACACCGGCCGCATCGAGCTGGCCGGCCAGCCGCTGCGCCTGCGCAGCTCGCGCGACGCCATCGCCGCCGGCATCGGCATGGTCCACCAGCACTTCATGCTGGTGGACCGTTTCACCGTGCTGGAGAACATCGTGCTGGGCGCCGAGGGCGGCTGGCGCCTGGACCAGAGCCTGGCGCAGGCGCGGCGCGAATTGCAGCGGCTGGCGGCCGAGTTCGGCCTGGCGGTCGACCCCGACGCCCGCGTGCGCGATCTGCCGGTGGGCGTGCTGCAGCGCGTCGAAATCCTGAAGGCGCTCTACCGTGGCGCGCGGGTGCTGATCCTCGACGAGCCCACCGGCGTGCTGACGCCGCAGGAGGCCGAGCAGCTGATGGTCATCCTGCGCCAGCTGAAAGCGCGCGGCACCACCGTGTTGCTGATCACGCACAAGCTCAAGGAGGTGCTGGCCATCACCGATCGGGTGACGGTGATGCGTGCCGGCCAGGTCGTGGCCACGCGCGAAACCGCGCAGACCACCGAGGCCGAGCTGGGCGAGCTGATGGTGGGCCGGCAGGTCGACCAGGCCTTGCGCACCGGCCAAGCGGCCGCCGTGCGTGGCGAAACGATGTTGCAGGCTCACGGCCTGAGCTGGCGCGATGCGCAAGGCGTCGAGCGCCTCAGCGACGTGCGCCTGACGCTGCGCGCGGGCGAGATCGTCGGCCTGGCCGGCGTCTCCGGCAACGGCCAGAGCGAGCTGCTGGCGCTGCTGGCCGGCCTGGCGCCGCTGCAGGCCGGGCGGTTGCAGCTGGCCGGCCAGGACTTTGACGCCCACCACAGCCCCGACCCGCACGCGCTGCGCCAGTTGGGCGTCGCCCACGTGCCCGAAGACCGCCACAAGCTCGGCCTGGTGCTGGGCTTTGCGGCGTGGGAATCGGCCGCGCTGGGCTATCAGGACGACGCCGCCATCAGCGCCGGGCCGGCCTGGGCCGGGCTGATGAAGCCCACAGCCATGAAGCAGCAGTGCGCCGAGATGATGGATGCCTTCGACGTCCGCCCGCGCAACCCGCTGCTGGGCAGCGCCAAGTTCTCGGGCGGCAACCAGCAGAAGCTGATCATCGCGCGTGAGTTCCGCCGTGCGCCGCGCGTGCTGCTGATCGGCCAGCCGACCCGCGGCGTCGACATCGGCGCGATCGAGACCATCCACCGCGCCATCCTGGCCTTGCGCGATGCCGGTGGCGCGGTGCTGCTGGTGTCGACCGAGCTGGATGAAATCATGGCGCTGAGCGACCGCATCGTCGTGATGTGCCAGGGCCGAATCACCGGCGAATTTGAGCGCGCCGAGGCTGACGAGGCCCGCATCGGTCTGTGCATGGGCCAGGTCCAGGCGCCCCAGGATCCAGAGGTTTCCGCATGAGCGGCAAGGCGGGTAAAAACACGGGGCAGGCGCTGCCCAAATGGATCGACGTCGGCCTGCTGCCGCTGCTCAACATCGGCGTGGCGCTGCTGGCGGCGGGCGTGCTGGTGGCGGCCCTCGGCCACAGTCCGCTGGCGGCGCTCAGGCTGCTGGTCGACGGCGCTTTCGGCAGCCCGCTGGCGTGGGGCTACACGCTGTACTACACGACCAATTTCATCTTCACCGGGCTGGCGGTGGCGGTGGCGGCGCAGGCCGGCCACTTCAACATCGGCGGCGAGGGCCAGGCCACGCTGGGGGGCATCGGCGTGGCGCTGCTGCTGTTGGGGCTGGACGCGCACCTGCCGGCCGTCGTGCTGTTGCCGCTGGTCGTGCTGGCTGGCGCGGGGGCGGGGGCGGCGTGGGCGGCGGTGCCGGCCTGGCTGCAGGCGCGGCGCGGCAGTCACATCGTCATCACCACCATCATGTTCAATTTCCTGGCCAGCACGCTGATCGTGTGGCTGCTGGTCAACGTGATCAAGGCGCCGGGCACGCCCTCGGTCGAGACCCGCGTCTTTGCCGCCGCCGGTCTGCTGCCGAGCGCGCAGCAACTGGGCGCGGCGCTGGGCGTGGCGCTGCCGTCGACGCCGCTCAACCTCAGTCTGGGGCTGGCGCTGCTGTGCGCGCTGGGCGTGTGGGGGCTGCTGTGGCGCACGCGGCTGGGCTATGCGCTGCGGGCGCTGGGTCTGGCGCCTGCCGCCGCGCACTACGCCGGCTTCAAGCCGCAGCGGCTGACGCTCATCGCGCTGATGCTCTCGGGCGCGCTGGCCGGCGGCGTGGGTGTCAACGAGGTCAGCGGTGTGCACCACAAGCTGCTGCTGGACTTTGTCGCTGGCGCCGGCTTCACCGGCATCGCCGTGGCGCTGATGGGCCGCAACCACCCGGCAGGCATCGTGCTGGCGGCGCTGTTGTTCGGCGCGCTGGCGCAGGGCGGCTCGGAGCTGGCGTTCGAGATTCCGGCCTTCAGCCGCGACATGGTGACGGCAGTGCAGGGCCTGGTGGTGCTGTTCTGCGGCGCGCTGGCGCTGATGCTGCGGCCGCTGGTGGTGCGCGCGCATGCCGCGTTGACGCTGCGCAGCCCGGCGGCGCTGACCGGAGCCGCTCATGGATGACATGGTCCTGATCCTGAGTTCGGTGCTGGGCGCGACGCTGCGCATCAGCGTGCCGCTGATCCTGTGCGCGATGGCGGGTGTGCTGAGCGAGCGCGCCGGCGTGATCGACATCGGCCTGGAAGGCAAGCTGCTGGCCAGCGCCTTTGCGGCTGCTGCTGCGGGGGCGCTGGGCGCACCGGCCTTTGTGGCGCTGGTGGTGGCGATTGCCGTCAGCATGACGCTGGCGGCGGTGCACGGGCTGGCGTGCATCACGTTCAAGGGCGACCAGATCGTCTCGGGCGTGGCGCTCAACATCATCGCGCTGGGCCTGACCGCCGTGCTGGGCCTGCACTGGTTCCAGCGCGGTGGGCGCACGCCGGATGTGCCGCCTGCGGGCCGCTTTACCGCGCTGTTTCCGGATGCGGCGCGGGCGATGCAGGATGTGCCGCTGATCGGCCCCTTCATCGCCGAAGGCCTGCTGGCCCACAACCTGCTGACCTGGTTGGCGTTTGCCGCCGTGCCGCTGGTCTGGTGGGGCCTGTACCGCACCCGCTTCGGCCTGCGCCTGCGCGCGGTGGGCGAGAACCCGGCGATGGTTGATGCCGCCGGCATCTCGGTGCCGTGGCTGCGCTACCGCGCGGTGCTGCTGGCGGGCGTGCTGTGCGGCATCGGCGGCACCTTCCTGACGCTGGCGCAGAACGCCAGCTTCACGCCCGGCATGAGCGCCGGCCGCGGCTTCATGGCGCTGGCGGCGATGGTGTTCGGCCACTGGCACCCGGTGCGCGCGTTCTGGGCCTGCCTGCTGTTCGGCCTGCTGGACGCCATCGCCATTCGCCTGCAGGGCCTGCGCCTGCCGGGCATCGGCGACGTGCCGGTCGAGCTGATCCAGGCGCTGCCCTACCTGCTGACCGTGGTGCTGCTGGCGGGCTTCTTCGGCCGCGCCGAGTCGCCCGCGGCGCTGGGCCGGGCGTTCAGCAAGGAACGCTGAACGAGACCGGCCACAGGCCTGTCAACGCGGGTTCAGGTGCGGCAGAAAAAGGCCAGCTTGTTGCCGTCCAGATCGCGGAAGTAGCCGCCATAGAAGCCGTTGGTGCCACGCGGTCCGGGCGCGCCCTCGTCGGCGCTGCCCAGCGACAGGGCCAGGGCGTGCAGGCGGTCGACTTCCTCGGGCGTCTTGACCATCAGCGCGATCATGGTGCCGTTGCCGACCGTGGCGGGCTGGCCGTCGAACGGGGTGATGATGCCGAAGCTCGGGCCCTTGCCCGTGCCGTAGACCATGCCGCGCGGCAACGGAAACAGGCGGCCGGCGCCGGTGGCTTCCATCAGCGCGTCGTAGAAGGCCAGGGCGCGGGGCATGTCGTTGGTGCCGACGGTGGTGTAGCCGATCATGGGGGTGAGCTCCTGCAAGGGTGGGGGATAGAAAGCCGGCAGTGTGGCAGCAGCCCCGGGCCCTGCCTCGCACGCATGTGACAATCGCTGTGTGAAGCAGGCCAGACCGCCGCTGGTGCCGGATCCGAAAGGTGGCACTGGAGGAAGGTCCGGACTGCATAGAACGGCGTAGCAGCTAACGGCTGTCCACCGTGAGGTGAGGATCAGAGCAACAGAGACGAGCCGGTTCAGTCCGGGTGAAACGGGCAATCTCTACGCGCAGCAACACCAAATAGGCCAGCATTGAGGCGGTTCGCTGAGCTGGCGGGTAGGTGGCACCGAGCCGGGGGGCGACTCCCGGCCCAGATGAATGGCGGTCACGGCCGAGCGTCTTCCAAGACGCCCGGCTGCACAGAATCCGGCCTATCGGCTTGCTTCACACTTTATTTTTCAATGCTTGTTTTTCAATGGTCTCCCAACCTTTGCAGGGGTTCAGCATGCGTCAGTCATCCTTCCGTCGTGCCCTCTTCAGCCTGCCGGTGGCCATCGCCCTGGCGGGCTCGCTGCTGACGGGTGCCGTGCAGGCGGCCGACCCGATCCGCGTCGCCTCCAAGATCGACACCGAAGGCGCGCTGCTGGGCCAGTTGATCATCCAGACGCTCGAGGCCAACGGCATCAAGACCGTCAACAAGGTGTCGCTGGGCAACACCAAGGTGGTGCGCGGCGCGCTGACTGCCGGCGAGATCGACGTCTACCCCGAGTACACCGGCAACGGCGCCTTCTTCTTTGCCGACGAGAGCAACCCGGCCTGGAAAAACGCCGCCGCTGGCTACCAACTGGTCAAGAAGCTCGACGCCGACAAGAACAAGCTGGTCTGGCTGACCCCGGCGCCGGCCAACAACACCTGGGCGATTGCCATCCGCAAGGACGTGGCTACGTCGGCCAAGCTCAAGACCCTCGACGACCTGGGCCGCTACATCGGCCAGGGCGGCGTGTTCAAGCTGGCGGCGTCGGCCGAGTTCATCGAGCGCCCGGACGCGCTGCCTGCTTTCGAGCGTGCCTACGGCTTCAAGCTCAAGCAGGACCAGCTGCTGACGCTGGCTGGCGGCGACACGGCCGTCACCATCAAGACTGCCGCCGAGAAGACCTCCGGTGTCAATGCCGCGATGGCCTACGGCACCGATGGCCCGGTGGCCGCGCTCGGGCTGGTGACGCTCGACGACGTCAAGGGCGTGCAGCCGATCTACGCGCCCACGCCCGTGATCCGCGCCGAGGTGCTGGCGCGTGAACCCAAGATCGCTGACCTGCTCAAGCCGGTCTTCCTGACGCTGGACGGCCCGACGCTGCAGAAGCTCAACGCCAGCATCGCCATCGAGGGCCGCGACGCCCGCAAGGTGGCCGGCGACTACCTCAAGAGCAAGGGCCTCATCAAGTGAGCCCGTCCGGCGACCGCCCGCAGGCCGCCGGCTGACCCGCGATGCACAGGGGCGTGCGGCTGCACAGCCGCGTCCACCTGCTGCTGGTGGCGCTGGCGGTGGCGGCCGCCTTTGGCCTGCCGCTGCTGACCGTTGCCCCCAACCGGCTGCTGACCGGGCAGGGCGTCGGCCTGACGGATTTGCTGACCGGCGGGCGCTGGGGGTTGGCGTTGCCGGCGCTGGTGCTGTGGACCGCGCCGTGGCGGGCGCCCTCGCGCTGGCAGCGTGGCGCGGTGATCGTGGCGGCTGCGGCGCTGGGCGCCGGTCTGCTGGTGCTGTGCGGGCAGGAGGCGCAGGCGCGCACCGCCGAGCCGGACTCGTTGGTGCGCGTTTCCTTTGGCGGCGGTTTCTGGCTGCTGCTGCTCGCGGCCTGGCTGCAACTGGCGCAGGCGCTGCAGGGGGATGGGGAGGACGTGCCCTCGCTGCCCCGGCAGGTGGCGGTCGTGGTGGCTTCCTGCCTGCCGCTGATCGCGCTGCTGGCGGGTGGTGCGCTGGAGCATCTTTCGCTGCTCAAGGAATACCGCAACCACCAAGACAGCTTCGACGCCGCGCTGCTGCGCCACGGCCAGCTGGTGCTGGGCGCCGTGCTGCCGGCCATCGTGATCGGGTCGGCGCTGGGTGTCTGGGCGTTTCGCCGCCGTGCGGTGCGCGCGGCGCTGTTCCCGCTGCTGAACGTGCTGCAGACGGTGCCGTCGATCGCGCTGTTCGGCCTGCTGATCGGGCCGCTGGCGTGGCTGGGCCGGCTGTGGCCGGCGTCGGGCATTGCCGGCATCGGCCTGGCGCCGGCGCTGGTGGCGCTGACGCTCTACTCGCTGCTGCCGCTCGCCCGCGCCACGCTGGCCGGGCTGGAACAGGTGCCGCCCGCCGTGCGCGAGGCGGCGCGAGGCATCGGCCTGTCGGCGTGGCAGGTGTTCTGGCGGGTCGAGCTGCCGCTGGCCCTGCCGGTGTTCCTGAGCGGCCTGCGCGTCACCACCGTGCAGGCCATCGGCCTGGCCGCGCTAGCGGCGCTGATCGGCGCGGGCGGCTTTGGTGCGTTGATGTTCCAGGGCCTCTCGGGCAGCGCGGTCGATCTGGTGCTGCTGGGCGCGGTGCCGGTGGTGGCGCTGGCCCTGGTCGCCGACACGGCTTTCAAGCTGCTGGTCAACGCTTTGGAACGGCCCCAACCATGACGAACATGCTGGAGATCACTGCCGTCCACAAGGCCTTCAAGGGCTGGCCGGCGGTCAATGACCTGACGCTCACGGTGCCCGCCGGCGAGCTGGTGGTGCTGATCGGCACCTCGGGCTCGGGCAAGTCGACGCTGCTGAAGATGATCAACCGGCTGATCGAGCCCGATGCCGGCCAGATCCGCCTGCGCGGCGAAGACATCGCCCGCCAGGCGCCCGAGCAGCTGCGCCGGCGCATCGGCTACGCCATCCAGTCGGTCGGGCTGTTTCCGCACTGGACGGTCGAGCAGAACATCGCCGCCGTGCCGCAGCTGCTGGCCTGGCCGCGCTCGCGCATCCGCGACCGGGTGACCGAGCTGCTGGCGCTGCTGGACCTGCCCGAGGCCTTCCGCAGCCGTTATCCGCACCAGCTTTCGGGCGGCCAGCAGCAGCGCGTCGGCGTGGCGCGGGCGCTGGCGGCCGACCCGGACGTGCTGCTGATGGACGAGCCCTTCGGCGCGCTCGACCCGGTCACGCGCGCCAACCTGCAGCGCGAGCTCTCGCGCATCCACGCCGCCTCGGGCAAGACTATCGTGCTGGTGACGCACGACATCGATGAAGCGCTGGCGCTCGGCCAACGCCTCGTGCTGATGGACGCCGGCCGCATCGTGCAGCAGGGCCGGCCGGCCGACTTTCTGCTGGCGCCGGCCAACGACTTCGTGCGCGGCTTCTTTGGCCAGAGCGACGCCGGCATCCGCCTGCTCGGGCTGACCGAAGTCGCCCGCCGGCTGCGGCCAGGTGAGCGGGCCGAGGGCGCGCCGATCGCCAGCGACCTGACGCTGCGCGAGGCGCTGTCGGCCTTCGTCACGCGCGGCGTGGCAGTGCTGCCGGTGGTCGATGCGCAGGGCCGGGCGGCCGGGGCGCTGCACTTTGCGGATCTGCTGGTGTCCCCGTCCAAGGCGGTGGGCCAGGAGTCGCGCGCTTGATGGTCCGGATCGGCTCTTGGCTGCTGCGGCACCGCACGCCGCTGCTCATCAGCCTGCTGCTGCTGGCCCTGAGCGGGGGCATGCCGCTGGCCGCGCCGCTGTTCGCGTGGGCCTTCCCAGCGCTGGACCGGCCGCTCTACACCCAGGACACGTTTGCCGCGCTGGTTCTGGCGCATCTGCAGATCGTCGGCCTGTCCAGCGCGGTGGCCGTCGTGGGCGGCGTGGCGGCGGGGCTGTTCGTGACCCGGCCGGCGGGACGCGAGTTCCGGCCGCTGCTGGACACGCTGCTGGCCATCAGCCAGTCGCTGCCGCCGGTGGCAGTGCTGGCGGTGGCCGCACCGCTGATCGGCTTTGGCGAGGCGCCGGCGCTGATCGCGCTGGTGCTCTACGGCGTGCTGCCGGTGGTGCAGGGCACGGTCAGCGGCATCGGCTCGGTGCCGGTCGCCGTGCGCGAGGTGGCAGCCGGCCTGGGCATGACACCCGCGCAGACGCTCTGGCGCGTGGAGCTGCCGCTGGCCGCGCCGGTGCTGCTGGCGGGGGTGCGCACGTCGGTGGTGGTCAACATCGGCACGGCGGCCATCGCCTCGACCGTGGGCGCCAAGACGCTGGGGCTGCCGATCATCGTGGGCTTGAGCGGCTTCAACACCGCCTACGTGATCCAGGGCGCGGTGCTGGTGGCGCTGCTGGCGCTGGTGGCCGATCAGTGGTTCGAGGCGCTGGCGCGCGGGCTGTCGCCGCACATCGAACTGAACGCCGAGCCTTTGGGCTGAACTACAGCGCCTCGCCCGCCACGATCACGCGCTGAATCTGCAGCGCGGCGTCCAGCACGACCACATCGGCGCAGGCGCCGGGCGTGAGCCGGCCGAGGTCGCTGCGGCCCAGGAAATCTGCCGCGTGGGTCGAGACGCGCCGGGCGGCCTCGTCCAGCGGCAGGCCGATGCCAACCAGGTTGCGCAGCGCCTGGTCGAGCGTCAGCGCGCTGCCGGCCAGCGTGCCATCGGCCAGCCGCACGCCATTGCCGCACTTGCGCACGGTGTGGCGGCCGAGGCGGTAGTCGCCATCGGGCATGCCGGTGGCGGCGGTGGCGTCGCTGACGCAGTACAGGCCGGGAATAGCGCGCAGCGCGGCGTGGATCGCGCCGGGATGCACGTGCAGCAGGTCCGGAATGATCTCGGCGTGCTGCGCGTGCGCGAGTGCCGCGCCGACCATGCCGGGCGCGCGGTGGTGCAACGCGCTCATGGCGTTGAACAGGTGGGTGAAGCCGGCCGCGCCGCAGCGCAGCGCCGCCACGCCGTCTTCGTAGCTGCCGCTGCTGTGGCCGATCTGCACGCGGTGGCCGGCGGCGCGCAGCGGGACGATCAGGTCGAGGTGGCCGTCGACCTCAGGCGCCAGCGTGATCGTCACCAGCGGCGCGATGGCGTGCAGCGCGGCCACTTCGGCCAGCGTCATCACGCGTGCGAAATCCGGCTGCGCGCCGAGCCGGCTGGCGGCGATGTACGGGCCTTCCAGATGCACGCCCAGCACGCGCGCGCCGCCGGTGGGCCGCTGCGCGATGGCGGGGGCGATGGCGTGCAGCGCTGCGCAGATCTCGTCCAGCGGCGCCGTCATGGTGGTGGCCAGCAGCGCGGTGGTGCCGTGGCGGGCGTGGGTGCGGGCGACGGTGGTGACGGCCTCACCCGCGTCCATGATGTCGCTGCCGCCGGCGCCGTGCACGTGCAGGTCTATGAAGCCGGGCAGCACGACGGCGTGGCCGTCACGGCCGGCTTCGGCGGTGGCGATGGGCGTGCCGTCGATGCGCTCAACGTGGCCTGCCGCCAGGTGCAGCGTGCCGCGCACAAAGCCTTGCGGCGTGAGGATGTCGCCGGCGAGTCTCATGCGAAGTGCTTGCTCAATGCGTGCCGCAGCAGATGCAGCGCGCCCTCGGTGGCGTCACCCGCCGGGCTGACGAGGCGCGCCTGGAAACGGGCCGACAGGCGTGGCAGCAACTGCGCGCCGATGCTGCCGGTGATCGCCAGCGGCAGTGTGCCGTGCGGGTCGAGTGCATCGGCCAGTTGCTGCACTTCATCCACGGCCCGGGCGATCAAGGCGGCGGCGGCGGGGTCGGCGGCTTGCCACTCGAATACCAACGTCGCCAGTTCGGCATAGCGTTGCTGCTGGGCGGCGGCGCACCAGTCGAGCAGGGTGGGGCGGTCGGCGCCGCACTTGGTCCAGATCGCATGCGCGAGAGCGCCGGCGGTGGCGCGGCCGTCCAGGGCCTGTTGCGCGTGGCGGATGGCGTGCTGGCCGAGCCAGGCGCCGCCAGCCTCGTCGCCAAGCATCCAGCCCCAGCCGCCCACCGTCAGGCGCCGGCCGTCGGCGTGCAGCGCTTCGCCCACGCTGCCGGTGCCGACCGCCACCAGCGCGCCCGGCCGGCCGCCGTGGGCGCCGAGCACGGCGGCGTAGCCGTCGGTGTCGAGCGCGAGGTGGCCCCAGGCGGGCGCCAGGCTCAGAAAGTCACGCACCCAGCCGGGGTTCTCGGCCCCCGACAGGCCCAGTCCCAGGCCGCAGCGGTCGAGCAGCGCGGGGTCGTCGAGCGAGGCAGCCTCATGCGTCAGCCCCGCTGCCCTGAACGCGTCGGCCACCGCCGCCTGCACATGGCGCCAGGCCTGTGCCGCGCCTTGTCCGAGCGCCGAAGGCCCGGCTTGGCCGAGGCCGAGCAAGCGGCCCTCGGCGTCGACCAGGCGGGCACGCGTGCTGGTGCCGCCGCCGTCGATGCCGATCAGGTGGATGGGCTGGTCAGCGCTGCGCAGGCTCAATCGCGGTGACCCGTGGCGGCGTCAGGCGCGCAGAAGTCGACGCTCATCGAGGCATCCTGCTGCGGTTGATCGTCCTCGTGCTGCAGTTCGCAGTTCGGGTCGGCGCAGCCCTCGCGCCGCTGGCTGCGCACGCCAGCGCGCAGGTAGCGGTTCGGGTAGTGCGCGCGCGGCAGGAAGCGGGCGAGTTCGGTGAGCGCCATCTGATAGACGTCGCGCTTGAACTCGATCACCACGTCCAGCGGGATCCAGTAGTCGTGCCAGCGCCAAGCGTCGAACTCCGGGTGGTCGGTGGCGCGCAGGTTCATGTCGCAGTCGTGGCCGGTCAACTGCAGCAGGAACCAGATCTGCTTCTGGCCGCGGTAGTGGCCACGCGCGTCGCGGCGGATGAAGTGGTCGGGCACTTCATAGCGCAGCCAGTCGCGCGTGCGCGCAACGATGCGGACATGTTCTGGATGCAAGCCCACTTCTTCGTGGAGCTCGCGAAACATCGCCTGCTCGGGCGACTCACCGTATTTGATGCCGCCCTGGGGGAACTGCCAGGAGTGGGTGCGGATGCGTTTGCCCCAGAACACCTGGTTGCGGTGGTTGAGCAGCACGATGCCGACGTTGGGCCTGAAGCCTTCACGGTCGAGCATAATAAAATCCTGAATTCGAGTTGAAATCATTATTGCACTGGCCCCACGCGGCGCAAGCCCGCGACAAACCCGCAGCGGCCCGTGCTTCCTTTCCCCCTCCCGCCTGACGCCGCATCCGCTCATGAAAGCATCCCAGTTCTTCATCGCCACGCTGAAGGAAGCGCCCGCTGACGCCGAAGTCATCAGCCACCAACTCATGATGCGTGCCGGCATGATCAAGCGCCTGGGCGCCGGCATCTACACCTACATGCCGATGGGGCTGCGCGTGATCCGCAAGGTCGAGGCCATCATCCGCGAGGAGATGACCCGCGCCGGTGCCGTCGAGATGCTGATGCCCGTGGTCCAGCCCGCCGAACTCTGGCAGGAGACCGGCCGCTTCGACAAGATGGGCCCCGAGCTGATGCGCGTGAAGGACCGCCACGACCGCGACTTCATCATCCAGCCGACCAGCGAAGAGGTCGTCACCGACATCGCCCGGCAGGAACTGCGCAGCTACAAGCAGTTGCCCAAGAACTTCTTCCACATCCAGACCAAGTTCCGCGACGAGCGCCGGCCGCGCTTCGGCGTGATGCGCGGGCGCGAGTTCACGATGAAGGACGCCTATTCCTTCGACCGTGACCCGGCTGCCGCCGCCAGGAGCTACGACGGCATGTTCGCCGCCTACAAGCGCATCTTTGACCGCTTCGGCCTGCAGTACCGCGCCGTGGCGGCCGACACCGGTGCCATCGGCGGCGACCTGTCGCACGAGTTCCAGGTGATCGCCGACACCGGCGAAGACGCCATCGTCTACTGCCCCACCAGCGACTACGCCGCCAACATCGAGCTGGCCGAAGGCGTGGCGCTGATCGCCCAGCGCGCAGCCGCCGCGCAAGCACTGACCAAGACCGCCACGCCGGGCAAGAGCACCTGCGCCGACGTGGCTGCGCTGCTCGACCTGCCGCTGGCGCAGACCGTCAAGTCGCTGGTGCTGGCCACCGATGAATTGAACGACAAGGGCGACATCGTCAAGAGCACCGTCTGGCTGCTGCTGCTGCGCGGCGACCACGACATGAACGAGGTCAAGGTCGGCAAGGTCGAAGGCCTCAAGGCCGGCTTCCGCTTTGCCACGCTGGCGGAGATCGAAGCGCACTTCGGCACCAAGCCCGGCTACCTGGGGCCCATCGGCTTGAAGAAGCCGGTCAAGGTCATCGCCGACCGCACGGTGGCGAACATGGCCGACTGGGTCTGCGGCGCCAACGAGGCTGATTTCCACCTCACCGGCGTCAACTGGGGCCGCGACCTGCCTGAGCCGGACATCATTGCCGACATCCGCAACGTCGTCGCCGGCGATCCGTCGCCGGACGGCCAGGGCGTGCTGGCCATTCAGCGCGGCATCGAGGTCGGCCACGTGTTCTACCTCGGCACCAAGTACAGCCGTGCCATGAACGCCACCTTCCTCGATGAGACCGGCAAGCCGGCGTTGATGGAGATGGGCTGCTACGGCATCGGCGTGACGCGCATCCTGGGCGCGGCCATCGAGCAGAGCCACGATGCGCGCGGCATCGTCTGGCCGGACGCGATCGCGCCATTCTCGGTGGCGATCTGCCCCATCGGCATGGACCGCTCGGAAGCCGTCAAGGCCGCTGCCGAGGCGCTGCATGAAGAATTGCAGGCCGCCGGCATCGACGTGATGCTCGACGACCGCGGCGAGCGCCCCGGCGCCATGTTTGCCGACTGGGAACTGATCGGCGTGCCGCACCGCGTGGTGATCTCCGACCGGGGCCTGAAAGAAGGCCAGGTCGAATACCAGGGCCGGCGCGACGCCGCTGCCAGCAGCGTGGCCGCCGCTGAGGTGGCTGCCTTCGTCAAGGCGCAACTCCAGGCCTGAACCCATGGGCGCGTGACATGAACCGACTGTCCACGCGCCATCACACAAGCGGCTGCACACGCCGCGATTGGCTGGCCCGCACCACCTTCACGGCGGGCCGGTTGCTGACACTGGGCGCCGTGCCGGCGTTGCTGCCGAAGCTGGCACAGGCCGGCTCGCAAGTCGAAGAGCCGTTGGCCGATTCAGTGCGCACCGCGTTGTCAGCGGCGGTGTCTGACGCCGCGCCGCCCAAGCTCGACTTCGTGCACATCGATGCCCGGCTGGCCTACCTGCGCTGGCTGGGCGCTTTAAGCCCGCGCCTGCAGCGGCGCAAGCCCGACTTCAACGTCCGGCGCGATTTCCTCGAAACCCTCTGGTACGAAAGCCGCCGCGCGGGCCTGGAGCCGGCGCTGGTGCTCGGGCTGGTCGAGGTGGAAAGCGGCTTCCGCAAGTACGCGATTTCGAGCGTCGGTGCGCGTGGCTACATGCAGGTCATGCCGTTCTGGAGCCGGCTGATCGGCGACGGCGATGCGGGCCGCCTCTTTCATCTGCAAACCAACCTGCGCTTCGGCTGCGTGATCCTGCGCCATTACCTCGACCGCGAAAAGGGCGACCTGTTCATGGCGCTGGGCCGCTACAACGGCAGCCGGGGCAAGGCGCCGTATCCGAACATGGTGCTCGGCGCACGGCAGCGCTGGCTGTTCGATGACAGGGAAGCGGCACCTAGGCTGGCGAAGGCGGCTTCGAGCTGATCAAAGCCCCGCCCACGCCTTGGGCGCAGACGACCGCACGCCGCTGATCTGCAGCACCCGCTCGACCGTGTCGTCGACCAGCTCATCAATCGTCTGCGGCCGGTGATAGAAGGCCGGCAGCGGCGGGAAGATGATGGCGCCCATCTCGGTGGCCGACACCATGTTGCGCAGGTGGGCAAGGTTGAACGGCGTCTCGCGCACCATCAGGACCAGGCGGCGGCGCTCTTTCAGCGTGACGTCGGCGGCGCGGGTCAGCAGGTTGTCGCCGTAGCCGTGGGCCACGGCGGCGAGCGTCTTCATCGAGCAGGGCGTGATCACCATCGCCTCGGTCATGAAGCTGCCGCTGGCGATGCAGGCGCCGACCTCGCCGGGCGCGTGTGAATGGTCGGCCAGCGCCTCGAGGCCCTTGCGGTCCAGGCCCATCTCGTGGTGCACGTTGAGCACGCCGGCCGGGGTGACGACCAGGTGCGTCTCCACGCCCAGCACACGGCAGCGCTCCAGCAGCCGCACACCGTAGATGGCGCCCGATGCGCCGGTGATGCCAACAACCAGCCGCGGCGGAGTCATGTCTGCCCCTCGCTCAGCGCATACGCTGAACGATCCCCCGAGGGGATGTGGGCCGGGGCCCGGCGCTCGGCCCGCCTGGCGCTCACTGCGCTGCAATCAGCTGCTGCAGTTCACCGGCTTCGAACATCTCCATCATGATGTCCGAGCCGCCGATGAATTCACCGTTGACGTAGAGCTGCGGGATGGTCGGCCACTGGGCGTAGTCCTTGATGCCCTGGCGGATTTCCGCGTCTTCCAGCACGTTGACGGTGGTCAGGTTGCTCGCGCCGCAGGCCTTGAGGATCTGGATGGCGCGGCCCGAGAAGCCGCACATCGGGAACTGGGCAGTGCCCTTCATGAACAGCACCACAGGGTGGGTCTTGACCAGGGTGTCGATGCGATCGTGGGTAGTGGACATGGCAGAAATCAAGTGAATGCGGCGGTGCCGCGAAAACCGGGTTTATACGGCATTGCGTCGTTTCTTGTCAGCACGCGGCTTCCGGCGGCGGCTTTTCAGCCGGGCCAGGTGCCGCCGCTGCAGCGCACATGGCCAGCCAGATCGTGCCGATGCGCGATCGCCTGGAAGCCGCGCTGGCGCAGCAACTCGGCCACGGCGTCGCCCTGGTCGTAGCCGTGCTCCAGCAGCAGCGCGCTGCCCGGGCAGAGGTGCTCCGGCGCGCGGGCGACGATCTGGCGGATGGCGTCCAGCCCGTCGGCGCCCGACGTCAGCGCCAGCAGCGGCTCGTGGCGCAGCGCGGGCAAGTGCGGGTCGGCGTCGGCGATGTAGGGCGGATTGCTGACGATCAGGTCGAAGCGCTCGCCCGGCAGCGCGCCGAACCAGTCACCCTGGCGCCACTGCACGGCCAGGCCCAGGCGCGCGCCATTGCGCTGCGCCATGGCCAGCGCATCGGCGCTCAGGTCCACAGCGAAAACCTTCGCCTGCGGCCAGCCGTGCTGGACGGCCAGCGCGACCGCGCCGCTGCCGGTGCCCAGATCGACCACGCGCGGCGCGCTCAGGCCGCTGTCGCGCAGCCGTTCCAGCGCCCAGTCGACCAGCGTTTCGGTGTCGGGCCGGGGGTCGAGCACGGCCGGCCCGACATGCAGCATCAGCCCATGAAACTCATGCCAGCCGGTGATGTAGGCCAGCGGCTCGCCGTCGGCGCGGCGGCTCAGGGCGGTTTGCCAGCGCGCTTGCTGCGCGGCGTCGAGCACGGCGTCGTCATGCGTCAGCAGCCAGGTGCGCGGCTGCGCCAGCACGTCGGCCAGCAGCAACTGGGCGTCGAGCCGGTCGATGCCCAGCGTGCGCGCTTGCCTGAGCGCGTCGGCGACTGAAGTCATCCGCGCGCTTCCATCTCGGCCAGCTGCTCAGCGGCGGCGGCCGATTGCAGCGCGGCAATCACCTCGTCCAGCTCGCCTTCCATCACTGCGCCCAGCTTGTAGAGCGTCAGGTTGATGCGGTGGTCGGTGAGGCGCCCCTGCGGAAAGTTGTAGGTTCGGATGCGGTCGCTGCGGTCGCCGCTGCCGATCAGGCTCTTGCGCTGGGCGGCGTCCTTGGCCTGGCGCTCCAGCCGGTCCTTGTCGCGCAGCCGCGCGCCCAGCACGGCCAGGGCGCGGGCCTTGTTGCGGTGCTGGCTGCGGTCGTCCTGGCATTCGGCCACCAGGCCGGTCGGGATGTGCGTGACGCGCACGGCCGAGTCGGTCTTGTTGATGTGCTGGCCGCCCGCGCCGCTGGCGCGGTAGGTGTCGATGCGCAGGTCGGCGGGGTTGAGCGTGACCTCCTCGGCCTCGTCCGGCTCGGGCAGCACCGCCACGGTGCAGGCGCTGGTGTGGATGCGGCCTTGCGTCTCGGTCTGCGGCACGCGCTGCACGCGGTGGCCGCCAGATTCGTACTTCAGCGCCTCGTAGACGGCGTCGCCCTCCACGCGCACGACCACTTCCTTGTAGCCGCCCAGGTCGGACTCGCTGGCCGACATGATCTCGGTTTTCCAGCCCTGGCGTTCGGCGTGGCGCAGGTACATGCGCAGCAGGTCGGCGGCAAACAGCGCGGATTCATCGCCGCCGGTGCCGGCGCGGATTTCCATGAAGGCGTTGCGGTCGTCGTCGGCGTCGCGCGGCATCAGCGCGGTTTGCAGCTCGGCGGCCAGGCGCTCGATGTCGGCTTGCGCGGCGGCGGCTTCGTCGGCGGCCATTTCGGCCATCTCGGTGTCGCCCTCGGCCAGCATCGCCTGCGCGTCGGCCAGGTCACGTTCGCGCTGGGCGAAGCGCAGCCAGCGTTCGCTGAGTGCCGACACGCGCGCGTGCTCGCGGTTCAGGCTCTTGAGGGTGGCGAGCTGGCTGCTGACCTGGGGGTCGGCCAACGCAGCGTCGATTTCAGCCAGGCGCAGGCTCTGGCGTTCGAGCTGGCTGCGCAGAAACGGGGACAGCAGACTCATCGGCGCGGCTCATGGCCTGAGTGACCGCGTGGTTCGCCCCGAAGGAACAGCCTGCTCACCGTGTCGCTCATCTGCGCGCGCTGCTGCGGGTCGGCGTTGTGCAGCTCGGCCAGCGCGCCGTGCAGCATTTTCTGCGTCAGGCCGCGGCTCAGCGCTTCCAGCACCTCTTCGACATCGGCGCCGCGCGCCAGCTGCTTGCGGGCGCGGGCGATCTCGGCGGCACGCCACGCATCGGCCTGCGCCTGCACGGCCTGGATCAGTGGCACGGTGCCACGCTGCGCCAGCCAGTGGACAAAGTTCTGCACGCCGGCGTCGATGATGGCCTCGGCCTGCGCCACGGCGGCCAGCCGCTTTTCGCCGGCCGTCTGCACCAGCGCGGACAGGTCGTCGACGGTGTAGAGGTAGACGTCATCGAGTTGGGCCACCTCGGGCTCGATGTCGCGCGGCACCGCCAGGTCGACCATGAAGATCGGCCGGCGACGACGGGCTTTCAACGCGCGTTCGACCGCGCCCAGGCCGATCAGCGGCAGCGTGCTGGCGGTGCAGGAGATCACCGCGTCGAACTCGTGCAGCCGCGCCGGCAGGTCGGCCAGGCGCATCGCCTCGGCACCGAAGTGCTGCGCGAGCTTCTCGCCGCGCTCCAGCGTGCGGTTGGCAATCGCGATGTGCTTGGGCGCCTTGGCGGCGAAGTGGGTGGCGGCCAGCTCGATCATCTCGCCCGCGCCGACGAACAGCACGCGGATCTTGCTCAGGTCCTCGAACAGCTGGCCGGCCAGGCGCACCGAGGCGGCGGCCATGCTGATGGAGTGGCTGCCGATCTCGGTCGAGGTGCGCACTTCCTTGGCCACCGAAAAGCTGCGCTGGAACAGCTGGTGCAGGGTGGTGCCCAAGGTGCCGGCGGTGTCGGCCTCGCGTACGGCCTGCTTGAGCTGGCCGAGGATCTGCGGCTCGCCCAGCACCATCGAATCCAGCCCGCTGGCGACGCGGAAGGCGTGGCGCGCGGCATCCTTGGCTTCCAGCACGTGGGTGTGGCGGCGCAACTCGTCGGCACTGACGCCGCCGTGCGCGGCCAGCCAGTCCAGCGCGGGCACGACCAGATGACGCGCCTGGGCCGGATCGCTGGCGATGTAGAGCTCGGTGCGGTTGCAGGTCGACAGCAGCGCCGCCTCGGGCGCGGCCCGCTGCAGGCCCTCGCGCAGGCCTTGCAGCGCGGGGGTCAGCTGCTCCAGCGTGAACGCAAACCGGCCCCGCAGGTCGACCGGCGCGGAGTGGTGGTTCAGGCTCAATGCAAACACGCTCATGCCGCAATTGTAGGATCGCTGGTTTTTCGCCACGCTATCCGCCAAGCCATGGGCCCGATCGACGCGCTGCTCCACCTGATCAACTTCCTGCTGCCCGCCGTGTGCGTGGCCGCGTTCGCCGCTGGCGTGGCCAAGCTGCTGTGGCGGCGTGAGCTGGCGGGCGTGTCCTGGCGCCGCCTGTTTGGTCCGGCCGCCGCGCTGGGCGCGCTGGCGCTGGCCGTTGGCCTGGTGGTGCAGGGCCGCGATGGCCGCATCGGCAGCTACGCGCTGCTGGTGCTGGGATGTGCGCTGGGGCTGTGGTGGCGCGGGTTCGGGCCAGGGCGGGCGTAGCTTGCGGCCTGGCGCTTGCCCTCACGCATCCACCACCCACCCGTCCACCTCGCGCAGCGCGCCCTGCGCCAGCAGCTCGCTGATCAGCGCTTCGGCCCAGGCGGCTGCTGACAGCGCCACGCCGGCGCGCTGGTGCGAGCTGGCGTAGAGCGGCGTGGCCAGCGTCCAGTCGAGCAAGGCGGCGCGTGTCTGGCGGCGCACTTCCATCAGGTGGTACTTGATCAGGACCTTGGCGCCGTAGCGGGCGTGCCTGGCCGGGTCGGCCACGAAGCCGGCCAAGCGGGTGCGGGCGCGGGCCAGGGCGCCGGCCACGTCGGTGAACGGTGCGCCGTGGCCGGGGATCACGCCCCGCACCGGCAGCGACTCGATCAGGTCGAGCGTTGCGGCCACTTCGTCGAAGGCGTCCACGCCGTCCAGTTCGGGGAACACCACGCCGAAGCCGTTTTCCCACAGCGCATCGGCCGAGATCAGCACGCCGTGCCCGGGCTCGAACAGCATGACCGAGTGCGGGTCATGGCCGGGCGCCGCCATCACCTGCCAGTGGCGGCCGTTGACGGCCAGCACCTGGCCGGGCTGCAGCACGGCGTCCATGTGGAAGCGCTCGCACAGCTGGCCGGTGGCGCGGTAGCTCAGTGCGGCTTCGTCCCAGGCGCGCACCGCTGCGGCGTTGCCGGGCGGAATCCACACCGGCATGGCGTGCTCGCGCTGCAGCGTGGCGTTGCCGCCGCAGTGGTCGGAGTGCAGGTGGGTGTTGACCAGCCGCGCCAGCGGCTCGCCCTGCAGGGCGTGGCGCACCAGCGCCTGGGTCTGTTCGGCGTGGACCAGGTGGCCGCTGTCGACCAGCGTCGCGCCTTCGCCCGGCGCGCCGTGGAGGACGATGTTGTTCGACGACAGCCAGCCGCGCTGCAAAACAGTCAGGCCGACCCAGGGATCACTCCCTGGGTCGGCCTGTGGCGTGGCGGGTGCCGCGTGTGAGGGTTGCGCTTGCATGGACCCGCACTTTAGCGGGGCCCTGCTCACACCCCGTTCAGGTCGGGTTCAGACCAGACCGATCTGGCCGCCGTCCGTGCGCGTGACCACCACGGTCGATGAGCGCGGGCGCTGGGTCGAGGTGGCCGTGGTCTGGCTGGCAGGCCAGGTGCTGGTCGGAGCGGCCAGCGTGCCGTCTTCGCCCGGGTGCTGGACGTTGAAGAACAGCGTCTTGCCGTCCGGCGTGACCGTGATGCCGGTGATCTCGCAGTCCTTCGGGCCGACCAGGAAGCGGCGCACGGTGTCGGCCGTGGCGTCGGCGCCCTTGATCGTGGCGGTGCCGCCCGCAGCGGTCACAGCGCTGCCGTCACCGACCTTGCCTGGCACGGCGGCCAGCATCATGCAGTTGGTGACATCGGTGTAGGCGCCGTCGTCGGTCTGGATCCACAGCAGGCCGCGGTCGTCGAACACCAGGCCGTCCGGGCTGGAGAAGTCGTTGATGGCGGTCAGGTTGGACAGGTTGACGTTGGCCGCAGCGTCGTTCTCGGCGCCGAACAGGTAGATGTCCCAGGCGAAGCTGGTGGCGGCCACACTGCCGCCCTCTTCACGCCAGCGGATGATGTGGCCGTTCGGGTTGCCCTTGTTGCCCTCGCCGTCGTCGTAGTAGCGCGGGTTGGCGGCGTCGGGCTTGAGCTGGCTGCCCGTCAGGGTGGCTGCCGCCGGATCGACGCGGTTGCTGTTGTTGGTCAGCGTGACGTAGACCTCGCCGTTGAGCGGGTTGACGGCGCCCCACTCCGGGCGGTCCATCTTGGTGGCGCCCAGGAAGTCGGCGGCCAGGCGGGCGTGGATCAGCACGTCGGCCTGGTCGGCGAAGGCATAGGTGGCGTTGGCGGCATCCAGGCCGTTCTTGCCGAAGGTCAGCTCCAGCCACTGGCCGGTGCCGTCGGCCGCGAACTTAGCGACGTACAGCGTGCCTTCATCGAGGTACTTGGCGCCGGCGGCCAGGCCACCGCCCACGTCGGCGGCGCTCCACAGCGCCTTGGAGACGAACTTGTAGATGTACTCGTTGCGCGAGTCATCGCCCGAATACATCACGATCGGCTGGCCGACCACCGCCTTGGCGGGCCAGGCGCCTTCATGGTTGAAGCGGCCCAGCGCGCTGCGCTTGACCGGGACCGATTCCGGTGCGAACGGGTCGATCTCCACCACCCAGCCGAAGGTGTTGATGGTGTTGCGGAAGTCGTCCGCGCCGGTGCCGGTGGTGACCGTCACGGCCGAGTTCCAGCGCGCGTACTCGTCGGCCGTGCCGGCGGTGTTCCACAGGTAGGGGCTGTTGCGGGCCTGCGGCAGGCCGTAGCGGTTCAGGCCGACGATTTCCTTGGCCGTGCGGTTGTTGTTGTCGAGAGCGGCTCGGCTGATGACGTTGAGGTAGTTCTCCTCGCAGGTCAGGTAGGTGCCCCAGGGCGTGTAGCCGTTGGCGCAGTTGTTGTTCATGCCGTGGGCTTGCGTGCCGGTGGTCGACCACTTGGTCTTGACCAGGTTCGAGCCCTTGACCGGGCCGCCGAAGTCCATGACGGTGGCCGAGGTGACGCGGCGGTTGAAGCGCGAGCCGCGCACCATCGTCATGCCGTTGCCGGTGCTGCCGCGCTTGACCTCGACGATGCTGGCGCCGTGAGCGTTGATTTCCTTGTCCACTTCGGACGCCACGCGCGCCGCGCCGGCCGTGCGGCCTGCGGGGTGCAGCGCATAGGGGCTGACCACGTATTCGTGGTTGACGCACAGCAGGCCGCGGTCGGAGCGGTCGGCCTGGAAGACGCCCGCCTCGGACAGGCCGAAGTAGTACATGCCGTCATGGCCGTCGCCGATGCGGCGGTTGTACGAGTCGGCGGTCTCGCTGCCGTCGTTCTTCCAGGTGGCGTCGCCCCAGTGCATCGGGTCGCCCAGCGAGTGCAGGATGCTGACCTGGTAGCCCGTGGGCACCGTCACCACGTCGAGCTTGTTCTTGTCCACGCCGGTGAAGCCCAGTGTGAGTGCCGGGGTGCTGCTGGCCGAGGTGACCGAGGTGTCGTCACCGCCACCGCAGGCGCTCAGGCCCACGCTGCCCAGCAGCACGCCAGTGGTCACGCCCAGACCGCCCTTGAGCGCTTGACGACGGCTCAGGCGCGCGGCCACGAGGTCGTTCATGTGCGGGTTGGCCGACGGGTTGACGATCTCGTTGTCGTCGTAGAGGTTGTGCTCGATCGAGGTGGGCAGGGGCTTGTTCAAGGGCATCTCCGTCGCAGGCATGGGGGTTGAGGAAACGCCGCAGCATCGCGATGTTTCCATTTGTGACCATGTTGCCCACCCTGCGTGGCACCTTCGTGAACGAACGATGACGAGGAGGTGACAGCCGCTCCGCCCGTTCGCGGAGCGTCGAGATCAGCCTTTGACGATCACCTCGCCCCGCAGCGAATGCGGGTTGGCGAGCGTGATGTTCAGGTCGATCAGCTGGCCCAGCAGGCGCGCCGGGTTCGGGCCGCCGGGGAAGTTGACGATGCGGTTGCACTCGGTGCGGCCCATCAGCTCGCTGGGGTCCTTGCGGCTCGGGCCTTCGACCAGCACGCGCTGCACGGTGCCGACGCGGGTCTGGCTGATGCTGAAGACGTTGGCCTCGATGGTGGCCTGCAGTTGCTGCAGGCGCTTGAGCTTGACCTCCATCGGCGTGTCGTCGGCCAGCGCCGCGGCCGGCGTGCCGGGGCGGGCGCTGAAGACGAAGCTGAACGAGGCGTCGAAGCCCAGGTCGTCGATCAGCTTCATGGTCTTGGCGTGGTCGTCGTCGGTCTCGCCGGGGAATCCGACGATGAAGTCGCTGCTCAGGCTGATGCCGGGCCGCACCGCGCGCAGCTTGCGGATCGTGCTCTTGTATTCGAGCGCCGTGTAGCCGCGCTTCATCGCCATCAGGATGCGGTCGCTGCCGTGCTGAACCGGCAGGTGCACGTGGTTGACGAGCTGCGGAATGCGCGCGTAGGCGTCGATCAGGCGCTGGCTGAATTCGTTCGGGTGGCTGGTGGTGTAGCGGATGCGTTCGATGCCGGGGATCTCGGCCACGTACTCCAGCAGCAGCGCGAAGTCGGCGATCTCGGTCGTGTCGCCCATCTTGCCGCGGTAGCCGTTGACGTTCTGGCCCAGCAGCGTCACTTCCTTGACACCCTGGTCGGCCAGCACCGCGACCTCGGTCAGCACGTCGTCGAACGGGCGGCTGACCTCCTCGCCGCGCGTGTAGGGCACGACGCAGTAGCTGCAGTACTTGCTGCAGCCTTCCATGATCGACACGAAGGCCGCCGCGCCGTCGACCCGCGCCGGCGGCAGGTGGTCGAACTTCTCGATCTCCGGAAAGCTGATGTCCACCTGCGGGCGGTCCTGCAGCTTGCGGCGCGCCAGCATCTGCGGCAGGCGGTGCAGCGTCTGCGGGCCGAACACCACGTCCACATAAGGCGCGCGGTCGATGATCGCCGCACCTTCCTGGCTCGCCACGCAGCCGCCCACGCCGATCAGCACGCCCTTGGCCTTCAGGTGCTTGACGCGGCCGAGGTCGCTGAAGACCTTCTCCTGCGCCTTCTCTCGCACCGAGCAGGTGTTGAACAGGATCAGGTCGGCCTGCTCCGGATCGTCGGTGGGCGTGTAACCCTCGGCGGCGTGCATGACGTCGGACATCTTGTCCGAGTCGTACTCGTTCATCTGGCAGCCGAAGGTCCGGATGTAGACCTTCTTGCCGCCGTCAGCGGGATGGACGGGCGCGTCGACTTCACTGGAGAGGACGGCGACGGACGATTCGGGGGCAGGGGTGTGCATGGAAAGCGCCTCGGACATGGTGTAGAGCCAGCGGCTGCGCAGGGCAGGGGATGAAAACGGATCGCACAAAGAAAAACGTCCCCAAGCACGGGGCTTGGGGACGTCATCTATGTTTGGTGGCGCTTCACGGACTCGAACCGCGGACCTGTGGATTATGATTCCATCGCTCTAACCGACTGAGCTAAAGCGCCAAGAGACCGATATTCTATACAGAAAACAGGGCGGCGCAAGACAGTCTTGCAGAATTTATTTGCTGACTTTGTTCGGGTAGGCGCTGTCATCACGTTGACTTGAATTTCTTCCATGATTCGATAAAAATAGAATCATGGAAGAAAAAGACGCTGTCACCTCCCTTGCTGCCTTGGCCCAGGCCATGCGCCTGCGCGTGTTTCGCGCCCTGGTCGGCGCGGGCCCGGCCGGCCTGACGCCCGGCGCGCTGTCGACTGCGCTGGACGTGCCGGCCTCGACGTTGTCGTTCCACCTGAAAGAGCTGACGCACGCCGGCCTGGTGACGCAGGAGCGCGACGGCCGCAGCCTGATCTACCGCCCCGCGATCGCGCAGATGAACGCGCTGCTGGCCTACCTGACCGCGCACTGCTGCCAGGGCGAGCCTTGCGCCATCGATGCCATTTCTGCTGTTTCCGCTGCTTCCCAACCCTGCACCGACTGCTGAACCATGACCACCCACGTCCTCATCCTCTGCACCCACAACTCGGCGCGCAGCGTGCTGTCCGAAGGCATGCTCAACCACTGGGCCGCCAAGCTCGGTGCTGATGTCCAGGCGCACAGCGCGGGCAGTGCGCCCAGCGGCCGGCTCAATCCGTTCGCGCTGGAGGCGCTCCAGCACGCCGGCGTTGACACCACCGGCTACCGCAGCAAGAGCTGGGACGAGTTCAGTACTCCAGGCGCGCCGCCGCTGGCCATCGTCATCACGGTCTGCGACAGCGCGGCGGCGGAAACCTGCCCGGTGTTCTTTGGTGGCGTGAGTGCAGGTTTGAGCGGCGCGCAGCCCGTCAAGGTGCACTGGGGCTATCCCGATCCGTCGAACGCCGAGGGCGGCGATGAGGGCAAGCGTCGCGCCTTCGAGCTGACGCGCCAGGCCATTGGCTATCGCATGCTGCAACTGCTGGCGCTGCTGGCCCAACCTGATGCGACGCTGGACCGCGCTGCGCTGCAGGCGGCGCTGGTCGAGATCGGCCAGTCCTGACGCGATGAATGCCTCCACGCTCCAGAAACTCTTTGCCGAGGCACTGGGCACCGCGCTGCTGCTGGCGGTGGTGATCGGCTCCGGGATCATGGCCGAGCGGCTGTCGGGCGGCAACGTCGGCGTTGCGCTGCTGGCCAACACGGCGGCTACGGTCGGTGGGCTCTATGTGCTGATCGAGGTCTTCGGCCCCGTCAGCGGCGCGCACTTCAACCCGGCGGTGTCGCTGGTGATGGCTGCGCGTGGCGCGTTGAACCGCTCGCTGCTGCTGCCCTATATCGCGGCGCAGTTGCTGGGCGCCCTGCTGGGGGCGTGGCTGGCGCATGCGATGTTCGACCTGGCCATCCTGCAGTTCTCCGGCCACGTGCGCGCTGGCGCGGGGACCTGGATCGCCGAGGCCGTGGCCACCGCCGGCCTGCTGCTGGTGATCCTGCGCGCGCCGCCTGACCGGGTGGCAGCGATGGTGGCGGCCTATATCGGTGCGGCCTACTGGTTCACCGCGTCAACGTCGTTTGCCAACCCGGCCGCCGCTTTCGGGCGCCTGTTCAGCGACAGCTTTGCCGGCATCGCCCCGGCCAGCGTGCCGGGCTTTGTGTTGGCCGAGCTGATCGGCGCCAGCCTGGGGGTGCTGATTCACCGGTCGCTGGGTGCTGTGACGGCCCCGTCGGCGCAGCCTGGCACTTGATCCCCCACCTTCATGGATCACCCCTAAATGTCCGAAACCCCGCTGACCTTCCCCGCGCTGGACGCCACGCTGTTCGAGGTGCCGAGCCTCGCCCGCCTGCACGCGGCTGCGCCTTCGACGCACGCGCCGCGTTTCCTGCTGCTCTATGGCTCACTGCGTGAGCGCTCCTACAGCCGCCTGCTGACCGAAGAGGCCGCGCGGCTGCTGCAGGCCCTGGGCGGCGAGACCCGCATCTTCGACCCCACCGGGCTGCCGCTGCCTGATGGCGCGCCCGAGTCGCATCCCAAGGTGGCCGAGTTGCGCGCGCTGGCGCTGTGGGCCGAGGGCATGGTGTGGACCTCGCCTGAGCGCCACGGTGCCATGACCGGCATCCTGAAAAGCCAGATCGACTGGATTCCGCTCAACAGCGGCGCCGTGCGGCCCACCCAGGGCAAGACGCTGGCGGTGATGCAGGTCAGTGGCGGATCGCAGAGCTTCAACGCCGTCAACCAGCTGCGCGTGCTGGGCCGCTGGATGCGCATGCTGACGATTCCCAACCAGTCGTCGGTCGCCAAGGCGTTTTTGGAGTTCGACGAGGCCGGCCGCATGAAGCCGTCGTCGTACTACGACCGCGTGGTCGACGTGATGGAAGAGCTGATGAAGTTCACGCTGCTGACGCGCGACGCCACGCCCTGCCTGGTCGACCGCTACAGCGAGCGCCGTGAAAGCGCCGAGGCCTTGTCCAAACGCGTCAACCAGCCCAGCCTTTGATGGAAGGCAGCGGGCGCGGTGCCGCGTCGATACACTGGCGCGCCGCGTTCCCGCCCACCTTCTGTCCACAAGGCCCCGCCGTGTCTGATCGTCTTGCCGTCCTGCCCCAGTATGTTTTCCCCAAGCAGGCCCTGACCCGCTTTGCCGGCTGGGTGGCGCGCGGCCAGGCGGGCGCGATCACCACCGGCATCATTCGCGACTTCGTGCGGCGCTACAACGTCAACATGAGCGAGGCGGCCGAGCCCGACATCGCCCGCTACGCCAGCTTCAACGAGTTCTTCACCCGCGCGCTGAAAGACGGTGCCCGGCCACTGGCGGACGCCGACCTGATCTGCCCGGTGGATGGCGCGATCAGCCAGTTCGGCGCCATCGAGGGCGACCAGGTCTTCCAGGCCAAGGGCCACCGCTACAGCACCACCGCGCTGGTGGGCGGCGACGCGGCGCTGGCGGCGCAGTTCCAGAACGGCCACTTCGCCACGCTCTACCTCAGCCCGCGTGACTACCACCGCATCCACATGCCGTGCGACGGCCGGCTGCTGCGCATGATCTACGTGCCGGGCGAGCTGTTCTCGGTCAACCCGACCACCGCGCGCGGCGTGCCGGGACTCTTTGCGCGCAACGAGCGGGTGGTGTGCGTGTTCGAGGGCCGCAACGGCCCCTTCGTGCTGGTGCTGGTGGGAGCGACCATCGTCGGCAGCATGGCCACGGTCTGGCACGGCCTGGTCAACCCGCCGCGCACGAAGCAGGTGCGCGAATGGCGCTATGACGACCAGCGCGTCACGCTGCGCCGGGGCGAGGAAATGGGCCGCTTCCTGCTCGGCTCGACCGTGGTGATGCTGTTCCCGCAGGGGCCGCTGCAGTTCAACCCGGCCTGGACGCCGACGCGCGAAATCCGCCTCGGCGAGGCGATGGCCGACACGCTGCCCTGAGTGGTCTGCGGGCTCAGTCGAGCCGATACGTCTGCAGGTGAATGCTGGTCTCGGTCGCGCCGATGCCCTTGAGCAGCCGGATGCGCTCCAGCACCGCTGCCAGTTCGTTGAGGTTGCTTGAGCGCAGCTCGGCCAGCAGGTCCCAGCGGCCATTGGTGTCGTGCAGCGCGGCCACGCCGGGCTCGCCCAGCAGCGCGGCAATCACCTGGCGGGTCTGGTTGCCCTCGACCGCGATGCTGGTCCAGGCGCGGATCTGCTCGGTCTGCACGTCCGGGCGCAGCTTGACCGCGTAGCCGACGATCACGCCGCTGTCTTCGAGCTTGGTCAGCCGGTTGCTGACCGTGCCACGCGACACGCCCAGCCGGTGCGCCAGCGTGGCGATGCTGGCGCGGGCATCGGTGCGCAGCAGCGCAATCAGTTCCTGGTCGGTCGAGTCCATGGCGGTTTTGCTCAATGTGGCATTGAAGTCTGTCGAAATGGCAGTTTATCCAGCAATTTGAAGCAGCTTGTGCGCTAGTGCTTGCGTCTGAGGGCCGGAACAATCACTTCATTCCTGCACCGGCTCTCTGCCAAGCTCCATCATGACCCTGCTCCTCACCCCCCAAGACGTCGCCCAGATCGTGGCTGCCCAAACCCTGCCTGCGGCCTTCGAGCGCCTGGTGGGTTACGTGGAATCCGACTTCCGCCGCTGGCCGGAGTTCGACAAGAGCGCCCGCGTCGCCAACCACAGCGACGACGGCGTGATCGAGCTGATGCCGATCTCCGACGCCGAGTTCTACACCTTCAAGTACGTCAACGGCCACCCGGTCAACACCCAGGTGGGCCTGCCCACGGTGATGGCGTTCGGCGTGCTGGCTGAGGTCTCGACCGGCCGGCCGCTGCTGCTGAGCGAGCTGACGCTGAGCACCGCGCTGCGCACTGCCGCCACCTCGGCGCTGGCTGCCCGCACGCTGGCCCGCCCGGGCAGCCGCCGCATGGCGCTGATCGGCAACGGCGCGCAAAGCGAGTTCCAGGCGCTGGCCTTCCACTACCTGCTGGGCATCGACGAAATCCGCCTATATGACATTGACCCGGCCGCCAGCGCCAAACTGGTGCGTAACCTGAGCGCGATCGCGGGCCTGAAGCTCCAAATCTGTGCGACTTGCGCCGAAGCGGTGCGTGGCGCGGACATCGTCACCACCATCACCGCCGACAAGGCGCTGGCCACCATCATCGAACCCGAGTGGCTCGAACCCGGCATGCACTTCAACGCCGTGGGCGGCGACTGCCCGGGCAAGACCGAACTGGCCGCCGACGTGTTGCAGCGCGCCAATGTGTTCGTCGAGTACGAGCCGCAGAGCCGCATCGAAGGCGACATCCAGCAGATGCCGGCCGACTTTGCCGTGACCGAGTTGTGGCGCGTCATCACCGGCCAGGCGCCGGGCCGCCGCAGCGATGCCGAGGTGACGGTGTTCGACTCGGTCGGCTTCGCGCTGGAAGACTTCGCCACGCTGCGCTGGCTGCGCGACAGCGCCAGGGAGCTGGGCCTGGGCCAGCCGGTGGTGCTGGTGCCGGGCCTGGCGGACCCGAAGGACCTGTTCTCGCAACTCGGCCAGGCTCGTCACCCGGCGCAGGCCAACGCACTTGGCGCAGCCCTTGCAAAGACTGCGGCCTGATCCATCACCACGGCCCCCAGCGGCCGCCACCAGCATGACCGCCTTGCACAACATCCCCGGCCGCAGCAAGAAACTCCCACCCCTGCGCGTGGGCGTGGGCGGGCCGGTCGGCTCCGGCAAGACCACCCTGGTCGAGATGCTGTGCAAGACGATGCGCGAGAAATGGGATCTCGTCGTCGTCACCAACGACATCTACACCAAGGAAGACCAGCGCCTGCTGACGGTGTCGGGCGCGCTGGCGCCCGAACGCATCATGGGCGTCGAGACCGGCGGCTGCCCACACACCGCCATCCGGGAAGACGCGTCGATCAACCTCGAAGCCGTCGACCGCATGCTGGAGAAGTTTCCCGATGCGGACATCGTCTTCATCGAGTCCGGCGGCGACAACCTGGCCGCGACCTTCAGCCCCGAGTTGAGCGACCTGACGATCTACGTCATCGACGTCGCTGCGGGCGAAAAAATCCCGCGCAAGGGCGGCCCGGGCATCACCAAGAGCGACCTGTTCGTGATCAACAAGGTCGACCTGGCCCCCTACGTGGGCGCCGATCTGGCGGTGATGGAAGCCGACACCCAGCGCATGCGCCCCAGCCGCCCCTTCGTGATGACCAACCTCAAGACCCGCCAGGGCCTGGCCGAGGTGGTGAGCTTCATCGAGACCAAGGGCCTGCTGACCGCCTGACTACCGGTCCTTTGTGATCGGTTGACTGCTGCTGCGCCCGCCGAGAACCGGCGGGCGCAGCGCTTTGTGACATCTGCATCCACATCTATTTGTGCCAAATTTGTAATGGCCCTCAAATAAATCTCTCATTAATGTAAGCATTTGAAACAAATGATGTGAAGAGTTACGCTCCGGCTTCGAAATCGTTAAGAAAAATCAAGAAACCAGGCGCAGACCCCAGACACGTCGAAGCCAAGTGCAGGACAAGTTTCCTGAGACTTGCCGAGAGTGGTCCGGATTGCGTGACTCGGTTCCATTTGTTGCAGCACAGCGGTTCACTGACTGCGCTGCGCCTTCCATATGCTGCTTAGGGGGCCTGAAGCCATGCCGAACTCATCACCGTCCGATTCGTCCGTGACGCCGTCGCCGGACGTCATCTCATCAGTCGAGCCCAAGCGCCGCGACCTGTTCAGGCTGGGTGCTGTGGCCGTGCCGGCCGGGCTGCTCGGCGCCTCGACGGCCAGCCAGGGCCAGACCTTGCTCGGTCTTGTCGGCGGCCTGCTGTCGCCGTGGACCAACTTCCTGTCCACGCTGAATAACACCAATTTCCAGCCCACCGGCGCGGTGGCCCGCACGCCCAGCCCGACGATGTCGTCGTTCGCCGAGCCGCTGCAGATCATTCCGGAGCTGCCCCAGCGCCCGCTGACCGACCCGGCTTTCTCGGCCTTCCCGCCCACGATTGCGCCCAACCGCGCCGTCAACCCCGCCACCGGCATTCCCTACGAAGGCCGTGGCGAGCCGCACCAACTGCGCGAACTCAACCCGCCCAAGTTCTTCTTCGCCCAGCGCTACGGCGCGGTGCCACCGGTGTCCATCCACCCCAGCCTGCCCAAGCAGACCAACTTCTGGGGCTCCAACCTCGGTGGTGCGGACATGAACGTCGACAAGCCGATGACGCCGATGCCCACCATCGTCAGCCGCTACCAGGCGGGCGCCAACACCGCCATCCTGGTGCGCCGCTTCAACAACCTGCCGGACGGCCCGCCCAGCGGCGGTTTTGGCCGCAACGAGGTGTCCACGCACCTGCACAATTTCCACTCGGCGCCCGACAGCGACGGCGGCCCGTGCGACCCGAGTCTGGGTGCGCTGTCCGAGAACCCGCTGACGCAAGGCCGGTTCTTCTTCCGCGGCCAGTACTACGACTACTACTACAACATGAAGCGCTCGGGCTTCACCAAGCCGGGCACGCCCGACGGTGACGTGCGCGAGACGCTGGGCACCCTCTGGTACCACGACCACCGCGAGGCCCACACCTCCGAGAACGTCTACAAGGGCCTGGCCGGCTTCCACATCGTCTTCAACGAATACGACACCGGCGACGAGCGCACCGGTTTCCGCCTGCCCAGCTACCCCAAGTACGACATCCCGCTGATCTTCACGGACCTGCGCATCGACCCCGCCACCGGTCAGGCCGTGTTCGACGTGGCCGACGACAACGGCCACCTCGGCGACAAGTACATGGTCAACGGCAAGATCCAGCCGTACTTCAACGTCGAGCGCCGCCGCTATCGCCTGCGCCTGCTGGACATGGGGCCGTCACGTTTCTACCAGCTGTTCCTGACCAACCCGGACAACCCGTCGCAGCGGATCCCGTTCTGGCAGATCGCCAACGACGGCAACCTGCTGCCCAAGCCGTTGCAGGTGTTCAGCTCGCGCCAGTCGGTGGCCGAGCGGGCCGACATCATCGTGGACTTCAACAAGCTCACCGCCTCCGGTGGCCCCGCAGCGGGCGCCACGCGCCTGTGGCTGGAAAACCGCCTGATTCAGGACAGCGGCCGCGGTCCGGACAAGGACAATCCGCTGGATGTGCCCGGCCAGCTGAAGAACGCGCTGATGGAGTTCCGCCTGGGGGCCATCACTGCCGACGCCAGTGCCGACCCGGCGCAGATCACCAGCTTCGCCCCCATCAGCCTGCCGCCGCTGACCACGCCCACCGTCACCCGCTACTTCGCCTGGGGCCGCGGTAATGGCGGCTGGGTCGTCAACGGCAAGCCCATCAGCTGCGACGAAGTCCGCTTCACGATGAAGAAGGACCGCATCGAGCGCTGGCTGTTCAAGTCCGGCGGAGGCTGGGCGCATCCGATCCACAACCACTTCGTCGAAGGCCGCATCATCAGCCGCAACGGCGTGGCCATCCCGACCAACTCGCCCGAATTCAGCCGCAAGGATGTGGTCTGGCTGGGCGAAGGTGACGAGGTGGAGTACTGGGTCAAGGCCACCGACTACACCGGCGTCTACCCCATGCACTGCCACAACGTTGTGCATGAGGACAAGGGCATGATGCTGCTGTTCCGCGTCGACGACGTGGGCGACACCAACGACAAGCCCTGAGCCCCCTGCTGCCGATACGGGAGAAGCCCATGCAATTCAATGCCTTGAGACGCGGCCTGTTGGGCGCCGCCGTGGCCGGTGGTGCGTTCGCCGTGGCGGCTGCCGTGTCGTCGACCGTGCCGTCCCGCACGGCGTATGCGGTGGACGATCCGCGTGAGCGGATCCGCCAGCGGCGGTTGCCCAATGTGCCGCTGGTCGACCAGGACGGACGCGCGGTCCGGTTCTACGACGACATCGTCAAGGACCGCAAGGTCGTGATCAACGTGATGTACACGGTGTGCAGCAACATCTGCACGCCCGCCACGCGCAACCTGATGGACGCGCGCGCGCGGCTGGGTGACCTGGCGCGCGACATCCACTTTGTCTCGATCTCGCTGACGCCGTTGACCGACACGCCCGCCGAGTTGCGCGCCTACAAGAAGATGCATGGCATCGACGAGCGCTGGACCTTCCTGACCGGCGCGCCCGCCAACGTCGAGCGGGTGCAGCGCGGCCTGGGTTTCCTGAGCGACGAGCCGGGCGACGACCTGCTGAGCCACGCTGGCTCGGCCGTCGTGGCCGACGAGCCGCGCGTGCGCTGGGGCCACGCAAACACCATGACGCCGGGCCGCGCGATCGCGCGGATGATTCGCTTCGAACTGGCCTGAACCCAGCGGCGTCGTGCCGTCCCGACCGGGTCCGCACGACGCCGTGCTTTTCAGCGAATCGTGGCGCTCTGCAACGCCTTGATGGCCCCGGCGCCCATCGCGGCGCCAAAGCGCTTGGCCAGACGCTCAGCCACGTTTTCCTTGGGCGTGTAGTCGATGATGTCCTCGGCCTGCACCACCTCGCGGGCGACGAAGTCGAGGTTGCCGAACGCATCGGCCAGGCCCAGCTTGACGGCCTCTTCGCCGTTCCAGAACAGGCCGCTGAAGGTCTCGGGCGTTTCCTTCAGACGCTCGCCACGGCCTTGCTTGACCACGTCGATGAACTGGCGGTGGATCTGGTCGAGCATGGCCTGCGCGTAGGCGCGGTGCTTTTCCGACTGCGGTGAGAACGGGTCGAGCAGGCCCTTGTTCTCGCCCGCCGTGATCAGGCGGCGTTCTACACCGACCTTCTGCATGACGTCGCTGAAGCCGAAGCCGTCCATCAGCACGCCGATCGAGCCGACGATGGACGCCTTGTCGACGTAGATCGAGTCGGCGGCCACCGCCACGTAGTACGCACCCGAGGCGCAGCTTTCCTCGACCACGGCGTAGACCTTCTTCTGGTGCAGGGCCTTCAGGCGCAGGATTTCATCGTGAATGATGCCGGCCTGCACCGGGCTGCCGCCGGGCGAGTTGATGCGGATGACCACCGCCTTGGCGCCTTCGTCCTCGAAGGCGCTGCGGATGCCCGAGAGCATGAACTCGGCGCTGGCTTCGGTGTCGGCGGCGATCTCGCCGCGCAGCTCGACCAGCGCGGTGTGTGGGCTGGTGGGCGCGCTGCCGTGCATGTTCTGCGTCGCAAAAGCCCAGGCCATCACCAGCGCGGCCAGCAGCCAGCCGGTGCGCAGCACCAGGCGCCAGCGGCGGGCGCTGCGGCGCTCCTGCAGGTATTCGCGGGCGAACTGCTCCAGCAGGCGATCGCTGGCAGAGGGTTGCGCGGCGGCCGGTGTGGCCGCGGGTGCCGGGGCTGCAACGCTGGCGGCCAGCGGTGCGCCAGCTTCGGGCGAAGGCGTGGAAGATTCGTCAGACGGGTTCATGGGAGGCGTGCCGCAGGCCATGCGGCGGGGACGGGAAACTCAGTCCGCGAGGGCGGGGGTGTAAGGCTCGGCAGGATACCAATAGACCTGTCCGTCGCGCTCCAGCACGTCCAGCGGGCGCAGGGTGCGGCCGGCGCAGGGGCCGGCGACGCAGTGGCCGCTGTGGGGCTCGTAGAGCGCGCCGTGGATCGAGCAGATGATCCAGCGCCGCTGGCTGTCGAGAAACTCGCCCGGCTGCCAGTCCAGTTCTGTGGGCACATGCGCGCAGCGGTTGAGGTAGCTGACGACCCGGCCCTGGTAGCGCAGCGCGAAGCCGAGCGCCGGCAGGCCGTACTCGAACAGCTTGAAGAGGTGGGCCTTGCCGCTCTCGGCCAGATCGGTCGAGGCGCACAGCAGGATGCCGGCGGCGGGGGATGACGCAGTCATGAGGTGCTTTCTCGGGCGCTTTTCAGGCGTTTGCCATCAGCCACGCCTGCAACTCGGCCACGCTGTGCGCCACGTGCAGCGCGCCGTGGTCGTGCAGCGCGGCGGGCTCATGCGCGCCGTAGGCTACAGCCACGCTGGCGGCGCCGGCGTTGCGGGCCAGCTGCAGGTCGTGGGTGGTGTCGCCGATCATGAGCGTGCGCTCGGGTGGCACGTCGAGTTCGGCCATCAGCTCGTGCAGCATCTGCGGGTGCGGCTTGGAGGCGGTCTCGTCGGCCGTACGGGTGGCCTCGAACCAGTGACCGAGCTCGGCGCTGCGCAGCACCTCGTTGAGGCCCCGGCGGCTCTTGCCGGTGGCCACGGCCAGCTGGTGCTGGCGCTCGCGCAGGGCTTGCAGCAGATCGGGCACGCCTGCAAACAGCGTGACCTGGTGCTGCTCCCTGAAGTAGTGATGCTGGTAGCGCTGGCTGAGTTCGGGGTAGCGCTCGGTGGGCAGGCCGGGCATGGCGTGGCGCAGTGCGTCGAGCAGGCTCAGGCCGATGACGTAGGCTGCGTCGGTGTCGCTGGGCACGGTCACGCCCAGGTCGCGTGCGGCGGCCTGGATGCTGCGCACGATCAGCGCGGTGGAGTCGAACAGCGTGCCGTCCCAGTCGAACACGATCAGGTCGTAGCGGCGGGGGCGGAAGTCGTCGGGGGTGCTCATGTCGGAATTGTCGTGGTGGACGGTGACAGCTGCTGCAGCAGGGCGATGCATTCTGGCGGCAGCGGCGCGGCCAGCTCGATGCGCTCGCCAGTGGCGGGGTGGTCGAAGGCCAGCCGGCGTGCGTGCAGGAACATGCGCTCGAAGCGGCAGCCCGGCACCGCCTCGCCGCGCGCCAGCGACTTGTTGAGCGCGAAGTCGCCGTACTTGTCGTCGCCCACGATCGGGTGGCCGCCGTGCAGCAGGTGCACGCGGATCTGGTGGGTGCGGCCGGTCTTGATGGTGACGTCGAGCAGGCTGTAGTCGGCAAAGGTCTTGACGATGTGGACGATGCTGATCGAGCGGCGGCCCTCCTCGGCGTCCTGCGGCACGGCGCGCACACGGCGCTCGCCGGCGGCGTCCAGGTACTTGTGCAGCGCCACGTCGATCACCTTCTGGCTGGCCGGCCAGCGGCCGATCACCAGCGCGGCGTAGGTCTTGCCGGTCTCGCGCTGGCGGAACTGCTCCTGCAGCGCGGTGAGCGCGCTGCGCTTCTTGGCGATCAGCAGCAGACCGGAGGTCTCGCGGTCGAGCCGGTGCACCAGCTCCAGGAACTTGGCCTGCGGCCGCGCCTGGCGCAGTTGCTCGATCACGCCGAAGCTCACGCCCGAGCCGCCGTGCACCGCCACGCCGGCGGGCTTGTTGATGACCAGCAGGTGCTCGTCCTCGTACAGCAGCGGGAATTCGCGTGCCGGGGCGGGTGCGGTGGTGGGGTCACGCTCGGTCAGGCGCAGCGGCGGCACGCGCACCACGTCGCCCACTTCCACGCGGGTGTCGGCGTGGGCGCGGCCCTTGTTGACGCGCACCTCGCCGCTGCGGATGACGCGGTAGACCAGCGTCTTGGGCGCGCCTTTCAGCTCGCGCAGCAGGAAGTTGTCCAGGCGCTGGCCGGCGCTGCCGTCATCGACCGTCAGGTATTTCACTTCGGGTTTCAGATCCGGTGCAGGCGGTGGCGTGGCCGCTCGCGGGGATGGCGGTGTGGGCGGGGGTGCGGGGCGCCGCGCACCGGGTGCCGCCGGCACGCTGATCCGGGACGTTGTCCCGGCGGGCCGGCGAGGCTTTGCCCTTATAATCCGATGCTCCACGTTCGTGCTGTAAGTGTTTGATTTGTCTGAGTTTACCGGGCGCCGCCAGCATCAGGCTGCGCTCCGAGGCTGAGGCGGGGTGCGTGACTGAATGCGGCCTGAGGGCCGAGGTCGCCGCTCCAGCAGGGGCAAGACATCGACACGGCAGCGTCGAGCGGGGAGAGCAGGCCTGGGGCCCGGCGCATTTGGTGCGCGGGACGCAGGCCTGCAAGGCCGATGCAGTGCAGTGTTGCCGTCATGGTGCCCCTTCCCAAGGTGAGGGGGCGGATGCAGCAGCCTTGCACCAGAGACCACGCTGTCAGAGCCACCACAAGGTTTTTTTGGCTGCAGCACGGTGCCCGGTCCAGCCCGGGGCGCTTCATGCGCCTGGGCGGGTCCGATGGCATTTGCTGCAGTTTGCGTTTCGATACTCAACGCTTGCGCGATGTCCGAATCCCTGTCCCCACGCTCCATTCCGTTCCCCCGCGCCGCTGGCGCCGGGCGCGGTGGTGCGCCCGTCTGGCGCGCCCGGAGCGGCAGGACGCTTGTGCGTCCGCCCACCAGCGGACCCCAAGGCCGGAGAACCCTCTGGCAACCCCGCGGCTACCGCTGCGGGCCCGATTCAGGCGCCGCCACTTCGTTTTCGTCGATCGCACACGCGCCAACGCTGCGTCACTGAGGCCCTCCCGGCCCCCGCGCGCGCAGTCCAGGGCGATTCCTTCACGGTTCTGCTGCGCTGTTCTCGTGCATTCAACACATGAATGTTTGCAAGAGAAGGACAACGCATGAAACGCATGCTGATCAATGCCACGCAGCCCGAAGAGCGCCGCCTGGCGATCGTCGACGGCCAGAAGCTGCTTGATTTCGAGACCGAAATCGAGGGCCGCGAGCAACGCAAGGGCAACATCTACAAGGCCGTCGTCACGCGCGTCGAGCCCTCGCTGGAAGCCTGCTTCGTCGACTACGGCGAAGACCGCCACGGCTTCCTGCCGTTCAAGGAAATCTCGCGCAGCTACTTCAAGGAAGGTGTCTCGGTCCGTGACGCCAAGATTTCCGACGTCATCCACAACGGCCAGGAACTGCTGGTCCAGGTCGAGAAGGAAGAGCGCGGCAACAAGGGCGCCGCGCTGACCACTTTTGTCAGCCTGGCGGGCCGCTACCTGGTCCTGATGCCCAACAACCCGCGTGGCGGTGGCGTCAGCCGCCGCATCGAGGGCGAGGACCGCGAGGAGCTCAAGGAGAACCTCGAACAGCTCGAATACCCCAAGGGCATGAGCCTGATCGCGCGCACCGCCGGCATCGGCCGCAGCGCGCCCGAGCTGCAGTGGGACCTGAACTACATGCTCAAGCTCTGGAGCGCGATCGACGACGCTTCCAAGGGCGGGCGGGGTGCGTTCCTGATCTATCAGGAGTCGTCGCTGGTGATCCGTGCGATCCGCGATTACTTCACCGCCGACATCGGCGAGATCCTGATCGACACCGACGACATCTACGAGCAGGCCAAGCAGTTCATGCTGCACGTCATGCCCGACACGGCCGACCGCGTCAAACGCTACCGCGATGACGCCGCGCTGTTCAGCCGCTTCCAGATCGAGCACCAGATCGAGACCGCCTTCAGCCGCACGGTCAACCTGCCCTCGGGCGGCGCGATCGTGATCGACCACACCGAGGCGCTGGTCTCGGTCGACGTCAACTCGGCGCGCTCCACGCGTGGCAGCGACATCGAGGAAACCGCGACCCGCACCAACCTCGAAGCCGCCGACGAGATCGCCCGCCAGTGCCGCCTGCGTGACCTGGGTGGCCTGATCGTGGTCGACTTCATCGACATGGAAGAGAGCAAGAACCGCCGCGAGGTCGAGACCCGGCTGCGCGACGCGCTGCGCCAGGATCGGGCCCGCGTGCAGTTCAGCTCCATCAGCAAGTTCGGCCTGCTCGAACTCAGCCGCCAGCGCCTGCGCCCGGCGCTGTCCGAGGGCAGCCACATCACCTGCCCGCGCTGCAACGGCACCGGCCACATCCGCGACACCGAATCTTCCGCGCTGCAGACGCTGCGCATCATCCAGGAAGAGTCGATGAAGGAAGGCACGGCGGCCGTGCACGTGCAGGTGCCGGTCGAGGTGGCCAGCTTCCTGCTCAACGAGAAGCGTACCGAGATCACCAAGATCGAGTTCAAGCAGCGCGTGACCGTGATGCTGGTGCCCAACAAGCACCTCGACACGCCCAACTACAAGCTGGAGCGCCTGCGCCACGACGACCCGCGTCTGGAAAACCTCAGCGCCAGCTACGCGATGATCGAGGAGCCGGAAGAGGACGTCGGCATCACCCGCCGCGAGAAGAACGTCAAGCCCAAGCAGGAGCCGATGATCAAGGGCGTGCTGCCCGATCAGCCCGCCCCGGTCGCACCGCCCAAGCCTGAGCCGGTGGTTCGTGCCCCGGCCCCGGTGGCTGCCGCGCCTGTGGCGGCTCCGGTTGCGCCGGCCCCTGCGCCGGTGGCCGCACCGGCCACCGGTGGTGGCCTGTTCGGCTGGATCAAGAAGCTGTTTGCCGCTCCGGCTCCTGCCGCGCTGGTGACGGCGCCGGTGGTGGTGGCTGCGGCTGCTGTCGCGGCCGAGCCGGCCAAGGACGGCGAAACCCCGGCCCGCAATGGCCGTGGCGAGCGCGGTGGTCGCCGTGAAGGTGGTCGCGACGGTCGTCGTGAAGGTGGACGTGAGGGCGGCCGTGAAGGGGGCAGCCGTGACGGCCAGCGCCGTGGTGAGCGCGCCGAGCGTGGCGAAGCTGCCGCCAAGCCCGAGGCCGCTGCCCCGCGCGAGGCCCGCGAACCGCGTGAACCCCGCGAGCCGCGCGAGACCGGCAACGAGCAACGCCGCCGTGAACGTGGCGAGCGCGGTGGCGAGCGTCGTGAGCGCAACGCCGAAGGCGTGGCCAACGTCAGCGTGAATGCCGGTATCAACGGCGAAACCGCTGCACCCGCCAATGCGCGTCCGCCGCGTGGTGAGCGCCGCCCGGCTGCGGCCGAGGGGGTCGCACTGAACGCGGTCGAGACCGACGCGCCGGCTGCCGATGACCTCCAGGCCATCGCGCCTGAAGGCGGTGATGCCGCCAACGCCGAGCGCGATGCACGCCGGGGCCGCCGTGGTGGTCGCGGCGGTCGTGGTGAGCGCGGCGGTCGTCGTGACGAGCAGGGTGCGGCTGCGCCGGAGTCGGCTGAGGCTGCGTTGCCGGTGTCTGCCCTTGCTGCGGCTGCCGATGAGTCGGTGACGGCCTCGAATGCGGTCGATGCGCCGCAAGGCGAAGCGTCCGAGCAGGACGCCGATGCCAACCGCGACGGTCGCCGTCGCCGCCGTGGCCGTGGCCGTGGCCGTGAAGGTGCAGAAACGGTCGAAGGCGGCGCCCCCGCTGCCGACACCACCTGGACCGAGTCCGGCGTGACGGAAGCGGTCGTGGCGGCGGCGCCGGTGGAGGCTGCGCCTGCGGCTGAAGTCGCGGCACCGGCGCCGGTCGCTGCGGCTGTTGATGTGGCTGTCGCTGCGGTCGTGCCTGAAGTCGCCGCTCCGGTCGTGGCCGAAGTGGCTGCGGCACCGGCGTTCGTGCCGGCGCCTGTGGCTGCCCCAACCCCAACTCCTGCACCGGTCGCTGCGGCGCCTGCCGCCGTGATCGAAGTGGCGGCCCCGGTGGCTGCGCCCGCACAGCCTTACGTGCTGGCGCTGGACGATCTGGCCGCCGTGGCCCGCAACGTGGGCCTGGAGTGGGTCAACAGCGACGCAGCCAAGGTTCAGGCCGTGCAGCAGGCGATCGCCAACACCCCTGCGCCGGTGCATGTGCCGCGCGAGATCAAGCCCGTGGTGCTGGTCGATGACGGTCCGCTGGTGCTGGTCGAGACCCGCAAGGATCTGAGCCAGATCACGCTGCCCTTCGAGGCGGACCGGAGCTGATCGCGCGCGCCAGGACGGCTCGCTGAGCTGATAAAAAAGCCGCCGGGGCGCAAACCCCGGCGGCTTTTTCTATTTCAGAGCGGCTGTGCTGCGGTGGCGATCAGCCCAGCTCGGCCAGCCGGTCCAGCGCGTGCAGGTAGGGCGCGTGGTGCATCAGGTCGTCCCACGGCAGCGGCGGGGTCTGGGGCAGCAGGGCGAGGCGGCGGGCTTCGCTGTCGGGCTGGCTTTGCCAGCGGCCGTCGGCCTGCGCCTGGCTCAGGCCGTCGAGCAGTTCGTCGATGGCGCTGCCTCCGCCCACTGCCCCCAGGGACTGGTTGCACAGCAGCACCAGATCGCAGCCAGCCTGCAGCGCCAGCAGCGCGGCGTCGGTGTAGCTCAACACGGCACCATCCTGCACGCCTGGCACGCGGCGGGCCGCTTCCATGCTCAGGTCATCGCTGAAGACGGCGCCGGTGAAGCCGAGCCGCTCACGCAGGATGTCCTGCAGCCAGCGCGATGAATAACCGGCCGGCCGCGCGTCGACTTTGGGGTAGACCACGTGGGCCGGCATCACGGCCGTCAGGCTGGTCGAGAGCCAGGCGTAGGGCAGCGCGTCGTCGGCCAGGATGGCCTTGAGTGAGCGCGTGTCGCGTGGCGCGGCCACGTGGCTGTCGGCTGCCGCCCAGCCGTGACCGGGAAAGTGCTTGCCGCAGTGCGCCATGCCGGCCTGCAGCAGGCCGTGCATCACGCTGCGCGCCAGCATCGTCACCACGCGCGGGTCGCGGTGAAAGGCACGGTCACCGATGACGCCGCTGCGGTCGTGGTCGAGGTCGAGCACCGGCGCGAAGCTCAGGTCGACGCCGCAGGCGCGCAGTTCGCTGGCCAGCACCAGGCCGACGGCTGTGGCGGCATCGCAGGCGGCCATGGCGCCGCTGCCCGCGCCGGCCTGGCCGTCGCGCATCCAGCGCTCACCCAGGGCGCGCATCGGCGGCAGGTGGGTGTAGCCGTCGGTCCTGAAGCGCTGCACGCGGCCGCCTTCGTGGTCGACGCAGATCAGCACATCGGGCCGTTCGGCCTTGATCTCGGCGATCAGCGCGGTGAGCTGGTGCCGGCTCTGCCAGTTGCGTGCAAACAGGATCAGCCCGCCGGTGAGCGGGTGCTGCAGGCGGCGGCGGTCGTCGGCGGTCAGCGTGGTGCCGGCGATATCCAGCACGACAGGAGCGTGGGTGTGCATGAGCGGGAATCTCTCGGGTGAGGTGTCAGGCGCGTGTTTCAACCACCACGAAACTGGTGGCGTAGTCGGTTTCGTCGGTCAGGCTGACGTGGGCGACTAACTGGCGGGCTTCGAACCAGGCCGCCAGCTCGCCATGCAAGCGGATGATGGGCTGACCCGACGGCGCGTTGACGATCTCGCAGGCGCGCCAGCTCATCGGCTGGTGCAGCCCCAGGCCGATGGCCTTGGAGAACGCTTCCTTGGCCGAGAAGCGGGTGGCCAGGTAGCTGAGGCCGCGCGCCTCGACCCGGGCGCGGCGGGCGTGGAAGACCTGCAGCTCGGTGGCCCCAAGCACCTTCTCGGCAAAACGGTCACCGCGCCGCGCCAGCGTGGCGCGGATGCGGCGGATGTCGCAGATGTCGGTGCCGACGCCAAAAATCATGACTCGCCCGGATCAGCGCTGCGGCGCGTAGGCGTTCTGGATGCTGCGCTGGTAGGCGCGCACGGTGTCGGCGTAGCCGAGTTCCAGCGCATCGGCGATCAGCGCGTGGCCGATCGACACCTCCTGCACGCCGGGCACGGCACGCAGGAAATCGCTCAGGTTGTCGCGGTTGAGGTCATGACCTGCGTTGATCTCCAGGCCGACCGCCAGCGCGGCTTCAGCAGTGCGCACGTAGCGCGCCAGCACTTCGTCCTGCTGCGGCGTGCCCCAGGCACTGGCGTAGGCCTCGGTGTAGAGCTCGACCCGGTCGGCGCCCACGTCGCGCGCGGCGCGCATCTGCTCAGGGATCGGGTCCATGAACAGGCTGACGCGCACGCCTAAAGCGCGCGTTTCGGCCACCACCGCCTGCAGGCGCTCGAAGTCGGCCGGGAAGCTCCAGCCGTGGTCGGAGGTGAACTGGCCGACCGTGTCCGGCACGAAGGTGGCCTGGTGCGGCCGCACGGCGCGGACCACGTCCATCAGGTTGTGGAAGGGGTTGCCTTCGATGTTGTATTCGACCTGCGGCCAGCTTTTCAGCAGCGCGTCCAGCTCGGCCACGTCCTGCGCGCGGATGTGGCGCTCGTCCGGGCGCGGGTGCACGGTGATGCCTTGCGCGCCGGCTTCCAGCACGATCTGCGCGGCGCGCGTCACGCTCGGGATGCCCAGATGGCGGGTGTTGCGCAGCAGCGCGACCTTGTTGAGGTTGACCGACAGCGCGGTGCGACCACCACGGACATGCGACTCGGGAGCGACAAGTGGATTCATCAGGAGTGTGGGACCAGGTCAGGCGATGAGCTTTTGTACCTCGGCCATCAGGGCGCGGGTGCGCAGCCGGGCGGTGCCCAGATGATAGTGAAGCAGGTGGCGCAGCTGCACGCGCAACTCCTGCGGCGCGGCGCGGCAGGCCGTGCGCAGTGCCGCCATATCCTTGGCCGACAGGGCGGCCTGCAGCGCGGCGAGCGTGGCGCCGCTCAGGCTGGCGTCGGTGGGGGCGGCGGTGACCACGCCGGCTTCGGCTTCCAGCCGGTAGCGGCTACTGGCCTGCACGCCTTGCTGGGTCAGCGTGACGCAGGCCAGGTCAGGCAGCACGCCGGTTTCGGCCAGCAGGCACAACTCGAAGGCGCGCAGCGCGGCAGCGGTGCGGGCGGGGGCGTCGGTCGGGTCGTGCTCGGCCTCGGCCAGCGCGGGCAGGGTATCGGCGTAGGCGTCGAACAGGTGGGGGTGGGCGTCGTGGCGGGCCAGGCCGCGCAGCAGCAGCTCGTTGGCGTGAAAGCCCGCCAGCAGCGCCGCACCGCTCAACATCGCGCTGCCGCCAGCCCATTCGGCGCTGCGCAGCAGGTGGATGTCGGTGGTGCTGCCAGTGTTGCTGCCCGAGGCCGGGCCGGTCGACTTGCCCGGCTTGCCGCCCAGCACCACGTTCAGGCGCTGGAAGGCCAGCAGCACCGGGCGCAGCTGCGAGTACGGCCGCTTGGCGCCCTTGGCAATCACGGCGATGCGGCCCTGGTCGCGCGTGAACAGCTCCAGGATCAGGCTGGATTCGCTCCAGTCGTGGTGGTGCAGCACGAAGGCGGCCAGCGGCGCCGGCGGGGCACGGCGCGTGGCCACCGGTTTACTCGTAGCCGTAGCTCTTGAGGCGCTGTTCGTCGTCGGCCCAGCCGGAGCGGACCTTGACCCAGATCTCCAGGAAGACCCGGCCATCGGTCAGCCGTTCCAGCTCGGAGCGGGCTTCGGAGGCGATGCGCTTCAGGCGCTCGCCGCCTTCACCGATCACGATGCCCTTGTGCGAATCGCGCTCGACGATGATGGTGGCCGCAATGCGGCGCAGCCGGCCTTCTTCGGTGTACTTGTCGATCTGCACGGTCGAGGTGTAGGGCAGCTCGTCACCGGTGAGGCGGAAGAGCTTCTCGCGGATCAGCTCGGAGGCCAGGAACTTGTCGCTGCGGTCGGTCAGCGCGTCGGCGTCGTAGTACCAGGGCTGCTCGGGCAGGTAGGGGCGGATGATGCCCAGCAGGCGCTCGGCGTCGTCCTTACGCGTGGCGGTCAGCGGCACGAACTCGTTGAACGGGTGGCGCGTCTGCATCTGCTGCAGCCAGGGCAGCAGGTCGGAGCGGCGGTTGACCATGTCGAGCTTGTTGGCGACCAGGAACACCGGCTTGCCGGGCGGAATCAGCGCCAGCACCTTGGCGTCATCGCTGCCGAACTTGCCGGCCTCGACCAGGAACAGCACCAGGTCGACATCGCCCAGCACCGACTGCACCGTCTTGTTGAGGTTGCGGTTGAGCGCCGACGTGCCGCGCACGGTGTGGCGGGTCTGGAAGCCGGGCGTGTCGACGAAGACGAACTGCGTGTCGCCCTGCGTGCTGATGCCGGTGATGCGGTGGCGCGTGGTCTGCGCCTTGCGCGAGGTGATGCTGACCTTCTGGCCGATCAGCGTGTTGAGCAGCGTCGACTTGCCAACGTTGGGCCGGCCGACGATGGCGATCAGGCCGCAGCGCTGGTCGCTGGGGTCGACCGGCTCGGCGCTGTCGGCGTCGCCGTCAGCGTCGTCCTCGTCGCCTTCATATTCGTCGTGGTCTTCGGCGTCTTCATCGTCGGCGTTGCCGTTGGTTTTGAAGAAGCTGTCCAGCACGTCATCTTCGTGGATGGAGATGTCGGGTGCGGAGGTGTCTTCGGTCTCAGGGGCGGCTTCTGGAGCGGGTGCGGCGGGGGGGATCGGCAGGGCGTCGGCGGTCATGGGGGTCATTCGTTGGAGGCGCTGAGTCGGGCCAGCACTGTGGAGGCGGCTTCTTGTTCAGCCGCGCGGCGGGAGCGGCCTTCGCCACGACCTTCGATGCGCTGAGAGGAGTTGGGGCTGGCGATGCTGCAGACCACCACGAAGGTCTGGTCGTGCGCGCGGCCGCGGGTGGTTTCAATGCGGTATTCGGGCACGCTCAGTCTGCGGCCCTGCAGCCATTCCTGCAACTGGGTCTTGGCGTCCTTGGCCCAGGCCTGGCTGGCGGTTTCGGTCACCAGCGGCTCGAACAGCCGGCGCACCAGCGCCTCGGCGGCGGCAAAGCCGGCGTCGCGGTAGACGGCGCCGATCACGGCTTCCATCACGTCGGCCAGGATCGACGGCCGCTGCGCGCCGCCGCCGCGCGCTTCGCCCTCGGACAGGCGCAGCACGTCGGGCAACTGCAGCGACAGCGCCAGGCGGTGCAGCATGTCCTGGCGCACCAGGTGCGCGCGGATGCGGGTCAGGTCGCCTTCGGGCGCGTCATGGAACTCGTCGAACAGCAGGTCGGAGACGGCCAGGTTGAGCACCGCGTCGCCGAGGAACTCCAGGCGCTCGTTGTGATCGACGCCGAAGCTGCGGTGCGTGAGCGCCAGCGTCAGCAGTTCAGGGCGGGCAAAGATGTGGCCGATGCGTTGTTGCAGGGCATCCAGAGCTGGGTTCATTTCGAATCGCCGCGGTACTTGATCAGCAGGTAGACGGGGCCGAGGATCTCGATCTGCTTGTCGTAGGCAAAGCTCACCACGATGCGCTCGCCCTCCTTGGTGATCTCGAGGTCCTTGCCCGAGACCGAGGTGATGGCGTATTCCACATCCTTGTAGCGATCAAACGCCGCGCGGATTTCCGGCACGGTGTTGCCGCCGGTGGTGGCGACCTTGGCCACCGCGCGCTTGAGGGTGTAGAACTCGTTGACCGTGGGCACCACGCGCAGCGTCAGCAGCGCGGCCATCGAGATCAGGATGGCCCAGAACAGCAGTCCGATCAGCGTGATGCCCCGCTCGGGGCCCGTCAGGTCGGGGAAGTGAGGCGTTTTCATCTTCTGTCTCCGCAGCAGGACATCCGGCCGAGCCGTTTCGATGCGATCGCTGTGATCAATGGAACAGGCCGACGCGCTTGAGGTTGCCGAAGTTCATCCAGACCATGAAGGCGCGGCCGACGATGTTCTCGTCGGGCACGAAACCCCAGAAGCGCGAGTCTTCGGAGTTGTCGCGGTTGTCGCCCATCATGAAATAGTGGCCGGCGGGCACCTTGCACGTCACACCTTCGGCGGTATAGCGGCAGTTCTCGCTGTACGGGAACTGGCGGGCGCGCATGCCGTAGCTCGACGGCAGGCTCGGGTCGACCAGAATGCGGTGGCTGACGTCGCCAAACTGTTCCCGGTATTGTTTCGAGTAGGTCCGGCGGTCATCGTCGTAGTAGTCGTCCAGGGTTTCCAGCGGCACCGGCTTGCCGTTGACGCTGAGCTTCTGATTCACGTAGGTGATCTCGTCGCCCGGCACACCGACCACGCGCTTGATGAAGTCGATGCTCGGGTCGACGGGATAGCGGAACACCATCACGTCGCCACGCTGCGGAACATTATTGGCAATGATCTTCTTGTTGACCACCGGCAGGCGCACGCCGTAGTGGAACTTGTTGACCAGGATCAGGTCGCCGATTTCGAGCGTCGGAATCATCGAGCCCGACGGAATCTTGAACGGCTCGAACAGGAATGAGCGCAGCACGAACACCATCAGGATCACCGGGAACAGGCCGGCGGTCCAGTCCAGCCACCAGGGCTGGGCCAGCAGGGCCTGGCGGGCCGGTTCGAGGTTGCTGTCGACCCGGGCAATGCCCAGGTCGGCGAGCTTGCTGCGGCGCTCGGTGTCCTGGCTTTCGAGTTGTGCCGCCGCTGCACGGCGGCGCGGCAGGAACACGAAGCGCTCGGCCAGCCAGTAGGCCAGGGTCACCATGGTGAGCATGAAGAGCAGCAGCGAGAAGTTGCCGCTCCATTTGCCCAGGTACCAGCCCAGGCCGTAGGTGATCAGGCAGGCGTAGAGGATGCCGGTGATGGTGGCCATGAAGTCTTTGCTAGGGTGAATCGGCAGCGGCGTGCGGGCGGGCTGAGGTCAGTCATCGACCTGCAGGATGGCCAGGAAGGCCTCCTGAGGCACCTCGACCGAGCCGATCTGCTTCATGCGCTTCTTGCCGGCTTTCTGCTTCTCAAGCAGCTTGCGCTTGCGGCTGATGTCGCCGCCATAGCATTTTGCCAGCACGTTCTTGCGCAGCGCCTTGATGTTCTCGCGGGCGATGATGTTGGCGCCGATGGCCGCCTGGATGGCCACGTCGTACATCTGGCGCGGAATCTGTTCGCGCATCTTGGCCGCCACGGCGCGGCCGCGGAACTGGCTCTGCGCCCGGTGCACGATGATCGACAGCGCGTCGACCCGGTCACCGTTGATCATGATGTCGACCTTGACGACGTCGGACGCGCGGTTCTCCTTGAACTCGTAGTCCATCGAGGCGTAGCCGCGCGACACGGATTTGAGCTTGTCGAAGAAGTCCAGCACGATCTCGGCCAGCGGCATCTCGTAGGTCAGCATGACCTGGCGGCCGTGGTAGGCCATGTTGAGCTGCACGCCACGCTTCTGGTTGGCCAGCGTCATGACCGGGCCGACGTAGTCCTGCGGCATGTACAGGTGGACCGTGACGATGGGCTCGCGGATCTCCTGGATCTTGCCGATCTCGGGCATCTTGCTCGGGTTCTCGACTTCGATCACCGAGCCGTCACCGAGCATCACCTCGTAGACCACGCTCGGCGCGGTCGTGATCAGGTCCTGGTCGAACTCGCGCTCCAGACGCTCCTGCACGATCTCCATGTGCAGCAGGCCGAGGAAGCCGCAGCGGAAGCCGAAGCCCAGCGCCTGGCTGACCTCGGGCTCGTAGCGCAGCGAGCTGTCGTTCAACTTGAGCTTTTCCAGCGCGTCGCGCAGCTGGTCGTATTCGCTCGCTTCGGTCGGATACAGGCCGGCAAACACCTGCGGCTGGATTTCCTTGAAGCCGGGCAGCGCCTCGGTCGCCGGGCCGGCGTTGTTGGGCAGCTTCTTCTCGATCGTGATGGTGTCGCCGACCTTGGCTGCCTGCAGCTCCTTGATGCCGGCGATGATGAAGCCGACCTCGCCCGCGCGCAGCGCGTCGCGGTCTTCGCTCTTGGGCGTGAACACGCCCAGGTGCTCGGCCGGGTAGACCGTGTTGGTGGCCATCATGCGGATGCGCTCGCCCTTCTTGAGCACACCGTCGACCACGCGCACCAGCATCACCACGCCGACGTAGGTATCAAACCAGCTGTCGACGATCATGGCGCGCAGCGGGCCGTCCGGGTCGCCCTTGGGTGGCGGCATGCGGGTGATGACGGCTTCGATGATGTCGTCGATGCCCAGGCCGGTCTTGGCCGAGCAGGGAATGGCGTCGTCGGCGTCGATGCCGATCACGTCCTCGATCTCGGCCTTGGCGTTGTCGGGATCTGCGTTGGGCAGATCCATCTTGTTGAGCACCGGCACCACCTCGACGCCGAGGTCGAGCGCGGTGTAGCAGTTGGCCACCGTCTGCGCCTCGACGCCCTGGCTGGCATCCACCACCAGCAGCGCGCCTTCGCAGGCCGACAGCGAGCGGCTGACTTCGTACGAGAAGTCGACGTGGCCGGGCGTGTCGATCAGGTTGAGGTTGTAGACCTTGCCGTCACGGGCCTTGTACTGCAGCGCGGCGGTCTGGGCCTTGATGGTGATACCGCGCTCGCGCTCGATGTCCATCGAGTCCAGCACCTGGGCTTCCATCTCACGGTCGCTCAAGCCCCCGCAGCGTTGAATGATGCGATCGGCCAGCGTGCTCTTGCCGTGGTCGATGTGGGCAATGATCGAAAAATTTCTGATGTGGTCCATGGGTCAATCAAGGCGCGAAGCGGGCGTGCCAGAAACAAAAAAAAGGCACGTCCAAGCGATGACGCGCCTTCCAACAAAAAGGTTTGGCAACTGCTTTGCTGGGCCCTCATTGTAGCCAGCCCGGTGCAGTTGCGTTGTTCAGCGCGCTGGCTTGATCACCGCGTACTGCGCCCACTCGCCACGGCGAAACAGCAGGTTGACGGGTTTGGCCTTGTCGAGCTTGGCCACCAGCGCCTCGAACTGCTTGACGCCGGTGACTTCGGTGTTGGCCAGCGACAGGATCACGTCGCCCGCTTGCAGGCCGGCGCGGCTGGCCGGGCCGTCAACGCCTTCGATCAGGATGCCGCCCTTGATCTTGAGCTCGGCGCGCTGCGCCTCGGTGAGGTCGTTCACGCTCAGGCCCAGCAGGCCGATGACGGTGGGCGTGGCCGGCTTCTTGGGCGCAGGCTCCGTGCTGGCCGGGCGCTTGGCGGTGTCGCTTTCGAGTTCGACCACGGTCAGGCTCAGGTCGCGGCTCGCGCCGCGCCGCCAGACCTGGATCGTGCTCTTGACGCCGGGCGCGGTGTTGCCCACCAGGCGCGGCAGGTCGTTCCACTTCTCGACCGGCTTGCCGTCGAAGCGTGTGACGATGTCACCCGGCTCCAGGCCCGCCTTGTCGGCCGGGCCGCCCGGCTCGACCGAGCGCACCAGCGCGCCCGCCGCGCGGCTCAGGCCCAGCGAATCGGCCACTTCCTTGGTCACTTCGCCGATCTGCACGCCGATGCGGCCCCGCACCACGCGGCCCTTGCTGCGCAGCTGGTCGGCCACGCGGCTGGCCTCGTCGATCGGAATCGCGAACGAGATGCCCATGTATCCGCCAGACCGACTGTAGATTTGCGAGTTGACGCCCACCACCTCGCCGCGCATGTTGATCAGCGGGCCGCCCGAGTTGCCGGGGTTGATGGCGACGTCGGTCTGGATGAAGGGCACCAGGTCGCCGGTGTCGCGCGCCTTGGCGCTGACGATGCCGGCGGTGACGGTGTTGTCCAGGTCGAACGGCGAGCCGATCGCGATCACCCATTCGCCCACGCGCAGCCGGCCGACATCGCCGAGCTTGACGGTTGGCAGGCCGGTGGCTTCGATCTTGAGCACCGCCACGTCGGTGCGCTTGTCCGAGCCGACCACGCGGGCCTTGAACTCGCGCTTGTCGGTCAGGCGTACGACGACTTCGTCGGCGCCGTCGACCACGTGGGCGTTGGTCATCACATAGCCGTCGGCCGAGGTGATGAAGCCCGAGCCGACGCCGCGCGGCGTGCGGTCCTCGTCCGGATCGGGCTTGGGCTGCTGGTTGCGACGCGGGTCCGGGCGCTGGTCGGGGCGTGGCACGGGCACGCCGAAGAAGCGACGGAAGAACTCCTGCATCTCCTCGTCCGGTGCGGCTTCGGCCCGTGCGGCGGCCTGCTTGGAACTGGTGCGGATGTTGACGACGGCGGGGCCGACCTGCTCGACCAGATCCGCGAAGTCCGGCAAGCCGCGTGCGGAGGCCGTGGCGGTTGCAGAGGTTGCGGGCTGGGCGGCGGCACTGCCGCTGGCCAGCGGCAGTGCCAGCAGGGTGGCGGTCAGCACCGTGGTCAGGGTGGTGCCCAGGGTAGAGCGCAGCCGGTTCATCGGAGTCGTACTTTCAAGCATGCAATCCTCGGTGGGTTTGAAGTGGTGAAAGTTCACACGACGCCAGTGTACGGAGGCTCTGTTGCTCTGGAGTTTCCGGTGGCTTTGCGGGCGCTGTCGTGCACGGCGCAGCGCAAGGCATGCCACGGCGCATGCTGCAGGCGCTCGCTGACGGCCAGCCAGTAAGTGGGCGGTCGCCAGCGCGACTCTGCGGGTGATGTGGCGCGGAATTTCAGCAGCATCCAGCCGCCCAGATCGAGTTGCAGCGCCACTTGGCCGGGCAGGGCGGCGTCCGGTACGCGGTGGTCGAAAGCGGGTTTGAGGTCGGCCCACCACTGCTGGCCATCCCAGCTCAGGCGTCGCACCGGCGCACGACGCAAGGCCCAGGCACTGGCGGCGAGACCGGTAGTGACCAGCAGCGCGACGGCATGCATGGCCGTGCGTGTCAATGATTGGGGGTATGCGCTGGTGGATGCATGCCACGCCCACCAGATCAGCACACACAACGGCGCTGCCAGGGTCAGCAGCGCAATCGCTGCGCGCCAGCCCGGCTCGTCTTGAAGCGTGATGGACACGGCAGGGGCGGATTGCATCGCCGCCTGCCTGGGTCATGCCGCGCGGGTCAGGCCTTGCGGAAGACCAGCGTGCCGTTGGTGCCGCCGAAGCCGAAGTTGTTCTTCACGGCGGCGTCGATCTTCATCTCACGCGCGGTGTTGGCGCAGTAGTCCAGGTCGCACTCGGGATCCTGGTTGAAGATGTTGATCGTCGGGGGCGAGATCTGGTGATGCAGCGCCAGCACCGTGAAGACCGACTCCATGCCGCCCGCGCCGCCCAGCAGGTGGCCGGTCATGGACTTGGTGGAGTTGACCACCAACTGCTTGGCATGGTCGCCGAACGCCAGCTTGATGGCGTTGGTCTCGTTGGCGTCACCCAGCGGCGTCGAGGTGCCGTGGGCGTTGACGTACTGCACCGCATCGGCGTTGAGGCCGGCGTTGCGCAGCGCGAGCTGCATCGAGCGCTTGGGGCCGTCGACGTTGGGCGCGGTCATGTGATACGCGTCGCCGGTCATGCCGAAGCCGCCGAACTCGGCGTAGATCTTGGCGCCGCGCTTCTTGGCGTGTTCGTATTCTTCGAGCACCATCACGCCGGCGCCTTCGCCCAGCACGAAGCCGTCGCGGTCCTTGTCCCAGGGGCGGGACGCGGTGGTCGGGTCGTCGTTGCGGCTCGACAGCGCACGGGCGGCCGCGAAGCCGCCGATGCCCAGCGGCGAGATGGTCGATTCGGCGCCGCCGGCCACCATCACGTCCGCGTCACCGCATTCGATCAGGCGCGCGGCCATGCCGATGCTGTGCAGGCCGGTGGTGCAGGCCGTGACGATGGCCAGGTTCGGGCCCTTGAAGCCGCACTGGATCGACACGTGGCCCGAGATCATGTTGATGATCGAGGCCGGCACGAAGAACGGCGAGATGCGGCGTGGGCCGCGGTTGCGGTATTCCTCGTGGGTGGCTTCGATCATCGGCAGACCGCCGATGCCCGAGCCCACCAGCACGCCGACCCGCTCGGCCAGCTCTTCGGTCAGCGCGTCGCCACTCGGCAGCCCCGCATCCTTGATGGCCTGCAGCGAAGCTGCCACACCAAAGTGGATGAACGCGTCCATGTGCCGGGCTTCCTTGGCGGGGATGTAATCCTCGATGTTGAAGCCCTTGACCTCGCCGGCGAACCGCACCGACAGGTTCGACGCATCGAAGCGCTTCACGGTGTCGATGCCGGAGCGTCCGGCGATCAGGTTGTCCCAGGACTCGGCCACCGTGTTCCCCACGGGGGTCACAAGGCCAAGACCGGTTACGACGATACGACGACGGCTCATGCGGAGATCTGCTGCAGGTGGCGACTCAAGAATTTTTCAAGCCGAAGGCGCTCAGGCCTTGGCGTTGTTCTTGGCGTAATCGATGGCGAGCTGGACCGTGGTGATCTTCTCGGCTTCTTCATCGGGGATTTCGATGCCGAATTCGTCTTCCAGCGCCATCACGAGTTCAACCGTGTCGAGCGAGTCAGCGCCCAGGTCGGCCACGAAAGCCTTTTCGCTGATGACTTCAGCTTCAGCCACGCCGAGTTGTTCAGCAATGATCTTCTTGACGCGTGCTTCGATGTCGCTCATGAATCTCCTCCAGGAGAGTGTTGGGAAAAACAGCCTGCAATTCTAAAGGCACGGAATGACATATTTCCGACGCCCCGACAGCGGCCCGTGCAGGATGAAAACGGGCCGTCGTCGGTCAATAAAAAAACGGATCCTGTCGCGGCGGGTGGGCCTCAGCCCATGTACATGCCGCCGTTGACGTGCAATTCGCTGCCGGTGATGTAGCCGCCTTGCGGCGACACCAGGTAGGCCACCGCACCGGCGATGTCCTCGGGCGAACCCAGGCGGCCTAGCGGGATCTGTGCCATCAGGGCGGTTTTCTGGGTTTCGGGCAGTGTCTCGGTCATGTCGGTGGCGATGAAGCCGGGCGCGACGCAGTTGACCGTGATGTTGCGGCTGCCGAGTTCGCGCGCCAGCGAACGCGTCATGCCCGCCACGCCGGCCTTCGAGGCGCAGTAGTTAGCCTGGCCCGGGTTGCCCGAGGCGCCGACCACCGAGGTGATGTTGACGATGCGGCCGAAGCGCTGCTTCATCATCGGCTTGATGGCGGCGCGGCAGGCGCGGAAGACGGCCTTGAGGTTGGTGTCGATCACCGCATCCCAGTCGTCGTCCTTCAGGCGCATGGCCAGCGTGTCGCGGGTGATGCCGGCGTTGTTGACCAGCACGTGCAAGCCGCCTTCGGCCTTGACGATGCTGTCGATGGCCGCGTCCAGCGCAGCCGCATCGGTCACGTTCAGCGCCAGGCCACGGCCGCCCCATTCGGCCAGCGCGTCGCCGATGGCCTGCGCGCCGCTCTCGCTCGTGGCGGTGCCGATGACCTTGAAGCCGGCCTGCGCCAGCGTGGTGGCAATGGCGCGGCCGATGCCACGGCTGGCGCCGGTGACGAGGGCGACTTGCTTGGGAGCCGATTCGGTGCTCATGAGGTGTTCCAGTGACGACGGGGTCGGATCGGGTTTCAGGCCAGCAGCGTCTTGACGTCGGCCAGGCTGGCGGGGTCGAAGATCGTGGCGCTGACGAGTTCGGCGTCAATGCGCTTGACCATGCCGGCCAGCACCTTGCCCGGGCCGCATTCGATCACATGCGTCAGCCCATGCGCCTTCAGGGCTTGTACCAACTCGACCCAGCGCACCGGGCCGAAGGCCTGGCGGTAGAGCGCGTCGCGAATGGCATCGGCCTCGGTCTGCACCGCGACGTCGATGTTGTTGAGCACCGGCATGCGGGGTGCGGCCAGCGTGATGCTGGCAAGACGCTCGCGCAGGCGCTCGGCGGCGGGCTTCATCAGGCTGGAGTGGAAGGGCGCCGACACCGGCAGCGGCAGCGTGCGCTTGGCGCCACGGGCCTTGAGCACCTCGCAGCCCTTCTCGACGCCGGCCTTGCTGCCGGCGATCACGATCTGCTTGGGATCGTTGAAGTTGACGGCCTCGACCACTTCGCCGCTCTCGGCCGCCGCTTGCGCGCAGCCTTCGATCACGGCGGCGGCGTCCAGGCCCAGGATGGCGGCCATGCCGCCGGTGCCGACCGGCACGGCGTCCTGCATCGCCTGGGCACGCAGGCGCACCAGCGGCAGCGCGTCGGCCAGCGTCAGCACGCCGGCGGCGACCAGCGCGGTGTACTCGCCCAGCGAATGGCCGGCCACGGCCGCGGGTTCTGCGCCGCCTTCAGCCCGCCAGACGCGGTAGTTGGCGATGCCGGCCGTCAGCATCACCGGCTGGGTGTTGGTGGTCAGGTCCAGCGCGTCCTTGGAGCCTTCGGCGATCAGCCTGGCGACGTCTTCACCGAGCGCGGCACTGGCTTCGGCCAGCGTCTCGCGCACGGCGGGGTGATCGCCCCAAGCGTTGAGCATGCCCACCGATTGGGAGCCCTGGCCGGGAAATACGAAGGCGAACGCGGTCATGGTGTGAACCTTGTGTCGAGGTGAATTCAGAAAGCAGGGTCTGTCGCGTACGGCAGGTCGGGCGGATCGGCGGGGATCGCGGGCCCGACGGTGCTCAGTAGTCGAGCAGCACCGCGCCCCAGGTGAAGCCGCCACCCACGCCTTCGAGCATGAGCGTGTCGCCGCGCTGCACCTTGCCGCTGCGCACGGCGTGGTCGAGTGCCAGCGGAATCGAGGCGGCCGAGGTGTTGCCGTGCTGGTCGACCGTGACGACCAGCTTGTCCAGCGGCAGCTTCAGCTTCTTGGCCGTGCTCTGCATGATGCGGATGTTGGCCTGGTGCGGGATCAGCCAGTCGATGTCGGCGTCCGTGCGTCCGGCTTTGGTCAGCACGGCGCGCGCGGCCTGTTCAAGCACGCCCACGGCAAGCTTGAAGACGGCCTGGCCGTCCATCTTCAGCAGCGGGTCGCCCAGCACCTGACCGCCCGAGACCGTGCCCGGCACGCACAGGATGTCGACGTGGCGGCCATCGGCGTGCAGATCGGTGGCCAGGATGCCGGGGACGTCACTGGCCGACAGCACCACGGCGCCGGCGCCGTCGCCGAACAGCACGCAGGTGGTGCGGTCCTTGAAATCGAGGATGCGCGAGAACACCTCGGCGCCAATCACCAGCGCGTGGCGCGCCGTGCCGGTGCGGATCATGGCGTCGGCCACGGTCAGGCCGTAGACGAAGCCCGAGCACACCGCCTGCACGTCAAACGCCGGGCAGCCGTTGGTGATGCCGAGCTTGCGCTGCACGATGGTCGCCGTCGACGGGAACACCATGTCGGGCGTGGAGGTCGCGACGATGATCAGGCCGATGTCGCTGCCGGTCAGGCCGGCAGCCTCCAGCGCCAGACGCGCGGCGTCAACCGCCAGGTCGCTGGACGACTGATCTGCCGCCGCGAAGTGGCGCGCCCGGATGCCGGTGCGTTCGACGATCCAGTCGTCCGAGCTTTCGACGCCCTGCGCAGCCAGTTCGGCCACCAGGTCGGCGTTGCTCAGGCGACGGGCGGGCAGCGTGCTGCCGGTGCCGCTGATGCGGCTGAATGGGGTGGGGGTGCTCATGCGGCTTGGCGTGCGACGGCAGGCTCGGTGCGGTTGGAGGTGGCGCCGGGCAGGGCGTGCAGGCTGGAGACGATGCGCTGATGCACGCGCTCGAGCAAGCCATTGCGGGCAGCGTCGTAGGCGCGGTTGAGGGCGTTCTCGAAGGCGAGCGCGTCGGCCGAGCCGTGGCTCTTGAACACCAGCCCGCGCAGGCCCAGCAGTGCTGCGCCGTTGTAGCGACGGTGGTCGATGCGCTGCTTGAAATGCTTGAGCACCGGCATCGCAATCAGCGCGGCCAGCTTGGCGTAGGGCGTGCGCGTGAATTCCTGCTTGATGAAGTTCGACAGCATGCCTGCCAGTCCTTCAGCGGTTTTCAGCGCCACGTTGCCGACAAAGCCATCGCACACCACCAGATCGGTCGTGCCCTTGAAGATGTCGTTGCCTTCGACGTTGCCGTAGAAGTTCAAGTGACCGGCGGCCCCCATCGCGCGCAGCATTTCGCCGGCCCGCTTGATGACCTCGTTGCCCTTGATGGCTTCTTCGCCGATGTTGAGCAGGCCCACGCTCGGCTGCCCCTTGCCCTCGACCGCCGCCACCAGCGCGCTTCCCATCAGCGCGAACTGCACCAGATGCTCGGCGCTGCAGTCCACGTTGGCGCCCAGGTCGAGCACGGTGGTGTAGCCATCGTGCGCGTTGGGCATCACCGATGCAATCGCCGGGCGGTCGATGCCGTCCAGCGTCTTGAGCAGGTAACGCGCCACCGCCATCAAGGCGCCGGTGTTGCCGGCCGACACGCACGCGTCGGCCGCAGCAGGCTGATCGCCGGCCTTGACCTGCGCGATGGCGACGCGCATCGATGAATCCCGTTTCTTGCGCAGGGCAATTTCCACCGGGTCGTCCATTTCGACGACTTCAGTGGCGGCCACCACGCGGCAGCGCTCCCAGCCGGCGGCTTCGGCCAGTGCCTCGGCACGACCGACGAGCAGCAGCTCGGCTTCCGGGTGATTGCGCAAGAAGCTGCGGCACGCAGGCAGCGTCACGGCAGGGCCGTGGTCACCACCCATGCAATCGACAGCTAGGCGAATCGGACGCAAAGCGGGGGATGTAGGCACGGTCAAGATCTGATGCGGCGCATTGAGCGAAGACCGCAAAGGGCGGTCGCCGAATCGGGGGTCTCAGTGCGCATCCGCACGACAGGGGTGCCGTGCGTTGCCAAACCGGTGCTTACGCGTCGGCCTTGGTCTTGAGGACCTTGCGACCACGGTAAAAGCCCGTCGGGCTGATGTGGTGACGCAGATGAACTTCGCCCGTGGTGGTTTCGATCGCGGTACCCGGGGTGACCAGGGCATTGTGCGAACGGTGCATACCACGCTTGGAGGGCGACTTCTTGTTTTGCTGAACGGCCATGACTGACTCCTTGGGATTTCCAAGTCGGAAAAGCCCAAGAGTCTAGCATGACCCGCGCCACCGTGCGCCAACTCCTTGGGCAAGCGACTCAGGAGCCGTCTGATTCCGGCGTCACCGGCCCGCGCCGCAAGGAGGCCAGCACGGCGAACGGGTTGGGCTTGTCGTCGGGGCGGGCCTCGCCGGCAGCGTCGTCCGGGTGGCCTTCAGCGGACGTGCCGACAGTGTGTGCATCCACCACCGATGGCGGGCAGACCTCGTGGCGCGGGATCACGGGCAGGGCGAGCAGCAACTCGTCCTCGATCAATTCCAGCAGGTCGAAGTTGACGCTTTGCGCCAGCACGTCGTGGTCGGACTCGGCATCCAGCGCCGCAGCCTGTTCTTCGGTGGCGGCGAAGCGAAACCAGTTGTCGATGTCCAGCACGTGTTGCGCCGGCTCCAGGCAGCGCTGGCATTCCAGCGCGATGCTGGTCTGCGCCGTCAGGTGCAGCCAGAGTTCCGGCGCGCTGCCGCTCTGCGGTCGCAACTCGGCGCGGGCGTGCCAGGCAATCATGGCGGGCAGCTCACCGGCGTTGTAGGTGGAGGCCGCCAGGCGCTCCAGCTCATGCAGCGGCGTCTGGCCGTCCAGGTCGGTGCCGGCCTCGGCGAAGGCGGTGATGTCGAGGTGGCGGGGCTTGAAGTCGCGGTGTTTCATGGCGAGAAGTTTACGCGGCGCGAAACAGGGAACAATCGCGTCATGACTGTTGTGACGCCCCATTTGATCCTCGCTTCGACCTCGCCTTACCGGCGCGAATTGCTGCAACGCCTGCGCCTGCCCTTCGAGGTGATCGCACCGCACGTCGATGAGTCCACCCTGCCCGGCGAGACGCCCGCAGCCACCAGCCTGCGCCTGGCGCGTGCCAAGGCACAGGCCGTGGCCGAGCGCTTTCCGCACAGCTGGGTGATCGGCTCCGACCAGGTGGCCGAGCTTGATGGCGTGGCCATCGGCAAGCCGGGCGATCACACCCGGGCCGTGCGCCAACTGCAGGCCATGCGCGGGCGCGAAGTGCTGTTCCACACCGCCGTGGCGCTGGCGCATGCCGCCAGCGGTCACCTTGAAGCCGCCGTGGTGCCGGTGCGCGTGCGCTTTCTGAACCTCACCGATGCCGAGATCGAGACCTACCTGCGGCTGGAGCAGCCCTACGACTGCGCCGGCAGCGCCAAGTGCGAGGGCCTGGGCATCCGCCTGCTCGACGCGATCGAGTCTGACGACCCCACCGCGCTGATCGGCCTGCCGCTGATCCGCACCAGCGCCTTGCTGCGCGCCGCAGGCATCGATCCCTTGATGCAGGTTGTCAGCGGAGCCTCGGCATGAACGCGCCCCGCCACGCCGGCCCCAAGGGTCGCCTGCTGCTGATCCCCAACACCCTGGACCTGGGCACGTTGGCTGAAGGTGCCCCACCGCCTGACTTGCAAGAGGTGTTGCCGCTCGGTGCCGTGCGCGCTGCCGCCGGCTTGCGGCACTGGGTGGCCGAGAACGCCCGCTCGGCGCGTGCGCTGCTCAAGCGCGTCCATGCGGTCGTGCCGCTGGTCGTGCCGCTGCAGGAGATCGAGATTCGTGAACTGCCGCGTCCGCCCAAAGGCGGCGCGCGTGCGGCGGCGCCGGCCATCGACTGGGTCGCGCTGCTCGCGCCGGCCTTGCAGGGCCACGATCTGGGGCTGGTGTCCGAGGCGGGCTTGCCGGCCATTGCAGATCCCGGTGCAGCGCTGGTGCGGGCCGCCCATGCGCAAGGCATCGCGGTGCTGCCGTTGTCGGGCCCGAGTTCATTGATGCTGGCCTTGGGGGCCAGCGGCCTCAACGGCCAGAGCTTCGCGTTCGTGGGCTATCTGCCCACCGACAGCGCCGCCCGCACGCTGCGCCTGCGCGAACTGGAAGCGCATTCGCGTCGCCAGCAGCAGACCCAGCTGCTGATCGAGACTCCCTACCGCAACGCCGCCGTGCTGGCGGCCTTGCTGGAGGTGCTGGCGCCGCAGACCTGGCTGAGCGTGAGCTGCGGCCTGACGCTCACCGGTGGCTTCACCCGCACGATGAGCGTGGCGCAGTGGCGCCAGTCACCGCTGGACCTGCCCGCCAGCGTGCCGGCGGTGTTCGCGTTCCTGGCCTGACAAAGTCAAAGGGCGGCTCGAAAGCCGCCCTCCACACGCGTCAGGCCTTGCAGCCTGTCAAGTCGGCAGCGTGCCGCCCAGCAAGGTGGCGACCTTGCGCTTGGGCTTGATGAAGCGGCTCACGCTGCTGCCGCGGTTGGCGGCGGACACCGCTGCGGCGCTCTCCCACACCGGCGCGGCGTTGGCGTCCGGCTCGTAGGGGCGGTCAAAGAATGGGTCGGACTGCGCTTGACGCGAGGTCGGCCGGCTGTAGCGCGGCGCGGCCGGCGCGTAAGCCGGGGCAGGCGCATGCACAGGGGTGGCAGCGCCGATGTTGGCAACCGCTGGCTCTTCGTCGCGGCGGCGGTAGCGGGGGCGCTCGTCGCGGACCTCCAGCGTTTCCAGCTCGATCTTCTTGTTGATCAGCTTCTCGATGTCGGCCACCAGCCGGGCGTCGTCGCGCGTGGCCAGCGACACCGCCAAGCCTGAGGCGCCCGCGCGACCCGTGCGGCCGATGCGGTGCACATAGTCTTCGGCGTTGAACGGAATGTCGAAGTTGAACACCGCCGGCAGATCGGCAATGTCCAGGCCGCGTGCGGCCACGTCGGTGGCCACCAGCAGATCGACCTCACCGGCCTTGAACGCGGCCAGCGACTTCAGGCGCTCGTCCTGCGACTTGTCGCCATGCAGGGCTGATGTACGCATGCCGTCGCGCTCGAACGAGCGCGCCAGGCGCGCCGCGCCGAGCTTGGAGTTCACGAAGATGATGGCCTGCTTGATGCCGCGCTCGCGCAGGATCTGGCGTATGGCGTGGCGCTTGTCGTCGTCGCCGACGCTGTAGAAGCGCTGCTCCACATTGGTCGCCGTGGCGTTGGCGCGTGCCACTTCCACCAGCAGCGGGTCTTGCAGATAGCTCTGCGCCAGCTTCTTGATCTCGGGCGAGAACGTCGCCGAGAACAGCAGCGTCTGCCGCGCCTTGGGCAGGAAGCTCAGGATGCGCTGCAGGTCCGGCAGGAAGCCGATGTCGAGCATGCGGTCCGCTTCATCGAGCACCACGTACTCGACCTGCCCCAGCTGGCAGTTCTTCATCTGGATGTGGTCCAGCAGGCGGCCCGGCGTGGCGATCAGCACTTCCACGCCGCGCTTGAGTTCCGCCGTCTGCGGGCCGATGTCGACGCCGCCAAACACGCAGGCCACGCGCAGATCGCTGTGCTTGGCGTACATCTTGATGTTGACGGCGACCTGGTCGGCCAGCTCCCGCGTCGGTGCCAGCACCAGCGCGCGCACCGGGTGGCGGGCGGGCGAGGCACTGTTGCTCTCGTGCCGCAGCATCTTCTGCAGCAGCGGCAGCGAGAACGCCGCCGTCTTGCCGGTGCCGGTCTGGGCCGCACCCATCACGTCACGGCCGGCCAGGACGATCGGAATCGCCTTGGCCTGGATCGGCGTCATGGTGGCGTAACCGGCGTCGACAATGGCCCGCTGGAGCTTGGCGTCCAGCGGCAGGGTGTTGAAGCGTGCCGGTTCGGGGACGGCGTCGGGTGCGGCATCCGGTGCCGCGGCCTGAGAAAGATCGGTCATGTCTAAGGATTATCGCTGCAACCCGGATCGCGCTGGCGCGTCAACCCCTTCCATGCGTTTCCAGTTGCGCGCGCAAGGTTGTGCCTCAGCGCCGCATCACCATCCAGCGCGGCGTCTTGAAGCGCACGATGCGCCAGTACAGCGCCAGATAGCTCAGGCCGAACAGCACGATGAATGCCGCCAGGATCGGCGTGCTGTTCCACCACAGCATCGCGGGTGCCAGCGACAGCATGCACAGCAGCCACAGGAAGGGCGATGTCATCGAGTTGCGCCGCGACATCTCGCGCGGGCCGTGGCGTCGCCCCGGCGCCCGCACCAGCCGACGGTAGATCAGGCTGTGCAGGTGCGCGGCATCCGGCATGCCCACCGGCTTGCCCTGCAGCAGCTTGCGCCGGTACATCGAGAACACCGTCTCAAAGATCGGGTAAATGCACATCAGCAGCGGAAACAGTGGCGACACGTCTGAATTGCGCGCCATCAGCAGGATCGCCAACTCCGCCAAGTAGAAACCCAGGAAGTAGGCGCCGCCATCGCCCAGAAAAATCAGCCCGGCCGGAAAGTTCCACACAAAGAAGCCGAACACCGCCCCCACGCCGATCAGCGCCATCGACGCCACAAACCGGTCGCCGGTCTCGAAGCCTACATACGCCAGGCTCATCAGCATCATCAGCACGCACATCGACGACAGCCCGTTGAACCCATCGATCAGATTCACCGAATTGGCCACCCCCGCCACCGCAAACACCGTCACCACCAGCGCGCCCAGCCAGAAACCCACCACCCAGTCCAGCCCGGGGAGGTCGGTGCGGCGGATCAGTGCATCCATCAGCCACCCTGCCAGCACGGCCGACAGCGCCGTGAACGCCAACCGCCGCCGCGGACTCACGCTCTTGGTCACGTCCTCGGTGATCCCCGACAGAAACGCCGGCATCCCGCAAGCCACCAGCAGCCAGGGCGTGGCACCCGTCGACGGGTAGCGCCAGTGCAACAACCCCGCGCCCATCACCACCGCACACACGATGCCCAGCCCCCCCACGCGCGGCACCGGGCTGGAGTGGAACTTCTGCACACCCGCCAGATCATGGTCGTTCGTCAGGTGGGCGTGGGTGTGCGAGAAGCGCACGACGGCCATGGTGACGAGGAAGGCGGTGAGGAAGGCGATGATGAGCAGCGTCATGGGGGCGAATTATGAGTTCGTCATGTGCTTCACTTTGGAGTCTGTTCGTAGCATCGCGCCACTTTAAGTGAACCGCCCCGCCTTTGAACTGACCCGGGGCGGTTCATGTCGGGGCGTGGCGAGCATGACGTCGGCATCCTTTTCACGGGCCTGCGTCCGGGCGAGAAACTCTTTGAGGAGTTGATCGCAGACTCCGACAAGACGCTGCCGACGCGGATTTCCAACATGAGGCCCAGCCAAGCTGGGCGCCACGGGGGTGGGGGACCTGTTGGAGTGGCTTGCCACGACGCAGGGTACCGCCGGGCGCCTCCGCAGCGAGGTCGCAAGCGGCTTGTCCCGTTTCGTGCAGGAGTACGTGCCGAGTTCAACAGGCACCCGCGAAAACTAGTCGCGACCTGGCCTGTCTGCCACGAACGGGCGACCTTACCGGAAGGGGCAGCCTCCGTGCGCTCGATCGGAAATGGTTCGGTGTGGGCTCAGCCGCCCGGCTGAGCTTGCAATCGGGCGTCGATGGTCTCGACCATCGGCGCGAGCATCGCGGCCCATGAGTGGGTCGCTTCGACATAGTGGCGGGCATTCTTAGCCATCACTTCCGCGAAGCCGCGATCGTTCAACGCGCGCAGCACGGCAGCAGCCAGCTCTTCGGTCCCGTTGGCCACCAGCAGATCTCGTTCATCCTGGGCCTCGAAGCCTTCCAGGCCCATGGTTGTCGACACGGTGGGCAGGCCCAACGCCATGTACTCGAGTACTTTGTTCTGAACTCCCGCGCCGAGGCGCAATGGACACACGCCCACGGCGCCACCTCGGGCTGCGACAGCCACATCGGGCACCTCGCCACTGACATCGACGCCGTCGAAAGCGGCGAGTTGTGCGGCCTGGTCGGGACGGATTCGACCGATCAGGCGAAGACGGACATCGGGGCGGATGCGACGGATCAGCGGCAAGACCTCCGAAGACATGTACATCGCCGCATCGAAGTTCTGCAGGCTGAACATGTTGCCGATGAAGACGATGTCCCGCCCGCCTGCATCGAACTGGTACGGCATCGTGTCCAGGGCGACACCGTTTGAGACGACGCTGACGCGTGAAAGTTTCTCCGGTCGGGCGCCAAACAGATGGCGACGGTCGATGTCGGAGACCAGAAAGCTGTGATCGAAGTGGTCAACGATCTCCTCTTCGTAGGCACGCAAGCGATCCGCCTCCAGCGAATAGATCCGGGCGCGAAGGTCACTTTTGGATACGCGGGTCGAGCGGATCCGTTCGTAGTTCAACGAGATGGCATCGGTCATCTCGAGGAACTTGGCGCCCGGCACATCCTTGATCACGTCGCCCACTCGGATCAAGTGAGCCAGCGCGCCGGCATGTTCGGTCATCAACTCAAGCGCACGTTGACGGAATCCCTCGTGGCGGTAGTACGCCACCTGCAACGGCGTCCGCCCTGGAAGCGCAAGTGCGCTGCTCAGCCACGAGCGCCACTTGGGCAAATAGATGCGCTCGACCCGATGGAAGACACCGTCATCAGGCAAGGGCATGGCCATCTCCGTGGCGGTGTCGCACAAGCTGAGCAAGGTCAGCCGATATCGGGCCGAGAGGGCGCGGCAGAGTTGATAGATGCGCAGGCGGTCGCCACCGACCACGGGGTACGGAAAACGCGGCGTGAGGACCAAAAGGCGCTTCATGCCGATGCCTTCCCTTGCGCACGCCATGACGCATGCGCGTGGACTGACGCAAGTGCCCACGGCGATGACCAAAATGGAATCTGGCGTGCTAGGACGGTGGGCTGCCGGGGTGGAATGTTTGTCATGTGTTCCGCAGGCAAGTCATATGCGCAGGTGAGATCTGCGGCCGGCAAGGTGTTTGTCGGTCCTTGGGGTCTATCAGACGCAGGGCGTCGATGGGGCATCAAAAAAAATGGGCAAGCCAGGTTCGGTATGGCGTAAACAACTCAAGGACGTAAGGGTTGGTCCAATAGATGAAAACAAACATGCCGCTGGCAATGAGCAATGGAACGGCGGCGTTGCGTCTTCCGACGAGCTGGCTCACCAGGAAATAGATGGGCAGCCCATCCATCGGCGAGAAAAACATCCGTACCCGCCCGCCCACTTCAAATGAGTCGAACATGTAGGGAGTCGTCAGGGCGGCGATGGAAATGGCGGCGGCCTCCGCTGAATACTGTTCTTTGAAGTGATCGAGCCTGAAGATGATGGTCGCGAACAATACTAATCCGAGGAAGGCTTTGAAGTTCAGGCTGCGTGCTTCCGCAAAGTCGCCTTCGATGTAGACCTTCGGCAGGAACAGCGCCGATATGAAGGAAAAAATTATGGCAAGTCCGAATACCGAGGTCAGTAGCCAGAATCTGTTGCGAGCGCCTAGCCTGATGCACAGGTAAATCAGAGCTGCCAGCGCGGCCGCGGAGTGTGCAAGGATGGCGGCGCCAAGAATGGCCCCGGCGCGCAGCTTGGATTGCCGTGATGCCGCGATTGCGCAGAGAAATAGTCCTGCTGCAAGGCCCGCCCGGATGTAGAACATCTGGGCGCTGTAAAAGACGATAAGGCAATAAAAGCCGAAGCAGATGATCGCCACACGGCGATTTCCCAATACCTGATGCAATCCCTTCCATATCAAGACATTGGAAAGCAAAGCCGTCACGAGTAGGTACAAGTCGAAATCGAGGCCCAACTTTCGGAGAATGAGCGAGTATGCGATCCACCCGGGTTCCACTCCGAAGGTGAAGATCGAGTCGAAGGAGAAGCTGTTAAACCATTCTTCGTAGATTTGCCAGTCTCCGCCTGTCTGGTAGCGCAGTCCGGCAATCAGCGTGCTTGCTAGTATCAATGGCGCCAGTGTGACGAGCGGATGAACACGAAAATTCGGTCGCCCGATCGTCAGCGATGCGTGAGCGATCGCCATCGCCGCCAGGAATGAAAGGGCTACATATGGGAACATAAGTGTCGAGCCGGTGTGGAATTGACGGCCAATTACATCGCTTGTGGATAGGTGTAGTTAAGCGCGTATTCAGGAATTGTGTGGCGACGACCGATCGTGCGCGCGGGCACGCCGCCCACGATAGCCATGGGATCGACATCCTTGGTGACGACGGCACCAGCGTAGATCACGGCGCCTGCACCGATGCGCACGCCGGGCATGATATTCGCGTTCGCGAAAATCACCGCGTGATCGTCAATTCGAACGGGCGCGATCACCATTTCGAAGAAGGGGGATTCAGGGTCGTGGCCGGCAGTGAAGATCGCGACATTTCTGGCAATGGAAACCTGCCTGCCAACCTGGATGGTTCCGCGGTTATCGAACAGGCAGGAACGATTGACAACGGAGCCCTCGCCGAGAGTCACGCCACCCGGCTTGTAGAACTGGAAGCCCATGCCGATGGATGCGCGCTGCCCGAGTTGGAAACCCAGCAGACCGAAGTAAATCCGGCGCATCCAATAAAAAGGCAGGCACTGGGCCAGACTGTTGGCGATGCTCACCAGCAGATGTTTGAGCGTGCGCAGCGGACTGCGAAACACCGACCGATACACGTGCAGCACCCGGCGCACCGCAGGCAGAAGGCGGCTGGCAGTGGCCGCATACCGATGGCTGGTGAGGCCTAGGCGGGTGGTGCAGAGGAAGTACTCGTGCATCGCCTTGCCGAACTTGCGGTCGCTCACCCCGCCTTCCGCCATGTAGGCGACGCTGTCAAAACGCTTGAAATCGCATCCAGCGCGGAAGATCCGCAGTAGCCAGTCCGTGTCGATGGCAATACGCAAGCTGGTGTCGAAATGCCCGATCTTTGCAAAGCAGGTTGCCGAAGCGAGGCTACCAGGATGAGCAAAACCTACACCCCCGCGGGCAATGCCGCGCGCCGTCGGGGGGGCGCCCCGAATGGAGACCGTGGGCTCGTTGCGGTCGTTGAACTTGAGGACGTCGCTATACAGGATCGTTGGCCGTTGCGCACCCTCTTGCAACAGGGGCATGGCGCGCGTGAAGTGATCCCGGTGCAGCAGGTCACCAGCATTCAGGAAGATGATCCAACCGCCGCGGGCATGGCGAACGCCCTTGTTCCAAGCGTCCGCAATGCCGGTGTCCGGTTCCGAGAGTTGGAAGGCGATGTCCTTGCTGAACTCCCCGGCCACGCGCAGCGTGCCGTCAGTTGAGGCGCCATCGATCAGGACGATTTCGAAGTCGCGTGCGGTCTGTGCCACCAGCGACTGCAGCGTGCGCCGCAGCGTGTGTTCGGCATTGCGAACCGCGACGACGACGGAAATGAGCGGGGTGGAAGAGGCCGTGGTCATTGGGGGTGGGGCGGATGGGCCCGCAGGCGAGTCGCCCGTCATGGCACCAAGCTGCGATAGGCCGCGAGCGTCTGGTCGAAACAGCGATCCCAACTGAACTGTTGGCACTGTTCCAGTCCGAGTCTTCGCAACTCGGTGCGTGTTTGTCGGTCGGTCGTGACCATGACGGCTTTGGCGAGCGAGGCCGGGTCGCGGCTGTCTTCGGACACGCACAGCGCTGCTCCGCCGATCTCGATGACGGCCTTGCAGTCGATGCATACGACAGGACATCCGGCTCGCATCGCCTCAAGCACCGGGATTCCAAACCCCTCGTACAACGACGGATAGAGGAGGCACTGGGCCTGGTTGTAGAGGAGATTCAGCCGCGCGTCATCGACGAAACCGAGATGGCGCACGCGATCACGCGTGGTCGAGGGGACCGCCGCAAGTTCGTCTTCGCTCAACGGGCCACCGCCCACACAGTGCAATTCGAAGTCGGGCAGGAGACTCAGCGCGGCAAGGGCCAGCGCGAAATTCTTGTAGCCACCGCGCTGCCCAACGAACAGTATGAAAGGTCGATGACCCGAGGTCAGAGTGGCAAATTCTTGATCCGGAAGTAGATGGAAGAATTCGGGAACGCCGTGGTGAATGACGCTGATCTGCTGGCTGGCACGGATCGGAACAAACTCCAGCAGGTCCTGACGCGTTGCCTCGGAAATGCAGATGATGTGTTGCGCTTGTCGAATGGCACCGACCATCTCCCATTGGTGGCGCCATTTCTTTTGCCCGCGCACGAAGCGTTGATAGACGAAGTCGTGTACGGTCACCACGCTTGGTTGCGAAGCATCAACTGGGCGGCGATAGTATGTCGAGTGATATACATCGAACCGCTTATCACCGGGCGGTCGCGCACGGCGCATCCGCTCCAGTCGGCGGCCGGGCCGTTCAAGGCGCGCCACTGCGGGAGCATCGGCGTCCGAAAAGACTTGCTGAACCGGCTGTTCAAGGGTCAGACAGACGCCATGCTCCGGTGTGTAACGCCTGAACAGCTCACGGAAATAGGTTGTGATACCACCGTGTTTCTGGAGGGAAAAAATGATTCCGTCGATGTGTACGCGCACGATGGATATATGGGATGTTGAAGGAGTCTGCTGCGAGTTGCTCGCGGGAAAATCCGTTTGTCCGAGCCGCTGGCTGGGCGCCGATAGGTACGATTCCCTTTCGTATGTCTACGAATCCGCGAGTGGCGGGCGTTCGATGCCCGCTGTCTACGTGGCGGGATTGTGGGTCGTGGGACGTCGCAGCCGTCGATACCCGCTGACCAGCGAGCGCAGCATGCCCGGAGGGGTGATGCTGATGACGTACAGCGCCAATCGCTTGATCGGGTTTCGGATATGCGAGGCCAAGTAGCGGTGAAACTGCGCCTTGTCATATCCCAACTCTGAGCGTAGACGCATGGCCACGCGAAGCGAAAGCCATTGATAGCGATGTTCCATGACCTCGGCAGCTGTCTGAGCTTGGGCGGCGATGACCGGAAACTGACGCGCGACGGCCGCGCACATGGCCTGGAAGCCAAAGAACACGCCGTAGGAATCGTGCTTCCAGGTAAAAGTGTCCGTCCCGTCGACGCGGTTCGCGACAGAGGGTTCGGAGATGAGGCCTGCGACGGCTCCCGGCGCGGCCAGCAGTTCGCAAATGCGGCCGACGTGCGTGTAATAGGTGCCTTTGTAAGGCGTCGGGGACGTGGCGGCCCAGCGCCGTCGGTCGATGATGCAGCCGCCGATGAAACCAGCGGCCCAGAGATGGCTAGCGACAAAGTCCGTGCCGGGCATCTGCGCGGGTGGTGCATGGAGGGCTTGGTCGATGACGCGCCCGCCGTCGTCGCTCACGTAGACGTAGTTGGCAAACACGAACGCGCTCGACGACCGTTGCAGCAGGTCATGAACGCGCTGCACGGCGCCTGGCAGGAAGTAGTCGTCCTCACCGACGATCCAGGCGTAATCGCAGTCACACATGTCGACGGAGCACTGAATGTTGTCGTCAATGCCCAGGTTGATCGGATTTCGACTGATGACTATTCGTTCCGAGAGTCGGGCCAGTTCGGCGTACAGCGCGGTGTTCGTGTCGTCCATCGAGTCGTCGGCGATGAAGACGCGGACGGGACGGTCACCCGCGGCCTCCAGCGCGGACAGTACGCAACGGCGCAGGAAATCCGGCCGCTTGTAGGTGGGAATGCAAATGCCGAGAGTAGTCATGAGATCGAGGTCTGGGGGTCAGACGGCGGCGGCGCTTGGCGCCCGCCCGCGGAGGCGGCGTCGCAGCCAACGCAGTCCGTACAGCCCCGCTTGCGGTATCAGCATTAGCGGCACCATGCGCGTCCAGGCGATGGGTTCCCACCAGGTGTAGCGCAGCAATTGATGGTGCTCAACGAGTGTAAGCGCGCGTGGCTTGGCGCCCATGCGCACGATCAGGATCATGCTCGGCAGCGTGTCGCGCATGGTGCGGCGCTTGACTGCGGCGATCGTCGCGGCTGAGAAGCCCAGGCCCGGAGCCTGCTCCAGCAGCAGTTTCATGAAGTGCAGCCCGAAGGCGTGGAACATGCGGTAGCTGCCTGTGAAGGCGTCGCGCGCAGCGACCAGCGCATCGGCGGTCACGATCTTGGTGCGCTGTGGTTGCGCTGCCAGCAGGCGCAGCAGCACATGGGTCAGGTAGATGTCGGTGCCGAGATGTTGCGTTGGGTTCGGGACGCTCACCCAGGCTTGGCGCTCGACGAAAAAGGCCGACAAGAAAGTGGACCAGACGCCGATGGCCTCGAGCAGCGCGTCGTTGCTCCGTGTCACCAGCGTGCTGTCGAGCTTGATGATGGGCGGGGCGCGGAAGGTCGGGTCGTATGTACCCCTGAAGGAGTAGCCGTTGACGAAGCAAAACAGCATGTCCGGGTGCTCACGCACCATCGCTTGCAGCCGCCGCAGCGAGCCGGACAGGAGCACGTCGTCGTCCGACATGAAGAGGATGTAGCGCCCGGTGGCCAGTTCACCGACGCGGTGGATATTGCCGTCGATGCCCTCGTTGCTGGCATTGCGGTGCAGCACAAGCGGCCGGTTGTGGCGGCGTTCGAACTCACGCAGCACCGCCGTCGGGTCGACCGGCGATGCATTGTCGGAAATGACGATTTCCAGGTCTGCGTCATAGAAGCCGTCCTGGCGCGCCAGTTCCTCCAGTGTTTCCGTCAACATTTCGATCCGATTGAAGGTCGGGATCGCGATGGTGATCAGCGGCGCATCGGCGCGGGCAGCAGGGCTCATGGTAGTTCGTTTGGTGGGATGCTCTGGCGGCTGTCGGACCGGCATCAGGCCGTAGCCGGCGTTTCGGGGTGCGCGGGGCGGGTGATGGACAGGAAGCGCAGCGGCAGGATCCATCCGGCCGTCAGCAGGAAAGACACTAGGATGCCCAGCACGATGCCGGGAGCACCCCAACGGGAGGCCAGCAGCCATTGCGCCGTCACGCTGATCAGTGACTGCCAGACGATGTAGCGGTTGATTACGGCGACCTGGTTGCAACTCAACAGCGCGGTGGCAAAGCTGTCGGACCACACGCGCATAGCGACGTACATCAGCCAGCCCAGTGTCAGTGCCAGAGGCAGGGCTTCGATCTTGCCGCCGGTGAGCAGCCGTACGATCAGATCCATGCCGAGCACCAGCGGCAGACCGATCAGCGTCACCAACACCAATCCCATACCCAGTACGCGAACCAACTGGCGCCGCACGCCGGCAAGGTCGCCACGGAAGAAGCGGTCAGACAGCGGCGTCCACGAGGCCGCCAGCAGCACGCTGTGAAGCGTCAGGATCGTGCCGAAGGTCTTGCTGGCGAGGTTGTATTCGGCCACCTGCGCACTCTGCAGCAGGCGCGACATAACGATGTAATCGCAGGACAGCGCCATTGTGCCCGTCAGCCCGAACAGCAGGAAGCCGCGCGCCGCATGGAGCAGCCTGCGCAGCGCGCGGCCGTCGAGCCGTGCGCGCTGACGCGCACCTGCGATGAATGCCGAGATCAGAAACACCGTCAGGATGGGCAGTGCGGTGGCGAGCGAGCCCCACAACTCGCGATGGTGCGGCGCCATGGTTGCACCGCGTGCACCCAACAACATCGCCGCGGTGAGCGCCGCCTGCACGGCCGGTGCCACGACCGGCCAGGTGCTTCGGTGCATCGCGTGGAGCACTTGGTGAAATACGGTGGTCAGCCCCAGCAGCACTAGGGCCCACAGCAGCAGGGTCACGCTCGCGAAGGACATGCTGCCGTGGCTGGGCAGCAGCAGGTGCTGCACCAGCAGTGCGGCGAGGAGCACCAGCGGCAGGTACAGCAGGCCGACGGCGAAGGCGGTGTCGATGGCCGCGCGGCGCAGGCGACCCGGCTGCAGACCGCGGGCGCGGCGTTCCGCGATCAGATTCTGCGCCGTGTTCGGCAGGCCCATGTTCAGCAGTGCCAGCCAAGGGGCGAGCGACAGCACGATCGAGAACGCCGCGTAGCCGTTCACGCCGACCAAATCCAGGAGCAGGCGTGTATTGACGAAGGCGCAGCCGATCACCACGGCTCGCGCCGTCCAGCCTGCAGCGACGGGGATCAATCGACTCAAGCGCGGCTCCGTGGCAGCGGCTCAGGCCCTGTGGCCTCGACCACATCACTGACCCAGCTCAGCATGCGTCCGACGCCCTCCTGGGCGCTGACCTGCGGACGCCAGCCCGAGAGCGCAGTCATGCGAGCGATGTCGGCGACGAACACACGCTGGTCGCTCGCGCGCGGGGGCAGTTTCATGTACTGCAGCGGCTGTCCGATCTCGGCCTCGAGCAGGCCGAACAGTTCCAGCAGCGACAAGCTGTTGGTAATGCCGCCACCGATGTTGAAGGCCTGACCCGCAGCAGCGTCGGCGTGCTGCAGCGTCGAGAAATACAGCGTGATCATGTCCTCGGCGTGCAGAACGTCGCGCACTTGCTTGCCATTGCCAGAGATGGTGAAAGGCTCGGTCCGCATGCCGGCGCGTGTCTGTGCCGCCATCTGGCAGAACCAGCCGATCCAGCCCTGATCTGCCGTTGCGAACTGGCGACCGCCGTACATGGACGAGTGGCGAAAGACCACCGTCTTGATGCCGAAGATCCGGTGATAGTCCCGCAGATACTGGTCGGCTGAGCCTTTGGAGCAGCCATAGGGAGAATGGAAGTCCAGTGGCGTGCCCTCGTTGAAGCCGTTCGGATGATCGGTGCATACGTAGCGCGTTGCGGTTTCCTCGTAGGCGTACTGCTCCAGATCGCCGTAGACCTTGTTGGTCGACGAGTAGATGACGGCTGCTTCCGGCGCATGCTGGCGCACTGCCTCCAGCAGGTTGAGCGTGCCCAGGGCGTTGACCTCGAAATCCATGCGCGGGTCGGCGATGGACGTCGTCATGGCCACTTGGCCGGCCAGGTGGAAGATGGCATCCGGGCGGATACGCTGTATCAGTCGTTGCACGTCGTTGGCATTGCGGATGTCACCGTGTACGAACTCGAACTGGCCTTGACCGCGCAGCCACTGCAGATTGCTTTGCGAACCGTTGCGGTAGAGGTTGTCGAACACGCACAGATCCATACCCTGCGAGATTGCGTGCGCTGCGAGATTGCTGCCAAGGAAGCCGCAGCCGCCGGTGATGAGAAGTTTCATGTAGTGATTCCGAGATGAAGCGTCTGGCGCATACCTGCTTCCAGATCGAACGCAGCACGCCAGCCCAATGCTGACAGTCTGGTGATATCGGCGACGCAAAGCATTGCTTCGGTGGAGCGATAAGGCACGGCACCGAAGTCGAGTTCGGTCGAAGCCTTTGTGATCCGTTTGGCCAGTTCGACGAAGTCTCGCATGCGCAATGCCGTTCCCGAGCCCACGTCGATGGCATCGCTGGCGGCAAAGCTGGCGTGGTTCTCGAGAATCAAGTCGTAGGCCTGCACCACATCGTCGATATGGATGAAGTCACGCTTTTGCTCGCCGGGTGTTAAGGCCAGGTAAGGCTCGTTGTTGCGGCAGGCCTCAAGGATATGGGTCGTGAACTTGGATCGGTCATCCCCCGGGCCGTACATCTGCTGCAGGTGGATGTCGATGAATTGCAGCGTCGCAGGGTGCTGTGTGGCGAGCGCTGCCCCCCATTGTGAGAACTGGGTCTTGCTCAGGGCGTAAAGGCTGACGTCCGGTTGAAGCACCGTGCCTGTGTTCAGGAAGGCAGTCTGCCGCCCCGTTGCTTGAAGTGCGGCCTGTAGTAGCACCGTACCAAAGCGTAGGTTGGCATCTATGACACCGAGCGGTGTCTCGCCCTGACGACCGTAGGAGCACGCGGTGTGAACGACAGCGTCGGGCGCGAATCCTTTAAACAGCCCCGGAATATCCTCGATACCCGCGATGCGCGCCAGCCGCGTCTGCGGCAGCAGCGCGTCAATGCGGTGTGTGTTCGAAGACGGTCGTGCCAGCAGCAGCAGTTCATGCCCACGACTGCTCCAGTGGCGTGCCAATGCACTGCCCAGGAATCCGGTCGAACCTGTCAGGAGAATTCGCATGCGGGTGGATCAGAAATTCACACCCAGAAACTCTTCAAGCTTGTCGGCGATGTAGTCCAGATGCTCGGTCGTGAGCCCTGGGAAGGTACCCACCCAGAAGGTCTGGTTCATGACAACGTCGGTCTGGGTCAACTCGCCGCTGATGCGGAAGTTCTTGCCGATCATGTAGGGCTGCCGGGTCAGGTTGCCTGCGAACAGCAAACGCGTGCCGATCTTGTTCTGGTCCAGGAAGTTCAGCAGATCCACGCGCTTGACACCCGCCGACTCTTTCAACACCAGCGGGAAACCAAACCATGACGGGTCTGCGTTCGGGGTGGCTTCCGGCAGGTGCAGAAACTCTTCACAACTCTTCAGGCGGTTCTTCAGATAAGTGAAGTTCGCCTTGCGGGCAGCGATGAACTCGTCAAGCCGGTCCAGCTGCGCCAGTGCGCAGGCGGCCTGCATGTCGGTGATCTTGAGGTTGTAGCCGAGGTGACTGTAGGTGTACTTGTGGTCGTAGCCTTCCGGCAGGTCACCCAGCTTCCAGCAGAAGCGCTTGTTGCAGGTGTTGTCCTTGCCCGGCGGGCAATAGCAATCACGGCCCCAGTCGCGGAAGGATTCGGCGATGAGTTTCAGCTCGGAGTTGTTGGTGAACACCGCGCCGCCTTCACCCATGGTGATGTGGTGCGCCGGGTAGAAGCTCAGCGTGGCGATGTCGCCAAAAGTGCCGACCAACTGGCCGTTGTAGGTGGCGCCCAGCGCGTCGCAGCAGTCCTCGACCAGCCAGAGGTTGTATTTCTTGCAGAGGGCCGTCACCACGTCGACGTTGAACGGGTTGCCCAGGCTGTGGGCCAGCATGATGGCCTTGGTCTTGGGCGTGATGGCCGCTTCGATCAGGCTGGCGTCGATGTTGTGCGTGGCCAGGTCCACGTCCACGAACACCGGCACGGCGCCAAACTGCAGGATCGGGTTGACGGTGGTCGGGAAGCCCGCAGCCACGCCAATCACTTCGTCGCCTTGCTGAATGGCGCGGTCCCCCAGTCGGGGCGAGGTCAGCGTCGAGAACGCCACCAGATTGGCTGAGGAGCCGGAATTGACCGTGAGCAGGTGCTTGACGCCCAGGTACTTGGCCAGGCGCTCTTCGAATTCGGCGTTGAAGCGACCGGTGGTCAGCCAGCCGTCCAGGCTGGCTTCGACCATCAACTGCAACTCCTTGGCGCCGATGACCTTGCCCGACACAGGCACTGCCGTCTCGCCTGCCACAAAGGGTTTGGGCGCGTAGATGACGTCGGCATATTGCTGCACCAATTCGGCGATCTGGCTGCGAATGGCTTGCGGGTTGGTCTTGTGGATCGTGATCGGCGCGCTCATGCGAAATCCTTGTTGATAGCGTTTGTGTAGCGGGTGTATTGCGAGATCTGCGACAGGCAGAGTTGCTGCATGTCCTGCTTCGACAGCCAGGCTTGGTGCCAATGCGTGATCTGGTCCAGCGCCGTGGCCAGATTCCAGCGCGGCTGCCAGCCCAGGCGGTGCTTGGCCTTGGAAATGTCGAGTTTGAGGTAGTTGGCTTCGTGCGGATGTTCGCTGCCGTCTTGCTGCCAACTCGCGCCTTGTCCCCAACTGCTGACCAGTTGCTCGACGATCCATTGCACCGGGCGGGCGTCGTCGTCGTGCGGGCCGAAATTCCAGCCCTCGGCGTAGGCTTGACCCTCGGTGTAAAGGCGCTCCGCCAGGGTCAGGTAGCCTGACAGTGGCTCCAGCACGTGCTGCCAGGGGCGTGTCGCGTGTGGGTTGCGGATGACCACCGGCTCGCGGCGCTCAAAGGCCCGCAGCACATCGGGCACGAGCCGATCTGCGGCCCAGTCACCACCGCCGATGACGTTGCCGGCACGGCCCGACGCCAGCGCAATGTCACCTTTCTGGAAGAACGAACGGCGGTAGGCGCTGGTGACCAGCTCCGAGCAGCCTTTGCTGTTGCTGTAGGGGTCGTAGCCTCCCATCGGCTCATCTTCGCGGTAGCCCCAGACCCACTCCTTGTTCTCGTAGCACTTGTCGGTCGTGACGTTGACGATGGCGCGCACGCTGCCAGTCTGGCGCGCGGCTTCCAGCACATGCACGGTGCCCATCACGTTGGTGGCGTAGGTGGCGATCGGCTCGCTGTAGGACAGGCGCACCAGCGGCTGGGCTGCCATGTGGATGACGATTTCAGGCTGGAAGGCTGCCATGCAAGACTGCACAGCCTCAAAGTCCCGGATGTCGCCCATCGTGCTGGCCATGCCTGCACCAACCTTCGCTTCGGTGAAGAGGCTGGGCGTGGTGGGCGGCTGCAGCGCCAGGCCGTGAATCTCGGCGCCAAGAGATTGCAGCCAGAGGCTCAGCCAGCTGCCCTTGAAGCCGGTGTGGCCGGTCAGCAGCACGCGTTTGCCGCGCCAGAACGCGGGGGTGACAGAGGTGTGGGTCACGGCAGTCAGTCCCATTTCTTCCAGGGCGCCTTGCCGGAGGCCCACAACTCTTCCAGCAGATGCTTGTCGCGCAGGGTGTCCATGGGCTGCCAGAAGCCGTCGTGCTCATAGGCCATGAGCTGATCGTCGGCGGCTAGCTCCATCAGTGGCTCCTGTTCCCAGACGGTGCTGTCGTCTTTCAGATACTTCAATACCTGCGGCGACAGCACAAAGAAGCCGCCATTGATCATGGCACCGTCGCCCTTGGGCTTTTCCTTGAAATTCATGACCTGCCGGTTGCGGATGTCCAGCGCGCCAAAACGTCCGGGCGGAAAAGTGGAGGTCAGCGTGGCGGCCTTGCCGTGGCTGCGGTGAAACTCGATGGTCGCACCGATGTCCATGTCGCCGACGCCATCGCCGTAGGTGAAGCAGAAGGCTTCATCGTCCTGTACATACTTGGCCACGCGCTTGAGGCGGCCACCCGTCATGGACTCATCGCCGGTGTCCACCAGCGTGACGTTCCACGGTTCAGCACGTTTGTGATGAACTTCCATGCGGTTGCTGCGCATGTCGAAAGTCACATCCGACATGTGCAGGAAGTAGTTGGCGAAATATTCCTTGATGACGTAACCCTTATAGCCACAGCAGATCACGAAGTCGTTGACGCCGTGATGGGAATACATTTTTAGAATGTGCCAAAGAATTGGCTTGCCACCGATCTCCACCATTGGTTTGGGTCGTGTAGAAGTTTCTTCACTCAAGCGGGTCCCGAGGCCACCAGCCAATATCACAGCTTTCATGTATTGGTTCTTTCCTTGTTCAGTTTGCAGCGGAGCATACAAATGCATCCGAATGGAAGCGGCGCTCGGGCAGGCCGGCGGCCATGAGTTGTTCGCGGGCGCTCTGGATCATGGCGTCAGATCCGCAGGCGTAAACCGCCGTGTTTTGCAGGTCGGTTGCGTTTGTGCTCGTATCTGCCAGGAACGCATCCTGTACATGGCCTCGCACCCCGCCCCAGCTTTCATCAGCCCGCGACAGCACGCGAATGAATCGGTGCTGGACATCCAGCGATGCCGAGTCCCAGTACATATCCTGTTCGGTGCGCCCGCCCCAGTACACCGTAACCGATTGGGGTCGCAACTCCTGCAGCGTTTCGCTCAGACCTTCAAGCATGGCTTTGACAGGCGCTATACCGGTGCCTGTAGCCAGAAATACCAAGTTCATCCCGGCTGTATCACGCAAGAAGAATGTGCCCAAAGGACCATTGAGGCGCAGCAGGTCATTGGGCTTGGCCTGCTCGAACCAATACTGGCTCATCGCCCCGCCGGGGACTTGCCGAATATGCAACTCAATGCGCTTGTCGGCCGCAGGTGCGTTGGCAACCGAGTAACTACGGCGCAGTCCATTGTGGCCGATGACATCAAGGTATTGCCCTGGGTAGTAGCGCAGGTCGCTGGCCGGGGGCAACCTCAACAGGACCTTGACCACGTCCGGAGACAACCGCTCCAGCGCATGAATGCGGCAGGGAAAGGTCTTGGCCGCAAACAGCTCCACGCCGAGGTCTTCGACTTCAAGTTCCACCTCCGACGTGGCAGTGCGCGCGCAGGTCAATATCCAGCCCGCATCACGCTCAGCCTGGGTCAAGCCTGACTCGTCGTGAATGACCACCGTCGAGCCGTCACGGACCTGACCCTTGCAGGTACTGCAACGTCCCGTGCGGCAGCTGTAAGCCAGCGTCACTTCCGCGCGCAGGGCCGCGTCGAGCAGGCTTTCCCCTTCTGCTGCTGAGAATTGCTTGCCGCTGGTGGTGGTGATCAAAGGCATTGGATAAGCTGTCGTCTTGTGCCGAACTGATCACTCGTGATGATCAAACGCCTGGAACCCCGCCATCTTCACCAGGCTGTCCTTGCGCGCCGCCGTGTAGTCGCTCTCGATCATTTCCTTGACCAGTTCGTCGAAGGTGGTGCGCGGCGTCCAGCCAAGTTTGTCCTTGGCCTTGGTCGGGTCGCCCAGCAGGGTTTCGACTTCGGTGGGGCGGTAGTAGCGCGGGTCGACCTTGACGATCACGTCGCCGACCTTGCACTTGGCCTTGTCGCCTGTCACGGCTGAGACGTAGCCGAATTCCTTCTCGCCTTCGCCCTCGAAGGTGATGGTGATGCCGAGTTCGGCGGCCGCCTTCTCGACAAACTGGCGCACGCTGAACTGCACGCCGGTGGCGATGACGAAGTCTTCGGCCTGGTCCTGCTGCAGCATCAGCCACTGCATTTCGACGTAGTCGCGCGCGTGACCCCAGTCTCTGAGGGCGCTCATGTTGCCGAGGTACAGCGTTTCCTGCAGGCCGAGCGCGATGCGCGCCACGGCGCGGGTGATCTTGCGGGTGACGAAGGTCTCGCCGCGGATCGGGCTCTCGTGGTTGAAGAGGATGCCGTTGCAGGCGTAGATGCCGTAGGCCTCGCGGTAGTTGACCGTGATCCAGTAGGCGTACATCTTGGCCACCGCGTAGGGGCTGCGCGGGTAGAAGGGGGTGGTTTCCTTCTGGGGGATTTCCTGCACCAGGCCGTAGAGCTCGGAGGTACTGGCTTGATAGAAGCGGGTCTTCTTCTCCAAGCCGCAGATGCGGATGGCTTCGAGCAGGCGCAGCGCGCCCAGGCCGTCGGCGTTGGCGGTGTATTCGGGCTCTTCGAAGCTGACGGCGACGTGGCTCTGCGCGGCCAGGTTGTAGATCTCGTCGGGCTTGACCAGCTGGACGATGCGCACCAGGCTGGTCGAATCCGTCAGGTCACCGTAGTGGAGCGTGAAGTTGCGCTGCTCGACGTGCGGGTCCTGGTACAGGTGGTCGATGCGGTCGGTGTTGAACAGGCTGCTGCGGCGCTTGATGCCGTGGACCTGGTAGCCCTTCTTGAGCAGGAATTCAGCCAGGTAGGCGCCGTCCTGGCCGGTGACGCCGGTGATGAGGGCTACTTTTTGTGCGGTCATGTTCATTAATTTGTAAGCGGTGGGCTGCTGATATGAGGTGAATAGCTGAACTCAGCGTTCGACGGGAATTGAATTACGGTAAAGAGGCTCCGGAGCGATATCAATATCGCCAGGCCACACGACGGTGCCATTCGCGACTTCCGCCTGAGAAAACTGCGCGTTGTTCAACTTGGCCCAAGGGCGGCGCTTCAGGTACGGCGACATATCAAAGCGGCGCAACTCACCATTTTCAAATGTGAGCAAGAGCATGTGATGGGGTTCAACGACCACGCTGACGATGTCCAACAAGATGTCTGCTGCGTTCATCTCGATCTCACTTGAGCGGGTCGATGCGATAGGGTTCTTCGCCCAGGCAAGCAAGATCCCAGTCGGCCATTAACTCGTCGCGGTGCAAGTCGATCCACACCTGAACCATCCGGAGTTGCTTGGGGGGAAAGTCGCCAGCCAGTAACTCGGTGGTGTCGATCGCAATCGATGTCTTCATGCCTTGGTATCGCACATGAATATGCGGGCGGTGGTGGTGTCCGTCGTCTCCATAAAAATGGACACGAGAATTCCATAAAACATGCTGATGGTTGACATGCGTATTGGCCTCTGTGCTTAATTTTGAAAGGACGCCATAAACGGCGTAGCTTCATAAGCGCGCTGGATGCCATCACGCAACGTGGTCTTGGCCGTCCAGCCCAGGCCCTTGAGGCGGCTGACGTCGAGCAGCTTGCGCGGCGTGCCGTCGGGCTTGGTGGCATCAAACACGATGCGGCCCTCAAAGCCGACGATGTCCATCACGGTCTCGGCCAGTTCGCGGATGGTGACGTCTTCGCCGGTGCCGATGTTGACCAGCGGGCCGTCGTAGCCGGACTCCATCAGGTGCACGCAGGCGTCGGCCAGATCGTCGACGTAGAGGAATTCGCGCTTGGGGGTGCCGGTGCCCCAGACGGTGTATTCGGCGTCGCCGCGCAGCTTGGCTTCATGGGCCTTGCGCAGCAGCGCGGGCAGCACGTGGCTGTTGGCGAGGTCGTAGTTGTCGTTGGGGCCGTAGAGGTTGGTGGGCATCGCGCTGATGTACTGCCGGCCGTACTGGCGGTTGTAGCTCTCGGCCAGCTTGATGCCGGCAATCTTGGCGATCGCGTAAGGCTCGTTGGTGGGCTCGAGCGGGCCGGTCAGCAGGTAGTCTTCCTTGATGGGCTGGGGACAGTCGCGCGGGTAGATGCAGCTCGAACCCAGGAACATCAGGCGTTGTACGCCGGCCAGGTGGGCGCCGTGGATCAGGTTGCTCTCGATGAGCAGGTTCTGATAAAGGAAGTCGGCGCGGTAGAGGTTGTTGGCCTGGATGCCGCCTACCTTGGCGGCGGCGATGAAGATGTAGTCGGGCTTCTCTGCGCTCAAGAAGGCGTGCACGGCGCGCTGGTCGATCAGGTCCAGCTCGGCGTGGGTGCGGGTGATGAGGTTGTCGTAGCCCAGCGCCTGCAGGCGGCGCACGATGGCCGAGCCCACCATGCCGCGGTGGCCGGTGATGTAGATCTTGGCGGTGTTGTTCATGATGTGCCTTATGCCGTCGCGTTGGCCGCACTGCGCCGGAAATGCCGGATCAAGACCCAGGCAGACAAGATGAGGCCCGCCAGTACTGCGCCGCCCAAGGCAATCGTGCCGCGCTTGGGCTTGCTCTTGCGCTCAGGCGTCGTTGCTACATCCAGCACCTGAATCAGTGCGCCTTCACGGCTTTCGTCCACCCGTGCCAGTTCATATTGCTTGGCAAACAGATCAAACAGGGTTTCCTGGTATTTGAACTCGCGGTAACGACCGATGTAGTCGGCGTCATTGCCAGGTTTGGTGCTGACTTCCAGCGCGGCCAGTTGGCGGCGCAGTGCGCCCAGGGTGGCTTGCTGCTGGAGAATCTCAGGGGCGTTATCGGCCAGCATGCCACGCAGGGTCTGCAGTTTGACTTCGACGGTGGTGACTTCGGCGCGCAGTTTGGCGTAGCCTTCTGCGGCGGCCTTGGGTTCTGCTTTCAGGGCGCCAGCGTTGAAGCCGCTGCCTTGCAGTTCAATTTGCGCCTGCGTGAGTTTTTCTTTGGTTTTCTGCAGTTGCTGCTCGAAGAAAACCCGGCGTTGCTGCGCTTCGGTCACCGCCAAGGAGGTGGTAATCGCACGCAACTCGTTGACGTAATGATTCGCCATGTCGGCGCTGCGCGCAGGGCTTTCATCATCGACTTCAATGGTCAATAGTCCGTCTTTCTTGCCTGCGCTGATGCGCACGTTTGCCAGAAGGGCTTTTTGTGCATCAATGCGGAATTTGCTTTCATACACCTCCATCAACTTGAATTTGTCGATGACGTGATTGCTGACGGTGGTGCTTTGCATCAGCGCGATGTATTTGTCCGCTGGACTGCTGATGCCGGCAACACCACCCGCCAAACCGGCCAATGCGCCCAAGCTGGACAAAGCCGCTGCGGCGCTGCTTTGCTGCTGTTGCGGCGGCAGGATGACCGTCTTGGCGGTGTAGATGGGCGGCAGCAGAAAGGCGATGCCCAGCGCAATCAAGCCGGCAACGACCGATCCGCCGATGATGAGTTTCCATTGAGCGAGCAGGATGGAGAACAGCTCGCCCAGGGAAATGCCGTCGTCCTCATCGAGGTCAGCAGAAGAATATTGTTCGCCGGTGGCGCTGGTGGTATTCATGCGATTCGGCGATTTACTGCAGCGTGCGGACGGCTGCTGCGCCGATGCCGAACTGGTAGAAGATCTGCGTCCATTCCTTGAGGTTCTGGGTCCAGGTGGTCTTGTTGAGTTCTTCGGGCACAAAGACGGTGTCACCGGGCAGCGAGGACTCGCTGTTCAGGCTGGATTCGATGTTGAGTCCCAGGAAACCCGAGCGCTGCGGGGCGCTGACCACGCTGCCGTTGGCGCGCACGACAAAGGTGCTGGACTTGTCGGCGCCGCGGGTCGGACCACCTGCCAGATTGACGAAGTCGCCTACGCTGCTGCCGGCTGACAACAGGAAGCTGCCGCCGCTGTAGACCGAGCCGAACACGCCGACGGTGGTCGGCTTGGGCGGGATGTAGAGGCGGTCGCCATCTTCCAGCGGCAGGTCGGGCAGGGTTTGTGTGTCGGCAGGCAGCTGAAACACGATGCGGCCGGTGGGCTTGACGGCTTTCAGGCTCTCGATCAGGCGGGTGGTGCCGCTGGCCTGGGCGGCCTGGGTGGTGGCTTCCTGGGCGTCGAGCGCGCGTTGCGTGCTGGTGGCCTTGGCGAATTCGATTTCCAGATCGCGCAGGGCGCGGTCGTAGTTGATCTGCTGGGTGACACGCACGCTTTCCCGCGTGAACTCGGCGCCGTAGAGGAAGGCGTTGGCCGTGGTGCCACCGGCCTGGGCCAGGACGCTGCTCATGCTGGTGTTGGCGGGCAGCACGTATTCGCCCGGGCGCTGTACTTCGCCTTCGATGCGGATGCGCTTGTTCTGGCGCGACAGCGGCAGCACGGTATCCACCGCGCTGAAGACGCGCAGTACGTCGCCGTTCTGCGGCGTCTGGCTGGCGTCCTGAGGCCAGCTCAACTGGGTGACGCGGGTGGTCTGGCGGTCATCGAGGCGCTCGATGGCGAGCCGGCTCTTGTCGGCAATCGAGGTGAAGCCGCCGGCCATGGCCAGCACGTCGGCGAGCTTTTCGCCGGGCTTGATCTCGAAGATGGCGGGTTTGTTGACGCTGCCGATCAGGCCGACCTGCGGGCCGACTGGGCCGACGTAGATGATGTCGTCGGACTGCACCATGCGGTCGGCGGCCTTGTCGCCGCGCAGCATGAGGTCGTAGAGATCGATGTCGGTGGTGGGGCTGCCCGCCCGGCGCAGCTGGATGTTGCGGAAGCTGCCGGCCGAGGCCGGACCGCCCGCGCGCATCACGGCGGCCACCATGGTCGACAGCGCGCTGACGCTGTAGGAGCCGGGGTGCTTGACGTAGCCGGTCAGGAAAACGCGCACATTGCGCAGCCGGCCCAGGCTGACGCTGAGTTGGTAGTTGCGGAACACCTGGCTGACGCGCTTGCCGATCACGTCCTGCAGGTCGGCATAACGCACGCCAGCCACCATGACCACGCCGACGCGCGGCACCGAGATGCGGCCGGTGCGGTCCACCGTCAGGCGCAGGTCGGCGTCGACCGAGCCCCACAGCAGCAGCTGAAGTTCATCGCCAGGGCTGACGATGTAGTCGGGTGGCACCAGCGGCTGGGCGTCTTCGCCGTCGTCCATGCCGGCTGAAGTGACGAGTTCCGTGCCGAGGCGCCGGATGACGAGGGGCGGCGCTTGCAACTCGGTGCCCGAGCGGCGCGCGTAGCTGGCTTCCTGCTGATCGGTGCTGGCGCGGCGTGCCATGTTGGCGCTGGCCTGACGGGTCACGTAGATCTCGAACTCATCCGGCTCGGTGGGCAGTTGGGCGGGCGCCAGCCGGCGGGTGTCCTGCAGGCTGTTGACGCGATCGGCATTTGCTGCGTTATTGGCTGTACCCGCTCTCAGGCGGATCGGCCCGCCGGTGGAGGCTGCCTGCTGCCCTGCCTGTCCGGTGGTCTCCAGCGTTTGCTGTGCAAAGGCGATGCCGCCCATGCAACTGGTCGCCAGCAGCGCCCATGCTGTCAGGCGACGAACGCCCGTGAAAGACAGGAAACGGGAGCCGGATTCAGGAAGACGCATGCGTGGGCCAGGTCAGGTCAGAGCAATCAACCCCGCCACGGGGGCGGGCATTTGTCGATGGCCTGAGCCGATTCGACGCAAGCGCAAGATTCTAGCGAGCTGCCTGTATCGACCTCGTGACAAGCTGCACACAGTTGGGGCTTCCCATGCAACCCCTGTTTCGGGTGGTGGGCGGCTTGCCGGGAACGATAGAAATGCAGGGAGAATGAAAGGCTTTTTTAAAAACCATGCTTCAGCGCACTCATCAGCGCTCTCAAACACATGATCCTCATCACTGGCGCGGCCGGCTTCATCGGCGGAAATTTCGTTCACCACTGGTTCAGCCAAAGCGCGGAGCCGGTGGTCGTGCTCGACAAGCTCACCTACGCGGGCAACCCGCAGACGATCGCGGAGCACATCGATGCCGGCCGTTGCACGTTGGTGCAGGGCGACATCTGCGACCGCACGCTGGTGGCGCGACTGCTGGCCGAGCATCGCCCGACCGCCGTGCTGCACTTTGCCGCCGAGAGCCACGTCGACCGCAGCATCCACGGTCCGGGTGAGTTCATCCAGACCAATATGGTCGGTACCTTCAGCCTGCTTGAAGAAGTGCGCGCGTTCTGGGGTGCTTTGCCGGCCGAAGACAAGGCCGCATTCCGCTTCCTGCACGTCTCGACCGACGAGGTCTACGGCAGCCTGAGCGACACCGACCCGGCCTTCAACGAGACCACGCCCTACGCGCCCAACAGCCCGTACTCGGCCAGCAAGGCCGGCAGCGACCACCTGGTGCGCGCCTACCACCACACCTACGGCCTGCCCACGCTCACCACCAACTGCAGCAACAACTACGGGCCGTTCCATTTCCCCGAGAAGCTGATCCCGCTGGTGATCCTGAACGCGCTCGACGGCAAGCCGCTGCCGGTCTACGGCGACGGCCTCAACATCCGCGACTGGCTCTATGTGCGCGACCACTGCGAAGCCATCCTGCAGGTATTGGCCCGCGGCCGCGTGGGTGAGACGTACAACGTCGGTGGCAAGAACGAGGTGCGCAACATCGACGTCGTCACCACCATCTGCCGCAAGCTCGACGCGCTTCGCCCCAAGGCCGCCGGCCAGTACGAAGACCAGATCACCTATGTGACCGACCGCCCTGGCCACGACCGCCGCTACGCCATCGACCCGAGCAAGATCGAGCGCGAAATCGGCTGGCAGCCGGCCGAGACCTTCGAGTCGGGCATCGACAAGACCGTGCGCTGGTATCTGGAAAACACTGCCTGGATCGACGCCGTGCGCACCGGCGCCTACCGCGACTGGGTCGAGCAGAACTACGCCGGGCGCGCCGCCGAATGAAGATCCTGCTGCTGGGCAAGAACGGCCAGGTCGGCTGGGAGTTGCAACGCGCGCTCAGTCCCCTGGGCGAGGTGATCGCGCTCGGCCATGACCGCAGCACCAACCCCCACGGCCTGCACGGCGACTTCAGCCAGCCCGGGCGCTTGGCCGAAACCGTGGCTGCGGTGTGCCCGGACGTGATCGTCAACGCCGCCGCGCACACTGCCGTCGACCGTGCCGAGAGCGAACCCGCGCTGGCCCGCGCCCTCAACGCCACCGCGCCCGCCGTGCTGGCGCGCTGCGCCGCCGAGACCGGCGCCTGGCTGGTGCACTACAGCACCGACTACGTGTTTGACGGCAGCGGCGACCAGCCCCGCGACGAGACGGCCGCCACCGCGCCGCTCGGCGTCTACGGCCAGACCAAGCTCGAAGGCGAGCAGGCGATCCAGGCCAGCGGTTGCCGGCATCTGATCCTGCGCACCAGCTGGGTCTATGCCGCGCGCGGCGGCAACTTCGCCAAGACCATGCTGCGCCTGGCGCGTGAGCGCGACCAGCTCAAGGTCATCGCCGACCAGATTGGCGCGCCCACCGGCGCTGATCTGCTGGCCGACGTGACAGCGCACGCACTGCGCACCGCGCAGCAGCGCCCGGAGGTCTCCGGGCTGTACCACCTGGTCGCCAGCGGTGAAACCAGCTGGCACGGCTACGCGCGGCACGTGATCGGCTGGGCGCAGGCGCACGGCCATGATCTCCAGGCCGGACCGGAGGCGGTCGCCCCGATCCCGACCAGCGCTTACCCGACGCCTGCGCAGCGCCCGCTGAACTCACGCCTGTCCACGGCCCGGCTGCAAGACACCTTCGGCCTGCGCCTGCCGCACTGGCAGCCGGGCGTGGAGCGCATGCTGGCCGAGGTGCTGGGCTGAAGCGCTCGGCTGACACCACTCACCTCACAGGGAACCTACGCATGCAACGCAAAGGCATCATCCTCGCCGGCGGCTCCGGCACCCGGCTGCATCCGGCCACGCTGGCGATCAGCAAGCAGCTGCTGCCGGTCTATGACAAGCCGATGATCTATTACCCGCTCAGCACGCTGATGCTGGCGGGCATCCGTGACATCCTGATCATCAGCACGCCGCAGGACACGCCGCGCTTCGAGGCGCTGCTGGGCGACGGCAGCCGCTGGGGCCTGAACCTGAGCTACTGCGTGCAGCCCAGCCCCGATGGCCTGGCGCAGGCTTTCATCCTCGGTCGCGACTTTGTCGGCGGCGCGCCCAGCGCGCTGGTGCTGGGCGACAACATCTACTACGGCCACGACCTGCAGGGGCTGCTCAACAACGCGCACTCGCAGACCACTGGCGCGAGCGTCTTTGCGTACCACGTGACCGACCCCGAGCGTTACGGCGTGGTTGAGTTCGACGAGCACAAGCGCGCCCGCAGCATCGAGGAAAAGCCCCTGGCGCCCAAGAGCAACTACGCGGTCACCGGCCTGTATTTCTACGATGAGCAGGTGTGCGACATCGCCGCGAGCATTCAGCCGAGTGCGCGTGGCGAACTGGAGATCACCGAGGTCAATGCCACCTACCTGCGCCAGGGTCAGCTGAACGTCGAGATCATGGGCCGCGGCTATGCGTGGCTGGACACCGGCACGCACGACAGCCTGCTCGAAGCCGGCCAGTTCATCGCCACGCTGGAAAAGCGCCAGGGCCTGAAAGTGGCGTGCCTGGAGGAAATCGCCTTCCGCAGCGGCTGGATCGACGCGGCCCAGCTCGAAAAACTCGCGCAGCCGCTGCTCAAGAACGGCTACGGCCAGTACCTGCTCAAGGTGCTGGCCGAGAAGGTGTTCTGAAGCATGAACGTCATCCGCACTGAAATCCCCGATCTGCTGATCCTCGAACCCAAGGTGTTCGGCGATGCACGCGGCTTCTTCACCGAGAGCTGGAACGAGCGCACTTTCAACGAGGCCGTCGGCCACGACATGCGCTTCGTGCAGGACAACCACAGCCGCTCGGCCCAGGGCGTGCTGCGCGGCCTGCATTTCCAGTTGCCGCCGCACGCGCAGGGCAAGCTGGTGCGCTGCACCAGCGGGGCGGTGTTTGACGTGGCGGTCGACATCCGCCGCAGCAGCGCGACCTTCGGCAAGTGGGTCGGCGTGGAACTGACTGCCGACAACCACCGCCAGTTCTGGATTCCGCCGGGCTTCGCGCATGGTTTCGTGGTGCTGAGCGAGACGGCCGACTTCCTCTACAAGACCACCGACTATCACGCACCGGCCTCGGAAGGCGCTGTGCGCTGGGATGACCCGCAACTGGCCGTCGCCTGGCCCGAGCTGGCTGTACCGCTCAAGCTGTCTGCCAAGGACGAGCAGGCGCCTCTGCTGGCGCAAGCCGTTTTATTTGACTGAATCACCCGATCACACCATGACGCAATCCATTCAGATTCAACCCGTCATCATGGCCGGCGGCAGCGGTACGCGGCTGTGGCCGCTGTCACGCGCGGGCTATCCCAAGCAGTTCCTGGTGCTCGACGAGAGCAACCGCAGCCTGTTCCAGCAGGCCGTCAGCCGCCTGGGCGCGCTGGCCGCGCCCGGCCTGGACCTGCACGCGCCGCTGATCGTCGGCAATGAGGAGCATCGCTTCCTGGTGCTCGACCAGCTGCGCGAACTGGCTTGCGAGCCGGCCGCCGTGCTGCTGGAGCCGCTGGGCCGCAACACCGCGCCAGCCATGACGCTGGCGGCGCTGCAGGCAGTCGAGCGCGGCGCCGATCCGGTGCTGGTGGTGGCGCCGGCCGACCAGACCGTGATTGACCCGGCAGCCTACACCGCCGCCTTGCAGGAAGCCGTGCGCGTGGCCGCTGACGGCGCCATCGTGATCCTGGGCATCACGCCGGATGCGCCGGAGACCGGCTACGGCTACATCCGCAGTGAAGCGGCCGCAGGGGCTGCGCGCGTGGCCCAGTTCGTCGAGAAACCCGACCTGGCCACCGCCGAGCGTTATCTGGCCGAGGGCGGCTACAGCTGGAACAGCGGCATGTTCGTGCTGCGCGCGTCGGTCTGGCTGAAGGCGCTGGAGCGCTTCCGGCCCGACATCGCCGAAGCCACCCGTGCCGCGTGGGCTGCGCGCCAGAGCGACGCCAAGTTCGTGCGCCCCGGCAAGGCCGAATTCGCGGCGGTGCCGAGCGAGTCGGTCGACTACGCCGTGATGGAACGCTGCCCGGGCGGCGACATCGACATCCGCATGGTGCCGCTGGCTGCCGGCTGGAACGACCTGGGCGCGTGGGACGCAGTCTGGCAAGTCGCGCCCAAGGACGCGCAGGGCAACGCCGCCCACGGCGACGTCATCGCCCGCGACAGCCGCAACACGCTGGTGCACGCCACCAGCCGGCTGGTCAGCGTGGTGGGGCTGAGCGACGTCATCGTGGTCGAGACGCCGGACGCCGTGCTGGTGACGGACCGTGCCCGCAGCCAGGACGTCAAGAAGATCGTCAACGAGTTGGCCGCTCAGAAGCGCAACGAGCACACGCTGCACCGCAAGGTCCACCGCCCCTGGGGCTGGTACGACAGCATCGACAGCGGCCCGCGCCACCAGGTCAAGCGGATCATGGTCAAGCCGGGCGCCTCCTTGAGCCTGCAGATGCACTACCACCGCGCCGAGCACTGGATCGTGGTCAACGGCACCGCCGAGATCACCAACGGCGACAAGGTGCTGGTGCTGACCGAAAACCAGTCGACCTACATCCCGCTCGGCCAGACCCATCGGCTGGCGAATCCGGGCAAGGTCGACCTGGAGATCATCGAAGTCCAGTCCGGCAGCTACCTGGGCGAGGACGACATCGTGCGGTTTGAGGACACGTACGGGCGCAATTGATGCGCATGGACCAGCAATACACCGTTTGAAATGGAAAAAGCGTCCGGTTGGACGCTTTTTTTATGGGGGTGACGCGGCGGATGCGTCGTCGCTGCCGTGCAGGGTCAGGGCTTGCTGAAGCTGGCGTGAACGTTGAAGAACTCGAAGTCGTCGAGGTCGTCAATGACATTGTTGGCCGAGTCTTTGCACGCGCCGGAAGCAACTTCTGCCCACAATGCGCTGCCCTTGACCAATCCTGCCGTGGACAGTGCGAACGTCAGATCCTTGGGCAGACCACTGTCGAAGTCAGCCAGTTTGGTCGGTTCTGTGCTTGCAGTGATCACTGTTTCAGCAGTGCGAGTACCGCTGCCATCTGCGGTTGCTGCCTGGAATAAGGCGATCTTGTCTGCGCAGTAGGTGGCTTGCAGGCCCCGGAAAGAAATTGCGAGCGTGACCGTGGAGTAATACGAGGTCAGCGTACCGTCTGCGCCAAAGAGGCTGTCGATCGATCCCAGCTTGATGAGCTTGTTCGCGACGGAGGTGTTTGCGGGCAAAGAAGCCTGCAGTGCCTCGTTGGCGCCGCCAGCTGTCTTGCCGTTGCCGAGGCGAACCAGCGCGAGACCTTCTGCCGGAATCAGATCTGTGACAGCGACTTGCGTGAGCGTTGTGGCGGGAATGGTGACGGTGGTGCCGGCGACCAGCTTGTCCGAACTGATCACCACCGATTCGGGCACATAGCCGTCTTTGCTGATGGTCACCACCACAGGCGTACTGGCGCTAGATGTCGGCAGTTGGCTGGTCGGAATGGCCAGGGTGTAGGTGCCGTTGTTCTCCGTCAGAGTGACGGTTCCCGTGCTGGTCGTGATGCTGACCACTGCACCGGTGATGGCTGTCGTGCCGTCCTGCTCGGTCACTGCAGTGGAGACCGTCAGGCTGGGGACGACCGCCGGAGGAGCCGGAGCAGCAGGTGCCGTCGAGCCGCCGCCACCACCGCAAGCCGCCAGAAACAGGGCGCTCAGGCCCGAGGCGACGAGTGCGCTGTGGCGACGCGATGCGACGGGACGAGGTGCGGGAGCGATCTGAGTCTGCATGTTTTGATCCGGGTATGAAAGGCTGAGATTGTGACGACACAACATGAAGCAAAGTTTAATCTTCAGCGTTGCTGAATTCACCGTTCAGGTGTAGCGAGTCCCCCGCACTTCAGGGGGGCTAATCGTGATCGTTTAGGCGCGCATGGGCAATTTGTCCAGTTTGTGATGTCCATGGTGCTGTGATGTCCGATTTGTTGCCTTGCAGCGCAAGACCCGTCCGGCACAATTTGCCATGACGTCAAGTCGCGCTGCAGGGCGGTCAGCGGCTTCCAATCCCATTTTTCCCATCACGCTGAAATATGAAAATCACTGTCGTCGGCACCGGCTATGTCGGTCTTGTTACCGGAGCCTGTCTGTCCGAGATGGGCAACCATGTGCTTTGCCTGGACGTGGACGCAGCCAAGATCCAGACCCTCAATGAGGGTGGCATCCCCATCCACGAGCCGGGACTGCTGGAGATGGTGCGGCGCAACGTCGCTGCGGGCCGACTGGAGTTCACCACCGACGTGCCGCACGCCGTGGCGCACGGCACGATCCAGTTCATTGCCGTGGGCACGCCGCCGGATGAAGACGGCTCGGCCGACCTGAAGTACGTGCTGGCGGCAGCCCGCAACATCGGCCGCACCATGACCGACTTCAAGGTCATCGTCGACAAGAGCACGGTGCCGGTGGGCACCGCCGACCAGGTTCAGGCGGCGGTGGCCGATGAGCTGGCCAAGCGCGGCGTGACGCTCGACTTCGCGGTCTGCTCCAACCCCGAGTTCCTGAAAGAAGGCGCCGCAGTGCCCGACTTCATGAAGCCCGACCGCGTCGTGATCGGCGCCGAGGACGAGCGCGCCATCCTGCTGATGAAGGCGATCTACGCACCCTTCACCCGCAACCGCGACCGCCTGCTGGTGATGGACGTACGCAGCGCCGAGTTCACCAAGTACGCCGCCAACGCCATGCTGGCTACCCGTATCAGCTTCATGAACGAGATGTCGCGCCTGGCCGAGAAGGTCGGTGCCGACATCGAGCTGGTGCGCGCCGGCATTGGCTCCGACCCGCGCATCGGCACGCAGTTCCTGTACGCCGGTGCCGGCTACGGTGGCAGCTGCTTCCCCAAGGACGTCAAGGCGCTGGCGCGCACCGCCAACGACGTCGGCCTGCCGTCCAAGCTGCTGGCGGCGGTGGAAGACGTCAATGAAGCCCAGAAGATGGTGCTGGTCGACAAGGTGGTGGCCCGTTACGGCGAAGACCTGAGCGGCCGCACCTTTGCGCTGTGGGGCCTGGCCTTCAAGCCCAACACCGACGACATGCGCGAGGCGCCCAGCCGCGTCATCGTGGCCGAGCTGCTCAAGCGCGGCGCACAGCTGCGTGCCTATGACCCGGTGGCGATGCCCGAATCCAGGCGCGTCATGCCTGAAGGTGGTGGATTGAGCTACGTCGATGGCGCCATGCCGGCGCTGCAGGGCGCCGATGCGCTGCTGATCGTGACGGAGTGGAAAGAGTTCCGCACACCCGATTTCGACGCCATGCGCGATGCCATCAAGGACCGGCTGGTCTTCGACGGCCGCAACCTCTACGAGCCGGCGCTGATCCGCTCGTTCGGGCTGGAATACCAGGCCATCGGCCGGCCGTGATCACGGTCTGCTGAACGGACGAACTGAAGCTGAAGCGGGCCTGGTTTTCCAGGCCCGCTTTTTTGTGTCAGGGTGCGGCGCTTGCGGCGTTGAACTTGGCGTGGATGTTGACGAACTCGAAGTCGTCGTATTCGTCCGGCAGGCACAGCCCGGACTTGATCTCCAGCCACAGCGGGCCCTGGCCGATCTTCATGCCGGCGGTGGAAATGGTGGGCTGAAACAGCGTCAGGCTGCCGTTGACGTTGGCGTCGATCAGCTGTGGCGTGGTGTTCCAGGAGAAGCGCTGGATCAAGGTGGGCGTCGCGCCCTGCGCCTGCGCCTGGTAAAGGCGGACTTCGTCGTCCTGGCAGTCGTTGGCCTGCAGCGCCCGGAAGCTGATGGACAGCGTCATGGTCGGGTAGGCGCTCAGGTGGCCTGAGCCATCCGCCAGCGAATCGATGCTGCCCAGATGGATGGTTTTCGACAGGCCGACCGCCGCCGTCTGCATGTACTTGTTGATCTCGTCATTGGGCGCCTTGTTGTCGCCTACGCGGGTCAGCGTCACGCCCTCGGCGGGCGCCAGCTCGGTGACGGGATCCAGCGGCTTGAGCGCAATCGGGGTCTCCGCGATCGGGATGCCGGCTTTCAGCTGGCTCGACAGCACCTCGATGACTTGCGTTTCATAGCCCGGTTTGCTGATCGTCAGCAGGACCGGGGCGGACGTGGGCAGCGTGGCCGGGTCGAGGCTGGTTTGCAGCGTGTACGTGCCGGTGACGACGTCGAGCGTTGCCACCACGGGCACCTCTGCCGCACTGGTCGACAGGGTGATGACGGCGCCTTCGAGCGGTGTGCTGCTGGCGTCTGCGGAGTCGGTGACCACGGTGGTGATCTTGACCTGCAATGGTTTTGTGACCGGCGTGACCGGTGTCACTGGCGCAGCGACAGTGGCCGTGCTTTCAGATCCGCCGCCACCGCAGGCCGTCAGCAGCAGCGCGACCAGACTGGCGGCGAGGCTCCTGCATGCTTTGGGGCCAATCGAGTTCGGCTGCACGGGCAGGGAAGGGCGAAACGGGGTCATGCGGCGTCCTGTGGATCGAGAGGGGTGACGAAGAAGATGACTCTCTTATCGGCAACCTTGATCCATCTTTAACCTTGCACACGGGCGGTGACGGTACGCCCGACGTGAATTTGTTCAAGCCCTGTTCTGAATGGCGCACGCTGCTGACGCGATTCGCGCTGGCAGCACGCCGCGCAGGCTGTTGCACAGCACCAGCGCTTCGGCACGCTGCAGGTCGGCGCGGGTGATGAGGGCCTCGACGGGTGTGGGCTCCAAGCCGCCCCGCCCGGCCAGCAGCTCGGCGCGCATCACGCCGGGCAGCACGTCGCCCTGCAGCGGTGGCGTCAGCCAGCGGCCGTCCCGTTTGACGAAAACGTTGCTGCGGGCGCCTTCGGTCAACTCGCCCTGGGCGTTGAAGAACAGCGTGTCAAAGGCGCCAGCGGCTTCGGCCGCCTGGATGGCCGCGTCGTAGCTTTGGCGCAAGGAGGTCTTGTGGCTCAGCAGCTGAGCCTCATCGGCTGAGACCGGCGCTTCACCCAGCAGCACATTGACCGGGCCGGCAGGCAGCGCCGTCAGTGCGCCGATGCGGATCCGCACCTCGCCGCTGGCCTGCAGATCGAGCCGCAGGCGGTGCGACCCGGCCGCGTCGAGCGTGGCCAGTGCATCCGCCAGTGCTTGCCGCACCGCCGCCTCGTCCCAGGCAAAACCGAGCGTGCATGCACTGCGTGCCAGCCGCGCCAGGTGGGCCTCCAGCCGCAGCAGCGTGCCGCCGTCGGCGCGCAGGGTTTCGAACAGCGTGAAGCCGGGGTCGAGCGCGGTGGCAAAGCGGGCTTTCAGGCGGCATTCCTCGGCCTCGTCGGCGGCGACCGAGTCGAGCGTGATGCCCGCACCGATGCCCAGCGTGGCCGGTCGCGTGGCAGGGCCGGTGGGTGCGCCGAGCGTGAGGGTGCGGATCGCCACGCTCAGGCAGAAATCGCCCAGCGCGCGGCCGGCCTCGGTCGGTGCGTCCAGCCAGCCGATCGCGCCGCAGTACAGGCCGCGTGGCGTGTTCTCCAGGCGGGCGATCAGTTCCATGCTGTGGTGCTTGGGCGCGCCGGTGATCGAGCCACAGGGGAACAGCGCGCGCAGCACCGCCGGCAGGCCGACTTCCGGTGCGATCTCGGCCTGCACGGTCGAGGTCATCTGGAAGACGGTGCGGTAGCCCTCGACGCTGAACAGCGCCGGCACCTTGACCGTGCCGACGCGGGCGATGCGGCCCAGGTCGTTGCGCAGCAGGTCGACGATCATCAGGTTTTCGGCACGGTTCTTCTCGTCGCGGTGCAGCCAGCCGGCCATGGCGCTGTCGGCCTCGGCCGCCGGACGGCGCGCGGCGGTGCCCTTCATCGGCTTGGTCAGCAGCGTGCCGCGCTGGTGCTGCAGAAACAGCTCGGGCGAGCATGACAGCACCCAGCCATCGCCCGGCAGGTGCATCAACGCGCCGTAGCGCACCGGCTGGCGCTGGCGCAGCTTCCTGTACAGCGTCAGCGGTTCTCCCCAGGCTTCGCCCGTCAGGCGGTAGGTGTAGTTGATCTGGTAGGTCTCGCCGGCGCGGATGTGGTCGTGGATCTGCGCGATGGCGGCATCGAACTGCGCAGGGCTCACCGTCGGCTGCAGCTGGCTGAAGCCGGCCGGCTGGCTGGCATCGCGCGCGGTCAGCCAGGCCTCGACGGCGAGGGCGTCGAGCCGCTCGCAGTGCCGGAACATCAGCAGCCGCAGCGCGCTGGCGTCCTCGGCAGCCAGCGCGGCGTCACCGGCATGCAGCAGCTTGGCGCCCCATTCGTAGTCGGCCAGCAGCACCGCGTGCAGGCCGGCGGCCAGGTCGGTCTGCACAGCCGTCCAGGTGGCCTCCAGCGTGGCAGGGTCGGTGCAGCGGTGTTCGTGCACCCAGCCGGTGTAGAGCCGGCTGGTGGGCTGCGCGGCGCTGGCCTCATGGTCGTCCAGCAGGACGAAGACTTCTTCTCTCATCAGCATGGCGGCGATTGTGGCCGCCTCGTGTTCCTTGGCTCCGGTGCCTCAGATCACGCTCAGCAGGGCGGCCAGAAAGGCGGTGGTCACGGTCAGGTCGGCGCTGGTGCCAGGGTTGAGGCTGCGCGACTTGAGCAGGTCGTCCCAGCGCGCCCATTCGCGCGCGTCAGGGCCGTGCAGCGGCTCGGGCAGGCGCATGCGCCATCCGCGTGCCTGAACGGTGACGCTGTGGGCCACGTCCGCGCCATGCTTGCGGACCAGGTGTGAATCGAGCCCGCTGGCCAGCCACAGCAGGAAGCAGCGCTGGGTGGCGTTCTCCAGCGCGGGGCTCAGCTGCGGCAGGCCGGCGGGCAGCACCTGCGGCCAGGCGCGCTCGGTGCCCAGTGCGCGCTGGAAGACCGGCAGGCCGAGCTCGAAGAGCTCCAGGTAGTCCTCGTGGTACTGCTTGGCGATGCGGTCGTGCGGCGCGGCCAGCGACATGGCCGTGCGCAGGCTGGAGGGCTGATGCACGTCCTGGCGCTCGTCGTTGCCCAGGACGCCGGGACTGGCCAGCGCGATGGCGCGCAAGGCCGCTGCTGCGTCGTCCACGTCCAGCCCGGCCAGCACGGTCTGCAGGGCCTGCTGAAGCTGGCGCATGCGGCCGGCCAGCTCGGCGGTGTCTGCGGGAGGCCCGGCGATGCCGTCGGTGCGGCCGGCGCGGATCAGCACTTCTGCGGCAGCGGCCAGCGGCGCGCACAGCAGCACGATGCCCAGGTTGGTGTTGCAGCCGGCCGCCGCCCAGCTGGCTTGCACCGCACCTTCAATGCGCGCGCCCACTGCAGTGCCCGGGCTGGTCAGTGGCGTGGCAGCGGCAGCGGCACTGCTCAGGAACTGGCCTGCGCTCATGCCGTGGCCCGACGAGACGATGCTGACGTTGCCGGGCTTGCGCACCGCCACGTCCAGCCCACAAGCCCAGCGGAAGGCCAGCTGGATGCGCGCGCGGCCCTGCTCCACGTTGCTGTCGGCGCCGCCCAGCGCGGGAATCAGCGTGTTGTGGGTCAGCTTGGCAGGAGAGATGAGGGGGTGCGTCATGGAAGATTGCCGGAGGCCGGGCTGGCATCTTAGGCCGCTTGGCGCTGTTCCTGACATCGGCTCAGCAAATCCTCAGTCTCTCGCCTCAGGCCGGGAAGACCCCGGTGGAAAGGTAGCGGTCACCGCGGTCGCAGACGATGAAGACGATGGTGGCGTTCTCCACCTGCTGTGCGATCTGCAGCGCCGCCCAGCAGGCGCCGGCGGCCGAGATGCCGGCGAACAGGCCCTCGTCACGCGCCAGGCGGCGGGCCATGTCTTCGGCGTCGCCCTGGCTGACGTAGATGAGTTCGTCGACGCCGCTGGGATCGTAGATCTTGGGCAGGTAGGCCTCGGGCCATTTGCGGATGCCGGGAATGCGCGAGCCGTCCTGCGGCTGCGCGCCGACGATGCGCACCGCCGGGTTCTGCTCCTTCAGGTAGCGCGACACGCCGGTGATGGTGCCGGTGGTGCCCATGGCGCTGACGAAGTGGGTGACGCGGCCCTGCGTGTCGGCCCAGATCTCGGGGCCGGTGGTCTCGTAGTGGACGCGCGGGTTGTCGGCGTTGGCGAACTGGTCGAGCACGCGGCCTTTGCCGTCGCGCTGCATCTGCTCGGCCAGGTCGCGGGCGTGTTCCATGCCACCGGCCTTGGGCGTCAGGATCAGTTCGGCGCCGAAGGCCTTCATGGTCTGGGCGCGCTCGATCGACAGGTCCTCCGGCATGATCAGCAGCATGCGGTAGCCCTTGATGGCCGCCGCCATGGCCAGCGCGATGCCGGTGTTGCCGCTGGTGGCCTCGATGAGCGTGTCGCCGGGGCGGATGTCGCCGCGCTCCTCGGCGCGCCGGATCATGCTGATGGCCGGGCGGTCTTTCACCGAGCCGGCCGGGTTGTTGCCCTCCAGCTTGCCCAGGATGACGTTGCCACGCTGCTCGGCAGCGGCGCTCAGGCGTTGCAGGCGGACCAGCGGCGTGGCTCCGATCGTTTCTTCAAGCGTCTTGTAGGTGGGCATGGCTCGGTGGGGTCGATACAGGGTGATGCGGGGTCTTGGGTCCGACTCATTATGGCGGCGCATCGGGCGTGCGGAGGCCGGCCTCATGGGCATGTAATAATCCGCTGCTTACGTGTTGACGACTCCCAAGTTGCTTCACACACCATGCCCGGGTGGCGAAATCGGTAGACGCAGGGGACTCAAAATCCCCCGCCGCAAGGTGTGCCGGTTCGAGTCCGGCCCCGGGCACCAGGTTACGAAGGCAGTTCATCTGCCCCTCGTAGATGTTCAGCGCGATGCGGTCGCATCCGCTCCCCCGTTCTAGCAGCCGATCCTCATGCCCCAGCTCCCACCCGTTACCAAGGCGCTGATGCTGATCTGCACCGCCCTGTTCTGCGTGCAGTTGCTGCTGGGTTCATGGGTCGAAGGGGTGCTGGCGCTGTGGCCGCTGAGCAGCGGGCATTTCCTGCCTTGGCAAATCCTGACCTACGCCTTCCTGCACGGTGACCCGACCCACCTGTTCTTCAACATGCTGGGCCTGTGGATGTTCGGCTCCGAGATCGAGTCGATCTGGGGCCGCAAGCGCTATATCCATTACCTACTGGCCAGCGTGCTGGCGGGTGGCGCTGCGCAACTGCTGGTGGCGCCGCTGTTTGCGATGAGCGGGCCCACGGTCGGCGCCTCGGGTGCGCTGTTCGGGCTGCTGCTGGCGTTCGGCATGATGTTCCCGGACCGGATCATCATGCCGCTGTTCCCGCCCATTCCGATGAAGGCCAAGATCTTCGTCGCGATCTTTGGCGGTCTTGAGTTGCTGTTCGGCCTGATGGGCGGTGGCGGTGTCGCCCACTTTGCCCACCTGGGCGGCATGCTCGGGGGCTGGCTGATGATCCGCTACTGGCGCGGACAGCCGCCGTTTCCGCCGCGCAAGCGCCGCTGACTCGGCCATCAACCCCGGCGTCCATGCGGACGTTGCCTGAAACGTTGATCCTGATCTAACCCCCTGCGCTTGCACCGGGATGGCGGGCGGTTCATGCTTGAACCTCGCTGCGTCATCTGTGGGGGTCATCATGGTGCTTCGCTTGTCTACCCGTGTCTCTGTCCGCATCCCTGCGGCACTGCTTCTGGCCGGCTGGCTTCTTGCCGCGCCGGCCTATGCCCAGACTCTCCCTGAGCCACTCCACCCCCTGGTCGCCTTGCAGCGCGCGAGCGACTCGGCCATCGGCATCGAGGTTCGTGCGCTCGATGGCGCCCTGTCGGCCCAGACGCTCGGCCAGAACCGCAAGGGCACGGGCGTCGTGATCGGCGCTGACGGGCTGGTGCTCACCATCGGCTACCTGATCCTGGAGGCGGATGAGGTTGATCTGGTGCTCGACGACGGCCGCCACATTCCCGCCCGACCGCTGGCCTACGACCTGGCCACCGGTTTCGGCCTGGTACAGGCGCTGGTGCCTCTGTCGGTGGCGGCGGTGCCGCTGGGCGAGTCGGCTGCCGTGGTCGAGGACGAGACGCTGATGTTCGTCAGCGGCGGCGTCGGCGGTGGCATCAGCCAGGCCCGGCTACAGACGCGCGGCCGCTTTGCCGGTTACTGGGAATACCTGATCGACGGCGCGTTGTTCACCACGCCGGCACGGCCCGACCAGAGCGGCGCCGGGCTCTACAACCGGCAGGGCGAGCTGGTGGGCATCGGCTCGCTGGTGGTGGCCGACACGGCCAGCAGCGCCAGTGGTCGCGCGCGCGCGCCCAACGAGGTGGCGCGCCAGCCCGGCAACATGTTCGTGCCGATCGACCTGCTCAAGCCCATCCTGTCGGAGTTGCGCAGCCAGGGCCGATCCCAGGCCAGCCGGCGCGCCTGGCTCGGCCTCAACTGCACCGAGGCCGATGGCGCGCTGGTGGTGATGCGCGTCAGCCCCAACAGCCCGGCTGAAGCGGCTGGTCTGCAGCCGGGCGACCGCATCCTGCAACTCGATGGCACACAGGTCAGTGATCTGGCGGGCTTCTACGAGCGCCTCTGGAGCGGCGGCGCGCCCGAACGCGAAGTGCGCCTGCAGGTCGGCCGCAGTGGCTCGCCGCGCGATCTGCTGCTGCGCAGCGTCGACCGGGTCGAGACACTCAAGCACGCTGCAGGCATCTGAGTCGAGTCGCCGATCTGGGCTGTCGCAGCGCTTTCAGGCTCAGGCCAGCAGCCCTTCTGCCACGGTCGGGTAGCGCAGCGCCACGCGCAACTCGGCGTGCAGCCGCGTGTTGACCAGCCGGCGCGACTCGCTCATGAAGCTCAGCAGCATCGGCGTCAGTTGCGTGCGCGCCTGTTCGCGGCTGATGCGCTCGGGCAGCGGCAGGCCGCAGAGCGTGGCGGCGAGGTCGAAGTAGTCGCCCATCTTCAGTTCGCTGTCGTCGCTGGCGTGATAGATGCGCTGCGGCTGCCCGCGCAGCAGCGCGGCCACGCAGATGCGTGCCAGATCGTCGGCGTGGATGTGGTTGGTGTAGACGTCATCTGCGGATGCCAGCACGGGCGTGCCGCGCTGCAGGCGCTCGCGCGGGTGGCCCCCGGGGCGGTCGCCGGCGTAGATGCCCGGAATGCGCAGCACGCAGGCGTTGCGTCCGGCCTGGCGGCCCCAGCGGCGGATCTGGCCTTCGGCGGCGACCCGGCGGCGGGCGCGGGCGGTGGTGGGCGCGACGGCGCGGGTTTCGTCAAAGCGCGCGCCGCCGGCGTCGCCATAGACGCCGCTGGTGCTGGCGTAGACCAGCCGCCGCAGCGTCGGGCTGCGCGACCAGGCCTGCAGCAGCGCGCGGGTGCGCGGGTCACCCTCGCCCTGACCCGGTGGCGGCGCCAGATGCAGCGCATACGGTGCCAGCGCGGCCAGACGGCGCAGCGTGGCGGCGTGGTCCAGATCGCCCTGCAACGGGCGCAGGCCGAGCGCGCGCAGCACGGGAATGCGCTCGGCCGATGAGGTCAGCGCCGTGATGCGCCAGCGGTTGCGCAGCGCACGGGCCACGCGCTGGCCGACATCGCCGCAGCCGATGATCAGCAGCCGGGGCCGGCGCATGGCGGCCAGCGGACGCAGTGAAGGTGTGAGAGCAGATCGAAGCAAAGTCATGGCGGGCAAAATACCAGATTGCGCAACCTGTTGCGCTTTTGCTTTTCCAGCTTTGAGGATCCCCAGATGACTTTCACCGTGACGGTGCAGCCGGCCGGCCGCAGTTTCGATGTGGCGCGCGACGAGGCGATCCTGCCTGCGGCCATTCGCCAGGGCGTCGGCCTGCCTTACGGATGCAAGGACGGCGCCTGCGGCTCGTGCAAGAGCCGGCTGCTGGAGGGGCGGGTGATCCACGGCGCGCATCAGACCAAGGCGCTGAGCGGGGCCGAAGAGGCTGCCGGCTACGTGCTGACCTGCTGCGCCACGCCGCAGACCGATTGCGTGATCGAGTCGCGCCAGGTCACAGCCGCCGGCCAGTTCGCGGTGCTGAAGATGCCGGCGCGGCTCTCCAGCATCGAGCGGCCTGCGCCCGACGTGGCGCTGCTGCGCCTGCAACTGCCGGCCAACCAGACCTTCCAGTACCACGCCGGCCAGTACGTGGAATTCATCCTGCGCGACGGCGCGCGCCGCAGCTATTCGATGGCAAACGCGCCCGAGCCGGGCCAGACCCACATCGAGTTGCACATCCGCCACATGCCGGGCGGGCGCTTCACCGATCACGTCTTCGGGGCAATGAAGGAGCGCGAGATCCTGCGCCTGGAAGGCCCGTACGGCAGCTTTTTCCTGAGGGAGGACAGCGATAAGCCGATCGTGCTGCTGGCCTCGGGCACCGGCTTCGCGCCGGTCAAGGCGCTGATTGAGCTTCTGCGCGCCAAAGGCATCCAGCGCCCCGTCACGTTGTATTGGGGCTGCCGCAGCCGGGCGGATCTTTATCTGAACGATTGGGCCGAGCAGGCCGCCGGGCAGATGCCGCAGCTGAGCTATGTGCCGGTGCTGTCCGAGCCGGACAGCGATTGGCGCGGGCGCGTCGGCTTCGTGCACCAGGCGGTGATGGCCGACCACCCTGACTTGAGTGCCTACCAGGTCTATGCCTGTGGCGCGCCGATCATGGTCGACAGCGCCAGACGCGACTTCGTGGCCCGCTGCGGCCTGCCTGAGGAAGAGTTCTACGCGGACTCATTCACCAGCGAGGCCGACAAGCACGCGTGACGCGTGCCGGGGCGGTTGAACTGCAGGGTGCAGCGCTGCACCGAGCGCCCCAATGACAAAGGGCCTGCATTTGCAGGCCCTTTGAGGCGTTCACCCGGATCAGTTCTTAGGCGGCAGCAACAGCCAAAGCCTTCACCTTGGCCGACAGACGGCTCTTCAGGCGGGAAGCTTTGTTCTTGTGGAAGATGCCCTTGTCAGCGATCGAATCGATCACGCCTTGGGCAGACTTGAAGGTGTCGCTGGCCTTGGACTTGTCGCCACTGGCAACAGCCTTGAGCACGCTCTTGACAGCGGTGCGGAACTTCGAGCGCAGTGCGGTGTTCGCAGCGTTGAGCTTGACGTCCTGACGGGCGCGCTTGCGGCCCGATGCAATGCGGACCGTCTTTTTCTTGAGTTTCGAGGCAGTTGCCATGGTGTTCGGTTCTCCGGATGAAGCCCAAGACTATAGCACGCTATGAGCGCCCGTCGACCTGGGCCGTCTCAATGCCGACACGGTCCGGCCTGATAATCGCCCGCTTCGCCTTGCGGCGCCCGTTTCCTGAGTCCGCTTTCTGAGTCCGATCACGCCTGATGAACCTGCTGCGCGCTGCCTCTGTCGTTTCCCTGCTGACCCTGGTCTCGCGCATTACCGGGCTGGTGCGTGAGCAGCTGATTGCCGCCGCCTTCGGTGCCAGCGCGGCCACCGACGCCTTCCAGGTCGCCTTCCGCATTCCCAATCTCTTGCGTCGGCTGTTTGCCGAGGGCGCGTTCTCGCAGGCCTTCGTGCCCATTCTGGCCGGCACCCGTGCCAAGGAAGGTGACGAGGCCACGCGGCTGCTGATCGACGCCGTGGCCACCGTGCTGGTCTGGACGCTGCTGCTGGTGTGCACGGCGGGCGTGGTGGCCGCACCACTGCTGGTGTGGCTGATGGCGGCCGGTCTGTCTGATGTGGGGAATGAAGCCGCCGTCACCATGACGCGCTGGATGTTTCCCTATATCGGCTGCATGTCGCTGGTGGCGCTGGCTGCGGGCGTGCTCAACACCTGGAAGCGCTTTGCCGTGCCGGCTGCCACGCCGGTGCTGCTGAATCTGAGCGTCATCGGCGCTGCTTGGTGGCTGGCGCCGCAGTTCACGCAATGGGGCCTGCCGCCGATCTACGCGCTGGCCGCCGGCGTGATGCTGGGCGGCGTGCTGCAACTGGCAGTGCAGGTGCCGGCGCTGGCGCGGCTGGGTCTGCTGCCGCGCATCGGCGTGACGTGGGCGACCTGGCAGCGCGCCTGGGCCAATGAGGGCGTGCACCGCATCCTGCGGCAGATGGCGCCGGCGCTGCTGGGCGTGTCGGTGGCGCAGTTGTCGCTGTTGATCAACACGCAGATTGCCTCGCATCTGCCCGCAGGTTCGGTGTCGTGGCTGACCTACGCGGATCGGCTGATGGAGTTCCCGACCGCCCTGCTGGGCGTGGCGCTGGGCGTGGTGCTGCTGCCGCAGTTGTCGGCCGCGCAAGCCAGCGGCGATGCCGAGCGCTATTCCGGCCTGCTCGACTGGGGCCTGCGCCTGGTGCTGCTGCTGGCCGTGCCCTGCGCGGTGGCGCTGCTGGTGTTTCCGCAGCCGCTGGTGACCGTGCTCTATCACTATGGCCGCTTCACCGACAACGACGTCGCGCAGACCGTGCTGGCGCTGATGGGCTACGGCGCCGGGCTGATCGGCCTGGTGGCGATCAAGGTGCTGGCGCCGGGCTTCTACGCGCGGCAGGACATCCGCACACCGGTGCGCATTGCCATCACGGTGCTGGTGCTCACGCAGCTGCTCAACCTGGCGTTCGTGCCCTGGCTGGGCCACGCCGGGCTGGCGCTGTCGATCGGGCTGGCCGCGCTGGTCAACGCCAGCTGGCTGCTCTACGGCCTGCGCAAGCGGGGCAGCTACACGCCGTCGCCGGGCTGGGTGGGTTTCGGGCTGCGCATCGTGGCCGCTTCCGCCGTGATGGGCGCCGGCCTGTACGCTGCCGCCCACGGCCTGGACTGGATCGCGCTGCGCCAGCAGTCCGGCCTGCGCGTGCTGCTGCTGGCGGCGGTGCTGGCCGCCGCCGGGTTGGTCTACTTCGGCAGCCTGCTGGCCACCGGCCTGCAGTGGCGGGCCTTGGTGCGCCGCGCCTGAGCCGGCCTGCAGGCGCCGATACACTGAGACCATGCTCTGGACTCCCCCGACTCCGCTGGACTACTTTGCGGCCCTGGTGGCCGATGACGCCGGCTTGCCGCTGACCGAAGCCGCCATCAGCCTGGCGCAGGACGAAGACGCCGCGCTCGACGTGCAGGCCGTGCTGGCCGAGCTGGACGCGCACGCCGTCAAGCTCAACGCCCGGCTCGATGCCGACGCCGGCCCGCTGCAGCGCGTGCGCGCCCTGCACCGCTACCTGTATGAAGAGCTGGCGCTGACGGGCAACGTCAACGACTTCTACAGCCCCACCAACAGCTTCGTGCACCAAGTGCTGCGCACGCGGCGCGGCATTCCGATCTCGCTGGCGGTGGTCTATCTGGAGCTGGCCGGCCAGTGCGGGCTGGACGCCGCCGGACTGTCCTTCCCCGGCCACTTCCTCGTCAAGCTCAAGCTGCCGCTGGGCGATGCGGTGATCGACCCGCTCAACGGCCAGTCGCTCGGGCGTGACGAGCTGGAACAGCGGCTCGGCCCCTACCTGCGCCGCAACCGCGACATCGCGCGCCAGTGGGGCGTCGAAGGTGCGGGGCTCGCGCCGGACGCGCCCGATGCGCTGGCGACGTTCCTTGTGCCGGCCACGCCGCGCGAGATCCTCACGCGCATGCTGCACAACCTGGAATCGGTCTACCGTACCGCCGAAGACCTGCCGCGCACGCTGCAGGTGCAGCAGCGCCTGGTCGTGTTGCAGCCGCAGGCGCTCGACAGCCGGCGCGATCGCGGCCTGACGCTGGCCCGCCTCGGCCAGACCGAAGCGGCCATCGAAGACCTGGCGCTCTACCTGCGCCACAGCCGCGCCAGCACCGACCGCGCCCAGGTGCAGGCCCGTCTCGACGCGCTGCGCGAAGCCGGCCCGCCGCGCTGGCACTGAGGATCCTGAGCCTGATGTCTCCCATGCCCACGCAACAAGTCCCGCTGGCCTTCGGGCCCGAACCGGTCTGGCGACTCGACAACTTCCAGCCCGGCGCCAACGCGCAGTGGCTGCAGGTGCTGGAAGCCCTGCAGCGGCCCGATCCGTCGGTGCCACTCTACCTGTGGGGCCCTGCCGGCAGCGGCAAGAGCCATCTGCTGCAGGCGGCGGCCGCGCAGGCACAGGCCTACGGGCTGACGGTGGCGGCCTTCGACCTGCGCACGCCGTTGCCCTGGGAGTTCGATGACGCCATTGGCTTGCTGGTGCTCGACGACTGCGAACGCTACGACGCCGTGCGCCAGCACGCCGCCTTCTCGCTGTTCGTGCAGGCCACCACCATGGGCGTGCCGGTGCTGAGCGCCGGTCGCCTGCCGCCGGTCGACCTGCCGTTGCGCGACGACCTGCGCACCCGCCTGGGCTGGGGGCTGATCTACCAGCTCCAGCCTCCCAGCGAAGCGCATGTGCGTGCACTGCTGCGCCGCGATGCCGACCGGCGCGGCATCGTGCTGTCGGCCGAGGTGATGGACTACCTGCTCAAGCACTGCGCCCGCGACCTCAGCCACCTGATCCCGGTGCTGGATCGCCTCGACCAATACGCCTTGGCCGCCAAACGTGCCGTGACCCTGCCGCTGGTGCGCCAGGTGCTGGCCGAGCACGACCAACAGGACAACGAATGACGACCCTCGACCCTACTTCTCCCCCATCGCTGGACACGCCCGCGCGCCACCTCTGCCTGTTCGACCTGGACGGCACGCTGATTCCGATCGACTCCGACCACGCTTTCGGCGAGTTCATGGTCACCATCGGCTGGGCTGACGGCGACACCTTTCGCCAGCGCAACAACGCCTTCTATGCCGACTACCAGGCCGGCACGCTGGACCTGAAGGCCTACATCGAGTTCTCGACCGCCGCCTGGCGCGACCGCCCGCTGGCCGAGTCCGACGCCGCCCGCGTGCGCTTCATGCAAGAGGTGATGGGCGTGCAGCTGCAGCCCAAGGCCTTCGACCTGGTGCGCCAGCATCAGGCGCGCGGCGATCTGGTCGCCATCGTCACCGCCACCAACGAGTTCGTCACCGCGCCGATCGCCGCTGCCCTGGGCGTGCCGTACCTGCTGGCGGTGGAGTTGGAGCGCGAGGCCGACGGCGCCTGGAGCGGCCGCATCCGTGGTACACCCACGTTCCGCGAAGGCAAGGTGCAGCGCGTGCACGACTGGCTGGCCGGCCTTGGCCACCAGCTGACCGACTTCTCGGGCGTGAGCGTCTACAGCGACTCGCCCAACGACCTGCCCTTGCTGGAACTCGCCACCGAGCCGGTGGCCACCAATCCGAGTCCCGCGCTCGAAGCCACCGCCGTCGAACGCGGCTGGCGCATCCTGCGGCTCTTCTCGTGATCCGGACTCCATGATCAAAAAATTCATCAACAAGTTGCTCGGCAAGAGCGACAAGGCCACCCCCATCGCTGCCGACGTGCCCCCGATCGGGCAGCGCGTTGACGTGCCGCGCGAGGTGCATCAGATCAACCCGGCGCTGCTGGACGATCGGGCCGTCAAGGTCGTCAACACCCTGCAGGATGCCGGCTATGAGGCCTACGTGGTGGGTGGCGCGGTGCGCGACCTGCTGCTGGGCCACCGGCCCAAGGACTTCGACGTCGCCACCAACGCCACGCCCGAGCAGGTCAAGGGCCTGTTCCGGCGCGCCTTCATCATCGGCCGGCGCTTCCGCATCGTGCACGTGGTGCATGGCCGCGGCCGCGAGCACGAGGTGGTCGAGGTCTCGACCTTCCGCGCCTACCTCGACCCCAATGCGGCCGAGCAGGTCAGCAGCCCCGAGAAATCGACTCGCAACGCCCTGCAGGACAAGAGCCACGTGGTGGACGCCGCCGGCCGCGTGCTGCGCGACAACGTCTGGGGCCCGCAGGATGAGGACGCCGCGCGGCGCGACTTCACCATCAACGCGCTCTACTACGACCCGCGCCGCCAGCTGGTGATCGACTACCACCACGGCATTGCCGACGCCCGCAAGCGCGTGCTGCGCATGATCGGCGACCCCGAGACGCGCTACCGCGAAGACCCGGTGCGCATCATCCGCGTGGTGCGCTTTGCCGCCAAGCTGGGCTTCGAGATCGAGCCCGCCACCCGGCTGCCGATCCTGCGCATGGCCGACCTGCTGGCCAACGTGCCGACCAGCCGCCTGTTCGACGAGATGATCAAGCTGCTGCAGACCGGCCACGCCTTGTCCAGCCTGGAAGAGCTGCGCAAGCAGGGCCTGCACCGCGGCGTGTTCCCGGTGCTGGACGCGGTGCTCGACGACGCGCACCGCCACGACGGCCGCGAGAAGTTCATCAAGCTGGCGCTGGGCGACACCGACCGGCGCGTCAACGAAGGCAAGCCGGTGGCGCCGAGCTTCATGCTCGCCTGCATGCTGTGGCACGACGTGCTCAAGCGTGCCGACGAAGCCCGCCGCCGCGGCGAGCCGGTGATCCAGGCGCTGCAGATGGCGGTGGACGCGGTGTTCGACGCTCGCATCGGCGACATCTCCGGCCGCGGCAAGCTGGCGGCCGACATGCGCGAGATCTGGCTGATGCAGCCACGCTTCGAGCGCCGCACGCCCAGCTCGGCCTTCGCGCTGGTAAGCCAGCCGCGCTTCCGCGCCGGTTTCGACTTCCTGCGCCTGCGCGCCGACGCCGGCGAGATCGACGACGAGCTGGCGCGCTGGTGGGAAGACTATTCGCTGGCCGACGATGCCGAGCGTGAAACGCTGCTCGAAGACGCACGCCTGGCTGATCAGGCCCGCCGCAAGGGGCAGGGCGCGCAAGCGCGTCCGGCCCATCAGGCACAAGCTCACGCCGAGGGGGATGACGGTCCCGTCACCGAAGGCTTTGCAGCGGCTGCGGCGCCCAAGAAACGCCGCCGGCGCCGCAAGCCGCCGGTGGAGGGTGCGGCTGCGCCCGCGACGGGTACTGAAGGGTCATCCGCCGAACCGTCATGAGCATGGCGCCTGCCGCCGACGAGCCGGTGCGCGTCTACATCGGCCTGGGCGCGAACCTGGGTGACGCGCGGGCGACGCTGGACGCGGCCTGTGCCGCGCTCGCCGGCCTGCCGGACACGCGCTGGCTGGCGACTTCGCGCCTCTACCGCAGCGCGCCGGTCGATGCGCAGGGGCCGGACTTTCTCAACGCCGTGGTGGCGCTCGACACCCGGCTCGCACCGCTGGACGTGCTGGCCGCCTTGCAGCACATCGAGCAGGAGCACGGCCGCCTGCGCCCGTACCGCAACGCGCCGCGCACGCTCGACCTGGACGTGCTGCTCTACGGCGATGCCGTGATCGACCTGCCGACGCTGCAGGTGCCGCACCCGCGCGGCCACCAGCGCGCCTTCGTGCTGGCGCCGCTGGCCGAACTGGCGCCGGCGCTGCAATGGCCCGGGCAAGGCGCCGTGGTCGGGTTGCTGGCGGCGATACAAGACCAGGCGATCACACCGCTCGATTGAATTTGCGTGAAACCTTGCGCGATTACACTCGCGCCGTTTCAATTTGATGACGAAACGATGACAGTGCTGCATCGATTCCGTCCTCGCTTCCCACCCATCTGACTCGCCCCTTCTGGAGACCGCATGTTCTTCGGCAAACTCCTGCCGCGTGACGGCAATTTTTTCGAGCTGTTCAACGCCCACGGCGCCTCCATCACCAGTGGCGCGCGGTCCTTCATGGCCATGATCGAGAACTACAACGACCTGACGCTGCGTGAAAAGCACGCCGCCGATGTCGACGGTGCCGAGCATGCGGCCGACAAGGTCACGGCCGAGGTCAACCGCCTGCTGCACAAGACCTTCATCACGCCGATCGACCGCGAGCAGATCCACTCGCTCATCAACGGCATGGACGACATCCTCGACCTGCTGCAGGACACCAGCGAGACGCTGTCGCTCTATGACGTGCGCGTCGTCAACGAGGACGTGATGCGTCTGACCGACCTGTCGGTCAAGTGCTGCGAGCGCGTGACGCATGCCGTGTCGCTGCTGTCGCAGTTGTCCAAGAGCAGCGTGGCCGAGGCCACCATCAAGACCTGCGCCGAGATCGACCGCCTGGAGTCCGACGCCGACCGCGTCATGCGCTCGGCCATGTCGCGCCTGTTCCGCGAGGAGAAGGACATCCGCGAGCTCATCAAGCTCAAGGCGATCTACGAGCAACTGGAGCTGATCTCCGACAAGTGCGAGGACGTGGCCAACCTGATCGAGGGCATCGTCCTCGAGAACTCTTAAGCCGTCCCGCGCCATGGATGCAGTCCAGGTCAGTTTCTGGGTGGTCGTGCTGCTGGTCGTGCTGGCCATCGGTTTCGATTTCATGAACGGCTTTCACGATGCCGCCAACTCGATTGCCACGGTGGTGTCGACAGGGGTGCTCAAGCCGCAGCAGGCGGTGCTGTTTGCCGCGTTCTTCAACGTCATCGCCATCAGCGTCTTCCAGCTCAAGGTGGCCGCCACCGTGGGCAAGGGCATCGTGCTGCCCGGGGTGGTTGACCAGCACGTCGTCTTCGGCGCGCTGGTGGGGGCCATTGTCTGGAACATCGTGACGTGGTGGTACGGCATTCCGTCGAGTTCGTCGCATGCGCTGATCGGCGGCATCGTCGGGGCGGTGGTCAGCAAGGCCGGCACCGACGCGCTGGTGTCCGCCGGGGTGTGGAAGACGGTGCTGTTCATCTTCCTGTCGCCCACGCTCGGCTTCGTGCTGGGCTCGCTGCTGATGGTGATCGTGGCGTGGGTGTGTCGAGACACTTCGCCGCTCAGGGTGGACAAGTGGTTCAGACGATTGCAACTGGTCTCGGCCGGCCTCTACAGCCTGGGTCACGGCGGCAATGACGCGCAGAAGACCATCGGCATCATCTGGATGCTGCTGATCGCCTCGGGCTACGCTGCAGTGGGCGACAAGATGCCGCCGAACTGGGTGATCTGGGCCTGCTACCTGGCCATCGGTGCTGGCACGATGTTCGGTGGCTGGCGCATCGTCAAGACCATGGGCCAGAAGATCACCAAGCTCAAGCCGGTGGGCGGTTTCTGTGCTGAGACGGGCGGCGCCATCACGCTGTTCATCGCCACGGCGATGGGTGTGCCGGTGTCGACCACCCACACCATCACCGGCGCCATCGTCGGCGTGGGCTCCACGCAGCGGGCCTCGGCCGTGCGCTGGGGCGTGGCGGGCAACATCGTCTGGGCGTGGATTTTCACCATTCCCGCGTCTGCTGCAGTGGCGTCGGGCGCCTACATCCTCAGCAACTACTTGTTCTGATGCCGCACTGATTCGCTGCGAACTCCCGCAAAAAAGCCGGGCTGAATCTGCTTCAGCCCGGCTTTGCCACGTCTGGAGCGCAGAAATCTACTGGCTCAACTCGCGCGAGGCTTCGATCTGCGACTCGAAGAAGCGCTGCATGCCGAAGCTCAGGGTCGACACCATCACGATGCCGCCGATGAACAGCGCCAGCACCACGCCGATCACGGTGGCCCAGTTGCTGGGCGCGCTCGCGGCAGCATGGGCGTTGTAGCGTGTATTCCAGCGCTCGTCGGCCATCAGTCCGAAGTAGAGCGCGCTGATCATCGCGGCGGTGATGCTGATGCCGGCCAGCGGCATCAGCAAGGCGGCCAGGTTGTCGTCCATGCCAAGTTCAAACGCGCGCTGCAGGCCCTTGAGGCCCAGCAGCGTCGGGAACAGGTGCAGCCAGCCGGCGTAGTCGCGCAGGCCGTGCAGGTAGAAACGGTGCAGGCCGAAGCCGCCGCCCAGCAGGGCCAGCCAGGTGGTGAGGGTCTTGGATTTGGTGGCGCTCATGCGGCGTCTCCGGTCGAGGGTTGAATGCTCTTGGCCTGCGGCCCGTATTCCTGCGGCGAGCTGTTGTCGCCTTCGCCGAGGTCGCGTTGCATCAGCACCACATCGAGCCAGCGGTCAAATTTCCAGCCCGCACTGCGCATCACGCCCACATCGCTGAAGCCGCAGCGCCGATGCAGCGCCACCGAACCGGCGTTGGCCGAGTCGCCGATGACCGCGAACATCTGCCGGGCGCCGAGCGCCGTGCAGCGCGCGATCAGCTCCGCCAGCAGCAGCCGGCCCACGCCCTGGCCCTGGGCGTCAGGGTGCAGATAGACCGAATCCTCCAGTGCAAAGCGGAACGCCAGGCGAGGGCGGAAGTGGTTGACGTAGGCGTAGCCGATGACGTGGCCGTCGCGCTCGGCCACCAGCCAGGGCAGGCCTTTGGCGAGCACATCGTCGCGGCGGCGCGCCATGTCGGCGGCGTCGGGCGGCTCGATCTCGAAGGTGCCGGTGCCGTGCAGGACGTTCCAGGCATAGATCGCGGTGACTGCCGCCAGATCGGCTTCAGTGCTGGGTCGGATGAGTAGGGCTGACATGCCGCTTATAATCGCAGGTTTTCCGGCGACGGCTGTTCAGCGCTCAATGCCTTCGGGCTTGATGCAACGCAGCACGTATCTAGCGGGGCCGGAGAAAAACAGCCAACTTCCGATGAGCTGCCTTTGTGCGCTTGCCGGGAAATTTCAATGATCTGCTGACCTGCGTGTCTCCTGGTCGGGTAGATCACTCAACGTTAGTGATCAAAGGAAACATCATGGTCGTGATCCGACTCGCACGCGGCGGCTCCAAGAAGCGCCCCTTCTACAACATCGTTGCTGCCAACAGCCAGAACCGCCGTGACGGCCGTTTCCTGGAGCGCGTGGGTTTCTACAACCCCGTGGCCGCTGCCACCGAAGAAGGCCTGCGCGTTGCTTTCGACCGCCTCGAGCACTGGGTGAACCACGGCGCACAAATGTCGCCCACCGTGATTCGTTTGGTCAAGCAAGCCCGCGCCAAGGTTGCTCCGGCAGCCTGAGGCAGGTTCTGGCCCTCTCACTGCATCAAGGCGCTGACAGAACATGACTTCTGCTGACGTGGAAGCCCATCTGCCGGCCGATGCGGTCGAGGTGGCCCGGATCATCGGCCCTTGGGGTATCAAGGGCTGGATCCGGGTCCAGACCTACGCTGCCGACGCGCAGGCGGTTCTCACTTCGAAGCGCTGGTTCTTGCTGCCGCCCGAAGGCCGCCCCGTCTCGGTGGCATCCGCCTTGCCCCGCTTGCTGAACATCACGCAAGCCAAGGAGCATGGCGAGGGCATCGTCGCCACCGCGCAGGAAGTTCCTGACCGCGAACGCGCTGAAACCCTCAAAGGCGCACGCATCTTCGTGTCGCGCGCCAGTTTCCCGTCCGCCGGCATCGGCGAGTACTACTGGGTCGACCTGATGGGTCTGGCCGTCGTCAACCGCGCCGGCGAATCGCTGGGCACGGTGACCGATCTGCTCGACACCGGCCCGCACAGCGTGCTGCGGCTGAGCTTTCCCGGCGTCGACGACAAGGGCAATGCCATCACCGATGAGCGCCTGATTCCCTTCGTGGCCGCCTACATCGATGAAGTCAGCCTTGAGAACAAGCGCATCGTGGCCGATTGGGGCCTCGATTACTGAGTTTTCTGCAGTCGGGAGGCCGCTCGGCCATGCGCTTTGACGTCCTGACGCTGTTCCCCGAACTGTTCGAGCCTTTCCTGCACGCGGGCGTGACCCGCCGCGCCTACGAGAGCCGGCAGGTCGATGTGCGCCTGTGGCAGGTGCGCGACTTCGCCACCGACAACTACCGCCGTGTCGACGACCGCTGCTACGGCGGCGGCCCTGGCATGGTGATGCTGGTCGAGCCGCTCGAACGTGCGCTGGCCGCCATCCGCGCCGAGGCCGGCCCCGACGCACCCGTGATCCATTTCAGCCCCGCCGGTGCGCCGTTGACGCAGGCGCGCGTGCAGAAACTGGCCGCCACGCCTGGCGCGATCCTGCTGTGCGGCCGCTATGAAGGCATCGACCAGCGCTTCATCGACCGGCATGTCGATGAGGAAATCAGCCTGGGTGACTTCGTGCTCTCGGGCGGCGAGTTGCCCGCGCTGACGCTGCTCGACGCCGTCACGCGCCTGCAGCCCGGTGTGCTCAACGACGCCGCCTCGCACGAGCAAGACAGCTTCTCCGACGGCCTGCTCGACTGCCCGCACTACAGCCGCCCCGAGCGCCTGGGTGATTCGGCTGAAGCCAGCGTGCCGGCGGTGCTGATGTCCGGCCATCACGCCGAGATCGCGCGCTGGCGCCGGGCGCAGCAACTGGCGATCACCGCCCGGCGTCGGCCCGACCTGATCGTGGCCGCACGCGCGGCGGGTACGTTGAGCAAGGCTGACGAGAAGATACTGGCCGCTCTGCAGCTATAATCTTGGGTTTCGATCCTCTGCCGGGTCGGCGCGACGCGCCAAAATCATTCGCCGGCACGATCGCTTGGAGTCCTCTCAATGAACCTGATTCAACAACTCGAGCAAGAAGAAATTGCTCGCCTCAACAAGACCATCCCCGTGTTCGCTCCTGGCGACACCGTGATCGTCGGCGTCAACGTCGTTGAAGGCACCCGCAAGCGTACCCAGGCCTTCGAAGGCGTGGTGATCGCTCGCCGCAACCGTGGCCTCAACAGCAGCTTCATCGTGCGCAAGATCGCCAGCGGCGAAGGCGTGGAACGCACGTTCCAGCTGTACAGCCCGCTGATCTCGTCGATCGAAGTCAAGCGCCGCGGCGATGTCCGTCGCGCCAAGCTGTACTACCTGCGCCAGCGCAGCGGCAAGTCGGCACGCATCAAGGAAAAGCTGGCCTGAGCGTAGCGAAACTGCGGCGCTTGCGCCGCAGGGTCTGGCGAAGCCAGAACGGCGAGCTTTCGTTAAAAGCTGGTCTGAGCTTCATAGCTCACCAAGACAAAGCCGCCCTCGGGCGGCTTTGTGCTTTCCGGCCTATGCTGCTGCGATGAGTTCGCCCCTGATCCGAGACCCGCGCATCGTTCCCATCGAGAGCGCAGACCACCACTTGCCACCGATTGCCGACGCGCAACTGCGTCTGGCTGCACTGCGCCAGCGCTTTCTGCAGCCGCCCGACTGGACGCCCGAGTTCTCGGGCGACGGCGCGCGCTTCTCCGACCGTGAACCCAAGCCGGCCTCGGTGCTGGTGCCGCTGGTCCAGCGCGAGCATGGCCTGAACGTGCTGCTGACGCGCCGCGCCGATCACCTGCGTGATCACGCCGGCCAGATCAGCTTTCCCGGTGGCCGCGCCGAGCCGTGGGAAACCGAGCCCGCCCAGACCGCGCTGCGCGAGGCGCATGAAGAAGTCGGCCTGCCGCCCGCTGCGGTCGAAATCCTCGGCCGCTTGCCGTCCTACACCACCGTGACCTCGTATGTGGTGACGCCGGTGGTCGGGCTGATCACGCCGCCGTTGCATCTGCAGATCGACCCGTTCGAGGTGGCCGAGGCCTTTGAGGTGCCGTTGCGCTTCCTGATGACGCCGGCCCACCATCGCCGTCACCGCTACGAATCCGAGCAGGGCGCGCGCCACTTCCTCTCCATGCCCTGGCATGGGGTGGATGCCACGGGCGCCGAGCGCGAATACTTCATCTGGGGCGCCACAGCCGCCATGCTGCGCAACCTCTATCGCTTTCTGGCCGCCTGAAACGGGCGCGTCGGTGGCGGAAGGTGCAAATCGCGCCGGTATCATCTGCGCATGAGCTTTTTCGCGGTCCTGCTGGCCCTGATCATTGAACAATTGCGGCCTCTGCCGCGCGGCAATCCGGTGCACGAGGCGTTGATTGCCTGGTCGCGCTGGACGGGGCATAACTTCGACGCGGGCCGGGAACATCACGCCTGGGTGGTGTGGGCCGTGACGATCTTCGTGCCCGCGCTGCTGGTGTTTGGCGTGCATGCGCTGCTGTACCACTACAGCCTGGTGCTGGCGCTGGCCTGGGATCTGGTGGTGCTCTACCTGACGCTGGGCTTCCGCCAGTTCAGCCATTACTTCACCGACATCCGTGACGCGCTGGAGCAGGGCCAGGAAGACAAGGCACGCCAGTTGCTGCAGGCCTGGCGCAACCTTGACGCCAGCGAGCTGCCGCGCACCGAACTGCTGCGCCACGTGATCGAGCACGCGCTGCTGGCCGCGCACCGGCACGTCTTCGGCGTGTTCTTCTGGTTTGTGCTGGGCTCGGCCATGGGCCTGGGGCCGGTCGGCGCGGTGGTCTACCGCATGGCCGAGTTCTGCGCACGCTACTGGGCGCACAAGAGCGTCACGCTGGCGGCCCCCACGCATGAGCGGCTGATGCAGCGCTCGCAGCTGGCGTTCTCCATCATCGACTACGTGCCCACGCGCCTCACGGCGGCCGGGTTTGCGGTGGTGGGCAACTTCGAGGAAGCGGTCGACTGCTGGCGCCGCTATGCCGGGCTGTGGAAGCACGGCAATGACGGCATCCTGCTGGCCTCGGCCGCCGGTGCGGTGGGCGTGGCCCTGGGTGGCGTGCACGCGCCTGAACTGGCGCCCGTCCGCCCGGTGGATGGCAACGCCACGGTCACGGGCCGCTTTGATGCCGGCTACATCCCCGATGAGGCCGAGGCCGAAGGCAGCACTTCGGGCGCCGTGCCGCAACTGGCGCACCTGCGCTCGGTGGTCGGCCTGGTGTGGCGCTCGATGATCCTGTGGATGCTGCTGCTGGCGCTGCTGTCGCTGGCCAATCTGCTGGGTTGAATCGCTGCGGCTGACTCAGCCCGGCAGCATCTGACGCACCAGGCCGCCGGCCAGCGTCAGCATCATCACCGCGATGCCGGTGTCGAGCACGCGCCACGCGGCGGGTTGCTTGAACACCGGCGCGAGCCGCCCGGCGCTCCACGCCAGCAGTGAGAACCACAGCACGCTGGCGGTGACGCCGCCCGCCGCAAAGACCCACTGGCGACCTGCACCCTGTGAATTGGCCAGCGAGCCCAGCAGCACGACCGTGTCCAGCCACACATGCGGGTTGAGCCAGCTGAAGGCCGCAGCACGCCAGATCGCCGCACTGCGGCTCAGTGCCGCGCCACCCGCTGCATCCGACAGCCCCGCATCCTGCCGCCAGGCCCGCCGCGCTGCCTGCCACCCATAGCTGGTGAGGAAGATGATGCCGGCCACCGTCAGCGCCGGCACCGCCCAGGGCAAGCCCTCGGACAACCAGCCCACGCCCGCCGTGCCCAGGGTAATCAGCACCGCGTCCGATACGGCGCACACCACTACCACCGGCAGCACATGCTCGCGCCGCAGGCCCTGGCGCAGCACGAAGGCGTTTTGCGCGCCGATGGCGATGATGAGACCAGCGCTGGACGCCAGGCCGAACAGGTAGACGGAGATCAGTTCGAGGTTCATGCCGCGCAGCGTAGGAAATCGATCAGCAGCGGTCCAGCTAAACTTTCTTCAGTTGATGAAGTTGAGCTTCATTTGCGCTGGAATCACGCTTGGAAAGGGCACGCTGCCATGGTCGATCTTCAGGTCCTGCGGGCGCTGGTCGCCATCCTGCGTGCCGGCAGCTTCGAGCGGGCGGCGCGGCAGTTGCACATCACGCCATCGGCGGTGTCGCAGCGCGTGCGCACGCTGGAAGAGCGCCTGGGCTGCGTGCTGCTGGTGCGCGGCAATCCGGTCACGGCCACCGCCGAAGGCGAGCGCCTCTACCGCCATTACCTGCAGATCGAGATGCTGGAGGCCGACCTGGCCCACGACCTGACGCCGCTGGCGGTCGATGCCGCCGCCGGCCAGCCGCGCCGCATTCCGATCGCGCTCAATGCCGACAGTCTGGCCACCTGGGGCGTGGCCGCGCTGGCCGACTTTCAGTCGCGCAGCAGCGACACCCTGACGGTGCACCTGGACGATCAGGACCACACCCGCGACTGGCTGCGCCGGGGCACGGTGTTTGGTGCGGTCACGGCCGACGCCGAGCCGGTCAGCGGCTGCCGGGTCGAGCCGCTGGGCGCGATGCGCTACACCCTGGCCGTCAGCCCCGCGTTCGCCGCGCGCCATTTCGCAGGCGTTTCTCTGGCCGAAGGCCTGCAGCGTGCGCCGAGGCTGGTGTTCAATGAAAAAGACCAGATGCAGCAACGCTTCCTGGCCGAGATCGTCGGTGGTGATGCCGCAGACCCGCCCGGCCTGCCGCCACAGTGGCAGCTGCCCTCGACGCATGATTTTCTGGCCGCAGCTCGCGCCGGACTGGGCTGGGGGCTGCATCCCCGCACCTTGCTGGCCGAGGAGTTTGCTGCCGGGCGACTGGTTGACCTGTGTCCGCAGCACAGCGTGTTCGTGCCGCTGTTTTGGCAAAGCTGGCGGCTGGATTCGGCCACGGTGCGCAGCCTGAACGGCTGCATCGTGCGGGCGGCGGCGGCCGTGCTGGAGCCGCTGCCGCGCTGACCGACCCGTATCGACTTACCAGCGCTTGCCCGACAACTCCGCGCGCAACTCCAGATAGATGCGGTAGCGCGTCGCGGCGATCTCGCCCCGGTCGAGCGCGGCGCGCACCGCGCAGCCCGGTTCCTGGTCGTGGCTGCAGTTGCTGAAGCGGCAATCGGCCTGGTGCTTGGCCAGGTCTGGCATCAGGCGCGCCAGTTCGGTGGCCGGAATGTGGCGCATGCCGAATTCCTGGAAGCCGGGCGAGTCGATCAGCGCACCTTCGCGCGACTCGTCGAGCCAGTACCAGCGCGTGTGCGTGGTGGTGTGGCGGCCCGAGTTGAGCGCAGTCGAGATCTCGCCCACCTGCGCCGCCGCGTTGGGCACCAGCAGGTTGACCATCGTGCTCTTGCCGGTGCCCGAGGGCCCCAGCACCAGCGTCGTGCCGTGCGCCAGCAGCGGCGTGAGCTGCGCACGGGCCAGTTCCGGCGTCAGCGTCGAGGTGCCGCCTTCGTCGTCCTTGGCCTTGAGCGCCACCTCGATCACGTCGTAGCCCATGGCGGTGTAGGGCTTGAGGCGCTCGCGCGCCAGTTCGGCGGCTTCGCCCAGGTCGACCTTGTTGAGCAGGATGTGCACGGCGATGTCGGCGTGCTCGGCGGCGATCAGCGCGCGGCTCAGCTGGCTTTCGCTGAACACCGGCTCGGCGGCGACCAGGATCAGCAGGCGGTCCAGGTTGGCGGCAAAGCTCTTGGTGCGCCATTCGTCCTGGCGGTAGAACAGGTTGCGGCGCGGCACGATCGACTCGATCACGCCTTCGTCGCCTCGGGTGTCGGTCACCTTCCAGCGCACATGGTCGCCGACCACGCAGTCGCTTTTCTTGCCGCGCTGGTGGCATTTCACCTCGCGGCCTTCCGGCGTCTGCACCTTGTAGTGCCGGCCGTGGCCGGCCAGGACCAGGCCCGTGTTCAGGTCGTCGATAGTCAATTCCTCAGTGGGCGACACGGCGTGCCGCGTCAGATGCATCAGGCCTGCGGCAGCGCCGCGAGGCGCTCGCTCGCGGGCGGGTGGGAGTAGTGCACGCGCACGTAGAGCGGGTCGGGCGTGAGCGTGTTGGCATTGTCTTCGTAGAGCTTGAGCAGCGCGCCCGACAGGTCGCTGGACCGCGCCTGGGCGCAGGCGTAGGCGTCGGCCTCGAACTCGTGCCTGCGCGACACGGCAGCACTGAGCGGGCCGATGAAGAAGCCGAACACCGGCCCCGCCATCATCAGCAGCACCAGCGCCAGGCCGTGGTTGGGCGCCGTCATGCTGGGGATGACGCCCAGGCCGGCATAGAACGCCGGCTGCTTCATCAGCCAGCCCAGCAGTGCCAGGCTCACCAGCCAGATGCCCATCACCGTGACGATGCGCTTGGGCACATGGCGATGGTGGAAGTGGCCCAGCTCATGAGCCAGCACCGCCTCGATCTCGCCAGGCGACAGGCGCTTGAGCAGCGTGTCGAAAAACACCACGCGCTTGCTGGCGCCAAAGCCGGTGAAGTAGGCGTTGGCGTGCGCCGAGCGCTTGCTGCCGTCCATCACGTACAGGCCCTGGGCCTTGAAGCCACAGCGCGCCATCAGGCTCTGCACGCGAGCCACCATGTCGGTGTCGGCCAGCGGCTCGAACTTGTTGAACAACGGTGCGATCACGGTCGGGTAGAGCACCTGCATCAGCAGCGTGAAGCCGGCCAGCACCGCAAAGGCCCACAGCCACCACAGGTCGCCGGCGGCGGACATCAGCCACAGCAGCAGCGCGGCCAGCGGCAGCGCGATCACCGCGCCGACCAGGTTGGTGACGACCAGATCACGCAGCCACAGAGCCGGCGTCATGCGGTTGAAGCCGAAGCGCTGCTCCAGCTTGAAAGTGCGCCACAGGTCGAAGGGCAGGTCCAGCACGCCGCTGACCAGCGCCACGCCCACCAGCAGCGCCAGCTGGTAGGCCATGTCGCCCCAGCGCGGCTGCACGGTCTGCAGCAGCCAGCCGTTGAGGGCGTCGAGCCCGCCCAGCAGCGTCCAGCCCAGCAGCACCGCGCCGCCCCAGGCGGTGGTGAGCAGGTCCTGGCGCTGGCGGGCGATGGTGTAGTCGGCTGCCTTCTGGTGCGCGGCCAGGCTGACGGTGGCGGCAAACGCGGCCGGCACGGCCTCGCGGTGCCGCGCCACGTGGCGGATCTGGCGGCTGATCAGCCACAGCCGTGCTGCCAGCATCAGGACCAGCGCAACGGCGAATGTGAAGGTGACAAAAGGTGCAGTCATGCGTGGATTCTCTCCCAGCCCCATGGACAGATTGCGCGGCGGGGCCATGGGACAATTTGAGGCATTCAAAGGGGATCGCAATGACCGAAGCCGGCCAACTCAGCCGCAATGACCAGAACCTGATCTGGATCGACCTGGAGATGACCGGGCTCGACCCGGCCAACGACCGCATCATCGAGATCGCGGTGGTCGTGACCGACGCCCAGCTCAACCTGCGCGCCGAAGGCCCGGTGATCGCCGTGCACCAGACCGACGAGGCGCTGGGCCGCATGGACGCCTGGAACCGCGGCACCCACGGCAAGAGCGGGCTGACCGAGCGCGTCAAGGCCTCGACCATCAGCGAGGCGCAAGCCCAGGCCGAGGTGATTGCCTTCCTGAAGCCCTACATCAGCGCCAAGACCTCGCCGATGTGCGGCAACAGCATCTGCCAGGACCGCCGCTTCCTGGCCAACTACATGCCGCAGCTGGAAGCCTTCTTCCACTACCGCAACCTCGACGTGTCGACGCTCAAGGAGCTGGGCAAGCGCTGGAAGCCGGAGATCATGGACGGCTTCAAGAAGCACCAGAAGCACACCGCGATGGCCGACATCCACGAGTCGATCGACGAGTTGATTTACTACCGCCAGCACCTGCTGTCGGTCTGAGGACGGATCGAAACGGCTGACCGGGCGGCGTTCAGTGCGCCGCCGCCACCTTCTGCAGCAGCTCGATCAGCATGGCGCGCTCGGCGCGGCTCAGGTTGTCCTGCAGGCTGTCTTCCATGTGCTGTGCAGCGGCGCTGCATTGATCGGCCAGCGCTATGCCAGCCTCGGTCAGCAGCACGTGCTGCGAGCGGCCATCGGTGTCGCTGCGCACGCGTGTGAGCACGCCGCGCTCCTGCAGCTTGTCCAGCATGATCGTGAGCTTGGGGGCGGTCAGCCCCAGCGCGGCGGCCAGTTGCTTGGGCGTGGGCAGGGCGTTGGCCTGCAGCAGCAGCAGCAGCGAATATTCCGCGGGCCGCAACTGCAGCGGCTCGCCGGCGTGGCGCATGAACAGTTCGTGCGTGGCCAGCCGCGCCTTGGCGATCTGGTAGCCCAGCACGTCGCCCAGGGCGCCGTCGGACAGGGCGGGTTTGCGTTTGACCATGGCGCGGGAGTCTAAGGCGGTGCCCATGGCCGCGCTGGCGGCTGTGTTCAGGCCCGCACCCAGGGCAGTGCCGGCATCTGCTGCACACGCTGCCAGCGCCACTGCGCGGCGGGCAGCAGCCAGTCCAGCCCGAACTGCGCCAGCTCGCGCTGACGGGCGGCGTCATTCGCATCCACACGCCGATCCGCCGTGCGCGCCAGCCGCGCCCACGCCCAGGCCAGCAGGGCGTGGCCCATGCCGTGCATCACGTCGTCGGCGACCACGAAGGGCGCTTGCGCGTCGGTGGCGCGTGCGGCCTGCAGCGCGGTGATGGCCGCGCGGATCCGCGCGGCCTGCTCCTCCAGGGCCGCGCTGAAGGCCGGCAGGCCGGCGGCGGCGCAGCGTCCGGCCTCGGCGGTGAACTCGGCCAGCAGCAGGTCGATGCGGCGTGGCGTGTCCAGCAGCTTGCGCATCACCAGGTCGATGGCCTGGATCTCGTTGGTGCCCTCGTAGATCAGGGCGATGCGGCTGTCGCGCACATGCTGCTCGATGCCGTACTCGTGGATGAAGCCGTAGCCACCGAACACGCCCAGCGCGTCGTCGGCGCCGCGGTGGCCGAGGTCGGTCAGGAAGGCCTTGACGATGGGCGTCAGCAGCGCGACCAGGTCACCGGCTTCGCGGCGGCGGGTCGCGTCGGGCTGCTGCTCGTGCTCGTCGAGCAGCAGCGCGGTCCAGTAGGCCAGCACGCGCGCGGCGGCGGTCTGGGCCTGCAGCGTCAGCAGGATGCGGCGCATCGCCGGATGCCAGACGATCAGGTCGGCGCCGCTGGCAGTGGCTCCCTCCGGCCTGGCGGGCGCGCGCAGCTGCACGCGTTCCTGGGCGTAGGCGATGGCGCGCCGGGTCGCGGCGTCGAGGTGGCCCAGGCCCTGCATGCCGACGTTCAGGCGCGCCGAGTTCATCATCAGGAACATCGCGGCCAGGCCCGCCCCGGGCTCGCCGAGCAGCCAGCCTTCGGCGCGGTCGAAGCGCATCTGGCTGGTCACGCTGCCATGGATGCCCATCTTGTGCTCGATGCCGTCACACCAGACCGTGTTGCGGCGGCCCAGTCCGCCGTCGGCGCCGGGCATGAACTTCGGCACCAGGAACAGGCTCAGGCCCTTGGTGCCCGGCAGGGCGTCGGGCAGGCGGGCCAGCACCAGGTGGACGATGTTGTCCGTCAGGTCGTGGTCGCCGCAGGAGATGAAGATCTTGTTGCCGCTGACCGCCACCCGGGCGCCGTTGACGGGCGGGCCGCCGTCCAGCAGCTCGGCCTTGGAGCGGATCAGGCCCAGGTCGCTGCCGGCCTGGGGCTCGGTGATGCTCATCGTCGCCAGCCACTCGCCGCTGACCACCTTGGGCAGGTAGCGCTCGCGCAGCTCGGGCGTGGCGGTGGCCCGGATGGATTCGCAGGCGCCGTGCAGGATGCCCGGGTACATGGTCCAGGCGTGGTTGGCGGCGCTCAGCATCTCGAACAGCGCGGCGTTCAGCACCTGTGGCAGGCCCTGGCCGCCGATGTCCGGGGCGCAGGCCAGCGCCGGCCAGCCACCGTCGACAAAGGCCTGCCAGGCGGCGGGAAAGCCATCAGGCGTCCTGACCTCGCCGCCGCCGTGCTCGCCGGCGCTCCAGCGGCAGCCTTGCCGGTCGCCGGGGCCGTTGAGCGGGGCCAGCACGTCCTGGGCAAAGCGGCCGGCCTGTTCGAGCACTTCGCGCGCCAGGTCGGCGTCGACTTCGGCGTAGGCGGGCAGCTGTGCCCAGACGGCGGGCGCGTCGAGCACCTGCTCGATCACGAACTGCATCTCCTGCAGCGGGGCGGTGTAGTGGTTCATCTCAGGGGCTCAGGCGTGTTTCAGGCGTGCTTCTTCTGCGCGCCGAGGTAGGTCTCGATCACGCGGGCGTCGCCGGCCAGATCGCGCGCCGGGCCTTCGAGGCCGATGGCGCCGGTCTCCAGCACGTAGCCGTAGTCGGCCACTTCCAGCGCGGCGCGGGCGTTCTGCTCGATCAGCAGGATGCTGACGCCGGTGCTGCGCAGCTGCTCGACGATGCGGAAAATCTCGCGCACCACCAGCGGCGCCAGGCCCAGGCTGGGCTCGTCGAGCATCAGCAGCTTCGGGCGGCTCATCAGCGCGCGGCCCACCGCCAGCATCTGGCGCTCGCCGCCCGACAGGGTGCCGGCCAGCTGCACGCGGCGCTCTTTCAGGCGCGGAAACAGGGTGTAGACCTCGTCGAGCCGGTCGCGCCACTGCGCGTTGCCCAGCCGCATCTGGCGCCAGCCGCCGAGCACGAGGTTGTCCTCGACCGGCATGGTCGAGAACAGCTCGCGCTTCTCGGGCACCAGCGCCAGGCCGAGCATGACGCGCTCTTCGAGCGTGGCGCGGCCGATGTCCTGGCCGTCAAAAATGATCTGGCCCCGGCTGGCGAGCACGCCCATCAGGGCGTTGAGCGTGGTCGACTTGCCCGCGCCGTTGGGGCCGATCACGGTGGCGACCGCGCCCGGGTCGACGTGCAGGTTCAGGCCCGAGAGCACCTCGGCGCGGCCGTAGCCGGCGTGCAGGCCACGAACCTGCAGCAGGGGAGTGGTGTTTGCGCTCATGTTCAGTGCTCAGTTCCGAGATAAGCGGCGCGCACGATCGGGCTTTCCTGCACTTCGGCGGGCGTGCCCTCGATCAGCTTGGTGCCGAACTCCATCACCACGATGCGGTCGGTCAGGTTCATGACGAAGTCCATGTCGTGCTCGACCAGCAGGATGCTCATGCCTTCGGCCTTGAGCTGCTTGAGCACGTCGGCCAGCGCCTGCTTTTCCTTGTGGCGCAGGCCGGCGGCGGGCTCATCGAGCAGCAGCAGCGCCGGGTCGGTGCACAGCGCGCGGGCGATCTCCATCAGCCGCGCCGGGCCCAGCGCCAGGTTGCCGGCCAGCTCGTGCATCTGCTCTTTCATGCCGATGCGCGCCAGCTGGCGCTCGGCTTCCTTGAACAGGCGGCGTTCCTCGTCGCGGTCGGTGCGCAGCATGGCGGCCAGCGTGCCCTTGTGGCTGCGCAGGTAGCCGCCCAGGGCGACGTTCTCCAGCACCGTCATGTCGGGCAGCATCTTGACGTGCTGGAAGGTGCGCGACATGCCGCGCTCGGCGATCTGGCGCGAACTCAGGCCGCCCACGGCCTGGCCGCGAAACTGCACCCGGCCGCCGGTCAGGCCCAGCACGCCGGTGATCAGGTTGAAGGTGGTGCTCTTGCCGGCGCCGTTGGGGCCGATCAGGCCCATGATCTCGCCGGCGCGGATCTGGAAGCTCACGTCGTTGACGGCCACCAGCCCGCCGAACTGCTTGCGCACGGCCTGCACGTCCAGCAGCAGCTCGCCCGGGGTCGGCTTGCTGCGCTCGTCCAGCGCGGCGGCATCGGCCCAGTCGCGCGGGCGGGGCGACGCCGGCAGCCAGCGGGCGGTCAGCTTCTCGACAAACGGCCACAGGCCTTGCGGTGCGTACTTCAGCACCACCACCAGCACGATGCCGAAGACGATGATCTCGTAGTTGCCGCTGCCGCCGATCAGCCGCGGCAGCAGCACCTGCAGCTGGTCTTCCAGCAGCTTGACCACCGCCGCGCCCATGAAGGCGCCCCAGACATTGCCGATGCCGCCCAGCACCGCCATGAACAGGTACTCAATGCCCTTGCCGAGCGCGAACGGCGACGGGTTGACCGTGCGCTGGAAGTGCGCGAACAGCCAGCCCGACAGGCACGCCAGCATCGCGGCCAGCACGAATACCAGCACCTTGTAGCGGTAGGTGGAGATGCCCATGGCCTCGGCCATCGTCACGCCGCCCTTGAGGGCGCGGATGGCGCGGCCGGTGCGCGAATCCAGCAGCCGGATCACCGCCACCGCGCTCAGCAGCGCCACTGCCCAGATCAGGTAGTAGTAGCTGCGTCCGGAGGCCAGGCTGAGGCCGAAGAACTCCATCGCCGGCACGCCCAGGATGCCGTCGTACTTGCCCAGCCATTCCATGTTGGACATGGTGTAGTAGAGCGACAGCGCCCAGGCGATGGTCGCCAGCGGCAGGTAATGGCCCGACATGCGCAGCGTGATGGCCGCCAGCACCAGCGCCACCACCACCGTGATGGCCAGACCGACCCACACCGTCAGCCAGGGCGACAGGCCGACCTGCGTCGTCAGGTAGGCCGAGGTGTAGGCGCCCAGGCCCACGAAGGCGGCCTGGCCGAAGGAGGTCAGCCCCGCGACGCCCGTCAGCAGCACCAGGCCGAGTGCAATCAGCGCGGCCAGGCCGATGTAATTGAGCTGCGTGATCCAGAACTCGGGCGTGGGCAGCAGCGGCAGCGCGGCCAGCAGCAGCACGGTGGCAAAAAAGAAGGAACGGCGGGCGTTCATGGTGAGTCCCATAGCTTCCCAAATCACTCTTCGTCGTGGTGCGGGTCGCGCAAGCTGCGCCACAACAGCACCGGCAGGATGGAGGTGAACACGATCACCTCCTTGAACGAGCTGGCCCAGAACGAGCCGAAGGCCTCCAGCACGCCGACGCCGATGGCGCCCACTGCCGCCAGCGGGTAGCTCGCCAGCCCGGCAAATACCGCCGCCACGAAGCCTTTCAGGCCGATCAGGAAGCCCGAGTCGTAGAAGATCGTGGTGGTCGGCCCGATCAGCAGGCCCGAGAGCGCGCCGATGAACGCCGCCATCGTGAACGACAGCCGCCCGGCCTGCGTGGTCGGAATGCCCATCAGCCGCGCGCCCAGCCGGTTGACGGCCGTGGCGCGCAAGGCCTTGCCGTAGAGCGAGCGCTCGAAGAACAGCCACAGCATCACGATCAGCGCCGCCGAGGCGCCCAGGATGATGACGGCCTGCCCCGACAGCATCAGCGCGCCGAGCTGGAAGCGCTCATCCCAGAAACTCGGGTTGCGAAAGCCCTCGGCGCCGAAGAACAGCAGCCCCATTCCGGTCAGCGCAAAGTGCACGCCCACCGACACGATCAGCAGCACCAGCACGGTGGCGTCGGCCAGCGACTCGTAGGCCAGCCGGTAGAGCAGCCCACCCATCGGCGTGACGATCGCCAGCGTCAGCAGCGCCTGCAGCCCCAGCGACAGCTTGAGCGGCGCCATCCAGACCGCCAGCAACGCCACCGCCGCCGGATAGGCCAGCGTGCGCACGGCTCCGATCACCAGCCGCCCGACCGGCAGGCCGCGACGCGCGCCGTGGAAACCGTCCAGCACCGCCGTCAGCACCGCCATCAGCAACAGCAGCCAGACCGTGCCTGGCACCTGGCCCAGCTGCAGCATGGCGAGCGTGAGCGCGCCGAACGCGACGAACTCGCCCTGCGGAATGAAGATGACCCGCGTGACGGCAAACAGCAGCACCGTCGCCATGGCCAGCAGCGCGTAGATGGCGCCGTTGGTCAGGCCGTCGAGGGCCAGGATGCTGGCAATCGAGAAGTCCATGGAATCTGCTCAGTTGAGGTGCATGAGGAACATCAGGCACCGAAGCTACCGGCCCGGCGCCCGGGGCTCACATTCACTCGACTTTCCAGTCGCCGTTGACCACCTTGAGCATCACGCCGGTCTCGGTCGTGAAGCCCCAGTGGTTGTCCTTGGAGTAGGTCAGCACGCCGTGCGAGACCACGGTGCGGCCCATGGTTTCGGTGGCGTCTTTCAGCGCCGCGCGGAATTCCTTGGTGCCCGGCTTGGCCTTCTTGAGGGCGACCGGGATGATCTTTTCCAGCACCAGCGCGGCGTCATAGGCGTGGCCGGCAAACTGGTTGCGCGAGCCGGCGCCGTAGGCCTTCTCGTACTTCTGCACGAAGTCCAGCGCCACCTTCTTGGACGGGTGGCTGTCGGGCAGCTGGTCACCGATCACGGCTGGGCCGGAGACGACGTAGGCACCCTCGACATCCTTGCCGCCGATGCGCATCAGGTCGCGCGTGGCTGCGGCATGGGTCTGGTAGATCTTGCCCTTGTAGCCGCGCTCGACGATGCCCTTGTGCGGCATGGCCGCGCCGGAGCCGGAGGCCACCACCAGGATGGCGTCCGGGTTGGCGGCCACCAGCTTGAGCGCCTGGCCGGTCACGGCGGTGTCGCTGCGGGCAAAGCGCTCGGTGGCGATGATCTTGATGCCCGGGGCGATCTTGGCGGCTTCGGCCTGGAAGTCCTTGAGCCAGCTTTCGCCGTAGGCGTCGGTGTAGCCCAGGAAGCCCACGGTCTTGATGCCGAGCTTGCTCATGTGCTGCAGCACCGCGTTCGACATCACCGCATTCGACTGCGGCAGGCGGAAGGCCCAGCTGTCCTTGCCGGCTTGCAGCACCGCCGGCGAGAACATGAAGTGCGGCGTGGCGGCTTCGGCCACGATGTCGGCCATGGCGATGGCCGGCGGCGTGGCGGCCGAGCCCATCACGATGTCGACCTTGTCCTCGGTGACGAAGCGCTTGGCGTTCTGCGCGCCCTTGGTCGGGTCGCTGGCGTCATCGAGCACGGTGATGTTGAGCTTCTCGCCGCCGATGCTGGCCGGCCAGAGCTTGATGGCGTTGCTCATCGGAATGCCCAGCCCGCTGGCCGGGCCGGTCAGCGGCAGGCTGATGCCGATGTGGATGTCCGCCTGCGCCAGGCCGGCACAAGCCAGCAGGCTCGCGGCCACCACGGGGCGGAGTGCGTTGTTCAGTGCAGTGTTGATGGCGTTCTTCATCATGTCTCCTCAGGGCGGCAATGTGCCGGGATGGCGGTGGGGCAGCAATCAGTGTTTATCCGACTGACCGGTCGGTTTATAAATCGTTGAGGCAAAACGGCGCTTCAGCGCGGCGCCAGGCGCAGCGCGCCGTCGAGCCGGATCACCTCGCCGTTGAGGTGGCCGTTGCTGACGATGTGCGCGGCCAGCGACGCAAACTCTTCCGGCTGACCGAGTCGTTTCGGGAAGGGAATCGACGCGGCCAGCGACGCCTGCACCGCCTCGGGCAGCTCGTTCATCAGCGGTGTGGCGAACAGGCCGGGGGCGATGGTGCAGACGCGCACGCCCCACTGCGCCAGGTCGCGCGCCAGCGGCAGCGTCATGCCGACCACGCCGCCTTTGCTGGCCGAATACGCCTCCTGGCCGACCTGGCCGTCGAACGCGGCCACCGAGGCGGTGTTGACGATCACGCCGCGCTCGCCGTCGTTGGACGCGGACGGCAGCGCGTCGAGCCGGGCGATGCGCGCCGCAGCCAGGCGGATCATGTTGTAGGTGCCGATCAGGTTGACGCGCACCACGCGCTCGAAGTCCTCCAGCGGCGCGGGTGAGCCGTCGCGCTGGATCACGCGTCTGGCGCTGCCAATGCCGGCAATGTTCATCACGATGCGTGCGGGGCCGTGCGCGGCCTCGGCCGCATCGAGCGCAGCCGTCACGCTGGCGCTGTCGGTGATGTCGCAGCGGCAGGCCAGGCCGCCGATCTCTGCGGCCACCGCCTGCGCGCCGGCCTCGTTGACGTCCAGCACCGCCACGCGGGCGCCGAGTCGCGCCAGTTCCCGCGCCACGGCGGCCCCGAGGCCCGAGCCCCCGCCGGTGACGAGGGCGGCTTGTCCTTGAATCTGCATGGGAGGGTTCCTTAAATCTTGTTCGGCAGGATCAGGAACGGGTCGCTGTCCCGTCCTTCATAAAGCGCATCGACCAGCGCGGCGCGGTGTTGCAGCACGGCGCGCTGGTTGATCGAGCCCTTGTCGGTGACCTCGCCCAGGTCGATCGAAGGCGGCTCGGCCAGCACGTGCAGCCGGGTGGGCCGGTTGGCGCTGCCGGTGCCTTGGCGCCACAGCGTGTCGGCCAGGGCCTGGAAGAAGGCGCGCACTGCCGGGTGGTGCAGCACCTCGGGCGCGGGCGTGGCCGCACTCAGGTCGGCCAGGCGCCGGCATTCGTCCAGGCGCGGAAAGATCAGCAGGCCGATCTCGTCGCGGTTCAGGCCGGTGACGACGACGTCCTGCACGCACGGGTCGCCCGCACCGATGACGCGCGCCCGCAGCGGCCCGACGCTGACGAAAGTGCCGGTCGAGAGCTTGAAGTCCTCGGCAATGCGGCCATCGAAGCGCAGGCCCAGCGTGGGCTGGTCGGGGTCGATGAAGCGGACGGCGTCGCCGGTGCAGTAGTAGCCCTCGGCGTCGAGCGCCTCGGCGGTCTGCTCGGGCGCGCGCCAGTAGCCGGGCATGACGTGCGGGCCGCGAAAGCGGATCTCGACCTTGTCCCACGGACTGCGGTTGTGGATGTCTCCGGTCGGCACCAGCTTGACCTCGCAGCCCGGCACCGGCAGGCCGATGTGGCCGGAGCGCACATCCGGGCCCAGCGCAAAGGTGGCTGACGGCGCGGTCTCGGTCATGCCCAGGCCGGTGATCATGGGCACGCGCTGGCCGCGCGTCTGCTCGCCGATCCGGTCGAGCCGGTCCCACACCGCCTGCGACAGGCCGGCGCCGGCAAAGAAGAAGGCCTTCAGGCGCGCGAACAGCGAGCGGCGCAAGGGCTCGTCGTGTTCTGCCGCGCTGGCGATTTCTTCCAGGCCCTTGGGTACGTTGAAGTAGACGGTGGGCGAGACCTCGCGCAGGTTGCGCAGCGTCTCGGCGATGCCCTTGGGCGTGGGCTTGCCCTCGTCGATGTAGAGCGTGCCGCCGTTGTAGAGCGCGATACCGACGTTGTGGTTGCCGCCGAAGGTGTGGTTCCACGGCAGCCAGTCGACCAGCACGGGCGGCTCGTCGGCCAGGAAGGTCATGCTCTGGCGAATCATCTGCTGGTTGGCACACAGCATGCGCTGGGTGTTGATGACCGCCTTGGGCAGCTTGGTCGAGCCGGAGGTGAACAGGAACTTGGCGATGGTGTCCGGGCCGACCTGCGCATGCGCCGCGTCGCCGGAGGCGCCCGGCGTGGTGGCCAGCAGCGCGTCGAAGGGCGTCACGGTGCGGTCGTCAAGCGTGCCCTGGGTCAGCACCACCTCGACGTCCGGCCCGGCCACCGCGCGAATGGCCTTGCCGTAGGCGGCCGACGAGGCGAACACCAGCCCCGGCGTCACGGTGGCAAAGACATGGCGCAGCTTGCCGTGGTCCTGCGAGATGAGCGAATACGCCGGCGACACCGGCACATGCGGCACGCCGGCCCACATCGCGCCGAGCGCGAGCGTCAGGTGCTCCAGATCGTTCTCCGACAGGATCGCCACCGGCCGCTCGGCCGACAGGCTGCGGTCGGTCAGCGCCTGGCCGACGGCGCGCACGCGCTGCAGCATCTGCGCGTAGCTGATGCGCCGCCAGTCACCGCCTTGGTCCCGTTTGGCCGCGAAGGTGCGCTCGGGCACCTCGGCCGCCCACTGTTCCAGCGCGTCGGTCAGGCGGTCGGGAAACCAGCGCAGCGGCTCGGTCGCGCGCAGCACCTGGCAGCCGTCGGCGCGGGTTTCCAGCGTGGCGCGCAGGCCGTCAGTTGCCGGGGTGGGGGACTGGGGCGCATGCATGGCTCAGGCTCCTGACTTGACGACCTTGCCGGCGCGCTTTTCCAGGAAGGCGCGCAGGCGCTCCTGGGCTTCGGGCGTGCTTTCGGCCACTGCGGCCATCAGCGATTCGGTGAACAGGCCATCGGACTGCGACTGGTCGGCAATGCGTGGCAGCGCGTGCATGACGGCGTAGTTGGACAGCGGCGCGTTGGTGGCGATGCGCGCGGCCAGCGCCAGCGCCTTGGCAACCGCCTCGCCCTCGGGCACCAGGTACTGCGCCAGGCCGGCGGCGTAGCCTTCCTGCGCGTCGTAGACGCGGCCGGTGAGCATCAGGTCGGTGACGCGCGCCACGTTCATCAGGCGCGGAATCCGCACCGAGCCGCCGCCGCCCAGGAAGATGCCGCGCTGGCCTTCGGGCATGCCGAAGTAGGCGCTGGCGTCGGCCACCCGCACGTGGCAGGCGGCCGCCATTTCCAGCCCGCCGCCGACCACCGCGCCGTGCAGCGCCGCCACCACCGGCACCCGGCCGAACTGGATGGCGTCAAACGCGGCGTGCCACATGCGCGAATGGAACACGCCCGAGGCCACATCGCGCTCGACCAGCTCCGACAGGTCGAGCCCGGCGCAGAAGTGCTGCCCTGCGCCGCTGATGACGGCCGCGCCCACGCCCTCGGGCACGTTGATCAGCGCAGTGTGCAGTTGGCCGATCAGCACGTCCGACAGCGCGTTGCGCTTGGCCGGGCGGTTGAGGCTGATGTGCAGCACGGCGCCGCCGACGCGGATGTCCAGCAGGTCCAGCCCGGCCAGCAGGCCGGTGGCGGGGGAGAAGTCGATGGCAGTGGTGGCGTTCATGCGGGCTCGGGTGAGATGTCGTGAGGGGTCGTGAAGTCTTGAGGCGGTATTTAGTTCATAAATATAAGTAGATGACGACGCTTCAAGATCGGTGAAAACCCGCTGATCGAATGTAAATAAGGACGATGTTTCGGGTTAACCCTTGATCGAGATGGCTTGTTTGATTTCAGAATGCAACCATCTAACGCTCCCTGGAACGCTGCCATGAACCATCAGGACCTGATCGCCATCGACATCCACACCCACGCCGAGGTGTCGTGCTGGAACCCGTTCGACGCCTATGGCGAAGAGTTCGACCGCGCGGCCGACAAGTACTTCCGCGCCGGCAAGCGCCCGACCATCGACGAGACGGTGGCCTACTACCGCGAGAAGAAGATCGGCCTGGTGATGTTCACGGTCGACAGCGAGAGCCAGATCGGCCGGCGCCGCATCCCCAACGAGGAGATCTGCGAGGCGGCGCAGAAGAACAGCGACATGATGATTGCCTTCGCCAGCATCGACCCGCACAAAGGCAAGATGGGTGCGCGCGAGGCGCGCCGGCTGATCGAGGAGCACGGCGTCAAGGGCTTCAAGTTCCACCCCACCGTGCAGGGTTTCCTGCCCTACGACCGCATGGCCTGGCCGCTCTACGAGGTGATTGCCGAGTACAAGCTGCCGGCGATCTTCCACAGCGGCCACTCCGGCATCGGCTCGGGCATGCGCTGCGGCGGCGGCCTGCGGCTGCAGAACAGCAACCCGATGCTGCTCGAAGACGTGGCGATCGATTTCCCCGACATCGAGATCGTCATCGCCCACCCGAGCTGGCCGTGGCAGGACGAGGCGCTGAGCCTGGCGCTGCACAAGCCCAATGTCTGGATCGACCTGAGCGGCTGGAGCCCGAAGTACTTCCCGCAGCAGCTGGTGCAGTACGCCAACACGCTGCTGAAGGACCGCATGCTGTTCGGCAGCGACTACCCGCTGATCACGCCCGAGCGCTGGATGAAGGACTTCACCGAAGCCGGCTTCAAGCCCGAGGTGCACGACCTGATCCTGAAGGAAAACGCCAAGCGGCTGTTGCGCCTGGCGTGACGAATCACTGTCGCGCGCTGGAGCAACGCTCAGGCGACGCCCCGCCCGGCGCAACAGTGACACAGCCGTGAGGCCATTCAGAACAAGGGTTGACCCTGATCAAATGGAGCCGAGGACGGGCGTGCTGGCCCTGATGGATGCAATCGCCTTGCTGGGCACGGCCATTGCAAAAGCGGGCGATCCGGGGGCGTCCTGCTCCTGCTTCTTCAGGAGACCTCCATGTCGTTTTTCCGTCCCGCCTTGATGGCCGCCGCCGTCACCCTGACCTTGACCGCCGGTGCGGCCCGTGCCGCCGACGGCGTGACCGTCTACAACCAGGCCTGCGCGATGTGCCATGTGCCCGGCCTGGCCAATGCGCCCAAGCTCGGCGACAAGGCTGCCTGGGAGTCGCGCCTGAAGACCGGCCGCGACGCGCTGCTGGTCAGTGCCATCAAAGGCAAGGGGGTCATGCCGCCCAAGGGTGGCAATCCCAAGCTGAGCGACGAGGAAATCGCTGCAGCGCTGGACCACATGCTGGCGGCATTGAAATAACGGGATGAATTGCACGGTGCCCCGATGACCCGTGAAAAACCCGGCGCTGCATGAGTGGTAGCATTTCTGCAGCTTTGGACGACTGAGGGGTATGTGGTGAATCATTGATATTCACCATGACCTTGTCCAGAGCGCCATCAATTCAACGCGACGAGGTATTCCATGGGTTTGTTCGACATGTTCAAGGGTGATTCTGGTGAAAAGATGACGCCTCATCTGGCGTTTGCCACCAGCTTGCTCTACATGATGTCGGCGGATGGCGAGATCGATCATGAGGAGATCGGTCACCTGCTGTCGGTGCTGGGCGGCCAGGACCAGGGCAATGGCGTGGTGGGCGTGGGTGCGCAGAGCCAGGCTCTGCTCGACAGCGCGTCAAAATATCGCCGCAAGAACACGGTCGACACCTTCCTGCAGGAGGCGGCTCCTCTGCTGAGCGATGCGCAGAAGATGTGCATCATGATCAACCTGATCGACTCCTCGCTGGCCGACGGTCAGCCCGAGCCGCAGGAGCAGGAGCTGTTCTCCAAGTTCCTGCGTGCGTTCAATATCAGCGAAGAGCGTTTCCGTCCGTTCTTTGAAGTGATCATGATCAAGACCGATCGCACGGTATTCACCAACCAGTCTCACCCGAGCAATCAGCCTGGGCATCAGATCAAGTTGTCGATCTGATATTTCCTGACCCTCAAATAGAAACGCGGCCCATGGGCCGCGTTTCTATTGGGAATCCCGTGCAGGGATTCCGGGTGTCATGCTGGATTACTGCTCCGCGAAGGCACGCTCAATCACGAAATCGCCCGGTGTGGTGGTATTGCCTTCGGCAAAGCCGCGCTCTTCGAGCATGCGCTTCAAATCCTTCAGCATGGCCGGGCTGCCGCAGATCATGGCGCGGTCTTCGGCCGGGTTGAAGGCCGGCAGACCGAAGTCGTTCCACAGCCGACCGTCTTCGATCAGGTCGGTGATGCGGCCTTGGCGCTCGAACGGTTCGCGTGTCACGGTCGGGCAGTAGATCAGCTTGTCGCCGATCAACTCGCCCAGGAACTCGTGGTTCGGCAGGCTCTTGAACAGATCCTGATAAGCCAGCTCGTTGACCTGACGGCAGCCGTGGACGACGATGACCTTCTCGAAACGCTCGTAGGTTTCCGGGTCCTGGATGATCGACAACCACGGCGCCAGGCCGGTGCCGGTGCCGAACAGGTACAGGCGCTTGCCGGGGTTGAGGTAGTCGACCAGCAGCGTGCCGGTGGGCTTGCGGCCGACCAGGATCTTGTCGCCGACCTGCAGGTGTTGCAGGCGCGAGGTCAACGGGCCGTCGGGTACCTTGATCGAGAAGAAGTGCAGGCTTTCTTCCCAGTTCGGGCTGGCGACGCTGTAGGCGCGCAGCAGCGGTTTGCCGTTGACGGGCAGGCCGATCATGACGAAATGGCCGCTCGAGAACCGGAACGCCGGGTCGCGGGTGGTGGTGAAGCTGAACAGGCGATCGGTCCAGTGGTGGACCGCCGTGACGGTCTCTTCGTTGAAAGGTTTCATCGCAATCGGGCGTCAGTCATGGCCGGTGGTCGGCGCGGGGGCTAGAGAATACCCTGAGTCAGCGTTCGCGGCGTCGCCGGATCGAGGCTTCGATGCCGGCGGCATCGAGCCCGCAGCGCGCCATCAGCACGGCCGGGTCGCCGTGGTCGATGAACTCGTCGGGCAGGCCGAGCACCAGCACCGGCGTGGTCAGGCCGGCGGCCTGCAGCGCTTCGAGCACGGCCGAGCCGGCGCCACCCATCACGCAACCGTCTTCCACCGTGACCAGCACGTCGTGGCTGCGCGCGAGTTGTTCGACCAGCGCGGTGTCCAGTGGCTTGATGAAGCGCATGTTGGCGACGCTGGCGTCGAGCTTTTCAGCGGCGGCGAGCGCCGGGTAGAGCAGGCTGCCGAAGGCGAGGATGGCAATCCGTGGCCCGTTCGGCTGCTTGACTTCACGGCGGATTTCACCCTTGCCCCAGGGCAGTTCGTCGAGTTCTGCCAACGGGGTGGTACCGGCGCCGCTGCCACGCGGATAGCGCACGGTGACCGGGCCGTCGTGGCGCCAGCCGGTGGTGAGCGCGCGGCGCGTCTCGGCCTCGTCGGCCGGAGCGATCAGCGCCATGTTGGGAATGCAGCGCACGAAGGCGATGTCATAGGCGCCGGCATGCGTGGCGCCGTCGGCACCGACCAGGCCGGCGCGGTCGAGCGCGAACAGCACCGGCAGGTTCTGCAGCGCGACGTCGTGGATCAGCTGGTCGTAGGCGCGCTGCAGGAAGGTCGAGTAGATCGCGACCACCGGCTTGAGGCCTTCGCAGGCCATGCCGGCCGCGAACGTGACCGCGTGCTGCTCGGCGATGCCGACGTCGTGGTAGCGCTCCGGGTAACGGCGGTGGAATTCCACCATGCCCGAGCCCTCGCGCATGGCCGGCGTCACGGCGACCAGGCGCGCATCGGCCTCGGCCATGTCGCACAGCCACTGGCCGAAGATGTGGGTGAAGGTGGGCTTGGGCGCGTTGACGGGCTGGACCAGGCCCACGGCCGGGTCGAACTTGCCGGGGCCGTGGTAGGCGATCGGGTCGGCCTCGGCCAGGTCATAGCCGTAGCCCTTCTTGGTGACGACGTGCAGGAACTGCGCGCCGGGCTTGTCGCGCAGGTTCTCCAGCGTCGGGATCAGCGCGTCGAGGTCGTGGCCGTCGATCGGGCCGACGTAGTTGAAGCCGAACTCCTCGAAGATCGTGCCGGGCACGACCATGCCCTTGGCGTGCTCTTCCAGGCGGCGCGCCAGCTCGAACAGCGGCGGCGCGTTCTTGAGCACGGCCTTGGCGCTTTCGCGCGCTGCCGTGTAGAACTTGCCGCTCATCAGCCGCGCCAGGTGCTTGTTGAGCGCGCCGACTGGCGGGCTGATCGACATGTCGTTGTCGTTTAGCACCACCAGCATGTTGGGCACCTTGCCGGCGTGGGGCATGCCGGCGTTGTTGAGCGCCTCGAAGGCCATGCCGGCGGTCATGGCGCCGTCGCCGATGATGGCCACCGCGTGGCGCTTCTCGCCCTTGAACTGCGCCGCCATGGCCATGCCGAGTGCGGCCGAGATCGAGGTCGACGAGTGCGCGGTGCCGAAGTTGTCGTACGCGCTCTCGTCGCGCTTGGGGAAGCCGCTCAGGCCGCCCAGCTGGCGCAGCGTGTTCATTCGGTCGCGCCGGCCGGTCAGGATCTTGTGCGGGTAGGTCTGGTGGCCCACGTCCCACACCAGCCGGTCCTCGGGGGTGTTGAAGACGTAGTGCAGCGCGATCGTCAGCTCGACCGTGCCCAGGTTGGATGACAGGTGGCCGCCGGTGCGCGAGACGCTGTGCAGCAGGAATTCGCGCAGCTCGGTGGCGAGCTGGGGCAGTTCCTCGCGGGAGAGGCGGCGCAGATCGGCCGGCGAGTTGATGCGGGGGAGCAGCGCAGGAGCGTTCATCTCAGCGGGGCCTTGATCGGAGTGGAGTGCGGCGCTCAAGATTCACGCTCGACGATGCGGTCGGCCAGGGCGGCCAGATAGCGGCCGTCCGGCAGCTTGGCATTGCGCAGGGCCGCCTGGGCGCGCTGGTGCAGCGATTGGGCGCGGTCGCGCGCGCCTTGCAGGCCGAGCAGCGACACATAGGTGGGTTTGTTGCGGTCGGCGTCCTTGCCGGCGGTCTTGCCCAGCGTGTCGGACGGCTGGGTGACGTCCAGAATGTCGTCGACCACCTGGAACGCCAGGCCGATGGCGGCGCCGTAGTCCGACAGTGCCGCCCAGTTGCAGGCGCCGGCCGGGCCGCAGGCCGCACCCATCAGCACGCTGGCCTGCAGCAGGGCGCCAGTCTTGCGGCGGTGCATGTCCTGCAGCGTGGTTTCGTCGAGCGGCTTGCCGACGCTGTCCAGGTCGATGGCCTGGCCCCCGGCCATGCCTTCGACGCCCGATGCATGCGACAGCAGCCGGCACAGCCGGGCCTGCAGCGCGTCGGGCACGACCGCGGTGCCGTCTGCGGCGGGCGGCGGGGTGAGCACCTCGAAGGCCAGGGCCTGCATGGCGTCGCCGGCCAGCATGGCCTGGGCTTCGCCGTAACGCACATGCACGGTGGGCTTGCCGCGCCGCAGCACGTCGTTGTCCATGCAGGGCATGTCGTCGTGGACCAGCGAGTAGGCGTGGATCAGCTCGACCGCGCAGGCGGCGCGCAAGGCGGCCTCGGCGTGGGCGTTGACGGCTTGCGCGGCGGCCAGCAGCAGCAGCGGCCGCAGGCGTTTGCCGCCGTCGAGCACGCCGTAGCGCATGGCCTCGCCCAGGCCGGCCGGGGTGTCGGCCACGACGTGCTGCTCCAGCGCACGTTCCACGGCCTGCAACTGGGTCTGCGCCCAGGATTCGAATTCAGCGTCGGTCATTGTTTTTCGCCCCAGGGCTTGAGCTGCCCTTCCTCCAGGACCTTGACTTGTTGTTCGACCGCCTCAAGGCGCGAACGGCAGAACCCGAGCAGTCGGGCACCGTCCTGATAGCTTTCGAGCATCTGGTCAAGCGGCAATTGCCCGGTCTCCATCGATTGAATCAGGCGCTCCAACTCCTGCAGCGCCGCCTCGTAACTGGCCGGCTCCACCAGGGAGGTACTCGACAGGGCTGAGGCGGTGGCTTTTTTTGGCATGTGTTCAAACGCAAAGACCGCGATTGTAGGGCGCGGTCTTGCTCGCTCCTTGCAGGGGTGTCGATAGAATCCACGACCCGTTTCGGGTGGCCGCCCATTCCGTTTCCTCGTTGGCGCATCTGTTCCTGATCCGATTGTCCATCCCTTGACCAAGGGATGTCGACCGGGTCCAACCCCGTTGCATGCCGGTTCCCGCCCAGGTCCGGCGCCGCACGACGGCGGTTGTCTGGCGACATGCGCGTCTGGCGAGGGGCATGGCTCAACATTCACTTCTGGAGATCCCGGGGATCATGTCCGACCTGAGCATCACACGCGAAGCTCTGCACCGCAGCCGAACTCAATTGCCTGTCTCGAGTTACTTCGACCAGGCGCTGTTTGACAAGGAGATGCGCCAGATCTTCCCCTCGGGCCCGCGCTACGTCGGGCACGAGCTGATGGTGCCCGAGGTCGGTGACTACCAGACGCTGGCGCACGAGGGCGAAGGCCGCGCGCTGATCCGCACCGAGCACGGCGTCGAGCTGGTCTCCAACGTCTGCCGCCACCGTCAGGCCGTGATGCTCAAGGGCCGCGGCCAGACCGGCAGGAACGTGGTCTGCCCGCTGCACCGCTGGACCTACGACCTGCAGGGCCAGCTGGTCGGCGCGCCGCACTTCAAGGAAGATCCGTGCCTGAACCTGCGCAACTACCCGGTGCAGAACTGGAACGGGCTGATCTTCGAGGCGGGCGAGGGCCGCCGCAACGTCGTCACCGACCTGGCCCAGCTCGGGCCGCGTGCGCAGCTTGACTTCAGCGGCTACGTCTTCGATCGCGCCATCCAGCACGAGTGCGACTACAACTGGAAGACCTTCATCGAGGTCTATCTGGAGGACTACCACGTCGGCCCCTTCCACCCCGGCCTGGGCAACTTCGTCACCTGCGAAGACCTGCGCTGGGAAATGGGCCGCGACTACTCGGTGCAGACCGTCGGCGTGGCGCAGGGCGCGGGCAAGGCGCTGGGCAAGCCCGGCTCGGCCGTCTATGAACGCTGGCACGAGCAGGTGCTGCAGTTCCAGCGCGGCAAGACGCCCGAGCACGGCGCGATCTGGCTGACCTACTACCCGCACATCATGGTCGAGTGGTATCCCAACGTGCTGACGGTATCGACCCTGCACCCGATCGGGCCGCAGAAGACGCTCAACACGGTCGAGTTCTACTACCCCGAGGAAATCGCCGCCTTCGAGCGCGATTACGTCGAAGCCCAGCAGGCTGCCTATCTGGAGACCTGCGTCGAGGACGACGAGATCGCCCTGCGCATGGACGCCGGCCGCCGTGCGCTGATGCAGCGCGGCGACGACGAGTCCGGCCCCTACCAAAGCCCCATGGAGGACGGCATGCAGCACTTCCACGAGTGGTATCGCCGGCAGATCGGCGATGCGCTCTGAGGCGGTCATGACGCCGCTCATCAGCGCCAGCCAGCTGCGCGCCAAGCCGATGTCGGCGGCCAGCCCGCCGCTCCTGCTGCTGGACTGCCGCTTCGACCTCACCCGCCCCGCTGCCGGTCGTGAGGCTTTCGAGCAAGGCCACCTGCCGGGTGCCAGCTACGTCAACCTGGACCTTGACCTGAGTGCCCTCCCCGGGCAGGCCGTGTGCGGCGGGCGCCACCCGCTGCCGCGCCCGGAGGTGTGGGCGCATACCCTCGGCCGGCTGGGCGTGACGCCAGCCCACCGCGTCATCGCCTACGACGCCCAGGGCGGCATGTTTGCCGCACGCCTCTGGTGGATGCTGCGCTGGCTCGGCCATGAACACGTGCAGGTGCTCGACGGCGGCCTGCCCGCCTGGCTGGCCGCTGGGGGCGCGCTGGAAACAGGCGCGGGCCTGGCGCCGACGCCGGCCAGCGACTACCCGTTGCCCGCAGAACCTGGCTGCGCCACCGTCAGCGCCGACGCCCTGCACGCCGAACTTGGCCGCGGCGTGCTGATCGACGCCCGCGCGCCTGAGCGCTACCGCGGTGAGGTCGAGTCGCTCGACCCGGTCGCCGGCCATATTCCCGGTGCGCTCAACCGGCCGTTTGCCGCCAATCTCGACGCACAAGGCCACTTCCTGGCGCCCGAGGCCCTGCAGGCCGCCTTTGCGCCGCTGCTGGCCGGCCGCGTCCCGTCGGTCGTGGTGCACCAATGCGGCTCGGGCGTCACGGCGTGCCACAACCTGCTGGCGATGGAGGTGGCGGGCCTCGCCGGCTCGCGTCTTTATCCAGGCTCCTGGAGCGAGTGGTGCAGCGACGCCAGCCGGCCGGTGGCGCGCGGCTGAACCGGGCTTTGATTGAGGCGCATCAAGCCGGCCGATGAAGGGGCATCGCAAGATCTGCCCATTCATTCCGGCTTGGAGGCCTCTCATGTACAAGCGAATTCTGGTGCCCACCGACGGCTCCGACATCACCGCCAAGGCGGTCGAAACCGCCGTCAAGCTGGCGCACACCCTGGGCGCGCAACTGTTGACGCTGTCGGTCAAGGAGCCGTTTCCCTACAGCGCGGTGTCGGAGATGCAGCCGATTCCGCCGCAGGAATTCTTCGACTCGCAGGAGCGCATCGCGCTCAAGCATGTGCAGGTGGTGCTGGATGCGGCCAAAGCCGCTGGCGTGCCGTGCGAAGGCTCCACGGTGGAGGCGCTGCACCCTTGGGAGGCCATTCTTGAGCATGGCAAGGTCAAGGGCTGCGACCTGCTGGTGATGGGCTCGCATGGCCGACGCGGTGTCGCTGCCCTGTTGCTGGGCAGCGAAACGCAGAAGGTACTGACGCACTCGACCGTGCCGGTGCTGGTGGTTCGATAAGGCCGTCAGGCCGCCGGCGCGCCACTGCGCAGGCAGCGTCGTGAGCGGTTACTCGTCGTCGCCGCCGCCGAACATGCCACCCAGCAGGCCGCCGGTGGCGAGGCCACCGAGCATCGAGCCTTCATCGCGGCTGCCGCCGTTCTGAGGTGCTGCCGCAAAGATCCGGCTGGCCAGGCGCGAGAACGGCAGGCTCTGCAGCCAGACCGTGCCCGGGCCGGTCAGCTTGGCCAGGAACAGGCCTTCGCCGCCAAACAGCGCCGTCTTGATCTTGCCGACGTACTGGATCTCGAAGTCCACGCTCTGGGTGTAGGCCACCACGCAGCCGGTGTCGACCATCAGCGACTGGCCGGCCTGCAACTCGCGCCGAACCACCGTGCCGCCCGCATGGACGAAGGCCAGGCCATTTCCTTCGAGCTTCTGCATGATGAAGCCCTCGCCGCCGAAGAAGCCGACCGACAGCTTCTGCTGCACCGCGATGCCCAGCGACACGCCGCGCGCCGCGCACAGGAACGAGTCCTTCTGGCAGATCAGCATGCCGCCGAGCTGGCGCAGGTCCATCGGCAGGATCTTGCCGGGATAGGGCGCCGCAAACGCCACACGCTGCTTGCCGCTGCCGTTGTTGGTGTACACGGTGGTGAAGAGCGACTCGCCCGTGATCAGCCGCTTGCCCGCGCCCAGCAGCTTGCCGAAGAGGCCGCCTTGCTGCGCACGGCCGTCGCCGAACACCGTGTCCATGGCAATGCCGGCGTCCATGAACATCATGCTGCCGGCCTCGCCGATGGCGGCCTCGCCGGGGTCGAGCTCGACCTCGACGAATTGCATCTCTGCGCCTCTGATTTCGTAATCGATCACGTCCATGGCCATGGGGGCAACTCCTGCAAGACAGTTGAAAAATGATGGTTGGATCGACGGGGAATCTTAGCCAAGGCTGGGCAGAATCGCGCCATGAATCCCACCGAACTCACTGTGCTCACCGGCGCCTCGCGCGGCCTGGGGCTGGCCATGGCGCGCCAGATCCTGTCGCGCCGCGCGCCGCAAACCCTCCTCACGCTGCAGCGCCAGCCGGCGCCTGAACTGGCGTCGCTGGCGCAGGCGAACGGTCATCGCCTGCTGGCCTGGGCGGTGGATCTGGCCGAGCCGCTGGCCGTGGCGCAGCAACTGGAACAGGCGCTGGCGGCGTGGGAGGTGGCGGGCATCGACCGCGCCACGCTCATCAACAACGCCGGCGTGCTGTCCACGCCCGGGGCGGCGTCAGACACCGATGCAGCAGAGTTGGTGCGGGCGATCCGCGTCGGTCTTGAGGCACCGCTGCTGCTGATGGCGGCTTTCCTGCGCATCACGCGCAACTGGCCGGCGCGCATGCAACGCGGCGTGCGGGTGCTGAATGTGTCCTCAGGCCTGGGCCGCTACGCGATGGCCGGCAGCGCGGCCTATTGCGGCGCCAAGGCCGGGCTGGACCACGCCAGCCGCGCACTGGCGCTGGAAGAAGCGCAGCAGCCGCAGCCGGCACGCATCGTGTCGCTGGCGCCGGGCGTGATCGCCACCGACATGCAGGTGCAACTGCGCAGCCAGAGCGCCGAGCGTTTTCCGGACGGCGCGCGCTTTCAGGGCCTGCACCAGCACGGTCAGCTGGCAACGCCCGAGGAGGCCGCGACCCGCGTGCTGGCGTGGCTGGAGCGCCCCGACTTCGGCGACGTGGTGGTCGCTGATGTGCGGGACGCCTGATCGTGGATCAGTAGCCGATGAAGTCGACCTCGAACACCAGCGTGGCGTTCGGCGGGATCACGCCGCCGGCGCCGCGGGCACCGTAGCCCAGCGCCGCGGGGATGGTCAGCACGCGGGTGCCGCCGATCTTCATGCCCTGCACGCCTTCGTCCCAGCCACGGATGACCTGGCCGCCACCGAGGTGGAAGCGGAAGGGCTGGCCGCGGTCCTTGCTGGAGTCGAACTTGCGGCCGCGGTTGTTGGCCGCGGTCGGGTCGAACAGCCAGCCGGTGTAGTGAACGCTGACCTCGCGGCCCGCGACGGCGAGTTCGCCGCTGCCGGTCACGGTGTCTTCGTATTGCAGGCCGCTTTCGGTGGTGGTGCTCATGGGAATGCCTTTCGAATCAGGGGGACGGGAAAACCGAGGGCGCGATCATGCCATCGTGTCGTATCAGATCGGTCCAGGCGGCCACGGCGGCGGCCAGGGTATCGGCCACGGTGCGGGTCGTGGCGTCATCGCCTGCAGGCAACTCCAGCCCCAGTGCCATCGCCGCGTCGCTCAGCACGCGCACCGGCGCCGACACATCGACCGCTGCCGCGCCGTTCTGTTTGGAGAGCTTGTGGCCGTCCGCCGCCAGAACCAGCGGCGTGTGCAGGTAGGCCGGCGTGGCGCAGCCCAGGGCGCGCTGCAGCGTGATCTGGCGGGCGGTGTTGTCGGCCAGGTCTTCCCCGCGCACGATGTGGGTGATGCCCTGCGCGGCGTCATCGACCACCACCGCCAGCTGGTAGGCCCACAGACCGTCGGCGCGCTTGAGGACGAAGTCGCCGACCTCGCGCGCCACGTCCTGGCGTTGTGCGCCCAGGCGGCGGTCTTGCCATGCAAGGGGCGGCGGCACCACGCCACCCGGCGCGGTGTGCAGGCGCCAGGCGCGTGGGGCGCGGTCGCGTAATCCACCGTTCTCAGGCCGACAGGTGCCGGGGTAGACGCGCTCGCCGTGGCGTTCGTGCGCGATGCCTTGCGCCTGCAACGCGGCTTCGATGTCGCGCCGCGTGCAGGCGCAGCCGTAGGCGCGGCTGCGGTCGACCAGCGTCTGCAGCGCGGCGGCGTAGGCGGCATCGCGCTGGGACTGGAACCACGGCGGCGCGTCGGGTTGCAGGCCGCAGGCGGCGAGCTGGCGCAGGATTTCGGCGGTGGCGCTGGCGCTGCAGCGCGGCGTGTCGACGTCTTCGATGCGCACCAGCCAGCCCCCGCCGTGGGCACGGGCGTCCAGCCATGAGGCGAGTGCGGCGACCATCGAGCCGGCGTGCAGTGCGCCGGTGGGCGAGGGCGCGAAGCGCCCGGTGTAGCCGCCTGCGCTCATCACACTGGTCACTCGCCTCAGAGGATCAGGCCGGCGTGCTGTTCCAGCAGCGCACGGCGCGTGGTGGGGCGCTCCAGCTGCTGCAGCCACCAGCCCAGCGCGCGGCCTTGCGCGGCGCTGCGGCGCCAGGCGTAGTGCAGCTCGATCTCGCGGCCGGGTTCCTCGGTCTCCAGCAGCACCAGCCGGCCGGCTTCGACCTGGCGGCGCACCAGCGTCTCGGGCAGCCGGCCGCAGCCCAGGCCACGGATCTGCGCTTCGAGCTTGGCCGCCAGCGACGGCACGGTCAGTACGTCCTGGCCCGACTGCACGCCCACCGTGATGGGCGCCAGCCGCTGCGCCGAATCGGCGATGGCGACGATGCGGTGCCGCGCGATGGTGTCGGCGCACAGCGGCGCGGTTTCCTGCGCCAGCGGATGGTGCGGCGCCACCGCCAGCACCATGCGCAGGTGGCCGAGCGCGGCGGTCTGGATGTCGTCTTCGGCGCTGCTGGGCGGACTCACGCCGATGGCCAGGTCGGCGCGGCCCGTCACCAGTGATTCCCAGGTGCCGGCCATGACCTCGTCCATCAGCTTGAGCCGCGTCGGCGGGCCTTTGTCGGGCGTGCCGGGGGCGGATTCCACGCCGCTGGGCAGGCGGTAGAAGGCGTCGATCAGGTCGAACAGCGCGGCCGGTGCAATGATGTTGTCGACCGCAATCGCCAGCTCGGTCTCCCAGCCGGTGGCCACGCGCTGCACGCGGTTGGCCACGGCGTCCATCTGCTGCAGCAGGCGGCGGCCTTCGCGCAGCAACTCGTCACCGGCGGGCGTGAGCTGGGCCTGGCGCGAGCGGCGGTCGAACAGCAGCGCGTCCAGCGCCTCTTCCAGCTGCCGCACGCTGTAGGTCAGCGCCGAGGGCACCTTGCCCAGTTCGCGGGCGGCGGCGGCAAAACTGCCAGTGCGGGCGATGGTGTCCATCATCTGCAGGGCTTCGGGGGTGAGGGCAAGGCGGCGGTCGGGCATGGCAGGCATCTTTCAGAGCGTTTGAATGATGCCATCAGCGCTTCTCAGTCCCGGCGGGCCCCGGGCGACGCATGATCACGGTCAACCTGAGGACACCGTCATGCACATCCTGCGCAAGTCTGCCGAACGGGGCTACGCCGACCACGGCTGGCTCAAGAGCTTTCACAGTTTCTCGTTTGCCGACTACCACGACCCGGCGCACATGGGCTGGGGCAATCTGCGCGTGATCAATGAGGACCGCATCACCGCCGGCACCGGCTTCGGCACGCACGGCCACCGCGACATGGAGATCGTCAGCTACGTGCTCTCGGGCGAGCTGGCGCACAAGGACAGCATGGGCAACGGCGCGGCCATCCGTCCCGGCGAAGTCCAGCGCATGACCGCCGGCACCGGCGTGCGCCACAGCGAGTTCAACCACGCCCAGGACGCGACCACGCACTTCCTGCAGATCTGGCTGCTGCCGGCCGCACGCGACCTGGCGCCCGGCTACGAGCAGCGCGACTTCCCCGTCGCCGACAAGCAGGGCCGCCTGCGCCTGGTGGCCTCGCCGCTGGACGCCGACGTGGCCGACGGCGCCGTGCGCCTGAACGCCGACGCGCGGTTGTGGGTCGGCCTGTTCGAGGCCGGTCAAACCGCGCACCTGACGCTCAACCCCGCCCGCAAGGCCTACGTCTTTCTGGCGCGCGGCCGCCTGCACGCCAACGGCGTGGCGCTGCAGGCCGGCGATGCGCTGGCGCTGGACGCTGAAGCCGCGCTCGACCTCAGTCATGGCCAGGACGCCGAAGTGCTGGTGTTCGACCTGGCAGCCTGAAGCCCTGATTTCACCGATTTTTCACCCCCTCTCACCCACCCTGAACCGGAGTTCCTCCATGAGCAAGATCGCCATCGTTTCCCACAGCGGCTACGGCCACACCGCCCGCGTCGCCCAGTTCGTGGCTGAAGGGGCCGGCGCCGAGCTGATCACCATCAACGCCGAAGGCGACATCAGCGAAGCCGACTGGGCCACGCTGGACGCGGCCGACGCCATCATCTTCGGCTCGCCGACCTACATGGGCATGGCGTCGTGGCAGTTCAAGAAGTTCGCCGACGCCACCTCCAAGCGCTGGTTCACCAGCGCCTGGAAGGACAAGGTCGCCGGTGGCTTCACCATCTCGGCCAGCCCGAGCGGCGACAAGCTCTCGACCATCCAGTACTTCATCACCCTGGCGATGCAGCAGGGCATGATCTGGGTCGGCCAGCCGGCCATGAACGACGGCAACATCAACCGCATCGGCTCCAACTCTGGCCTGATGGCGCAAGTCGGCCCGACCAGCCCGGCCGAAGACATCCCCCAGGGCGACCTGGACACCGCCAAGGCCTACGGCGCGCGCGTGGCGCAGATCACGGCCAAGCTGCGCGGCTGATCCGCATGAACCGGGCCTTCATGGCCCGACACGACGTGACATCACGGCCCGGCTTGCCCGGGCCGTTTTTCATGGCGCGCTACATTGCCGGCCCATGGACCTCATGCTGCGTTTGATACAGGTGCTGCCGCTGGCCGACTGGCTGGCGCTGGGCTGGTTTTTCATCGGCTGGGTCGGCTACGTGCACTTTGCCCGGCGGCTGGCGCAATCGCGGGTGTCGGTGCTGGGCACCACCAACCGCATCCGGGGCGAATGGATGCTGCAGACCACGCGGCGCGAGGTGCGCATCCTCGACGGTGCGGTGGCGCAGAACATGGCATCGAGCCCGAGCTTCTTCGCCTCGACCACCATCTTCATCATCGGCGGCCTGGCCGCTGCCATGGGTGCGACCGACAAGGCCAGCGAGCTGGTGCACGAACTGCCCTTCGCCGCCCGCACCACCGCGCTGGTGTTCGACCTGAAGCTGCTGGTGCTGGCGAGCCTGTTCGTCTACGCCTTCTTCCGCTTCACCTGGTCGATGCGGCAGTACAGCTTCGGCGCGCTGCTGATCGGTGCGGCGCCCAGCGCGGCAGAGTTCGGTGCCGATGAAGTCGCGCGCCAGCGCTTTGCCGACCGCGCCGGCCGCGTCATGGGGCTGGCGGCCGAGACCTTCAACGACGGCCTGCGCGCCGTCTACATGAGCTTCGCCGCCGTGCTGTGGTTCGTGTCACCGCTGGGCTTTGCGCTCGGCACCGCCGGCGTGATCGGCGTGCTCTACCGACGCGAATTTCACTCCGACGTGCTGGCCGTGCTCAACGAGCTGGAGCCGCCGGCCTGAGCCGTGGCGGCTGTCGGCGTGAGCTGCGCCCCCAGCGCTTCGCGCTGATCGAACACGAAACAGCCGCCGTGCCAGCCCGGTGCGCCCTCGGTTTCCTCAAAGTACTTCAGGATGCCGCCTTCGAGCTGGTAGACGTGCTCCAGCCCCACATCCTGCAGGTAGATCGCCGCCTTCTCGCAGCGGATGCCGCCGGTGCAGAAGCTCACCACGGTCTTGCCTTCGAGTTCGGCGCGGTGCGCCTGCACGGCAGCGGGAAAGTCGCTGAACTTGGCGATGCGCCAGTCGATCGCGCCGTCGAAGGTGCCGTGGTCGATCTCGAAGGCGTTGCGCGTGTCGAGCGTCACCACCGGTCGGCCGGCGTCGTCATGACCTTGCGCCAGCCATTGCGCCAGCACGGCGGGCGCCACGGCCGGCGCGCGCTGCGCCTCGGGGCGGATGCTGGGATGGTTCATGCGGATGATCTCGCGCTTGACCTTGACGCGCAGGTGCTTGAACGGCACCGCCGCGCTCCAGCTCTCCTTGGGCTGCAGGTCGGCCAGCCGCGGGTCGGTGTGCAGGTAGGCCATGAATTCGCGCACGCCGGCTTCCGGCCCCGCCATGAAGAGGTTGATGCCCTCTTCGGCCAGCAGCACGGTGCCTTTTAGGCGGCAGGCGGCGGCCTGGCCCTGCAGCGGCAGACGCAGGGCCTCGGCATCGGCCAGGGTGACGAATTTGTAGGTCGAGATGTTCAGGATGGGCGCATTCACGCGTTCGATTGTAGAAAACCGGCTGCGCCGGGTCGACCGGGCGGCTTCCTACAATCCGCCGATGAGCTTTGTCCACCTGCGCACCCACACCGAGTTTTCTGTTGTCGACGGCACCCTGCGGATCGACGAGGTGGTCAAGACCGCCGTCAAGGACGGCCAGCCCGCCCTGGCGATCACCGACCTGTCCAACCTGTTCGGCGCCATCAAGTTCTACAGCGCCGCGCGCAAGAAGGGCCTCAAGCCGCTGATCGGCGCTGATCTGTGGCTCGAACCCGAAGGCGTCGCTGCCGCCGGCGAGACCCGCCCGCCCAGCCGCCTGCTGCTGCTGGTGCAGGACACGCAGGGCTACCTGAACCTGTGCGAAATCATCTCGCGCGCCTGGATCACCAACGTCCAGCGCAACCAGGCCTGGGTCAAGTGGGACTGGTTGGCCGAACTCGGCGGCGGCTTGATTGCGCTGTCGGGCGGGCTGATGGGCGCCGTCGGCCAAGCGCTGGCGCAGGGCGACACCGTGCGGGCCGAAGCCACAGCGCGGCGCCTGGCCGGGCTGTTTCCGCAGCGCTTCTATCTGGAAGTGCAGCGCGCCGGCCTGGCCGGGCAGGAAGCCAACGTGCGCGCCACGGCGCAGCTGGCCGGTGCCCTGAAATTGCCGGTGGTGGCCACTCACCCGGCGCAGTTTCTGGAGCCGGACGACTTTGACGCCCATGAGGCACGGGTTTGTGTCGCCGAGGGCGAAACCCTCGCCAACCCCAAGCGCATCAAGCGTTTCGGGCGCGAGCAGTATTTCAAGAACCAGGCGCAGATGGAGGCGCTGTTTGCCGACCTGCCCAGCGCCATCGCCAACACGCTCGAAATTGCCAAGCGCTGCAACCTGACGCTGGTGCTGGGCAAGCCGCAGTTGCCCGATTTCCCGACGCCGATCCAGGCCGACGGCCAGCCGATGCCGATTGCCGAGTATTTCCGGCTCGAATCCTATGAAGGCCTGGAAGACCGCCTCAAACTGCTCTACCCGAAGGAAGCCGAGCGTGAAAAGCGCCGGCCCGAGTATGTGGAGCGGCTGGAGTTCGAGATCGGCACCATCCTGAAGATGGGGTTTCCGGGCTACTTCCTGATCGTGTCGGACTTCATCACCTGGGCCAAGAACAACGGCTGCCCGGTCGGGCCGGGCCGGGGTTCGGGCGCCGGTTCGCTGGTGGCGTATGCGCTCAAGATCACCGATCTGGACCCGCTGCAATACAAGCTGCTGTTCGAGCGCTTCCTGAACCCGGAGCGGGTGTCGATGCCTGACTTCGATATTGACTTCTGCCAGGGCAACCGCGACCGCGTCATCGATTACGTCAAAGACAAATATGGCCGCCAGGCCGTGAGCCAGATTGCCACCTTCGGCACCATGGCTGCCAAGGCCGCGCTGCGCGACATCGGCCGGGTGCTGGGCATGGGCTACGGCCACGTCGACTCGATCGCCAAGCTGATTCCGGCGCCGCCCGGCAAGAGCGTGACGCTGGCGCGCGTGCCCGAGAAGGTCGAGGACCGTGACGGCGGCGTGATCTACGCCCGCCTGGAAGCGCCCGAGCTGGAAGAGCGCGAGCAGAAGGAAGAAGAAGTCGCCGAGCTGCTGAGCCTGGCCATGCGCGTCGAAGGCATGGTGCGCAACATCGGCATGCACGCCGGCGGCGTGCTGATCGCGCCGGGCAAGATCACCGATTTCTGCCCGCAATACCAGCAGCCGGGCAGCGATTCGGCCGTCAGCCAGTACGACAAGGACGACGTCGAATCGATCGGTCTGGTCAAGTTCGACTTTCTGGGCCTGGCGACGCTGACGATTCTGGAGTTGGCCAAGGAATTCATCGTCAGCCGTTATCCGGAGCAGAGCCAGTTCAATTTCGAGACCATTCCGCTCGATGACACCAAGGTCTATCAACTGTTCTCGGAAGGGCTGACCGAGGCGGTGTTCCAGTTTGAATCGGGCGGCATGCAGCGCATGTTGCGCGACGCCAAACCCAGCCGGCTGGAGGACCTGATTGCGCTCAACGCGCTGTATCGCCCCGGCCCGATGGACCTGATCCCGAGTTTCGTCGCCCGCAAGCACGGCCGCGAGGTGGTGGAGTATCCGCACCCGCTGGTCGAGGCGGTGCTGTCGGAAACCTACGGCATCATGGTCTATCAGGAACAGGTGATGCAGACCGCGCAGGTGCTGGGCGGTTATTCGCTCGGCGGCGCCGATTTGCTGCGCCGTGCGATGGGCAAGAAAAAGGCCGAGGAAATGGCCGCCCACCGCAAGATCTTCCGCGAGGGCGCGGCCAAGAAAGACATCAGCGAAGCCAAGGCTGACGAAATCTTCGACCTGATGGAGAAATTCGCCGGCTACGGTTTCAACAAGTCGCACGCCGCCGCTTATTCACTGCTGGCGTATCACACCGCCTGGATCAAGGTTCATTACGCCGCCGAGTTCTTCGCGGCCAACATGACCATTGAAATGGATGACACCGACAAGCTCAAGGTGTTGCGGGACGATGCGCTGAAGTTCGGCATCCAGTTCGACCCGCCGGACGTGAACGTCGGCATCTACCGCTTCGAGCCGGCCCCCGGCCCGGCCGGCCGCAAGCTGATCCGCTACGGCCTGAGCGCGATCAAGGGCACCGGGCGCGGCGCCATTGACGCCATCGTGGCGGCGCGCACCGAGGGCGGGCCGTTCAAGTCGCTGTTCGACTTTGCCGCGCGCATCGACCGCAAGAGCATCAACAAGCGGGCGGTCGACGCGCTGATCAAGGCCGGCGCCTTCGACAAGCTGCATCCGCTCGGCCTGGACGGCCGCGCCCAGCTGCTGGCGAGCATCACGCTGGCATTCGACTACGCCGACACCCAGGTCGCGCACGCCGACCAGGGCGGGCTGTTCGACTTCGGCGGCGCCGACGACCACGGCAGCTCGACCCGCGAGCCCGACTACCCGAACGTGCCGACCTGGGACGTCAAGCAGCGCCTGGTGCAGGAAAAGCTTGCGCTGGGCTACTACCTCAGCGGCCACCTGTTCGATCAGGTCGAGGCCGAGGTGCGCCAGTTCGCGCGCCGCCGCATCGAAGACCTGGGCGACAGCCGCGACCCGCAGATGCTGGCGGGCATCGTCACCGACCTGCGCATCGTCAACGGCCACCGCGGCAAGGTGGCGATCTTCAAGCTCGATGACAAGACGGCGGCGGTCGAGGCCGTGGTGGCCGAGGAACTGCTCAACGCCAACAGCCTGCTGCTCAAGGACGACGAGCTGCTGCTGATGCAGGGCAAGGCGCAGCCGGACCGCTTCAGCGGTGGCATTCGTTTCAACGTGCAACAGATCTGGGATCTGCCGACGGCGCGCTGCCGCCATGGCCGTTATCTGCGCCTGCCAGTGCCCGCACAGCTGGGCGTGATCGACCAGCTGCTGCGCGACCACCCGGCGCGGCGCCAGCAGACCGACGAAGGCGAGACCACGCTGGGCGTGTCGCTGCGGCTGACGGTGGAGCGCGAGGGCGCGGTGGCCGAGGTGGAGCTTGGCGACGCTGCGCGTTTCTACCCGAGCGATGAGGCGCTCAAGCTCTGGCAGCAGGCGACCGACGGTCAGGCGCGGCTGGTGTATGTGGAAGAAAGCGCCTGAAACAGCTCGATACCCCTGCGTGTCAGCGCATCGACAGACTCCCCCGTTGTTGGACAGCACGGGGCCGTTTGGAGTTCCAGGAGCAGTAGGTATGAATCGATTGATGAAGGCCGTTCTGGCTGTCACAGGTGGCTTGGTGATGGGCGCCGCCGTGGCGGGTGGGCCGGATGTGGGCGTGTCCATCGAGATCAGCCAGCCGGGCGTGTTTGGCCGCATCGATCTGGGTCGGTTTCCGCAGCCTCAGGTGATCGTGCAGCGCCCGATCGTGATCGCACCCGCGCCGCGCATGGCGCAGCCCGAGCCGGTCTACCTGTGGGTGCCGCCGGGCCATCAGCGCAACTGGCGCCGCTACTGTGACCGCTACAACGCCTGCGGCGTACCGGTTTATTTTGTGCGGGACGGCTGGTATCGCGAGCATGTCTCGCGCGACGAAGGCCGGTATCGAGATGACCGGAGAGATGACCGCCGTGATGATCGACGCGACTGGCGCGAAGACGGTCGCCGCGATCATGGACAAGGTCACGGCCATGGCCACGGCAGAGGGCGCGGTGAGGACTGAGTCCCCTCGACGCCACCGGGCGGCCGTGGCTAGACTGGCCCCATGGAGCCACGACCCCTCTTCGACACATCAAGCCCCCCTTTGACGGGCCTGCTGCTGACCGGTGGGGGTGCCCGCGCCGCCTATCAGGTGGGCGTGCTGCAGGAACTGGCCTTGATCGGGCGTGAAGCGGGCGCTGGCACGGCCTGTCCGTTCCAGGTGATCGCCGGCACGTCGGCAGGCGCCATCAACGCAGCGGCGCTGGCTTGCCAGGCCGACCGTTATGGCGCAGCGATCGATGAGATCGTGCACGTCTGGCGCCACTTTCGCGCCGAGCAGGTCTACCGGGCCGATTCGCTGGCCGTGATCCGGACCGGTGCGCCGTGGTTGACGATGATGTCGTTCGGTTGGGCGCTGGCCCGCCTGCGCAGCATCAAGCCGCGCTCCTTGCTCGATAACAGTCCACTGCAGGATCTGCTGCAACGCATGGTGCGTTTCGATCGCCTGCCCGGGTTGATGGCGCAAGGGCATCTGCAGGCCCTGGCGGTCACGGCATCGAGCTACAGCAGCGGCCACCACGTGACTTTTTACGAAAGCAGCCGCGACCTGGTGCCCTGGACCCGCTCGCAACGCATAGCCGTGCGGGCCAAGTTGGGTGTGCCGCATTTGCTGGCCTCGGCGGCGATTCCTTTCGTTTTCCCGTCCGTGCAGCTGCAGGTGGAGGGACGTGCCGAATGGTTTGGCGACGGCTCGATGCGGCAGGCGGCGCCGATCTCGCCCGCGGTGCACCTGGGGGCACAGAAGATCCTCATCATTGGTGCAGGCCGCATGCACGAGCCGCCGGACCGGCCGGTCCGGGCCGACGGCTACCCCAGCGTAGCGCAGATTGCCGGGCACGCCTTGTCGAACATCTTTCTGGACGCCCTGGCGGTGGACGTGGAGCGGATGCAGCGCATCAACGCCACGCTGGCGCTGATGCCGCCCGAGTCGCGCGCCCACACCAGCCTGCGCCCGATCGAGTCGCTGGTGATTGCGCCCAGCCAGCGTCTTGACGATCTGGCTGGGCGACACCTTGATGCCTTGCCCCGCACCATTCGCGCCTTGTTGCGCGGCGTGGGGGTGTCAGGCCAGGGCAGCAGCGCACGGGGTGCGGCGCTGGCCAGTTACCTGCTGTTCGAGTCGGCCTACACCTGCGACCTGATGGCACTGGGTCGTGCCGACACCCAGGCCCGGCGTGACGAGGTGCTGCGCTTCTTCGGCTGGGCACCGCGTTCTGGCTGAGCCGCGTCGGACTCACTTCTTCTTGTCGATGGGTTTGGCGGCGGCTGGCGCTGCACCTGCTGCAAAAGCGCTGCTGTTGACCGTCAGGCCGGCTTCGGAGAACTTGGCGGCGTTGGCTGGCCCGACGCCCTTGATGCGCTCGATCAGGTCGTTCCAGTCCTTGAAGTTGGCCTTCTTGCGTTCGTCAAGAATCTTGCCCGACATGGCCGGACCGATCCCCTTGACCGACTCCAACTCGGCCTGCGTGGCCTTGTTGACGTCGACGGCCGCCCACAGCAAGGGCGAGTACAACGCGCTCGAACACAGCACCAGCAAGCCCATGATCAGTTTTTTCAACATGATGGAGTCCTCAGAACTTTGGATTGAGCACGCGCTGCGGAGCGCGTGGACCTTGCACCGCTGCAGCGGTGTGAAGTGAAGATAAGCGCGAGCCGACGGCCTGGGTATCGCTCTGAAGGGGGATGGCAAAATCCCTGCGGATTGCAGTAATTTCGTGCTGCTGCAAATGCTCAATGAACGACGATGGCCCTGAACGACCTTGAATGGCCCTGACACGCGCGGACTGCTTTGGATATCTCTTCCCCACCTGATTCTTCCCTGCGCGTGACCGTGCTGATCGTCACGTTCAACAGCAGCCATTGCTTGCCGGCGCTGGGTCACAGCCTGGCGACGATGCCCAAGGTGATCGTGGTGGACAACGCCAGCGGGGACGACACCGTGGCGCAGGTTGCGCATCACCTGCCGCAGGCGCGCGTGCTGGCGCAGGCGGCCAATCTGGGCTTTGGCGCTGCCAACAACCTGGGCTGGCGCGCTGCGGACACCGAGTTCGTGCTGTTGCTCAATCCGGACTGCATCACCAGCGCCGATCAGATCGCCCGCCTGGTCGAGGCGGCGGACGCCTATCCGCAAGCCAGCGTCATGGCACCCCAGCTGCTGGGGCGGCGTGGAGAGCTCGACATCAGCTATCGCTGGCGCGCCGATGGCTGGGCCTCGCGCGGGCCGGGTGCGGACGGTCCCTGCTGCGTGGGCTTCGTGTCCGGCGCCGTCATGCTGATCCGGCGCAGCGCGTTGCAGCAGGTGGCCGGTTTCGACGAAGGCTTCTTCCTGTACTACGAAGACGAAGACCTTTGCCTGCGCCTGCAGGACGAGTGCGGCCCGATCGTGGTGGCGCCCGAGTCGCAGGTTCAGCACCTGTCGCGTGGCTCGGTGGGAGGGCGGCAGTTGCTGCGCTCCGAGTTCACGCGCGGGTTTCACCATATCCAGTCCAAGTTCCGTTTCTGGCGCAAGCACCTGCAGCGCACGGTGAGCCTGCCGCGTCGTCTGGGCTATGGCCTGACCGCGGTGCTGGAAGCCTTGCTGCGCCTGCTGGTGCTCGATACCCGCCGCGCTGCCCGTTGTATCGGGCGGGTGGCCGGGGTGCTGGCTTACCGTGCCTGATCCGCTCTGCTCGTCGCCGTACCCACCGGGTCGGGCCAACCAGAACTCATTGCATGACTGACATCGTCTGGCCTTCCGCCCTGACCCGCGCCGGTGCGCGCATCAAGCAAGTGCTGAGAGGCCTCAACCGGCGACGCCTGCGCCGCCGCCGCGAGGCCCGCCGTGCGGCGTACGCTGACTGGATTGCCCGCTACGACACCCTCGGCCCGGTGGAGCGCACGCAGCTGTCGGCCCGCATGGCGCACATCGAGCGGCCGCCCACGATCTCGATCCTGATGCCCACCTACAAGCCGGACCTGCGCTGGCTGGGCGCGGCCGTGGCCTCGGTGCAGCGCCAGATCTACCCGCATTGGGAGCTGTGCATTGCCGACGATGCCTCCGGCAGCCCGGCGCTGGATCAGTTCCTTGCAGATCTGGCGCGTCAGGATGCGCGCATCCGCATCGTGCGGCGCGAGCGCAACGGCCACATCTGCGAGGCCTCCAACTCTGCGCTGGCGCTGGCCGGTGGCGAATGGGTCGCGCTGCTCGACCACGACGACGAACTGGCCGACCACGCGCTGCTGCTGATGGCCGAGGCGGCCCGCGCCTTTCCCGCTGCCGGGCTGATCTATTCGGACGAAGACAAGCTCGGCCCCGAAGGCCAGCGCGAGAACCCCTATTTCAAGCCCGACTGGAACCACGACCTGTGCCTGTCACAGAACCTGGTGTGCCATTTCACGGCCATCCGCACCGACCTGATGCGGGAGCTGGGCGGCTTCCGCGCCGGTCTGGAGGGTGCGCAGGACCACGATCTGGTGCTGCGTTGCGCCGAGAAGCTGGCGCCCGCGCAGATCGTCCATGTGCCGCATGTGCTCTACCACTGGCGCATGCACGAGCAAAGCACCGCCGGTGGCGCCGAGGCCAAGCCCTACGCGCAGATCGCTGGCCGCCGCGCCATCACCGAGCACCTGCACCGGCTGGGCCATGCGGTCACGGTGGAGGACATCAGTGCCGGCCGTTTCCGGGTGCGCTGGCCGCTGCCGGAGCCCGCGCCGCTGGTCAGCCTGCTGATCCCGACGCGCAACCAGCTCGGCCTGCTCAAGCAGTGCATCGACACGCTGACCCGCATCACCGATTACCCGCGCTACGAGGTCATCGTCATCGACAACGGCTCTGACGAGCCCGAGGCCCTGCGCTACCTGGAATCGCTGCAAGCGCGGCCCGGCTTCAAGGTGCTGCGGGATGCGCGGCCGTTCAACTACTCCGCACTCAACAACCTGGCCGCGCGCGCAGCGCAGGGCGAGTACCTGGCGCTGCTCAACAACGACATCGAGATCATCCACGCCGACTGGCTGCGCGAAATGGTCAGCCACGCGGCCCGGCCCGAGGTGGGCGCGGTGGGCGCCAAGCTGCTCTACCCGGACGCCACCATCCAGCACGGCGGTGTGATTCTGGGCATCGACCGGGGCGACGGTTTTGGCGGCGTCGCCGGCCCGGCGCAAAAGGGTCTGGCGCGCAACGCCGGCGGCTACGCCGGTCGCGCCGGCCTGACCCAATCGTTCAGCGCCGTGACCGCCGCGTGCCTCGTGGTGCAGCGCAGCCGCTTCGAGCAGGTCGGCGGCCTCGACGAAGCGCATCTGGCCGTGGCCTACAACGATGTCGACCTCTGCCTGCGCCTGCGCGAGGCGGGCTACATCAACGTCTGGACGCCGTTTGCCGAACTGATTCATCACGAATCCGTCTCGCGTGGCCGGGATCTGGCGCCCAAGAGCCTGGAGCGCTTCAAGGGCGAGCGCGCCTACATGCTGCAACGCTGGGGCCGCACGCTGCAGCATGATCCCGCCAACAACCTCAACCTCAGCCAGGCCCATGGCGATTTCTCGCTGGCGACGCCACCGCGCCATGAGTGGGCGGTGCCCTGGTTTGTGGCGCTGCGGGCGGACGCTGCTGGCCCAGTCGAACCATGAAGATTCTTGCCGTCGCCAGCGACATCACACAGACGCTGGCCGAGATACGGCTGGGCATTCCGCTGCGTGCCCTGGCCCAAGAGCAAGGCTGGCCCTTGCGTCTGAAATCATCTTTCCAGTGCACCCGGGCTGACTGGCGCTGGGCGGATGTGGTCATCCTGCAGCGTCTGCTGGGGCCGGCTCAGCACCAGCGGCTCCTGTGGCTGAAGGCGCAGGGCGTGCCGGTCATCTATGAGATCGATGATTTACTGATCGAACCGGCTGGGCACCTGCTCGGCTCTGAGGAACTGCAACGCAGTGCCGACGATATTCGGGACATGTTGCGACATGCCACCTGCATCTCCACCACCACGTCGCGACTGGCGCAGCGGTTGTCCGTGTTCGGCCCGCCGGTGCATCTGGTGCCCAACTACAGCCCGGGTGCCGACTTGCCCCGCGCGTCGCATGACGACACGAGGCCCGTGACGATTCTTGTCGCGGCCTCAGACCTTCAGCAAGTGCGTTCCCTGGCCGTCGCGCTGAAGCAATTGACGGCGACCCCCACGTCACCGTTGACGGTCGTGGCCATCGGCCCGATTGCGGATTGCCTTCAGGAGCAGGGTGTCGCGCTGCAGCGGTTGCCGCTGCTGCAGCGCGATGAATTCCTGCACACGATTGCGGCGCTGCCCAACCCGATCGGCGCGCTGCCGCTGGACGATTCGGCCTTCAGCAGTTGCAAGACGGCGGTCAAGTACTTCGACTACGCCTGCGCTGGCATCCCGTGCGTTTGCGCCAACGTGGCGCCATACGCTGACGTCGTCACGCCAGGCCGGACCGGCTTGCTGTGCGATGACGAGCCCGCAGCCTGGTACGCAGCGCTGAGCGGTTTGATCGCTTCGGCCCATCAGCGCCAGATGCTGAGTGATGCGGCCCGTGCCTGCGTCGTGAGCGAGCACGCGCTGGCAAACACCGTGGCGGCTTACCGGACGATGCTGCTGGACATTTATCAGCTTCGGGTGCAGCCTTCGGTGCTGCGCGTGATGCTGGACTGGCTGATTGACCGTTTGGAGCAGTGGGCCATGCCTCTGCGGAAATTCAATCGCCGTCGCCTGAACCGTCGCCGTCGGTGTCCGTGACCTGCACGTCTTTGCTCAATCCGCCTTCTGCGCACTGACCATCGCCGCATACCGTCCGCCACGCGCCATCAGTTCAGCATGCGCACCCGACTCCGCCACGCGGCCGTCTTCCATCACGTAGATCGCATCCGCATCGCGGATCGTGCTGAGCCGGTGGGCGATGACGATCATGGTCTTCTGGCCATGCCACTGCTCCAGCGCCTGCTGGATGGCGCGTTCGGACTCGGTGTCGAGCGCGGAGGTGGCTTCGTCCAACACCCAGATCGGCGCGTCCTTGTACAGCGCGCGGGCAATCGCCAGGCGCTGGCGCTGGCCGCCGGAGAGTTTGCTGCCGTTGACGCCGATGGGCGTGTTCATGCCCTCGGGCAGGCTGGCGACGTGATTCCAGAGTGCGGCGGCGCGCAGGCAGCTTTCGACCCGGGCGAGGTCGGGCGGGGCGGCGTAGATGACGTTGTCGGCAATCGACGCGTCGAACAGCACGATGTCCTGCGACACCACGGCGAACTGGCGGCGCAGGTCGGTCTTGCGCAGGTCGGCGATCGGCACGTCGTCGAGCGTGAGGCGGCCGCTGTCGGGCGCGGTAAAGCCCAGCAGCGTGCTGACCACGGTGGTCTTGCCGGCACCTGAACTGCCGATCAGCGCGACCGTGCTGCCCGGCGCCACGCGCAGCGTCAGCTGGTCCAACGCGGGCCGGTCGGCGCCGGGGTAGGCGAGGGTGACGTTGTCGAAGACGATCTCGCCGCGGGCGCGCTCCAGCGTGCGCTGGCCGAGGTCCGGCTCGGCTCGGGCGTCCATCAGCTCGAAGCAGGCGCGTGCGGTGATCAGCGCGCCGATGATGGGCTGCGACACATCGGTCAGATGCCGGGTCTTGGACACCAGCAACAGCAGCGCGGTCACGTAGCCGGCGAATTCGCCCACGCTGTTGCCCTGGGTCTGCGCCTGGTAGAGCGCCAGCGTCACGATCGATGCCACGCCGAAGCTGGCGGCCAGCTGCGACATCGGCGTCATCAGCGCCGAGGCGGCCACGCTCTTCATGCCCATGCGCTGGACCTGCTGCGCCTCGCGGTCGAAGCGGCCACGCTCGAAGGCGCCGGCGTCGAAAGTGCGGATCACGCGCCAGGCGCGTGCCAGATCGTCGACCACCGACACCAGCCGCAATTGCGCCTGGTAGGCGGCGCTGCCGACCTTCTGCACGCGCCGGTGCACGAAGCGCACGCCCAGCGACAGCAGCGGCACCGTGACCAGCGACAGCAGGGTGAGCTGCCAGTTCTGATAGAACAGATAAGCCAGCAGCGCGATGGCGGTGGTGCCGTCGCGCAGCAGCGTGATCATGGCGCCGCCCATCATGCTGGCAATGTTCTGCGGGTCGTTGATGACCTTGCTCACCACCACGCCCGGTGTGATGTGGCCGAAGACGCTCGCATCGGCACGCAGCACCGCGCTGGCCAGATCCTGCCGCAGCCCCAGCACGGCCCGCGATGTGCTGCGGTTGAGCATGTAGGTGCCGACAAAGCCGAACAGCCCGCGCAGCGTGAACAGCCCGATCAGGCTGACCGGCACCATCCACAGCGGAAAGGCGGGCTTCTCCAGAAAACCCTTGTCGAGCGCGATCTGCAGCAGGCGCGGAATCAGCGGCTCGGTCGACGAGGCCAGCAGAAACGCCACGATCGACACGAACACGCCGTTGCGATGGGGCCAGAAGTAGCGGTTCAGGCGCTTGGCGACGTCCCGGTTGCTGGTCGGGGTGTCGCTCATGCCGAGTGGCGGCCGAGGTGCCGCTGTGGTTGTGCATTCATAAGGTGCGTGATGCTAGCGAAGTTCAGCGGCGACGATAATTCATGCCTTGAGTCTTGCCGCCGGTCGGTCCGCCCGTCCGAGATGCCCCATGAGTTCTTCCCTCCTGACCTCCCGCGCCGTGATCGATTTGCACGACAGCCTGCTGGCCCGCGCCGACTGGCCCGCCAGCGCGGCCGCCGTGCCCACCGAGCCGTTGTGGCACTGGGTGGCCACCAACCACCGCAACAACAGCCTGCTGTGGGCCGAGGAAGACCTGGCCCGCCGCACCCGCGTCAGCGACACCGACATCGCGCTCAACAAGCGCGCCATCGACCGCTACAACCAGGCCCGCAACGACGCCACCGAACGCGTCGATGAAATCCTGCTGATCGCTTTGGGCCTGGTCGACGCCGAATCGGCCCGCAGCGATGCGCCGCTCAGCACCGCACCCGCCAGCGCCCGGCTCAACAGCGAGACGGCCGGCGCGATGATCGACCGCCTGTCCATCATGGCGCTCAAGGCCAACGCCATGCGCCAGCAGACGCGGCGTCTGGACGCAGACGCCGAGCACATTGCCGCCAGCCACATCAAGCTCGACCGCCTGGAACAGCAGCGCGCCGATCTGGCTGGCTGCCTGGATGCGCTGCTGGCCGATTGCGCCGCCGGTCGCGCCTGCTTCAAGGTCTACCGCCAGTTCAAGATGTACAACGATGCCCGCTTCAACCCGGTGCTGGTGGCCGAGGCGCAGGCCGCACGTGGCTGAGGTGGGCCGCCCCTTGCAGCACCCGCAGCCCCTGCGGGTGCTGGTGGTCAAGACCACGTCGATGGGCGACGTGGTGCACGCGCTGCCGGCCATCACCGACATGGCGCGGGCGCATCCTGGCATCGTGATCGACTGGCTGGTCGAGGCGCCGTTTGCAGCCATTCCCGCGCTGCATCCCGCCGTGCGCCGGGTGTTGCCGATCGCCTGGCGCAAGTGGCGCAAGTCGCTGCGCGATCCGGCGACGCGGGCGGCGATCCGCAAGCTGCGCCATGAACTCCAGGCCGAGCGCTACGACCTGATCCTCGATTTCCAGGGCCTGCTCAAGAGTGTGATGTGGGCCGTGCAGGCGCATGGCCCGCGCGCAGGCTACGACCGCCACAGCATCCGTGAGCCGCTGGCCGCGTTGTTCTACCAGCGCCGCGCGGCGGTTTCGCGCGAATTGCATGCGGTCGAGCGTTGTCGGCGCCTGGCCGCCGCCCATCTGGGCTACGCCATGCCGGCCAGCGGGCCGGACTTTGGGCTGCGCGCGCCGGCGTCGGTCTGGCAGCCGCCCGCGCCCTACGCGGTGCTGATTCCCTGTGCCAGCCGGCCCGAGAAGCTCTGGCCCGAAGAGCGCTGGCGTGTGCTGCTGGGCCACATCGAGGCTCAGGGGTGGACGCCGGTGATCCTGTGGGGCAGCCCGCAGGAACAGGAGCGCGCGCAGCGCATCGCTGCTGGCACCACCGCCGTGGTGCCGCCCTTCCTGAGCGTGGGTGACACGGCTGCGGTGCTGGCCGGGGCGCGCCTGCTGGTGGGGTTGGACACCGGCTTCACGCACCTGGGCGCCGCGTTTGCACGGCCGGCGGTGAGCATCCATTGCGACCATGAACCGGGCCTGTCCGGCGTCACAGGCGCCAATTTCGTGCGCAGCCTGGGTGGCAAGGGGCAGGTGCCGGTGCTGGCGGATGTGGAAGCGGCCTTGCGCGAGGCGCTTCCGCACGTCGGGCGGCACGTCGGCGCCTGAGCGGGACTGTCTTACAGGTCTTCCTGCCGCCGAGGCGGATAGGTGTCCCAGCCGTGGCAGCCGGGGCATTGCCAGAAGTAGTTCTGGGCCTCGAAGCCGCAGGCCGCGCAGCGGTAGCGGCGCAGCGGGCGCAGCGTCTGGGTCAGCGTCTGCTGCAGCGCCTGGGCTTCTTCGGCGTCCACCGGCGGCGCTTCGGGCTCCTGCAGCAGCTTGAGCGCGGCGCTCAGGCTGTGCTGGTTCTTGAGTTGCTGCAGCAGCAGGCGACGGCGTTCCGGCGCGTCGCTGGGCAGCGGCAGCAGGCTCAGGGCGGCCGCCAGCAGGTCAGATGAGGGTGCGGTGGCATGCAGCGCTTTCAGGCGCGCCAACGCCTCGGCACCTTGGCCGCAGGCCTGGGCACTGACGGCGTAGTCATGCGCAATGACCGAGAACGCTTCCGGGTGCACCGCTGCCAGCGGCGTCCACAGCGCCAGCGCCTGGGCGTGCTGGCCGGCGCGGGCCAGTCGCTGGCCGGCCAGGATCAGCGGGCGGGGCGATTGCGGCGCCACTTCGCGGGCGCGCTGCAGCGCGGTGTCGGCAGCGGCGGGGTCGTTGTGGGCGTCGGCTTCCAGCGCCAGTTCGCACCAGTAGTGGGCAATGCGCTGGGCAAAGCTGCCGGCGGCGACCGATTCCAGGCCGCGGGCAACATCGATGGCCGCTTTCCAGTCGCGGGCGCGTTCGTGCAGCGTCAGCAGCGCCAGGCGCGCGTCAGTGGCAAAACGGGTGCCTTCGAGCGCGTGATAGGCGGCCTCGGCACGGTCGAACAGGCCGGCCTTGAGGAAGTCCTGCGCCAGCGCGTACTGGGCGCGGTCGCGCTCGTCGCTGCTCAAGTCGGCGCGGCCGAGCAGATGCTGGTGCACGCGCACGGCGCGCTCGTACTCGCCCCGACGGCGGAACAGGTTGCCGAGCGCGAAGTGCAGGTCCGAGCTGCCCGGATCGTGCTGCACCGCCTCGATGAAGGCGTCGATGGCCTTGTCCTGCTGTTCGTTGAGCAGCAGGTTCAGGCCCTTGAAATAGGCGCGCGGCGAGGCCTCGATGTCGCGCTTCCACTGGCGGCGGTCCAGACGCGAAGCCAGCCAGCCGATGGCAAACGCCGCCGGCAGAGCCAGCAGCAGCCACTGCAGATCAAAGTCCATCACGGGGAATCAGCTCGACGTCGGCAGGTGGAGGCGTCACGGCGGCCGCTGGTGCGGTGGTCGCTGGCGTGACAGCGCGCAGCGCTCGGGCCCGGCGGCGTTGGCGCCACCAGTTGGGCAGCATGGCCAGCACGCCCACGCCGCAGCCGGCGGCGAACGTCACCAGCACGACCATCACCATGGGCGCGCGCGATTCCAGGCCGAAAAACCATTTCAGGTGGACTTCATGCTGGTTGTTGATCGCGAAGGCGAACAGCACGAAAAAGAGGGCAGCTCGGAGGAGCCAGGTAAGAAGTCGCATGGCGCACGGATTCTAGTGCGCGGACTCCGGGGTGGAGTCGAAGCGGCCCGTCAAGGCGTGGCGTCGGGAGTGACGCTGGCGACCGATTCGCCTAAGGGCGCGTCCAGGTCGGCGCGCTGGTCCACGGCTTCGCGCAGGGCCTTGCCCGGCTTGAAGTGCGGTACGCGTTTTTCAGGAATGACCACCTGCGCGCCGGAACGGGGATTGCGCCCCATTCGCGGCGGCCGGCGGTTGATCGCGAAGCTGCCGAAGCCCCGGATCTCGATGCGATGACCTCGCCCCATCGCGTCGCTCATGGCGTCGAGCATCGTCTTGACGGCGAACTCGGCATCACGATGCGTCAGCTGGCTGAAGCGTTCAGCCAGCAGCGCGACGAGGTCGGAGCGGGTCATGCTCTCGCGGTCTTAGTTGCCTTGTTCCATCTTGGCCTTGAGCAGGGCGCCCAGGCTGGTGGTACCGGCGTTTTCACGGCTGTCGGCCGACAGGCGTTGCAGCGCTTCTTGCTGCTCGACGTTGTCCTTGGCCTTGATCGACAGCTGGATCGAGCGCAGCTTGCGGTCGACGTTGATCACCAGCGCGGTGACTTCATCGCCTTCCTTGAGCATGTTGCGGGCATCTTCGACGCGCTCGCGGGCGATCTCGGAAGCACGCAGGTAGCCGGTCACGTCAGCGTTGAGTTCGATCTCGGCGCCGCGGGCGTCCACCGTCTTGACCTTGCCGACCACCGTGGCGCCACGGTCATTGAGCGTGGTGTAGTTGGTGAACGGGTCGGTGTCGAGCTGCTTGATGCCCAGCGAGATGCGCTCGCGCTCGACGTCGATGGCCAGCACCAGGGCTTCGACTTCCTGGCCCTTCTTGAAGTTGCGCACGGCCGCTTCGCCGGTTTCGTTCCACGACAGGTCCGACAGGTGAACCAGGCCGTCGATGCCGGCAGCCAGACCCACGAACACGCCGAAGTCGGTGATCGACTTGACCGGGCCCTTGACCTTGTCGCCGCGCTTGAAGTTCTGCGCGAACTCGTCCCACGGGTTCTGCTTGCACTGCTTCATGCCCAGGCTGATGCGGCGCTTGTCTTCGTCGATCTCGAGGACCATGACTTCGACTTCGTCGCCCAGCGTGACGATCTTGGAAGGAGCCACGTTCTTGTTGGTCCAGTCCATTTCGGAGACGTGCACCAGGCCTTCGATGCCCGGTTCGATCTCGACGAATGCACCGTAGTCAGCAATGTTGGTGACCTTGCCGAACAGGCGCGTGCCCGACGGGTAGCGGCGCGAAACGCCGAACCACGGGTCGTCGCCCATCTGCTTGAGGCCCAGCGAGACGCGGTTCTTCTCGGCGTCGAACTTCAGGACCTTGGCGGTCAGTTCCTGGCCCACCGTCACGACTTCGGACGGGTGACGGACACGGCGCCATGCCATGTCGGTGATGTGCAGCAGGCCATCGATGCCGCCGAGGTCCACGAACGCACCGTATTCGGTGATGTTCTTGACCACGCCGTCGACGATCGCGCCTTCGCGCAGCGTCTCGAGCAGCTTGGCGCGCTCTTCGCCCATCGAAGCTTCCACCACAGCGCGACGTGACAGCACGACGTTGTTGCGCTTGCGGTCGAGCTTGATGACCTTGAACTCCATGGTCTTGCCTTCGAACGGCGACATGTCTTTGACAGGACGCGTATCGAGCAGCGAGCCCGGCAGGAAGGCGCGGATGCCGTTGACCAGAACGGTCAGGCCGCCCTTGACCTTGCCCGACACGGTACCGGTGACGAAGTCGCCCGATTCCAGTGCCGTTTCCAGCGACAGCCACGACGCCAGGCGCTTGGCCTTGTCGCGCGACAGGATGGTGTCGCCGTAGCCGTTTTCGATCGCGTCGATGGCGACGGACACGAAGTCACCGACTTGAACTTCCAGTTCGCCCTGGTCGTTCTTGAATTCTTCGAGAGGCACATAGGCCTCGGACTTCAGGCCGGCGTTGACGACCACGAAGTTGTGCTCGACGCGGACCACTTCGGCGGAGATGACCTCGCCGGCGCGCATGTCGGACTTCTGCAGCGACTCTTCGAACAGGGCGGCGAAGGAGTCCATGCCTTCGTAGGCAGGAGTAGCTTGGGACATTGTTGACTTTCTGCGCCGGGCAGCCGGCGACTGGGACCACTTCCGTGGCGGGTTAGGTTACTGAACCGGCAACTCGACGTGCAGGACGCACAAGGAGGGAAGTTGCCGGACCCAGGGCGCCGTCAGCGCTCAGGCGGAGTGCCCGGGCTCGAACGGCTGTCGCGCTTCCCACCAGGCGGTCACTTGTTGCACCGAAGCCTCGATGCCGAGCTGTGAGTTGTCCAGCAGTAGCGCGTCTTCGGCGGGCTTCAAAGGGGCGACGGAGCGGTTTTTGTCCCGTTCGTCGCGCGCTTCCAAGTCTGCGCGAAGGCCGTGTAATGTAGTGGAAAAGCCCTTGGCAATCAATTGCTGGTAGCGCCGCTCGGCTCGCGCCGCCGCCGTGGCCGTGAGAAAAACCTTCAGGCCGGCGGTGGGGAAAATCACTGTGCCCATGTCGCGTCCGTCGGCGACCAGGCCTGGCAGTTGACGGAAGTCACACTGCAGCGCGAACAGCGCCGCGCGCACTGCCGGCCAGACCGAAATCTGCGAGGCCATGGCGCCCACGGCCTCGTGGCGCAGCTGCTCGGTCACGTCGGTGCCCTCGAGCAGCACGTCGGTGCCCTCGAAGCGCAGGTGCAGGGCCCGGGCGATGCCGGCCAGGCCGGCTTCGTCATCCGCAGCCACGCCTGCACGCTGGGCGGCCAGGGCGGTGACGCGGTAGAGCGAGCCCGAATCCAGCGTGTGATAGCCCAGCCGCGCCGCCACGCCGGCCGCCAGCGTGCCCTTGCCGGAGGCGGTCGGGCCGTCAATGGTGATGACCGGAATGTGCTCGGCCTCGGCGTGCACCACGCTGAAGAGCGCCTCGAAATAGTCCGGGAAGGTCTTGGCCACGCACTTGGGGTCGAGGATGCGCAGCGGCACCGGCGCCGCACCCTTGAGCGGGTGGAAGGCCGCCAGCGACAGGCACATGGCCATGCGGTGGTCGTCGTAGGTGTGGATGGCCGCGCTCTGGAACTGCTCCAGCGGCCAGACGCGCAGGTAGTCGGCGCCTTCCTCGACCCGCGCGCCGAGCTTGTTCAGCTCGGCGGCCATGGCGGCGATGCGGTCGGTTTCCTTGACGCGCCAGCTGGCGATGTTGGTGAGCGTGCTCGGGCCGTCGGCGTAGAGCGCCATCACCGCCAGCGTCATGGCGGCGTCGGGAATGTGGTTGCAGTCCAGCGTGATGGCTTTGAGCGGCCAGGCGCCGCGCCGCACTTCCAGCGCGTTGGGCTCGGCCACCACCACGGCGCCCATGGCCTGCGCGGCCTCGACGAAGCGGATGTCGCCCTGGATGGAGGCACTGCCCACGCCTTCGATGCGCACTGGCGCGGCCACGCCGGCCAGCGCACCCAGCGCGATGAAGTACGACGCCGACGACGCATCGGCCTCCACGTGTACCTCGCCCGGCGTGACGTAGCGGCTGCCGGCCGGAATCGTGAAACGCTGCCAGCCTTCGCGTTGCACCGCGATACCGAAACGCTGCAGCAGGTTGAGCGTGATCTCGATGTAGGGCTTGGAGATCAGCTCGCCAACCACCTCAATGGTCACGTCACGGATCTGTGCCGCGAGGGGCAGAGCCAGCAGCAGCGCGGTCAGGAACTGGCTGGAGACATCGCCGCGCACGCGCACCGGCTCATCCAGATGCAGGCAGCCACCGGCCAGCGTCAGCGGCGGGTAGCCGGGGTTGGCCAGGCATTCGACCGTGACGCCCAGGCCGCGCAGCGCGTCGACCAGGTCGCCGATCGGGCGCTCGTGCATGCGCGGCACGCCGCTGAGTGTGTAGCGCCCGCCGTTCTGCGTCGCGATGACGGCCAGCGCGGCGGTCAGCGGCCGCATGGCGGTGCCGGCGTTGCCCAGGAACAGCGCGGCCTGCTGAACAGCGGGCCGGCCGGCAAAGCCGGTGATGCGGGTGTGGCGGCCGTCCTGCTCGATGGTGCAGCCCAGCGTGCGCAGCGCGTCGAGCATGACGCGGGTGTCGTCCGAGTCGAGCAGATCCACCAGCGTGGTCACGCCCTGGCTCAGGCCGGCCAGCAGCAGCAGGCGGTTGGAAATGCTCTTGGAGCCGGGCAGGCGAACCGTGCCGGCTGCGGCGCCCAGCGGCGGCAGGTCGAGGTGGGGAATGGCGTACATGGGCTTCGGGTTGGGAGCGCGGTTCAGCGCGCGGTGCCGGGTCGTGCGTTCATCTGCCAGCCGGCGCGGCCGTCGGAGGCGGTGCGGATCAGGTCTTCCAGCGCTTCCTGGTTGCCCGAGCGCATGACGTGCTCGAAGGCGTCCAGCGCGTGGCGGGTGCGTTGCAGCTGCTTGAGCACTTCCTCGCGGTTGCTCTGCAGGATGTCGCGCCAGACGGTCGAGTCGCTGGCGGCAATGCGGGTGAAGTCGCGGAAGCCGGGTCCGGCCAGCGACAGGAACTCGCGCCCGGCCGGCTGCGACATCACCGCGTTGAAATAGGCAAACGCCAGCAGGTGCGGCAGGTGGCTGACGGCCGCGAAGGCGGTGTCGTGGTTCTCGGGCGTCATGCGCAAGACCTGGCAGCCGATGGCGGCCCAGACGTCGGTGGCCTTCTGCACCAGCACCGGGTCGGTCTGCGGCAGCGGCGTCAGGATGACTTGCTTGCCCTGGTAGAGCGTGGCGTCGGCATGCTCGACACCGGCGACTTCCTTGCCCGCGATCGGGTGCGCTGGCACGAAGCTGGGCAGCCGGTCCTTGAGCACGCGGCGGGCGGCGTCGACCACGTCGCGCTTGGTGCTGCCCACGTCCATCACCAGCACGCCCGGCTCGACCAGGTTGCGGATGGCCTTGAAGGTGGCCTCGCTGGCCGCCACCGGCACCGAGATCAGCACGATGTCCGAGCCCGAGACCGCCAGCAGCGCCGACTCGGCCGCGATGTCGACCACGCCCAGGCGCATGGCGCGTTCGATGGTCGAGGGCGACTTGCTGTAGCCCACCACCCGCTGCACCAGCCCGGCACGCTTGAGCGCCAGCGCGAAACTGCCGCCCATCAGGCCGCAGCCGATCACTCCCAGTTGCTTGAACATGGGTCAGGCCTCCCGCCGGGCCGTCCCAAGGAAGGCCTGCGCCCCCCCGGGGGGCAGAGAACGAAGTGAACGTGGGGGCATCATGTTCATTTCATGTCGATCGGGTAGGTGCCCAGCACCTTGAAGTAGGCGCACACGCTGCGCAATTCCTGCAGCGCGGTGGCCACGGCGGGCGTGTTCGGGTGGCCCTGGATGTCGATGTAGAAGTAGTACTCCCACTGGTCGGAGCGCGCCGGGCGCGACTCGAAACGCGTCATTGACACGCCGTGCACCTTGAGTGGCACGAGGATGTCATGCACCGCGCCCGGCCGGTTCACCACCGACACCACCAGGCTGGTGCAGTCGTGGCCCGAGGCCTGCGGCGCGGGGTGGCGCTCCGGGTGCGTGACGATGGCGAAGCGGGTGCGGTTGTTGGCGTCGTCCTGGATCGCTGGCGACACCACGTGCAGGCCCCATTCGCTGGCGGCGCGTTCGCTGGCAATCGCGGCCAGCGTCGGGTCCAGGCCGGCCAGCCGTGCGCCTTCGGCGTTGCTGGAGACCGGGCGGCGTTCCACGTCCGGCAGGTGGTAGCTCAACCAGCCGTGGCACTGGGCCAGCGCCTGCGGGTGCGCGCAGACGGCCTTGATGTCGGCCAGCGTGTCGGTCTTGCGCAGCAGGTTGTGGCGCACGAACAGGCTGGTCTCGCCGATGATGAACAGCGGCGTGGTCAGGAACAGGTCGAGCGAGCGGGCCACCACGCCTTCGGTCGAGTTCTCGACCGGCACCACGCCGAAGTCGGCCGCGCCGCCGCTGGTGGCGCGGAACACCTCGTCGATGCTGCCGCAGGGCACGCGCACGATCGAGCTGCCGAAGAAACCGAGCGCCGCCTGTTCACTGAAGGTGCCGGCGGGGCCGAGGTAGGCGACGCGGGTAGGGGTTTCGAGCGAGCGGCAGGCGCTCATGATCTCGCGCCAGATCGGCGCGACGCTGTCGTTCTTCAGCGGGCCGGGGTTGGTCGCCTTCAGGCCGTCGATCACCTGCGCCTCGCGCTCGGGGCGGAACACCACCGAGCCTTCCTTCTTCTTGAGCTCGCCCACTTCCTGCGCCAGCGTGGCGCGGCGGTTGAGCATGGCGAGCAGTTCACGGTCGAGCGCGTCGATCTGCGTGCGCAGCACCAGCAGCGCCGGATCGATGGCGGGGGAGGGGTTTGAAGGTTCAGCCATGTTGGTCTGCAAACTCGTTCAGGTAAGCCACCAGGGCCTGGACGCCCGCCAGCGGCATGGCGTTGTAGATCGAGGCGCGCAGCCCGCCCACGCTCTTGTGGCCCTTCAACTGCAACAGGCCGCGCGCCTTGGCACCGGCCAGGAAGGCGTCGTAGAGCGACTCGTCGCGCAGGAAGAAGGGCACGTTCATGCGCGAGCGCACTTCATGCGCCACATGGGTGACGTAGAAATCGTTGCCGTCGAGCGCGCTGTACAGCAGCGCCGATTTCTCGATGGCCAGCCGCTCCATCGCCGCCACGCCGCCCTGGGCCTTGAGCCACTGGAACACCAGCCCGGCGATGTAGATGCCGTAGGTCGGCGGCGTGTTGTACATCGAGCCGTTGTCCGCCACCCGCTGGTAGTCGAACGCCGACGGGCAGATCGACAGCGCGTGGCCGAGCAAGTCGTCACGCACGATCACGATGGTCACGCCGGCCGGGCCGATGTTCTTCTGCGCGCCGGCAAACAGCAGGCCCACGCGTGACCAGTCGACCGCGCGCGACAGGATGTGCGATGACGCATCGACCACCAGTGGCGCCGTGCTGCCGAGCGCAGCCAGGTCCGGCAGCTGCTGAAACTCCACGCCGTGGATGGTCTCGTTGCTGCACAGGTGCACGTAGGCCGCGTCGGCGCTGAGCTGCCAGCCGGCGGCGTCCGGGATCTGCGTGAAGTGGCTGGCCTGGGCGGTGGCCGCGACGCGGGCGCTGCAGTAACGCGCCGCTTCCTTGGCCGATTTGTCGGACCAGCTGCCGGTGACGATGAAGTCCGCCGCGCCGCCGCGCGACAGGTTCATTGGCACGATGGCGTTCTCGGCCAGCCCGCCGCCCTGCATGAACAGGATGCGGAAGTTCGCCGGCACCGCCAGCAGTTCGCGCAAGTCCGATTCGGCCTGCTCGTAGATGCTGATGAACTCGCGGCCGCGGTGGCTCATCTCCATCACGCTCATGCCGCTGCCATTCCAGTCGAGCATTTCGGCGGCGGCCTGCTGCAGCACCGCTTCGGGCAGCACGGCGGGGCCGGCGGAGAAGTTGTAGGGGCGAGCCATCATCGTTCGGTGCAACCGGTTGGGGGGGTGTCAGGTCAGGTCGGCAGGTCGAATCAACGGCTGGCAGCCGCTGCCGGTGCGCCCACGGCAGCACGCACGCGCTTCTCCAGCGCCTGCAGCTTGGGCTCGATCTGCGCCCTGGACTCGTTGGCCAGGCGCTGGGCCATGCTGTTCTGCATCTCGGGCGCCAGTTGCTGGTACTTCTTGTTCACGGGCGATTCGAGCCAGGCGATCAGCTGCTTCAACTCGTCTTCGCTGAATTTCTCTTCCAGCGTCGGGCCCAGCACGGCGGGTGCGAGCTTGACGGCGCGCTCGCGCAGCAGCGGTGCCGCCTCGTCGACGAATTTCTTGATGTCGGCCTCGACCGCCTTGCCGACGGATTCGCGCTTGTCGGCGGGCACCTGGGTCTGCAGCGCCATGCCGGCGGCCTGCAGCATCTGCAGCGCCGGGCGCTCGGCCAGGCTGCGCGCCATGGCCTCGATGCCGGGTTGCTGCAGCTTCAGCACCTTCTGCACCAGTTCCTTCTTGGCCGCCGATGCCGGCTCAGCCGCGATCGCGCCGGAGGTGGCCATGAGGCCGGCCACAGCCAGTGCCGAGGCACGTCGGGTCAATGCACGCAACATCATCATTCCTCTGCGGGGGTTTCGGTGCCGGCGTCCAGATCGGGCGCGTCGGTGTTGGCCTCGGTATTGGTGTCGGTATTGGTGTCGGTATTGGCGTCGTTCTCGACGATGCGCTGCAGGCCCGAGAGCTTGGAGCCCTCGTCCAGCCCGATCAGCGTCACGCCTTGCGTGGCACGGCCCATTTCGCGGATCTCGGACACGCGGGTGCGCACCAGCACGCCACGGTCGGTGATCAGCATGATCTCGTCGTTGGCGTGCACCAGCGTGGCGGCCACGACACGGCCGTTGCGCTCGGTCTGCTGGATGGCGATCATGCCCTTGGTGCCGCGGCCATGGCGGGTGTACTCAGCGATGCTGGTGCGCTTGCCGTAGCCGTTTTCGGTGGCGGTCAGCACGCTGGTGCGGGCGTTGGGGTTGGCGCTGGTGATGATGGCATCGCCTTCCGCGGTGTCACCTTCAGCGGCGACGCTGTCCTGCTCGGCCACCAGCATGGCGATCACGCTCTGGCCTTCTTCGAGCGCCATGCCGCGCACGCCGCGTGCCTGGCGGCCCAGCGGACGCACGTCGTTCTCGTCGAAGCGCACGGCCTTGCCGCCGTCGCTGAACAGCATCACGTCGTGCTGGCCATCGGTCAGTGCCGCGCCGATCAGGAAGTCGCCTTCATCGAGGTCGACCGAAATGATGCCGGCCTTGCGCGGGTTGCTGAACTCGTTCAGCGCGGTCTTCTTGACCGTGCCGCGCGCGGTGCACATGAAGATGAAGTGGTCGGCCGGGAAGACGCGGTTGTCGCCCGTCAGCGGCAGCACGACGTTGATCTTCTCGTCGGGCAGCAGCGGGAACATGTTGACGATCGGCTTGCCGCGCGAAGCCCGGCCGCCTTGCGGCACTTCCCACACCTTCAGCCAGTAGACCCGGCCGCGGTTGCTGAAGCACAGCATCCAGTCGTGGGTGTTGGCGATGAAGAGCTGGTCGACCCAGTCGTCGTCCTTGGTCGCGGTGGCCTGCTTGCCGCGTCCGCCGCGCTTCTGCGCGCGGTATTCGGCCAGCGGCTGGCTCTTGATGTAGCCGGTGTGGCTGAGCGTGACGACCATGTCGGTCGGCGTGATCAGGTCCTCGGTGCCGAGTTCCTGCACGTTGTGCTCGACCACCGAGCGGCGCGCGCCGAGCTTGGTCTGGCCGAACTCCTGGCGCACGGCGGTCAGCTCTTCGCCGATGATGAAGGTCACGCGCTCGGGCTTGGACAGGATGTCGAGCAGGTCGGCAATCTGCGCCATGACCTCCTTGTACTCGCCGACGATCTTGTCCTGCTCCAGGCCGGTGAGACGCTGCAGGCGCATCTGCAGGATCTCGCCGGCCTGGTCGTCCGACAGGCGGTAGAGGCCGTCGGCCTGCATGCCGAACTGCGGCGCCAGATCGTCGGGGCGGTAGGCCTCGCGGCCGCCGGCGGTGTCGGTTTCGGCGCGGGTGAGCATCTCCCGCACCACCGACGAATCCCAGCTCTTGCTCATCAGTGCCAGCTTGGCCACCGGCGGCGTCGGGCTGGTCTTGATGGTTTCGATGAACTCGTCGATGTTGGCCAGCGCCACGGCCAGGCCTTCGAGCACGTGGCCACGGTCGCGTGCCTTGCGCAGCTCGAACACGGTGCGACGGGTGATGACCTCGCGGCGGTGCTCCAGGAACACTTCCAGCAGCAGCTTGAGGTTGCACAGGCGCGGCTGACCGTCGATCAGCGCCACCATGTTGATGCCGAAGGTGTCCTGCAGCTGGGTCTGCTTGTAGAGGTTGTTGAGCACGACCTCGGGCACTTCGCCGCGCTTCAACTCGATCACCAGCCGCATGCCCGACTTGTCGGACTCGTCCTGGATGTGGCTGATGCCGTCGATCTTCTTCTCATGCACCAGCTCGGCCATGCGCTCCTGCAGCGTCTTCTTGTTGACCTGGTAGGGCAACTCGTCAACGATGATGGCCTGGCGCTGGCCGCGGTCGATGTCCTCGAAGTGGACGCGGGCGCGCATCAGCACCTTGCCACGGCCGGTGCGGTAGCCCTCGCGCACGCCGTTGATGCCGTAGATGATGCCGGCGGTCGGGAAGTCCGGCGCCGGGATGATTTCCATCAACTCGTCGATGCTGGCGTCGGGGTTCTTGAGCAGGTGCAGGCAGGCGTCGACCACCTCGTTGAGGTTGTGCGGCGGGATGTTGGTCGCCATGCCGACCGCGATGCCGGCCGAGCCGTTGATCAGCAGGTTGGGCAGGCGGCTGGGCAGCACCAGCGGCTCTTTCTCGGAGCCGTCGTAGTTGGGGCCGAAGTTGACCGTGTCCTTGTCGATGTCGGCCAGCATCTCGTGGGCAATCTTCGACAGGCGGATTTCGGTGTACCGCATCGCCGCAGCGCTGTCGCCGTCGACCGAGCCGAAGTTGCCCTGGCCGTCGACCAGCATGTGGCGCAGGCTGAAGTCCTGCGCCATGCGCACGATGGTGTCGTACACGGCGGTGTCGCCGTGCGGGTGATATTTACCGATCACGTCACCGACGATACGGGCCGATTTCTTGTACGGCCGGTTCCAGTCGTTGTTGAGTTCGTGCATGGCGAAGAGCACGCGCCGGTGCACAGGCTTCAGGCCATCGCGTGCGTCCGGCAGGGCCCGACCGACGATCACGCTCATCGCGTAATCCAGATACGAACGCCGCATCTCCTCTTCGAGGCTGATGGGCAGAGTTTCTTTGGCGAATGAGGTCATGCGGTTCCAGGCGGGGCAGGCGGTCGGCTACGCGCTCTGCGGTGCTCCGGGCACTGGTCAGGACAGTGCGAAATACTTTGGCCTGTCACAGTCAGGCCGCAATACGCGGAACACGCAGGCGCGAACGATCAAACCGTAGATTCTACGAGGGCCAGGATTGTCGCCTGTGTGCAACACCTGTGGCCCGCTCAGACGGGTCGGCCGGCAATTGATTGCTGCAAAGAAGCCCTATGGCACAATGATTTCGCGGTTTCCGGCGTCTTCTCTCACAGGATGCCCGGGTCGCTTTAACTGGTTTTACAGCCCGTTGGCGGCTGATATCTAGAGGACAACCATGAACAAATTGAACAAGGTCGCCCTGCTGTTTGCATCGGCTGCGCTGGCTGCATGTGCAACGGGCGGTGGCACGGGTGCTGTGGACAACTGGCGCTCCGGCGACGGCACGGTCTGGAAAAACGGCAGCAACGAACACTGCTGGCGTGATGCCAGCTTCACCCCCGCGACGGGCGTGCAAGGCTGCGACGGTGTCCCGGCACCGGCTGTGGCGGCTGCACCGGCTCCTGCGCCCGCACCGGCCCCTGCTCCGGCACCGGCTCCTGCGCCCGCACCGGCCCCTGTGCCTGTCCCGGTTCCCGTTCCCGCACCGGTCGTCGTTCCTGCCGCTCCTGTGAGCGAGAAGGTCACCTTCGCTGCCGACGCATTCTTCGACACCGGCAAGTCGGTGCTGAAGAAGGACGCAGCTGCCAAGCTTGACGACCTGGTCGCCAAGGTCAAGGGCATCAATCTGGAAGTCATCATCGCCGTGGGTCACACCGACTCGGTCGGCTCCGATGCTTCGAACCAGAAGCTGTCGGTGGCACGTGCTGAAGCGGTCAAGAAGTACCTGACCAGCAAGGGCATCGAGCAGAACCGCGTCTACACCGAAGGCAAGGGCGAGAAGCAGCCCGTGGCCGACAACGCCACCAAGGAAGGCAAGGCCAAGAACCGCCGCGTCGAAATCGAAGTGGTCGGCACGCGCGCCAAGCAATAAGTCTCTCGACTTGTTCTACGCAAACCCCGCTTCGGCGGGGTTTTTTGTTTTCCGTCTTACGATCCGTCCATGCAAAACGCCGATCCCCAGGAACTTGCCAAGTTCAGCGAACTCGCCCACAAATGGTGGGACCCCGAGAGTGAATTCCGTCCCCTGCACCAGATCAATCCGCTGCGGCTGGGCTGGATCGAGCAGTGCGTGGGCAGCCTGTCGGGCCAGAAGATTCTCGATGTCGGCTGCGGTGGCGGCATCCTGACCGAAGCGATGGCGCGCAAGGGCGCCCAGGTGCTGGGCATTGACCTGGCCGAGCGCTCGCTCAAGGTCGCGCAGCTGCACGCGATGGAGTCCGGCGTGGCCGTCGACTACCGCGAGCAGGCCGTCGAGGCCCTGGCTGCCGGGCAGCCCGCCTCGTTCGACGTCGTCACCTGCATGGAAATGCTCGAGCACGTGCCCGACCCCGAATCCATCGTGCGGGCCTGCAGCGAACTGGTCAAGCCGGGCGGCTGGGTGTTCTTCTCGACCCTCAACCGCAACCCGAAGTCCTTCCTGTTTGCCATCGTCGGTGCGGAATACCTGCTCAAGCTGCTGCCGGCTGGCACGCACGAGTACGCCAAGTTCATCCGCCCGAGCGAGTTGACCCGCTGGGCGCGCGACGCTGACCTCAACCTGCAGCAGACGCGCGGCATGGAATACAACCCCTTCACGCGCCGCTACTGGCTCAGTGGCGACACCAGCGTCAACTACCTGCTGGCCTGCCGCAGGTCTGGCGGCTGAAGGACGTGATGAATCACCCCCGCGTTCAGGCCGTCCTGTTTGATTTGGACGGCACGCTCATCGACAGCGCCCCTGACCTCGGCGCTGCCGGCAACGTGCTGCGCGCGCGCCGTGGCTTGGCGCCCCTGCCGCTGTCGCACTATCGCCCCATGACGGGCACCGGCGCGCGCGGCATGGTGGGCGTGGCACTGCAGATCGGCATGGATCATCCGGACTTCGAGGCCGCCAAGCACGAGTTCCTGCAGGCCTACGAGGCCGACATGACGGCCGCCACCTGCGTCTTCGCCGCCATGGCGCCGGTGCTGGATCAACTGGACGCGCGTTGCATCCCCTGGGGCATCGTCACCAACAAGCACAGCCGCTACGCCGAACCCATCGTGCAGGCGCTGAACCTGGCCGAGCGCAGTCGCGTGCTGATCTGCGGTGACACCACGCCCCACGCCAAGCCCCACCCTGAGCCGTTGTTCGAGGCCGCGCGTCGGCTGTCGATGGCGCCGCAGGCCTGCTTCTATGTCGGTGACGATCTGCGCGACATCCAGGCTGGGCGTGCTGCCGGCATGTCCACCGTGGCCGCTGCCTGGGGCTACCTGGGGCAGGGCGATGCGGTTGATCAATGGGGCGCGGATTTTTTGATCGACAGTCCCGAGCAACTCTTGAACCTCGCGCCATTGGCCTAAACTACGTGTCTCTGGGGCCGACCTGGTTTCGACGTGGGTGCGGAATTGGAGTAGGGCATGCCGAGCACCAGTCCGCTCGTAAAACCACTGGAAACAAAGTAACTGCAAACGACTCTACGTTCGCTCTCGCCGCTTAACACCGGTGAGCCTCTCAACGGTTGGCCGATGGGCCGGGTCCGCAAGGGCTGAGAGGTAATACACATTGGCTGGTATCAGGTGGGGTCACTCAGCCGGGTACGAGAAATAGTGACTGGCGTTGACTGAAGGGTGTTCCTGCCCGTCAGCAGCGTGAGATCCAAATCAGAGAACTACGCATGTAGAACTACCTGAGGATGGCTTGCGGACGGGGGTTCGATCCCCCCCGGCTCCACCATTACAACGTCCGCGAAGGTTCGCGGAAGACCGGAAAGCCCTAGAGAATCAACGCTCTAGGGCTTTTTTCTTGTCTTGTTTGATCCCAACGACTGCATCCGACCATGAAGCTGGCCCTCATTACCGACATTCACGCCAACCGCGAGGCCTTCGAGGCCTGCCTGGAGCAGGCGCACCTGCATGGCGCCGAGAGGCTGGCGCTGCTGGGGGACTTTGTCGGCTATGGCGCCGATCCGGGCTGGGTGGTCGAGCGGGTGATGGACCTGGTCGCCCAGGGCGCGATTGCCGTGCGGGGCAACCACGACGAGAGCGTGGTGCAGGGCCCCAGCCCGCATCTGGTGGAGGACGCTCGCCGGGTGATTGCCTGGACGCGCGAGCAGCTCACGCCAGCGCAGCTGGAGTTCCTGGGCCACTTGCCCTACACCAGCCAGGATGGCGGCAGCCTGTTCGTGCACGCCAACGCCTGGGCGCCCAAGGGCTGGGAGTACATCCTGAGCCGGGCGGAGGCGGTGCGCAGCATGTACGCCACCGACTGCCGCCACACCTTCTGCGGCCATGTGCACCAGCCGGCGCTGTACCACCTCTCCAGCACGGGCAAGATTGCCGATTTCACGCCCGTGCCGGGTGTGGCGGTGCCGGTGCCGGCGCATCGCCAGTGGCTGGCGCTGCCGGGGTCGTGCGGTCAGCCGCGTGATGGCAATCCGGCGGCCTGCTGGGCGATGTTCGACACCGCGCGTGCCACGCTGACCTTCCACCGCGTGCCCTACAACCACGACGCCACGGCGGCCAAGATCATCGCGGCCGGCCTGCCGCGCAGCTTGGGCGAGCGCCTGAACGCCGGTCTCTGAAGCCTGCCCCGCCGAACCGGAGTCGCTCATGACCCTCAACCCGTCCCCGGCGTCTGCCGTTCTGCTGCCGCCGCTGGGCGCCGGCATGGTCTGCGATGGTTTCCGCCTTGAAGAGCGCCTGCACCAGGGCGGCATGGCGGTGCTGTGGCGCGTGACGCACCCGGATCACGCCGATGTGCCGATGATCATGAAGGTGCCGCGCATCAAGGGTGGCGAGGACCCGGCGACCATCGTCGGCTTCGAGGTCGAGCAGATGCTGCTGCCGCTGCTCAAGGGTCCGCACGTGCCGCGCTTCATCGCGCGCGGTGACTTCACCACGCGGCCCTACATCGTGATGGAGCACATTCCGGGCGACTCGCTGCGCCCGCTGCTCGACCTGGCGCCGCTGCCGGTGGCCGAGGTCGCCGTCATCGGCGCCAAGGTCGCCATCGCGCTGCACGACCTGCACCGCCAGCACGTGATCCACCTCGACATCAAGCCCAGCAACATCATGCTGCGCACTGCGCCGGGTGGCGGGCTGGGCGACGCGGTGCTGGTCGACTTCGGCCTGAGTCGCCACGACCAGCTGCCCGACCTGCTCGACGAGGAATTCAACCTGCCGATGGGCACCGGCCCCTACATGTCGCCCGAGCAGGTGCAGTTCGTGCGCAGCGAGCCGCGCAGCGACCTGTTCGCGCTGGGCGTGATGCTCTATCACCTGACCACCGGCCAGCGCCCGTTCGGCTCGCCCAGCACGGTGCGCGGCCTGCGCGAGCGGCTCTACCGGCAGCCGATTCCGCCGCGCGTGCACCGCCCCGACTGCCCGCCGTGGTTGCAGGAGCTGATCCTGCGCTGCCTGGAGGTCGACGCCGAGCAGCGCCACCCGAGCGCGGCGCATCTGGCGCAGGATCTGCAGAACCCCGCGCAGGTCAAGCTCACGGCACGGGCCGAGCGCGGCGAGTCCGGTGGCGGTCTGGCCGCACACTGGGGCAATTTCCGGCGCTGGTTCCGGGCGCTGGGAGCCGAGCCCAGCCAGCGTGGCAGCGTCAACGAACAGCTCAAGCGCGCGCCCATCATCCTGGCGGCGGTGGACGTGGGCAATGCCACCGACGAGTTGCTCGACCTGCTGCGCGAGACCGTGCGGCGAATCGTCTCGACCGAGCCGGGCGCGCGCCTGGCCTGCGTGGGCGTGATGAAGACCAACCGCATCGGCATGGACGAGCTGACCGATGCCGACGGCAACAGCCTGCATGTCAAGCAGCTGGTGGGCCTCAAGCACTGGGCGCGACCGATCTCGCAGCTGCTCAAGCTGGAGGACAGCCGGTTGACTTTTCATGTGCTGGAGGCGCCCGATGCGGCGGACGCGATCGTCGAATTCGCCGCCAAGAACCAGATCGACCACATCGTGATGGGCGCGCGCGGCACCTCGGCGCTGCGGCGCTATCTGGGCAGTGTGTCGTCGCAGGTGGTGGCGCAGGCCGACTGCAGCGTCACGGTGGTGCGGGTGCCGAGCGCGGCGGACTCTTAGAATTTCGGGTTTCCGTCTTCTCCACGTGCCCCCGAAGGATTGATTCATGAGCGTTCCCCAGATTCCCGTCGTCAGCGTGTCGCCGCAGGCCAGCGTCTACTTCGACGGCAAGTGCGTCTCGCACGCCATCACCCTGGCCGATGGCAGCAAGAAGAGCGTGGGCGTGATCCTGCCCGCCTCGCTGACCTTCAATACCGGTGCGCCCGAGATCATGGAAACCGTGGCCGGCGCCTGCCACGTGCTGCTGCCGGGCCGCAACGACTGGCAGACCTTCGGCCCCGGCCAGAAGTTCGACGTGCCCGGCAACGCCAGCTTCCAGATCCGCGTGGAAGGCGAGCCATACCACTACATCTGCCACTTCGGCTGAGGGTGGGGCTGACCTCTGGCGGGTGACATCCGGGCTGGAGGCGGTTCAAGTTTGGTGTGCAGCGGTCGAAATTGCTGAAGTGTTCAGTTTCGGCCAGTCCAGTGTCTTCTCCATCAGGCGCAGAACTGGCATGGTGCCGCGCCACGCATTTCAATGCCGGCTCTCCTTGTCTCCACTTTTGTCTCTCCGGAGGTCTTCATGCTTCAACGTCGTCATCTCATCACCGGTCTGCTGGGTCTGGCCGTGCTGCCGCAAGTGCGCGCGCTGGATCGTTCCAAGTCACGCGTCGTGCTGAGCGTTACGGGCCGCATCAGCCAGCGCAATGCGGGCGAGCGCGCCGAATTCGACATGGACATGCTCGCGGCCCTGCCGCAGCACAGCTTCACCACCAACACGCCCTGGTACAAGGAGCCGCGCAAATTCACCGGCCCGCTGCTGCGCGACGTGCTGGCGGCCGTGGGCGCCCAGGGCAAGACGCTGCGCGCCGTGGCGCTCAATGATTACAAGGTCGAGTTGCCGGTCGAGGACAGCAAGCGCTTTGACGTGGTGATGGCCCGCCTCATGGACGACAAGCCAATGCCCGTGCGCGACAAGGGCCCGCTGTTCATCATCTACCCGTTCGACAGCAACGAGGCGCTGCGCTCCGAGCTGTACTACAGCCGCGCCGCCTGGCAGCTCAAGAGTCTGGAAGTCGAGTGATCGAAGCCGGTCGCGTCAGCCGCTCCAGTCGAACCGGGAACTGGGCGCTGTTGCTCATCGGCATCGTCTTGCTGTTGGCGTTTGCCGGGGTCGGGTGGCTGCAGGCGCAGTCCATTTCCCTGCTCAACGCCACTGTCCGCTACAAGGGCGACAACGCGGTCTGGAGCGTCTTCCAGCTCGAGACCGAACACCTGCGGCTGCGCCAGCTGGTGCAGCCCATGGCCCTCCACCCCGAGGCCGGGCGCCTGGACGCCATCCAGCAGCGCTACGAAATTTTCGTCAGCCGCGTCAATCTGGCCGAGCCGGAGCGTACCCGCGATGTGACGCCGCTGCTGCCGGTGCAGCACACCGTGCGCGCGGCGCTGAATGAATTCGTCGCGTTTGCCGACCCGCTGCTGTCGCTGGGCGCGACGCCGCCGCTCGACACCCGCACCTGGGCCGAGATCGACACCCGGCTGGCCAGGCTGGAGGGGCTGATCCACGACCTCTCGCTGCAGATGCTGCACACCGTGGCCGACCAGACCAGCCAGCGCAACCAGGCCGTGCGCGACCAGAACCGCATGGCCATCGGGCTGACGGTGTTCCAGTGCCTGCTGACGCTGCTGTTCGCGGTGTTCGTGGTGCGGCAGCTGCGCATGCTGCAGAACCGGCGCCAGCGCCTCGAAGAGCTGGCCGTGAACCTGCAGGAAGCCCGCAACGACGCCGAGCAGGCCAGCCGCGCCAAGAGCGCGTTCCTGGCCAACATGAGCCACGAGCTGCGCACGCCCTTCAACGGCCTGCTGGGCATGCTGTCGCTGCTGCAGAGCTCGCGCCTGGACTTCGAGCAGATCGAGCACCTGCGCACCGCGCGCGAATCGGGCGAGCACCTGCTGACGATCCTGAACGACGTGCTCGACATCTCCAAGCTCGAATCCGGCCGCATCGAGATCGAGCCGCGCGTCACCGACCTGCACCGCCTGCTGGCCGACATCGACGCACTGATGGCGCCGCAGGCGCGCGCGCGTCACCTGCAATGGGCGGTCGAAGGTGCGGACCTGCTGCCGCGCTGGGTGCTGCTCGACGACATCCGCTTCAAGCAGGTGCTCTACAACCTGATCGGCAATGCGCTCAAGTTCACCGCGCAAGGCGGCGTGACGCTGCGCCTGGAGCGCGTGACGGCGGTGGCGGCCACGGCGCCTGACACCGCCGAGCTGGCCGCAGACCAGTCGCCACCGGCGCCGGACCGCTTCCGCCTGAGCATCTGCGACACCGGCATCGGCATGGATGCGCTGACGCTGCAGCGGCTGTTCCGCCGCTTCGCCCAGGGCGACGAAACCATCAACCGCCGCTACGGGGGCACGGGCCTGGGGCTGGAGATTTCCCGCACCCTGGCGCGCATGATGGGCGGCGACATTTCCGTGCGCAGCGCGCCCGGCCAGGGCAGCGTGTTCACCGTCGAGCTGCCGCTGCAGGCGCTGCCCGCGCCGGTGGACGCCGCCGTGCTGCCGGCGGCCGCGTCTCCTGCGCCGGCAGACGATGCGCAAGCCCGCTCGACCGAGCCGCTGGACGTGCTGGTGGTCGACGACCACCCCGTCAACCGCAAGCTGATGCAGGCGCTGCTGCGTCGCCTGGGCCACCGCGTCGGCCTGTGCGAGAACGGCGCCCAGGCCGTGGCCGAGGTGCAGCGCATGCGCTACGACATCGTGCTGATGGACGTGCACATGCCGGTGATGGACGGCCTGGCCGCCACGCTCGCCATCCGGCAGCTCGGTGGCGCGGCGTCGCGCCAGCGCATCGTCGCGCTGACGGCCGACGCCTTCAGCGATTCCCGCGAGCGTGTGCTGGCCGCCGGCATGGACGATTTCCTCGCCAAGCCGGTGCAACTGCATGACATCGAAGCCCTGCTGCGCCGCCACTTCGGTGCGCGGGCCGAGGTGCCTGCCGCGGCTGAAACGGCGCCCGCGCCGCTGGTGGCCGAGTCGCCCGATGCGGCGGCGCCTGCTGCCGAGGCGGCCGCTGTTCCGGCTCTTCCCAAGCCGCCCAAGCCCCCGCGCGTGCGCTTCAGGCGTGGCGACGCGGCGCGGCTGCTGGATCTGGAGTCGATTGCCGAGGTCTGCGTCGGCGTCTCGCTGGCGGGTTACCAGTCGCTGCTGGGCGGTTTCCTGGCCGATGAGTCCGGCAGCATCGCCGAGTTGCTGGCCGTGCTGCGCGAGCACGACGCGGCGCAGGTCCGGGCCGCCGCGCACAAGTTCAAGGGCGCCGCCGCCAGCCTGGGGCTGCGGCAACTGGCGGATACAGCGCGCGAGCTGGAGTCCCAGGGCGAAGCCCTGACGGCCGAGCAAGCCAGTGCCTCCGCCGTGCAACTGGACGCTGAACTGACGCAGGCCCGCGCGCTCTGCATGCGCATGGGCTTGCTGGCGCAGCCCGTCTCAGGCTGAGTCAGTCTGAATCAGGCGCCGGCTGCGGCAAGGCCGGGCCGGTCTCCGGCGCATCGGCCCGGGCGACTTCCCAGCGCACCACCACGCCCCGGCGCATCACCACCACGAGCTGATCGCCGCCGGCGTCGTGCCAGCTCCATTCGTCGCGTCCGTTCACGCGCACGCCCAGGCTGCCGGTGACGATCAGCACCTCGCTCAGGTCCATGCCGGGCGAGAGCCGGCTTTGCGTCATCACGACGCTGTCGACCAGGCCCTTGGGGCGCTGCGCGACGTTCTGCATCACCCGCGTGGCGCGCTTGAACTGCAGCACAGCCCAGAACACCACCACGGTCACGCCCAGCACGAGGCCGCGCCAGCCATACATCCAGGTGCCGACGATGAGGGCCGAGCCGGCCAGCAGGCCATTGAGTGGGGTGCGGAATTTCATGGGCGCCGATGTTAGAGCGTGGTTAAACAGCCGTGGCGCCGGCTCAGGCCAGCGAGCGCACCAGGTCGATGGCTTCCTCGATGCGCTCGACGGCGTGGATCTCCAGCCCCTCGATCGGCTTCTTGGGCGCATTGGCCTTGGGCACCACCGCGATGCTGAAGCCGAGCTTGGCCGCCTCCTTGAGCCGCTCCTGCCCGCGCGGCGCCGGGCGCACCTCGCCGGCCAGGCCGACCTCGCCAAAGGCGATGAAGCCGCGCGGCAGCGGCCGCCCGCGCAAGCTGCTCTGGATCGCCAGCAGCACGGCCAGGTCGGCGGCCGGCTCGCTGATGCGCACGCCGCCCACCGCGTTGACGAACACGTCCTGATCCGCGCAGGCCACGCCGGCATGGCGGTGCAGCACGGCCAGCAGCATGGCGAGGCGGTCACGGTCGAGGCCCACGCTCAGGCGCCGCGGGCTGGGGCCGCCGCTGTCGACCAAGGCTTGAATCTCCACCAGCAGCGGCCGCGTGCCTTCGAGCGTGACCAGCACGCAGGCGCCAGGCACCGGCTCGCCGTGGGTCGACAGGAACAGCGCGCTCGGGTTGGCCACACCCTTCAGGCCGCGCTCGGTCATGGCGAACACGCCGATCTCGTTGACCGCGCCAAAGCGGTTCTTGATGGCCCGCACCAGCCGGAAGCTGCTGTGGGTGTCGCCCTCGAAGTACAGCACCGTGTCGACGATGTGCTCCAGCACGCGCGGACCGGCCAGCGCGCCTTCCTTGGTGACGTGGCCGACCAGCACGATGGTGCAGCCGCTGGTCTTGGCCACGCGGGTGAGCTGGGCGGCGCACTCGCGCACCTGCGCCACCGAGCCGGGCGCGGAGCTGAGCTGGTCGGAATAGACCGTCTGGATCGAGTCGATGACGCAGAACGCCGGCCGCTCGGCGTCCAGCGTCGCCAGGATGCGCTCCAGCCCGATCTCGGCCTGCACGCGCAACTGCGCACCGGTCAGCCCGAGCCGCCGTGCCCGCAGCGCGACCTGTGCGCCGGACTCCTCGCCGGTGATGTAGAGCACCTTCATCTGCGCCGAGAGCGCCTCGGCCGCTTGCAGCAGCAGCGTGCTCTTGCCGATGCCGGGATCGCCGCCGATCAGCACCACGCCGCCTTCGACGATGCCGCCGCCCAGCACGCGGTCGAGTTCCTCCAGCCCGGTGGGGGTGCGGGCGATGTCGGTGGCATCAATGTCAGCCAGCGTGATCACCGGCAGGCTCTTTGCGAGTGCCTGGAAGCGGTTCTTGGTCGTCCCTGCGGCCGGCTCCACCAGGCCCTCATCCATCGTGTTCCAGGCGTTGCAGTGCGGGCACTTGCCCAGCCACTTGGCGTTGGTGCCACCGCATTCGCGGCAGGTGTATTGGGTTTTTTCGCGGGCCATGGGCGGGATTGTCTGTGCTCAGTCCGTCACGCGCCCGCGCAGCGCCTTGACGCCGGCGCGCACGCTCTTGCCTTCCAGCCGGCGCTGTTTCGATCCCCAGGTGGCGTGGGTCGGGCGGCGCACGGCGTCGACGTGGGCGGCCTCCTGCACCAGCGCCTGCAGGCGGGCGAGCGCGTCGGCGCGGTTCATGGGCAGGCTGCGGTGCTCCTGCGCCTTGATGACGACCACGCCGTCGGTGGTGATGCGCTGGTCGGGCCAGGCCAGCAGGCGCGTCTTGACCTCGTCGGCCAGGCTGCTAGCGCGGATGTCGAAGCGCAGGTGCACCGCGTTGGCCACCTTGTTGACGTTCTGGCCGCCGCTGCCCTGGGCACGGATGGCGGTCATGTGGACTTCGTGCGGGGCGATGTGGATGCGGTGCGGCGGTTTCATGGCGGGTGGGCTCGGCGGCGCGCCATGCTAAAACAGCGGCATGGAACTTCACACTTGGTTGGCATTCTTTGCGGCGTCCTGGGCCATCAGCCTCTCACCCGGCGCGGGCGCGGTGGCGGCAATGAGCTCGGGCATCAACCACGGCTTTGCGCGTGGCTACTTCATGACGATCGGGCTGGTGCTGGGCATCTGGACCCAGATCGTGGTGGTCGGGCTGGGCCTGGGGGCGCTGATTGCCGCGTCCAGCATGGGCTTTGCCCTCGTCAAATGGCTGGGCGTGGCCTACCTGGTCTGGCTGGGCATCAAGCAGTGGCGCGCACCGGCCGAGCCGCTGGTGGCCGCCAGTGGTGAGCCGGTGGCCGCCACGCGGCGACGCCATCTGGTGCTGCGCGGCTGGATGGTCAACACCGTCAACCCCAAGGGCACGGTGTTCCTGCTGGCGGTGGTGCCGCAGTTTCTGGAGTTGAGCCAGCCGCTGGCGCTGCAGTACGGCGTGATCGCACTGACGCTGGGCTTCACCGACCTGGTGGTGATGGCCGGCTACACCGCGCTGGCCGCGCGGGTGCTGAGCGCGCTGCGCGAGGTCCACCACATCCGCTTGCTCAACCGCTGCTTCGGCGCGCTGTTCGTGAGCGTGGGCGCCTTGCTGGCGACCTTCAAGCGTGCGGCCTGAGGCCGCACCGATTCAGGCCGGCGCCACGCCGTCCTGGCGGGTGGCGCGCAGCCGCTGCTCCATCTCCTGACGCAGCTGCTTGCGGATCTTGGCGGACTCGAAGCGGCGTAACTCGTCAGGGTTCTGCGGCTGGCGTGGCGGCACGGGTGTGGGCTTGCCGTGGTCGTCCACTGCCACCATCGTGAAGAAGCAGCTGTTGGCGTGGCGCACCACCTGGCCGCGGATGTCTTCAGTGATGACCTTGATGCCGACCTCTATCGACGACGTGCCGGTGTGGTTGACGCTGGCCAGAAACGTCACCAGCTCGCCCACGTGAATGGCCTGGCGGAACATCACCTGATCGACCGACAGCGTCACCACATAGCGGCCGGCGTAGCGGCTGGCGCAGGCGTAGGCGACCTGATCGAGCAGCTTCAGGATGGTGCCGCCGTGCACGTTGCCGGAGAAGTTGGCCATGTCGGGCGTCATCAGCACCGTCATGTTGAGTTGGTGGGCAGGCAGGTCCATGGGATGGGTTTCAGCGGGTGAAAGAAGAGGGTGTCGGCCTATGCACGATCCGTTCCATGACGCTCATTCCGGGGCCGAATCCTCCGCCACCACGCTGACCGGCACGCGTGCGGCCAGTGCGCACATCAGCTCGTAGCCGATGGTGCCGGCGGCGTGCGCGACCTCGTCGATCGGCAGCAGGCTGCCGTGCGGGCCACGGCCCCAGAGCGTGACCTCGCTGCCGATGTCGGCGTGCGGCACCGGGCTGAGGTCGACCGCCAGCATGTCCATCGACACCCGGCCGAGGGTGCGGGTGCGCACGCCGTCGACCAGCACGGGCGTGCCCGTGCCGGCATGGCGCGGGTAGCCGTCGGCATAGCCGCAGGCCACCACGCCGATGCGCAGCGGCGCGTCAGCCACGAAACTGCTGCCGTAGCCGACGCTGTCGCCGGCCTGCAGGTGCTGCACGCCGATCAGGCGCGAGCGCAGCGTCATGGCCGGTTGCAGGCCCCAGTGGGCGCTGTCGTGGGCGGGAAAGTCGGGCGCGCTGCCGTAGCTGAGGATGCCGCTGCGCACCCAGTCGGCACGCACGCCGGCTTGCGAGCCGTGGCGCAGGATGGCGGCGCTGTTGCTCAGCGTGCGCTCGCCGGGCAGGTCGCGCGTGGCGGCCTCGAACACCGCCATCTGCTGGGCGATGCCGTCGGCGCCGAAGCGGGTGCCGTCAGCGTCGGAGAAGTGCGTCATCAGCGAGATCTCGTCGACCTGCGGCAGCGCATTCAGCCGCGCCCAGGCGCTGCGGAAGGCCGCTGGCGTGAAGCCGAGCCGGTTCATGCCGCTGTTCATCTTGAGGAAGATGCGGTGCGGCTGGTGCGTCTTGTGCGCGGCCAGCCAGGCGATCTGCGCGTCGCAGTGCACGGCGTGCCAGAGGTTCAGGCGCGAGCACAGTTCCAGGTCGCGCGCCTCGAACGCGCCTTCGAGCAGCAGGATCGGCCCGCGCCAGCCGAGTGCGCGCACGCGCTGCGCCTCGGCCAGATCGAGCATCGCCAGACCGTCGGCACCCAGCACGCCGGGGTAGACGTGCTCGATGCCGTGGCCGTAGGCGTTGGCCTTGATCACGGCCCAGAGTCGGGCGTCGGGGGCCTGGGCGCGGGCGCGCCGCAGGTTGTGCGCGATGGCATCAGGGTCTATCAGGGCTTCGATCGGACGTGGCATGGTCCAATTTTGCCAGCGGCCACAAGCCGCGCGGCGGCGCCTGTGCCCTCCCGCAGGAAGGGGGGTTCCGGCTTCGACCGACAGGGTCGCGTGCTATAACCCGCCGCGTTTGTCTCGTCGCCCACACCCGCCATCTCACCTAAACACGACGTCCGAGGCCCCAGGCCCAGAGATGTCCAAACGACCCGCGCCGGATGAAAAAAGGCTTTCACACCATCATGTCAGCGCAGTTCTTCAGCTCGCTGGCTGACAACGCGCTGTTTGTGGCAGCGGTCGAACTGCTGCGCACCTCGGGTGCAGGCGAATGGCAACGCGCGGCGCTGGTGCCGATGTTTGCGCTGTTCTACGTGGTGCTCGCGCCGTTCGTGGGGGCGTTTGCCGACGCGGTGCCCAAGGGGCGGGTGATGTTCCTGTCCAACACCATCAAGGTGGTGGGCTGCCTGCTGATGCTGTTCGGCACCCACCCGCTGGCGGCCTACGCCATCGTCGGGCTGGGCGCGGCGGCTTATTCGCCGGCCAAGTACGGCATCCTGACCGAGCTGCTGCCGCCGTCGCAGCTGGTCAAGGCCAACGGCTGGATCGAGGGGCTGACGATTGCCTCGATCATCCTGGGCGTGCTGATGGGCGGGCAGTTGGTGGGTGCGCACATTTCGCCCTACCTGCTGGGCCTGGATCTGCCACTGATCGACACCGGCATCGACACGGCGCCCGAGGCGGCGATCGCCTCGCTGATCCTCTTCTACGTCATCGCCTCGGTCTTCAATCTCTACATTCCGCGCACCGGCGTGGAGCTGGTGCCGCTGCCGAACAAGCCCTTGGAACTGGTGCGCGACTTCTCGGTCTGCAACACCCGGCTGTGGACCGACAAGCTCGGCCAGATCTCGCTGGCCACCACGACGCTGTTCTGGGGCGTCTCGGGCAACCTGCGCTACATCGTGCTGGCCTGGGCGGCGGCGGCGCTGGGCTACAGCACCACGCAGGCCTCGTCGCTGGTGGGGGTGGTGGCCATCGGCACGGCGGTGGGCGCGGTGATCGCCTCCGTGGCGATGCGGCTGGAACACGCCCCCCGCGTCATTCCGCTGGGGGTGGCGATGGGGCTGCTGGTGGTGCTGATGAACTTCATCGACAACGTCTGGCTGGCGGCGCCCTTCCTGATCGTGCTGGGCGGGCTGGGCGGCTTCCTGGTCGTGCCCATGAATGCGCTGCTGCAGCACCGCGGCCACAACCTGATGGGCGCGGGCCGCTCGATTGCGGTGCAGAACTTCAACGAGCAGGCCTGCATCCTGGCGCTGGGTGCGTTCTATACCGGCATGACGCGTGGCGGCATGTCGGCGTTTGGCGCCATCACCATCTTCGGCCTGCTGGTGGCGGGCGTCATGGCGCTGATCGGCCGCTGGCACCGCCGCAACACGGTGCGTCACGCCGACGAACTGCAGCGCCTGCTGGCGCTGGCGCGCAGCGATGGCCACTGAGCCGCGCACATGAGCCGGCTGCTCACGGCCGGCACGCTGCCGGTGCTGGGCCTGCTGGTCAACGCCTTCGTCTGGGGCGTGTCGTGGTGGCCGCTGCGGCATCTGGAGTTGGCCGGCCTGCATCCGCTGTGGGCCACTACGCTGCTTTATGCGGTGGCGTCGGTCGTGATGATCGCGTGGCGCCCGTCCGGTCTGCGTGAGCTGTTCAACGCGCCCGCGCTGTGGGTGATCCTGCTGGCCTCGGGCGGCACCAACGCCTGCTTCAACTGGGCCGTGACCCTCGGCGAAGTCACCCGCGTGGTGCTGCTGTTCTATCTGGCGCCGCTGTGGATGGTGCTGCTGGCGCGCTGGCTGCTGGGCGAGCGCCTGCATGCCGGCGTGTGGCTGCGCGTGGCGCTGGCGCTGGCGGGCGCGGCCATCGTGCTGCTGGCCCAGCCGTCGCCGGACGCGGGCGCATCGGCCCGTCCCCCCAGCGCCCTGGCCGATGCGCTGGCGGTGCTGGGTGGCGTGATGTTCGCGCTGTTCAACGTGATGCTGCGGCGCGAGGCCGACCGGCCCGAGACCGGCCGCGCGCTGGCCATGTTCCTGGGCGGCGTGCTGGTGCCGGGCGCGGTGGCGCTGGTGGCCACGGCCTCAGGCGCAGAGGTGGCCTGGCCGCCGGTGCAGCACAGCGCCTGGCTGGGCTGGATCTGGCCGCTGCTGGCGCTGGCGGGCGCGTTTCTGCTGGCCAATCTGGCGCTGCAGTACGGTGCGGCACGGTTGCCGTCGCAGATCACGGCGGTGGTCATGCCCTCGGAGGTGGTGTTTGCCGCCGTTTCGGCCGCCTGGCTGGCGGGCGAAGTGTTGAGCGGTGCGGCGCTGCTGGGGGGCGCCTTGATCCTGGCGGCCACGCTGCTGGCGGCGCTGCCGCAGCGCCCGGTCAGTGCTGCAGGCTGAGTGCGGCTGACAAGGGAAACGGCGCAGTCGGCTCGAACACCCGCTCGAACGTGCGGTCGTGGCGCGCCAGCACCTTGAGCAGTTCGGTCTCGTCGAGCGGCATGCTCAGGTAGGCGTCGCAGCCGGCAAAGGTGGCGCGGATGCGGTCGATGGCGGCCAGCCGGTGCGCCAGCGCAATCACCACCGGCGCCACGCCGAGCAGCGTTGGGCGGCGCTTGATCAGGCGGCAGGCCTGGAAACCTTCCTGGCTGTTGTGCGCCAGGCCCAGAAAGACGAAGCCGTAGTCGTGCTGCCGCGTCAGGTGCAGCGCTTCCTTGACGTCGCGCGCCAGGTTGACGGGGTAGCCGTAGCGGTCGAGCAGGTCGCACAGCAGGCGGCGCTCGGCCGGGCTGCCGCTGACGACCAGCACTTCATCGAGCCGGGATTCGCCCTCGATCAGCACCGAGTTGCTGAAGCCCGAGCTGCGGTGAAAGTCCTGCACGTCCATCGCGTCCAGTGCCCACTGCTGCACCCTGCCGCTGGGCCGGTCCGGCCGGCGCGAGCCGGGCCGGTCGGTGCGGCGGCTGTTGTTGCGGCGCAGCGCCATGGCGTCCAGCGTGCGGCGCAACTGCAGCGCATCGATCGGGCGCGGCAGGCGCACGCCGCCGTTGCGCGGCGCATGCTTGCCGCCGATGAAGATGGTGTCGCGCACCCGGCCGGCGCGGCCGACGGCAAAGACCACGTCGGGCCGGTCGGCGTCGGCCACCACCAGGTCGCTGTGGCTCAGGTCGGCGCAGACCTGATAGGCGCTGGCGCTGCCGTCGCCCAGGCGGAAATAGCTCTCGAGCGTGGCGCGCTCGAAGCCGCTGAAACCGACGAAGGCCACCTGGTGCGGCGCGGGCATGAAAGACTCCAGAGAGTCCGGTGGGTGTCGGGTGACACGCGATGGCGGACAAGAAGGATTCTTCGATCCGGGCTGACCCCCGTCAAGGCAAGCACCCCCCTCAACACGGGTGGCTGGGGCCCAGGTTTTCGCGGGGGATGACGCCTCCGGCGCGCCGCCTTTGTCAGATCGGGCCGGGATCGTCCGCCTCGATAATCCGCCGCCTTGTCTTTGCGTTTCTGCGGACGTTTTTTGGAGTTTCAGATGTTCGAACATGTCGACGCCTATGCGGGCGATCCCATCCTCACGCTCAACGAGAATTTTCAGAAGGACGTGCGTCCGGGCAAGATCAACCTGTCGATCGGCATCTACTTCGACGACGCTGGCGCCCTGCCGGTGATGGGCGCGGTGCGCCGCGCCGAGGCGCAGATGCTGCAGCACATCGGCGCCAAGCCCTATCTGCCGATGGTGGGCGCCGCCAATTACCGCACCGAGGTGCAGAAGCTGCTGTTCGGCGCCGACCACGAGGCGCTGCGCAGCGGCCGCGTCGCCACCATCCAGACGCTGGGCGGCTCGGGCGGGCTGAAGGTGGGCGGCGATTTCCTGCGGCGCTACTTTCCGCAGTCGCAGGTCTGGGTCAGCGACCCCACCTGGGACAACCACCGCGCCATGTTCGAAGGCGCGGGTTTCGTGGTCAACACCTACCCGTACTACGACCCCGCCACCGGCGGCCTGCGCTTTGACGCCATGCTCGACGCCCTGCGCGGCCTGCCGCGCCACAGCATCGTGCTGCTGCACGCCTGCTGCCACAACCCGACCGGTGTCGATCTGACCGAGGCGCAATGGCGCGAGCTGATTCCGGTGTTGGCCGAGCGCGAGTTGCTGCCTTACCTGGACATCGCCTACCAGGGTTTTGGCGACGGCGTGGCGCAGGACGCGTTTGCCATCCGCGCGCTGGCCGATGCCGGCGTGGCGTTCTTCGTCGCCAACAGTTTCTCCAAGAGTTTTTCGCTCTACGGCGAGCGCTGCGGCGGCCTGAGCGTGGTCTGCCCGACGGCGGCCGAGGCGCAACTGGTGCTGGGCCAGCTGCAGGTGGCGATCCGCAAGAACTACTCCAGCCCGCCGACCCACGGCGGCCAGATCGTGGCGCGCGTGCTGGGCACACCGGAGTTGCGAGCCGAATGGGAGGCGGAGCTGGGCGCCATGCGCGAGCGCATCAAGGCCATGCGCCAGCAACTGCACGCGGTGCTGAGCGCCAAGCTGCCCGAGCGCGATTTCAGCTACTTCCTGACCCAGCGCGGCATGTTCAGCTACACCGGCCTGAGCGCGGAGCAGGTCGACCGCCTGCGGGAAGAGCAGGGCGTCTACCTGCTGCGCTCGGGCCGCATGTGCGTGGCCGGGCTCAACTCGGGCAACGTCGAGGCCACCGCGCAGGCGATGGCCCAGGTGCTGGCCGTCTGAGGCCGGCCGAGCCGGTCAGCGCTTGAGGGCGTCGCGGATCTCGCGCAGCAGCGTGATGTCCTCGGGCGTGGGGGCCGGCGCAGCAGGTGCGGCCGGTGCCGGCGCGCTCTTCATGCGGTTGATCTGCTTGACCATCATGAAGATGATGAACGCCAGGATCAGGAAGTTGAGCGCCACGGTGATGAAGTTGCCGTAGGCGAGCACCGCGCCTGCCTTCTTGGCTTCGACAAGCGTGGTGGCGGTCTGGCCGGCGAGCGGAATGAAGTAATTGCTGAAGTCCAGGCCGCCGAACACCTTGCTGACCAGCGGCATGATCACGTCGCCCACCAGCGAATCGACGATCTTGCCGAACGCGCCACCGATGATGACGCCCACGGCCAGATCGACCACATTGCCCTTGACGGCAAACTCCTTGAACTCGCTTGCGATGCCCATGCTGAAACTCCTGCGTGTTGGATGAAAAATCGGTCAGATTTTGCAATCTGACACCTGATGCGCAGTATTCACGCTCTGCCTTGGGTGTCAATGTCGAGGCGTGATGTTGTTTTTGGCGCAGTGCATGGCCCCGTTCCAGTATTGACGCGACAGTCAGGTCAGGGGAGGGACAGCCTCGGTCGACTAGAATCTCGGGTTGTCCCCATATCTGCCCCGGACCTTCTTTTCCCTGAGGATTCACATGAGTGACCAGCAAGTCGACCAGGCCAAGCGGACGTGGCTGATCGCGTCGGGCTGTGCCGGCGTTGTCGGCGGCGTTGCCACCGCGGTGCCTTTTGTCAGCACATTCACGCCCTCCGAGCGCGCCAAAGCAGCAGGCGCTGCCGTTGAAGTTGATATCAGCGGCATCAAGCCCGGCGAAAAGCTCACCGCCGAATGGCGTGGCAAGCCCGTGTGGATCGTGCGCCGCACGCCTGAACAACTGGCCGCGCTCCCGGCGCTCGACAGCCAGTTGGCGGACCCCAAGTCCGAGCGCAAGGCCTACCCGATCCCCGAGTACGCCAACAACCCTGCCCGGTCGATCAAGCCCGAGTACCTGGTGGTGGTCGGCATCTGCTCGCACCTGGGTTGCTCGCCGTCGGACAAGCTCCAGGCGGGTCCGCAGCCGTCGCTGCCCGATGATTGGCAAGGCGGTTTCCTCTGCCCGTGCCACGGTTCGACCTTCGACATGGCCGGCCGCGTCTTCAAGAACAAGCCGGCGCCAGACAACCTCGAAGTGCCGCCCCATATGTACCTGTCTGACGCCAAGCTGTTGATTGGCGAAGACAAGAAGGCCTAAGGAGCACGAGACACCATGGCTGAATTCAAGGAAGTCCCCGCGAACGCGCCCGCAGCAGCCAAGCTGCTGAACTGGGTCGACAACCGGTTCCCGGCAAGCAAGCTGTACAAGGAGCATCTCTCCGAGTATTACGCGCCGAAGAACTTCAACTTCTGGTATTTTTTCGGCTCGCTGGCACTCATGGTGCTGGTGATCCAGATCGTCACCGGCATTTTCCTGGTGATGCACTACAAGCCCGACGCCGCACTGGCGTTCGCCTCGGTCGAATACATCATGCGTGATGTGCCGTGGGGCTGGCTGATCCGCTACATGCACTCCACCGGCGCGTCGATGTTCTTCGTCGTGGTGTACCTGCACATGTTCCGCGGCCTGATCTACGGTTCCTACCGCAAGCCGCGCGAGCTGGTGTGGATCTTCGGCTGTGCGATCTTCCTGTGCCTGATGGCCGAAGCCTTCATGGGCTATCTGTTGCCCTGGGGTCAGATGTCGTACTGGGGCGCGCAGGTGATCGTGAACCTGTTCGCCGCAGTGCCTTTCGTTGGTGAAGACCTGGCGCTGCTGATCCGTGGTGATTACGTCGTCGGCGATGCCACCCTGAACCGCTTCTTCAGCTTCCACGTCATTGCCGTGCCGCTGGTGCTGCTGGGCCTGGTGGTTGCGCACATCATTGCGCTGCACGAAGTGGGTTCGAACAACCCCGATGGCGTCGAGATCAAGGGCCCGAAGGCGCCGAAGGATGCCGCCGGCCATCCCTTGGATGGCATTCCGTTCCACCCCTACTACTCGGTCCATGACCTGATGGGCGTGACGGTGTTCCTGATGGTCTTTACCGCGATCATCTTCTTTGCACCGGAGCTGGGTGGCTACTTCCTGGAGTACAACAACTTCATCCCGGCCGACCCGTTCAAGACGCCTGCGCACATCGCACCGGTCTGGTACTTCACGCCGTTCTACTCGATGCTGCGTGCGACCACCGACACGATGGTCAACGTGCTGTGCCTGATCGTCGGCCTCGGTGCGGTTGCGACCGTGCTCAAGGGTCGCCTGTCCGGCAAGGCCAAGCTGGCGGTGCTGGTGGGTGCCGTGGTGGCGGTGGCGCTGCTCAAGACTTTCGATGCCAAGTTCTGGGGTGTGGTGGTCATGGGTGGTGCAGTCGTCATCCTGTTCTTCCTGCCGTGGCTGGATCACAGCAAGGTCAAGTCCATCCGCTATCGCCCGGACTGGCACAAGTACATGTACGGCGTATTCGTGGTGTTCTTCATCGCGCTGGGCTACCTGGGCATTCAGCCGCCGTCAGACATCGGCACGCTGGTCGCACAGATCGGCACGCTGTTCTACTTCGGCTTCTTCCTGTTGATGCCCTGGTGGAGTCAGATCGGCACGTTCAAGCCGGTGCCTGACCGCGTGACCTTCGCCCCTCACTGAACCTCAGCGCACGGAGCAACAAGATCATGAAAAAGCGCATCGTCTCCCTGCTGGCGGCTCTGCTGACCGGCCTCGCCTTCATCACGCCAGGCGCATTTGCAGCCACCGGCGGCGCCCCCTGGGACAAGTTCCCCGAGGAAAAGCTGCACGACACCGCCGCGCTGCAAAACGGCGCCAAGCTGTTCGTCAACTACTGCCTCAACTGCCACTCCGCGGCCTACATGCGCTACAACCGCCTGCAGGACATCGGTCTGAGCAACGAGCAGATCAAGGCCAACCTGCTGTTTGCAGGCGACAAGGTCGGCGAGACCATGAAGGTTTCTCTCGACCCCAAGCAGGCCAAGGACTGGTTTGGTGCCACGCCGCCTGACCTGACCGTCATCGCACGCTCGCGTGCCGGCGCTCAGGGCAGCGGTGCAGACTACCTCTACACCTATCTGCGCACCTACTACCGCGACGACACCAAGGCCACCGGCTGGAACAACCTGGCTTTCCCCAGCGTTGCGATGCCGCACGTCCTGTGGGAACTGCAAGGCCAGCGCCGCGCGGTGTATGTCGAGGAAAAAGACGCTCACGACCCTGCCAAGATGGTTCATACCTTCAAGGGCTTCGAGCAGATCACGCCAGGCAAGCTGTCGGCGCAGGATTACGACAGCTCGGTCGGCGATCTGGTCGCGTATCTGCAATGGATGGGTGAGCCCGCACAGAGCCAGCGCGTCAAGCTTGGCGTCTGGGTGCTGATCTTCCTGTCCATCTTCACGCTGGTGGCATGGCGCCTGAACGCCGCCTACTGGAAAGACGTGAAGTGATTCCAGGCTGACCCGCGCGGGGCGATTCCCGCACGGCGTCCTTCGCGCAGGGTGCTTTCGGGCCTCTGCGCGCTTTGTTTTTTTGAGACTTGATCAGGAGCGACCCCCGCCATGATGGTGCTTTACTCCGGGACCACCTGCCCGTACTCACATCGCTGCCGTTTCGTGTTGTTCGAGAAGGGCATGGATTTCGAGATCCGCGACGTCGATCTCTACGCCAAGCCTGAAGACATCGCGCTGATGAACCCGTACAACGAGGTGCCCATCCTCGTCGAACGCGAACTCATCCTGTATGAATCGCACATCATCAACGAGTACATCGACGAGCGCTTCCCGCATCCGCAGCTGATGCCCGGCGATCCGGTGGCCCGTGCGCGCGTGCGCCTGTTCCTCTTCAACTTCGAGAAGGAACTCTTCACGCACGTCAACACCATCGAAGGCCGCGGCGTCGCCAAGGGTAACGAGAAGCAACTGGAGAAGGCCCGCGCCCACATTCGCGACCGCCTGACCCAGCTCGCGCCGATCTTCCTGAAGAACAAGTACATGCTGGGCGACGACTTCTCGATGCTCGACGTGGCCATCGCGCCGCTGCTGTGGCGCCTGGACTACTACGGCATCGACCTGTCCAAGAACGCGGCACCGCTGCTGAAGTACGCCGAGCGCATCTTCTCGCGCCCGGCTTACATCGAAGCGCTGACCCCGTCCGAAAAAGTCATGCGCAAGTAAGACGCCCGGACTCACGCCAGCGAGATCGCCATGTCCTTACCCGTTGGCCCTGATGCTCAGGGCACCTCGACCCGTCCTTACCTGATCCGTGCCCTGCACGAATGGTGCTCCGACAACGGCTACACGCCTTACCTGGCGGTGGCGGTGGACGCCAGCGTGCGGGTGCCCATGGAGTACGTCAAGAACGGCGAGATCGTGCTCAACGTCGCGTTCGACGCCACCAAGGGCCTGCGCCTGGGCAATGAATTCATCGAGTTCAGCGCCCGCTTCAGCGGCACCGCGCGTGAAATCGTGGTGCCGATCGATCACGTCATCGCGATCTACGCACGCGAAAACGGTCAAGGCATGGCGTTCCCGATGCCCAGTGAAACCGCAGACGAGCCAGAGACTGAAGAAGCGGCGCCCGCCGCGTCCAACGTCACCGGCTTGCGTCTGGCAGGTACGCCTGCACCCGAAGATCAGACCGAAGCCGGTTCGTCGGAAGACGGGGACGGCGATGAGCCCACGCCCCAACCCCCTTCGGGCCGGCCCTCGCTCAAGCGCATCAAATAGCGCGTTGACTCAGTACAATCGCAGCGTTTTCTGAAGGCTTGCCGGCTTAGCTCAGTTGGTAGAGCACCCGCCTTGTAAGCGGAAGGTCGTCCGTTCGATTCGGACAGCCGGCACCACCTCAAGCCTTCACGGGAGCATCTCACCTCTCCCGTATGCCCCACCGGATCCGTCCCACCCCATTCTCCAAGCGTCGCTGGATGCGTGCGCTCTGGATGCTGGCAGGGACGATCAGTCTGTTGCTCGGGGCCATCGGCATCTTCCTGCCGCTGTTGCCCACCACTCCCTTTGTCTTGCTGGCCGCTGCCTGTTTTTCGCGTGGCAGTGAGCGCTGGGACCGCTGGCTGCTGAATCACCCTCGTTTCGGCCCCATGGTGCGTGACTGGCGCGAGCAGCGTGCCGTGCCGCTGCGCGCCAAGCAGCTGGCCGTGACCATGATGACGTTGGGCTCTGCCGTGGCAGCGTGGCGTCTGCCGACGCTCAAGTGGCTGCCGGCCGTCTGCTGCGCGGCCGTGGCGATCTGGCTGTGGCGTTTGCCGACGCGTCAGGCCGAGGCCTCATCGGACTCGTCGTCAAACAGCGACAAGGTGTAGGGATCGGTCGTGTCTGAGGCTTCCTGAGGCCGGCTCAGGTTGCCGACCCTCACGCCGAGCAGGCGCAGGCGCTGCGTCAGCGGCACCCGCTTGAGGCACTGACTGGCGGCCTGCCGGATCACGCGGCCATCTGCCGTGGGGGATTCCAGCGTGTGGTCACGCGTGACGGTGCGAAAGTCGTCGAAGCGCAGCTTGATGCCGATGGTGCGCCCCACATAGCCCTTGCGCTGCAGGTCCTCGCCCACGCGCCGGCAAAGGTCGGTGAAAAGCTGGCCGAGCCGTTCGCGGTCGGCGCGGGGGTGCAGATCGCGCTCGAAGGTGGTTTCGCGGCTCATGGACACCGGCTCGCTTTCAGTCACCAGCGGGCGGTCGTCGCGCCCGTGCGCGGCCTCATGCAGCCAGCGGCCCTGGCTGCTGCCGAAGTGCTGCATCAGCCATTCCAATGGTCGCGCCGCCAACTCGCCGATGGTGTGCACGCCCAGCTCGTCGAGTCTGGCGCCTGCCTTGGGCCCCACGCCATGGATGCGCCGCACGGGCAGCGGCCAGATGCGCGCCGGCACGTCGCCGGCCATCACCACGGTCAGGCCATCGGGCTTGTCCAAGTCGCTGCAGATCTTGGCCAGCAGCTTGTTGGGCGCCAGGCCGATCGAGCAGCTCAGGCCCGTGAGGCGCCGTACGTTGTCCTTGATCTGTTGGGCCAGCGCGCGCGCGCCGCCGAGCGCGTCACCGCCGGCCACATCCCAGGCGCCAGCCACGGCGCCGAGGTCGATGTAGATCTCATCAATCCCCCGGTCTTCAATGCGCGGCGCCAATTCCGCCACGGCGCCCTTAAAAAGTCGCGACAGACGCCGATATTCATCAAAGTCTGCTGGCAGCAGGATGGCCTGCGGCGCCAGCGCGGCGGCTTTCATCAGGCCCATGCCGGAGTGGATGCCGTGCGCGCGCGCTTCGTAGGTGGCGGTGGTGACGACGCCGCGCCCGGTGTAGCTGCCCAGCCGGGGCCAGTCTTCGCCCGGTGTCCAGGCACTGGCTTGGCGTCCGCCGATCACCACGGGCAGCCCGCACAACGTCGGGCGGCGCAGCAACTCCACGGACGCATAAAACGCGTCCATGTCCAGATGCGCGATCAGTCGGCTGGGCAGGGGCGAGGGCATGCCGGAATTGTCCTCTGCGGGCGTGCACAGAAAGTGGGCAGCAAGGGCTTGCAAGTTCACCCAATAAATGGGATGATTTCCCATATGGAAGCAAGAGGCTTCCTCCGCACCGAAACCAACACCCTGTTTCAACCTCCACGCCAAGGAAGCCATCATGCAAAACGCCACTTCTCACCATCCCCTCCGTGCCCGTCCGGCGCTTCAACTGGTCGCAACGGTGCTTGCGGCTGCGGTTGTGGCCGCTTGCGGGGGTGGCGGCGGTGAGGTCGGTACCAACGGGTCGTCGGGCGTGACGCTGGTCTCCAGTGCATCGAAGAGCGTGGCCACCGGCACGGTGAGCGGGTTCGGTTCGATCATCGTCAACGGCGTGCGCTATGAAACCAGCGGCTCGAATCTGGTCCGTGACGATGACGGTGTCTCGGTCAGCTGTGGCGGCGATGACAACTGCGGTCTCAAGCTCGGCATGGAAGTCGAGATCGAGGCCGGCCAGATCACCCGCCGATCTGATGACAGCAGCGCCACGCCGTCGTCCACCGCCACGCGCATCAACTTTGGTTCATCGATCCTCGGTCTGGTCGACAGCATCGGCACCGACCAGTGGGTGGTTCTGGGCCAGACGATCAACCTCACCAGCACGACCATCGTGTCGGGCACGGCTGCGACCAATTCGGTGGTGGAAGTGCACGGTCTGCTGGACAAGGTCACGGGCGTGATCACCGCCACCCGCATCGAGGTCAAGAGCAGCAGCGTGCCGGCCTACCGCCTGCGCGGCCAGGTCACGGACATCGATACGGCAGCCGGCACGGCGCTGTTGGGCGGCCAGCTTGTTTCCTTTGCGGGGCTGACCAACGGCCTGACGGGCCTTGTCAACGGCCAATACATCCGCGTCAAGCTTGCGACCACCAAGAATGGCGCAGGAGCCTGGGTGGCGCAGTCGATCAAGTCGAACGAGCGCAAGCTCGGCAGCGATGACAACGGCAGTCACTCCGAACTGGAAGGCCTGATTGAAAGCCTGATCACCACGGCGGGTGTCACCACGGGCTTCGTGGTCAACGGCAGCACCGTGACGCTGCCCAGCGGCTTCAGCAACTATGAGCACGGCGGGGCTGCAGGCCTGGTGGTGGGTGCTCGTGTCGAGGTGGAAGGCAATGTGGTCGACGGCGCTCTGGTGCCCAGCAAGATCGAGTTCAAGAGCGCCAAGAAGCGCTCGGAGCGTGGCTCTGACGACAGCTCGAGTTCCAGCTCCAGTGCCAACGAGTTCGAGTTCCACGGCGCCATCACCAACCTGACCGCCACCACTTTTGTGCTGCGCGGGGTGACTTTCGATTTCAGCAACGCGGCTGCCGTGAGCTTCCCCAAGGGGGGCTCGCTCGCTGACTTGGCCGCCTGGGCGAGCAGCAGCATTCGTGTCGAAGCCAAGGGCTACCTGATGGCCGATGGCCCGACAGTCAAGCTGGTGCGCATCAAGCGCGATAACGACTGATGCCTGGACGCCGCTGCGGTGGCAGTGCCTGAGTTTCCTTTCGCGCCTGAAACCCCCTGATCGGCGCACACGACCCCCAGACTCTCTGCGGGGTCGTTTTTTTTCGTCGGCGCGGCAGCGGTCCGCCTGCCTAGAATCAGACTCATGATTTCGCGCGAACCCACCATCGAACGCCTGGCCACAGCCCGTCAACTTTTGCTGGAGCCGTATGGCCTGAGCGAGGCCACGCTTACCCAGGCGCTCAACCTGCTGTCAGCCCACAAGGTCGATGACGCGGACCTGTACTTCCAGTACACCCGCAGCGAGGGCTGGAGCCTAGAAGAGGGCATCGTCAAGAGCGGCAGCTTCAGCATCGACCAGGGCGTGGGTGTGCGGGCGGTGGCGGGCGAGAAAACGGCGTTCGCCTACTCGGACGACATTTCCGAGGCGGCGCTGATGGACGCGGCGCGCACGGTGCGCACCATCGCCGCCGCCGGCCAGAGCCGGCGCATCAAGATCGACACGCCGCAGGTGATTGCGCCCAGCCGCAACCTCTATGGCCAGTTCGACCCGATCGCCTCGCTCGACAGCACGCAGAAGGTCGCGCTGCTGGAGCGTGTGGAGAAGATGGCGCGCGCCAAGGACCCGCGCATCGTGCAGGTCATGGCCAGCGTGGCCGGCGAGTACGACGTGGTGCTGATCGCCCGCGCCGACGGCACGCTGGCCGCCGACGTGCGCCCGCTGGTGCGCCTGTCGGTGACGGTGATTGCCGAGCAGAACGGCCGGCGCGAGGTCGGCTCCTCCGGCGGCGGCGGTCGCTACGGGCTGGACTATTTCCATGACGGCCTGCTGCAGCGCTACGTCGACCAGGCCACCCACGCCGCGCTCACCAATCTGGAAAGCCGCCCTGCGCCTGCCGGTGAGATGACGGTGGTGCTGGGCTCGGGCTGGCCCGGCATCCTGCTGCACGAGGCGGTCGGCCACGGGCTGGAAGGCGACTTCAACCGCAAGAAGTCCAGCACCTTCTCGGGCCGCATCGGCCAGCGCGTGGCGGCCAAGGGCGTGACGGTGCTCGACGACGGCACGATTGCCGACCGGCGCGGCTCGCTCAACATCGACGATGAAGGCTGCCCGACCCAGCGCAACGTGCTGATCGAAGACGGCATCCTCAAGGGCTACATCCAGGACTCGATGAACGCGCGCCTCATGAAGACCGCGCCCACCGGTAACGGCCGGCGCGAGAGCTACGCGCACACGCCGATGCCGCGCATGACCAACACCTACATGCTGGCGGGCGACAAGCCGCCCGAGGAAATCATCGCCAGCATCGACCGTGGCCTGTACGCCACCAACTTCGGCGGCGGGCAGGTGGACATCACCAGCGGCAAGTTCGTTTTCTCTGCCAGTGAGGCCTACTGGGTCGAGAAGGGCAAGATCCTCTACCCGGTCAAGGGCGCCACGCTGATCGGCAATGGCCCCGACGCCATGACGCGCGTCAGCATGGTCGGCAATGACCTGGAACTGGACCCCGGCGTCGGCACCTGCGGCAAGGATGGCCAGAGCGTGCCAGTGGGCGTGGGCCAGCCGACGCTGCGCATTGACGGCCTGACGGTGGGCGGCACGGCTTGAAATAGGCCACAGGCCTGAATTGCTGCTCCGCACAAACCCGCAGCTGTTCTGTCAAACGCCCGTGCTACATTTTTCAGTGATGAGTCACGCAGCCGTTTTCTTCTTTAGCTACTTTTGGTTCTCGCACCGCACCGGCGGCGGAGAGGCACGAGCGTAGGCAAGAAGCAAGACGCACGAGACTCCCAGAGACCGCCGGTAGCCCCGGCGGTTTTTTTTCGCCCGATCACTTCCTTGTCTTACCTTCCTTCACGTTTCAACCCCAGATCAGGACTTCGAGCATGAACGCCAACACCAGCAGCGCCGCCAACGACAACTGGCCGTCACCCGTGGACAAGACCTCTCAGACCGACGATGAAAGGATCCGCGACGTGACCCCGCTGCCCCCACCCGAACACCTGATCCGCTTCTTCCCGATCCGGGGCACGGCGGTCGAAGCGCTGGTGGCGCAGACGCGCCACAACATCCGCCAGATCATGCAGGGCCAGGACGACCGCCTGCTGGTCATCATCGGCCCGTGCTCGATCCACGATCCGGCCGCCGCCGTCGACTACGCCCGCCGCCTGCTGCCGCTGCGCCAGAAGTACGCCGGCACGCTCGAGATCGTCATGCGCGTGTACTTCGAGAAGCCGCGCACCACCGTCGGCTGGAAGGGCCTGATCAACGACCCGTACCTGGACGAGAGCTACCGCATCGACGAGGGCCTGCGCATTGCGCGCCAGTTGCTGGTCGAGATCAACCGTCTGGGCATGCCTGCGGGCAGCGAGTTCCTCGACGTGATCTCGCCGCAGTACATCGGCGACCTGATCGCCTGGGGCGCCATCGGTGCGCGCACGACCGAGAGCCAGGTCCACCGTGAGTTGGCCAGCGGCATCAGCGCGCCGATCGGCTTCAAGAACGGCACCGACGGCAACATCCGCATCGCCACCGACGCCATCCAGGCCGCAGCGCGCCCGCACCATTTCCTGTCGGTGCACAAGAACGGCCAGGTCGCCATCGTCGAGACCAAGGGCAACCCGGACTGCCACGTCATCCTGCGCGGCGGCAAGGCGCCCAACTACGACGCCGCCAGCGTGGCTGCAGCGTGTGCTGATCTGGAGGCCTCCAAGCTGCCGCAGACCTTGATGGTCGACTGCAGCCACGCCAACAGCAGCAAGCAGCACGAGCGCCAGGTCGTGGTGGCCCGCGACGTGGCCGACCAGGTCGCCGCTGGCAGCCGCCATGTTTTCGGCCTGATGGTCGAGAGTCACCTGCACGCCGGTGCGCAGAAGTTCACGCCCGGCAAGGACGATCCGGCGCAGCTCGCCTACGGCAAGAGCATCACCGACGCCTGCATCGGCTGGGACGATTCGGAGCAGGTGCTCGACGTGCTGCACCACGCCGTCATTGCCCGGCGCGGCTGATTCATCCGCCCGAAGCCCACCCCAACGCCCTCTTCAGCGAGCGAGAACGCCATGCACAGCACCGTGACCCTGGTCTGGAATGCCAGCCAGGAACAGACTTTCAATGTGGACACCTCGCTCGCCCCGGACCAGGCGCGGGCCTGGCTGGACGAGCAGTTTCTGGCCTTCGAGTGCGAGCCGCTGCGTGCCTCGGGCAAGGTGCTGGTGGCCGACAAGCTGCTGGCGATTGCCGATGCTGCGGGACCGACTCAGTTCGCTGACGCCGCCTGGGCGCAGCACTATGCCGAGGCGGCGGCTGCGGCCACCGCCCGCCCGAGCGTTCGCGTCGACGTGTCGATGCGCACGCTGAGTTACTGACCCCGGCGCGTCAGTCCTCGCTGCGCGCCAGGCGCTCGCTGCGCCAGTAGACGTCGTCACCGCCCAGCCCGTCGAGGTTGGCGCGGTTGAGGACGCGTGCCAGCACGAACAGCAGGTCGGACAGGCGGTTCAGGTACAGGCGTGGCGCAGTGTTGACCGCGTCGTGCGCGGCCAGCGCTACCACCACGCGCTCGGCGCGGCGCGCCACCGTGCGGCACACATGCGCCAGCGCAGCGCTGCGCGTGCCGGCCGGCAGGATGAATTCCTGCAGCCGCGGCAGGTGGGCGTTGTAGTGCGCCAGCGCGGCGTCCAGGCCAGCCACGGCCTCGTCCTTGAGCAGGCTGTAGCCGGGGATCGACAGCTCGCCGCCCAGGTTGAACAGCTCGTGCTGGATGCGCACGATCAACTCGCGCACATCGTCGGGCAGCGGCTCGGCCAGCAGCACGCCCAGGTTGGAGTTGAGCTCGTCCACGTCGCCCATGGCCTGCACGCGCAGGTGGTCCTTGGCAATGCGGCTGCCGTCGCCCAGGCCGGTGCTGCCGTCGTCGCCCGTGCGGGTGCTGATTTGTGTAAGTCGATGTCCCATGGCCGCATCGTAGCGCCTGCACAATCCTGCTTTTGTGCAACCAACTGAGGCCCCGTGATGGCTGTTGACCTGAATGACGCCGAAATCGGCGAACTCGATGACCTGCTGGCCGCGATTCCCGCGCCGCTGGAGGCGCTGGATGTGGTGATGCTCGACGGCTACCTGTGCGGTGTGCTGGCCCAGCCTGTGGCCATGGCGCCCGAGCGCTGGCTGCCGTTCGCCTTCGACTGGAACCTGGGCGACCAGGACGAGCAGGGCAATGAACTCGGTCAGATCCTGACCTCCGAGACACCGGGCTGGCACCCTGCCAAGCAGGAGCGCCTGATCGCGCTGGTGCAGCGCCGCTACACCGAATTGCACCGCGCGCTGGTCGAAGACGGGGGCTTCAACCCCTTCATCATGCAGCCGCTCGATGAAAACGATCAGCCGCTGACCGGTGCCGCTGCCATCAGCGCGGCGTTGGCGCCCTGGGTGATCGGCTTCACGCACGCGCTCAATCACTTCCCGGCGCTGGAGGCCCTGCCTTCAACCGACCTGCCCGACCTGCTGGCGTGCCTGATGCGCCACCTGCCGGACCAGAGCGAGGACGAGCAGGCCTACACCAAGGCGCTCGACCAGGAGCATCCGCTCAAGAGCCTGGACGCGGCGATCGAGGACCTGGTGCACAACGTGGTCGAGATTGCCGACATCGCCCGCGCCGACCTGCTCAAGGTCGAAACCGTGCGCCGCACCGAACCGAAAGTGGGCCGTAACGACCCTTGCCCGTGCGGCAGCGGTCGCAAGTTCAAGCAATGCCACGGCAAGGACGACGCGGTCTGATCGCGGTTTGATGAATCTCAAGCCCGCAAGGGCTTGAGTGGCGACACTGAAGTTGTCCTTGAAAACCCCCCACGAGAGGTGATGACATGAAGATCCTGGTTGCCGTTGACGGCAGTGAATACACCAAGCGAATGATGGCCTACTGGGCAGCACATGATGAATGGCTGGGCGCGGCTCATGAGTTCACGGTGCTGACCGTCGTGCCCGCCGTGCCGTCGCGCGCGGCGACGGTGCTGGATCGTGAAGTGCTGGACTCGTACTACACCGATGAGGGCGAGAAAGTATTCAAGCCCCTGCGTATTTTTCTTGAGCAACAGCGCATCACGGCGACGTTCCTGCGCAAGACCGGACATGCGCCGGAAGTCATCGCCAAGACCGCCAGCGAAGGCGGGTTCGACCTGCTCATGATGGGCTCCCACGGCCACACCGAACTGGGCAACCTGGTGATGGGCTCGGTCGCGACGCGCGTGCTGGCCAGTTGCAAGACACCGGTCTTGCTGGTGCGCTGAATCAGCGCTTGGCGCGGGCCTTCTTGGCAGCTTGATCGGCGCTGTTCTGCAGGCTCATGTCCAGACCGAAGGCCGTGCCGTGATCGGAGAAGTCCGGCGTGCGCTTGACACGCCGCTTGACGCGCGGATGGCGGCGCGTGCTGGGCTGCACCTCGGCTTGCGGCTTGAACCAGTTGCTCAACCGCGCCCACCACTTGATTCGAGTTTCCATGCTTTTCTCCTGCCACCCTGATTGACCGACGAATCCAGCTGTTACTTCAGCCTGTACGCAGTTTCATGATAGTGAGCAGGATCTGCACAAATTTGATGCCATCCTGTTGCAAGCCGGTGCGCCGTGCGGTTTGACCGTCGATGTTGTTAATTCAAGACGAATTTTCAAAGCGGGCCTGTCAACCCTTGGGTTGAGGGGTAGCCAGTGCGGGGTGCGCCTTGCGTCAGTGCCGCACCGATGCGATCGAGCAGCGAGTTGGGGCCGGCATCCGTCGCACCCTCGCCTCCGTTCTCGCCATGCAGCTTCCACTGGTGCCAGTGCAGCGCAATCTCGATCGTGACCTGCGGATGCAGCACCTGCAGCGCGCCCGCCGCCACGCGTTCGGCCAGTAGTGGCCAGGCCGCCACGCCGATGCCCCAACTGCTCTCGACCGCCCGCACGTAGGCCTCCGCTGACGGGACATAGCGCTGGCGCAGCCGGGGCGCGCGCACGCCAAACGTCCGGCTGACCCACTGCGCCTGCACGTCGTCCTTGCGGTTGAAGACCACAAAGGGCTGATCCGTGAAGTTGCCCCGGTGCAGGCCCGCGCTACCCAGCTCGGTGGCAATGAAGCGCGGGCTGGCCACGGCGGCGTAGTGCATCACGCACAGGGGCGTGATGCGGCAGCCGCGCAGCGCCTCGCTCACGGTCGAGACGCAGCCCAGCACGCGGCCCTCGCGCAGCCATTCGTGGGTGAAGTCCTGGTCGTCGACCACCAGTTCCAGCGAAATCCCGGCGTCGACCACCGGTTGCAGCGCGGGCAGCACCCAGGTGGCGAGGCTGTCGGCGTTGACGGCGATCGGCACGCGCTCCTGCGCATCGGCGCGCTGGCCCAGTTCGCGGGCGATATCGCTGCGCATGGCCTGCATCTGGCGCGCGTAGCGCAGCAGCACCTGGCCGGCCTCGGTCAGGCGCAGTGGGCGCTCGCGCACCACCAGCGGCTGGCCGACTTGAACTTCCAGCGCGCGCAGGCGCTGCGACACGGCGCTCTGGGTGATGGCCAGGCGGTGGGCGGCGCGCTCGAAGTGGCCTTCATCGACCAGCGCGGCCAGGCAGTCAAGGGCGGCGGGGTCGAAGTTGTTCATCGATCAATCATCAGTGTTTCTAATGAAATTCAATAAATATTAATCTATCTATTCAAAAGCATGGCTGCGCCCGAAGATTGCATCCCAACGAATTCATGTCTATTTCAGGAGCTTGTCATGCACGTTGTTGTACTTGGCGCCGGCATCATCGGCATCAGCACGGCCTGGCATCTGCTGTCGCAAGGCCATGAGGTCACGGTGGTGGATCGCTGCGCGGACGCAGCCATGGAGACCAGTTTTGCCAATGGTGCGCAGATCTCGGTCAGTTTCTGCGAACCCTGGGCCAACGCCGGCGCGCCGTTCAAGGTCGCCAAATGGCTGTTGCGCGACGATTCGCCGCTGCTGTTTCGCCCCCGGCTGGACCCGCACCAGTGGCGCTGGGGCCTGTCGTTCCTGGGGCAATGCACCGACGCGGCTTTCGAGCGCAACGTGCGGCAGCTGGTCGCCCTCGGGCGCTACAGCCATGCAGCGCTCAAGGACGTGGTGGCCGCAACCGGCATCGAATACCAGCGGCTGGAGCGCGGCATCCTGCACTTCTTCTCCACCCAGGCCGATCTGGAGGCCGGCGCGGCGGGTGCCGAGTTGATGCGCCGCTACGGTGTGGACCGCCGCGTGCTCAGCCGAGACGAGGTCCTGCGCGTGGAGCCCGCCCTGGCCGCCTATGGCGCGCAGATTGCTGGTGGCACCTACACCGCCAGCGACGAGTCGGGCGATGCACGCGTCTTCACCCAGGCGCTGGCGCAGCGCTGTGCGCAGATGGGCGCGCGCTTCCTGTTCGGCCATGACATCGAAGCACTCGCCACTGCGGGCGGTGCGGTCGAGCACGTGCGCGTGCGCAGCCGCGAAACCGGCGTGAGTCAGACGCTGCGCGGCGATGCGGTGGTGGTCGCGCTCGGCTCCTACAGCGCGCCGCTGCTGCGGCAGGTGGGTGTGTGCCTCAACATCTATCCGGCCAAGGGCTATTCGGCAACTTTCAAGCTGCGTGATCCGGCGCGCGCCAGCGTCGTCAGCCTGCTGGACGACTCACGCAAGATCGCCATCTCCCGGCTGGGCGATCAGGTCCGGGTGGCGGGTACGGCCGAGATGGCGGGCTATGACACTCGCCTCGACAGCGCCACCGCCCGCGTCCGCTGCGAGGCGCTGCGCACCCGCTACGAGGAACTTTTCCCCGGTGTGGCCGACACCACCGAGCCGAATTACTGGACCGGCCTGCGCCCCAGCACGCCCGACAACATCCCCTACATTGGCCGTACGCGCGTGGCTGGGCTGTGGGTCAATGCCGGGCACGGCACGCTCGGCTGGACCCATGGCGCCGGCTCGGGCCGCGCGCTGGCCGACCTGATCGGCGGCCTGCAACCGGCGCTGGATTTCAGGTTCTGTGGCGTCGATGCATCCTTTAGCCAAGCTCGCTACGCACCGGCTTGACGTGTCTCAAAACGAGGCGACTTAGCGACGCTGCTTCCACCATTGTGGGGATGTGCAGGGGGATGAGGCTTACCTACATTTCATTTCAGTTGCTGTCGCACGAAACCATCAGAACCAGAAACCATTGCACTGAAGTCCGCACCCAATAAAAAGCAACACGCGGAACGGGGCAATGATCATCCGGACATTTACGGCGTTCTGCCTGCAGAATTGCTCTTGAGCCCACCCTGGCGGTGGGCTTTTTCTTTGGGGCGGATTCAACCGCGAATTGGATCCGCTGAGACTCAAACCACCTGCCGCAGTGCCTGCGCGGTTTCCTGCAGCAGCGGCAGAAGGCGGGCGACCACTTCCTCGCGGCTGTAGGGCTGGATAGGCATGGTGGTGCCGATGGCGCCCAGGCAGTTGCCCTTGCGGTCTTTCAGTGCGACGGCCATGCCGCGCAGGCCGATCTCCAGTTGCTGCTCGGTGATCCAATAGCCCAGCCGGCGCGCGCCCATCACGTCGGCGTGGAACTGCACCGGGTCGGTGATGGTGTTGGGTGCGAAGGCGGCGAAGTGGTGTTCGGCAATCCAGCGCTCCAGCGCCTCGTCGGTGTAGTGCGCCAGGATGACCAGCGACGGCGTGACCACATGCGCCGGCACCCGCGCGCCGGCATGGAAGCCGATCGAGATCACGCGCGGGCTGTTGCTGCGCGCCAGGTAGACGATCTCGTGGCCATCAAGCACGCTGAAGTTGACCGTCTCGCCGCACGCCTGCGACATCCGCTGGATGAAGGGCTGCACCAGGCGTGGCAGCCGCGCTGCGCCCAGATAGCTTTGCCCCAGCCGCAGCACGCGCGGCAGCAGCCAGAACTGCTTGCCGTCGTGGTCGGCATAGCCGAAGTGCACCAGGCTCAACAGATAGCGGCGCGCTGCGGTGCGGGTGATGCCGCTGCGGGCGGCGCACTCGCTGGGGGTCAGGCGCGGGTGCTCATCGTCGAAGGCCTCGATGACGCGCAGGCCCTTGCCCAGGCCTTCGATCAGATCCTTGCGATCAATGGGGGGTTCCATGGGCAGCCTCCGGTGGACGGTGTGGGGAAGGGCGACCGTCATCGCCTGGGAGCCTAGGACAAACCCCGGAAGCGTTCGATGAGCGCGCAGCGTGCGCGATTATCGCGCAAATGGCGTGTTTGCTGCTTGTGACTGCGACAGCGCAAACCTAGAGTCGCATCCATCGCAGCATGATCGTGCTGCAGCGCATACAACCACTTCATGCAAATTTCCGGCAACACCCGCGTCTTCATGGTTCTGGGCCATCCTGTGGCCCAGGTGCGGGCGCCGGAGGTTTTCAACCACCTGTTCGCCCAGCATGGCGTGGACGCCGTGCTGGTGCCGGCCCATGTGGCGCCGGAGGATCTGGCCGGCTTTGTGCGCCACACCCTCGCGGCCCGCAACATCGACGGCCTGTGGGTCACCGTGCCGCACAAGACCGCGCTGCTGCCGCTGCTGGCGCACTGCGACCTGAGCGGCAGCACGGCCGATGCCGTCAACGCCGTGCGCCGCAGGGCCGACGGCAGCCTGGAAGGCGCGCTGTTCGATGGCATCGGCTTCGCCAAGTCGCTCGACCACTTCGGCGTGCCCTGCCGCGGCGCCCGCGTGCTGATCGTGGGTGCTGGTGGCGCGGGCGTGGCGATTGCCACCGCGCTGGTGCAGCGCCCGCTGGCCGAGCTGGCGCTGTTCGACGCCACGCCTGGCCGCGCCGAGAGCGCCGCCGAGCGGCTGCGCAGCGTCACCGCCGTCAGCGTCAGCACGCCCGCCAGCGGCGACCCGGGCGGCTATGACATCGTCATCAACGCGACGCCGCTGGGCCTGGACAACACCGATCCGCTGCCGCTGGACGTGAGCCGGGTCGACGCCGGTGCGGTGGTGATGGACATCCTGATGAAGAACCAGCCCACGCCGCTGCTGCGCGCCTGCGCCGAGCGCGGCCTGACGGCGCACCCCGGCTACGAGATGCTGATCCAGCAGGTGCCCGAGTACCTGCGCTTCTTCGGCCTCGACGACGTGGCGCGGGCGGTGCAGGCCGATCTGGCGCCGGTGCGGGCGTTGTTCGAGCCCGAGTTCCGTGATTGATTTCCGCGACTGATCCGCGACCCTTTTCCCGACCGACCTTGTTCTACCCCCTGGCGCATACCGCCTGACCTTGCAGGAGACTTCCATGAACTTCACCCGTCGTCACGTGAGCGCCGCCGTTGCGCTGCTGGCCCTGTCTGCTGCCGGTCTGGCGCAGGCGCAAGCCACCATCAAGATTGCCAATATCGTCGAGCTCTCGGGCGCGGGCGCCACCGCCGGCACCAACTTCAAGAACGGCGTCGAGCTGGCGGTCAAGGAAATCAACGCCGCCGGCGGCATCCTGGGCAAGAAGATCGAGACCGTCACCTCCGACACCCAGAGCAACCCCGGCGTGGCCAAGGGCCTGACGCAGAAGGCCATCGATGACGAGGTGTTCGCGGTGTTCGGCCCGGTGTTCTCCGGCTCGATCATGGTCAGCATGGCCGAGACCCAGCGCGCCCAGGTGCCCAATTTCACCGGTGGCGAGGCCGCGGCCATCACCCAGAAGGGCAACCCGTACATCTTCCGCACCAGCTTCACGCAGACCACCGCGATGCCCAAGGTGGCCAAGTACATCGCCACGGGCCTGAAGGCCAAGACGGTCGCGGTGATGTTCGTCAACAATGACTTCGGCAAGGGCGGACGCGACGCCATCACCAAGGCGCTGGAAGCCAGCGGCGTGAAGGTGGTGGCCGACATCTCGACCGACTCGGGCCAGGTCGACTTCTCTGCGCCGGTGCTCAAGGCCAAGCAGTCCAACGCCGACGCGCTGTTCGTCTACACCAACGAGGAAGAGTCCGCCCGTGCCCTGCGCGAACTGCGCAAGCAGGGCTGGAGCAAGCCCATCGTCGGCGAGACCACGCTGACGGGCCAGAAGGTGATCGAGCTGGCCGGTGAAGCCGCCAACGGCGTCGTCGCCCACGTCGGCCTGACGGTGGACGCGCCCAACCCGCTGATGCTCAAGTACAAGGCCAAGTTCTACCAGGACTACAAGTACATCTCCGACCACAACGGCATCAAGGGCTACACCGGCGTCTACTCGCTCAAGGCGGCGATCGAGAAGGTCGGCAAGCTCGACCGCATCGCCGTGGCCAAGGTCCTGCACGGCCTGCAGATCAGCGCCGCCAAGGAGCCCGGCGTGCTGATGGACGTGAGCTTCGACGCCAACGGCGACCTCGACCGCGAGAGCTTCGTGGTCGAAGTCAAGGACGGCAAGCAGATCGTCAAGGAAGTGCTGCCCCCGCTCAACCCGATGTCCGCTGCGGCGCCCGCCAAGGCCGCTGCACCCAAGAAGTAAGCCGCTCCTGCGGCGCTCGGGTCGGCGTTCTGCCGGCCTGGTTTCTCTCTCTCCCGTCATCGCCCCCAAGTCCCTCCCCTGCATCGGCGCCACAGAAGCGCCGGGCGGGGGAGGGCACCCCTCGGCATTCCCTGTCACTGGCCACGTCGAAAGGACCGCCCCATGACCGACTTCCTCCAACTGCTGTTCTCCGGTGTCGCCACCGGCAGCATCTACGCGCTGGCCGCCCTCGGCTTCACGCTGCTGTGGCAGGCCAGCGGCACCATCAACTTCGCCCAGGGCGAGTTCGTGATGCTGCCCGCCTTCATCATGCTGGCCTTCATGGCCGCCGGCCTGCCGCTGCTGGCTGCGTTTGCGGCGACCTGCTTCGTGGCGGTGTTCGTGCTGGGCTGGGCCTTCAAGCGCGGCATTGCCGACCCGCTGCTCAAGTTCGGCCTGATGCCGATCGTGGTGGCCACCATCGGTCTGTCGATCGCCATGCGCAACGGCATCCGTGCCGGCTACAGCGCCGAGGCGCACCCGTTCCCGAGCCTGTTCGCCGACAAGCTGTTCAACATCGGCGGCGTCACCATCACGCTGGCCGACGTCGGCACGCTGGGCTTTGCGCTGCTGCTGGTGCTGGCCACGCAGGCCTTCCTGAACAAGACCGTCACCGGCCGCGCCATGCAGGCCGTGGCGCAGAACACCGAGAGCGCCACGGTGCTGGGCATCAACGTGCCGCGCATGGTGTTCTACACGTTTGCCATCAACGCGCTGCTGGCCTGCGCCGCCGCGTTGCTGGTCACGCCGACCTATCTGGCCAAGTTCGACATGGGCGAAGGCCTGGGCAACAAGGCCTTCTTCGCCGCCATCATCGGCGGTTTCAACAACAGCCGCGGCGCGCTGCTGGGCGGCGTGATCGTCGGCGTGGCCGAGAACCTGGCCGCAGCCTACATCTCGCCGGCCTACAAGGACGCGGTCGCGCTGGTGCTGTTCATGGTCGTGATTCTCTTCAAGCCGCAAGGCCTGCTGGGCGTCAAGGAAATGCGCAAGGTCTGAGGAGCCACACGTCATGAAACTTCTACACAAGCTCGGCCTGCTGGCCATCCTGGTGCTGTTGCTGGCGGCGCCGCCGCTGCTCAAGAACTACGGCATCTACCTCTTCACCTACTGGCTGGTGTTCATCATCGCCACCATGGGGCTGAACCTGACCATCGGCTATGCGGGGCAGAAGTCGCTCGGCCACGCGGCCTTCTTCGGCATCGGCGCCTACACGGTGGCCATCATGATGCAGGCCGGCTTCAGCTTCTGGGTCGGCTTGCCGGTGGCCATGATCGGCTGCTTCGTGATCGGCCTGGCGGTCGGATTCCCGGCGCTGCGCGTGCAGACCATCTACCTTGCATTCGCCACGCTGGGCTTCAACACCGCCGTCTGGCTGGTGATGCGCAACGAGGAGTGGCTCACCGGGGGAACCTTCGGCATCAACGGCATTGCCCGCCCGACGCTGTTCGGCCTCGACCTGAGCGGCAACCTGGCGTACTACTACTTCGTGCTCGGAGTGGCGCTGATTCTGGGTGCGCTGCTGTTCGGTCTGCTGCGCTCGCCCTGGGGCAAGGCGTTCACCGCACTGCGTGACAACCCGATCCGGGCCGAGTCGCTCGGCATCAGCGTGCAGGGCTACACCTTGCTGGCGTTTGCGATCGGCGCGGTCTACGCCGGCGTGGCCGGGGCGCTGTTTGCCAGCCTGGTGCAGTTCATCGAGCCGGCGCCGTTCACCGTGGGCGCGTCGATCATGATGTACCTGATGGTCGTGCTGGGGGGGCCGGGCTACTTCTTCGGCCCGGTGCTGGGCGCGGCCATGGGCGTGCTGCTGCCCGAGTGGCTGCGCTTCGCGCAGGCCTGGTACCTGTTCATCTTCGGCGCGGCCGTGATCCTGCTGATGCTGTGGCTGCCCGATGGCCTGCTGAGCATTCCGGACCGCCTGCGCGCCCGCCGTCTCTCGCGTGAGGCGTCTGCCGCCCGCGCTGCATCGGCCGCTGCCGCTGCTGCCAACGAAGGAGCCCAGTCATGAGCCAAGCGCTGCTCAAAGTCACCGACCTGAAGAAGTCCTACGGCGCCATCAAGGCCGTGGGCGGCGTGAGCTTCGAAGTCCGCCCCGGCGAGATCTTCGGCGTGATCGGCCCCAACGGTTCGGGCAAGACCACGATGTTCAACAGCGTGCTCGGCCAGATCACGCCGGACGCCGGCCGCATTGAGCTCAATGGCCGCGACATCACCAACCTGAGCCCGCTGGAACTCAACCGCCGTGGCGTTGGCCGCACTTTCCAGACCCTGCAGGTGTTCGGCAAGATGACGGTGCGCGACAACCTGATCGTGGCCGCACAGGAGCACAAGGGCACGATGTTCAGCCGCATGTTCGCGCCGAGCGACTCGGGGCTGGGCGCCAAGGCCGACGAGCTGATCGACCTGTTCCGCATCCGCCATGTGGCCGACAAGAAGGCCGGCGAGCTGAGCTACGGCCAGCAGAAGCTGGTCGACATTGCAATGGCGTTCATGAGCGAGCCGGATCTGGTCTTGCTGGATGAGCCGTGCGCCGGCGTCAACCCGAGCCTGGTGGGCGGCATCAGCACGCTGCTCAAGCAGTTGAACCAGAAGCAGAAGGGCTCCTTCGTGGTGATCGAGCACAACATGGACTTCGTGATGGACCTGTGCCACCGCATCATGGTGATGGTCGAGGGCCAGGTGATGGCCATCGGCACGCCGGCCGAAATCCGCGCCAACAAGCAAGTTCTGGACGCCTACCTGGGAAGCTGACCATGACGACCTCTCATTCAGAGCACGCCATCGAGTTTGACAACGTGCTCGCCGGCTACGGCGACTTCATGATCCTGAACAACCTCAGCTTCAAGGCCAGGCGCGGCGCCATCACGCTGCTGCTGGGGCCCAACGGCGCGGGCAAGAGCACGGTGCTCAAGACGCTGTTCGGCCTGCTGAAGGTGCGCAATGGCAGCATCAAGCTCGACGGCCAGGACATCACCGGCGCCAGCTCCAAGGACCTGCTGGTCCAGCACGGCATCGCCTTCGTGCCGCAGGGCCGCAACCTGTTCGGCCAGCTGTCGGTCTACGAGAACCTGGAACTGGGCGGCATCACCCTGGGCATGAAGACCACGCGCGAGCGCATCCCCGAGGTGCTGGAGCGTTTCCCGCGCGTCAAGGAGCGCATCAACAGCCCGGCAGCGGCCTTGTCCGGCGGCGAGCAGAAGCAGCTCGAAGTGGGCCGCGCGCTGCTGCTGCGCCCCAAGGTGCTGCTGATCGACGAGCCGTCCATCGGCCTGTCGCCGCTGGTGGTGCAGGACGTCTTCAAGCTGCTGCGCCAGCTGGCCGACCAGGGCACCACGGTGCTGATGGTCGAGCAGAACGTCAAGAGCGCGCTGAAGATCGCCGATGAGGCCATCGCGCTGGAATCCGGCCGCCGCGTGCTGCAGAAGCGCGCCGACGAGTTGCTCAACGACCCGAACATCGAGCGGCTGTTCCTGGGCGGTGCGCATCAGGCGTCGAGCGGCGCCAAAGCAGCATGACGGCAGCCAGGCTCCGTATCGCGGTGGCCGGCGCCGGGCTGATCGGCCGGGCGCACATCGAGCGCATTCAGGCCAGCAGCGAATGCGAGCTGGTCGCGCTGGTCGATCCGAAGCCCGCGCCGGCCACGCTGGCGCAGGCGGGTGAACACGTGCCGGTCTACGCCGATCTGGCCGCGATGCTGGAGTCACAAAAGCCTGACGGCGTGATCCTGGCCACGCCCAACGCGCTGCATGTCAGCGGTGCGCTGGCCTGCATCGCCGCCGGTGTGGCGGTGCTGGTCGAGAAACCGATTGCCGACAGCGTGGCCGAGGCGCAGCGCCTGGTCGACGCGGCCGACGCCAGCGGCGTGCCGGTGCTGGTGGGCCACCACCGCCGCCACAGCGCGGTGCTGGCGAACGCGGTCGAGGCGATCCGCAGCGGCCACATCGGCCGGCTGGTGGGCGTGCAGGCCAGCGCGACCTTCCTCAAGCCCGACCATTACTTCACCGACGCGCCGTGGCGCACGCAGCCGGGCGGCGGGCCGATCCTGATCAACCTGATCCACGAGATCGACAACCTGCGCGCGCTGGTGGGTGACGTGGTCGAGGTGCAGGCTTTTGCGTCGAACGCGACGCGCGGCTTTGCGGTCGAAGACACCGTGGCCATCAACCTGCGCTTTGCCAACGGCGCGCTGGGCACTTTCCTCTTGAGCGACACCGCTGCCAGCCCGCGCAGCTGGGAGCAGACCAGCGGCGAGAACAAGGCCTACGACCACCACGGCGACCAGGACTGCTACGTGATCGCCGGCACGCAGGGCTCGATCATGGTGCCGACGCAGCGCGTCTACCGCTACGAGGGCGAGCGTTCGTGGTTTGCGCCGCTGAGCATGGCGCCGCTGCCGCAGACCGAGGTCGATCCGCTGGTGCGCCAGCTGGCGCATTTCTGCGCCGTGATCCGCCGCGAGGTCGCGCCGCTGGTCAGCGCCCGAGAGGCCTTCAAGACGCTGCAAGTGACCTTGGCGGTGGCCGAGGCCGCCCGCACCGGCCAGCGGGTGCGGTTGATCTGAAAAATCGCCTGAGACGCGGCTAGAGTTACGGTTTACCGAACCCAGCCTCAGGAGCCCCCCGATGACCGAAGTCCTGCTCGAACGCGAAGCCGCCGAGGCGCTGCCCAACCCGATCGGGCTGGATGGCATCGAGTACATCGAATACGCCACCTCGCGGCCGCAGGCGCTCGGCCAGGTGCTGGAAACGCTCGGCTTCAGGCCGGTGGCGCGGCACCGCTCGCGCGAGGTGCTGCTCTACCGCCAGGGCAGCATGAACATCATCGTCAACGCGCATCCCGGCCTGCTGCGCGGCTCGACCGCCAGCAGCCGCCACCCGCAGGCGCCGGGCGAGTCGCCGCGCATTTCGGCGATCGCACTGCGCGTGCGCGACGCGCGCAAGGCTTTTGAGGACACGCTGGAGCGCGGCGCCTGGGAAGTGCCCATGCACGCGCAGGTGATGGAGCTGAATATTCCCGGCATCCACGGCCCGGGCGGCGCGCACATCTATTTTGTCGACCGCTACCGCGAGTTCTCGATCTACGACGTCGACTTCGTGCCGATTCCCGGCGTCGACCAGCGCCCGCCCGCCGTGGCCGGCCTGCATTTCTTCGGCGTGGTGCAGTACATCGGCCTCGACCGCACCGACGACTGGGTGGCGTTCTACCGCGAGCTGATGGGTTTTGCCGAACTGCCGCCCGAGCAGCGCTTCGGCATCCTGCCCAAGGGCGTGGTGCTGCAGAGCCCGTGCGGCCAGTTCTTCCTGCAGCTGATCGAGCCCGATCCGCTGGTGCTCGACAACACCGAGCTGTTCCAGCGCATCGGCCTGGGCGTGGCCGACGTGCAGCAGGCCGCAGCCGTGCTGCGCGCGCAGGGCGTCGAGTTCGTCGAGTCGGCCAAGACCCACACCGACGAGCGCGGCGCGCTCACCCGCACCTACATGGGCACGGTGATGTTCGAGCTGGTGCACGACGAACGCGGTGAACGCGGCGAATGGAGCAAGGGCGCATGAACAGCTTCGGCATGGACACCATCACGCTGGCCGGACCGCTGGAGGCCAAGCTGCAGGCGATCAAGGGTGCGGGTTTCAGCCAGGTCATGCTGGCCGCGCGCGATCTGGTCGGTCACCCGCAGGGACTGGACGCCGCGATTGCCGCCGTGCGCGACAGCGGCCTGCGTGTCACCGGCTTCCAGGTGCTGCGTGATTTCGAGGGCCTGTCGGGCCACCTGCACGCCTACAAGGTCGACATCGCCAAGAGCATGATCGAGATGGCCGCGGCGCTGGGCTGCAAGGTGCTGCTGGCGTGCTCGTCGACCTCGACCCACGCCAGCCAGGACAGCGCTGACCTGGTGCGCGACCTGCGCAAGCTGGCGATGCTGGCGGTGCCGCACGGCATCCGCATCGCCTACGAGGCGCTGTCGTGGGGCCGCACGGTCAATGAGTTCCAACAGTCGTGGGACCTGGTGATGCGCGCCGATTGCCCCAACCTCGGGCTGGGCATCGACTCGTTCCACATCCTGGCGGCCAGGAGCTCGCTCGAAGAGCTGGACTACATCGATCCGGCCAAGATCTATCTGGTGCAGCTGGCTGATTTCATGTGGCAGGAAGTCCGCTCGTTCGAGGAGCGCATGTCCACCGCGCGCCACTTCCGCGTCTTCCCTGGCGAGGGCGTGCACAGCGACGAACTGGTCGACCTGGTGCTGCGCCTGGACCGCATGGGCTACCGGGGCGACTACAGCTTCGAGGTCTTCAACGACGACTACCAGCAACTGCCGCTGCCGGTGGTGGCCGAGCGCGCCCGCAAGAGCGCGCTGTGGCTCGATGAGGACGTGCTGCGCCGCTCCACCCCGCTGCCCGACCGCGTGACGCTGCGCGGGCGCGAGTCAGTGGTGCTCTGAGCAGCTTTCGTTCAAGCTTTCGTCCATCACGGCGGCCCGGTACGCATGCCAGCTGGCATGCCCCAGCACCGGGCCGACCACCAGCAGCCCGGCAAACCACGGCAGCATCGCCAGCACCACCGCCACGGTCAGCAGCGCGCCCCACAGCAGCATCACGCCGGGCTGGGTCAGCACCAGGCGCAGGCTGGTGAGGCCGGCGGTGATGGCGTCGACCTGGCGGTCCAGCATCATCGGAATGCTGATGACGCTGACGGCGAAGATCAGCCCGGCAAACACCGCGCCCACGCCCAGGTAGGCGACGATGAAGCCGAGGTTCTCGGGGTCGAGCAGCGCCAGCAGCGAGCCCTTGAAGTCCGGCATGCCGTCGAAGCTGACCGCAAAGATCACCAGGCTGGCGCGGCCCCACAGCATCTCCAGCACCAGCAGCACGAAGCCGAAGATCGCCATCGGCCCGATGTGCTCGTCCCAGGCGGTCAGGCTGTCGCCGAGGTCGGGCTGCTCGCCACGCTCCAGCCGCAGGCTGACCTGGTACAGCCCCATGCACAGGAATGGCCCCATCAGCAGAAAGCCGGCCGAGAGCGCCAGCGTCCAGGCAGGCGCCTGCTCGAACACCTTCATCAGCGCCCAGCCCATCGCCATGAAGCACAGGCCGTAGAAGCTGCCGATGCCGGGGTGACGTGCGTAATCACGCCAGCCCAGCGCCAGCCAGCGCAGCGGGTCGCGCAGGGTGAGTGGGGCCAGCGTGGGAGCTGCTGCATGGCCTGCCGCTTTGTGCGGGTCGACGTCGGACATGTTCGGTAGAGGGTCGCTCATCGGGTTGCAGTTCCAGGAAAGTGCGGCGGTGGATCTTTCGGGCAGATGAATTTATTAACTGCGCTTAAGTTTCGAGAATTGCAAGATCAAGCGCGTTGATGAATCCCGTTAATGAGGTGGCGAAACCCCCTATTCAAAGCAATTCAGCGCCTCATTTCTGCACTAAAGTGAGGGTTATTGAAACAAATTTGTAACAAGGACGCCATCGTGCAGGGATCTCTACGCAAACAGGACCGCTTTGGCTGGGTCGATTTCGCCAAAGGCTTTTGCATTGTGGCCGTGGTCGCCATGTGGGTCGTGGGCACGATGCAGGAGCACGTTGCAGGGACTCCGGCGGGCTGGCTGGGCTACTTCGTGTCATTCGCGAAGCCGTTCCGCATGCCCGATTTCTTCCTGATCTCGGGCCTGTTCCTGTCGCGCGTGATTGATCGGCCATGGCGGCATTACCTCGATACCAAGGTGGTCCACTACCTCTACTTCTTTGTGCTGTGGACGTTCCTCACCGTGCCGGTGACTTGGCTGCTCGGCCATGAGACGCCGACCAGTGCGACTGAGGCGCTCACGTCGCTGCTCTACCTGCTGTATTCACCGTTCCAGAACCTCTGGTTCATCATGATGCTGTCGGTCTACTTCGTCGCCACGCGTCTGCTGCGTCAGGTGCCGGTCTGGATCGTCATGCCTGCTGCGCTGCTGCTCATGGTTTTTCCGCTCAGCACCGGCATTTATCACGTCGACCGGTTTGGCGTGTATTTCGGCTTTTTCTATGCCGGTCATGTGTTCGCAAACCGGTTCTTTGCGCTGGCTGACTGGACCAGCGAGCATCGCAAGGTGGCGACTGCCGGCCTGCTGGTCTGGGCCATCTGCAATGGCGCGGCAGTGAAACTGCGGTTGAACGATGGCTTTACCGCCAACATGATCATGGGCTTCCTGGGCATCAGCGCCGTGGTGGTGCTCAGCCAGTTGGTCGCCGCGCAACGTTGGGCTTCAGGGATCAACTACCTTGGCAAGAACTCCATCGTCGTGTACCTGGGCTTCTACCTGCCGATGATCATCATCGTGCCGGCACTGAAAGCCTCGCCGGTTGGCGCGCAACTCCATGTCGTGGGCACGGTCGCACTGGTCGGCTGCATCGGCATCTCCGTCCTGGCCTATCACTTGGCCAATCGCGTGGGCCTGTCGTTCCTGTACAAGCGACCGGCTTGGATCAGCTTGGTCAAGCCCACGCGCCCGCTGGGTGAACACAGCAAGTCGCGACTCGGCGAGGTCTGAACGACCTGGGTCCAGTTTCAAATGAAAAACCCCGCTTCTCGGTGGCGAGAAGCGGGGTTTTTTGTTGTCCGGATCAGTGCGTCTTGACGCTTTGATGGTCTCGCCGACAGGAATCGAACCTGTATTTGCCGCTTAGGAGGCGGCCGTTCTATCCATTGAACTACGGCGAGATAAAGCAGGATTTAAGAGCTTTCTTCAATGGAGATTTTCAGCGTGAATCAGCCAATATCAGCCAATATCACGTACCAAGTGAGTGATAAAGTGATACCGAATCAAATGGCGGTATTGATATGGAAAATGCACTTGCGGAGCAGTTCAAGGGAGACGCAGCAGCATACCTGCGCAGCCTGAAGCAGACGATCGATGCCGCGAAGCGGCTGAAGTCTGCTGCAAGGCGGCAGGCCTGGAGCCGTTGGCGGCAGATGTGGGCGCGGTGCACGAACGAGCAGCACCATGCGTTCCACAACTATGGCGGTCGCGGCATCGCTATCGATCCAGCATGGTCAGATTTCGACACCTACTTCGCTGATGTAGGGAATCCGCCCCGGCCCGGTATGCAGTTGGACCGAGTCGACAACGATGGCCCTTACAGCAAAGGCAATGTGCGCTGGGTGACGCCTGCCGAGAACGGCGCCAACCGACGGATTTCTGATCCAGTGAAGATCACCAGCGCCGGTCGGCGCTGGAAAATCTCGGTGCGCCATTCGGCGAGTTTTTCATCGGCAGCAGAGGCTGAGGATTTCGCGCAGGCGCTGCGCCAACTGCTGAAGCGGGGCCGCTGATGGCCAGCATCTGCAAGATCAATGGCAAGTGGCGGGCGCTTGTCCGTCGCAAGGGTTTTCCGACCTTCTGCAGGACGTTCCGCACCAAGACTGAAGCCGACCGCTGGGCGCTTCAAATCGAGGCCCAGATCGATCGTGGCAAGGCCCCAGCCCCGGCCGCTGTGCTGGGCCGCGTGCTGCTGCTGGGCGATCTGGTCGACGAGTACCGCAAGCTGCGCGACCACTCGCGGCCCATCAGCGACACCAGCACCGAGCATTACATGCTGCGGCAGATCAAGGCGGGCCTGGGCGAGCTGGACGCGATGACGGTGAGCCCGCATGACCTGGTGGGCTACTGCCGCATGCGTGCCGATGAGGGCGCCGGGCCGTACACGATCAACATGGAGATCAGCAAGCTCGGCACCGTGATGCGTTATGCCAGCGTGGCGCTCAAGGTGGTGGTGCCCGACGTGGCTGCGGCCGCGCGGCCGCTGCTCAAGCACTTGAGCTTGATCGGTGGCGGCGGCAAGCGTGAGCGGCGCCCGACTGAAGACGAGCTGGTCGCGCTCACGACCTGGCTGGCGGCAGAGAAGGGCGAGTTGTTCGCGGAGATCGTGCGGTTCGCCGTGGCCACGGCGCTGCGGCGCGGCGAGATCGAGCAGCTGGTGTGGGGCGACGTCGACCGCGATAAGCGGCTGCTGCTGGTGCGCGACCGCAAGGATCCGCGCCACAAGGCGGGCAACGATCAGTGGGTGCCGCTGCTGGGCGACGCCTGGGCGCTGCTGGAGCGCCAGCCGCAGGGCGCGGCCGATGCGCGGATCTTCCCGATCGGCGCTCAGACGGTCAGCAAGTACTTCACCGAGTGTTGCCGGGCGTTATCCATCCCTGACCTGCACTTCCACGACCTGCGCCACGAAGGCACTTCACAGCTCTTCGAGGCCGGCTTTGCGATTCAGGAAGTCGCGCTGGTCACGGGCCACAAGTCCTGGAACATGCTGCGGCGCTACACGCAGCTGAAGCCCGAGGCGCTGCACCAGGTGGCAGCGCAGAAAAAAGCCGCTGAGGCGCAGGCCGCAGCGGCAGATCAGGATGCGGCAGAATCCGGGCCGCTGGCTCCGTCGCACAATGGATAGTGCAACCCCCTCCTAAGGGGTAGATACAGGTTCGATTCCTGTCGGGGCCACCATCACGAGGCCGCACGCGCCGATTCCCGGCACTTGTCCAAGTGCTCCGCCACATCCCGGTAGTCGGCCCAGCGCTTGCCCTGGTCCTTGTACGTCGGGATGGCGAGCGTGCCGGCGCTGGACTGGGTGTAGACCGCGCCCTTGCTGAGCCCGAGGATTTCGGCCAGCTGCTCGATGCTCAGGCGCAGGCCGTAGCGTTCGGCCACGATCATCTGGGTGACGAGGCTGCTCATGCTGCACCACCCTTCACACCAGCCGGCAAGCCCAGTCGCGCCCGCAGTTCGTTGATGGTGTCATCGGTCCGCTGGATCGGCCGCGTCTGCTCGCGGTGGTATTCCAAAGCGCCCAGCGCCATAGCCATCATGTCCTGGTATCTCGCGTGGTCCATGTTGGTCAGACGATCGCCGAACTTGATCGTCTGCTCAGCTTGCAGCAGCTGCGCGTTGAGGCGATCAATCTCCCCCAGCAGCAGCCGCGCCTCTTCGCAGGTGATGTTCACGGCAAGCCAGCGGGTGGGCGGCGTGCTGAGGCCGCGCAGCGCCGTGATCGTGGTTTGCAGGTCGCTCATGCGCGGGCCCCTTTCGTCGGCTTGGCGCGGAGCGCATCCCAGCCGCGGCTGAACTCGCCCACGTGGTCGGGATCAGCCGCATAGCGGCACGGCGGCGTGGGGTGGATGGTGTGCTTGGTCTTGTCGGTCACCACAATGGCCGGGCCGGCGGGTCGGTCGGGCACAGTGCCCGGGGCCATGCGCTTGCTTTCGTGGATGCCCAGCGTTTCGCGCGGGAAGATCTTGCGGCTGGTCATGCGACTCTCCAGACGCCGATGGTCTTGTCGTTAATGCGCCGCACTGCGAACTTGCGGCCATGCGCTTTGGCGAACACGGTGGCGGCCTTGTTGATGGCGCCGATGTACTGGGCCGAGATCTCGAAGCTGGTGCCCGGCTCGGTCAGCAACCCGAGCACGCCCTCGTACTTGGTGCGCCCCAGCATGCCTGCCGTGCGCATCGGCATCGGCACGCCCTTGTGGATCTTGACTGCGTTGAGGTCGATGTCTGGCAGGCGCTTGCGGCTGCCACGCTGAGCCTTGACTACAGGGGGCGCGACTACCTTGGCGCTGGCCGCTGCCTCAGCCAGCCGCGTGCCGGCGGCGTAGGTGTTGGCCTGGCAGATGCGCAGCAGCTTGGCGCCGATGGCCGGCTCCAGCAGCTTGCCGATGCTGGCTGCGGCGGCGACCAGGTCGAACTTGAGCATGATGTCTTTGGCGCTCAGCGCTTCGTCGGGGTTCTTGAGGAAATAGGCGCAAACCTTTTCGGCCAGGCTGCCGGGCTCAGGGGTGTAGGTGTGTGAGGTGGTCATGCTGCGGCTTTCGGGAGTGATGCGGGGGTTGGGTGCGCTGCGCGGTGCGCGGCCGCCAGCTGGTTGATCTGCCGTTCGGACCAGTCGGCGGCCAGCACGGCAGTGGGGCGGTCGACGATCTCGGCCAGCGCGTCCATCACCTGTAGGCCGGTGCGGGCGATCTGCAATTCAGTGCCGGTGAAAGCTATGCGGCCGGTCTTGCCGTAGCGCTCGATCAGGTGGGTGACGCTGGCGAGGTGCTCGGCCATCTCGGGCATGCCGGTCTCCAGCAGCTGCGCGATGCATGAAAACGTGAACGCACCGCCGGCGTACTGCCACAGCGTGTCCTCATCGGCGCTGCCGTCGCGGATGGCGTCGACGTTGATGTGGTGCGCCAGGCTGAGGCCGCTGAGCTGATCGGGCGTGAGCTTGGGGCGCAGGCCTCGATGCAGCCGGGCGATCAGCTCGGTCTTGCTGGGCTGATGGCGGGGGCGCTTCATGCGTCGGCTGCCTCGAACAGGTCGACGGTCGTGGCATCGCTCGCATCGCCGGCAGAGCCGGCATCAACCATCTGGACAGGGGCCGAAGGCACCGAAAGGGGGTCGACGCCGTAGCGCCGTGCCAGCGCCAGGCGATCGGCTGCATCTTGCATGGCCTCGTCGGTGACACGGTGATAGCCGTAGGCGTTGTCGATGGCTGCCATCACCAGCAGCGCAGCCAGGTCATCGGCGCCCATCGCGGCCAGCGCAGCACGGCGCTCGGTGTCCGTGATGACCTCAGACCAGCCGAACATGGATTCGGCCAGGCCAAGGCAGCCGGTGTCTTCGACCATTCGCAGCAGCAGCAGGCGCAGGTCGTCGGTCGTGCGTGGTGTTTGGCGCACGCGCAGCATGATCGCGGTGCGTACCGCGAGCCACGATTCACGGTCGAGCACGGCCCGCACCTCAGGCGCAGCATCCTCCACCAGGCCCGGCAAGTCGGCGCCGCGCGCAGCGGTGGAAGGGGTAGATTGGGCTGCTGCCGCTTTTTGTGCCTCGGCCGGCCGGGCTTTCGCAGCGAGCCGCATGGCCTCCGCATCGCTGCGCATCACGCATTCGATCAAGCGCTCACCAGCAGTGGCCGGGCGTAAGGTGGTGTAGACCACCGGCAGCGGCTGTGCATCGGCACGCAGCTGGTCCAAGGCTTGAGCCACGGTGAAGTTAACAACTGTTCCAGACGTGTGATCCGTGTAGAGATAGCTATCCAGCGAGGTGTGAGTGGCATGTGAGAACTTTTCGATCCACAGGCCTTGGCGAATGGCCCGTTCCTTGACCTGCTCGATGTGCGCCGCATCCTTGCCCTCGTAGCACGGCACGTTCGTGCAGACGTATGCACCGAAGTCGCTCAGGCCCGGATCGTTGCTGCTGCAGTCGTGGCAGTGGTCGCAACTGCCGGCAATGGGCACCAGCAGGTGATCGGACGGGTTGAATGTGGCATCGGCCAGCGTGCGCGTGAAGCCGCGCTCCAGCTCGCGGCGGGCATCGCGGTAGCTGCGGACCACGGTGACCGGCTTGTGTGCAAAGTGGTCGGTGGTGTGGCAGCGCTCCAGTGCCTTGGCCTGCAGCGCGAGCGGCACGCGGGCGATCAGCGTGGCGATCTCTGCGCCCACGTCGCCGCTCATGCAGGCTTTGCGCACCTCTGGCGTGAGCGTGGCCAGCTTGAGGCGGTTGTAGATGTAGGTGCGGCTCTTGCCGGTGTCGCGGGCGATCTGGTCGGCGCTGATCTTGTGGTCATCCATCAGCCGACGGAAGGCCTCGGCTTCTTCGATCGGGTGGACGTCTTCGCGTTCGAGGTTCTCGTGCAGCTGGGCGATGCTGGCGGCCTGGTCGGTCATGGGCCGCACGATGCAGGGCAGGTAGTTCAGCTCAGCCAGCAGCGCGGCGCGGTAGCGGCGGTGGCCGAAGACGATCTCATAGTTGGCGCTGCCGGTGATTGGCCGCACGACGATGGGCTGCAGCAGGCCCTGGCTGGTGATGCTGTCGGCCAGCTCCTGCAGGCCGGCGTCGTCAAACGTCTTGCGGGGGTTGGTGGGGCTCTCAAGCAAGAGATCAAGCGAGAGCAGTGATACGGCTTCCATGGCGGTCTCCGGGCGGTGAATGTGGGGCGGGCGTAGAGGGGGTGGCAGCGCGTGGCGGTGGCGCTGTGCTCTGTGGGCGCACGCGCCCAGCAGGGATGACGGGTTGAGACCGAGGTGGCGTCGTGGCTGTACGCGCTGCGGCGATGCGCTTTTCTTGGTCATCGGCAAACAACCGCAGCGCGGCGGTGGCTGCATCTGGTTGCGGCGCACGCAGCGCCTCAGACCACAGCACAGCGGCGAGCAGCTCAACCACCACTGCAGACAACACCGCCACCAGCAGCGTCAACGCCTCGACGTTGGCGCCGGTCAGGCGGGCCAATTGACCCGCCACTGGGTCGACGGCAGCGGCAGCGCGGCGCGTGTCCAGCGCGGCCGCTGAGGCGGCCAGCTGCTCACGCAGGTCTGCCGCGCGCTGGGCTTCGGTGTGCTCGGTCTTGAGCGCATCGGTTCGGGCCTGGGCTTGCTGTACGGCCAGCCGGCGTGCACCGCAGCGGCCGGGCTGGTCTTGTTCGCACCGGGTCAGCTGCAGATTCAGCGCCGCAGCACGGGCATGCGCTGCAGCCAGGTCAATGGCGACCATGCCCAGCGGCCGCGCGCTGATGTTGGCCAGCTGGTCAGTGAGCGCGGCCGTGTGGGTGCTGGTCTGCACTGCACTGGCCCGAGCACTGCCGGCGTGCGCTGCGGCCCCGCTGAAGAACGTCGCGTGCCCATAGATCGTGATGCCCATGCAGGCCAGCCACAGGCCCCAGATCGAGCCGACAGCCGGGCCCTTTCCCCCGGTGCGGCGTGCCAGCGCCGGCAGCACGTGCGCGGCCAGCGTGATGGTGACGGCCACGGCCAGCACCAGAGCCCGGTCGACCGGCGTGGCCGCGCGCTCAAACGCTGCGGCCGCAGCCATGCCGACACCGCACAGCGAGACCAGCGCAGCAGCCACGGCTGTGGCGCGGCGGGCAGTGATGCCGCTCACAGCCGCATCACGCCGCCGCGTGTCAGTTCGCCCTGCTGCTGGCGGGGCTCGGCTTCGGTGCGGGTGGGGGCTTTGCCCAGCGGCTCGATCTGCTCGACGTCGACGCACAGCAGCACCAGGCCGTCGCGGGTCTCGGTGTGGTGCAGGCCCCGGCAGTGCACGTACACGCCTGCGCCCCGGCGCAGCTGGTTGGCGGCACTGCGCGCCACCATCGCCGCCACGTTGCCGGCGGCGTACTGGCGGTAGGCGCGCACGGCCGGCATGTCGGGTGTTGCTTCCAGCTCGATGTAGATGCGGTAGGTGCCATCCGGGGCCGTGATGCGGGCTTCGGCATCGCGGGCAAGAGTGCCGCTCAGGCGCTGGGTCGTCATGGGCGGCCTACGTAGTCAATGCCCAGGGTGCAGGTCGCGCAGTCCAGAGCGCGGACGCTGCCGGTGGGGATGGCCTCCGGTGCGTCGAGAAAGCCGGTGTCGTTGATGCCAATGCGCTGGCCGACCACGGCGTCGGGGCAGTAGGTCACCATCCAATCGGTGCGCACATGGTTGTTGGGCTGCTGCACAAGGGCACCGGTGTAGTGGTTGTGTGGGGCGTAGTACTTCACGGCCGGCTCCCGAGCAGCCAAAACACGATGCGGCGCAGCAGGCTCTGACGGCGGCGCACGCTGATGCCCAGCGGCCCGGTCTGGGTAGGGAGCCATTGCGGGCGCATCACGCCAGCCACCGGATCAACAGGCTGCCCAGCGCGACGACCAGCGCGGTGGCAAACAGGCGGTTGATCGCGCTGGGCTTGCGGCGCAGTACGGCTCGGCGCGGCTGCTCGTCGGCCAGGCTGATCGTGTCGGCAAAGTCCAGCTGCTCAGTGAACGTGGGCAGGTCGTCATCAGCGTCACTGTCTGCGGCGGTGGCGCAGTGCACCGGGTGATCGCAGGGCAGGATGTTGCGCACGCAGCTGCCACGGCAGGCGGGAAGCTGGCGGGCGTAGACGCCGGGCATGGTGCGGGGCGCGAATTCCTCGGCCTCGGCTTGCGCGGCGGGCAAGTCCCATGCGGCGATCAGGCTGCTGGTGTCGACGCGGCGCTGCTCGCCGGTGTCGAGCATGCGCACGACCAGCTGGCCGCCACGCTCAATCGCCAGCGGCTCAGCCTGGCGGATGGTCATCCCGCCGAACGAGCTGAAGCGGATGTTCAGCGCCCGCAGGACCGGTGTGTTGCTGCAATTCATCACGGCGCTCATGCCGCTTCTCCCGTCGCGACCTGCCCCGGTCGGGGCGCTGGGGTGCGATGGAGCGAAGTCTAGCTAAACGCTAAGACTAGTCAAGCGTTTCGCTAATTCAGCGTGGAAGTTTTTGCGGACGTCTGCACAAGTCCCCGTGAATCAGGGGTGTCGCCAGTTTGCGAGCGGGTCTGCTCTGGGTATGCTGCAGCCTCTACAAACAACAGTGGAGGATTTGATGGCGAAGATGATCTGTACTGCTTGCGAAACGCAAGGCGAGCCAAAGTCGCATACCAAAGGCTCGATCCTGATCGAAATCGTTCTTTGGTGCTTTTTTCTGGTTCCCGGCTTGATCTACTCGATTTGGCGGCTGACGACGCGCAGCAAAGTGTGCGGAGCTTGTGGTTCTAAGGCTATCGTTCCTACCAATTCGCCCGTTGGCCGACGTATTTCAGGCGGCGTCTGATCTGCGCCATCCCCCTTCAGGGGGATGGTTCCGCCAGCAGCAGCATGCGCAAATCAGCGCATGCAATCCACCACAGACCCCGTCGAGCTGCTGACTGCCCTGCAGCGTGTCATTGGCCAGGCCGTGATCGCCGAGTCAGGCGCTGACGCCTGGGAAGGCGTGAGGCAACGAGCCTTGGCGCGCCTGGACGAGTTCACCGCCGTGGTCGAGGTTGATCCTGCTGGTGATGAGCTGCTGGCGGCTTGGGTAGCTGGGTTGCGGGCGTAAAAAAGCCCGCTGGGAAGCGGGCTTTTGAAGTGACCGATGAGTGCAATTAGGCGTGCTCGCCTGCTGCTTCACACTCGTGAGTCACATGGTCGAAGTGCTCTTGCACAGATTGCAACTCGGCCTTGAATTCCTTCAGCAGCACCAAGATGTCGTCGGCGCTCTTAGGCTTCAGCATGGCATGCAGGTTGAGGGTCTTGGTCGTGTTCATCTGGCTTTCCTTGCGACGTTAAATCTGTGCTTGACTTCTTAACAGGGCCATTGCGGCCTCGTAGTCGTCCTGACGTTGGTGTTTTAGTGCGGTCACTACCCGTTCAATGTGATTGATTTGCTGTTTAGCGTTCAACATCATCCGAGACAGCTCGTACTCATCCTGAACTTCGGCATAGATGGCATCAAGAATAGCCTCCATGACTTTTAGACTGAGAAGAATCTCATGAAAAGATGGATTGATCTTGTTCTCAATCAGCTTGTAGCCAAAACTCTCATGATGAGAAATGACCGTGTTCACAACCTTGAACACGCCGCCCCATGCGGTTTCAATCTCGGTCTTGATCTCTTCCCATTTGGTGTCGATTGCACCAGTGTCAATGTTCATGTTCTTCCTCCTGATTCACTTTTGGCAAAGCCAGCTATTGTGTCATGCAGGCTTCGCATAGTGGAGCAACTTAGACTGTTCTGGGGGTCTGTTACGTTTTTGATGCACTGCAGCAAGCCTTGAGAGTACACCCGACTTGATGCCCCTATCAATCAGTGCAAACCTTGTGCAGACATCTGCACGTTAAAGCAACAGATCAAGCTCTTGCCGTTGAAAAGAGCCCCCACGCTCCCGTGATTTCAGTGATCGAGCACCCCGCACTCAGGGGGTGATCCCTCTTTTGGTGGAAGCGCTTGACCTGCGTCAGGTCGTAGATTCGAGCCCCCATCAAGCCGCGCGGCGCGGTTTGGTGGGCGTGGCTGCGACGGGTGCAACGCTCAGTGCGGCGATCAGCGAGTCGCGGGCTCGCGTGCTGTCAGGCGAGTCGGCCAGCTTCTGCAACTGCTTGGCGGCGTTGGCCAGCGCGTCATCGTCGAGGCCCGCCAGCAGGTCCATAAGGTGTTGAACAGTGGCGTTGACCGTGGTTGCCTCTTTCGGCTCCGAGACTGGCTGAAGGCGGGCCCAGTTCGGAAAGGCTTTCTCCAGCTTGTCAGCAACTTGCGGGCCGACGCCTCTCGGTTGACCGGACGGAAGCTTCGTGCCGACCAAAATTTGTTTGAGGTTGTCTGCGCTGACGCGGGCTTTTTCGGCAACGACATCAACACCGTGCAGATCGCACAGACGCTTGAGATGTTCTACGAGCATAAGTTTTGGCGACATAGGCAGATTCAAGCAAACGGCTAGCAGCCGGTCTTTGCGAAACGCTTGAAATGTCTTAGCGTTACGCTAGACTCTCGCTTATGGAACAAACCACCCATGAGCAACGCCTGCTGATCGCCAGCCTGTGCGGCATAGGCGAGCCTTACCTCTACCAAGTCCTGACACGCCGCCGCGTGGCGAGCGAAAAGCTCTGCGTCTTGATCGAGCGTGCAACGGCTGGGCGAATCATGCGCTGGCACCTGCGCCCTGATGACTGGGCCGATATCTGGCCTGAACTGAAGACCCGGGCCGATGCGCCCACCACGAAGGCGGAGGCCTGACATGATCGATTTCCAATCCCAGGCTCTGGCGGCATACATCGCCGCAGTGACCCCACGCTGGCTGTATGAAGTCGCTGAGATCGACGGCTTCAGACCGGCTCGTCCAGGTTGGCGATCACGTGATCGACTGCGCGCTGCAGCACATGCACGGTCTCGCCGTTGCGCTGGCTGGAGCTTGAATAAGCCGATCAACGCCCCTGTGCGCGCAGTGCCAGCAACGCGGTCGCTAGTAGCTGATCTCGTATGGGATGGTCGTCCGCGCCTTGCGCAGTTTTTATCCGACGCGCGAGCGCAACAGCAAGCGCTTGATGCCCGATCACGTCGCCAACTGCGAGCGCAAACGTGGCGGTGGATTGCTTCTGCGCTTCGAGAAGCTCGACAACAAGACTGCGCATGAGTTCGTCGCCAGTTAAGTTCGGTTGCATGGGTGCCCTCCTTGGGTCGTTGGTGTGGGTGAGAGCTGCCAGCGTACCTGAGGCTGGGCGCCCGCCCTTTTGTGAGGCTGCGTGATGGCATCGCGTCTTCTCCCTCTGGTTTGTGTGGCCCGATCTTCGGTACATGTCACCCCCTTGAATAGGGGGGTTGCGTCGGAACGCGTCGGACGCCTTGAAGGGGTGTGCCATGCATGAGCACTTGGCCGATGCGCTGGCTGCTGCGGTGCAGCAACTGGGCGGCGCCAAAGCCGCCGCGGTGCAGATCTGGCCCGACATGCCTGCCGATGCTGCAGGCCGCCGGCTGCGTGATGTGCTCAACCCTGACCGCGCTGAAAAGCTCAGCCTGGATCAACTGGTGCTGCTGATTCGCCTGGGCGCCGCACAGGGCTGCCATGCGCCCATGCAGTGGCTGGCTCAGGCGGTGGGCTATGAGGCTGTCCGGCCCATGAACCAGGACGCCGAGCGCGCAGCACTGCGCCGGCAGATGGAAGAGCTGATGCAGCGGCTGGAATCGATTGAGGGTCGCAGCTGATGCGCCCCAAAGGTGAAGTCCGCCTGGCCATTGCCATGGCTGCAGCCCAGTGCCCTGATGGTGCCACCTGGCGTGAACTGGCGGCCATGGCCTGCGTGGGCTGGCTGCCGGCGCGGTACGCCATCAAAGATATGACGCGGGCGGGCGAACTGGTGGTGGTGTCCACACGCCGCCAACCGGGCGCCGCCCGCCCCCTGAACGTGTACGCACCGGCCACCTGCGAGCAGCGCGACGGTGCATCACTCAACCAGGTGCTGACGAGCTGGGCACAGACCCAGCCGCAGCCAGCCTGACGACAGACCAACAACAACGACGCGCAGAGGCGATATGAGTGGACAGGATGTGCGGGCCGCAACGGCACCGCTGAGAACAACGCACCCTTTCACGGGGGTGCAGCATGGACGGTGATCGGATTGACTTCGTTGACCTGGCCGCAGCCCTGTTGCAGCGCGCGGACAGCCTGGTGCCGCAGTGGCTGCCGGGCGGTCACCAGCGTGGCGCCGAATGGGTTTGCGGAGACCTGAGCGGCGGTGCGGGTGAGAGCTGCAGCGTCAACCTGACCACGGGCCGCTGGGGCGACTTCAGCGGCGATGACAAGGGCGGCGACCTGATCAGCCTGTACGCGGCGATCCACGGCCTGAACAATGGCCAGGCTGCGAAGGCGATTCAGCGCGACCTGGGCTGGGGCCCTGTTCAGGCGTCTGCACCGGCCCCGCAACCCCGCCGCACAGGCGGTGTGGACGCGCAAGCCATGGATGGGGGTGATCAGCGCCCCGAGCCGCCAGCAGAAGAGGGCAAGGCCTACCGCAAGAGCCTGTGGCGCGCCCTGGTGCCAGTGCCGGCCCATGCGCCCAAGCCTGATTTCCGGCACTGGCACTACGCTACGCCGTCGGCCACCTGGGAGTACCGCTTCGAGGGCGTGCTGTACGGCTACGTGGTGCGCTACACCACCAGCGACGGCGGCAAAGAGGTGCTGCCCCACACCTGGTGCGTGGACGAAAGCGACACGCGCGGCACCTGCCGCTGGCACTTCAAGCAGTGGGACGAAGCCCGGCCGCTCTACGTGCCGGCAACGGTGCTGAGCGCAGACCTGAGCCTGCCCGTGGTGCTGGTCGAAGGCGAGAAGTGCGCACTGGCCGGCCACCAGCTGCTGGGCCATGAATACGACTTCGTGACGTGGCCAGGTGGCGGCAAGGCCTGGCCCAAGGCCGCGCTGGGCTGGCTGATGGGCCGCACGGTGACCCTGTGGCCGGACTGCGATGCAAAGCGCGAGCGCCTGAGCAAGATCGAGCGCGAAGCCAACATCGACCCAGCCACCAAGCCGCTGCTGCCCGAGCACAAACAGCCGGGCGTCCAGGCGATGGTGGGCGCAGGTCAGGCGCTGCTGGCTGAACATGGCTGCACGGTGCTGATGGTGCCGGTGCCGAAGCCGGGCGCGGTGTCGGACGGCTGGGACTTGGCCGATGCGATCGAACAGGGCTGGGACGCTGAAACCGTGCGTGCTTTCCTGCGTGGCGCGAAGCCGTTCCAGGCGCCGAGCGACGAAGCCCGCGCCAAGGCTGGCCAGCTGGTGGTTGTCCCAGAAAAATCGGCGCGATCCATGGCTGGCGCGGGAGGTGATGAAGATGCGGCGCTGGCATGGCGTGGCAAGCTGATTCAGGCGTCAAGCGGCGCCATCAAGCCGGTGCGCGAGAACGCGGTGCTGGCCCTCGATGGCGCGCCGGATACCGGCCTGCCTGGCGTGCCTGAAGCGGCCGGCATCATCGGCTACAACGAGTTCACGAACGACCTGATCAAGACCCGCCGCACGCCGTGGAACACCCCGGCCGGCGAGTGGCAAGAGGTCGACGAGCTGCTGATGGGCGAGTGGCTGGTGCGCGAGCACTGGCTGCCCAGCATGCCGCGCGGCACGCTGGAAGAGGCGGTGCGCATGGTGGCTTTTCGTCACCGCTTCCACCCGGTGCGCCAGTACCTGGATGGCTTGAAGTGGGACGGCACCAAGCGCCTGTCGACCTGGTTGCGCCGGGCCTGCCTTGAGGAAGACGAATGGGATGACAACGATCCGCTGCAGCGCTACCTGGCGCGCGTGGGCACGTTCTTCCTGATGGGCATGTGCGGCCGCGTCATGCAGCCGGGCTGCAAGTTCGACTGGATGCTGATCCTGGAGGGCGCGCAGGGCATGCGCAAGTCGACCTTGCTGCGGGTGCTGGCCGGCGACTACTTTGCGGACACGGGCCTGGTGCTGGGCGACAAGGACAGCTACCAGCAGCTGCAGGGCCGGTGGCTGTATGAGTTCGGCGAGCTGGATTCGTTCGGCAAGGCTGAGGTCACCAAGATCAAGAGCTTCATCGCCAGCAGCAGCGACTATTTCCGCGCCAGCTTCGACCGGCGTGCTCGTGAATACCCGCGTCAGCTGGTGTTTGGCGGCACCACGAACGAAGACCACTACCTGACCGACCCGACCGGCAACCGCCGCTTCTGGCCGGTGCGGGTGACGCGGGTGATCGATATCGACTGGGTGGCTGAGAACAGGGATCAGTTGTTCGCTGAGGCCATGGCCCGCATCCAGGCCGGCGCCCGCATGTACCCCACGCCTGAAGAAGAGAAGCTGCTATTCGTGCCGCAGCAGCAGAACCGGGCCGTCGAGAACGCGATCGAGGCGGCGGTGAACCGCTACTTGTACGACGAAGACCAGAAGCCAGGCCTGCACGGCATCAACGGCGCCTTCGTCAAGGAAATCAGCCTGGTCGAGCTGCTGGGCCGCATCGGCATCGGCATCGAGAAGCTCGGGCCGGGTCGCTTCCACGAGAAGCAGGCGGCCGCAGCACTGCGACGCATGGGCTGGACCGAGGGCCGCAGCAGCAAGCCCGGCCGGCCCCGTGTCTACAAACGACCTGCTGACGATGTGGCCATGCAGCCGCAGCGTGATGCAGATACCAACCGGGCTGACGCGGCCCATGAAACCAACGGGGCCACCAGTGACTGCCCGTTCTGACCAGAGATCGGTGCGCGCGCCGGAAAAGGTCGGGGCAGTCGTGGCCTTGCCTATGTGATTTGACGCGGCCTGGCGCCCCAGGATATCCGTCTGTCCACGTGTCCGCGTGCAAACAGAGATCGCTCAGAGCGCTGCAGTGTCAGCAGCAGGGGGTCTCAGCGGAGCTGTGTCCGGATTGGATGTCCATCTGTCCCTGCAAAGCGGGGGTGGGCGCAGGTAGGTGCAGGGGCAGGCCCGCGCGGGTGAACGAATGCGGATTGTGATGACTCTCTGATAGGAGATGGACAGATGGACAAAGAGCAGAAACCGAAACAGAACAGCTTTGCCTGGTTGCCTCAGTTCATGCCTGGGGTGGCGAAGCTGATCCGGGAGAAGCGCGCTCAGATGGGTGATGCGCACGTCAACGAATGCTGGCGGCGCGGGGTGATGGCAGGCGAGCCGGGCTGGTTCTTTGCTGCCGAGAACCGCTTGAGCGTGGGCATCCCGCCTGTTGGTATGGCTGAAGCGTTCTTCGAGCAGATCCACCCCAAGTACCCGAATGCCTGCATGGTGTACATGCGGCCCGTGGAGCCGGCCCATGCACCCGCATGACCGCCGCAACTGGGTGCAGGCTCGGCTCGACAACTGGGCGCGCTGGATGGCAGATCGATCCACTGGCAGTGTGGGCTATCCGCGCCAGTCACCGTTCATGCGGCTGGGCGGCCGGGCCGCCAGCACCGACAACGTGATCCCGCTTGATGCGATCGAGGCAGAGCACACGGATCGTGCAGTGGAGTCGCTGCGGTTCTCGTCGGCTGCGGTGTGGCTCACGCTGCAGTGCCGGTGGCTGGGCCACCCGCAGACGCCTGCACATCAGCGCCGGCCGATGTTGATCAGCGAGATCGCGTTGCAGCTGTCCTGCACGCAACGCACCGTGCACCACCGTATCGACGCCGGCCTGATGCTGGTGGCTCAGGCGCTGGCCCAGCAGCGCGAGCGCGCATAAAAGAGTTTTCCCCATTTCACCTTATCGGTACATTTCAGGCACTCTGCGCAAGCGGTGTGTCTTTCGAGATCACCGCGCGCTTCAGCCCCGTTCGGACGCCATCCCGACGGGGCTTTTTTTTGGACCAAAGCCACCATGCCGACCTCAGCCCCGAAGCCCTGCACACAGTGCGGCGTGCTGGTGCGCGATGGGTCGTCGCGGTGTGAGGCGCACAAGAGCAAGGCAAGTAACTTCGGGCGTCAGCTGAGCCGTCATCAGCGCGGCTATGGCACAGCTTGGGATAAGTTGCGCTTAGTGGTGCTTTCGCGTGATAGCGGTCTGTGTCAGGTTTGCACACCCACTGGACGTGTCACTCTGGGCGGGATCGTCGATCACATCAGGCCAAAGGCTGAAGGCGGTGACGATGACCTGTCAAACCTACAAACGATCTGCAAGCCTTGTCATGACCGTAAAACCGCTTTTGAGTCGGCGCGTGGTGGCGGCCAAGTCGCACTGATGCCCGAGTGGTTGCCTGCGCCAGCCGTGCCTGTGGTTGTGGTGTGCGGTCCTCCTGGTAGCGGAAAGACTACATGGGTCTCAGAGCAGGCTGGCCCGCAGGATCTGGTGATCGATGTTGATGTGTTGGCATCTGAGTTGACCGGCAAGCCGATGTATCAGGCCACGCGAGAAGAAACGGTAGGCGCCCTGCGCGTCCGAAACAAGTTGCTTGCCTCTCTGGCTGATGTGAAGACGTGCCGTAAGGCTTACTTGATCGTGACGGCTGGTGAGCCGGCGCAGCGCGATTGGTGGATGCGTAAGTTGAAGGCTGAGATCAAGGTCATGCCTACGCCTAAGGCGGAATGCGAAGCCAGGATTCGAGCTGATACCCGGCGGCCTGGGGTGGTCAAGGTTCAGCACATTCGCGCGGTGATGGAATGGGCATGAAGCACACGTACCAGGGGGGTGTAAATCTCTACGGCACCCCCACCCAGGACCGCGCTCGTACCCACTTTTTTGCGCGCGCAGGTTTTGAGGGTGGGGGGGGGTTCTGATCATGGGAGCACGTGGACCCGCACCCAAGCCGCCTGAGCTGAAGCTGCTCGAAGGCAACCGAGGTCACCGCCCGCTGAACCTCGACCAGCTCTTCAGGCCTGAGGTCGGTGTGCCCGACGCACCGAAGTGGCTCTTGCCAGAAGCCAAACGCGCCTGGCGCCGCCTGTCAGTAGAGCTGACGCACTACAACCTCCTCAGCAAAGTCGACCGCGAAGCATTCGCGATGCTGTGCCAGACCATCGGCCGACTGGAGCAACTGGAGCGCGGTCTGCAGGCACGGCAGGCGCTGCTGTTGGCGGCGGGTGCCGACATCACCGACGCCTACTTCGACGTCACGCCCAACGGACTTCGCATCCAGTCTGCGCTCTACCAGGTGCTCAACAAGGAGCAGGCCAAGCTGCACAAGATGCTGGAGTCCTTCGGCCTGCGGCCTGATGCCCGCGCCAAAGTCACCACCGCGATTCGGGCGCAGCTCCAACTCTTCGAGGTGCCGAAAGCCTCGACCGAAAAACCAGCGGAGCTGCAAGGCTTCGCCGATTTCGACTGACCATGACCGCCCCCACCAGTACCTACTTCGACCTGATCATTGCCTACGCGCAGCGCGTGGTCGATGGCACCGAAGTGGCCGGGCGTTTCGAGCGACTGGCCTGCCAGCGCTTTCAGCGCGACCTGGCGCGCGAGGGCACACCGGATTTCCCGTACGTGCTCGACCGAACCCTTGGTCACCGCGCCTGCAAGTTCGTCGAGCTGCTGCCGCACATCAAGGGCGAGTGGGCGCGGCCCGTCTACATCGACGGCAAGCTCGGCTATGCCAAGCTGCACCTGGAGCCGTGGCAGCTGTTCATCGAGTTCCAGATCTTCGGGTGGGTGCACCAGGCATCTCGTCTGCGCCGCTTCCGCCGCAGCTACGAAGAGGTCGCCCGCAAGAACGCCAAGAGCACCCGGGCCGCTGGCCGCCTGCTCTACATGCTCACGGCCGACAAGGAACCCGGCGCCCACGTCTACAGCGCGGCCACCACCGGCGAACAGGCGCGTGAGGTCTTCGACGTCAGCCGCAACATGGCCTTGCGCGAGAGCGAATTCCTGCAGCGCTTCGGCGTCGAGTGCGGCAAGCACGACATCACCGTGCCCGGTACCGTGTCCAGCGCCAAGCCGCTGAACGCTGAAGGCTCCACGCTCGACGGCCTCAACATCCACTTCGCCTGCGTCGACGAGCTGCACGCCCACAAGACCCGCGCGGTGTATGACGTCCTCGACAGCGCCACCGGCGCCCGCAGCCAGCCCTTGATCAGCATGATCACCACGGCTGGCAGCGACCGCGCCGGCATCTGCTACGAGCAGCGCGACTACACCATCAAGGTGCTCGAAGGCACTGTGGTTGACGAGACCTGGATGGGCATCATCTACACCATCGACGAAGGTGACCTCTGGCACGACCCGGCGGTGTGGCGCAAGGCCAATCCGAATCTGGGCATCAGCGTCAAGATCGATGACATGGAAGCAGCCTGCCGCAAGGCGCTGGCGATGCCCAGCAGCCAGGGAAATTTCCTGACGAAGCGGCTCAACGTCTGGATCAGCAGCGACAGCGCCTGGATGGACATGACGGGCTGGGATCGCTGCCAGGACAAGGGCCTGCAGCTCAGCGACTTCATGGGTGAAGAGTGCTGGATCGGCATGGACCTGGCCGAGAAGGCTGACTTTGCCGCGCTCTGCCTGGTCTTCCGCCGGGAAGACCACTGGTACGTATTTCCGCGTCTGTACCTGAATGAAAGTGCAATCGACGAAAGCGGCAATGCACACCTGCAGGGCTGGGCGCGCAGTGGCCATGTCGTCGTCACTGATGGCAACGTCACCGACTTCGACGTCGTCGCCGATGACCTGCGCCAGTACTGCCGCGACTACCAGGTGCGCGAGATCCCATTTGACCCCGCACTGTCGCGCTACTTCGCCACCAAGCTGATCGAGGAAGGCCTGCCGCTCGTCGAAGTTCGACAGGCACCCCTGTTCTACACACAGCCGCTGATCCTGGTCGAGAACGCTGTGCTCGAAGGCCAGCTCCACCACGCAGGCAACCCTGTTTTCACCTGGATGATGAGCAACGTCGTCGTGTCCGTGTCCAAGTTCTCCGGTCTCAAGCACCCCACCAAGGCCCGTGCCGAAAACAAGATCGACGGCCCCGTCGCCATGCTGATGGCGCTCGGCCGGGCCATGGTCGAACAGGCCCCCGAGAAGTCGTTCTGGGAAGACTCAGCTGCTGCGGAGAACGCATCCCATGCGTAACCCCTTCGCCTTCCTCAACCGCAAAGCCGCCGCCGGCACCAGCTACGGCAGCGCCACGCTGGGCCGCCTGCTGGCCGCTGCGTTCGGTGCGGGCGGCGCCACCAAGAGCGGCGCCACCGTCACGACCGAGACCGCCCTCGAAGTCTCCGCCGTGCTGGCCTGCGTGCGCGTGCTGGCCGAGGGCGTCGCTCAGGTGCCCTGGAAGCTCATGCGCCAGACCGCCCGCAAGCGCGAGGAGCAACGCAGCCACCCGCTGTGGAGGCTGCTGCACCGCAAGCCCAACCGCTGGCAGACCTCGTTTGCGTTCCGCGAGACCCTGATGCTGCATGCGCTGGTGGGCTGCCGTGGTGCCGCGTTCGTGTTCCGCAGCTACACCACCATCGGCGGCCCGCGCCGCCTGTCTGAGCTGATCCTGCTCGACCCGGCCCGCATCACCGAGCACGTGGCCGATGATGGCACCAAGACCTACACGGCGCGCGGCAAGAACGGCAGCACGCGCACGCTGACCGAGGCCGACATCTGGCACATCCCCGGCCCGAGCTGGGATGGTCAAACCGGCATGCCGCTCATCGTCAAGGCGCGTGAGGCCATCGGCCTGGCCATGGCTGCCGAAGAGACCCAGGCCAACCTGCACAGCAAAGGCGTGCAGACGTCCGGAACCTACTCTGTTGAAGGCGCGCTCAACCCCCAGCAGTACAAGGATATGAAGGCCTGGGTGGTCAAGGAGTTCGGCCCTGAAAACAAAGGCGCACCCATGATCCTGGACCGTGGCGCCAAGTGGCTGCCCACCAGCATGACTGCCGTCGATGCGCAGCACATCGAGACCCGCAAGCACCAGGTCGAAGAGATCTGCCGCATGTTCCGCGTCATGCCCATCATGGTCGGCCAGGCTGACAAGGCTGCCACCTACGCCAGCGCCGAACAGATGTTCATCGCGCACCTGGTGCACACCCTCATGCCCTGGTATGAGCGCATCGAGCAGAGCGCCGACTGCAACCTGCTCACCGACCGCGAGCTGGACGACGGCTACTACACCCTGCTGGAGCCCACCGGCATGCTGCGCGGCAGCCTCAAGGACACCGCCGATTACATCGTCAAGCTCACGCAGATCGGCACGATCACGCGCAACGAGGGCCGCGAGCTGCTCGACCGCAACCCGATCGATGGGCTCGATGAGCCCCTCACCCCCATGAATCTCATGGGCGACACCACCACCGCCGCCACTGCCTGAGAGGCACCCATGCACACACGATTCACCCCAGGCCGCTTGCGCACCAAGTCGGCCGGCACGGTCACGGACGTCAAGTACATCGACCGCCCGTTTGAGCTCAAGGCCATCGACGATGCCGGCGAGTTCAGCGGCTACGGCAGCGTCTTCGGCAACGTCGACAGCTACGGCGAAATCGTTGCCCCTGGCGCCTTCGCTGACAGCCTCAAGGCCTGGAAAGACACCGGCCGCCTGCCGCCCGTGCTGTGGCAGCACCGCTCTGGCGAGCCGGTCGGTGTGTTCCTCGAAATGCGCGAAGACGCCTACGGCCTGTTCGTGCGCGGCAAGCTGCTGGTCGACGATGTCGTGCGTGCCAAGGAAGCCCGTGCGCTCATGAAAGCCAAGGCCGTCAACGGCCTGAGCATCGGCTTCGTCACCCGTGAAGACAGCCAAGACCGCGTCACCGGCATCCGCACGCTCATCAAGGTTGACCTGTGGGAGACGTCGATCGTCACCTTCCCGGCCAACCCTGCGGCGCAGATCAGCGCCGTCAAGAGCGTCATCGACCAACTTGAATCCCTCGCGGATGCCGAGCGCTACCTGCGTGATGCAGGTGGCCTCAGCAAGCGCGAAGCCACGGCCTTCGTCGGCCGCATCAAGTCCCTGCAGAGCCGGAGTGATTCCGATCAGCTGGGCGATTTGCAGGACCTGCAGAAGTCCCTTGCGGACCTCAAAGGCCTGTTCACCTCCTGACCCAAACCACCTTTATAGGAATCACCATCATGACCCGCACCCGCGCCCTCACCACGCTCTTCGCCGTGGCCTCTCTGGTGGCTTTTGCCGCCGTTCAGCTCTTCGCCCCGCACCTGCTGGGCAGCCTGCAGCCGCATGACCTGGGCGGCCTGTTCCTGCTGGCCAACGCGCCTGTCGGCTTCACCGAGGTCAAAAGCTTGGTCGAGTCCATCCAGAAGAGCTTTGCCGACTTCAAGAGCCTCAACGATGACCGCTTGGCCAAGATCGAAAAAGGCGCCGCCACCGGTGACTTCGAAGCCAAGCTCGCCGCCGTGCAAGGCGACATCGCCAAGGCGCTCGACCTGAAGAAAGATCTCGAACGCCTGGAGTCCAAGCAGAACCTGCAGGGCCTCATGGGTGGTGGCGACACCAAGGGCACCAGCCCGGAAAAGCTCGCCTACAAGACCGCCTTCTTCGACCGCTTCGTGCGCAAGGGCCAGGACGACGCTGAACTGAAAGCCCTGCAGGCCAAGGCCGTCAACACCACCACCCCGGCCGACGGCGGCTACGCTGTGCCCGAGCAGATCGACCGTGAAATCGAGAAACTTGCCCGCGACATGAGCCCCATGCGCCAGGTCGCCAACATCGTCACCGTCTCCACCAGCGACTACAAGAAGCTGGTCAACCGCAACGGCATCGCCAGCGGCTGGGTCGGCGAATCCGATGCCCGCAGCGCCACCAACACCAGCACGCTGGCTGAAGTCGTGCCGACCATGGGCGAGCTGTACGCCAACCCGCAGGTCACCCAGCAAGCGCTGGACGACATGTTTTATGACGTCGAAGCCGACATCGCCACGCAGCTGGTCGAAGAGTTCGCCATCGCCGAAGGTGCAGCCTTCATCACCGGCAACGGCGTCAACAAGCCCACCGGCTTCCTGGCCGGCCCTACTGCGGCCACTGCCGACACCACTCGACCTTTCGGCACGCTGGAACACATCGCCACCGGCGTGGCTGGCGACTTCGCTGCAGCCAACAAGGCCGATGTGCTGTTCACCGCGGTCGGTGCCCTGAAAGCCGCCTACCGCAACGGCAGCGGCTGGATGATGAACAAAGGCGTGCTGTTCGAGATCCTGCGCATCAAGGACACCAGCGGCCAGTACCTCTGGCAGCCCTCCATCCAAGACGGCGGTCTGGGCATCCGCCTGCTGGGCTTCGGCGTCACCGAGGCTGAAGACATGCCCGCCAAGGCCGCCAACGCCCTGGCCGTGGCTTTTGGCAACTTCAAGCGCGGCTACACCATCGTCGACCGCGTCGGCATGCGCATGCTGCGTGACCCGTACAGCAACAAGCCGTACGTGGGCTTCTACACCACGAAGCGCGTGGGCGGCAAGCTGGTCAACAGCGAAGCCATCAAGCTCATCAAGTTCTCGGCCGCGTAAGCCACGCCCCGCCGCAACCTGCTGCCACCCTCAAGCCCGGCCACGCGCCGGGCTTTTTCATGGAGCCTGCACATGCCAGCCCTCGTCATCATCAAGCCCTTCAAGTTCGCCCACGGCGGCATCCACGTCGAAGAGTTCCTGCCCGGCGCTGAGCCCCAAGAGCTGACCGACGAATGCGCCACCGTCGCGCTGGCCGAAGGCTGGGCCAAGCCCAAGCGCGGCCGCCCGCCAGCACCGCCTGCAGCCACGCCAGCAGTTGCCCCTGACGCTGAAGCCACCGACAGTGCAGACGCCGGCACTCAGCCCGACCTGGTCGACAGCGCCGACACCCAAGCCTGATCCATGCGCCTGCTGCCCACGCCCATCGTCCCGCCGGCGGTGGAGCCCGTCTCGCTGGCCGATTGCCGTGGCGACGCGCGCATTGACCACGACGCCTTCGACGGCCTGCTGCCCACCTACATCGCCGCTGCCCGGCAGACGTGCGAGCACGAAACTGGCCTCAAGCTCATCACCCAGACTTGTCGCGCCGAGTCCCACGACTGGCCCGCCGACGACGACGTGATCGGCTTCGGCCCGGCCAGCTCTGCCGCCATCACCTACTGGGACGGCGCCGCCTGGGTCGCCCTGTCCACCAGCCTGTACCTGATCGACCACGTCGCAGGCGGCATCGTCATCCTGCCCACCCCTGGCGCCGTCTGGCCTGCACTGGGCGACCGCAACGGCCCCCGCGTGCGCATCGACGTCGTGTGCGGCTATGGCGACACGGCAGACGCTGTCCCCGCCAGCCTGCGCCTCTGGATCCGCGCCCATGTCGTTGCCAACGTCAACGACGCCTCGGCCGTGACGGGGTCATCCGTCGCCATCAACCCCCACCTGTCGGGCCTGCTGGACCCGCACCGGGTTTACGCCCGCCTCTGAAAGATCGCCCATGCCCACCAAGCTCAAGTACAACGGCGCCGGCCCCATCTGGGGCACGACCATCGTCAACAAGCCCGACCGCTGGTATCCCGGTCAGATTCAGGACGTGCCCGACGCGGATGCAGCGCTGTACCTGGCGGCTGGTGTTGGGTTTGAAAAGGTCGGGGGAGAGACTCAATCCCCGGTGTCAAGGGCTGGAAATTCGGTTGACCTGATGAACCCCGCCAGCGGTGTGCCGGTGCTGTCGTCGGCTGGCCGCGCAATCTCCTTTCGGTCTAACGGCGCTCCACTCATTGCATCCGGCGGCGTGCTCACATCGTCGGCAGGCGCCGGGCAGCGCGCGTGGTACTCAGATATGCCAATGCCAGCCGGCTGCAAGCGCATCAGGGCGGAGATTCGCTTTCGGGCTGGCTCGGGAGGAAGAAACGGGGCCGCGGCACTGATCCCATGGCGGGACAGCGTGACGGCTAGCGCCAATATTCCGCCGACTCCGGCGCACTTGGTTTTCAATCGGTGGGGCTGGTCAATCGGGAACTTGCCGAATACAAACGGCACCATCACCAACTACAAGACCGGTCGGTACAACAAGGCGCTGGACGTTGACAAGTGGTACACGGTCGAGCTTTCGCTTGATGGCGGGAAGGCATACATCCTGTTGCCAGATGGCACGACCGCGGTTGGCGAGAACCCGGCCATTGCGGACGTGGTTTGTGCGTACCCGGGCGTCGAGTTCTACCAGTTCGATGGAGCGACCGACGATGTTGTAGAGATTCGACGCGCTTGGTTCAGCGATGGCGATCAAGCGGTCGAGGCAGCGCCGGCCATGACAGCCGGGATGCTGGACATTCCGCGCAGACCGACCGCACTGCAACTCACCAGCCTGACCAGCACAGCCATCGGGACCAGCGCGGCCATCATCGACAGCGCGGCGGTGTGCCCGGTCTACAGCGGCCCCACGGGGGCAGCCAACGTGATTTGCCGGTTCACCGGCTGGGTCAACCTGGCGGCCGGGCGCAGCCTGATCCTGGCGCCCCGATTCGTGGACATTGACGGGGGCGTGGTGGCGCAGCCCTACATGTTCGGCTACACCGCGCCGGACGTCGCCGCCTATGCGGGTCCGTTCACGCTGGAGATGGTGCAGGCCGTCGCATCCTCAAAACCGGTCAACTGCCAACTGTGGGCCAACAGCGCTGGCCCAGGGGGCAGTTCAGGCGACTCCTTCAGCATTGCAGCCAATAAGCCCATCACGATGCAGTTCATCCCTCTGGGCTAGGTTATGCCGCTCCACTTCCACTGCAACTTCAAGGTTTCCGAGACGTTGTCCAAGATGGGCATTAAGTGAACCTTCGAGACACCTCTCAGCCAAAGCAACCTAAGCAACTCTCCTGCTTCGCTGTGTGCAAGGGTGAGCTTCTTGATTGCGCCTGGCTGTGCGTAAGTTGCTATGTCGGGCCACACCCCCTTCTCCGCGAAATGAGCGTGCCCAAAGTCGTCCCCATCGGAGAAGTAGGTAAGGGTGCCGTGTTGTGCATGCAAATAGGGCAACTCGGACCGATGTACAGGAACTTCCTTGAAGTTGGCGCCGATGCGCGTTCTATTGATTGCCCAGACGGCGAGGCGTTCGTCGGCCACCGAACTGGCTTCTGGCACAGCCGCGGCAGCGAAATATGCGGCCACTTGGCCGCTCCCGCTCCAGTCAAGCAGGCTGGTGGGCATCCCGTGGTGTTGAGCCATCGCAGTGAGCGCATCGGGAGCAGACACTCCGGTGAGGCGCATTGGCGGTCCCTGTTCCAAAAGGCGGATCAGAGGAAGTTCTCCAGGGATTCGGCGGACGTATTGACCAGCAGAGTTCGCCAAGTCTGCAAACTCTCTGCAGATTTTCTGCTCAATGGCTGCAGTGGCCAACGCAATCCGGAGTCGATTCGAGGTTTCGGCAGAAATTGGCGACGTCGCTGGGAAGCACGGCGTGAGGCACAACGGATCAACGGTATCGACAGCGCTCCTTACAAGCTTCGTCATCAGAGCGTCGGTGGGTCGCCATGCGGAGGGCAACAACGGCCATTCGGACCGCAGCTGACCGCGGAATACCCAAGGCGTCTTCCACTGCTGTCTGTCAACCCAGCGTTCAGGTTGCAAAGCAAGCAAAAAGTCGGCTGCACTCGTGAAGTGCTCCACCGAGAGTTGGGTAGAAGTGTCCCCGCCCATGTTCAGTTTTCCCAAATGTTATTCGTCGCGGAACGCTAACCCATCTTTTGCAGCCCGTGCCACCAGCCTCGCCAAATTTCCAAGCCCCTGCCGGTGAGTATTAATACCCCATGAAGCTCCCCTCCCGCCGCATCACTCTGCAGCAACCCGTGGTCACCCGCGACCTCACCTACGGCGCTGAGGTCACCACCTGGCAGGACGTCGCCACCGTCTGGGCAGCTCTGACCGAGCGCCAGGTGGCCGAAGGCGTTGACGCCGCCCAGCGCACGATGACCCGCAGCACCACCGTGCGCATCCGCTACCGCACCGGCGTGCTCAACACCTGGCGGCTGGTACTGGGGAGTGGCGCTGCGGCGCGGGTGCTGCAGATCACCGGCACGCTGGAGATCGGGCGGGATTGGCTGGATCTGATGTGTGAGGAGTACGCCGGTGGCTGAGACAACGATCAAGGGCCTGGCCGCGCTCGACAAGCTGCTGAAAGAGCTGCCACAGAAGCTGGAGCGCAACATCATCCGCAGCGCGCTGCGGGCCGGCGCCAAGGTGATCGAGGACGAAGCCAAGCAGCAGCTCGAAGGCCACACCCGCACCGGCCAGCTGCTGGACAGCATCCGCGCCAGTGTGCGGCTGCGCAAGGGTGTGCCGGTGGCCACGATCAAGGCCGGCGGCCGGGGCAACAAGAGCCAGCGCGGCGCGTTCTATGCGCACATGGTCGAGTTCGGCACCGCCGCCCACTTCATCAAGCCCAAGTCGGCCAAGAGCTTGTTCATCGCGGGGGTGATGCGCAACGGCGTCGACCACCCCGGCGCTCAGCCCGTGCCCTTCATGCGCACGGCCATGGATGTGGCCGCCACCGCCGCCGTGCAGGCCTTCGGTGAACAGCTCAAGAAGCGCCTAACCAAGCAGGGCCTGGACACCGCCGACATCGCCATCGAGGCTCCCGAGACCTGACCATGCAAGCCGAACAAGCCCTCCGCGCCCTGTTGATGCAGGACAGCGCGGTGACCACCCTCGTCGGTGCGCGCTGCTACCCCGTCGAGCTGCCGCAAGACACCGCCCTGCCGGCGCTCGTCACGCGCGTCATCAGCACGCAGCTGGCCATCAAGCCGGTGCAGGCGTCTGCACTGCGCGGCACCCACACCAGCCGCGTCAGTGTCGTCGTGCTGGCGGCGGACTACCCCGCGCTGCAGGCCCTGATCCCCCTCATTCGCCGCGCCGCCCATGGCTTCAGTGGGCTGGTGGCGGGTGTCTCCGTCGGCCGCATCAGCGCAGAGCTGATCGGGCCGGCTTTCCGCGACAGCGACCTGCGGCACTACAGCCAGTCGCTGGATTTTCTCGTCACCGTTTATCAACAGGAGTCGCCATGACTGTTCGTTCCACCGCCGGCACCACGCTGCGCATCTCTGCCGCCGCGCCGGCAACTTACAACGCCGCCGGCTACGCCGCGCTGACCTACACCAACATCGGTGAGATCACCGACCTGGGCGAGTTCGGCCGCGAGTACGCCCCGATCAAGCACAACCCGATCGACACGCGCGCTACGGTCAAGCTCAAAGGTTCATTCGACGAGGGCCAGCTTGCGCTGCAGTTGGGCCTCGACACCGACGACGCTGGCCAGATCCTCTGCAAGGCCGCGCTGCTGTCGGACAACAACTACAGCTTCGAGGTCACGGCCCAGAACGGCGATAAGTACTACTTCCCGGCCTTGGTCATGAGCTTCAAGACCAACTTCGGCTCGGTCGACAGCGTCACCAGCGCGTCGATGAACGTCGAGCTGACGTCCAGCAAGCTGGGCGTGGGCGTGGTCGAAGTGCTGGCCGTCTGATGAAAAAACCCGCACTCGGTCGCGAGCTTGGCGCGGCCATCGTTGCCGCGCTGGGTCTGCCCAAGTCGACCGTGGCCATCGACATCCGCATTCGTCACGACGAACTGGTGCAGGTCGAGTGCAGCTACTACCCCGACGAAGACGCGGCGCGCAACTTCGCCACGGTCATGACGCGCCTCACGCTCACTGAGCGTGAGCCTGACAACACCCCCAAACAGATCACCTGACTCCATGGACATCACCATCTTCTCGGCCCGCGACACGGCCACCATCACGCTGCTGCACCCTGTGAGCGGCAACCCCATCACCAGCGACAAAGGCCCGGCCACAGTCACCCTGTACGGCCCCGGCACTGCCCAGCACCAGGCCGCCAGCGCCGCGCGCCAGCAGCGCCTGATGGACCGCCTGGCCACCGGCAAGGCCGGGCAAATCAGCGTTGAGGCGCAGAACAAAGAGCAGGCCGCCTTCCTCGCCGCGTGCACCCACAGCATCAGCGGCTGGGACTACAAGGGCGGCACCGACCAAGCTGCGATCACCGCTGCGTACCTTGACCACGGCATCGGCTGGATTGCCGACCAGGTGGGCAAGGCGCTGGGGAGCTGGGCCAATTTTTTGCCCGAGCCCTTGACGGCCTGATCCCCGTCGTCCGGCAGACCGCATGGCTCAGCGCCACCCCGACCGCACCGGGCGGCAAGCCCGGCCCTGCGTCGCGGCTCCAGCAGATGCAAGGCCGGGGCATCACCCCGGCCATGCCACCGCCCGGCCCTGCGGCTTACCTGCTGGAGTACTTCTGGGACATCGGCCCCAGCGCAAGCGGCGGCATGGGACCAACACCCCTGACCTGGGCAGAGATCCAGGCCTGGCAGCACGTCACCGGCACCCCGCTGCGCCCGTGGGAGGCCCGCACTCTGCGGCGCCTCAGCCACGAGTACATCAACACCTTGCAGGCGTCTGCAGACCCTGCCGCCCCCGCCCCCTACGCCCCCATCAACCCAGACCAGCAGCAGCGTGCGCAAGTGGCGCGCACCGTGGGGTCGATTTTCGGAAGCCGCGCACGTGCAAATCGGTGAACTGACTATCCAGATGGCCGCCGATCTGGCGCGCCTGCGCAGTGACATGGCCGAAGCCCGCCAGGCGGTGGGCGGCGCCATGGCCGGCATCGAAAGCGCCGTCCAGTCTGCCCAGGCCGCACTCGGTGCGCTGGGCATTGGCCTGGGGATTGGCGCCATGATGGGCATGGTGCGCAGCGCGATCGACGCCGCCGATGCGCTGGATGAAATGAGCCAGCGCATTGGCATCAGCGCCAACGAACTGTCGTCGCTGCAGCTGGCCTACAAGATGGCTGGCCTCACCAGCGACGACATGGCCAGCAGCCTCGGCAAGCTGCAAAAGCAGATGGCCGACGGCAATAAAGCCTTCGACGCGTTGGGCGTCAAAACTCACGCCGCCGACGGCAGCCTGCGCGGCACAACCGACGTGCTGGCCGATCTGGCCGATGAGTTCGAGGGCCTCGAAGGCGGCGCCGGAAAGACCGCGCTGGCCATGGAGATCTTCGGCAAGTCGGGCGCCAGCATGGTGCCGCTGCTCGACGCTGGCTCGCAAGGCCTGCGCGACATGATCGAGCAGAGCGAGCGCCTGGGCATCGTCATCAGCAACGAGACCGCCGCCGCTGCGGGGCAGTTTAATGACACGTTGGACCTGCTGGGCACCGGCCTGCAGGGCATCGGCCAGCGCCTGGCCGCGCAGATGCTGCCCACGCTCAACACGCTGTCCGAATCCTTCTTGACCAGCATGACCAGCGGTGACCGCCTGCGCGGCGTGGCCGATACGCTGTCGGCTGCACTCAAGATCCTCTACACCGTGGGCGTGGGTGTGGGCACGGCGTTCTCGATCGTCGGCAAGACCGTCGGCGCCGCTGCGGCGCAGATCGTGGCCGTGTTGAACGGCGACTTCGCGGGCGCCAAAGCCATCGGCGCAGAGTGGCAAGCCGACGTCACCAGCAGCTGGACCGCTGCGGCTGCGCAGATCAGCAGCGCCTGGAACGATACCGGCGGCGCCGCCGTGGCGGCCATGGCCAAGGTGCAAGCCGCCGGCAAGCGCATGGCCCCCAGCGTTGGCAAGCCCGGTGGTGCAGCTGCTAGTGCCGACCCCTACGCCGCCGAGCGCGAAGCCGCCAAAGGCTGGGCCGACGCCTGGAGCGACTTTGCCAAGATCGCCGCCGAAGCCCAGGCCAAGACCAACGACCTGAGCAAAGCCCAGGCCCGGCTCGCTGAATACCTGCAATCGCCCGCGTACAGCAAGGCATCCGACGGCATGCGGCAGCTCGCCCTTGAGCAAGCCTACGCCGCCATCGCCGCCGAAAAAGAAGCCCAGGCCCGCGAGCTGGGCATCAAGGCCGTGGCCGAAGCCATCAAAGGCCACCAAGACCTCGTCAAGGCCCTGACTGGCACGGCAGACAGCACGCTGGAAAGCGCGGTCAAGATCGAGGAAGAGAACCGAGCCACGGCCCTGGCCACGCAGCTGCGCATCAGCCTAGCTGCCGCCATCAGTCTGGTGGAAGTGGCGCGCCTGCGTGAGAAGCAGGTCGAGATGATGGGCAACGAAGACGCGGTTGCGGCGATCGAGCGCGAGATCGAAGCACGCCAGCGCCTGCGCGCTGCCGAAGGCATCAAGACCACCAACGCCGACGCCGAAAAGCGCCTGACCGACTACCTGAGCAAAGACGTCGGCACCAACTTTGCAGCCGGCTTCGACAAGGCCAGCCAGAGTCTCGGCACGTTTGTGCAGACGTTTGCAAGCCTGATCGACGCTCAGGACAAGTACAACAAAGCCCGTCAGGATGCTGGCGGCGATGCTGCCAAGCTCGCCCAGGTCGAGGCCAAAAACTTCGCGCAGCAGATCAACAGCTACGGCAGCCTGGCCGGCGCAGCCAAGGGCATGTTCAAAGAGCGCACGGCCGGCTACAAGCTCATGGCCGGCGCTGAAAAAGCATTCCGCGCTGTCGAGCTGGCGATGGCCGTTCAGACTGCCGCGACTCAGCTCGGGTTGATTCAGGGCGTGACTGCTGCCAAGGTGGCCGGCGATCTGACCGGCACCGCATCTACGCTGGCCACCGTCGGCCCGCAGGTGGCGGCAGCGGCCACCATCGGCAGTGCCAACGCAGCCGCCGCAACAGCCGCTGCAGCCATTGCGCCTCCGCCCTTCGGCTTCATCAACATGGGCCTGATGGCCGCAGCCATGGCTGCGCTGGGCTTCGCCGTGTCGGGCGGCGGTGGCAAAGGTGCCTCGGCTCCCACCAACTCCGGCACCGGCACCGTGCTGGGTGACAGCAGCGCCCAGAGCGAGAGCGTCACCAAAGCCATCGAAGCCCTGGCGCAGGTCGACACCGCCACCATGCGCTACAGCGCGCAGATGCTACAGAGCCTGCGCAACATCGAAAGCAACATCGGCGGGCTGGCCAGCCTGCTGGTGCAGTCGGGCGACCTGGGCTCTGCGGCGGTTGGTGTCCAGACCGGCACGCAGCGCAACCTGCTGGGCGAGGGCGTCAAGGGCGTCACTGATGTGCTGACCTTCGGGCTGCTGCCCGGCCTGGGCAAGGCGCTGGGCAACCTGTTCGGCAGCAAGACCAGCGTCACCGGCCAGGGCATCAGCGCCAATGCGCAGTCGCTGGGCAGCATCCAGCAGCGGGGCTTCGACGCCAGCTACTACGCCGACGTCGAGACCAAGAAAAAATTCTTGGGCGTCACCACCAGCACCAAGAACAGCACACAGCTGACCGACGCCAGCGCAGAAACCGAGCGCCAGTTTGGCCTGATCCTGAGCGGCTTTGCCGACACCGTGAAAGCGGCCGGCGGCCCGCTGGGCGTCAACCTAGATCAGCTGCAGCAGCGCATCAACGGCTTCACGGTCGACATCGGCCGCATTGATCTGCAGGGCCTGACCGGCGGCCAGATCAGCGAAAAACTCACAGCGGTCTTCAGCGCCGCTGGCGACAAGATCGCACGCGGCGTGCTGCCGGGGCTGGATGCATTCCAAGCCGTGGGCGAAGGCTACCTGCAGACCGTAGCGCGCGTGGCCACCGGCGTCGAGACCGCAGGCGCTGCGCTCGATGGGTTGGGCGTGCGTGCGATCGGCTTCCAGGCGCTCACGCAGAAACAAGGCGACGTCGGCCAGAACATCGTCCGGCAGAGCTTGGTCGAAGCCGAAACACAGCAGGTGTACCGGCTCACGCGCGGCATGTTCGGCCTGATCCGCACGACGGTCGAGAGCAGCGTGAGCGGCATCGGCCAGATCATCAGCAGCCTCGACGGCAGCGCGCAAGAGCTGGCCGACACCTACAAAGCGCTGACCGACGTGCGCACCTCGCTGCAGCTGCTGGGCATCAACGGCCAGGCCGTGAGCTTCGCACTGCTCAAGGGCGCGGGTGGGCTGGAAGGCCTGACAGCTGGCGTGGCCGCATTCGAGGAGAGCTTCTTCACCGACCAAGAGAAGGTAACCGCGCAGACCGCGCGCATGCGCAAGGAGTTCGAGCGGCTGGGCGTGGCCATGCCCGCCACGAACGACCAGTTCAAGGCCTTGGTTCAGGGCACCAACACCAACACCGAAGCCGGGCAGCAGCTGCTCGGGGGCCTGCTCGGGCTGTCGAGTGGCTTCGCGGACCTGACTGCCGCCATCGAAGCAGCCAAAGAAGCCGGCCCGGCCAGTGTCGTGAGCGAGGCCATGCAAGCCATCATGCAGCAGCGCGCCGGCCTCGAACAAGAACTCGCCGACCTGGTCGGCGGCGCCGAAGCCGTCCGCCGCCGCGAGCTGGAAGCGATTGATCCCAGCAACCGGGCGATCTATGTGCGCGTGCAGGCGCTCAAAGACGAGCAGGCCGCCGCCACCGCTGCAGCCCAGCAGCGCACGGGCCTTGAGCAACAGCTGCTGCAGATCACCGGCAACACCGCTGCCCTGCGTGCCCGCGAGCTGGCCGCGCTGGCACCCAGCAACCGCGCCATGCAGCAGCGCATCTATGAGCTGCAGGACCAGCAAGCCGCCGAACTGCTGGCCAGCAAAGCCACCGCCGATGCCGCCAAGGCCGCGACCGACGCGGCAGACAAGGCCCGCAGCCTGAGCGAGGCGTGGCGCTCGGTGGGCGGATCGCTGCAAGACGAGATCACCCGCATCCAGGGCCTGGCCGGGGGCGAAGGCACCACCACAGCCAATGCCCAGGCCGCGTTTGCCATGGCCACCGCGCAAGCCCGGGCGGGAGATCAGGGCGCGGCCGACCGCTTGTCGGGGCTGTCCAAGGCCATGCTCGACGCCGCAGAGCAAAGCGCCGGCAGCCTGCGAGAGCTGGCCGCCATCCGCGCTGCCACGGTCGAGAGCCTGCAGCAGACCCGCAGCGTGTCTGCGGCCTACGCGGGCGGCTACGCCACCCAGGCCGGCGCCATCGCCGACAACCCCATGCTGACCAGCCCCACGCTGATCACCTCAGGCGCCAGCAACCCTATGAGCGCACCCGCGCCCGAATCACCTGCAGCCGCTGCGCAAAACGCCGTGCTGTACGAGCTGCAGGCCCTGCGCGAAGAAACGCAAACGCTGCGCAAGTCGCTTGAACGCATGGGCGCTGAGCAGCAGATCAACACCTCGGCCATCGCCAGCAACACCGGCAAGTCCACCCGCATCTTGGAGCGCGTCACGCCCAATGGCGACGCCTTCGAAACCCGCATCGCCAGCCCGATCTAACCCATGCGCTTCCTATCCCCCATCGCCGTCACCGACACGGTGCTCATCAGCAGCAGCGTGCCGGAAGATGAGTTCCCGCTCTGGTCCAGCACGCTCACGTACCCGGTCGACGCTGTCGTCATCAACTTGGCTACGCATGAGATCTATCAGTCGCTGGTCTCTGGCAACCTCAACCGACCACCCGCCACCAGCCCGCTGCACTGGGTCCTGGTGAACCCCACCAACCGGTATGCGATGTTCGACACCAGCCGCGCCACGCCCACTATTGCCGACGGCTCGATCACTGTCACGCTGGGCGGCGGCACCGCCGGCAGCATCTCGCTGCTCGATGTCGTGGCCGACAGCGTGCGCATCACTGTTAACGGCGGCGGCGCGCTGCTGTACGACCTGACGGCGCAGCTGACCGGCATCGCCAGCCTCTACCTCACTGACCTGCCCACCGGCACGGGCAACGAGATCACGATCACCGCCACCAGCACCGGCCAAGTGTCCATCGGCTCGGTGCAGGCCGGCTTCATGTTTCGCATCGGCGACACGCAAGAGGGGTTGTCGATTTCGACCACGGACTACTCGGTGAAAAAAGTCGACGAGTTCGGCAACGCCACGCTCAAGAAACGCAACTTCGCCCGCACCATGCGCGCGAGCGTCAAAGTGGCGGAAGACAACGTCGATGAATCCATTCGCCTGCTGTCTGCCATCCGCGCCACGCCGGTCATCTGGATCGGCTCGCCGCGCTTCAGCTCGACGTTCATCATCGGCTACCTGACCGAGCAAGAAGCGGTGCTCAGTTCATCGCCGCTCAACGAGATCAGCCTGCGCATCGAAGGCATCGCCGAAAGCGACACGTTCACGTTCGAAGACCTCGCCAACGGCGGGCTGGGTGTGCCAGGTGCCACCAGCAGTATCGGCTTTGCCGGCGGCGTCACCAGCTACACCGGCGGCCCCATCGGCTCAGGCGGCGGCGGTGCAGCCAGCACGGGCAACAGCCTGGAGCTGTACTTCAACGGCGACCTGCTCGACTCCTCGGGCAACGGCAATCACGCCGCGCCTTATGGCGGTGGCGCGGTGCGCTTCGTCGAGCCGCGCTGCGGCAGCGGTGCGCTGGTGGGTGTGGCCAGCACGATCAACACCTTCAGCGTCACGGGTGATTTCCTGCTCACGGCCTGGATGTTGGTCCCCCCGCCGGGCGGCGGTGTCACGCTGCTGCTGGGCGATCTGGCTGTCACCACGGCGCTGCAGGCATCGATCAGCACCACACAGCAGGGCGGCGAGGGCGGGCCGTATCCGGTCATCGTCGAGGCGGTGTTTCAGGCTTTCGTGGCGGCTGCCGATGCCTCAGGGGGTGCGCTGCCCCTGCAGACGCCAGTGACTGCCGTGCCCGGCGACTGGGTGCACGTCGAGCTGTCGCGCGTCGGCGCCACCACGCGCCTTTTCGTGGCAGGCCAGCTGATCGGCAGCGCCACCTTGACCGGCTTCAGCGGCCCCATGCGCGTGTATGCCGGCACTATTTCCGACAGCGGTGCGGTCGACAACGTGATCTTCAGCCTGGGCACCACCAGCGCAGCGCACACCGCCAGCTTCACGGTTGATGCCGCTTGCACCGTCGCTTCAGGCGGTGCGCCGTCGCCCTCGAACACGCTGCCCACGGTGCAAATGAGCGCCGGCGAATACGAGGCCAGCAGCGCCACCACCGGCTTTGTCGTGCTGTCGCTTAGTGCGGCATCCACGCAGCCGGTGGTCGTCACGCTGGGCATCGAGAGCCAAGAGATTACCCCTGTCACGCCCATCACCGCCACTATCCCGGCCGGCTCCACCAGCCATGCAGTGATGATCGAGCACGCCGACGCGCATCCTGGCACCGTCGTATCCATCCTGGGCGCGACGTATGCCCACGTCGGCGGCTACAGCAACACCGCCGTCTACCTGGCCGGGACCAGGCCGCCGCCACCGCCCGAGACGGTGCCGTTGCCGGTGGTTTCCATCACGCCCACCAGCGGCAATTACACCCGGGGTGTCAGTGGCGTGCTGGTGACGATCAACGTCGATACCCCATCGCACGGCGGGCTGGATGTGCCGGTCTACATGTACGCCGGACGCGACAACAGCAACGGCACGTACAGCGTGGTGGCCGATCCGCTGCAAGGCAGTCTGTTCATCCCAGCAGGGGTGACGTCCATCACGCTGCGCCCGCAAGATCCGGCGCAGTGGTCCAGCCCACTGCAAATCGGCAACGTGCCGGCGGGCTCCTACATCAGCGGATACATCGGGGTCGGGCTATCCAACAACGAGAGTCAGTACACGCGCGGCCCATCCAGCTTCTTCCTCAACATCGTCTGACCATGCCCGACAAATCCCCCGACGCCTGGCTCAACGCCCCCAACCTCCGCATGATCCGCGCCGGTACCTACGCCGGCCCGGACCGGCGCGAGCGGGCGCACATCACCGAGACCCAATTCAGCGACCTGGTCGAGCGCATCGTCACGCACGACGAGATGCGCGCCATGCGCAGCGACCTGGCCGCCAACTCCGAAAAGACCGCCGAAATCTATGACCTGCTCACAGCTGCGAAGGGGGCGTTTCGCTTCTTGAGCGGCCTGGGCGCCGTGATCGCCTGGGCCGGCAAGATCGCGGCCGGCGCAGCCGCTCTCTACGGCCTTTGGTATGGCCTCACGCACCCGGGCGGCAAATGAGCGACGCTGAACACACCCTGCTGATGCTCTTTATCGGCGCGACGCTCGGCATGTGTGCGGGCGTCTGCACTGCTGCGCTGCTGGCCAGCGCCAAAGTCACCGGCCAGGCCAGCCGCGCGGATCTGCTCGCGGCCTACCTGATGGGCTACAGCGATGCCGAGCGCGGCGCGCCGGCGGATACCACTCGACCTGCAACTTTGGGAGATTAAACATGAGCGCCATCATCAGCTTCCTGGCCGGCGGCACTTTCCGCCTGCTGCTGGGGCAAATCGCCAGCTGGCTCGAAAAGCGCCAAGACCACATCCACGAAATCGAGCGTGCCCGGCTGCAGGCCGAAGCCGATCAGGCCGCACACGACCGCAGCCTGCAGGCCATTCGCGTGCAAGCCGACCTGGGCGTGAAAACCATCGCTGTGCAGTCCGAGGCGACCGTCACCGGCGCCGAAGCCGATGCCTGGCGCCAGGCGGTAGCCGGTGCAGTCGATCCGGCTGATCAGAGCTGGGCCGGCCTGTGGAACAAATCCGTGCGCCCGGCTGCGGCCACCATCGCGCTGGGCTTGTGGTGCGCGGCGCTGGCGTCGCAGTCCTGGGTGATGAGCGACTGGGACCGCGAGATTGTCGGCTCAGTGCTGGGCTTCTTTTTCGCTTCGCGCTCGCTGGGCAAGAAATGAGCGCCGATGCCGAGGCGCTGCAGTTCGTCACCAGCCTGTGTGTTCGCTTCGAGGGCGTGATCCTGCGGCCCTACCTCTGCCCAGCCGGCGTGCCCACCATCGGCGTCGGCTCCACCCGCTACGCCGACGGCCGCGCCGTGCTGCTGGCCGACCCACCCATCACCCGCGACGAGGCGCTGCAGCTGCTCGCCACCACCCTGCGCCGCCAGTACCTCCCCGCCGCACTCACACTCTGCCCCGCCGCCGACACCCCCGGCCGCGTTGCCGCGCTGGTCGACTTTGCCTACAACTGCGGCGTGGGCAGCCTGCGCGCCAGCACGCTGCGCCGCCGCGTCAATGCCGGCGACTGGGACGCCGTGCCCGGCGAGTTGCGCAAGTGGGTCAGGGGAGGGGGGCGCGTGCTGCCGGGGCTGGTGCGGCGGCGTGAGGCGGAGGTGGCGTTGCTGTAAATCGACGCCGAAACGCTTGCACACTACACCCAATGGGTGCATAATAGATCCCATGGACAGGCAATACAGCAAGTCCCCGACGCCTCAGGTAGCAGGCAGGAGTATCAAAATGGCTTGGAACACACTGACTTTCGCTTGCGGCCACACCGAGCAAGTGCAGCTCTACGGGAAGATGACCGAGCGCGACCGCCAAGTCGCCGCAGCCGCGCACCACGACTGCCCGGCCTGCCGGGCTGCCAAAGCGCAAGCAGCCGCCGCTGAGGCTGGCCTGCCGGCTCTGGCAGGCACCGAAAAGCAAGTCGGCTGGGCCGGCGAAGTCCGCGCTAAGCTGATGCCGGAAATCGATGCCCTGGCCGCCAAGGCCTGCGCTAACTTCGCCGCTCTTACGACCGACCAGCAAGCCGCCCGCAGTAGCGAACTTGACAAGATCCAGCGCGCCATCGGCATCATCAAGGCCAACACCAAGGCCGGCTGGTGGATCGATCAGCGCCAGATCGACGCCCGCACCATCTTGGGTACCATCGCCAAGAGCCTGTAAAGCAGGGGGAGGCACTTGGCTGCAAGTGCTTGGCATGATCGATTCGATTACACCGTGCACATCAACCACATCACACTCAACACCGGCCACCTGGCGCGCACCAGCCGCGCTGATGTGCGGGACGACGTGCTGGCAATCATGGCGCCATGGCTGCAATCCGCCGTTGACAGCGGCGCCATCGTGCCGCTGCCTGTGCCGGCGCTCAGCCACTTCAGCGGCCGCGCGCTGGTGCAAGACGGTGGCTTGGTGCTCACGGTTTACGGCCCCGCCGGGCCGCATCAGGTCGGCCGGTCGCACCTCGGCGCAACGATGCCGCTGATCACGCTTGGCGTGGCCAAGCGATCACGCCACGGCGCCGCCCTGTGGCAGATGATGGTCGATGCCTTCGACGCCCATCGCGCTACCAGGATGCCTGCCGAGCCGTGGATCGCGGTTGCGCTGCACGCATCGATAGCCGCCTACCCTGACTCTGCCGAGTGGCTGGGCGATTTCGAGCGCTGCGTAGCCTGGGCCTGGATCACCCGCAAGCCGGATTTGAGGCAAGTGTGATCGAGCAACCAACTCCTGACGCAATCCGCACCGCCCGCGCCGCTGCCGGCCAGACCCAGACTCAGGCTGGTGAGCTGGTCGGCGGGACGCTGCGCACTTGGCAAAACTGGGAGTCAGGGGCGCGTGTCATGCCGGCGGCGGCCTGGGAGCTGTATTTGTTGCGCACGGGGCAGCATCCGAGCTGGGTGTTGACGATACGAAAGTGATACGGACGTCTGCGCGCTCCTATGGAGGCGATGCCTTGAACTACGGCGAGGCGGGCGCGATTGTAGGGCGGTCGGACGAGGTGTCAGCGGGCGGGGGACGAGGCTGGGACCGGTGGGCTGGCGGTTTCGGTCTTGTCGGGTTTGTCGTCCTCGCGCAGGTCCATCAGTCCGGGCTGGCCCCATTTCCAGGTCCAGATCAGGTCGAGGGCATTTTCGCTGCCCGACTGGGCGCGCAGCGTGAAGCGTTGGGCCAGGCGGTAGATCAGCTGCCAGGTGCCGCTGGCGGCGTTGAGACTGCGCTCGTAGCCCAGGTACCAGCGGCGGCTGAGTTGCTTGCCGAGCGTGACGACGGTTTCGCGCGTGTCGGTGTCGGCCTGGCGCACCGAGAACTGGTTGAGGCCGACGCGCTCGATCAGCGAGGGCGAGTCGCTCTCGCCGGCGATCAGCGCGTAGGCGGCACGCTGAAGCAGTGCCAGATCGGTGCGGCCCAGGCCGTCGGAGGCGCGGCCGAGCAGCAGCCACGAGAGCCGGTCGGTGTCGCTCATGGTCGGTTCGCTGAAAAGCCGGATGCGCGGGTTCTGCGCCGTGCCGGTGACGGCCACGCCCACGCGCACGTCTTCCAGATCGGGCCGGGTGGCTTCGATGTCGAGGCGCGGGTTCTCGGGCGGGCCGCTGAAGCTGATGATGCTGCGGTCGACCCTGAGCTTCTGGCCGTAGGCCGCGTAGGTGCCGTCGACCGCCTGGATGTTGCCCTGCACGGCGAGCTTGTTGTTGGGGCTGGTCAGGCGCAACTCGCCTGCCAGCCGGGTGTTGAGGCCGCGGCCCTTGAGCACGAAGGCCGGTCCGAGGTCGGTGCGCAGGTCGAGCGTGACGGTGCGGCGGCTGCGCGGTGCGGCAGCGCGCTCGCGTTGCAGGGCCTCGGTTTCGGCGCGGACCACGCGGACATCGTCGGCCAGGCTGGGCGCATCGCTCTGGGTGAAGTCGAAGCGGCCTTCGTCGGCCTGCACGCGGCCCTTGAGGGTGGTGCTGAGGGCGTCGAACGTCAGGTCGGCCTCGCCGCTGGCGACCACGCGGCGGTCGACTCGCTGCAGTGCAGCGAAGTGGTCGGCGCGGATTTTCAGTACGGCGCGCGGTGTGGCGCCCAGCTGCGCGTCGCCGCTGGCGCTGAGCGTGCCGTTGCCGGCGCGCACGCTGAAGGTGTCGATGCGCGCGGTATCGCCCGCGAGCGTGACCTTGACCTGCGCGTCACGCCAGTCGACGCCCTGCAGCACGTTGCGTACGGCGATGTTGTCGCCGGCGAGTTCGCCGCTGAATTCCGGCGCGCCGAAGCGCCCGCTGACGCGCGCCTGCGAGCCGAGCCGGCCGGTGAGCCGCCAGCCCGCCGGCAGCCAGCGGCCCCAGTTGCCGAGCTGCGCCACCTGCAGGTCGATCTTGCCCTGCACCGGCGCGCGGGCGTCGGGCCACAGGGCTTGCGGTGGCGCGGTGACGGTCTGCTCACCCAGCAGGTAGCCGAGGTTGCCGCCCGTGATGAGCTGGCTGAGCTGCCAGCGGCCATCGTGCGCCGCCAGCGCGAGCTTGAGGCCGACCAGCCCCAGGCGCTGCGGCGGGCTGCCGGCCTCCAGGTCGGTCACGGTGAGGTCGCCGCTTTCGCGGTGGATGTCGGCGTCGGCCTGAAAGTGCTCGGGCGTGGAGCGCACGTTGATCTGACCCGCCAGCCGCAGATCACCGCCCCAGCCAAAGCCGGGCTGGGCACGCACCAGCAGCGGCGCGACGATCAGCGGCTCCAGCCGGGCGCGCAGTTGCAGACGGGCGCCGGGTGCGCCGGCCTGGGGGCCGACCGGCGTGCTGGCGCGGCGCCAGTCGAGCTCATCAAGCGCCAGCCGCGCGTCCAGCAGGGCCAGCCGCGTGGCGCCCATGCTCAGGTGCAGGCCGGTGGGATCGCTGATCAGGCTCAGGGCGGTGGGTTGCAGCAGGAGCAGCGGGGCGGGTAGGGTGGCTGCGGCGGTTGTCGCGGCTTTGGCCGATGCGCCGGTCTTGACCTCCGCCGCACGCAGTTCCAGTTGCTGCACCAGTCCTTGCCAGCCCAGGCGCTGCTCGGCGGGCTCGTTGAGCCAGCTGCCCTTGGCCTGCAGGCGGGCCGCCCACAGGCTGGGCAGCGGGTTGTTGCCATTGCCGTTACTTTCTGCACTGGCCTTGACCGGCCCGGCTTGCGCGAGCGCGAACGTGATTTCGTGCGCCGCGCTGGTGCCGCTGGCCTGCAGCGTCAGGTCTTGCAGCCGGCTGCTGGAGGTCTGCAGTTGCGCCAGCCGCGCCTGGATGACGAGCGGATCTTGCGACTGGCTGCCCAGCCGCCAGTCGATGGACAGATCGCGCAGGTCGATGCTGGTGGTGGCTGCCGGGGTGGCTGCCGGGGTGATGGCATCGGCGCTGCGTTCGCTCCACTGCAGCACGGGCAGGCTGACGTGGCCGCTGCTGCGCAGCCGGGGCCAGCGGCCGTCGATTTCGGCCTCGCCCACGCTGCTGCCGCTCAGGCGCAGGGCGGTTTGCTGCGGCGCGAACAGGCGCAGCCAGGGCTGCAGGCGCTCGAACGAGCTGCTCTGCCAGGCCAGCCGCCAGCGGTCCTGCGCCTGCAGCGGGTCGAGCTCGCCGTGGGCTTGCAGCGCGATGGCGTTGGGGCCGGGATCGGTCACGGTCTGGCTGGCTGCAGGCGGGCCGAGCCGCAGGTCGATGTCGGCCACCAGGCGCGGCAGATCGCGCGGCACCGGCACGCCGGGAATCAGGTCGGCGGCGCTGGCCGCACCCTTGGCGGCGGGGGCCTTGCCAGCCACGCGGGTCGAGTGCAGTGCGAGCCGGCCGCTGACCGGTTGGCCGGCCAGCAGGCTGGGCATCAGGTCGACCTGGGCCTGGCCTTGCAGCAGCGCCAGGCGGCCCAGGCCATGCTCGTTCTGGCTGCTTTGCGGCAGCTGCAGGTCGAGCGTGGCACGGCCGTCGAGGCGGTGCGGTCCTGCGCTCAGCAGGCGTTGCAGTGTGCTGTCCGGCCCGGTGCGGGTGGAGTCGGCAGGCGGGCGCTGCGGCAGCGGCGCGGTGGCGGGGCTGTGCCACCACAGGCTGGGGTCGAAGGCGCGCAGCTCGCTCTCCAGCTGCAGCTTCCACAGCGCGGCGGTGCGCTGTAGTTCGCCGCGGGCTTGCAGGCGCGCGGCGCCGGCCTGGATCTGCAGGTCCTGCACGTGGAGCTTCTGCGGGTGGGCGTCAGCTGCCAGCTTGAGGCGTGCGGCGGGCAGGCCTGCGCCCATCAGCTGGCCTTCCAGGTCGGTGGTCAGCGTGGTCTGCCAGGCGGGTGGTGCGCCGGGCAGGGTGTCGTTCCGGGCGGCATCCAGCGCCAGATCCAGGTCCCAGGCCAGCGGCCCGCCCAGCTGCAGCGCCGGCGCGCGGCTGTCGAGGCGTGCGGGCCGCACCTCGGTCAGCTGGGCCGTGAGCTGGAGTGCCAGCCGGCGTTGTGGTGCCGTGCCGCTGACGGCCCAGCGGCCTTCGCCTTGTACCTGGCCGGCGGATTGGCTGGCGCTGCCGAGTTCCAGCTGCAGCGCCTCGACATGGCCGATCTCGGGCTGTTGCGCGTCGCTGTGCGCCAGCAGATCGAGCCGGCGCACCGGCAGCTGACCGGTCGACCACGCGCCGGCCAGGCTGTTGCGCAGCGCAGCGTTCAGGCGCAGGCCGAGCGGCTTTCCGGCCTGCGCGGCCGGCTCGAAACCCAGATCCAGCTCGCCGCTGAGTGCCGTGCGGGGCAGGTTGCTGGCGAGCGCGGCCAGGTCGAGCGCTTCCAGCCTGGCCTGCAGGCGGGCGACGGGCCAGGGCTGCTCCAGCTGCAGGCGGGCCTGGGCGTCCAGGCTCTGGCCGTGTCCACGCAACTGGGCCACCAGCGACAAGTCCGCCAGCGGGCCTTGGCCCTGCACGCTCATGTGCCAGTCGCCGGGGGCGGTGTGGGCGGCGACCGGATCGATTTCGGCGCCCGCCTTCAGGTTCAGCGGCGCGGCGGCGTCCAGCGTGGCCTCGCCGGTGGCCTGCAGTTGATCCCAGCGCAGGCTCAGGCCGCGCAGGGTGTGGACCGCGCGCGGGCCGGGTGCCAGCGTCAGCGCAGCACGGGCCTCCTGGATGGGGTGGGCACCGAGGTCATCGGCCTCGATGGCACGGACGCGAATGGCGTCGATCTGCAGCCCCAGCGGCAGTGTCAGGCGGGTCGGCAGGCGCACCGGTTGGCCGTCGGACGGGCCGCGCAGCGCGATCCGGTCGGCCTCCAGGCGCGTGACCTGCAGGTGCGGCGCGCCTTGCGTCCACGACCAGCGCAGGCCCTGCCAGCGCAGTTGTTCCACGCTCAGATGGCGGGTGGTGCCCATGGGCACGGTCAGCCGCGAGGCCTGGAAATCGCCCCGCAGCAGCGCGCCTTGCGGCTGCTCGACCTGCACGTTCACGCCCAATGACGGCAGCGCGGCCAGCAGCCAGGCGCTGCCGCGTGCCGTGAACGGCAAGCTCAGCACGGCGCCCAGCAGCAGCAGCGGCAGCACGCACAGCAGCACGGTCAGCGTGAAGAAGCGGCGCCCGGTGCGCACCGGGGTGGGTGTGGTGGGCGTGATGGGGGCCGCAGCGGAAGAGGGCGCGGCGTCGTGGAGGTCGCTCATGTCAGAACGTGATGCCCACGCTCAGGTGCAGCCGGAATTTCTGCGTGGCCTGACCGTAGGCCAGGTCGATGCGCAGCGGCCCGACCGGGCTGCGCCAGCGCACGCCGACGCCATAGCCGTAGGCCGGGCGATAGTCTTCCCAGCGGGTGGCGGCATTGCCGGCGTCGACAAACACGGCGCCCCACCAGGCGGGCGAGCGGCTGCTGAACGGGCGTGCCAGCTCGAAGCTGGCGTTGGCCATCACGCGGCCGCCCACGCTGGTGCCGTCTGCTGCCGTCGGCCCCAGGCTCTGGTAGCCGTAGCCGCGCACGGTGTCGTCGCCGCCGCTGCGGAACAGCAGCGTGAAGGGCACGGCCACCTCGCTGGCCGAGTAGACCTCGCCCAGCTGCAGCCGCGCCTGGCCGTACCAGTTGGCGCCGGGCGTCCAGTAGCCGGTCACGCGCGCCAGGCTGCGCCCGAACCAGCCGGCCTGGGCCGTGCTGGCGAAGGAGCGGCCCACGCCGGCTTCGGCCGACAGGCTCACGCCGCGGGTCGGCAGAACCGGGTGGTCCAGATCGCGCCAGACCCACTGGTAGTTGTAGGTCAGCGACGAGGCGTCATCCACCGCGCCCCCGTCGCTCAGGCTGCGCGTGAAGGCACGCTGCCACTCGAAGTAGTACAGCCGCTCGATGCGCTCGCCGTCCTGCGTGCGGCCCAGGCGCACGCGTTCGCTGGTGACGTGCAGGCCGCTGGCCTCGGTACTGCTCAGCGCCAGGCCGACCAGATTGCGGTGCGGCCCCGGCAGCGGGTGCGAGGTCAGGTCGACCTGCGCGATCTGCTGCTGCCGACCGAGCTGCAGCTTGGTCTTGGCCTGCCAGCTGTAGTCGAGCGGACGCTGGTGCAGGTGCTCGATCGTCACGCGCGGGCCGGTGGCGTCGGACATGCCGATGCCGAAGGTGGCCTGCTGGAGCGCCCGCTCGGTCACGCGCACCGTGATCGGTGCGGCGGCGGCATGCGCGGTGTCGGGGTCGAACTCCACGGCCACGGCATCGAACAGCCCGGACTTGACCAGCCTGTCCTGATAGTCCAGCAGCGGCTTCTCGCGCAGCGGCTGGCCTTCGCTGAAGGTCAGCAGCGCCTGCAGCGCAGCCGGGCGGACGTGGTCGAGGCCTTCGAAATGAACGGTGCCAAAGCGGAACAGCGGCCCGCTGTCGGCCACGACGTACAGCCGGGCCTGATGCACCTCGGGTGTCTTGACTTCGACCTCGGCCACCGTGCCGCTCCAGCTCGCCTGGGCGTAGCCCTCGGCGCGCAGCAGCGTCAGCGTGCTGGCCTTGGCATCGCCCCAGGCGTCTTGCGTGTAGGGCCGGCCTTCAGACAGCGGCCAGCGCTGGCGCAGGCTGTCGATGAGGGCCTGTGCGTCCTGGCGGACGGCGGCCGTGGCGGCGTCGGTGGTCTCGGCTTGTGCGGCGAGTTCGCCGGCCACCTCCAGCCGCACTTGCTCGACGCGTGTGAGCGCGCCCGGCCGGGCGTCCACGCGCACCTTGACCGGCTGGCCGGGCGCTGCGGTGCCGACCACGGCGGCGCTGACCTGGGCGTCGAAATAGCCCTCGGTCTCCAGCAACTGGCGCGCCTGCAGCGGTGCGGCGGCCAGCAGCCGGGCGAGTTCGGCGCGGGTGATGCCTTCGGCCGAGGCGTTGTCCACGCGCTGGAAACGCGCCAGGTCGAGGTAGCGCTCCAGCAGCGCGCGCAGGTCCTCGGGGGCGTCGATCGTCAGCTGCCAGGTGATCAGGCTCTGATCGACGCTGTCGGGGTTGTCCGCGCCGGTGGGCTCCTGCAGACTGATGTCCGGCCCGGCAGGCGCGGCCAGCTCGACCGGAACGACCGCCCGGCTCGGGACTTGAGCCTGTGCGCCCGCCATCAGCATGGCGGCGGTAGCCGCCAGCAAACCCTCGCGCCGCATCACTTGGACAGCAAGCGCATGGCCTGGTCCAGCCCGGCCAGCGACATCGGGAACATGCGCTGGCCCATCAGCTGCTGCACCAGGGCGACGCTCTGGCGGTACTCCCAGACGCCGACGGGCTCGGGGTTGATCCAGGCGAACTTGGGGAAGGCGTGCGTCAGGCGCTGCAGCCATTCGGCGCCGGCCTCGGCGTTGTTGTATTCGACGCTGCCGCCCACCTGCGTGATCTCGTAGGGACTCATGGTCGCGTCACCGATGAAGATCAGCTTGTAGTCGCGGTTGTACTTGCGGATCATGTCCCAGGTGGACAGCTTCTCGGCGTGGCGGCGCTGGTTGTGCTTCCAGACGTGGTCGTAGACGCAGTTGTGGAAGTAATAGAACTCCAGGTGCTTGAACTCGCTCTTGGCGGCTGAGAACAGCTCTTCGACCCGGTGGATGTGGTCGTCCATGGTGCCGCCCACGTCCATCAGCAGCAGCACCTTGACCTTGTTGTGGCGCTCGGGCACCAGTTTGATGTCGAGCAGGCCGGCGTTGGCTGCCGTGCGGTGGATGGTGTCGTCGAGGTCGAGCTCGGTCTCGGCGCCTTCACGCGCAAAGCGGCGCAGGCGGCGCAGCGCGATCTTGATGTTGCGGGTGCCGAGTTCGAGCGTGTCGTCGTAGTCGCGGAAGGCGCGCTGCTCCCAGACCTTGACCGCGCTGCGGTTGCGTCCCGGCCCGCCGATGCGTACGCCGGCCGGGTTGGTGCCGCCGTGGCCGTAGGGGCTGGTGCCGCCGGTGCCGATCCACTTGGCTCCACCTTCGTGGCGCTCTTTCTGCTCTTCGAGACGTTTTTTCAGCGTCTCCATCAGCTCGTCCCAGCCGAGGGTCTTGATGCGGGCGCGCTCCTCGGCGCTCAACTCGCGCTCCAGCACCTGGCGCAGCCAGTCGAGCGGAATGTCACGGTTGAAGTCGGTCAACAGCTCCACGCCTTTGAAGTAGGCGGCAAAGGCGCGGTCGAACTTGTCGAAGTGGGCTTCGTCCTTGACCAGCGTCAGGCGCGCGAGGTGATAGAACTTGTCGACCGTGGGGCCGCCGTCGTCATCGAGCACGCCGGCCTGCAGCGCTTCGAGCAGGCTCAGGAATTCCGGAATCGAGGCCGGCAGGCGGGCGCTGCGCAGGGTGTAGAAGAAGTCGATCAGCATGGGAGGCCAGGGTCTGGCGCCGGTAGGAAGTCACACGGCGCCCGGCCTTATTGTGGCTTCCCCGGCAGGCGGTGCGCGGCCAGCCAGCTCAATACTTCCCGGTACCAGAGCCGGTTGTTGCTGGGCTTGACGATCCAGTGGTGCTCGTCCGGAAACCACAGCAGCCGGGCGGGCACACCGCGCGCCTTGAGGGTGTTGTAGTAGGCCAGTCCCTGCGCGTCGGGCACGCGAAAGTCCTGCGCGCCGTGCGTCACCAGCGTGGGCGTGTCCATGTCGGCGGCGTAGGTGTGCGGGCTTTGCGAGGCGACCTGCGCCGGGTCGTCCCAGTAGGGCGCGCCCAGCTCGCGGGCGTGCCAGACGTAGGCGTCGTCGGCAAACATCGCCGTCCAGTCGAAGCAGCCGGCGTGGCACACAAAAGCCGCGTAGCGACCCGCCGGCACGCGGCCGTTCAGCCACGCCGCCAGGTAGCCGCCGTAGCTGCCGCCGGCGGCATAGAGCCGGCGTGCGTCGGCCCATGGCTGGGCCAGCAACCAGGTGCTGGCGGCTTCGATGTCCTGCAGTTCCAGTTCGCCCCAGCGCTGGGTGATCGAGTCCAGAAACGCGTAGCCGAAGCCGCTGGAGCCATGGAAGTTGACGCACGCCACCACATAGCCCGCGCCGGCCAGCACCTGCTGGTTCCAGCGCCAGTGCCAGTTGTCGGCAAAGGCCGAATGCGGCCCGCCGTGCAGCAGGTGCAGCACCGGATAACGCTTGGCCGGATCGAAATCGGGCGGATAGATCAGCCGCATCTGCACCGTGTCGCCCAGGGCGCCGCTGATCGGCACCAGCTCGCTGTGCCCGAAGCGGTGGCGTGCCAGCAGCGCGTCGTTGAAGTGCTCGATGCGGCGCAGCGCCTGGCCCGGCAGCGCGCCCGGAATCAGCGCGCGGATCTGTGGCGGCTGGTCGATGTGGTCGAGGTTGAGCACCGTGGTGCCGGCGCGCTTGTCGAAGCTGTTGACCACGCCTGTGTGCTCACCCCTCAGGTCGCCATTCACCACGCGCTCGGCTCGCGCATCCGGCAGATCAAAGCGCCAGAGCGGCCGGGTGCCCTTGTCCTCGGCCAGCAGCAGCACGGCCTGGCCGTCTTCCTCCCACAGCAGCGGCGGGTTGACGACGTGGTCCCACGCCGCGCTGACCACCTCCCAGCGGCCGGTTTCGCTGTCCCATAGCGCCAGCTGCGCCGGCATGGTGTGCTTGACGCCCTGGTGGCTGGCCACGAAGGCGATGCGGTCGCCCGCCGGGCTGTAGCGCGGCGCCAGGCAATCCCAAGCCGGGTCCTGCACCAGCGTGCGCCAGTGGCTGGTGAGCACGTCGATCTCCGCCAGCGCGAATCGGTGGTCGATTTGCTTGGTGGGCGCCGGGTCGTGCGCGAAGACGATGCGCGCGCCGTCGGGTGCGATGTCGAAGCACAGCGCGTCCGGGTCGGTGCGCGTCAGCTCCAGCGGCGTGCCCTCGAACAGGTCGTGTACCTCGCCGCTCGCCACGTCCAGCACGTGCAGGTGCGGCACGCGGTCCTGCGGCAGGTTCTGGTTCCACCAGCGGTAGAGCGTCTCGCTGGTGGCGTAGCCGGTTTCCTGGCGCTCTTTCCAGGCCTTGAGGCGCCGGGCCTGCGCGGGGGCGCCACGCTCATCCGGCCAGACCCAGCTGATGAAGGCGATGTGCTGGCCATCCGGAAACCACTTGAAGGCCTCGACGCCGGTGGCGACCGTGGCCACGCGGCGGGCCTCGCCGCCATCGGGCGCGATCAGGTAGAGCTGGGGCGCCTCGTCCTTCTGGCCTTGCTGCTCGCGCTGGGCGATGAAGGCGATCTGGTCGCCGTGCGGGCTCCAGGCGGGCTGGCCGTCCTTGTCGCCGCCCTCAGTCAACCGGCGTGGCGCACCGCCCAGCGTGGAGAGCAACCACAGGCTGCTGCGGCTCTTGTTGTCGGTCAACGAGGGCGTGGCGACGGCGACCACCGCCTGCGCACCGTCCGGGCTCAGGCTGGGGGCGCCCAGGCGGTCGAGCGCCCAGAGGTCGTCGATGCTGAAGGTGGCGGGGGCGGGGGCGGGGGCTGGAGCAGGAGCAGGAGCAGGAGCAGGAGCAGGCGTGGCAGTCATCTGGGCTCTCCTCGGGATGCCCGCCGCAGTTTCAGCGCGGCTGGGCCAGTTGCCAGCTCAGGTGCTGGCGCACCGTGGGCCATTCTGGCGCGGTGATGCTGTAGACGCAGGTGTCGCGCAGGCTGCCGTCGGCGCTGCGCTGGTGGTGGCGCAGGATGCCGTCAAGTTGCGCGCCCAGGCGCTCGATGGCGCGGCGGCTCTGCTGGTTGAAGCGGTGCGTGCGCAGCTCGACGGCCAGGCAGTCCAGCGTCTCGAACGCATGGCGCAGCAGCATCAGCTTGCACTCGGTGTTGAGGGCGCTGCGCTGCACCCGCTGCGCCAGCCAGGTCGAGCCGATTTCCACGCGCTGGTGCACCGGGTCGATGTGCATGAAGGTGGTCATGCCGGCCGGCACGCCGTGGGCATCGAGCACCGTGAACGGCAGCATGCTGCCGGCGGCCTGCAGGCCCAAACGCCGGTCGATCTCGGCAGCCATGCCTTCGGGGCTGGGCACCACCGTGTACCAGAGGGCAGGCAGGTTGCCTTCACGGGCGGCCTCGGCCAACGCCGGCGCGTGCTCCGGCGCCAGCGGCACCAGGCTGGCGTGGTGGCCGCGCAGGCTGACGGGCTGCAGGCGCAGGTTGGGCCAGGCCATCAGCGTGGGCCCCGGGATTTCTTGGCGGCCGCGCGGGCTGCCTTGACTTCTCGGCGGGAGGGCTCGTCCTGGCTGGCCTGTGGCGGCTGTTGCGGTGTCGGGCGCAGCAGCTTGCGCGCGGCTGCCTTGCCCATGCCGGCGCCCAGGCCGACCAGCAGGATGCCGGCGATCGACGCGCCGCTCCAGCCCTGCTCGCCCAGGAAGTCGAAGCCCAGCGCACGGGCGATCAGGCCGCCGGCCAGCGCGCCGCCCACGAAGCCCAGCGCATCGACCAGACCCTCACCGAGGGCGTTTTTCATTTCTTGATTCATAGGACTCTCAACGGTTTTTCAGCGGTTTCTGGATTGCATGAACACGAGTTTTTCGAACAGCGTCAGGTCCTGTTCGTTCTTGAGCAGCGCACCCACCAGCGGCGGGATGCTGACCTTGTCGTCGGTGCTGCGCAGCACCTCGGGCGCAATGTCCTCGGCCACCAGCAGCTTGAGCCAGTCGATCAGCTCGCTGGTGCTGGGTTTCTTCTTGAGGCCCGGCAGGTTGCGCACGTCGTAGAAGCTCTTGAGCGCCGACGCCAGCAGCTGCGGCTTCAGGCCGGGGAAGTGCACATCGACGATCTGGCGCATCGTCTCGGACTCGGGGAACTTGATGTAGTGGAAGAAGCAGCGGCGCAGAAATGCGTCGGGCAACTCCTTCTCGTTGTTGCTGGTGATGAAGACCAGCGGGCGGTGGCGGGCCTTGACCAGCTCGCGCGTCTCGTAGACGTAGAACTCCATGCGGTCGAGTTCGCGCAGCAGGTCGTTCGGAAACTCGATGTCGGCCTTGTCGATCTCGTCGATCAGCAGCGCCACGGGCTGGTCCGCCGTGAACGCCTGCCAGAGCGTGCCCTTGACGATGTAGTTGCGGATGTCGCTGACCTTGTCGCGGCTGGCCGCATCAGCCAGCTGGCTGTCGCGCAGGCGGCTGACGGCGTCGTATTCGTAGAGGCCTTGCTGCGCCTTGGTCGTGCTCTTGATGTGCCACTGCAGCAGCGGCAGGCCGAGTGCGCTGGCTACTTCCTCGGCCAGCAGGGTCTTGCCGGTGCCGGGCTCGCCCTTGACGAGCAGCGGACGCTTGAGCGTGATGGCCGCGTTGACCGCCAGCATCAGATCGGGGGTGGCGACGTACTGGTCGGTGCCGGTAAATTTCATCGTGGCGTGAAACAAGTCATGAGTTCGATTCAGTATATCGACCGCATCTCTTGCCGCGCCTGACGCCGCCGTGCCGGTTTCAGGCGCCGGGCGACAGCAGCCGCTGCAGGTAGATCACGTCCAGCCAGCGGTCGAACTTGCGCGCCACCTCGCGGAAATGGGCGCAGCGCTGGTAGCCGGCGCGCTCATGCAAGGCGATGCTGGCGGCCTGTTCGGCGCAGGCGCCAGCGATCAGGCAGTGAAAGCCGTGCTGCTGGGCCGATGCGATCAGCCGCGCCAGCAGCCGCGCGCCGATGCCGCAGCCGGTGTGGTCCGGGTGCAGGTAGATCGAGTTTTCCACCGTGTGGCCGTAGCCGCCGCGCGTCTGGTGCGGCGCCAGCGCGGCCCAGCCGATGGCGGCGCCATCCAGCTCGGCCACCCAGATCGGGTGGCGCTCGTCGCGCCCGGTGATGAAGGCGCGGCGGCTCTCGAGCGTGACTGGCTCGGTCATGAAGGTCGAGGTCGAGTGGGCGATGTAGTGGTTCAGGATGGCCTGAATCGCCGCTGCATCGTCGGCCCGGCCCGGGCGCAACAGCAGTCGGTCGGGTGTGCCCGGGCCGGCGGCGGTCATGGCGGCGGTCACGGCAGCGGCGGCAGGCCGTGGCGGACGCGGGCGCGGTTGCAGGCGTCGTCGCCCCGGCCCAGCGGCGCCAGCATGCCGAACTCGCGGCAAGGCCCAGGTCGCCATTCATAGATGCCGCAGCTGGCCTTTTCGCCCACCGTGCCGACCAGCGCCGCGCAGCGCGGGCGGGCGTGGTCGGTGCCGCGCAGGCGGGCGGTGGTGTCGGTGACGGCCACCGTCAGCCCGTCCGGCACGCAGCCACCGCGCGACTGCAACTCCTCGGTCGAGAAGTCGACCCGGAAGCTGGCGCAGCAGGCGCCGCAGTTCAGGCAGGCGTTGTCGTGGCTCACGCCAGACGCGCTTGGTGGCGGGCGATCTGCAGCCGCACCTGCGCCGGCGCGGTGCCGCCCAGCGTGTTGCGGGCGTTGAGCGAGCCGGCCAGCGTCAGCGCCTCGTGCACGTCGGCGGTGATGGCGGCGTTGTAGCCCTGCAGCGTGGCCAGCGGCAACTCCGACAAGTCCTTGCCCAGCGCGATGGCGTCCTTGACAGCGTGCGCGACCACTTCATGCGCGTCACGGAAGGGCAGGCCCTTCTTGACCAGGTAGTCGGCCAGGTCGGTGGCGGTGGCGTAGCCGCGCAGCGCGGCGCGTTCCATCGCCTCGGCCTTCACCGTCAGCCCGCCCGAACGCGAGCCGTCGGCCGCGACCTCGCCGCCGATCATCTCGGCCATGATGCGCAGCGTGTCCTTGACCGTGTCCACCGTGTCGAACAGCGGCTCCTTGTCTTCCTGGTTGTCCTTGTTGTAGGCCAGCGGCTGGCCCTTCATCAGCGTGATCAGGCCCATCAGGTGGCCGACCACGCGGCCGCTTTTGCCGCGCGCCAGCTCGGCGACGTCGGGGTTGCGCTTCTGCGGCATGATCGACGAGCCGGTGCAGTAGCGGTCGCTCAGGTTGATGAAGCCGAAGTTCTGGCTCATCCAGATGACGATTTCCTCGGCCAAGCGCGAGACGTGGATCATCACAAGCGTGGCGAAGCTGGTGAACTCGATGGCGAAGTCGCGGTCGCTCACGGCGTCGAGGCTGTTCTGGCAGACGCCGTCAAAGCCTAGCGTGCGGGCGACGCGTTCACGGTCGAGCGGGTAGCTCGTGCCCGCCAGTGCAGCCGCACCCAGCGGCAGGCGGTTGACGCGCGTGCGCAGGTCGGCCAGCCGCTCGGCATCGCGCGCGAACATTTCCACATACGCCAGCAGGTGGTGCGCAAAGCTCACCGGCTGCGCCACCTGCAGGTGGGTGAAGCCGGGCAGGATCACCTCGACGTTCTGGCTGGCCACGTGGACGAGGGCCCGCTGCATCTCGGCCAGCAGCACGGCAGTGGCGTCGATCTCGCCGCGCAGCCACAGCCGCACGTCGGTGGCGACCTGGTCGTTGCGCGAGCGGCCGGTGTGCAGGCGCTTGCCGGCGTCGCCGACCAGGCTGGTCAGACGCGCTTCGATGTTGAGGTGCACGTCTTCCAGGTCGAGCTTCCACTCGAAGGTGCCGGCCTCGATCTCGGCGCGGATCTGGCTCATGCCACGCTGGATGTCGGCCAGGTCCTGCGCGCCGATGATGCCTTGGGCGGCCAGCATCTCGGCGTGGGCGAGGCTGCCGTCGATGTCTGCCTGCCAGAGGCGCTTGTCGAAGAACACGCTGGCGGTGTAGCGCTTGACCAGCTCGCTCATGGGCTCGGAGAAGAGCGCGGACCAGGCTTGGGATTTCTTGTCGAGTTGGTTGGTGGACATGGTGGCGGGTAGGCAGGGTTCAGATGAGGCGGCGGCCTTGGCAGGCCGGCATGCCTCAAATTGTAGGGAGCCGGTGCCCCGGCTCCCGCTGCACCGTTCAGCGCTCGACTGCGCCGAGGTCGGTCCTGCTGCCCTTGACGGTGCGCGCCACCGGCTTGAAGCTGCTGTCGAGTTGGTAGTCCACCGTGTAGGCGGCTGCGGCGCTGGGGCTTGCCACGCCTGCATCCACCAATGCCGAGCCTGCCAGTGGCACGCCTGTGCTGCGGTCGAACGGGGCCACATTCGCGCTGGCGCCGGTGATCAGGTTGGCCGTGCCGTTGAGCTGGCCAGTGACCGGGTGGTAGATGTCCGAGTCCAGCCAGCCGTTGCTGATCCAGTTGACGCCCAGGTTGACGATGCCGCCCGAGGTGTAGCTGGCGCCGACGTCCTGGCCCGCACGCAAGGAGCGGTTGCCGATCTGCACGCTGTCGTTGAAGTAGATGACGTTGTTCCAGACCTCGGCTTTTTCTTCGGTGGTGGACAGCTGGAAGATGGCCGCGCCGCTGCCGGTGACCTCGATCGTGTTGTTGAAGAAGTAGAGCGTGCCCTTGCGGTAAAGGCGCTCGTCACCCTGGTCGCCGCCGTAGTGGATGAAGCTGCCGATGTCGCCGCTCTTGCGGATCATGTTGCCGTAGACGAAGCTGCTGCGATAGGCGGGATCGGGGATCGCGACGGTTTCAAAGTCGTTGGCGTCCACCAGGTCGACTGCATGGGCGCCGTCTTCGATCAGGTTGTAGCGCACCACCGTGCCGGTCGAGCGGTCCTTGATCGAGTTGCCCATGGCGCCGCTGCGCAGCGCACCGTAGCGGTTGAACTCGATCACGATCCCTTGGCTGGCGGTGTAGGTGGTGTGCTCGTGGTCATCACCCGTGATGCCGTTGCCCCAGAAATAGTTGCCGGAGATGCGTATGTTCTTGGTGACGGAAAAGTCGCCCTCGTTCTTCGAGATGGTGTAGACCGCCTGGACGCAGTCGCTGATTTCGTTGTCGGCAATCAGGATGTTCTGGCCACGGTTGATGTTGATGCAGGCGCCGAAGCCGTCATAGGCTTGTGTGACACCCGCATGGTTGCTGAACGTGTAGGACGGATGCAGCTTGCGCAGGTTGAGGCCGTGGATCTGGATGTAGTTCGGGAAGCTTGTGTACTCAGGCTGATTCGACTTCAACATGATCAGGCTCTGTGCTTCCAGCTGGGCACGAAACACGTTGCTGCCCGAGATGCGGTCACCGTAGGCTTGTGTCTGCCGCGTGGTGGCGCCGTCGCCTTCGATGATCGGGCGCTCGTTGTTCGGTCCGCGTACACCGCACACCCGGATGGGGGCGTTGGCGGTGCCGGTCGACGTGATCATGAACTTGCCCTTGTACGGTGCAGCCCGGTAGAAAAGGCGCACGCTGTCGCCGGCCTTGAGGTTTTCCCACGGTACCTGATCCAGTGCGGTGTAGGTCTTGCCATCGCCCACCTGGTAATCGGTGGCTCCACTCACGCCTGAAGGCTCGCACGCCGGCAGGTTGAGTACGGCCAACGGCGGCGCAGGCGTGGGCGCTGCAATCGGTGACGGGCTGGGGGATGACGGGCTTGGCGTTGGGCTGCTGCTGTCCACCGGCGCCGTGCTGGGGCTGGCTGCATCGGTGGTGGCGCTTCCCCCGCCACACGCAGCCAGGGAACCGCTCAGCATCAGCGCAGCAAAAGCCCAGCGGGCGCGGAATTGAGGTGTCAGAGCGGCCATGGTGTCTTCCCTGAAAGCGGTGTTGAAGGCGGCATGATATTTTTTATGCATGAAATCTGAATCGTCAAATGACAAAGCGGCCACAAGCCCGCGAGGGCTTGTGGCCGCTTGCCAGGGTGCTCAGCGTTCTACCGCGCCCAGGTCGATGGCGGTGCCATTGATCGCGCGGGCCAGCGGCTTGTAGCTGCTGTCCAGCTGGAAGCTGACGGGGTAGCCGGTGGCGCCGCTCACGTTGGCCTGGCCCTTGTCGAGCAGCGCGCTGCCCGCCAGAGGTGCAAGCGTGGTCAGGTCAAACGGTGCGCTGCTGCCGGTGATGAGGTTGGCACTGCCGTTGAGTTGACCCTTGATCGGGTGGTAGATGTCCGTGTCGAGCCAGCCGGTCCGGATCCAGTTCACCCCCAGGTTGAGGATGCCGGCCGGTGTCCAGTAGGCCGTGTTCACGCCGTCCTGGTTCATGCGCATGCTGAGGGTCTGCACGCTGGGGTCGAAGTAGAACGCGTTGTTCCATGCCTGCACGGTTTCCAGCGTGGTGGAGATCTGGAAGATGGCCGCGTAGCTGCCGGTGCCGTAGATCGTGTTGTTGAAGAAATAGAGCGTGCCGCGGCGGAACAGCGACTCGCCCCAGTTGGCGCCGGGAACGCTGCCGGCGTGGTCACCCCCGTAGTGGATGAAGCTGCCGGTGTTGCCGTTCTTCTTGATCTGGTTGCCGTAGACGTAGGTGCTGCGGTAGGCGGGATCGGCCAGGGCGGTGAGGGGGAAGTCTTCGGCTTCGACCAGATCGATGGCGTGTGCGCCTTCCTCGATGCGGTTGTAGCGCACCACGGTGCCTGCAGAGCGGTCCTTAATGGCATTGCCGCCGGAGCCTGCGCGTACCGGGCCATAGCGGTTGAACTCGATCACGACACCCTGGCTCTCGGTGTAGGTGGTGTGCTCATGCTCGTCGCCGACGACACCATGACCCCACATGTAGTTGCCTGCAATGCGGATGTTCTTGGTGACGGAAAAGCTACCGTCATCGGTCGACTTGGTGTAGATCGCTTGCGTGCAGTCGCTGATCTCGTTGTCGGCAATGGTGATGTTGTGTCCGCGATCCACCCACACGCAGGCGCTGAAGGCGGTGTAGTTGCGCTTGGCACCGCCGGTGTCGGTGTAGCTGTGACTGGTGTGACCGTGCGTGATGTTCAGGCCGTCGATCTGCACGTACTGCGGTACGTTGGTCCAGCTGCGCGCGTCGCCCTTGATCAGCACGACCGAGCGGCTTTCATGGATCTGGCGCGTCGCTGCGTCGCCCGAGATGAGCGAAGCTACTGCGGGACGTGACGTCGCGCCGTTGCCATCGATGATCGGGCGCTCGTTGCTGGGGCCACGCACGCCGCAGACACGGATCGGTGCACTGGCCGTGCCTTGTCCGGTGACCAGAATCTTGCCCTTGTAGGGCGTGGCGCTGTAGAAGATGCGCACGGTATCGCCGCCCTTGACGGCCTCCCATGGCACTTGATCAAGGCTGGTGTAGGTCTTGCCGGCGCCCACTTGGTAGTCGGTGCCATTGCCGGAGGCTACGCAGGCGCTCAGGCCCAGGGTAACGGCCGGTGCGCTGGGGGCAGGGCTGGGCGCTGGCGTGGGGGCGGGCGCCGGTGCTGGGGTTGGAGCAGGAGCAGGAGCAGGAGCAGGAGCAGGAGCAGGAGCAGGAGCAGGAGCAGGGACCGGAGTCGGGGCTGGTGCTGGAGTCGGAGCCGGGCTGTGCTTGGTGCGACGACGGTGCAAGGCGTCCAGCGTCAGGTCGGTTGTCGTGCCGTCACTTGTCGCGGTGTCTGCGGCTGCGACGGTCGAGGTGTCTGCCACTGTCTTGTCTGCGCTCAGGGCACTGGTGGTTTCAGCGATGGTGCTGTCGTTACCACCTCCACATCCGGTCAACGCACCGGTCACGACCAGACCCGTGAGGGCCCACAGGGTTCTGACATTGGCTAATTTCATTTCGCTGCCTCTTGGACTCTTGCTGCAGGTGATGGCGGTATATCGACCGATCTGCTTTCTTCTTGAATGCGTAGATCGGTCTGCGCCGCCAGCGAGAGTCGCGAGGGGGTTCCAGGCTTGTCAGGCGGACCCCATCACGACGGTGAAGTCACGATAGGGGTGCGCTGCCTGAGCCCTGTTAACAAAACGGGCAAACGTAAGTGCGGGGCAGCAGACAGGTGGCCTGCTCAAGTGCAACTGGCTGAATCATCCGGTAATGCGAACACTGAACCAATTGAAAAACGCAACGACCAGGGTGTGCACGAGCACACGATTTGGTGGTTGTGGCATGTCGCAGATGCAACGGGATATTTCGAAATCGACCTATGGTGGTGGTCGTTTGTGGTTCTGAGCGTCACCGCTTGGTGACGCTTGGTCACGGATGCTGACGCGCCGGTACGTACCAGCACAGGCTCATGCCGAGATCCTGAGCCTCATGCCATGAGCTTTTACTGGCCTTCGAAGGCGCCCAGATCCATCGCTGCACCACGTTGCACGCGCGGGACCAGTCCAGCCGGGGCCATGAACTCGTGTGTGACACGCAGGCTGTCTGCTGAAATACCTGCTGGCCATGCCATGGCGCCGAGCGCGCCCTGGTCACGTCCAGGCGATCCCGGCAGCGGTCGTCCATCGGGGCCCACGGACGGATCACGCCCTTCAATCAAGCGGCCGGTGACGGTGACCTTGGAGCTGCCACCTGGCCCGCTGTTCGTCCAGTCGCGGCTGATCCAGTTGACGTCATCCATGCTGATCAGGCCCGACTCCTGACCCACCCGCAGTTGAGTGCTGCCGTTCATGGCGATGACGTTGGCGCGGGCGCTGATCTTCTGCTCTGCGGCAGGGATGTCGAACAGGATCGAGTACCAGTAATCGAGCTTGTCCATGCGCATCAGCACAGTATTGTTGTAGAAAAAGAGCGTGCCCAGGCGGAAGTAGCGCGGGTCGTTGTCGCCGCCCCAGTGAATGAGCTTGGCCGAGTAGGTACGGGTTTTCTGCTTGGCATCGTTGACGATCAGGTTGCCGTAGACCCAGGCGTAGGGGTAGTAGGGGTCTTTGAGGACTTGGGGCACGCCACCTTCGATCTCGACCAGATCGAGCGCCCGTGCCGCGGCTGCGATGTGGTTGTAGCGCACCACGGTGGCGCTGGAGCGATCCTTCAGCGACGAGCCCACGGCGCCCGGAATCAGCTGGCCGATGTAGTTGCCCTCGTAGAGCGATCGCATGGCCTGGATGTAGAGGTTGTGCTCGTAGTAGCTGCCGGCGTTGCCGTTGTCCCAGATCCGGTTGGCGCGGATCACGATGTGGCTGCTGGCCTCGTCGCCGGACTTGCTGTTGACGAACAGGCCGTTGCCATTGCCGGTGATCTCGCAGTTCTCGACCAGCAGGTGGTTGACCACCACGGCATAGATGGCCGCAGCTCCTGCGCTGTAACGCCCTGGGGTGCTGTCTTGTGCGGTGTAGCTGTTGCCCTTGTGGGCGCCAGTGATCATCAGGTTCTTGAACTGGATGTGCTGCGGCCGCCAGCCGTAAGGATCCTCGCTGGTCTTGTAGAGCAGGAAGACGCCCAGGTGTTCGCTGTACTGCTTGCTGAAGAAGCGCCGCTCGCGGGCGTCACGCACCGTCACCGCGTTCTCGCCGCTGATCACCGGGCGATTGCAGCGCGCATCGGTCACGCCGTTGATGATGATCGGCGCGTCAGCCCGTCCCTGGCTGCGGATGCCGATCTTGCTGCGGTACGGCTCGGCCCGGTGGTAGATGTTGACGACATCGCCTGCGCCCAGCGACAGCCATGGCACGTCGGTCAGGTCGCTGAACTTCTTGCCTGGCCCCACGTCGTAGGTTTTTCCGCTGCCCACCAGCGGCTGCGAGCAGCCGTTGGGGTTGAGCGTGGTTTGCGGGGCCGGTGGCCATGGCGGATCGGCCACTGCCGTCGCCGAGGTCCTGCGGTTGACGGGACTGTTGCTGGCGGTGCTGCTGTTGTCCGCACGCGCAGCCAGTGGCAGTGGCAGCGGTTGTGGCTCGGTGCCGCTGTCGACCTTGGGCACCGAGACGATCTGTGCCGGGCTGGCTGTCAGGTTCAGCAGCAGGGCCAAGCCCAGAGAGGCTTGAACGGCATGACGCATCAGCAGCGTCGGTTGAAAACGCAAAATGGCTCGGTTCACAAGCACTCCTGGCAATGGTTTTCACTCTGTGGAGACAGATGCGTTGGCCCGGGTCGGCGCACCGCATAACATCATCCATTCTTCCATTTGGCTGGTTCGTTTTCATGCGTTTGCTGCACATTGTTGATTCCCTTGAGTTCGGCGGACTGGAGCGCGTGGTCACCGACCTCGCCATAGAGCAACAGCGCCAGGGGCATGACGTGGCGGTCTTCAGCCTGCTCAACACGGAAGGTCTGGCACCTGAATTGCGCCGGGCCGGTATCGAGGTCGTGATCGGTGGCAAACAAGGTTCGGTCGACCTGCGCATGCTGCGTAGCTTGCGCAACGTGATCCGCAGCCGGCGTGTCGAACTGGTGCATGCCCACAACTTCGTCCCTAACTATCACGCGGCTGCCGCCACTTTGCTGATGCATCGCAAGCCGGTCATCGTGGGGACTTGCCATGACATGGGCACCCGGCTGTCCGACAAACGGCTCAGCCGTTACTACCGCTGGTCGTTGCCCTACACCGCCGGATTGGCCATGGTGGGCAAACAGGTGCACGACCGCTTTGTGAACGACGGCTATGTGCCGGCCGAGAAGGCCGTGACGGTGCTCAACGGCATTCCGGTCGAGCGCTTTCGCTGGACGCCCGAGCGCCGTGCGGCCGCGCGCGCCAGCCTGGGAGTGGCGCCGGATGAGTTACTGCTCGGTGCGGTGGGTCGGTTGGTGGGCCTGAAGAACCATCGTCTGCTCATCGAACAGATGCCTGCGCTGATCAAGCAGTTTCCGCGCTTGAAACTGGTGGTGATCGGCGGTGGGCCGTTGCAGCAGGAGTTGACGGCGCTGGCGGACAGCTTGGGTTTGGCGGATCGCGTGATGTTGCTGGGTCAGCGTGCCGACGTGGCTGATCTTGCAGCAGGTTTCGATGTCTTCGCGATGCCGTCGCTGACGGAGGGCTTGTCGATCGCGTTGTTGGAGGCCTGCGCCACGCGGCAGGCCATCGTGGCGACCCAGGTGGGCGGCAACCCGGAGATCGTGCGTGATGGCATCACGGGTTTGCTGGTGCCCCCGGCAGATGGACCGGCGTTGCGCGAAGCCGTGGCGCGCCTGTTGCAGGACGCTGTCCTGCGCGATCGCCTGGCCACCGAGGCCTGCGTCTGGGTCACTGAGAACGCCTCGATGCAGAACCTCGCGCGGGCCTACGAAGACTTCTACCAGCGGTGCCTGGTGACGCGTTAAGTGCCCGCTTGCGGCAGCGGCTGGCGGCTGCTGCTGCGCCAGCCTGAGCGTATGCGGGCGCGGATCGGCTCCTCGAAGAAGCGGAACGACAAATAGGCCAGGCCGACCGAGCCGGCAAGGGCTGCTGCCACGCCCAACGCGGAGCTGCTGCTCATGGCCTCCACGCGCTTGTAGATCGGCTGGGTGATGAACGGGTGCATCAGGTACATGCCGTAGGAGACTTGTCCGATCAGCACCAGTGGGCGCAGGTTCAGCAACCGAGCTACCCATCCTTGGCCACTGGCCGCGATGAGCATCAATGGAATCAGCAGGGCCAGCAAGACAGGCTCCAGCGCAAATGCCAGGCCGAACTTGAGCGCCACATTCGGGTGCAGGTATGTGGATACGGCAGCCAGCAGGCCGATCAACAGTGGGATAGACCACCAGTGCCGCGCTGCTGCATCGAATCTTGACTGCCAGAGAGGCTGGCGCAGCAGCACGGCCAGCAGGCAGCCGATGAGCAGATGGTCTGCACGGGTTTCCAGCGCGCGGTAGAGGTAGATCTCGCTGACGCCAAACCCTAGCATCAGCAGCGGGCGCAGCAGCCAGACACCCAGGATCAGCAGCGTCAGGGAGACTTCCAGTCGCACGCGACGGGCACGCAGGCCGACCAGCGCCAGTGGCCATATCAGGTAGAACTGCTCCTCGACGGCCAGTGACCAGCAGTGCGACAGATAGTGAGTCGGCGCACCGGTGAACGCCTGGTAGTAGTTGATCAGATAGACCACCGAGCTGCCGATGGCGCCCCAGTCCACCGGTTGGCGCCGCAGCGTCAGCAGCAGGTAGCCCACCAGAAGGTAGGCAAAGAAGATCGGCAGCAGTCGTGCAGCGCGCCTCAGGTAGAACCTGCCCATGTCGATGGTGCTGCGTTCGTCCAACTCGCGCAGCAGCATCCAGGTGATGAGAAACCCACTCACCACGAAGAAAAGCTGAACCCCGTCGATGATCAGCAGAGGTCCGATGCCGGGCAGTTCCAGATGCAACAGCAGGACAGTCAGTACCGCCACCATGCGCAGAAAGTCCAAGCCTGGCAGGTGATCCTGCTGAAGTACGCTCTTCAGTGAGATGGGGCTCATGGCGGGGCTCACATTCAGTAATGTGCCGATTACCGGCTGCTGCGCTGCCACGAGCCGCCATAGCGGCCCGTCGCGTAGCGCCATGAGGCGACCAGGAAAGCCCAGTTCAGCGCAAACAGGAAGGCCACCAGCTTGAGTGGCTTTGGCAGGCGCCAGCCTCGGTTGGTGGCCGCCAAAAGGGCTGCAGCACCCAGATAGCTCAGGGCTTGAGCCAGGGCAGACCAGCGCCAGACCCACGAATCCACAGCCAATACACACGATGCGGCCAAGGCCACGATCAGCAGGTGCGGTGCCACCCAGCGCAGTACCTTGTGCGAGATGTAGGAGAAGCGCGTGGCAACTGACGTGCGTAGTAGATATTCCGGGTGCCGAATCAGTGCCTGGAAGTTACCGATGCCGATGCGCACGCGGCGCTTGAACTCTTCATCAATGCGCTCGGGCGTGTCTTCTTCGGCCCAGGCGCGCGGTTCATAGCGCAACTGCGCCGGCGCTGCAGCCACGTTCATGGCGACGCAGAAGTCATCACATATGGTGTCCGACGCCAGGGGTTTCCAGAGCGCACGACGAATCGCATAAATCGCCCCGTTTGCACCCAGCAGGGCACCCAGTCGGGCTTCGAAGAACTTCAGGAATTGCTCGATGCGCCAGTACAGACTGTCCTGGTTGTCGCCACCGGTGCCCCTCAGGCGCAACTCGCCGCTGACACCGCCCACTTCCGGGTCTTCAAAGCCTACGACCAGTTTCTTGAGTGCGTCCGGGCGAAAGAAGGTGTTGGCGTCCGAGAACACCAGGATAGATTCGCTGCCGCGCGAAACCAGATCATTCAGCACGCTGGCCTTGCCGCGGTTTTGCTCGAAGGCGAAGCCCTTGATTCGCGGCTCGTGGCCGTAGCGACCCAGGATCTCGGCACTCCGGTCACGGCTGCCGTCCGAACCGATATAGGCGGTCAGCCGGTCGGCGGGGTAGTCGAGTGCGAGCAGGTTGTCGATGCGTTGACCGAGATGGCGCTCTTCGTTGTAAGCCGAGATCACGACCGCCACCTGTGGCCAGTCCGAGTTCTGTTCAGCGTCGTTGCGGCGATCCAGTTTTCGGAAGACGAAGGCTGCATCGCGCATGGCCTGGCTCAAGCCCGCGATGAAAAAAAGTACCAGCGGGTAAAGCGCATAGGAATACACCACGGCGCCTATGCAACCATAGACGAGCGCTGTCAGCGAACCCTCGAGCACGGTGTCAGGCCGCCTTGGCCATTTCGGCCGGGTGCGGTCGATAGCCAGGGCGTTTCACGATCAGGTCGCGGTACTCGCCAGGCTCACCGGCCAGATTGGCCTCGGCAGCCTTGGCGATGTTGTACATCTCGCGTGCGCTCACATAGTGCAGCTTCCAGTCCACACCGTCGTTGTACTTGGTCTGCAGGTGCTCGAAGGCCTCGCGCATCTTGGGGCCCAGCAGGGTGTTCATGTCGCGCTCCTGGGTGCCATGGGTGTGCACCTTCACGAAGATCCACTCGGGCTTGCCTTCGACGTGGATGCCTGTCTCGATCCAGGCGTCCACACGCTCTTTGGTAGGCGCCGAACTGGTGCGCACATCTGCGTTCTCGATGCGCGGGATGACGCCGAACTTGCGGTTGTGCCACATGAAGCCCAGCGGGCCCTGGATGATCATCAGATCGCCACTCGGTTTTCCACCGACCCGAACACGTACGCCGTGGTCGTGCGACTTGCCGTGGTGTGGATCATCCTTGGCGTAATAGATGCTGTTGATGATGCTGGTCTGGCAGGGGTCCGGCGCGGCGGGCAGCGTGTAATCCACATAACAGCCTTCTTCGCGCAGCACGATCAACTCGTTGTTGACGCCGCAGCCAAAGCCGTCCGGGTGTGCGTTGTCCAGCGCCCAGTTGCCATGGATGAAGGCCCATTGCGGCTGTCCTGTTTCAGGGTGCACGGGCAGCGCGTCATGGCGATCCACCAGGATTCGGGTGAAGTCGCGCAGTTTCTCCCGCAGGCCCGCTTCTGTGTCCTGATCGTGATGCAGGTGAATCTCGATTTCGCCCAGACCCATGCGGCAGAGTTCGACGATCTTGTCCAGATGCTCGGGCCGGTATTCCTCGCCCGGGTAGAAGAAGGAGTGAGCGGGCTGCCGACCGTCAGCATCACGCAGACCTTCGCACAATTTGGGGTAATCGTCGCGCCAGCGTTGCACGCGTTCGCACTCGACTTCGTAGCTGGGCCGGCGCCACATCGGCTCGTAATGATCGACAAAACAGAACATTACATGACGTGTCGTTCCTGCAGGCACCGGTGTCCGCCAATCCTGCTTCAAGTAGCTGTTGAGCCACAGATGAATGTTGCGACGGCGGATGAAGACGATCAGCAAGCCTGAAAAGGCGATAAGGATGACGAGAATACCGAGCAAAAGACGCATCATGGGCTTGAGGATCGCTCAAAGAAGTCGAAGGGAACTGGATAAGTTACTGCGAAGTAGGCTGTGAGCCTCAAGCTCGTCGGCAGGGTTAATCCGGAGCACTTTGGACTCTAGCATCGTGTTTTGTCGGTTCGGTGCCCGGGCGTCAACCCCACGGATGACCTTGAGAACAACTGCGCACCACTTGCGATCACATGAATCTGTTATTTCGCACTTCAGGGCTGACGTGGGTTGTTCTTGCGTTGATGTACGACCTGCTCGCACACGGCCAGGGTGTCTGCGGCCACGTCGTCCCAGGTGCGTCGAATCTGACGGGCAATGACTGTTTCGTCCCATGAGCGGTGCAGCACATCCCACAAGGCAGTGACCAGTTTTTCAACGTCACGCGGCGGCACCATCACGCCGTTGCTTGCGTTGACGATCTCCTTGATCCCACCGACATCGGTGGCGACCACCGGCCGGCCGCACGCGATGGCCTCGACCAGCACGTTGGGGTAGCCTTCGCTCCAACTGGGCAAGGTCAGCAGGTCGCCAGCGTTGATCCATTCCGCCACGGTCTCGGGTGGCAGGCCACCGGGCAGGTGCACGCGTCCGGCCAGCCCTGCGTTGCGAACCAGTTCGATCAGGCCGTCCTTCATCACGCCATCGCCGACCAGCGCAAGCGTGATCTTGGGATCCCTCGCGGCAAGTTGCTGGAATGCGGCGATCAGCTCGCGCAGGCCTTTGGCCTCGATGAAACGTCCGACGTAGACGATCATCTTCTCGTCCTGCGCAATGCCGTGCTTGGTGCGCATCGCCTCGCGTCCCAGCAGCTTGAAGACCGAGGTGTTGAAGCCGTTGACCACGGTGTGAACCCGATCGGCGGATGCGCCGAACTCCCTGACCGAGTACTGGCGCATGGCTTCGCTGACGGTGATGACCGCATCGGCGCCAGAGATGGTCTTGCGTGTCATGTGATCGTTGATGCCCGAGCGGACATGGATGTCCGAGCCCAGCGCGCCGATCACGCAAGGGATGCCGAGCGTCCTGGCGCAGCGCAGGGCGGCGTACCCGTCAGGGTAGACCCAGTAACCAATGATCACGTCAGGGGCGAAGCGGCGTGCCCGCGGTGTCAGGATCCAGCTGGCGATGTGGCCGTTGACACCGCGGCTCACCACTGGCAGGGCAGGGTAGTCGTAGGCCTCGACGTCGCAGCCTTCGAGCTGATAGTCCGAGCCGACCTGGCCGTAGATGTAGCTCTGCGAACGCAGGCCCGGAATGCGCGGGTATTGAAGTGTCTGGAAATAGGTTCGTACGGTGGCCAGCTTGCTGAGGGAGCGTACCGTCTCGTGGATGAAGCGCCCGCGTGTCAGGTCGTAGGGCACGGGCAGCATGGGTGTGACGACGGCGATTCTGAGCATGTCGGGTAGCGTGTAGTTGGACGAGTCTTGGTCCCCAGGAGGGGTCAGGCCCCAAGCCGGTTGATGACGATGAAGCCGTATACCGCGACCAGGCTGGCAATCAGGTAGAAAACCGTGGTTTTGGCCCAGGGCACTTCAGCGAGTTGCGTGCGCAGCGGGCCTTCATCTGCGGACTGTTTGCCGATCCACCAGGCTGCGGTGCACAGCGCCAGCACGAAGTACATCGAGGGTGCATAAGTCCTGGACAGGAACCAGGCGCAGGTCAGGAAACCGACCAGTGCCGCCCGGAGTTGTCCCGCCATGTGCTTTTCAGCGCGGCCGTCGGGCAGGTCGTCCGCCACGCGGCTGAGGCTCTTGAAAATCAGCACGATCAGGCCAAGCCAGATGAAGTAGCCCACCAGGCCCAGCTCCGAGAAACCGAGCACGTAGGAGTTGTGTGCCGTCAGCCGGTTGTGGTCGCGGAAGTTGCCGTAGCCCGCGCCGAAGATCGGATACGACCGGATCAGCTGGATGCCGACGGTCCACGCCTCGATGCGCTCCTCGGCCGAGCGTTCCTGGCTGGAGAACCCCCGGCCCGCAGCCATGTTGCCCACGATGGCAACCAGGCCCAGCACGCCCAGCAGCATGAAGGTGCGCAGCGTGCCGAGCGTGCGCCGCACGCTGAAGAACAGCAGCGAGGCAATGCCCACCACCGCACCGCGCGACTGGGTCAGCATGATGGCGTAGGCCACCGTGGCTCCGGGCGCCAGCACCACCACCAGATTGCGCAGCCAGCGCCCGCGAATCCACGCTCCGCCCAGCAGCGGCAGCACCACGACCAGTGCCTGTGCCAGGTCATTGGGGTCGCTCAGGAACCCCATTCCACGGATGCGCCAGAGATACCAGCCCGAGGTGTCCTGCGCGGGTATGAGTTGCGCAGCATCGGTGGCCGAGACGTCGGTGCCTGCCAGTTCCGCATCGTCATGAGCGCTGCTGTTCTGTCGCAGCACGAGTTCTCTCGCCCGCTCACCCGTGTGATAGGCGTTGATGCTGAGCGCAGAGGCCATGATCATGGCGATCGAAAAAACCGCGCAGGTGGCTTTCAGCCGTCGCAGCGAAGTGATGTTGAGCACGGCCAGCACGAACAGCATGACCGAAGGGCTGAACTCGCTGAGCGCCACCACGGCGCCGCCCGCCCAGCCTGCCGCCACCTTCGACACCGCCACCGCGACACACAGTGCAACCAGCAGCCACAGGTGCGTGGCGCGTGCGGCGATTTCCTTGCGTGAGATGGCGCGGCCCAGGGCCAGCACGAAGGCGAGACCCCAGATCAGCATCATCGGCCGGTATTCGTTCAGCGCAGGCGCGAACAACTCGATCGGCCGGAAAAAGCTGAGGAAGATATAGAGCAGGAAAAGTGCGAATGTCATTGCCGCAGGCACATCAGAAGGGTGTTCTCCTCGCCAGTGCAGGAGGTGCTGGGCGTCGAGACAATAGCCGCAGGATGTTAGCCGCAGCACCACGACAGAAAAGCGGCACAGTTGGTCACTGTCTCACGTCCGCATGACCTTCCTTGGGGTTGCAACGGCATGGGTACGGCCTGGGCGCTGGAAAACGGCCATCCTTCACATCCGGATGAATGCTGCCTGCGGTGCGGTGCTTATCATCACTTCCCCTTAATGCTGATCTCTGACCCCCACCGCATGACGACCTCTGCTGCTCCCTTGAAACGCGTGCTCTACCACCACCGAACCCAAGGCAAGGCTGTCGAGGGCGTGCACATTCGTGGCATCACCGATGCGCTGCGCGTCGAGGGTGTGGCCGTGGACATCATCTCCTTGCCTGGTGCCGACCCCTACGCCACGCCCAAGGCCATGTCGCCGACCCAGCAGGCGCGGCCCTGGATGAAGTGGGTGACCAAGCTGCCCGAGCCCTTGTTCGAGTTGGCCGAACTGGCCTACAACGCTGTTGCAGGCTGGCGCATTCGCAAGTACCTGAACGCGAACCCCGATGTCGAGCTGATCTACGAGCGCTATTCGCTCTTCATGTTCATCACGGTGGTGATCGCCCGCCTGCGCAGTATTCCCATCATCCTGGAAGTCAACGACTCCGCCACGGTCGACCGTGTGCGGCCGGTGTTCTTCCTGAAGATGGCCACCTGGATCGAGCGCTGGGTGGTCCGCAACTGCACCGGCATGGTGTTCGTCTCGGGCGTGTTCCGCGACCGGCTGCTCAAGGCACATGGCCACATGGCACCCGCGATCGTCACGCCGAACGCGGCCAATATCGACAAGTTCAGCTTCAGTGCCGAACAGCGCAGTGCCGCACGCAAGCAGTACGGCCTGGAGGGCAGTGCGGTCTGCGGCTATCTGGGCGCTTTCGTGCCCTGGCACGCCATCGATCAGTTTGTCTACCTGATTGCCGATCGCCTCAAGGCCCGGCCCGACCTCAAGCTGCTGCTGGTAGGCGACGGCGCCACGTTCGACACGGTCAAGGACTTTGTGACTCGTGAAGGCCTGGCTCAACAGGTGATCCTGACCGGCCGCGTCTCACATGACCAGGTACCTGGCCTGCTGGCAGCGATGGACATGGCGGTGCTGCCGAGCGCGGGCGACTACACCTCGCCGGTCAAGCTGTTCGAGTTCATGGCCTGCGCGATCGCGCCGATCGCGCCCAACTTCGAGCCGATCCAGGAAGTGGTCCGCGAAGACCAGACTGGCTGGATGTTCAAGGCGGGCGAACTGGAGGACGCCGTGCAGATGGTGCTCCAGCGCAGTCGCGATGTGGACGCACTCAAGCGCGTCGGCTTGGCCGCACGTGCCTACGTGGCTGCCGAGCGTCAGTGGCGCAACAACATCCTGCAGTTGGTTGACTTCAAGCGCCAGCTGGCGCGGCGCTGATTCGCGATGCTGTCCCTGCTTCTTGCCGACCTGCGCGCCAAGCAGCGGCTGTATCAACAGTATGGTCAGCCGTGCTCGCTGCTCAAGGCTGTGCTGGCAGACGGCACGCTGGCCAACACCTTGTTCCGTCTGCAGGGCATGCTGGTCAGCCTGCGCCTGACGCCGCTGGCCTTGCTGCCGCACTGGCTCAACAAGTGGCTCAACGGTTGCGTGATAGGGGTTAAAGCGCAGTTTGGTCCCGGCTTCGTGCTGGTGCACCCGATCGGCGTGGTCATCAATTCAGCCGTACGCGGCGGCAGCAACGTCTGGCTTGAGAGCAGCGTGGTGATTGGCGACAACCGGGGCGGTGTGCCGGTGCTGGGCGACGAGGTGTTCGTCGGCTCGGGCGCCAAGATCATTGGTGGACTGCATATTGGCGACGGTGCGCGTGTCGGCGCCAACGCGGTCGTACTGCATGACGTGCCTGCCGGCGCAACGGCCGTGGGCATTCCGGCTCGATGCCGGCCGGTCAAATCAGCCTGAGCTATGCCGACGCTCATTAAAAAAGCCGCACGAGCACCTCGTGCGGCTTTTTGATGTGGCGTGTCGTGAACTCAGGCCGCCAGCGCTTGGGCAGTATGGTGGGTCGTTGAAGCCGGCGAATTCGCCATGCGACCGTCCTTGAGGACGTCCAGCACCTGACCTGTCATTTGTGGCGGGACCGGAATGCCCATCAACGTGAGCATCGTCGGTGCGGCATCCAGGTTGGTGCAGCCTGGCAGTTGCACGCCGCTGCGTACACCGGCGCCCCAGAAGGCGAGGATGCCGTCGATGTGGTGCATGCCCTGCTTGACGGTCGGTGTGTCCATCACGAACAGGTCCTTGAGTGCCCGGGTGGTTTTGCTGCCATCGGCCTGCACGAAGTCGTACTCGACCGCGTCCTTGTTCTGCGCCAGTCCCAGCGGCGTGAGCGTGAGCTGGTCGTGCGTTTCCTGGATGGCAAACGCGCTCTCGCTACGCCCGCCCTGACGGCGCGTGACTTGACTGAAGCGCTGGATCAGCTCGGCGCGACGGCCTACGTCGGGAACCGTGAGATTCCACTGCGGCACCATGGTGGGAGTGACGTCGGTGATGCCATCACGGCCGATCAGGTCCAGCAGCGCATCAATGTTCTTGATGCGCACCACGATCTTGCCCTCGGCGTACTTGTCGCTCACGAAGGGCTGCTGGCCCATGCTGGAGGCCAGCACGATCACGGTGTCGTCGCCGACCATGGCCATGGCGCGGCCCAGCAGCTCATCGCAGAGCTGGTAGCCGTAGGGCACGGCTTCACCGTACTTGGTGCGCTCTTCGGGGGTCGATTTGGCCGTGAATCCGCTGTCGTCCCAGGCGCGCCAGTAGTGGTGCATGAAGTGCGCGGCGTGGTTGCTGTGCCAGGTCGAAAAGGCCGGGTTCTCGCGCTGATACAGCGCGCTGAAAATGTCGAAGTTCAGCGCCGGCTGCAGGCAGACCCGCTTCCAGCGTTGATGCGGCGTCATGCGCTCGCGCACCAGTTGGGCGGCAATCTTGCCCATCGTGCGCGGGCGCAGGCCCAGGCGCACCAGCGCCGCGCCAGTGCGCAGGCTGTCACCCAGCGTGGGCGTGCTCTTGGCGCCGGCGTGCACCTGGGTGTAGCGGCGGTTGATGGCCTGTACCGGTTGCAAGGCGCGCGGATGGGTGTCGTCGCTGGGCGCGAACGGGCCTGGCACCATGAAGCCGGGTACCGGCTTGGGTGGGTAGGCACTGACGCTGCCGAAGATGCCGATGCTGCGGCCGGCATCGCTGACGTATTCCCAGATGCGCCGCGCGCTGATGGTGTCGGCCGACTGCTCCAGCACCGAGGCGCCGTGCACTTCGGGTCGTACGCCAGTCAGCAGTGTCACCCAGGTGATCCAGGGGTCCAGCAGCGGCGCGCGCTCCACGGCCGACTGCACCGCCCAACTGCCTTGCTGGCGCAGCTTGACGAAGTTGGGCAGGAAAGCCGCGCCACGTTGTGCGATCAGGGTATCGATCACCCGCCAGTTGATCTCGTTGAACTCTAGTAGCAGGACTTTTTTTGCGGTGCTCATGGGGCGGCCCTCAAGGTCGGATTCATTCGATATTTTCGGAGTGATCAAGGTTGCGGAGTCCCCCTCGATTCAGGGGGCGCAGCGCAGACAGGCGTCAGGAGTGACCCTTGCCCACATGGGAGGACATGCGCAGCAGGCGGGAAAACACGGCCATGTAAGAGGCTTCGTTCAGCACGAAACGTGGCAACTGGTAGATGTCCGCGTTGCGGTCTCCCACGCCGAAAGCAGTGGAAACTGCTGCCTGATAACCCGCTTCACGCACCATGTGTGCGTGCTTTTTGGAGTAGTCCGAGTGCGGCTTGCCATTGGGATAGGCGAATGTGCGCGGCACCGTGCCCAGCAGCGAATGAAGGGCCTTCCGGTTGGTGATGATTTCACGCTGTGCGGTGGCGTCATCGACTTTCTCGAGGATCGGGTGGTTCACCGTGTGTCCGCCGATCGACATGCCGTTCTTGGCCAGTACACGAATCTGGTCCGTGCTCATCATGACGTCGTCCGGCAGCGCCGTGTCGGCGTTGTGGGCCAGTTCGTCGCAGAACGCTTGACGTTTCTCGAATGCGAAGTACTTGATGCCACGAGTGATGGCCTGGATGGCACTGACACGAGAGGCTGTGTCTGTGATCGTGATGGAGGTCAGGCCCCAGTGCGACAGATCAAGCGTGCCGACGGGCAAACGGCGCACGGCTTCCAGCACTGTGTCATTGAACATGCGGCCACCATCCAGGAAGCCGTTGGCGATATAGAACGTTGCCGTGAGGCCGTGCTTGGCGAGCAGTGGCAGGGCGACATCGTGATTGTCACGGTATCCGTCGTCGAATGTGATGCACACCGATCTTGGCGGCAGGCGGTCCTCGCGCAGTAACTCAGCCGCCTCGTCCATGGGCAGTATCTTGAATAACTCGGCGAGCACCTGGAATTGCAGGTCTGCTTGGGCCGCGTCCGGCACGCCGGGCTGCAGCGGATCGGGTTGAGCCAGAACGCGGTGATACATCAGTACGGGCAGACGAACATTTCCACTGCGCCAGTAGGCAGTGCTGGTCGCGGTGGAAAGCAAATGCCGTCCCAGTTTGTTCATGAGTATTCCCTGGATGTTGTCTGCGAGTGCTTTTATACGGCGTATTTTCCAGACTGAATTGACTTCAGGCAGTTTTGCTTGAGGTCGAGGCTTCGTCTGCAGGTACACCTTTCGTCATCATATGTTGCTTGAGTCGGCGCAATGCGTCCTCGGCTTTGAACCGGAGCTTGTTGCGTTGCAGGACAGACCACTGCAGTTCGGACGAATGCGTCGACATGGAGCGCTTGTAGCGCTGCTCTCCGGCCATGAAGTCATAAATGTCCAGACCCGCTGCTGCGCAGTGGGAGACGGCCTGTGCATGGCAGACCAGACCGGGACTGACCGAGCCTTTGAGCATGTCGTAGTCAATGCCCGTCTGATAGTTGTAGACGTGGCCGTGGTGGATGAAGTTGTACAGATAGCCCAGTGTCTGCTCACCCACCGTGATTCGCAGCAGTTGCACCTCCTTGCGAGGGAATGCGTGCGTGATCAGGTGTTGGTGGAAACGGTTGGAAAAATCGCTGGCGAATGCGCCAGGCTCTCCGCGTGCGATCCAATAAGGCTGGTGCAGGTTCTTCAGTGCAGCCAGATACTCCAGGGCCTCATCCAGCGTGGCCGCTTCAGTCAGCGCAATTTCCCCCAATCTGGCAAAAGCTTTTTCAGATTTTCGTATTTGGTAGCGTGATTGCTGGCCCAGGGCAGCGGGGTAATCGCCATTCTTTTCCCTCACCTTGGCCAGATCGACGAGAAAAGCCGGTTTGACTTCGGTCTTGAAGCGTGTGCCTGGCGTTTGCATGACGTCCGGCGGCAGCGTCGACATACCCGGCATATACAGTTCGTCCCAGTCGAGTTCCTGCGTCAGCAGATGAACGAGCATGGCGCGCTGGAGCAGGTCGCTGCTGTCGCGCCGGACCAGAAAGTGGTTGTATTCGATCGCAATCGCATCCGACACCGGGTTGCCGCTGGCGTTGAGATGCAGGCTTCGGCTGTGGACGAAACCATGCCGGCGGCTGGTGCGCCGACCAAGAAAGGCCAGTCCGGCCATGTCGCCATCAACACGCATCTGCAGCAGGCGCGGTTGTGCATCGGCTGGCAGCGTGGCCAGCCAACTGCCTATCCATGTCCAGGAGGTGAAGAATGAGACCTCCGCCTGGGCTTCCAGGCCGCGCCAGATGGGTTCTAGCGAAGCGGGCGGTGGGCAATCCGTGAGCAACAGGTCAGTCATGTGTGGTTGTCGATCCCTGGCGCAGATTCTTGATGTGCCGCAAGCTGGTTCGCTTTGCGTTTGTGCCGTATGGCACGCAAATGCTGCAGCGCACGCCAGGCCAAGGCGCCCCAGGCGCTGGTCGGCACGAAGGCGGTGACCAGGCGGCGCTGCTGCGGCCAGAGCTTTTCAATGAAGGAGTTGGGCGCCGAGCCGCTGTCGATGTAGCTCAGGTCGGCGCAGACCGTGGGTGCGTAGCGCACCAGTTCCGCCTCGTTGAGGATGCCCACGCCGTACTTGCGCAGGCTCTCGTCCCAGCCGACCTTGAAGGCAAAGCCGACCTGGCCCGAGACGAAGTTGCTGGTTGACGCGATGACCTTGTTGTCCAGGCGCAGTTCGGTGAACAGCGCACGCCCGGCAGTGGCAAAGCGGTGCGCCATGTCACGAAAAAATGCCTCGTCGGCGGGGTTGGACATCAGCGCGGTGCCTTCTTCGCGCTTCCAGCCCGTGTTTTCCAGTTGCAGGAAAGCGTCGATCACGTCGCTGCTGACGGTCTCCCGGTGAATCAGCCACTGCAGTTCGCTCTGTTCGCTGAGGCGGCGGCGGCAGCGCTCCATCTCGGCGTACTTGCTGCGCAGCGCCTGCTTGAGGCTGTCGAGCCCCGCGTTGGCGGGCACCAGCATGGCACGCTGCTGCACGCCGATCAGGCCGAGCGTGCGGCCCTTGGCCTGAACCACCTCGCTGAAGGTGGCCAGCAGCGGGCCGTCGTGGTCGATGTTGCGGATCACCAGGCCTGCGCTCAGCGGTGCCAGGCGCGCCAGTTTCTTGAGCAGGCAGGCGGTTGCCGGATGGGCCATTTGCCGGTCGATCAAGGGCGCGCTCAGGTACGAGTGCCGCGAGGTGTAGATCTCCCAGTGCGGCAGCGGCAGGATGTCGCTGCGCTGGCGCCGGCACACGACGGCAACACCCGCCAGTTTGGTGACCCCTGCGGCACGGCGCTCGATCAGGATGATCTGTGCCCCGGCGTCGGGGTCCAGATGCTGCAGCGCGGGCAGCATGAAGCAGGGCGACAGATAGGCGTTGGCCTCCAGCGCCTGATCTTCCAGCGCGGCCCAGGCGCGCAAATCTTGCTCATGCAGCGACTGCGGCGTGGCGCTGCGTGCATGGAAAGTGGCGTTGGACAAGTCGGACAAGGCTTGCGAAGGGGAGGGTGGGACCAAGTTCATGGATCAGGGCCGTGAGAGTGCTTGTGCGAGGAAAATTTAGAATCTCAATGACTTTTGATGGGAAAAGTACACAGGACAGCAATGCAGGTCCTGTGAGACACCGCACTGCAGCATTTTCCGGTCTGCAAGAAGTTGTTTCGGCCACCTGTGTGCTCAAGAGCGGTGTCACCGCGTGACATTGCCGCAAATACCAATACTTTTTCCCCGTTCATTCCGCTATTGATCCAATGCATTACTTCCCGTTTCTTTCATTTTTGTTGAGTCATTTTTGCATTTGTCTGTGCGGGGAGCGTGAATGACCACCCTTGCCGTCGTCGGCCTTGGCTACGTGGGCCTGCCCCTTGCTGTCGAGTTCGGCAAGAAGTACCGCACCATCGGTTTCGACCTGTCACAGCCCAAGATCGACGCTTACAAGCGCTTTGTCGACCCCACCGGCGAGGTCAGCACGGCTGAGCTTCAGGCCTCGACCGGTCTGGCGCCCACCACCGATGCCGCCGCGCTGCGCGAGGCCGATTTCGTGGTGGTGGCGGTGCCCACGCCGGTGGATGACGCCCACAACCCCGACTTCACGCCCTTGATCGGTGCCAGCCGTTCGGTGGGCCGCAACCTCAAGCCCGGCGCCATCGTCGTATACGAATCGACCGTCTACCCCGGTGCGACCGAGGAGGTCTGCATCCCCATCCTGGAGGCCGAGTCGGGCCTGACGTGGGGCGTGGACTTCTTTGTGGGTTACTCGCCCGAGCGCATCAATCCCGGCGACAAGCTGCACACGCTCACCACCATCGTCAAGGTGGTGTCGGGTGATAACGCCGACACGCTCGACAAGGTCGCCGAGGTCTACGGCAGCATCATCACCGCCGGGGTCTACAAGGCCAGTTCGATCAAGGTGGCCGAGGCCGCCAAGGTGATCGAGAACACCCAGCGCGACCTGAACATTGCGCTGGTCAACGAGCTGTCGCTGATCTTCCAGCGCATCGGCATCGATACCACCGAGGTGCTCGAAGCCGCCGGCACCAAGTGGAACTTCCTGCCCTTCCGCCCGGGGCTGGTCGGCGGTCATTGCATCGGCGTCGACCCCTACTACCTGACGCACAAGGCCGAACGCATGGGCTACCACCCGCAGGTGATCCTGGCCGGGCGGCGCATCAATGACGGCATGGCCAAGTACGTGGCCGAGCAGACGGTCAAGGAGTTGATCCGCCTGGGCTCGCCCGTCAAGGGCGCGCATGTGATCGTGCTGGGCCTGACCTTCAAGGAAAACTGCCCGGACCTGCGCAACAGCAAGGTGATCGACGTGATCCGCGAGCTTGAGAGCTACGGCGTCACGGTGCACGTGCACGACCCGGTGGCCGAGGCCGAAGAGGCCGTGCACGAATACGGCGTCGAGCTGGTTGCCTGGGAGCACCTGCCCCAGGCCAACGCCATTGTCGCGGCGGTGTCGCACCAGGAGTTCGTGGACCGGCCGCTCGATCAGCTGCTGGCCAAGCTGGCGCCAGGGGGCCTTTATGTGGACGTCAAGGCCCAGATCGACCGCACGGCACTGCAGGCGCGCGGCTTCCATGTCTGGCGTCTGTGATGGGCGGGCTCATGGCCACCCCCGCGCTGTACGCCATGCCCGAGAACCTGCAGGCCGCGCTGCTGGCCCAGCCGCGCCACTGGCTGGTGACGGGCAGCGCCGGCTTCATCGGCTCGCACCTGATCGAGACGCTCTTGCGGCTCGGCCAGCGTGTCACCAGCCTGGACAACTTTGCCACCGGGCATCAGCACAACCTCGATCAGGTCCGCGCGTTGGTGGGTGAGGAGGCGTGGGCAAGGCATCGCTTCATCCGGGGTGACATCGCCGAGCCGGCCGATTGCGCTGCGGCCTGCGCGGGCGTGGACATCGTGCTGCATCAGGCCGCACTGGGCTCGGTGCCGCGCTCCATGGCCGATCCGCAGACGACGCACCGCGCCAACGCCACCGGCTTCCTGAACATGCTGGTCGCTGCGCGCGACGCCAAGGTGCAGCGCTTTGTCTACGCCGCGTCCAGCTCCACCTACGGGGACTCGCCGACGCTGCCCAAGGTCGAAGACGTGATCGGCAAGCCACTGTCGCCGTACGCCGTCACCAAGTACCTCAACGAGCTGTATGCCGATGTGTTCGGCCGCTGCTACGGCCTGCCCACGGTGGGCTTGCGCTACTTCAATGTCTTCGGCCCGCGCCAGGATCCGGACGGCGCTTACGCGGCGGTCATCCCCAAGTGGGTCGCGGCCATGCTGCGCGGCGAGCGCTGCCGCATCAACGGCGACGGCGAGACCTCGCGCGACTTCTGCTTTGTGGCCAACGCGGTGCAGGCCAATCTGCGCGCCGGCATCGCCAGCGACGCCGAGGCGATCAATCAGGTCTACAACGTGGCAGTGGGCGACCGCACCACGCTGAATCAGCTGCACACGGCGCTGACCGACAACCTGCAGCGCGAGCGGCCGGCCTTGCAGATCGAGGCGCCGGACTATGCCGATTTCCGGGCCGGCGACGTGCGCCATTCGCTGGCCGACGTCAGCAAGGCGGGCCGTCTGCTGGGCTACGTGCCCACGCACGACGTGCACGCCGGGCTGGCCGTGGCGACCGGCTGGTACATCCGTCACGCAGGTGGATGACGCAGGTCCATGACCCCGCACATACCCTAGTGCAACTTTGACCGCAGGGGTGTAGTCTGAATCGGTCGATGGATGGTGAACCCGTCTGAGGTCGGCATATCAGAGCATTCGCCTCCCGGCTTGCGTCGGGGGGCGTCTTTTTTTATGCGCACTCCGTCCGATGCATGCCGGCCTAGGCGCCAGCGCCCATTCAGCGCCGCGACGACACCGCAATGCCCGCCACGATCAGCCCGAAGGCCGCAGCGTGGAAGGGCTGGGGCGCTTCGCCGATCATCACCGTCGACAGCAGCGCCGCAAACAGCGGCGTCAGGTTGACGAAGATCGACGCGGTGGTCGGCCCGGCCACCGCCACCGCCTGGCCCCACAGCGCGTAGGCCACCAGCGACGGGCCGATCACCACATACGCCAGTGCCGCCAGCACGCCGGGCGACCAATGCGGCACTTGCGTGGACAGCGTGCTTTCCACGCCCGCCGCACCGCCGGCCCACAGCACGCCGAACAGCGCTTGCACCAGCAGGAATTCGGCCCAGTTCCAGGGGCGGCGGCGGCCGTCGGCCTGCGTCACGCCGGGGCGTTGTGCGCCCAGCATGTGCGCGGGCGGGCGGGCCAGCATCCAGCTGTAGCCGGCCCAGGCGGCGGCGGCCACCAGCATGTAGAGGTCGCCGCGCACAAAGTGCAGATCGCCCAGCGCCGCCCAGTGGCCGCGCGTCAGCACCGTGGCCACGCCGGCCAGCGACAGCACGGCAGCCAGCACCTGCTGGCGGCGCGGGCGCTCGCCGTAGAAGAGCGCGCCCACGCTCAGCATCCACAGCGGCATGCTGGCGGCGATCAGCGTCACGTTGATGGGGGTCGAGGTGGTCAGCGCCAGGTACTGCAGCGCGTTGTAGGCGCCCACGCCCAGCAGGCCCAGCAGCGCGAAATACGGCCAGCGCGCCCGCACGGCCGCGCGGTCCTGCGCGCCGGCGAGCGCCCGCCAGCCGAGGGCCAGCAGCACCAGCAGCGCAATGCCCCAGCGCAGCGCGTTGAGCAGCAGCGGCGGCACCAGCGGCACCGTCATGCGCCCGACCACGGCGTTGCCGGCCCACAGCAGCGGTGGCAGGGTCAGGCAGAGCAGGGTGCGGGCATTGAGTTGCATGAAGGGACCGGGGAGGCACAGGGCTGCGCGATCGTAGCGGTTGGGCTAAGCTGGCCGCTCCCAAAACGACATGAGGAGACACGACATGCCCCGCGCCATCCAGATCCAGCAGTTCGGCGGCCCCGAAGTCCTGCAGCTCGTTGACTTGCCGGTGGGCGAGCCCGGTCCTGGCGAGGTGCGCATCCGCCACCACGCGGTCGGCCTGAACTTCATCGACATCTACCAGCGCACCGGCCTCTACCCCAACGCGCTGCCGCTGGCGCTCGGCATGGAAGGCGCCGGCGTGATCGAGGCGGTGGGCGAGGGCGTCACCCACCTGCAGCCCGGCGACCGTGCCGCCTACGCCAGCCAACCCCCAGGCAGTTATTGCGAAGTGCGCGTGATGCCCGCCAAGTGCGTGGTGCAGCTGCCCGACGGCATCGACTTCGAGACCGGCGCGGCCATGATGCTCAAGGGCCTGACCGCGCAGTACCTGCTCAAGTCGACCCTGCCGCAAGGTGGGCTGCAGGCCGGCGACTTCGTGCTGTTCCATGCCGCTGCCGGCGGCGTGGGCCTGATCGCCTGCCAGTGGGCGCGCGCGCTCGGGCTGCAGCTGATCGGCACCGCCGGCAGCGATGCCAAGTGCGCACTGGCGCTGGCTCATGGTGCGAGCCACGTCATCAACTACCGCAGCGAGAACTTCGTCGAGCGCGTCAAGGCCATCACCGGCGGCCGTGGCGTCAAGGTGGTCTATGACTCGATCGGCAAGGACACGTTTGAAGGCTCGCTCGATTGCCTGCAGCCCTTCGGCCTGTTCGCGACCTACGGCAACGCCTCTGGCCCCATTCCGCCCTACAGCCTGGGCGGCCTGGGCGCCAAGGGCTCGCTCTACGTGACGCGGCCGACGCTGTTCACCCACATCGCCACCCGCGAGCGCACACAGGCGATGGCTGATGACCTGTTTGCGGTGGTCACCAGCGGCGCGGTCAGGATCCGCATCGACCAGCGCTACCCGCTGGAGCAGGTGGCGCAGGCGCATCGCGACCTGGAAGCGCGCGCCACCACCGGCTGCAGCATCCTGACGCTGTGAATGAGCGCTGCAGGGCGTGGCTCAGGCCGCGCTTGGCAGGGCAGCGCGCAGCGTTTCGGCCAGCGGCGTGGTCGGACGGCCGATCAGGGCGCTGAGCTGGCGGCTGTCGTCGAACAGCGCGCCGTGGGCGGCGCCGGTGTCGGAGTCGGCCAGCAGCGCGGCCAGGCCCTCGGGCAGGCCGATGCTTTGCAGCGCGGCCTGGAAGGCGGCTTCGGGCATGTCCTGGTACTGCACCGGCTTGCCGGACTGACGGGCGATTTCGGCGGCGTACTCGGCCAGGGTGTAGGCGCTGTCGCCGGCCAGCTCGAAAGTGCGGCCGGCCAGGTCGTCGCGGGTCAGCGCGGCCACGGCGGCAGCGGCGTAGTCTGCGCGTGATGCGGTCGAGAAGCGGCCCTCGCCGGCGCAGCCCAGCACCACGCCGTGCGCCAGCGCGGCGCCGACGGACATGGTGTGGTTCTCGGTGTACCAGCCGTTGCGCAGCAGCGTGAAGGGCAGGCCACTGGCGCGGATCAGTGCCTCGGTGTCGCGGTGCTCGGCGGCCAGGCCCAGCGGCGAGGTGTCGGCGCGCAGCACGCTGGTGTAGGCCAGCTGGCCGACGCGGGCGCGCTGTGCGGCCTCGATCACGGCGCGGTGCTGCGGCAGGCGCTGGCCGACTTCACTGGACGAGATCAGCAGCAGCCGCTCGGCGCCGGCAAAAGCCGCATCCAGCGTGGCGGGCTGACTGTAGTCGGCGTGGCGGACCTGCACGCCGCGTGCGGCCAGGTCTGCGGCCTTGGCGGGCGCGCGCACGGCGGCGACGATGTGGCTGGCAGGCACGTGGGCCGCCAGCAGTTGGTCGATGACGAGGCGGCCGAGTTGGCCGGTGGCGCCGGTGATGACGATCATGAGGAAAAGTCCTTGGTGGGCTGGAACAGGGTCGGCAGAATACCGGCCTAACTTACTTTTAGTAAGTACGTACCTGGAGGTAAGTGCCATGTCCACCGATTCCCTGCCCGAACGGGCGCCCGTGACCGTGGCCACGGCGGTCACCTTGACCGATCAACTGCGCCGAGGTGAGTTGTTCTCGGCCGACTGCCCATCGCGCGAGGTGCTCAAGCACGTCACCAGCCGCTGGGGGGTGCTGGTGCTGGTGGCCTTGCTGGCAGGGACGCACCGCTTCAGCGACCTGCGCCGCAAGGTCGGTGGTGTCAGCGAGAAGATGCTGGCGCAGACGCTGCAGTGGCTCGAAAGCGACGGCTTCGTCCACCGCGAAGCCCGCCCGGTCGTGCCGCCTCATGTCGAATACAGCCTGACGCCTCTGGGCCATGACGTCGCCCAGCATGTGCAGGCGCTGGCCGACTGGATCGAGGTGCAGCTGCCCCAGATCCTGGCCAGCCGGAGCACCCCTCAGGGTGGGCTCCGGCGTCTGGCTCTCGCACGCATCACCCCGACAGCTGCAGCAGCCTGACGCTGCGAGGCGAGAGGCTCAATCGGCCGCGTCCGTGGCGGTGTCGACGCCGGTGTCTATGCCCGCCTCCACGTTCAGCGGCTGCGCCACTTCGGTGGCAGCTGCGGCCACCTGTTCCTGACGCGCCTGCTCGACCAGGTAGGTTACCGCCGACATCATCAGGTTGGCGACGCGGTGCGGCGGGCTGGCGTAGAAGTCTTTCCAGGCCTGGGCGCGGTGCTCGTTGTAGTCGGCCGCAGCGGCCTGTCCGGCGTCCAGGCCCTGTTCCCAGCCCTGGCGCACTGCGATGCCCACCAGCACGTCCATCACCAGCCAGCTGTCGAGGTGCAGGTCGGCGTTGGCGCGGAAGATGTCGCTCAGCGCCAGCAGCGCCTCGATGTTGAGCTGGCGGTATTCGGGCGCGTGGATCTTGTTGAGCAGGTCCTCGACCTGCAGCGCGAAGCCGCGCTCGCCGGGTGTGGTGTCGGCACGCGCCAGGGCGCTGTCGAGGCGGTTGCGCACATCGAGCTGGTCGCCGATCACCAGGCCGGGCACCTGGCGCAGCAGCGCCCAGACGCGCTCGTAGAAGTCGGCCGGCACGCGGGTGAGCACGCCGCTGAGTTCGCGCCAGGCCAGCCAGCCGGGCACGTCTTCGGGCAGCACCGCGTCGTTGTCGGCCGGGAATTCCACCGCCACCAGCGCGCCGTTGCCCCGGCCGGCGTGGATGTGCAGCGACTGCAGGCGCACCAGATTGAGGCTCATTTCCTGTTCGCGCGCGATCACCTCGCGCAGCCGCGCCAGCAGCGCCTGCGGGCTGCATTCGAGCAGGTGGTCGAAGGCCTCGCCCTGGCTCAGGCCATGCTCCAGCGCCAGCGTGCCGGTGATGAGCAGCAGCAGGTACCAGGGCCGCAGCGTCAGCGTGCCCTTGAACAGCGGCGCGTCGGCCTTGATGAGCGTGCCCAGCAGCAGCACGATTTCCTGGATCAGCACGCGGCCGCGCACGTCGGTGCCGCCGTAGCGGCGCAGGCGCTCGAACAGCTCGACGTTGCCCAGCGGCGTGCTGATGATGGCCTGCGCGTTGTAGGCGCGGCCAACCGAGACCTGCTTCTGGCGCATGACGATCTGGGCGACGGCGTCCTCGAAGGTCTCGTCGTGGATGTCGAGCACCGCGGCCGCGCGGCGGATCACGCCCCAGCGGCGCTGGCGGCTGGCGCGGGCGTAGATCGCCTCGGTCAGCTGGCGCAGCGTCACGCCCGGTGCAGTGTGCGCGTCCAGCCCCCAGCGCTGCACCAGCAGGCCGAGGATCTCGATCTGCTCGTACGGGTTGCGGCTGCGGTCGAGCTGGCGTTGCAGCCAGTGATCGTCCTGCGTGCGCTCCAGCGTGGCGGCGCGGGCGGGGCTGAGGGCGCGGGTGGCGGCCTCTTCCCAGTGCAGCACGGCAGCCGCGGCGGTCTGATCGGGCGCCGGCGCGGCTTCGGCGGGCAGCGGCGGCAGGTGGTCGAGGTGGCAGACCTCGGCCTGCGGCAGCAGCTCGGCCAGCGTACCGGTGCGCACCGGTACAGCCGCGTCGCCGGTGGGCGCCGACAGCTCACGCAGCGCGGCCAGCAGGCCGTCGGCGCCCGGCGCATCGAGCATCGGCAGGCTGATGAGCAGCGTCAGCAGCGGTTGCGCGGGCGAGGTGGAGGTGGAACCACTGGCCGTACCCGTGCGCCAGTGGCCGCGCAGGTAGGCGACTTCGGCCTGGATCTCGTCGACCAGCAGGCGGTTGTCCAGGCTCAGGTAGAAGCCCTGGCGGTTGAACAGCGCGGGCAGGAAGACCTCGATCTGGTCGCCCTGCCGGTAGGCGCGGCTGGTGGCGAGGCTGCCGGGGCGCTCGCGCGGGCGACCGCTCAGGCCGAGATCGTCCCAGCGGCCGAGTTGCGTCAGCGCGGCGTCCAGTTCATCGGCATAGCGCACCTGCACCGGCTGCACCTGGGCGAGCGTCTGCGCAGCAATGCCGTGCGAGGCCAGCCGCGCCTGCACCAGCGGGCCGGTGGCCAGCAGCGCCAGCTGCACGCAAACGGGCGCGGCCGCCTGCGCGGCCACCGACGGCTTCAGCACGCGGTGGCGGCCGAGCGGGTCGAGCTGCTCGGGCCGCACCAGCCCTTCGTGCAGCAGCACGCCGACCAGGTAGAGGCTTTGCGCCCAGACCAGCGGCACGTTGTCGTTGGGCACGCGGTCCTGGCTGCGCGGGTTTTCGCGCTCGGCCTCGACCGCCTCGGGCGGCACGAAGTACAGCTCGGGCAGCAGGCGCTGGCCGTCGCGCTCGACCATCAGGCCGTCCAGCCGCGCGCGGTAGTCGGCCGCCAGTGCGGTGTCGCCGCGCAGTTCGGCGTCGATCAGCAGGTAGGTGAAGAACAGCGGCCACTCGCTCTCGATGCGGCGAAAGCGCTGCAGCTCGCCCGGTTCGTAGTGCAGCCGGCTGTGGTCCTCGACCACGGTCTGGTGGCCGTCGCGCAGGAAGCGCTTGCAGCCGTAGCGGCCCTGCAGCTTGGCGACGACGCGCTCGCGCGTGGCATCCGCCAGCGCCACGTCGCCCACCGCAAAGGCCGGGAAGCCGATGATGGACAGCAGCGCGCCGTCGGTCTCCTTGCTCTCGGATTCGCGCGGCAGCAGGCCGGCCAGCGTCGTGCGGGCCTGGGCGATGTCGTCGGGCTGCACGCCGATGCGCGGCGCGCGGCCGGGCAGCAGGTCGAAGCCGCTGATGGCTTCGAGCGCCGCCTTGGCCATGCCGACCGAGCTGGCATTGATCTCGGCCCGGCCTTCGTTGCGCTTGTGGCCGCGCTCCCAGATGCCGTAGTCGGGCGTGCGGTGCGCGTGCGCCAGGTAGTGCACCAGGTTCTGCACAAAGGCCACTTCGGCGGGCGTCTGCACGATGGCCAGGCCGCTGGCGCTCATCTGCGCCAATTGCAGCAGGAAGATCGCGGTGGCGTCGATCTGCAGGTGGCCCCATTCGGCGTCGCCCACCACCCAGTCGCCGCTGCGCGTGGAGTACTTGGCGTGCAGCGCGTCCAGCGGGTGCTGGGTGTGCTTGAAGCGCTCGACCTTGTGCGCCTGCTTCATCATCGCCGCCAGCAGGCCGCGCATCAGCGCGACCACGCGTTGCTGCAACTCGGCGGCCACGTCGGGCTGGCTCTCGCGGTGAGCCAGCTCCAACGCCCAGACGCCCAGGATGCTGTAGACGTTGTCGCGCACCCAGGCGTGGGTGTAGTCGCCGTGCACCGTGATGGCGGTGCTGGCGGGCAGCAGGCCGGTGTTGGGGTCCTGGCGCGTCAGGATGATGGCGCGGGCCTGCGCGGTGTACGCCGCCAGGGCATCAGCGGACACAGGCGAGGTTGAAACGGAGTCGGTGCGTGAGGTCATGTGCTTCATGAAGCAAGACCAGCGCCAGGCATGGGTGCGGGTCTTGCTCCAACATCAGGGAATACCCTGACCTTAACCCATCGCCAAGCGCCAGGGTTTCAATCCAGGGAACAAAGACAACGGCCGCCCGAAACAGGTTGTCCGGGCGGCCGCGAGAGGGTGTCTGCGCCGGTCGTCAGCTTGTGGCGCTCGGGGCGTTCAGCACCAGCATCACGGTGGCCAGCGGCGGCACGGTCAGCACCAGCGATTGCGCGTGGCCGTGCGAGGCCTGCTCGTCGGTGGCCAGCACCGCGTTGTGCAGGCCGCTGCCGCCGTAGATGACGGCGTCGGTGTTGATGATCTCGCGGTAGTTGCCCGCCGCCGGCACGCCGATGCGGTAGCCAGGACGCGGCACGGGCGTGAAGTTGCACACCACGACGACGCTGCTGCCGTCCTCGGCATGGCGGGTGAACGACAGCACCGAGTTCTGCGCATCGTCATGGCTGATCCAGCCGAAGCCCGCCGGCGTGAAGTCCAGTTGGTGCAGGGCGCCGAAGTCGCGGTAGACCGTGTTCAGGTCGCGCACCAGGCGCTGCACGCCTTGATGGTGCGGGTAATCGACCTGATGCCACGGCAGGCTCTTCTCGGCGTTCCACTCGTCGCCCTGGCCGAACTCGCAGCCCATGAACAGCAGCTTCTTGCCGGGGTGGCCCCACATGAAGCCGTAGTAGGCGCGCAGGTTGGCAAAGCGCTGCCATTCGTCGCCGGGCATGCGGCCCAGGATCGAGCCCTTGCCGTGCACCACCTCGTCGTGCGAGAGCGGCAGCACGAAGTTCTCGCTGAACGCATAGACCAGCCCGAAGGTCATCTGGCCGTGGTGGTGCTGGCGGTGGATCGGGTCCTGCTGCATGTAGCGCAGCGTGTCGTTCATCCAGCCCATATTCCACTTGTAGTGGAAGCCCAGGCCGCCGCTCTGCAGGTCGGGGCTGGGCGGGCGCGACACGCTGGGAAACGCGGTCGATTCCTCGGCCACCGTGATGGCCTCGGGCCGCTGCGTGCCGACGATGTTGTTCATGCGGCGCAGGAAGTCGATCGCCTCCAAATTCTCGCGGCCACCGAACTGGTTCGGAATCCACTCGCCTTCCTTGCGGCTGTAGTCGCGGTAGAGCATCGATGCCACCGCATCCACGCGCAGGCCGTCGATGCCGTAGCGCTCGATCCAGTACAACGCGTTGCCGACCAGGAAGTTGCGTACCTCGGTGCGGCCGTAGTTGTAGATCAGCGTCTGCCAGTCCTGGTGGAAGCCTTCGCGCGGGTCGGCGTGCTCGTACAGGTGCGTGCCGTCGAACTGGGCCAGGCCGTGGGCGTCGGTCGGGAAGTGGCCCGGCACCCAGTCGAGGATCACGCCCAGGCCGGCGTCGTGCGCGGCACGCACGAAGTGGCGGAAATCGTCCGGGCTGCCGAAGCGCGAGGTCGGCGCGTACATGCCGGTGGGCTGATAGCCCCACGAGCCGTCGAACGGGTGCTCGTTGACCGGCAGCAGCTCCAGGTGGGTGAAGCCCATGTCGCGCGCATACGGAATCAGCTGGTCGGCCAGCTCGCGGTAGGTGAGCCAGTCGCCGGCGGCGTTGCGGCGCCAGGAGCCCAGGTGCACCTCGTAGATGCTGACCGGCGCGCCCAGCGCGTTGGCGCTGCGGCGCTGTTCGGTGCCCGGCACCACCGGCGGCAGGCCATGCACGACCGATGCGGTCTGCGGCCGCATCTCGGCGCGGAAGGCGACCGGGTCGGCCTTGAGCGACAGGCTGCCGTCGGCGCCCTTGATCTCCAGCTTGTAGAGGTCCCCCGCGCCCACCAGCGGCACGAAGACTTCCCACACGCCGCACTCGCGCCGCAGCCGCATCATGTGGCGGCGGCCGTCCCAGTTGTTGAAGCTGCCGACCACCGAGACGCGCTGCGCGCTCGGCGCCCAGACGGCGAAGCGGGTGCCGGCCACGCCGTCGATCTCGGCCAGGTGCGCGCCCAGCTGCTCGAACGGCCGGTGGTGCGTGCCCTCGGCCAGCAGCCACAGGTCGGTGTCGCCCAGCAGCACGGGGAAGCGGTAGCAGTCCTCCAGCAGCTGGCGGTGGCTGCCCCAGTCGACGTCAAGCTGATAGGCCGGGCGATCACCGCCGGGCGCCACCACGGCCTCGAACAGGTCGGAGTCCGGCGCGCGCTGCAGCGCCGCCAGCGTCTTGCCGCTGGTCTTGTCGACCACCGCCACCGACACCGCGCCGGGCAGCAGCGCCCGCACGGTCCAGGCGCCGCCGGCCTCCTGGTGCGGCCCGAGCACGGCATAAGGGTCGCCGTGGGCGCCGGTCATCAGGGCAGAGACTTCGTCGCGGTTGAGCATGGGGGACTCCTCAGATCGTTATGGACTCGCCGCCGCAACGGCGAGCCTGGAAATTCAGCGGGGGCACTGCAGCCAGAGCATCTGGTAGGCGCCGAGTGTGACGTCAGCGCGCAAGTCCAGGGCCAGGTTGCTGATCAGATCGACCGCCTGCGCCGGCATGCCGGCCAGCACTTCGGCACTCACGGTCTGCGGCAACTCGCTGAAGTTGCCCAGCACCAGCACCTCGGACTGCAGGCGGCCATCCTGCCAGAGCTGGCGCTGGTAGCCCAGCACGGCGGCGTTCTTGGTCCAGAACGCGGCCAGGCGGCCGTTGGCGAAGGCCGGCAGGTGCTGGCGCAAGTTGATCAGGTGGCGCAGGCCGGCAAAGATGCGGCCGGGCGCCGTGCTCGGGTCGTGACGCTGCGCGGCGCGCGCCAGGTCACGGCGCGGGCGGTGCACCCAGCGGCTGTCGCCGGCCTGGGCCGGGTCGGCGGCCCAGTGCGGGTCGTTGAGCGCGCCGACTTCGTCGCCCAGGTAGATCAGCGGAATGCCGCCCGACGACAGCGCCACGCCGTACAGCAGCAGCAGGCGCGCGACCGCGTGCGGGTCGTCCTGCTCCAGCCCGACCAGCGAGGCCGCCGTGCCGCTGATGCGGCAGTCGCCGGTGGCCGGGTTGTCCTGGAACGGCACGCCGCGCGCGAAGCTGCCTTCGAAGCGGTTGACGAAGAAGCGGTTCAGGAAGGTACGGTGATCAAAGCCGTTGATGCCGAACTGGATCGCGTCCTCATCGGCGAATGTCCAGCCGATGTCGTCGTGGCTGCGCACGTAGTTGACCCAGGCGGTGCCGTCGGGGATGTGGTGGCGCTGCTCCAGCGCCTGCTGCAGCATGTTGACCTCGCGCGTGGCCAGCGTGTTCCACAGCAAGGCCATCTGCAGCGGGTTGTACGAGATCTGGCACTCGGCCGGCTCGATGTACTTGACCACGTCGTCCGGGTGCACGATGGCCTCGGACTTGAACAGCAGCGCGGGTGCCGCGATGCGCGCCAGCGCGTTGTAGGCGCGCAGCAGGTGGTGCGCCTCGGGCAGGTTCTCGCAGGAAGTGCCCATGCGCTTCCAGATGAACGCGACAGCGTCCATGCGCAGGAACTCGACGCCGAGGTTGGCGATGAACAGCATCTCGCCGGCCATCGCGTTGAAGACCTCGGGGTTGCTGTAGTTCAGGTCCCACTGGTAGCTGTGGAAGGTGGTCCAGACCCAGCGGCCGTCGGGCAGCTGGCTGAAGGCGCCGGGGTGCTCGTCGGGGAAGATCTCGCGCACCGTGCGCTCGTAGGCGTCGGGCTGCTGGCGGTCGGGGAAGATCAGGAAGAAGTCGCTGTGGAAGGCGTCGTGCGCCTTGGCGGCCACCGCCCACTCATGTTCGTCGCTGGTGTGGTTGAAGACGAAGTCCAGCACCAGCGAGATGCCTTCTTCGCGCAGGCGCTCGGCCAGGCGACGCAGGTCGGCGATGCGGCCCAGGCTGGGCTTGACCTCGCGGTAGCTGCTGACCGCGTAGCCGCCGTCGCTGTGCGGCTCGGGGCACAGATAGGGCGGCATCAGGTGCAGGTAGGTCAGGCCGAGTTCCTTGAAGTAGGGAATCTGCGCCTCGACGCCCTTCAGGTCGCCGGCAAACAGGTCGACGTAGCAGACGCCGCCCAGCATGCGGTTGGACTGGAACCAGTCCGGTGCGGCCTCGCGCTGCGCGTCCAGTGCCTTGAGCGCCGGCGAGCGCTCGCCCCAGGCGCTGTAGGCGTTGGCCAGCAGCTTGATGAGGAAGGCCTCGAAGTCCTCGCGCCAGCCGTACAGCGGTGCCAGTTCCTGACGCAACGCGCCAGCGTGGGCACGCACGCGGGCGTCGAACGCCGGCCAGTCGGCCTGGCCGGCAAAGCGCTGGGCCAGCTCGGTCCAGACGCGGCCCAGTTGCGCGTCCGGCGCGACCCAGGCCGGTGCGGCGGGCACGGCAGGCGCTGCAGCCACGGCCACAGCCACTTCCGCAGGCGCAGCAACCGCCACGGCCTTGGGCGCTTTCGGTGCCCTGGGCGCGCGCGGCTTCGGCGTCTTGGCCGCCGGGGGCGTGGCAGCCGGATCAGTGGCAGCGGTCTGGGTGACAGTTTTGGGGGTGGATTTGGAGATAGTGGCCATCAATGCAGTCTCATCTAGCCCGGCAGCATCAGGCCGCCAGGCGCAGAACACGCGCCTCGTAGGGGCGCAGGGTCAGGGCGCGCAGGTCGTCTGCGGCGCTCGTATCGTCGTAGTTGCCCATCAGCAGCTCGGTCGCGTGACCGGGCACCTCGGCCGGCAGGCTGAAGGCCTGCGGCGCGGCGCTGAAGTTGCACAGCACCAGCAGCCGTTCATCGGCCAGCGTGCGGGTGTAGGCATAGAGGTGCGGGTGATCCGGCAGCAGCAGGTCGTAGCGGCCCTGCACGATGACCGGATGCGCCTTGCGCAGCGCGATCAGTCGCTGGTAGTAGTGGAAAACCGAGCCGGGATCGGCCAGCGCCTGCTCGGCGTTGATCTGCGGATAGTTCGGGTTGAGCGCCATCCACGGCGTGCCGGTGGTGAAGCCGGCGTGCGCGCCTGCCGTCCACTGCAGCGGCGTGCGGGCGTTGTCGCGGCTCTTGACGTGGATGGAGTGCAGCATGTCGGCCGGCGCCACACCGCGCTCGGTGGTGGCGACGCGGTAGATGTTGAGCGTCTCGATGTCGCGGTAATCGTCGATCGACGCGAACGCCACATTGGTCATGCCCAGCTCTTCGCCCTGGTACACATAAGGTGTGCCCTGGTGCAGGTGCAGCCAGGTGGCGAGCATCTTGGCCGACACCACGCGATACGCATCGCTGTCGTCCCCGAAGCGCGATACCGAGCGCGGCTGGTCGTGGTTGCACAGGTACAGGCTGTTCCAGCCGGTGCCCGCCAGCTCGTCCTGCCAGCGTGACATGGTGCGCTTCATGTCGCGCAGGTCGAGCGGTTTCAGGTCCCACTTGCCACCGATGTGGCCGCCCTGGCTGTCGAGGTCCATGTGCTCGAACTGGAACAGCATGTTGAGCGAGCCGGTCTGCGCGTTGGTGATCTCGCGGCCCTGCTGGGTGGTGGCCATCGGCGCTTCGCCGACGGTGATGGTGTCGTAGTGGTCCAGCACCTCGCGCTTCATTTCGGCCAGGAACTCCAGCAGGCGCGGGCCGTTGCAGGTCAGCGCGAAGCCGGGCTGCAGGAAACCGTCGCGCACCACCGGCGCATCGGGCAGGCTGCCGTCCTCGCGCCAGGGCTTGGAGATCATGTTGATGACGTCCATGCGGAAGCCGTCCACGCCGCGGTCGAGCCAGAAGCGCATCAGCGCATAGACCTCCTGGCGCAGCGCCGGGTTCTCCCAGTTGAGGTCGGGCTGCTTCTTGCTGAACATGTGCAGGAAGTACTCGCCGGTGGGCTCGTTCCACTCCCAGATCGAGCCGTTGAAGGCGGCTTCCCAGTTGTTCGGCGCGTTATGGGGAAAAACGCCATCGGCTTTCGGCTCGCGCCAGATGTAGTGGTCGTGGAAGGGGTTGTCGCGGCTGGTGCGCGCCTGCTGGAACCAGGCGTGCTCGTCGGAGCTGTGGTTGACGACCAGGTCCATCATCAGCTTGATGCCGCGCGCGTGCATGCCGGCCAGCATCTCGTCGAAGTCGGCCAGGGTGCCGAATTCGCTCATGATGTTGCAGTAGTCGCTGATGTCGTAGCCGTTGTCGTCGTTGGGCGAGGAGTAGATCGGCGAGAGCCAGATCACGTCGACACCCAGCTGCTGCAGGTAGTCGAGCTTGCTGGTGATGCCCTTCAGGTCACCGACGCCGTCGCCGTTGCTGTCGCAGAAGCTGCGCGGGTAGATCTGGTAGACGACGGACTCTTTCCACCAGGAGGACAAAGGAGGAACGACGTGCGGGGCAGCGTGGCTCATGGCGGGATTCCCGGGTTCAATGACGTTTCGGCGACGTAAAAACGCCCCGCCCCACACCAGGGTGGTCGGGGCGGATGCGGCGCTCGGTGGCAGACACCGGCTGAGCCGGTGTCGCGGACTTCAGGCCGGCAACTGGGTGGTGCGGCGATAGGCGTCGCCGCTGGCGTCGAACAGGTGGCAGTGCTCGGGGCGCAGGCGCAGCGTGACGTTGGCGCCGGGCGACTGGGTCGCATGGCCTTCCAGGCGCAGCGTGGCCAGCGGCGCGTCAGGCGCCACATCGAGATACAGCAGCGAGATATCGCCCAGCCGTTCCATCTGACGCAGGCTGGAGTGCAGGATCGAGCCTTCGCCCGAGTCGCCCGCCAGCAGGTGCTCGGGGCGGATGCCCAGCGAGACCTTGTCGCCGGCCTTGGCCGAGCGCGCATCCACGGCGACGGTGATCTGCTCGCCGCGCACTTCGACCACGGCGTGGTCGGCCTCGGCCCGCACCAGGCGGCCGGGCAGGATGTTCATCTTGGGCGAGCCGATGAACTCGGCCACGAACAGGTTCTGCGGCCGGTGGTAGAGGTCCATCGGCGTGCCGAACTGGGCCACGCTGCCCTTGGTCTCGACGTCCTTGCCGGCGCGCAGCAGCACGATCTTGTCGGCCAGCGTCATGGCTTCGACCTGGTCGTGCGTCACGTAGATCATGCTGGCCGAGCCGAGGTCATGGTGCAGCTTGGCGATCTCCAGACGGGTCTGCACGCGCAGCGCGGCGTCGAGGTTGGACAGCGGTTCGTCGAACAGGAAGACCTTGGGCTCCTTGACGATGGCGCGGCCGATGGCCACGCGCTGGCGCTGGCCGCCCGAGAGCGCCTTGGGCAGGCGGTCGAGCAGCGGCGTGAGCTGCAGGATGTCGGCAGCGGCGTTGACCTTGCGCTCGATGGCAGCCAGATCAGCGCCCAGCACCTTGAGGCCGAAGCCCATGTTCTGGCGCACCGTCATGTGCGGGTAGAGCGCGTAGCTCTGGAACACCATCGCCACGCCGCGCTTGGCCGGCTCCAGGTCGTTGACGCGCTGGCCTTCGATCAGCAGGTCGCCGCTGGTGATGTCTTCCAGTCCGGCCACCATGCGCAGCAGCGTGGACTTGCCGCAGCCCGACGGGCCGACGAAGACGCAGAACTCACCCTGCTCGATCGTCAGGCTGGCGTTGTGGATGGTCAGCGGCAAACCGGGGGCATAACGCTTGTTGACCTGCTTGAAATCGATGCGGGACATGGCGCTCTTTCAGGTGATGGGCTTCGGGTGGGTATCGGAATCAGGGCTGCGCTTCAGCCCAGGCGCGCAAACAGCACGCCCCAGGGGGCAAACGTCAGCGTCTGGCCTTGAACGCTGACGCCATCGGCGCCGCTGTCGCTCAGCACATGAGCCACGGCGTGGTTGGCGTCCAGCGTCAGGCGGGCTGGCGTGTCGCTGAAGTTGAAGGCGCAGAGCACGCGCTCGTCGCCCTGGCTGCGCACATAGGCCAGCACTTGCGGGTCGGCCGGCAGCAATTGCAGCGCACCCTTGATCAGGGCGGGCTGCGTGCGGCGCCAGGCCAGCAGGTGTTGGTAGTAGTGCAGCAGCGAGCCGGCATCGGCCTGCTGCACGTCAACAGCCTGCGCGCGGTGCGCCGGCGCCACCGGCAGCCAGGGGTTGACGGGTGCGGCAGCGCTGCTGAAGCCGAGATCGGCCTGGGACGAGTCCCACGGCATCGGCGTGCGGCAGCCGTCGCGGCCCTTGAACTCCGGCCACATCGTGATGCCGTAGGGGTCCTGCAGGTCCTCGAAGGCGATGTCGGCTTCGGTCAGGCCGAGTTCATCGCCCTGGTAGATGCAGACGCTGCCGCGCAGGCTCAGCTGCATGGCCGCCGCGGTGCGCAGCATGGCGGCGCGCGACGCCACGCTCAGGTGGCCGCCCCAGCGCGTGGCCAGGCGGGTGACGTCGTGGTTGGCCAGCGCCCAGCAGGCCCAGCCTTGCTCGGGCGTGGCGGCCACGTCCTCGAACTTCTTGATGATGCTGCGGATGAAGGGCGCGCTGCCGTCGGGCGCGAGCAGGTCGAAGCAGTAGCCCATGTGCAGCTTGTCGCCGCCTTCGGTGTACTGCGCCACCATCAGCATGCCGGACTCGTCGCCGATCTCGCCGACCATGGTGGTGTCGGGGTACTGGTCGGTCAGTTCACGCATGCGCTGCAGGAAACCGAGCGCATCGGGCCGGCTGCGGTCATAGACGTGCTTCTGCCAGGCGTAGGGGTTGTTGGCCTGCACGGTAGGGTTGCTGCCGTCCGGCTCGCCCAGGCCGGGATTGGAGCGCAGCTGTTGGTCGTGGAAGCAGAAGTTGATGGCGTCGAGCCGGTAGCCGTCCACGCCCATTTCCAGCCAGAACTTGACGCTGGCGAGCAGCGCGTCCTGCACCTCGCGGTTGTGGAAGTTGAGGTCGGGCTGACTGGCCAGGAAGTTGTGCAGGTAGTACTGGCGGCGGCGCGTGTCCCACTGCCAGCTGCTGCCGCCGAAGACGCTCAGCCAGTTGTTGGGCGGGTTACCGTCATCGCGGGCGTCGGCCCACACATACCAGTCGGCCTTGGGGTTGTCGCGGCTGGAGCGGCTTTCCTTGAACCATTCGTGCTGGTCGGAGCAGTGCGACAGCACCTGGTCGATCATGACCTTGAGGCCAAGCGCGTGGGCGCGGTCGATCAGGGCCTGGAAGTCGGCCAGCGTGCCGAACATCGGGTCGATGTCGTTGTAGTCGCTGACGTCGTAGCCGAAGTCCTTCATCGGGCTCTTGAAGATCGGCGAGAGCCAGATCGCATCGACCCCGAGCGCGGCCACGTGGTCGAGCCGGGCGGTGATGCCGGGCAGATCGCCGATGCCGTCGCCGTTGCTGTCGGCAAAGCTGCGCGGGTAGATTTGGTAGATCACGCCGCCGCGCCACCACTCGTTGTTGGGCGCCTTGGTAGGGGTCAGGGAACTGGTCATGTCGATGTGGAAAAGTTCAGAGCACCCGGGCGAGGCGCGCGAACAGCACACCCCAGGGCTCGAAGGTCAGATGGGCGCCATGGCCGTCGTGCTGGGCGCTGGCGCCTGCGGCGCCGCTCTCATGCAAGACCGAGGCCACGGCCATGCCGGCGGGCAGCTCGAAGCGCGCCGGCTGATCCGACAGGTTGAAGGCGCACAGCACCTGCTCGTCGGTGTGCTCGGCGCGCTGTTCGCGCACGTAGGCCAGCACCTGCTCATGCACCGGCAGCAGGTGCATGTCGCCGTGGATCAGCGCCGGCACGCCACGGCGCCAGCGCAGCAGTTGCTGGTAGTGGTGGAAGAGCGAGTGGGCATCGGCGGCCTGCACATCAGCCGCCAGCGCGCGGTGCGACTCGGCCACCGGCAACCAGGGCTTGGCGGGTGCAGCGGCGGTGCTGAAGCCCAGGTCGGCCTTGCCCGATTCCCACGCCATCGGCGTGCGGCAACCGTCGCGGCCCTTGTAGTCGGGCCACATCGTGATGCCGTAGGGGTCTTGCAGGTCTTCGAAGGCGATCTGCGCTTCGGGCAGGCCGAGTTCGTCGCCCTGGTAGATGCAGGAACTGCCGCGCAGGCTCAGTTGCAGCGCCGCCGCCAGCCGCAGCAGGCCCGGCGCCGGGTGCGCTCCCCCCCAGCGGGTGGCGACGCGCGGAATGTCGTGGTTGGTGATGGCCCAGCACGGCCAGCCGCTGCCGACCACCTGGTTGAAGCGGGTGAAGACGCCGTGCAGGTAGGGCGCGCTGTGTGGCTCGCCGAGCAGGTCGAAGCAGTACGCCATGTGCAGCTTGTCGCCACCGCTGGTGTACTCGGCCACGCGGGCCAGGCCGTCGTCGTCACCGATCTCGCCGACCATGGTGGTGTCGGGGTACTGGTCGAGCAGCGCACGCAGGCGTTGCAGGAACACCAGGTTCTCGGGCTGGCTCTTGTCGTGGCGGTGCCACTGCCAGGCGTAGGGGTTGACCGGGCTGACCGCCGGGTCGCTGCCGTCAGGCATGCCCCGGCCCGGGTTGCTGCGCAGTTGCTGATCGTGAAAGTAGAAGTTGACGACGTCGAGCCGGTAGCCGTCCACGCCCAGCTCCAGCCAGAACTTGACCGACGCCAGCACCGCGTCCTGCACCGCAGGGCAGTGGAAATTCAGGTCGGGCTGGCTGGTCAGGAAGTTGTGCAGGAAGTACTGCCGGCGGCGGGTGTCCCACTGCCAGGCGCTGCCGCCGAAGATGCTCAGCCAGTTGTTGGGCGGGTTGCCGTCGTCTTTCGCATCGGCCCAGACGTACCAGTCGGACTTGGCGTTGTCACGGCTGCTGCGGCTCTCGACGAACCAGGGGTGGACATCGGCGGTGTGCGAGTACACCTGATCGATCATCACCTTGAGGTTCAGCGCGTGAGCCCGCGCCACCAGTGCCTTGAAATCGTCGAGCGTGCCGAACATCGGGTCGACATCGCAGTAGTCGCTGATGTCGTAGCCGAAGTCCTTCATCGGGCTCTTGAAGAACGGCGACAGCCAGATGCCATCGGCGCCGAGCGCGGCGATGTGGTCGAGCCGGGCGGTGATGCCCGGCAGATCGCCCACGCCGTCGCCGTTGCTGTCGGCAAAGCTGCGCGGGTAGATCTGGTAGATCACCCCGCCGCGCCACCAGTTGGCATTCGATGTCTTGGCTGCCGTCATCACGCTCACCTCAACCCTTGATGGCGCCTGCGGTCAGGCCGGAGACGATCTTCTTCTGGAACACCAGCACCAGGATCACCAGCGGCACGGTCACGATCACCGAGGCGGCCATGATGCTGCCCCACGGCACTTCATAGGCGGTGGCACCGGTGATCAGCGAGATGCCGACCGGTACGGTGCGCTGGCTGTCGTCGGACACGAAGGTCAGCGCGAACAGGAATTCGTTCCATGCGCCGATGAAGGCGAGCAGGCCGGTGGAGACCAGCGCCGGCGCGAGCAGCGGCATGAAGATCTCGAAGATGATGCGCAGCGGGCCGCAGCCGTCCATGATGGCCGCCTCTTCCAGCTCTTTGGGCAGGCCGCGCATGAAGGTCGTCAGGATCCAGACCGTGAACGGCAGCGTGAAGATGGTGTAGGGCACCACCAGGCCGATCGAGCGGTTGTAGAGGCCCAGGGCCTGCATCAGCTCGAACATGCCTGACAACACCGCCACCTGCGGGAACATCGACACCGCCAGGATCGCCAGCAGCAGCATGCCCTTGCCCTTGAACTGGATGCGGCCCAGTGCGTAGGCGGCGGTGATGGCCATCAACATCGAGATCACCACCGTCACCGAGGCGACCAGCACCGAGTTGGCGAGCTGGCGGCCGAAGGGCTGGCGCCCCTCGAACAGCTGGATGTAGTTCCTGAGGGTCGGCTCGTCGGGAATCAGGTTCGGGCTGAACAGCGCCGAGCCGGTCTTCAGCGACGTGGCCACCGTGTAGATGAAGGGGTAGACCGACGCCACGACGACCAGCGTCGCCAGCGCGTACAGAACGATGGAACCCCAGAGCGGGCGATGGTTCATCAGTTCGACTCCTCGTTGAGCTTGACGCGGGCGGCACGCATGAAGAGCAGCGCCGTCAGGAAGATGATGATCGTCAGCGACGTGGACGCGGCCGAGCCGTAGCCCAGGTTGCCGTTGTCCACCATCTCGCGGCGCACGAAGCCCGACATGCTGATGGTGCTGCCGCTGTTGGAGGTCAACACGAAGATCAGGTCGAAGATGCGCAGGGCGTCCAGCAGGCGGAAGATCACGGCGACCATCAGCGGGTGCTTGATCAGCGGCAGCGTCACGCTCCAGAACACGCGCAGCGGGTGCACGCCGTCGACGCGCGCTGCTTCGTAGCAATCCTTGGGTAGGGTCTGCAGGCCCGCGAGGATCAGCAGCGCCATGAAGGGCGTGGTCTTCCAGACGTCCACTGCCACCACGGTCCACAGTGCATAGGCCGGGTCCGCGGTGAAGGCGATCTTGGCGGAGATGATTCCCCAGTCGAGCAGGATCTGGTTGAACAGGCCGAACTGGTCGTGCAGCATCCAGCCCCACATCTTGGCCGACACGATGGTCGGAATGGCCCAGGGCACCAGCACGGCGGTGCGCACCAGCGCACGGCCCTTGAATTCCTGGTTGAGCAGCATGGCCACGCCCAGGCCGCACAGGGTTTCGAGGATCACCGAGACGATCGAGAACTTGAAGGTGTTCCGGATCGAGGTGCCCCAGTCGCTGGCCCAGAAGCCTTCGGTGTAGTTCGAATTGGCAAACAGGCCGAATTCGCCGAAATAGTTGCCAAAGCCAACATAAGTGCTGGCGGTGATGTCGTTGATGTTGGTTTCAGTGAAGCTGAACCAGATCGATCGCCCCAGCGGCCAGCCCGCCACCAGAAGCATCAGGAACAGCATCGGCGCCAGGAAGATCCAGGCTGTGCGAGTTCGGTTTTTCATCGGGGTGCGCCCAGGCATACGGAACGATCAAGCGGGCAAGCAGCTCCTGCCGCCACCCGCCACAGGGACCCGTCACACGCGTGACGGGCACCGATTCAGCAGATCACCACTTGGTGCGCTTGATCTGCTTGAGCTTGCCTTCAAGCTTCTTGACGGCTTCTGCGCCGGTGGTCTTCTTTTCCATCACGTCGTGCGCTGCGTCCCAGAACGCGTTCGACACTTCCGGGTACTTCAGGCCCGTGGCGGTGGCCGGACGGGCTGCCGCGTTGGTGAAGACGTCCAGCAGCTCGACCATGAAGGGGTTCGCCTTGGCGATGTCCGCGTCCTTGTAGAGGTCAGGAATGGTCGGGTTGTACGAACCACCCACAGCGCGCTTCTTCTGGATCTCCGGGCTGGTCATGTACATGGCCAGGCTGGCGGCAGCATCGACGTTCTTGGAGTACTTGGACACCGCCAGTTGCCAGCCACCCAGGGTGGCGGCCTTCTTGGCGCCCGTGCCCGAGCCTGCCGGCAGAGCGGCGACGCCGATCTTGCCCTTGATCGGGCTGTCGGCGGCCTGACCCAGCGACCACGCATAAGGCCAGTTGCGCATGAAAGCGGCATTGCCGTTCTGCCACACGCCGCGCGAATCTTCTTCGCCGTAGTTCAGCACGCCAGCCGGGGCGATGGTGCCGATCCACGAAGCGGCCGTGTCCAGCGCCTTGGCTGCACCCGGGTTGTTGATGGTGATGTTGCCGTCCTTGTCGACGATGGTGCCGCCGCCGAAGCTGTAGACCCACTCGAGGGCGTCGCAGGTCAGGCCTTCATAAGCCTTGGCCTGGAACACGAAGCCCTGGAAGTCGGCCTTGCCGGCAGCGCGCTCGCCGTCCTGGATCTTCTTGGCCGTGGCGGCCAGTTCTTCCCAGGTGTTGGGGGCCTTGGCGCCGTACTTCTCGACCAGGTCCTTGCGATAGAACAACAGGCCGGCGTCGGTGAACCAGGGCATGCCCAGCAGCTTGCCGTTGACGGTGTTGTTGGCCACGATCGCGGGGAAGTGCTTCTTCTCTGCACCCTTGCTGTACTTGCTCAGGTCGACCAGGTGATCCTTGATCACGCCGGGCCAGACCACGTCGATCATGATGACGTCGAGGTCGGACGACTTGGCCGCGAACTGCTGGCGCAGCAGCGCCAGGTTGTCGGTGGTGCTTGCCGGAGGCGAGTACATCTTGACGGTGTGGCCGTTGGCCTTGCCCCAGTCTTCGGCGTACTTGCCGCAGTACTCCACGTCCGCCGCGTTCGAGCCGCAGGAGATGGTGATGGTGGCCGCGTGCGTGCCTGCGAGGGCACCGAACGCCAGCGCAATGCCGGCTGCAACTTGCTTGATCATGATGGACATGGTTGTTTGTCTCCGCAGATTGGGTGGCTAGACTTGCCACAATCAAGAATGTAATTTTCTTACATCGACACCGGAATCAGGGTAAACACCAAGCGCGCAACAAGCCAAAAAAAGAAATTCTTGCAATGAACTACTTGGGATGCAAACGATTGCGTTGAAGAGGTCGTTTCACTCAAGTGCCACTTGCATGGCTGTAATGACTCAACACAGTTACGGCGTAATTTCATTACAATTTATTTGCATGAAACCTGTTGATCCTCACCCCTATGCCGATGGACCGCGGCTGCTGGCCGATGTGGGGGCCTCGAACCTGCGGCTGGCGCTGGAGTCGGCGCCCGACGTCTATCTGGCCTATGACGTGCTGGCCGCCGATCGCTTCGATACGCTCGAAGCCGCGCTGCGCACCTTTCTGGCCGAACACGGCCAGCCGGTGGTGCGGCATGCCGCGTTGTCGCTGCCCAACCCGATCACGGGCGACGAGGTCCGGCTGACCAACCGGTCGTGGGCGTTCTCCGTCAGCGCCATGCGCCGCAGCCTGGGGTTGAAGACGCTGGTGGCGGTCAACGACTACAGCGCGCTGGCGATGGGCCTGACGCGACTGGAGGCGCATGAGCGCGTCAAGGTCGGCAGCGGCGAGGCCCAGCCCGGTGGCGTGATCGGCGTGATCGGCCCGGGCAGCGGCCTGGGCGTGTCGGCGCTGGTGCCGGTGCAGGACCGCAGCGTCGCGCTGGCCAGCGAGGGCGGCCACGTCAGCTATCCGCCGCAGGACGACGATGAAGCGGCCATCGTCGAGCGCGCGCTGGCGCGCTACGGCCACGCCTCGGGCGAGCGGCTGATCTCGGCCTCGGGGCTGGAGTTGATCCATGAGGTGCTGGCCGAACGCGCAGGGCAAATGTTGATCACACCGCTGACCGCGCCGGAGATCTCGGCCGCCGCCCTGGCCGAGCCGCCTGACGCGACCGCCCGGCGTGCGCTGGCGGTGTTCTGCGCCATGCTCGGCACGGTGGCGGGCAATCTGGCGCTCACGCTGGGCAGCACCGGCGGGCTCTACATCGGCGGCGGCATCGTGCCGCAGATCCTGCCGTTCTTCGAGCACTCGGCTTTCCGCGAGCGCTTCGAGCGCAAGGGCCGCTTCGCGCCCTGGCTGGCGCGCATTCCGACCTGGGTGGTCGACGCGCCGCATGCAGCGCTGCGCGGTGCATCGGCGTTCCTGGAAGACCACCTCACCGCCGACCAGGGCGCCGCGCCCCTGCTCGATGACATCCGCGCCGCGCTGGAGCGGCTGACCGCTTCCGAGCGATTGGTGGCGCAGGATCTGCTGTCGGCACCGCGCGCCTGGATGAGCGACCCGATCGTACGCATTGCCGAGCGCTGCGGCGTCAGCACGCCCACGGTGATGCGCTTCTGCCGCTCGATGGGCTTCAAGGGCTTGGCGGACTTCAAGCTGCGGCTCGGCTCGGGCCTGTCGGGCACGACCAAGGTGGCGCACAGCGAGGTGCAGGCCAGCGACCCGGCGGCCGAACGCATCGGCAAGATCCTGAACAACTCGATCTCAGCCTTGATCGCGCTGCGCGACCGGCTGCACCCGGATGTGTTCGAGCGCGCGGTGCACACGCTGGCGCGTGCCCGCCGCATCGAGATCTACGGCACCGGCAACGCCGCGATTGCGGCCGAGGACGCGCAGAACAAGTTCGGCCGGCTGGGCCTGACGGCGGTGGCGCGCACCGACGCCGCGCTGCAGAGCCTGAGCGCGGCGTTCCTGGGGCCTGACGATGTGTTGCTGGTGCTGTCCAACTCCGGCGCGATGGAGCCGCTCAACGAAGCGGTGGCGCGGGCGCGCCGCGCCGGCACACCGGTGATCGCGATGTGCCCGCAGCGCAGTGAGCTGGGCCGCATGGCCGACATGGTGCTGCCGGTCGAGCACGCCGAGGACGCGCAGGCCGTGGTGCCCATGGTCTCGCGCCTGATGCAGACCGTGATCCTGGACGTGCTGGTGAGTGACCTGGCGCTGGAGCGGCGCGCGCTGATCAACGCCGCGCTGGCCCGGCAGGATGATCAGCGCTTCGGCAAGCTCAGCTCGCACAGCCGCTGATCGTCCGGGGTGGCTCCCTGCGGGGGAGCCCCCGGCTTTCGGCTTTTACTTCGCCGTCGGCATCACGAACTCGGCACCCTTGGGCGTGCTGGCCGCCCAGCGCTGCATGACGCTCTTCTGCTTGGTGTAGAAGCGCACGCCTTCTTCGCCGTAGGCGTGCATGTCGCCGAACAGGCTGCGCTTCCAGCCGCCGAAGCCGTGCCAGGCCATCGGCACCGGAATCGGCACGTTGATGCCGACCATGCCGACCTGGATGCGGCGGGCGAATTCGCGCGCCACGCCGCCGTCGGCGGTGTAGCAGGCCACGCCGTTGCCGAACTCGTGGGCGTTGACCAGGTCCACCGCGTCGCCAAACGACTTGACGCGCACGCAGGCCAGCACCGGGCCGAAGATTTCTTCCTTGTAGATGCGCATCTCGGGCGTGACGTGGTCAAACAGCGTGCCGCCGGTGAAGAAGCCGTTTTCGAACCCTGCGACCTTGTGGCCGCGGCCATCGACCACCAGCTGCGCGCCCTCTTCCACGCCGATGCCGATGTAGCCTTCGATGCGGTCGCGCGCCTGGGCGGTGACGATCGGGCCCATTTCGGCGTCCAGCTCCATGCCGTTCTTGATCTTGAGCTGGCGGGCGCGCTCGGCCACCAGCGGCACGATCTTGTTGGCGATCTCGTCACCGACGAACACCGCCACCGAGATCGCCATGCAGCGCTCGCCGGCCGAGCCGTAGGCGGCGCCGATGAGGGCGTCCACGGTCTGCTCGACGTCGGCATCCGGCATCACGACCATGTGGTTCTTGGCGCCGCCCAGGGCCTGCACGCGCTTGCCGTTGTGCGCGCCGGTTTCGTAGATGTACTGGGCGATGGGGGTGGAGCCGACAAAGCTCAGCGCCTTGACGTCAACGTGGTTCAGCAGCGTGTCCACCGCCAGCTTGTCGCCCTGCACGACGTTGAAGACGCCGTCCGGCAGGCCGGCCTGCTTGAGCAGGTCGGCCATGAACAGGCTGGGCGACGGGTCGCGCTCGCTGGGCTTCAGCACAAAGGTGTTGCCGCAGGCGATCGCCACCGGGAACATCCAGGCCGGCACCATGACGGGGAAGTTGAACGGCGTGATGCCGGCGACCACGCCGAGCGGCTGGCGCAGCGTCCAGTTGTCGATGCCGGTGGAGACCTGGTCGGTGAAGTCGCCCTTGAGCAGCTGCGGAATGCCGCAGGCGAACTCGACGATGTCGATGCCGCGCATCACTTCGCCTTGCGCGTCGGTGAAAACCTTGCCGTGCTCGGCGGTGATCATGGCCGCCAGCTCGTCCTTGTACTGGTTGAGCAGCGCCAGGAAGTTGTTCATGACGCGGGCACGGCGGATCGGCGGCGTGTCGGCCCACTTCGGGAAGGCGGCCTTGGCCGAGGCGACAGCGGCGTTGACTTCATCGACCGAAGCCAGCGCGACCTGGCGCGCCACCGCACCGGTCGTGGGGTTGTACACCGCCTGCGAGCGGCCGCTGCTGCCGGCGACGCGCTCGCCGTGGATGTAGTGGCCGAGATCGGCGGTGGCGGTGTAAGCGACGGGTGCGGCCATGGGAAATCTCCGAATCAGTGGGGGCAGGACGATGCATCGCAGTCTAGGCAGCCGCGCAACCGCTGACTATCCCTGGCGACGGGATACACCGTTCAATAAAATGAACAATCTTCAATACAAACCCTAAACAACCATGGAAGCCAAACGCGTCGACGGACTCTGGTCGCACATGCACTGGCTGACGGTGCTGGGCGACCTGGGCAGCTACACCGCCGCCGCCCAGCGGCTGGGCGTGAGCAAGGCGGCAATGAGCCAGCGCATCTCGGAGCTGGAGCGCGCCATGGGCGTGCCGCTGGTGCAGCGCACCACGCGCAGCGTGCGCCTGACCGAGGCCGGCCAGCAGCTGGCCGACGCCACGCGCAGCGGCTTCGAGCAGATCGAGCGCGGCTTTGCCGGCGTCAAGGACCTGGCCGCCGCGCCGCGCGGGCTGCTGCGCGTCACCGCGCCCGTGGCGCTGGGCCGCCAGCAGATCGTGCCCACGCTGCCCGACTTTCTGCGCTCGCATCCGGAAGTGCGCATCGAACTGGTGCTGTCGGACCAGATCGTCTCGCTGGCGCAGGAAGGCTTCGATCTGGCCGTGCGCCACACTGCCCGCCCGCCCGAAACCCACGTCGCCTGGACGCTGACCGAAACGCGCTCACTGCTGGTGGCCAGCCCGTCCTACCTGCAGCAGCGCGGCACGCCTCAGCACCCGGGCGACCTGGCCGCCGACGCAGCGTTACACGATTGCCTCTACTACCCTCGCGCCGGCGCGGCGCCCACCTGGCAGTTCCGGCATACGGATATCAGCGTGGCGCCGATCACCGTGGGCATCCGCGGGCCGTTCAGCGCCAACAACAGCGAGGCGCTGCGCGAGGCCGCGCTGGCCGGGCTGGGCGTGGCGCTGCTGCCCGACTTCAGCGCGCAGACCGAATTGCGCAGCGGCCGCCTGCTGCAACTGCTGCCCGACTGGGCGCCGATGGGTGTCTTCGGCGAACACCTCTACGCGCTGCGCCCTTACAGCCCCTACGTACCACGCGCAGTGCACGCGCTGGTGGCGCACTTGCGGACGGTGTTCAAGCCGGGGTTCGGGCTGTGACGCAGCGACGAAGTCGGCTTAGGACTGGGCTTCGCGCGCCGCGCGCCGGTAGGTCTCGCTCAGGCGCTGAAAGTCCGGGTCGGCGCTGACCCGCTCGTCCAGACCGGCCGGCCGCGTGGCCAGGGCGAATTCGATTTCGTCGGATTCGTCCGCGTCCTGCACCGACACCTGCTCATCGGCCAGTGACAGGCGGCGGCCGGATTCGGCGCTGCGCATCGCCAGCTCCATCACCTGCATCGTCAGCAGCGCCTGCGTGGCGGGCACCGGGTTGTCGCCCTGGCCTTGCAGCGCGGCGGCGATGCCGGCGTAGTAGTGGCGATAGTCGCCGGGCAGGCGCGCCAGCGGCGTGGCGGCGCGCTCGGTGCGGGTGTTGGCGCCGGTGAGCACGTCGCGCCAGTCCATCCACTGCATCGGGCGCGCATCGTCGCCCCAGCCGGACGCGCCGGGCACCATGCCGGCCTTGAGCTGGTCTTCCTGCGTGTCCAGGCCGTGGCAGGTCACGCTGCCCAGGCTGCCGTGGGCCTCGAAGCGCGGGCCGGGCAGGGCGGCCAGGCGGGTGCAGTGCAGCGTGACGCGGCACGGGCCGGCGCCCAGTGCGGTGGCGCGGTCGTAGCCCAGCACGACCTGGGCGTAGTCGGTTGACTGGCTGCCGGCGCGCAGCGTGGCCAGGTCGGCGCTGACGGTGTCGGGCGCGCCCAGCAGGCACAGCGCCTGGTCGACCAGGTGCGGGCCCAGGTCATACCAGAGACCGGCGCCCGGGCCGGCGTTTTCGCGCCAGCGGTCGCGCGGGATCGGGTCATAGCGGTCAAAGCGCGAGGTCAGCTCGCGCACCTCGCCCAGCGCGCCGCTGCGCAGGTGCGCCGCCAGCGTCAGGAAGTCGCCATCCCAGCGCCGGTTGTGGAACACCGATAGCAGCAGGCCGCGCTCATCGGCCAGCGCGACCAGTTCGCGCGCCTCGGCCAGCGTCACGGTGAAGGGCTTGTCGATCACCACCGCCTTGCCCGCCCGCAGCGCCGCGCGCGCCAGCGGGTGGTGGCTGTCGTTGGGCGTGGCGATCACGACCAGATCGATGCCCGGCGCCTGCACGGCGGCCAGGTAGTCGGCCGTCACCGCCACATCAGGCAGATCGGCGTGCACGCGCGCCGCGTCGCTCGACGCTACCAGCGCAAGCGCCAGCCCCGGCACGCTGCGGATCAAGGGGGCATGGAAGGTGCGGCCGACGTAGCCGTAGCCGATCAGGGCGACTTGGAGGGGGGTGGAATTCATGGTGGTCGGGGAGGAGGGCGTGCGGGGGCTGAAGCCGGTCAGGCGGCGATCACGAGGTCGGTGTATTTGCGCAAGACCGCATCGGCCGAAAGGAGCCTGAGGGGTTCCGTCATGGCCTGGGCCAGCAGAAGATGATCGAATGGATCGTTGTGATACCGGGTGATCCGGCTCACCTGGGCCGAGTGTGCGGCGCGGACAGGAAGTTCGATGAAGCCGCTGGCGTCGATGGCCGCAACCAGTTCGTCGGTATCGGCCTCGATCTTGCCCAGTCGAGCTTTGATGGCGATTTCCCAGATCGATGCTGCAGACACATAGACCTCATCGGCTGCCTCGATCAGTCGCATCAACGGCCCTCGAATTCAGCCAGGACTTCAGCGGTTAGGGGAGCATCGAAATCGGGCGCTATTTGCACCTTGTCGCGCAGCACACCAAACTTGACGACCCGCTTGGGTGGCTCCAGTTGCGTGATGCGCACGATCGGCTTGCCACGGCGGCTGACCACGATCTCTTCGCCAGAGACCACCTTGTCGACCAACTGGGATAAGTGCAGCTTGACGTTCTGAATGTTCACGGTCTCCATAGCGGTGACTCCTGGTGGGTGCCTTACAAGCACAGGCGCCACGCAGTTTAGTGCGGATCAGGCTGGCTGGGCGGATGTCTCCCCCTGGAATCCCTCGCCCAAAAAAAGACCGCAAGCACCTTGCGGAGCTTGCGGTTTGAATGAACAAGTCATCGCCCGGAGAGAGGGCCAGAGGGTCAGCTCCAGCTCTCTCGGTATCCCGTACAGCGGCGCTCCGGAGCAGGTGCCGCTGTGCACATGCCCAACCGCGCGAGGCGGGAGGGCAGGGAATCAGAATGCGTAGTTGACGCGAACTGCGACGCCAGATTTGGCAGCGGTGTTGGCTGCGTCGTTCTTTTGCTTGCTGTACGAAGCAGCCGGGGTGATGGTTGCACCCGTAGCGAACAGCGGCAGCGAGTAGGCCACATAGAACGTGTTTTGCTTGGCATCGCCGGTCTTGTCAGCGATGTAAGCCACGCCAGCTGCACCGAACACGCCAACCAGGCCGAAGCTGGTGCTCTTGACGTCAGCAGCGCCAGTGACCTTGACCTTGGCGGTAGCTGCGTTGACGTTCACGGTGCCGCCCATCAAAGGCACACCAACCGTGCCGCCGAAACCGGTCAGCTTCGACTCAGCAGCAGTTGCCGTAGCGTTGGTCTTCGAAGTTTCGAAACCCAGCTTGACAGACACGGGGCCTGCGTTGAACGACACGGCGGGGCGGACGCCCTTGGTCTCGCCAGCGTTCTTGGTCTCGACGATGCCGAGCTCAAGGCCGACGCCCGGAACTGCGTTCACCGACAGGGCCAGGTGCACCGGGTTGCTGCCGAAGCGGCCGCGCAGGGTGTTGGCACGGTAGCCGTTGACGCCGTCGTTCTCGACGTAAACGTCCTTGCCGACCGGGAACAGGTCAGCGGCTTCGAAGCGGCCGAACTTGACATCGGCAACCGAGGTGCCGATCTGGCCCCACATGTCGTCCACGCCGGTCGTGCCGTCTTTCTTCAGCAGCAGCGTGCCGCGGCCAGCAACGAAGCCGTTGTCACCACCGGCCTTGCCAGCGACGTTGACTTCAACTCGGCCGCTTTGGCTAAGACCACGGTCTTGATTGCCGTACTTGGTGTCCAGTTCCAGGTTGGCGTCGATCGTCGGTGCTGCGAATGCAGCCGTAGCCATGAACGTAGCTGCAGCAATGGCGGCGAGTTTGAAAGTACGGGTCATGTGAGTATCTCCTCTTTGGTTGGAACAAAAGACCGTGAGTCGGCCATCGAAAAACACTGACTAACTGGGTAAATCAATTGCGTTGCATCAGCGCGACTTGCAAATGTATCGGCGCTTTAATTACTGTCAATTGCGCCGTTGCTTGTTAGCCACGCTTGCCGCTTATCTGCATTGTGGTCGGGCATCGGTAAACGCCGGTGAACTTTCGCTGTGGGGAGCTCTCAGGTTCTAGAGCGTTACAGCGTCATTCATGAGGCTGGATTCTGCCGTTTGCTCGCAACAGCGCAAACGATTGCGCTGAAGAGGTGACTCTGAAGCGCCAAAAGCTAGGGTAGATACTTGTTGCTGATTGGCAACGGTTACTGAGGGGTTACAGCGTGGAGAAGGCGCTATATCAGTAGAAACCCGAGCATCTGTTCCGATGCCCGGGGAGGGTTGCCTCGTGGTGTTCAGCTCTTGAGCATCCACTCATGTGCGGGGTCATTCTTGAAATGCCAGGCCCGGCCCGGACCTGCCATCACATTCAGGTAATACAGGTCGTAGCCGTGCGGCGCCACGCAGGGGTGATAACCCCGCGGCACCATCACGACATCATGGTTCTCGACGGCGCAGGCCTCGTCGATGCTGCGGTCATCGGTATAAACCCGCTGGAATGCAAAACCCTGGGGTGGGTTGAGGCGGTGGTAATAAGTTTCTTCGAGCAGGGTTTCCTCGGGGGCTGCTTCGCGGTCATGCTTGTGCGGCGGATAACTGCTGGAGTGACCGGCGGGGGTAATGACTTCGGTGACCAGCAGGTGGCTGGCGGTCGGGTTGTCGACCATCAGCACGTCACGCACGGTGCGGCTGTTGCTGCCCTGGCCGCGCACGGTGCGGCGCATGTCGGCGCCGTCCAGGCGGCGCACGGTCTTGCTGCTGCCCGCGTCGTCATAGGGTGCCGTGCACAGCGCGACCTCGGCGGCGCCCCGGGCCGTGATGGTCACGCTCTGGCCGCCGGGTACGTAGAGCGCATCGGGCGCGGCATCATCGAACACGCTGGCCCGCGACCCCAGCGCCTCGTAGGCGGTGCCGGCCACGGTGATGTCGACGGTGCCGGTCAACACCACCACGCACAGTTCGCGCGCGCCGGTGTCGAGCTGCTCGCTCTCGCCCGCTGCCAGGCGCAGGGCCCGGAAGCCGACGTGCGTCCAGCCGGCCGATTCGGGCGTGATGTCACAGATCTCGCGGCCGGGCGCGGCCTTGACCAACAGGGGGGAAGGCATGGGCGGGCTCCTCAGGCGCTCAAACGGTCGACGAGGGCGCGCAGCGTGTCGTAGCCCTTCTTGGCGTACTCGTAGCTGGGAGCCACGGCCGGGTCCTGCTCGGCCTCGACCACCAGCCAGCCTTCGTAGCCGGCGTTCTTCAGGGTGGTGAGCACGGCGTCGTAGTCCAGCGCGCCGTCGCCCGGCACGGTGAAGGTGCCGTTGATGACGCCGTTGAGGAAGCTCCAGCTGTCGTTGCGCGCGGTGGCGATGACCTGCGCGCGCACGTCCTTGCAGTGCACGTGCACGACGCGGCCGACGTGCTTCTTGAGCAGCGCGACCGGGTCGGCGGCGCCGCCGAAGTAGGCGTGGCCGGTGTCGAACAGCAGGAAGACCTTGGCCGGATCGGTCAGCGCCATCAGCTTGTCGACGTCGGCGGGCGACTCCACATACGCGCCCATGTGGTGGTGGTACGCCAGCTTGATGCCGTAGGTGGCGATCAGGTGTTGGCCGAACGCGTTCAGGCGCTCGGCGTAGGCCTGCCAGAGTTGCTCATTGGCGAAGTGCGGGCGCTTGGCCACCGGCGTGTCGATCTGGCCTTGAATGGTGCCGGCGCATTCGCCGTAGACCACGACCTTGACGCCGTTGTATTGCAGCTTGCTCATGTGCGCTCGTGCGCGCTCGATTTCGGCGGCGACGGCGTCAGCGTCGGTCATGCCGGCAGGCACTTCAGCCAGGAAGCCCGAATACCAGCCCGACACGCAGGCCAGGCCGAACTCGTCGAGCTTGGCCTTGAGGCCGGGGCCGTCCTTGGGGAACTTGTTGCCCAGCTCGAAGCCTTCGTAGCCGATCTGCTTGCCTTCGGCGAGCGCCGTTTCCAGCAGCGTCTCACCGCCCAGCGAGGGCAGGTCGTCGTTCATCCAGGACAGGGGGTTGATGCCGATGCGGACGTTCCAGGTCATGACGGGTTCTCTTTCAGTCTGTAGAAGATAGGGATGATCAGATGCGCTGCGCTTGCTTGGCCGCGTCGTAGCGTGCGCGCGCCTCGACCACTTCGCTGCGTTGCGAGACTTCGGGAATGGCGACTTCCCACCAGCAGCCGCCGTCGGTGGTGCGCGTGTGGGTGGTGTCGATCACGATCACCTGGGTCTTCCTGGCGGCGCGGGCGGCGACCATGGCGGTCTTCAGCTCAGCCACGTTGCCGACATGGACCGAGTGCGCGCCCATGGCGCGGGCGTGCATCGCGAAGTCGATCTCGCTCGGCTGACCGCCTTCGGGTACGCAGTCGTCGAGCATGTTGTTGAAGCTTGGCACGCCCGACTTGCCCTGCAGGCGCTCGATGCAGCCGTAGCCGCGGTTGTCGAGCACCACGACGATGATCTTGACGCCCAGCATCACCGAGGTGGCGATCTCGGCGTTGAGCATCATGTAGGAGCCGTCGCCCACCATCACGATCACCTCGCGGTGCGGCGCGCCCATCTTGGCGCCCAGGCCGCCGGCGATCTCGTAGCCCATGCACGAGTAGCCGTATTCCATGTGATAGGTGCCCGGCGCGCGTGAGCGCCACAGCTTGTGCAGCTCGGCCGGCAACGTGCCGGCGGCGCAGACCACCAGGTCGTTGACGCCGCTGTCGCCACCGGCGTCGTTGAGCGAATCGCGCACCGCGCCGATCACCTCGGCGTCGTAAGGCAGCACGCCTTGCGGCTCGGCCGTGGTGATCTGGGTGATCCAGGCATTGCCGGCAGCGGCCTGGTCCTTGGCGCGGGCGGTCCAGCCGGCGTCGGCGCGCCAGTCGGACACGGCGGCGGTGAGCTGGCCGAGGCCGACCCGGGCGTCTGCCACCAGCGAGGTGGCGTTCCACTTGCCGGTGTCGAACGGCTGCACGTTCAGGCTCAGCAGGCGCGACTGGGCGAACAGCGCGTGCGAGCCGGTGGTGAAGTCCTGCAGGCGGGTGCCGATGGCCAGCACCACATCGGCTTCGCGCGCCAGGGTGTTGGCCACGGTCACGCCATCGACGCCGATGGCGCCGAGGTTCAACGGGTGGTCCCACGCCAGGCTGCTCTTGCCGCCGTGCGACTCGACCACCGGAATGCCGTGCGCCTCGGCGAAAGCGCGCAGCGCCTCGCCGGCCTGGCTGTAGAGCACGCCGCCACCGGCCACGATCAGCGGCTGGCGGGCGGTCTTGAGCAGCGCGGCGGCGCGGGCGAGTTCACCCGCATCGGCCGGCGGGCGGCGCCAGCGGATCAGCTCGGGGTGCAGGAAGTCCTCGGGGCAGTCGAACGCATGCGTCTGCACGTCCTGCGGCAGCGCCAGGCAGACCGGGCCGCAGGCAGCGGGGTCGGTCATGATCTGGATGGCGCGCGGCAGCGCGGTCAGGATCTGCTCAGGCCGCGTGATGCGGTCGAAGTAGCGCACCACGGGGCGGAAGCAGTCGTTGGCGCTGCTGTCGCCCTGGCCGAAGTTCTCGATCTGCTGCAGCACCGGGTCCGGCGCGCGGCTGGCGAAGGTGTCGCCCGGCAGCAGCAGCACCGGCAGGCGGTTGACGTGCGCCACGGCAGCGGCCGTGACCAGGTTGGTCGCGCCCGGGCCGATGCTGGTGCTCACGGCCATGATGCGCTGGCGGAACTGCGCCTTGCTGTAGGCGATGGCCGCGTGCGCCATGCCCTGCTCGTTGTGGGCGCGGAAGGTGGGCAGCGGGTTGCTGGCGTGATCGCGCTGCGCGTACAGCGCCTCGCCCAGGCCGGCCACGTTGCCGTGGCCGAAGATGGTGAACACGCCGCCGCAGTAGGGCTGGACGCTGCCGTCGCCCATTTCGACGCGCAGTGCGGCCAGGTGCTGCACCAGGGCCTGGGACAGGGTGAGTCGGGTGGTTTTCATGGCGGTGATTCTCTTGGATCGCTCAGGTCAGGCCGCGTGTCATGCCGCTTGATGGCGGCTCTTCCAGGCGTCGACCAGGGTCGTGAAATTGGCGGCGACTTCGTTGATGAAGGCCGCGTCGTCGATCTCGCCCTTGAACCAGCGCAGCGAGGCGCTGACCCAGAGCGTGCGCCCGACCATGAAGCCCTTGACGATCGGGTTGGTGGCGTGGGCAAAGCTGTCGGCCAGGTACTGCAGCGGCTGGTTCAGGCCCAGGATGACGGCGCCCCGGCAGAGCGGATCACGCTCGGCCACCAGCGCGGCCAGCGCGGTCCAGCCGGCCGGGCTCATGGGCGCCAGCTTCCACCACTCGGGCTTGAAGCCGAGGTTGTAGAAGCGCTTGACCGCGCGCAGCACGGCGGCGTCTTCGGTGCCGGCCGGCGTCATGGCCTTGGGCGGAATGATCTCCAGCAGCAGCTCGTTGCCGCTTTCGCGCGTGGCTTCCCACAGCTCGCGCACGCGCGCTTCCTGCTCCAGGCGCAGGTCGACGGCGTCGTCGGGGTGGTAGTGCACCAGGCACTTGACGACCTGCTCGGTCGGCCAGTGGGTCAGCGCGCTGCCCACTGAATGCGTGCCGTCGAAGCGCAGCGGGCGCGAGCTGGGCAGCTCGACCGGGCGGCCCACCCACCAGCCGCGGCCGGTGGCGGCGGCCAGCGCGTCGCGGCCGTAGTCGCTGCCGTCGATCAGTACGCCGGTGTGGCCTTGCAGGCCCCGGCTGCGCTCGACCTGCTCGGCCGCCTTGACCAGCAGCTGCTTGAGGGCGGGCACGCGGCTGTCGGACACGCCGGCCTCGCGGGCGATGTCGAAGAACTGGCTGCGGTGGTCGAAGGCCATCACGCACAGCTCGTTCCATTCCTTGCGCGCCGCGCTGGTGCGGTGCAGGTGGGCGAGCTGCTGGTCGGCGTCGGGCTTGGGATTGCGGTTGCCCGAGAACCAGTGCGCCAGTTCCGCCGGCGTCGGCATGGCCGCCGAGCAGGCGTGGCGCGACACCACGATCGCGCCGCAGGCGTTGGCCACGCGGGTCGATTCGGCCCAGTCCTTGCCCTGCAGCAGGCTGGCCATCAGGCCCGACAGGAAGGCGTCACCGGCGCCCAGCACGTTGAGCACCTCGACGCGCTCGCCCTTGAAGGTCGGCGCGTCGTCGATCGATGCGGGAATGGCGCCCTCGATCACGCTGCAGCCTAAAGCGCCGCGCTTGACCACCAGCGTGGCGGCCGAGATCTTGCGCACCTCGCGCAGGCAGGCCATCAGGTCATCGGGCACGCCGCCGGCGATGAAGAACTCTTCCTCGGTGCCCACCAGCAGCTCGAAGTCGCCCAGTACTTCCTGCAGTTGCTGGGTGACGCGGGCGTCGGGCACGTAGCGGTTGTCGCCGGCGCCGCGGCTGGTCAGGCCCCACAGCACCGGGCGGTAGTCGATGTCCAGCACGCGCATCACGCCGTGGCGTTTGGCGTAGGCCAGCGCGGTGGTGGCGGCCTTGCGGGTCACGGGCGTGGACAGGTGCGTGCCGGTGATGGCCAGCGCGCGGCACTGGGCGATGAAGTCTTCGGAGATCTGCGACGCGTCCAGCGCCATGTCGGCGCAGTTCTCGCGCACGAACAGCAGCGGGAAGGTGTCGCGGTCCTTCAGACCGAGCAGCACCAGCGCGGTCAGGCGCTCGGGGTCGGTCTGCAGCTGGCTGATGTCGCAGCCCTCGCGCTCCAGCGTCTGCTTGAGGAAGTGGCCCATCTGCTCATGGCCGACGCGCGAAATCATCGCGCTCTTGAGCCCCAGGCGCGCCACGCCGAAGGCGAGGTTGCCGGACGAGCCGCCCAGCGTCATCGACAGGCTGCGTGCGTCTTCAAGATGGCTGCCGAATTGCTGGGCATACAGATCGACGGCGACGCGGCCCAGACAGGCCAGATCGACGCGACGGCCGGAGGGAAAGTTCAAGGCACTCATGCGGATTCAGCCCGGTCGGGCTGCCTTCGGGTATGGGGGAATGGCAAGGAGAGACGGGTCAATGGCGGTTGGCGTCGAGTCTAAATTCTAGAGAAATTAACTTCTCTAGGTAAAACTCCTTAGAAATTCATTTTCAAAAAAAGGAAGGACGCAGCTAAAGTTGCACCGTGTTGAAAGCGCTGCAGGGCGCAGCCAACCACCCAAACCGTCCAACATGTTTAGGAGACTGAGATCATGAAAAAGATGCTGATTGCTGCCGCTGCAGCCGCTGCCCTGGTGTCCCCGGCGGCTCACGCCCAGAAGGTCGGCCTGGCGATGGCCCAGCTCGACACGTTCCTGACGATCCTGAAGAACGGCACTGTCGAGGCGGGCAAGAAGGCCGGCGCCACGGTGCAGGTCGAGGACGCTCAGAACGACGTGGGCAAGCAGCTCAGCCAGATCCAGAACCTGATCGCACAGAAGGTCGATGCCATCATCGTCAACCCGGTCGACACCGACGCCTCGCCCAAGATCACCAAGATGGTGACCGACGCCAAGATCCCGCTGATCTACGTGAACCGCAAGCCGGTCGACTTCGACAAGCTGCCCGCTGGCGTGGCGTTCGTGGCGTCCGACGAAAAGGTCTCGGGCACGCTGCAGACCCAGGAAGTCTGCCGCCTGCTCAAGGGCAAGGGCTCCGTGCTGGTGCTGATGGGCGAGCTGAGCAACGAAGCCGCACGCACCCGCACCAAGGACATCGAAGAGGTCGTGGCCACCAAGGAGTGCAGCGGCATCAAGATCGCCGACAAGCGCGAAGGCAAGTGGGATCGCACGCAAGGCCAGGACATCACGACCAACTGGCTGTCGTCGGGCGTGAAGTTCGACGCCATCATCGCCAACAACGATGAAATGGCGATCGGCGCGATCAACGCCCTCAAGGCAGGCAAGAAGTGGACGCCGGCTTCGATCGTCGCCGGCATCGATGCCACCCCCGACGCACTGGCTTCGATGAAGGCCGGCGACCTGAAGGTCACCGTGTTCCAGAACGCCGCCGGCCAGGGTGCAGGTGCCATCGAAGCCGCACTGAAGCTGATCAAGAAGCAGCCGGTCGAGCGTTTCGTCAACGTGCCGTTCGAGCTGGTGACCCCGGCCAACCTGAGCAAGTACTCGGGCAAGAACTGATCCAGTTCTGAAGCGGCGCGCCTCCCGGCGCGCCGCTGTGGTGTTTGCACTCAGTGCACGAAGGAAGTCCTATGTCTTCAGCCATTCTGGAAGCTGCACCGGCCGCGCCTGACGTCACGTCCGCGCCCGCCGTCGAGCGCTCCACCGGCTATCTGCTCGAAGTTCACGGCGTGCGCAAGGCCTTCCCCGGCGTCGTCGCGCTCGACAACGTGCAGTTCAAATTGCGTCCCGGTACCGTGCACGCCCTGATGGGCGAGAACGGTGCGGGCAAGTCGACGCTGATGAAGATCATCGCCGGCGTCTACATCCCCGACCAGGGCGAGTTGCGCGTCAAGGGCCGTGCCCTCACGCTGACCGGCCCGCTCGATGCGCTCGAGAACGGCATCGCCATGATCCATCAGGAGTTGAACCTGATGCCCTTCATGACGGTGGCCGAGAACATCTGGATCCGCCGCGAGCCGCTCAACCGCTTCGGCTTCGTCGACCACGCCGAGCTGCGCCGCCGCACGCAAGCGCTGTTCGACCGCCTGGTGATCGACATCGATCCCGAGGCCGAGGTGCGCAGCCTGTCGATCGCCAGCCGGCAGATGGTCGAGATTGCCAAGGCCGTGAGCTTCGACTCCGACGTGCTGATCATGGACGAGCCGACCTCCGCGCTGACCGACAAGGAAGTGGCCCACCTCTTCCGCATCATCCGGCAGCTGCGCACGCAGGGCAAAGGCATCGTCTACATCACGCACAAGATGAACGAGCTGTTCGAGATCGCCGACGAGGTGTCGGTCTTCCGCGACGGCAAGTACATCGACACCAAACTGTCCACCGAGGTCACGCGTGACGACATCATCAAGATGATGGTCGGCCGCGAGATCACGCAGATGTTCCCCAAGGAGACGGTGCCGATCGGCGACGTCGTCCTGTCGGTCAGGAACCTCCGCGTCGACGGCATCTTCCGGGACGTGAGTTTCGACCTGCGCGCGGGTGAGATCCTCGGGCTGGCCGGACTGGTCGGCTCGGGCCGCAGCAACGTGGCCGAGGCGCTGTTCGGCGTGGTGCCGGCCACCAGCGGCTCGATCGCCATCAACGGCCAGCAGGTCGTGATCGACACGCCGGCCAAGGCGATGAAGAGCGGCATGGCCTTCCTGACCGAAGACCGCAAGGACACCGGCTGTTTCCTGACGCTCGACATCCTGTCGAACATGGATACGGCCGTGCTGAGCCAGCGCTACGTCAAGTACGGCTTCGTGCAGAGTGGCGCGCTGGAGCGCGACTGCGAAGCCATGGCGCAGTCGATGCGCGTCAAGACGCCCAACCTGCAGGAAATCATCCAGAACCTGTCGGGCGGCAACCAGCAGAAGGTGCTGATCGGCCGCTGGCTGCTGATCCAGCCGAAGATTCTGATCCTCGATGAGCCCACGCGCGGCATCGACGTCGGTGCCAAGGCCGAGATCCACCGCCTGGTGAGCAAGCTCGCCGGCGAAGGCGTCGCAGTGCTGATGATCTCGTCGGAAATGCCCGAAGTGCTCGGCATGAGCGACCGGGTGATGGTGATGCACGAAGGCCGCATGACCGGCATCGTCGACCGCAAGGACGCCGATCAGGTCACGATCATGGAACTGGCCTCGCAGTAAGCGCGGCGGAACAAGTTAGACGGAGTCGATATGTCCAGCAACAACGCAACCGTGGGCGCGCAGTCCATGACCTTCAAGCCGACCAAGGGCAAGTGGCCGCCCGAGGCCGGCATCTTCCTGGTGCTGATCGGCATCAGCCTGTTCTTCGAGGCCCTCGGCTGGTATGTCAACGGCCAGAGCTTCCTCGCCAACCCGGAGCGGCTGCAGATCATCATCCTGCAGATGGCGGTGATCGGCATCATCGCGGTGGGCGTCAATCTGGTCATCATCACCAGCGGCATCGACCTGTCGTCGGGTTCGGTGGTGGCGGCGGCGGCGGTGGTCTCGGCCAGCCTGGCGCAGGTGTCGGATTTCCCGCGCGCCATCTTTCCGCAACTGACCGACCTGCCGGTGTTCTGGCCGCTGCTGGCCGGCATGACGGTGGGCCTGGTGATCGGCCTGATCAACGGTTCGCTGATCGCCTACACCGCCATTCCGCCCTTCATCGCCACGCTGGGCACCATGGTGGCCGCGCGCGGCTTTGCCAAGTGGTTCACCGGCGGCATGCCCGTGAGCATGCTGACCGACGAATTCGCCTGGGTGGGCGAGGGCATCCAGCCGGTCATCATCTTCCTGGTGATTGCGGCGATCTTCCATGTGGTGCTGCGCTACACCCGCTTCGGCAAGTTCACCTACGCCATCGGCGCCAACCGCCAGGCGGCGCGCGTCTCGGGCATCAACGTCAACCGCCACCTGATCTGGGTCTACACCATTGCCGGCCTGCTGAGCGGCATCGCCGGCAGCGTGACTGCGGCACGGGCCATCTCCGGCCAGTCCGGCATGGGCGTGATGTATGAGCTGGACGCGATTGCGGCGGTCGTGATCGGCGGCACCTCGCTGTCGGGTGGCGTGGGCCGCATGACCGGCACGGTGATCGGCGTGCTGATCCTGGGCGTCATGACCTCGGGCTTCACCTTCATCCGCATCGACGCGTACTACCAGGAGATGGTCAAGGGTGCGATCATCGTCGCCGCCGTGGTGGCCGACCAGTACCGCCAGCGCAACCGGCGCGGCTGAGTTTCACCGGGCTCCCGGCCTGAAAGGCGTGCGGTCAAACGCACGCCTTTTTCGTTTCTTGAAGGTGCGGTTCAGCTGACATTCTCGGGTGTGAACAACTCCATCGCCTGCGGGAACTGGCCGGCGCTGGGTGGGGTGCCGGAGGCTTGCAATTCCAGTGCGCGCAGCATCTGCGTCACGGCGGTCTGGGCGATGCGGGTGGTGGGGGTGCCGATGACCAGGTCGACCACGCCGTCGATCAGCGCGGTGCGGTTGTCGGGCGTCAGCTCGTTGCAGACCAGCACGACGTGATGGGCCGGCGCCTGGGTTTGGATCTGCCCGGCCTGATGCTCGCGCAGCGCGCGGATGATGCCCTGAACACCGCCGCCCACCTCGTAGAGGCCGGCCAGGTCGGGGTGGCGGCGCAGCAGGTCGAGCGTGGCCTCGTGCGCCAGCTGCGCGTCTTCCAGGTTGACGCGGGTCTCCAGCACGTGGAAGTCCGGCGCGTGTTCGCGCAGGTAGGCGCGCAAGCTCATCTCGCAGGCCTCATGCCCCAGGTAGCGGTGGCTGCCCACGAACACTCCCACCGGCCCGGGCCGCCGCGCCAGCCGGCTGATGGCCCAGGCGGCCGTGCGGCCGCACTTTCGGGGATCGACACCGATGAAGCCGGCGCGCAGCGGTGCGCTCAGGTCCGACAGCAGCGCAAAAGTCGGCCTGCCCTGCGCGTGCAGCGCCTCCACCGCCGCGCTCACATGCGGGTGGTCGACCGCCACCACGCCCAGCGCGTCGGTGACCTGGCCGAGCCGCAGCATCTGCTCGGCGATGGCGGCCGGCTCCAGCGAATCCATGTACTCCACCACCGCCACGCAGCGCCCGGACGGATGCTGGCTGGCCGCCGCCGATAGCTCGCGCCCGAAGGCCTGATAGAAGGCCGCATGGCTGCGCAGCAGGCAGAAGCCCAGCGTGCGGATCTGGCGCTCGCCGGACTCCATCAGCCGGGCGCGCATCAGCTGCGCGCCGTGATAGCCGATGCGCTCGGCCGCTGCGATCACCCGCATCGCGGTGGCCTCCTTGACCGGCAGGCGGCTGTTGAGCACCCGGTCGACCGTGGCGGTGCTGACGCCGGCGGCCAGGGCCACGGCGGTGAGGGTCGGGCGTTTCAGTGGGGTGGCCATGATGGAAATGCAATGATGCGGCGCATCATGAATGATGGAATTTGATAGTGATTGCACCGGCTCGATTGCCAGCAGATGCGGTCGAAACCTAGTATCCGCTCCATGCCAGCCCGGTTGATGCGCTGGCTGGCAGAAATGATGTGATTACATCAGGAGATGATGGAAAAATGAACACCCGCAGTCAAGACGACTACAAGCTCATCGGCGGTTGGGGCGAGCGCGCCGCCGCTGCCGGCCTGGTCAACGCCACCTGGTACAAGTGCCCGGTGCCGCGCGCCACCATGAAGGAGCTGATGAAGCGCGACGACGCCCATGCCCTCCGCGACACCGCGCTGTGGTTCAGTCTGGTGATCGCCAGCGGCGCGCTGTTCGTCGCCACCTGGCTGGCGCAAGGCGCGGGCAGCGGCTGGACCTGGGCTGCGTTCTTCCTGTACGCCACGCTCTATTGCGGCCCGGCCGACTCGCGCTGGCACGAATCCAGCCACGGCACCGCCTTCAAGACCCGCTGGATGAACGACGCGCTCTACCAGATCGCCAGCTTCATGGTGCTGCGCCGCGCCACCCGCTGGCGCTGGAGTCATGCCCGCCACCACACTGACACGCTCGTCACCGGCCGCGATCCCGAGATCGCCGTGCCGCTGCCCACCGACGTGCTGGGCACGCTGCTCAACGTCTTCGCGCTCAAGAACGGCCCGACCGAATTCGCCCGCGTCGCCGCCAATGCCGTCGGCCACATCAGCGAAGAAGAAAAGACCTTCGTGCCCGAGATGGAGTGGCCCAAGCTGGTGCGTGAAGCGCGCGGCTGGGGGGTGGTCTACGGCGCGCTGATCGCCGCCGCCCTTTACTTCGCCACGCCGCTGCCGCTGTTGCTGATCGGTGCACCGTCGTTTGCCGGCGCCTGGCTCTACACCTTCTTCGGCCTGACCCAGCACGCCGGCCTGCCCGAGAACGTCACCGACCACCGCCAGAACTGCCGCACCGTCTACATGAACCCGGTGTTCCGCTTCCTTTACTGGAACATGAACTACCACGTCGAGCACCACATGTTCCCGATGGTGCCGTACCACGCGCTGCCCCAGCTGCACGAAGTGATGAAGCACGACTGCCCGCCGCCGTACCACGGCACGATCGCCGCCTACGCCGAAATCATCCCCGCCGTGCTGCGCCAGGCCCGCGAGCCGAGCCACCACGTGGTGCGCCAGATGCCCTCTGCGGCCGCCTGATCACCCCCTTTCCCAGATCGATAAAAGGAGACCCACCATGAGCCAATGGACCAAAGCCTGCGCCTTTGACGACATCGACGACGAAGACGTCAAGCGCTTCGACCACGCCGGCAAGACCTTCGCCATCTACCGCTACGAAGACAAGGTCTACGCCAGCGACGGCCTGTGCACCCACGAGCACGTGCACCTGTGCGACGGCCTGGTGCAGGAGCACGTGATCGAGTGCCCCAAGCACAACGGCCGCTTCGACATCCGCAGCGGCGCTCCGCTGGGCGCGCCGGTGTGCGTGGCGCTCAAGACCTATCCGGCCAAGGTCGAAGGCGGCGAGATCCTGATTCAGATTGGTTGAGTTTTTCGTCAGCCCACTCAAGCGCGCTGCTGCTCCACCCGCTGCAACAGCGCCGCGCTGAAACGTTCAGCCGGCCAGCCTTCCGCCAGCGCCTGGTTCATCAAGGCCTGGTGGCTGGCGGGTGCCAAGCCGCCCAGTGGCGGGTCGAGGTCGAGGTTGGTCGGGAAGGCATAGCCTTCGGCGCAGGCGGCGATGGCGCGTTCGGCGTCGGCCGTGCTCAGGCGTCCGGCCTCGACTTCCGCCAGCAGTACCGGGTAGAGCGCCAGGCTCATGCCCACCCGGTCGACGCTTTCCATCGCGCGGCCGAAGGCCGATGAGATCTGCAGCAGGTTGGCCAGCCGGCGGATGTCGGTCGAATGGTTGTTGCCGGCGGCGTGGATCAGTGCCGGGTTGAAGAACAGCGCATCGCCCTTGCGCAGCGCCAGCTGCACGTGGTGGGCGGCAAAGCAGGCGTCGAACTCGGGTCGGCCGGCGACCAGGTAGCCGGCGGTGTACTTGTGCGAGTGCGGCAGCAGCAGGGTCGGGCCGCTTTCGAGCGGCATGTCGACATGCGCCACCGCGCCCTGCAGCGTCAGGTGCGGCGACAGGCGGTGCACGGTGGTCGGGTAGCGCATGGCCTGCGCGGCGCTGCAGAAGCCCAGGTGGTAGTCACGGTGCGGCATCTGCGCCGCGCCGCCCGGGTTGACACAGTTGATCTGCGATGTGACCTGGTAGGCCGGGCCCAGCCAGGCCTGGCAGATCAGCGCCAGCGGCGGGTTGGCGTAGTAGCGCGCGAACAGCGCCGGCTCGCGCAGGCAGAGTTTCTGCAGCGCGTTCCAGACCCGGTTGTTGGCGCCGGCCTTGGCGAAGTGGTCGCCGCCGCTGTGGCTGCCGCGTTCGTCGTCGATCAGCGCGTGGAAGGCGCGGGTCACGGCGTCGAGCAGGTCGTGGTCGGCATAGGCGCTGCGCAGCACCAGCACGCCGGCGCCGTCGGCCAGCACGTCGTGCCATTCGGCCATCAAGGCGCTGGGGTCGGCGGTGGTCTCGGCCGCGAGCGCGGCCATGTCGTAGATCGGCACGCCGCTGAGCTGCTCGGTGGCGCAGGGTGGTTTCAGCATCGAGCGGCCGGCTTCGAGCACGGCGATCAGGTCATCGACCCGGCTGGCTTCGGCGTCCAGCCAGACCGGGTCGGTGGGGCGGGGGTTGTGCAGGCTAGACATGGCGGTGGTGGAGGCAGTGGACATGGCGCACAGCGTAGCCAGCGCAGCCCTCTTTCAGGGCGCAGAAAACCATCAGGAATCCATCAGGAATTCCATCGGTTTCGCTGCCTGCGGCTGCTACGCTGGCCGCCATGTCACGTTCATTTCTGGTCAAGGACATCGCCCAGCAAGCCGGTGTCAGCGTCGCCACGGTCGACCGGGTGCTCAATGGCCGCCCGAACGTGCGCGCCCACATGGCCCGCCGCGTCGAGCAGGCGGTGCAGGAGCTGACGCAGCAGAGCCGCCAGGTCGGCCTGGTGGGCCGCAAGTTCATGATCGACCTGGTGATGGAGACGCCCGAGCGCTTCTCGCGCGTGGTGCGCCAGGCGCTGGAGCGCGAGATGGCGACCCTGCAGCCGGTGGTGTTTCGTGCCCGCTACGCGCTGCAGCCGCTGTGGAGCCCGGCCGAGTTGGTGGCGCAGCTCGACCGCATTGCCAGCCGGGGCAGCCACGGCGTGCTGCTGAAGGCGCCGGACCTGCCCGAGATCGTCGCGGCGGTGAACCGGCTGGTGGAGCGCGGCATTCCGGTGATCACGCTGGTGACCGACCTGCCGCTGTCACGCCGCCAGGGCTATGTCGGGCTGGACAACCGCGCAGCCGGCGAAACGGCGGCCTACCTGATCGGCCAGTGGCTGGGCACGCGCCGCGCCGGCGTGCTGGTGTCGCTCAGCAGCGTGCGGTTCCGGGGCGAGGAAGAGCGCGAGATCAGCTTTCGCCAGGCCCTGCGGCGCCGCCATCCGCGCCTGACCCTCCACGACGTCAGCGAAGGCCACGGCGAACACGCCCGCACCGCCCGGCTGGTGCAGGCCAAGCTGCTGGCACATCCGGATCTGGTGGCGGTCTATTCGATCGGCGGTGCCAACGCAGCGATCCTGGAAGCCTTTGCCCAGGTGGGGCGGCGCTGCCGCTGCTTCATCGGTCATGACCTGGATGCCGACAACCTGCCGCTGCTGCGCGCCGGCCAGCTGAGCGCCGTGCTGCATCACAACCTGAGCCACGACATGCGCAATGCCTGCCTGCAGGTGATGGCCGCGCACGGCGCAGCGGGTGGCGTGGCCTCGGGCTTGTCGAACATCGAGGTCATCACCCCGTTCAACCTGCCGGCGAACGCCGGTTTTTGAGCGGGCTTCAGATCACGTTGTTGCCGCAAACGCCCATGACGGCGCGTTCAAGACGCGCTGCCAGTCCTGCAGATCCGGCGGGCCACTTGGCACCACGGTCAGGCGGTGGCCATCCCACTGCAGGCCGCTGTGCAGGTCGAGCATTTCACCTGTCATCGGGTGCGCAATCTGCAACCGCCACGCATGCAGCCACAGCCGCTGCTGGCCCAGGCGCTGCGCCCACCAGCGGTTGAGCGGGCCCTTGCCGTGCGTGGCGTCGCCCAGGATCGGGTGGGCGATGTGCTTGAGGTGGCGGCGGATCTGGTGGCGCCGGCCGGTGGTGGGCCGGGCTTCGACCAGGCTGGCGCGGGTGGTGGCGAAACCAGGGTCGGCGGATTCTGGCCAGTCCAGCGTCGCCAGCCGGCGCAAGCGGGTGTGGGCAGATTGCGCTGGCGTGTCGGGCGGCGTGTCGTCGGGGCGCAGTGGGTGGTCAACCTCCACCTCCGTCGGCGCCCAGCCGCGCACCAGCGCCAGATAGCGTTTCTCCACCGCATGGCTGGCAAAGGACATCGCCAGGCCGCGCGCCGCTTCCGGGTGCAGCGCCAGCAGCAGCACGCCGCAAGTGCCTTTGTCCAACCGGTGCGCCGGGTAGACGTGCTGGCCGCCCAGCTGGTCGCGCAGGGTCTGGACGATGAAGCGGGTTTCGCCCGCGTCCAGCCCGGTACGGTGCACCAGCCAGCCGGCGGGTTTGTGGATGGCGATCAGGTGTTCGTCGCGCCAGAGGATGGGCAGCTCGGTCATGGGCTGCAGTCTGGCAGCAACGCGCTCAGAGCGGTCCTTGGAGGCCGGCCCACTCCTGGCGCAGCCAGGCCGCACAGGCCAGGTTGTTGTCCCAGATCGAATAGCGCCCGCCGCCGCCGTAGTCGGCAAAGGGGATGAACTCGCAGCTGATCTGCTGCGGCGCGGTGTCGGGGTGGGCGCGCATCCAGGCCAGCAGGTCGGTGACGGCCTGCTTCCAGGGGGCGAGCGCTTCTTCCTGCCATTCGGTGTGGAAGCTGCCGGGCGCGGGGCGGATCAGCGGGTACTGGATCGCCCGGCCGGGCAGGCCACGGCGGCGGTTCATGGCGGCGTTGTGGCTCACGCCGGGCGCCACGCTGCGGGTGTGGGCGTGGGCGACCCAGCCTTCGCGCAGCCACATGGCGTAGAGCGTGCGCGGCTGGCCGGGCGCGAGCAGCGAGCGGGCGCCGTCGGGCATGTCGCCCAGCTGGCTCAGCGCCAGTTCCTCGGCATGGCCGATCTTGTAGATCAGGTGCGAGTGGTCGAGCGTCAGGCGCAGCTTCACGTTGCTGCGCGCCAGCAGCTCAGCCACGCGTTCGATGCGGCGGAAGTCTTCGCTCCACATGTCGACGTGCACTTCCAGCGTCGGCAGGCAGCCGACCGGCGTGCCGTGCTCCAGCGCGTCGAGGTAGAAATCCGCCACCTGCGCGTCGCTCAACGGCCGGCCGTTGTTGTGGCGGGCGTAGAGCTGCATGTTGAACAGGCGTGCGCCCAGCTTGCCGCCGGTGGCGATGCCCCAGCGCATGCGCGCTTCGTCCTGCCCGGCGCAGAAGATGCCGCCGAACACGCCGATGGGCACGCCGTAGCGTCCGACCAGATCGAAGTAGGGCGCGAAGTCCTCGCCCGGATCGATGTTCTTTTCGATGTAGTCGAACGCGCCGCTGTGGCGCACCCAGGCGAAGCGGGTGGCGGCCTTGGGCGTGGCCAGGCCGTCGTGCACCAGCACGCCGTCGAGGTTGATGCCCACGCGCAAGGGCGCGGCCGTGCTCACTTGAAGACGACGGTCTTGTGGCCGTTGATCAGCACGCGGTGCTCGCTGTGCCACTTGACGGCGCGTGCCAGCACCTGGCTTTCGGTGTCGCGGCCGACGGTGGTCAGGTCTTCGACCGTCAGGCTGTGGTCGGCGCGGGCGACGTCCTGCTCGATGATCGGGCCTTCGTCCAGATCGGCCGTCACGTAGTGCGCCGTGGCGCCGATCAGCTTCACGCCCCGGTCGTGCGCCTGGTAGTAGGGCTTGGCGCCCTTGAAACTGGGCAGGAAGCTGTGGTGGATGTTGATGGCCTTGCCCGAGAGCGCGCGGCACATCGGGTCGCTCAGCACCTGCATGTAGCGCGCCAGGATCACCAGCTCGGCGCCTTCGGCACGGATGATGTCGAGCTGCTTGGCCTCGGCCTCCTGCTTGGTCGCCGCCGTCACCGCGATGTGGTGGAAGGGGATGTTGTAGCTGGCCGCCAGCTGATAGAAGTCGCGGTGGTTGGAGATGATCGCCTTGACGTCGATCGGCAGCAGGCCGCTCTTGTGGCGGAACAGCAGGTCGTTGATGCAGTGGCCATGCTGGCTGACCATGATCACGGTGGGCATGCGCTGCGCGGCCAGGTGCAGCTCGACCGTCATGGTCCAGGCGGCGGCGAGTTCCTGCAGCGCGTGGTCGAGCTGGTCGCGCGTGGCCTGGTCGCAGGCGAACTGCACGCGCATGAAGAACAGGCCGGTCTGCGCGTCGTTGTACTGCGCCGCTTCTTCGATGTTGCCGCCGTGCTGCAGCAGCAGGCCGGTGACGCCGTGCACGATGCCGGGCTTGTCGGGGCAGGACAGGGTGAGGATGTAGGACGAGGCCATGGTGTGAGGTGTCAGCGGTAGAGATTCAGGGACGGTAGTTTGCCGGCCTCGCAGGCGAGGCGCACGGTCAGGGCGGCGACTGACCCTCAATGACCCAGCGCCTGCGCGAACTTTTCCAGCTCTTCGGCGTTGATGGCGACGCTGTGTTGCGCCTGCGGGTAGGCACCGCTGGCCACGTCGGCCTGGTATTCCCCGAAGGCGGCGACGCGCTCGGCCTGCAGGCGGTCGTATTCGGCGGCGAAGTTGCGGTAGGTCTTGGCGTGGCGCGGCACGTGGCCGCGGTTGAAGCCGAGCACGTCGCTGGCGAACAGGTATTGCGCGTCGCAACCGGCGCCCGCGCCCATCGAGATCAGCAGCAGGCGGGTGCGCTGCGAGATCAGCGTGGCCACCTCGGCGGGCACGACCTCGATTTCAGCCGCAAACGCGCCCGCTTCTTCGAGCGCCTTGACCTGGCGATAGACCAGCATGGCGGTCTCCAGCGTCTTGCCGACCGCCTTGAAGCCGCCGGTCCAGGTCGCCTGCGACGGAATCAGGCCGCTGTGGCCGCAGACCGGAATGCCTTCGTCGCGCAGCCGGCGCACGATGCCCATGCTGGCGGCGCAGTAGACCGCGTCGCCGCCGGCGCGCATGGCCGCAAAGGCGGCGCGCAGGTAGTCCTCGGCGGTGATGAAGTCGCCGTACTCCAGGCCAGGCACGGCAAACAGCGTCGGCGCAGCTTCACGGAAGGCCGGGCTGAGCAGCGCGGGCGGCACCGACACCAAGTCGATGCCGGCCTGCTGTGCGGCAGCCGCTTCGTCGAGCGTCTCGACCCGCAGCATCGAGAGTTGGCGCTTGCCTTTGAGCGCGCGCAGGTCGGCGATGGTCGGGCGGTAGGATTTTTTCATGGGGTCTCCGGCGGATGGGGTGGATTCGGTCTCAGGCGGCCGACAACAGTGACTTGAGCTTGACCGTGGGGTCGGCCAACTGCTCGGCGCTGGGCCGTGCGCCGCGTTCGACCAGGGTGCGCGCCAGCTTCAATTCCTTGGCCACGACATTTGTCGGGCCGCAGCCGCTGCAGCCGACCAGGCGGCCGGTGGCATCCAGATAGAAGTGCAATTCAGCCTGCTCACCCAGCGTGCGCATGACGCTCTGCGCGGCCAGCGCCGGCTCGCCGGTGACCTGCAGCTGGAAGTCGTACTGGTCGGACCAGAACCAGGGCGTGCTGCGGTAGGCCTCGGCGCCGCCCAGCATGTTGACGGCGGCGGTGCGGGCCTGGGTTTCGGCGTTGTGCCAGGTTTCCTGGCGGATCAGCTCGCCGGAGAACGCGCTCGGAAACTCGGCCACGTCGCCGGCTGCAAATACGCCCGCCGCGCTGGTGGCCAGCGTGGCGTCGACGACGATGCCGCGCTCGACCCGCAGACCGGCCGCCCGCGCCAGCTCAGCCGCCGGCGTGATGCCGATGCCGACCACGATCGCATCCGCCGCCAGCACGCTGCCGTCCTGCAGCAGCACTTCCAGCGCGTCACCAGCCTGGCGGAACTCGGCCGGGCCGCAGTTCAGGCGCACATCGACGCCCTGGCTGCGGTGCAGCGCCAGCACCCTGTCGCCAATGCTGGCCGGCACCGCGCGGCCCAGCAGGCGCGGCGCGCCTTCCAGCACCGTGACGTGGGCGCCCAGCTTGCGCGCCGAGGCCGCCACCTCCAGCCCGATGAAGCCGCCGCCCACCAGCACCAGCCGCGCGCCTGCTTTCAGGCGCGGCGCCAGCGCGGCCGCATCGGCCAGCGTGCGCAGTTCCAATACGCCAGGCAGATCGGCACCCGGCAGGCTCAGTTGGCGAGCCTTCCCGCCGGTGGCCAGCAGCAGCGCCTGGTAGGCGATCTGCGTGCCATCGGCCAGCGTGACCTCGCGGCGCGCGGTGTCCAGCGCCGTGACCTGGGCCACACGGTGGGTGATGCGGTCGCGCTCATAGTCTTCGGCGGCGCGCAGGGCGCAGCGCTCGGCGGCCATCTCACCCGTCAGCACCGCCTTGGACAATGGTGGGCGTTCATAGGGAAGCGCAGGCTCGGCACCGATTAGCTCGATGCGGCCTTGCCAGCCCAGTTCGCGCAGCACCTGTGCGGCGCGTCCGCCCACATGGCCGGCACCGACGATGACCATGGCCGCATCAACGGAGGGCGCCGGATCGGCAAACTGTGGGCCTGTGGATTGCATGGTTTTGGGGTGCGCGGTGAGGGGGTGGAAACTGCCTCGATTCTAGGAAGCAGGTCTTGCACATGCAAATGAATTTCTAAAAATACACATAAGGGAAAACGATGTTCTAACCCAGTAGGCGCCCGGTAAAATGAACATTTATGGCCAAAAACAAGACCGTCGAGACAGAGACCTTAGCGATGCCCGAAAAAACCACCGTCGATGAACTGCTGCAGCGCATCTCGCAGGAGTACGAAGCCCTGAGCCGGCAGCTCAAGGTGATTGCCCGCCACGTCGAGCAGCACCGCGATCACCTTGGGCTGGAAGGCATTCAGGACGTGGCGGTGCAGTGCGGCGTGCAGCCCTCGGCGGTGGTGCGCTTTGCCAAGCACTTCGGCTTCTCGGGCTACACCGAGTTGCAGCGCATCTTCCGTGATGGTTTGAGCCAGCAGATCGCGCCCAGCCGCAACTACAAGTCGCGCATCCGCGAGGTGATCGACTCCGGCGCCGGCAGCCTGTCGTCGACCGAAATCGCGCACGAGTTCCTGGCGGGCAGCCTGGCCGGCATGCAGGAGTTGCAGAACACGCTCGACGAGCCGGCCTTCAAGCACGCGGTCGACCTGCTGGCCGACACCCAGGTGATCTGGATCACCGGCTCGCGCCGCAGCTTCTCGGTGGCGGCCTATCTTGACTACGCGCTGCAGCACACCGACAAACGCATCATGCTGATCACCGCGCTGGGCAGCATGCATGAGGGCCAGGTGCGCTCGGTGCGCCCCGGCGACGTGATGATCGCGATCTCGTTTGCGCCCTACGCCGAGGAAACCATTCTGGTGGCTCAGCAGGCGGTCCAGCGCGGCGCCAAGCTGATCGCGCTGACCGACAGCCGCATGAGCCCGCTGGCGCGCGAATCCGAGGTCTGCCTGATCGTGCAGGACAACTCCACCTTCGGCTTCCGCGCCCTCACCAGCACCATGGGCCTGGCGCAGAGCCTGTTCATTGCGCTGGCGTATCGGCTGGAGTTGCCGTACCGGCCAACGACCACGGCAGCGCGCGAGCCGCTGGTTTGAGGCCCCTCAGCCGCGCAGCGATGCGGTCAGCGGCGCCTCCAGGTAATTGAGCGCCCGCGGCAGGTTTTCGGCGCAGAACAGCCGGAACTCGTTCGGCTCATTCGCGGCTGGTTGCTCGACGTAGCCGCAGCGGTGCAGCAGGTGCTGCAGGCCGCTGACGATCTGGCCGTCGGGGTTCTGGTCGATCACCCAGTCCATCAGGCCGACCTTGAGCCACTGCCGGTGCTCGTCGCTCAGTTCATGGCCCACCCAGGGCAGGTGCGCGCCGGCTTGGTGTTGATGTTTGTGCAGCGCGCTGGCGATGCCGCTGCTGCCGGCACCGCTGTGATACAGCCCCAGCAGCGGGCGGCCGCTCTGTTCGGCATGGCGCAGCGCGGCGGTCAGCGCCAGGTGGCAGCGGTCGGCGTCGTCCAGGCAGGCGACCGGTTCGCTGCAGCGCAGGTGCGGGTAGCGCTCGGCCACCGCCGCCACGCAGCCGGCCAGGCGTTCGGCGTGGGCGCGGTAGCTCAGGGTGTGCGTCAGCAGCAGGATGTCGCCGGGCGTGGTGCCCAGGCGCTGGCCGATCAGGTGGCCCGCCGTGCGGCCGGCGGCCAGGTTGTCGATGCCAGCGTAGTGCAGGCCGGGCACCTCGTCGCCGGCCGTGCCGATGGCGCTCATCAGCGTCACCACCGGCACGCCGCGTGCGATCTGGCCGCGCAGCGCCACGCGCACCGCCGGGCTGTCGTGCAGCGCGACCATCAGGCCGTCACGGCGGTGGCCTGCCGGGCGGTCGGTCTGCTGGATGGCGTGCAGCACGCGCGCCTCGTCCTGCGCGTCGACGCGGTGGCGGTGGATGACGATGCGCGTGTCGAGCATCTGCGCTGCGCGCTGCAGCGCCAGCTCCAGCCGGCTGAAGTAGGGCGTCGGGCTGTGCGCCAGGATCACGTCGAAGCGCGTCAGCCCATGACGCGGGTCGGGCAGCACGCGTGGCACGCCCAGTTGCTTGGCCGCGGCGACCACCCGGGCGCGGGTGTCGGCCGAGACACTGCCGTGCTCATTGAGCACCCGGTTGACGGTGGACATGCTCACGCCCGCCGCCGAGGCAATCTCGACGAAACGGGCGCTGCGCTTGCGACGCGTCATGGCGCGTCACGGCTCAAGCCGGGCTCATGCTGTGAGCCTGATTCAGGCGGCGGTGGCTGCGGCCACGGCATCGCGCAGATAGGCCATGCTGGCGGCGAGTTCGGCTTCGATGTCCGGCGCGGCGGCGACCGACTCGGCAAACGGCTCGAACGACACATAGCCGCTGTAGCCCGCATCCAGCAGACGGCGCAGTTGCGGCGCGTTGCCCAGGCGGTCATCGGCGCCGACCAGCACGCGGTGGCCGTCGCGCATGTCGCCCACGGTCACGGTTTCGTCTTCGACGCCGGAGATGTGGATCAGGCCGGTCCACTCGGGGAAGAACAGGCCTTCACCGGCAAGGTGGTGGTGGAAGGTGTCATGCACGAGGCGGAAGGTGCCGTCGGCCTTGATTTCCTCGAACGCGCGCACCGCCTGCGACTTGAGGCGCACGGCGCATTCCTCGAAGCCCAGCGGCTCGACCAGGCCGATCAGGCCGTGCTCATCCAGGATGGGCTTGAGCGCGGTCAGCGCGTGGACCAGATCGGCGTGGCGCTGCTCGGGCGTGCGGCTGTCGGCGCGGCTGTTGGTCGGGCAGAGCACCAGCGCTTCGGCGCCGCAGTCGCGGGCGTAGCGGGCCAGCTCGATGGCCTCGGCCTCGCGCTCGGCGTTGAACTGCTCGAAGCGCTGCAGCGCGTTGATCGAGCGGATCACCAGGCCCTGCGCCTTGGCCGCCGCGCCCACGGTGGCGGCCGGCGTGCCGTCGGTGATCTCGACGCCCGTCAGGTCGTTGCGGATCTCGATGGCGGCCACGCCCAGGCGGCGCGTCATGGCGACGAAGGCGTCGAAGCTCATGCGCGGGGCGGACATGCGATTGATGGCGAATTGAAGTTGTGACATGACGAATTCCGTGGGCAGGGTGGGGGTGGGAACTGCCCGCACTCTAGGCAGACGTGCCGGTCGCAGCAGCACAAACTTTGAACATAAATGGTCAAAAACCCCGGCGATTGATTCTGCAGCGTGAACTTCTAGAGGAGAACACCAAAGTTCTATGAAAAACCCTAATGGAAATTAATTTCCATTTTTTTGAGGCCAGGGCTATAGTTCGCAGCGATCAGATTCCCCCTCCAGGAGACCCACCTCATGAAAAACGTCGCCGTCTTTGGCGCGGGCCGCATCGGCCGCATCCACGCCACCAACCTGGCCGCACTGCCGGGCGTGAAGCTCAAATACATCTGCGACCCGATGGGCGAGAGCGCTGCGCAGCTGTCGCAGCAGCTCGGCGCCGAGGTCTCGACCATCGAAGCCGTGCTGGCCGACAAGTCGATCGATGTCGTCGCGATCACCTCGCCGACGTCGACCCACTCCGACCTGATCACCCGCGCCGCCGCGGCCGGCAAGCACATCTTCTGCGAGAAGCCGGTCGACCTGTCGGTGCCGCGCGCCATCGCCTGCGGCGAAGCCGTCAAGGCCGCGGGCGTGGCCTGCATGATCGGCTTCCAACGCCGTTTCGACCCGACTTTCAACGACGCCCGCACCCGCATGGACGCCGGCGCCATCGGCAACCCCGAGATGCTGATCATCACCAGCCGCGACCCGGGCGCGCCGCCGGCCGAATACATCAAGGCCTCGGGCGGCATCTTCCGCGACATGCTGATCCATGACCTGGACGTGTTCCGCTGGATCCTGTGCGCCGACGGCGACGAAGCCGAGTGGCTCAGCGCCACCGGCTCGGTGCTGACCGACCCGGCGATCGCCGACCTGGGCGACGTCGACAGCACCGCCGTGACGATCCGCACCAGGAAGGGCCGCCTCTGCCAGATCAACACCAGCCGCCGCGCCGCCTACGGCTACGACCAGCGCTTTGAAGTGCTGGGCTCGCTCGGCATGCTGCAGTGCGGCAACCAGGCGCCCAGCGAAGTGGTCGAGTGGAACGCCAACGGCATCACCGCCAACAAGCCCGAAGCCTTCTTCCTGCAGCGCTATGCCGCCGCCTACAAGGCCGAGCTGGCGCACTTCTTCGACTGCCTGCAGACCGGTGGCGCGTTCCGCACCACGGTGGCCGACGGCGTGAAGGCGCAGATCCTGGCGGATGCGGCGGCCGAGAGCTGCCTGAGCGGCCAGCCGATCAAGTTCTGATCAGCGCCGATCTGACGAAACCATGAAAGGCTGCCCTGCAGCGGCCTCCTGAACGCGGCGAGCCTGGGGCTCGCCGTTCTGCGTTGCACCCTTCGACAAGAGAGACACCATGACCGCACCGATTGCTTCCACCCCCGCCCGCCTGCGTGTCGGCATCGCCGGCCTCGGCCGCCTCGGCAAGCGCCACGCTGAAGCGCTGGCTTTCCGCACCCGCCACGTCGACCTGGTCGCCGCCTGCAGCCCGGTCGAGGCCGAGCGCGATTTCGCCCGCAGCGAGTTGGGGGTGGAGCGCCTGTACAGCGACTTCGACGCCTTCCTGGCTGACCCGGCCATCGATGCGGTCGTGCTGGTCACGCCCACCTCGCTGCACGCCGACCAGACCATCGCGGCGCTGAAGGCCGGCAAGCACGTCTTCGTCGAGAAGCCGCTGGCGCTGAACGTGCCCGATTGCGAGCGCGTGCTGGCCGTGGCCGCGCAGTACCCGCAGCAGGTGGCGATGGTCGGCTTCGTGCGCCGCTTCGACCCCAGCTACGCCAGCGCGGCACAGGCGGTGGAGGCGGGCGAGATCGGCCGGCCTTTCCTGGTGCGCTCGCAGACCTGCGACCAGAACGACCCGGACGGCTTCTTCGTGCGCTTTGCGCCCACGTCGGGTGGCATCTTCATGGACTGCAGCGTGCATGACATCGACCTGGCGCGCTGGCTGCTGGGCCGGCCGAAGGCCGTCCGCGCCTTCGCCAGCGGCACCATTGCGCTGCACCCGGCGCTGGCCGAATGCAAGGACGTCGACAACGGTCTGGCCATCGTCGAATTCGAGGGTGGCGCCCGCGCCGTCTTCTACGCCAGCCGCACCATGCCGCACGGCCACGAGACCACCACCGAGGTGATCGGCACCGCCGGCACGCTGCAGGTGGGCATGGGCGCCGCGCGCGACCGCATCGAGCGCCGGGATGCCGGCGGCGTGCGCCACGCCGTGCTGGCTGATTTCTACGAGCGCTTCGAGGCGGCTTTCGCGCATGAGATGACCGCCTTCGTCGCCGCCTGCCGGGGCGAAACCCCGCTGACGCTGACGCTGGACGACGCGATGGAGGCCACCCGCATCGGCCTGGCTATCACCCAATCCCTGCACAGCGGCATGCCCGAGGCGGTGTGAGGTCCTGAGATGGGTCGAGCGTGGCGCCAGATGGCGCCGGAGCGGGTCGACTAGATCAGCGGTCGCAGCGTGTTGACGGTGTCGATGATGGCGGGCACCAACCGCTCCAGGACCCGTTCCGGATTCCAGTGGTGGCTTTGCACTGTCATGCCGATGGCGCCTTTGCAGGTGCCGAACCGGTCTTTCAGCGCGGAAGCCACCCCGATCAGGCCCGCATCCAGCCGACCGACCGAAATCCAGTGGTCTTGCCGGCGCGCGGCCAGAACATCCTGGCGAAACTGTTCCCGGTCGACCACGGTGCTGGACGAAAAGGCCAGAAACTCGTGGCGGTCGATCCAGTGCGTGAGGGCGCCGTCCTTGAGCATCGACAGCAAGACGACGCCCGGACTCACCACGTGCGCCGGCACACGCGCCCCGGCATGAAAGCCGATGGAGACGACGCGCGGACTGTTGCTGCGGGCGACGTACACCACCTCGTGCCCATCGAGCACGCTGACGTTGACGGTTTCGCCGGTGGCCATGGACAAGCGCTGGATGAAGGGCTGGACCAGACGCGGCAACCGCGCGCCGTCCAGGTAGCTCTGCCCGAGTCGCAGCACGCGGGGCGCCAGCCAGAAGCGCTTGCCATCGCTCTCCGCGTAGCCGAAGTGACACAGGCTTTGCAGATGGCGCCGTGCGGCGGTGCGCGGAATGCCCGTGCGGTCGGCGACCTCGGCGCAGGTCATGCGCGAGTGCTCGTCATCGAAGCTCTCGATCACAGCCAACCCGCGGCCCAGCCCGGCGATCAGGTCGGCGCGATCAATCGGGTAGCCGGCGCTGCCTGGCAGGTTGCCTGACGGATCGGGGCTGGACTCAGGGCGCTGCGCCATGGTGAATTCCTAGGGTAAACCAGAGTAATAACCGATTATCGGACAAGAGTGTCCGTTGATCGGAATACTGACCGGGTATCCCTCTTGTCGCCCCCTTGCCCCGCTGCCTACAGTCCGCTTCCAGCGCAAACCGATGCGCTCATTCAGGTGGATTCGATGCAGATATCAGGTCGTACGCGTGTGTTCATGGTGGTCGGAGATCCGATTGCTCAAGTCCAGGCGCCTCTTATTTTCAACACGCTGTTCATGCGGCACGGTGTCGATGCCGTGCTGGTGCCTGCGCACGTGCGTCCGGCCCTGTTCGACTCCTTTGCCCGATCGGTACTGGCCGCTGAAAACATCGATGGGCTGTGGCTGACCATTCCGCATAAAACAGCCCTGCTTGAGCGACTGGCGCACTGCGACCGTGCGGGCCAGTTGGCGCAATCGGTGAATGCCGTGCGCCGCCGTGCCGATGGCAGCCTGGAGGGCGGACTCTTCGATGGCTCGGGCTTCATACGCGCACTGCATCACTTCGGCTTTGCTCCCCAGGGTCAGCGCGTGCTGCTGGTGGGTGCCGGCGGGGCCGGTGCGGCCATCGCCGTGGCGCTGATGGATGCGGGCGTCAGCGAACTCGCCATCCACGACCTGGGCGCGCGCGCCACGGAACTCGCTGCCCGACTGCAACGGCACGCGCTCGGCAGCCAGAAAGTGCGCGCAGCCGGTAACGACCCGGCCGGTTTTGATCTGGTCGTCCACGCCACGCCACTGGGCCTGCACCCGGGTGATCCGCTTCCTTTCGATGTGCAGCGCCTGGAGGCCCACGCCTGCGTCATCGACATCCTCATGAAGTCGGCGCCCACGCCGCTGCTTCAGGCTTGCCGCCAGCGTGGCATTGCCGCCCACCCGGGCTTTGAAATGCTGGTGCAGCAAGTGCCGGACTACCTCGAATTCTTTGGTCTTCACGAGGCCGCCCAGGCCGTGCGTGCCGACTTGTCCGCCGTGCGGGACTCGCTGCCTGTGCAGTGAGCACCGCTTTTTTCTGTCCTTTTTCCTGTCTCTTCAAAGGATTCTTCATGCATACCCTGCGTCGTATTGTTCTTGCCTCCCTGGCCGCGCTGGCGGTCAGCGCCGTCGGTTCAGCCGCTGCTGCCGACATCGAGGCCCGCACCATCAAGTTCCCCTCGGCCAGCAACAAGGGCCATCCGCAGGTGATCGGGGTGGAGAAGTTCGCCGAACTGGTCGCCAAGAAGAGCGGCGGCAAGCTGAGCGTCAAGCCCTTCCCCGGCGGCGCGCTCGGCCCGGACCTGCAGACGGTGTCGGCCATGCAGGGCGGCACGATGGAGATGACGGTGATGAACGCCAGCCTGCTGGCCGGCAACGCCAAGGAAATGGCGATCTTCGACTTCCCCTTCCTGTTCAACAACACCCGCGAGGCCGACGCCATCGCCGACGGCCCGATTGGCCAGAAGCTGCTCGACAAGCTGCAGGAGCGCGGCCTGGTCGGCCTGGCCTACTGGGACCTGGGCTTCCGCCAGATGCACACCCTCAAGCGGCCGATCGCCAAGGCCGACGACTTCAAGGGCCTGAAGATGCGCGTGATCCCGACGCCGATCTACGTCGACTTCATGAAGGCGCTGGGCGCATCGCCGGTGCCGATGCCCTTCACCGAGACCTACACCGCGCTGGAGCAGGGGGCCATCGACGGCATGACCAACCCGCTGCTGAACATCCTCGACGGCAAGTACAACGAGGTCTCCAAGCACCTGACGATCACCAACCACATGTACACGCCGCAGGCGGTGATCGTCAGCAAGAAGTTCTGGGACAAGCTCTCGCCGGTCGAGCAGAAGATCCTGCGTGACGCCGCAATGGAAACGGCGGTGATCCAGCGCAAGATCGCACGCGAAGAGGCGGCCAAGGTGCTGGCCGAGCTCAAGAAGCTCGGCATGACCGTGCACGAGCTGCCGCCCGAAGAGATCGCCAAGCTGCGCGAGCGCGCCAAGCCGGTGATCGAGAAGTACACCAAGGAACTCGGCCCGGTGGTGCAGGAGATGGTCGCCGCGATCGACAAGGTTCGCGCCACGAAATGACGCCAGCCCGAGCGTGGCTCAGCGTATCGCGCTCGGGCTGAGGCGGCTCACCAGCCAGTGCAGGCCGCCGGTCAGGGCCAGGATCGCGGCCAGCCCCAGGCCCCACACGACCCAGACCACCGGCACCAGCCAGCCGATGACATCGCCGGCGACCGGCGAGGACGCCTGCAGCGCCTCCAGCGTCCAGACGGCGGCGTCACGCAGCATCTCGATCAGCGCGGTGTCCGCCCACAGGCCGAGCCAGGTCGGCAGCGGCCAGTCGGCCACCGCCCGGCCCAGGCCGATGGCTTGGCCGGAGGTCATCAGCGCCGCGCCCCAGTCGATCAACGAAGCGGTGATCCAGGCCCCGCCGGTCCACAACAGGGCCACGAACAGGCCACCCAGCCAGAGTGCGATCTTCAAGCGTCATCCTTCCTGCGTTGGTGTGCGCCGGCTGGCGCATGGGTGTGATCTTCGCCCAAGGCCAAGGCCTCGGCCTGCGTCACGGCCATCACCGCATCCAGCACCGCCTCCGGCGTGGCGGGTGCGCGCAGCGGCGGCTGAATGCGGTGACCGCCCACGGCGGACACCGCATCGCGCAACGCCAGGAACACGCTGAAGGCCAGCAGCAGCGGCGGCTCGCCCACCGCCTTGCTGCGGTGGATGGTGTCGGCCGGGTTGCGCTGGTCGAACAGCTGCGTGTGGAAGGCCGCCGGCACGTCGTTGGCGGTCGGGATCTTGTAGGTGCTGGGCGCGTGGGTCATGAGCTTGCCGGCGTGGCGCGAGCCGTCCATCGGCTGCCACCACAGCTCCTCGCTGGTCAGCCAGCCCATGCCCTGGATGAAAGCACCTTCGATCTGGCCGATGTCGATGGCCGGGTTGAGCGACGCGCCCACGTCGTGCAGCAGGTCGGCGCGCAGCAGGCGGTGCTCGCCGGTCAGCGTGTCAATCAACACTTCGCTGACGGCGGCGCCATAGCAGAAGTAGAAGAAGGGCTTGCCCTTGAGCCGTTCGCGGTCCCAGTGCAGGCCGGGCGTGGCGTAGAAGCCGTCGCTCCAGAGCTGCACGCGTGCCAGATAGGCCTGGGCAACCAGCTCGGCAAAGCGCATTTGCCATTCGCCGGCCTGCACCACGTCGTCGGCAAAGTGCAGTTGACTGGCGTCAATGCCGTACTTGTCGACGGCAAACTGCGCCAGCCGCACGCGGATCTGCCGTGCCGCGTCCTGCGCGGCCTTGCCGTTCAAGTCGCTGCCGGTCGACGCTGCCGTGGCGCTGGTGTTGGCCACCTTCTGCGTGTCGGTCGCGCTGACGCGCACGCGCTTCAAGTCCACGCCCAACTCGTGCGCCACCACTTGCGCCACCTTGGTGTTGAGGCCCTGGCCCATCTCGGTGCCACCGTGGTTGACCAGGATCGAGCCGTCGGTGTAGAGGTGCACCAGCGCGCCGGCCTGGTTGAAATGCGCGACGTTGAAGCTGATGCCGAACTTCACCGGCGTCAGCGCCAGCCCTTTCTTGAGCACCGGGCTGGTGGCGTTCCAGGCGGCGATGCCGGCGCGGCGCGCGGCGTAGCCTGACTCGACGGCCAGCCGATCCACCAACGGGTGAATGATGTTGTCCTCGACGACTTGGTCGTAGGGTGTGACGTTGCGCTCCTGCGTGCCGTAGAAGTTGGCGCGCCGCACCGCCAGCGGGTCGAGCCCGAGGTGGCGGGCGATCTCGTCGAGCATCACCTCGATGGCCAGCGCGCCCTGCGGCCCGCCGAAGCCGCGGAAGGCGGTGTTGCTCTGCGTGTGGGTGCGGGCGCAGAAGCCGCGCATGTGCACGTCGGGCAGCCAGTAGGCGTTGTCGAAGTGGCTGAGCGCGCGTGTCATCACCGGCGCCGACAGGTCGGCCGAGTGGCCGGCGTTGCTGATCATGTCGACCGCCACGCCCAGCACGCGGCCCTGGCCGTCGAAGCCGAGCTGGTAGTCGTACTCGAAGCCGTGGCGGCGGCCGGTGATGAGGAAATCATCATCGCGATCCAGCCGCAGCTTGACCGGCCGCCCCAGCTTTTGCGCCGCCAGCGCGGCGATGCAGGCAAACGGCGCCGACTGCGATTCCTTGCCGCCAAAGCCGCCGCCCATGCGCCGGCATTGCACCTGCACCTGATGGCTGGCCAGGTTCAGGGCGTGCGCCACCAGGTGCTGCATCTCGCTCGGGTGCTGGGTGGAGCAGTGCACCAGCAGGCCGGCGTTTTCCTGCGGCAGCGCGTAGGAGATCTGGCCTTCCAGATAGAACTGTTCCTGCCCGCCGAGGCTGAACTGGCCCGTCAGCCGGTGCGGCGCGGTGGCCAGCGCCCGCGCGGCATCGCCGCGCACCATCGCCATCGGCGGCACGACGTACTGGCCCAGCGCGTGCGCCTCGCGCGCCGTCAGCACGGCGGGCAGGGCGTCGGCGTGGATCGCCTGCTTGGCCAAGGCTGCCGCGCGCCGGGCCTGGTCGCGGCTGCGGGCGATGACGGCAAACACCGGCTGGCCCAGGTAGCGCAGTTCGCCGTCGGCCAGGATGGGCTCGTCGTGAACGATCGAGCCGCAGTCGTTGACGCCGGGAAAATCCACCGCCGTCAGCACCGCCACCACGCCGGGTTGGGCGCGCAGCAAATCGAGGTCAATGCCGCGCAGTTGCCCATGCGCCAGCGGCGACAGGCCGAGCGCGGCGTGCAGCGTGCCGGCGGCTTCGGGAATGTCGTCGATGTAGGGCGCAGCACCCGCCACGTGCAGGTGCGCCGATTCATGCGGGCGTGGCTGTCCGACCTGCGCCCAGGGCTGAAGTTTCTCGGGTGCGTTCATGCTTGGGATCCCCAGACGGTGGTGGCGCTGGCGGCCAGCGGCGCGTCGGCGCGCGTTTCCAGCCAGAGCCGGCGCAGCAGGTTGCCTGCGACCTGGCGGCGGTAGGCGGCGCTGGCGCGCAGGTCGGAGAGCGGCGAAAAGTCCTGCGCCAGGGCGTCGATGCCAGCTTGCAGCGCGGCTTCGGTCCACGGCTGGCCGACCAGTGCCGCCTCGGTTTGCGCGGCGCGCTTGACGATGCCCGCCAGCCCGCCGAAGGCCAGCCGCGCCTGCGTCACCACGCCGCCGTCCAGCTGCAGCAGCAAGGCGGCGCAGACGGCGGAGATGTCGCTGTCGTAGCGCTTGCTGATCTTCCAGACCCGCAGCTGCGCTGCTGGCGCTGGCAGCGGCACGATCAGCCGGGCGATGAACTCGCCGGGCTGCAGCACGGTCTTCATGTAGTCGAGGTAGTAGTCCTGCAGTGCCAGCTCGCGCTCGACCGCGCCGCGCCGCAGCACCAGCCGGGCGCTGAGCGCGATCAGCACCGGTGCGCCGTCGCCGATGGGCGAGCCGTTGGCGAGGTTGCCGCCGAGCGTGCCGGCGTGGCGGATCGGCGGCGAGGCGAAGCGCAGCCAGACCTCGCGCAGCGCCGGCAACTGTGCGGCCAGCGCGCCCCAGGCGGCTTCGAGCGTGGCGGCGGCGCCGATGACGAGTTCGCCGTCGCGCTGCTCGATGCGGTGCAACTCGGCCACCTCGTTGATCGAGACGATTTCGCCCAGCGCCCGGAGCTGCTTGTTGACCCACAGGCCGACGTCGGTGGCGCCGGCCAGCAGCCGGGCTTGCGGCAGTGCCTCGCGCAGCGCGGCGAAGGCGTCGAGCGTGCGCGGGGCGTGGAAAATTTCGTCCGGTGCACCGTCCGGCGCGGCGTAGTGCAGCGGCGCGTCTTGAGCCAGTTGCTGCAGTTGCGCCAGCAGCGCCGCGCGGTCGAGCCGGCGCGGTGTGGCGTCGAACATGCGCTCGGCGGCGTCCAGGATCGGCCGGTAGCCGGTGCAGCGGCACAGGTTGCCGGCCAGATCGTCGGCGAGTTGCTGGCGCGTGGGGCGACGGGCGCAGGCCTGTTCGCGTTCGTAAACCGCGGTCATCGTCATTGCGAAACCGGGCGTGCAGAAGCCGCACTGCGAGCCGTGGCAATCGACCAGCGCCTGTTGCGCCGGATGCGGCGTCTGCGTTGGCGTGTCGATGCCGGCCAGATCCTCCACCGTCAGCACCACCTTGCCATCGAGCGTGGGCAGGAAGGCCAGGCAGGCGTTGAGGTTGCGCAGGCGCAGGGCGGGCTGGGGCTGCGCCGGGTCCAGGTCGGCCACGATCACGGTGCAGGCGCCGCAGTCGCCCTCGTTGCAGCCTTCCTTGGTGCCGGTGCAGCGCGCGTCTTCGCGCAGCCAGTGCAGCAGGCTGCGGGTGGGCGCGGCGTCGTGGATCTGCTGCAGCGCGCCGCCCTGGAAGAAGCGGATCGGGCGGGTGGGGCTGGAGGCGGGCGTGTCTGGTGTGCTCATGGGTCGTGGTCCCTCAGGGGTTTCCCGAAACAGACTCTCGCATGATTCTTGCCAGCTGAACAGGCGCAGGAACGATATGACAATACGCCGATGCTGAACCAGGCCCATTCCCCTCCCACCGACAAGAACAAGCAGGCCTTGCGGGCGGACCTGCTCGACTTCACGGCCGATCCGGGTTGGGCGGCGCCGGCTGCGGCAGGCGGTGTGCGCTGGCGGCCGGACCACTGGTTGATGATCGACGGCGGCCGCATCACCGGCGTCGAGCCGGCCGAGCGCCTGACGCCGGGCGACGACTGGCAGCGCATCGACCACCGCGGCCAGCTGCTGCTGCCGGGCTTCATCGACACGCATGTGCACAGCCCGCAGCTCGACGTGATCGCCAGCTATGGCACCGAGCTGCTGGACTGGCTCAACACCTACACCTTTCCGGCCGAGCAGCGCTACGCCGATCCCGTGGTGGCGCAGGCGGGTGCGACTGTATTTCTGGATGCGCTGCTGGCGCACGGCACCACGGCGGCGGTGGTGTTCCCGACCGTGCACCGCGTCAGCGCCGAGGCGCTGTTCGAGGCCGCCCACGCCCGTCACATGCGCCTGATCGCCGGCAAGGTGCTGATGGACCGCCACGCGCCGCCCGCGCTGTGCGACGACGTCATCGGCGCCGAGGCCGACTGCCGCGCGCTGATCGAGCGCTGGCACGGCCACGGCCGGCTGGCCTACGCGATGACGGTGCGTTTTGCGCCCACCAGCACGTCTGAGCAGCTGGCGATGGCCGGCCGGCTGATGGCCGAGGTGCCCGGCCTCTACCTGCAGACCCACGTGGCCGAGAACCGTGCCGAGGTCGACTGGGTGGCCGCGCTGTTTCCGCAGGCGCGCAGCTATCTGGACGTGTACCGTCACCACGGTCTGCTCAACGAGCGCGCGGTGCTGGCGCACGGCATCTGGCTCGACCACATCGACCGCGCGCTGCTGGCCGACACCGGCGCGCAGATCGCCCACAGCCCCAGCTCCAACCTGTTCCTGGGCAGCGGGCTGATGGACTGGCCGGCGCTCGAAGCCGCCGGGGCGCGGGTCAGCGTCGCCAGCGACGTGGGCGGCGGCACCAGCCTGTCGATGCTGCGCACACTCGCCGACGCCTACAAGGTGCAGGCGCTGCGCGGCGCGCGGCTCACCGCCTTCAAGGCGCTGCACGCGGCCACGCGCGGCGCGGCCGAGGCGCTCGGGCTGGTGGGCGAGATCGGCTCGTTCGACGTGGGCTGCAGCGCCGATCTGTGCGCCTGGGACTGGTCGCACGGCCCGGTCGGTGCGCACCGCCACGCGCTGGCGCGCGATCTGCACGAGAGACTGTTCGCCTGGATGACGCTGGGCGACGAACGCAACCTGGCCGCCACCTACGTGGCCGGCCAGCTCGCTTACCGGCGGGTACAGGCCGACCCCGGCCGGCTTGCCTGGAGAGAAGAACCATGAACCCATCCCTGCAGCCGCCCCGGCTGGCGTTGCACGCCATCACCAAGCAGTACCCGGCGGTACGCGCCAATGACAGCGTCAGCCTGACCGTGCAGCCCGGCCAGATCCACGCCGTGCTGGGCGAGAACGGCGCGGGCAAGTCGACGCTGATGAAGATCATCTACGGCGCGGTGCGGCCCGATGCCGGCGAGGTGCGCTGGAACGGCCAGCCGGTGCAGATCAGCAGCCCGGCGCAGGCACGGGCGCTGGGCATCAGCATGGTCTACCAGCACTTCAGCCTGTTCGACACGCTCACCGCAGCCGAGAACGTCTGGCTCGGCCTCGACAAGGGCCTGACGCTGGCTCAGGTGACGAGCCGCATCCGCGAGGTGGCGGGCGAGTACGGCCTGGAGGTCGACCCGCTGCGGCCGGTGCATTCCCTGAGCGTGGGCGAGCGCCAGCGCGTGGAAATCGTGCGCGCCTTGCTGACGCGTCCGCAGTTGCTGATCCTCGACGAGCCGACCTCGGTGCTGACGCCGCAAGCGGTCGAGCGCCTGTTTGTCACGCTGCGCAAGTTGAGTGCAGCGGGCTGCTCGATCCTCTACATCAGCCACAAGCTCGACGAGATCCGCGCGCTGTGCCACCACTGCACCGTGCTGCGCGGTGGCAAGGTCACGGGCGAGGTCGACCCGACGCAGGAGAGCAACGCCAGCCTGTCGCGGCTGATGATCGGCGCCGAGCCGCCGCAGCTGCAGCACCGCCCGGCACAGCCGGGCGTGGTGGCGCTGCAGGCTCAGGCGCTGAGCCTGGCCAAGGCCGAACCTTTCGGCACCGATCTGCGCGAGCTGGCGCTGGAGGTGCGCGCGGGTGAAATCCTCGGCATCGCCGGTGTCTCGGGCAACGGCCAGCAGGAGCTGATGGCGGCGCTCTCAGGCGAAGACCGCCGCGCGCCTGGCGGCAGCATCCGGCTGTTCGGCCACGACATTGCCCAGGCCTCGCCCGGGGCGCGGCGCAAGCGTGGGCTGCACTTTGTACCGGAAGAACGTCTCGGGCGCGGCGCGGTGCCAGGCCTGAGCCTGGCGCAGAACACGCTGCTGACGCGCACCGAGCTGGTGGGCGCGGGCGGCTGGCTGCGCATGGGCCAGGTCGAGCGGCTGGCGACCGACCTGATCGCGCGCTTCAAGGTCAAGGCCGGCGGGCCAGGGGCGGCGGCCAAGTCGCTCTCGGGCGGCAACCTGCAGAAATTCCTGGTCGGGCGCGAGATTGACGCGGCCCCGAAGCTGCTCATCATCAGCCAGCCGACCTGGGGCGTGGACGTGGGCGCGGCGGCGCAGATCCGTGCCGAGTTGCTGGCGCTGCGCGACGCCGGCTGTGCGCTGCTGGTGGTGAGCGAGGAACTCGACGAGCTGTTCGAGATCTGCGACCGCCTGCAGGTGATGGCGCAGGGGCGGCTGTCGCCGTCGGTGCGCACGGTGGATGCGACGGTCGAGCGCATCGGCATCTGGATGTCGGGCCTGTGGGAAGTTCCCGCAGCGTCTTTGAATACCGAGGAGACCCTGCATGTTCAGGCTTGAAGCGCGGCCCGAGCCGTCGCGGTGGATGTCGCTGGCCTCGCCGGTGATCGCGCTGGTGTTGACGGTGCTGATCGGCGTGACGATCTTCGTGCTGCTGGGCAAGGACCCGGTCCGGGGGCTGCAGATGTTCTTCATCGAGCCGCTGAAGAACGCGCGCGCGTTGTCGGAGCTGAGCGTCAAGGCGGTGCCACTGGTGCTGATTGCGCTCGGGCTGGCGGTGTGCTTTCGGGCCAACTTCTGGAACATCGGTGCCGAAGGGCAGTTCATCCTGGGCGCGCTCGGCGGCGGCTGGGTGGCGATGCAGGCGGACGCGGGCAGCTCGCGCTGGATCGTGGCGGCCATTCTGGCGGCCGGTGTGCTGGGCGGCATGGCCTGGGCGGCGATCACCGCGCTGCTGCGTGACCGCTTCAACGCCAACGAGATCCTGGTCAGCCTGATGCTGGTCTACGTGGCCGAGATGGTGCTCAGCTACCTGGTCTACGGGCCGTGGAAGGACCCGGCGGGCTTCAACTTTCCGCAGACCATCACCTTTGCGGCCGTGACCAAGGTGCCTCGCCTGGTGGAGGGCCTGCGCGCCAACATCGGCGTGCTGATCTCGCTGCTGGCGGTGGCGCTGGCGTGGGTGTTCATGTTCCGCACCTACCGCGGCTTTGCGCTGCAGGTGGGCGGGCTGGCACCGGCGGCGGCGCGCTATGCAGGCTTCTCGTCGCGCACGGCGTTGTGGACGGCGCTGCTGCTCTCAGGCGGCATGGCCGGGCTGGCGGGTGCGCTCGAAGCCGCCGGACCGCTGGGCCAGTTGACGCCGTATGTGCCGGTGGGTTACGGCTTTGCCGCCATCATCGTCGCGTTTGTGGGCCGGCTGCATCCCGTGGGCATCGTGGCCTCGGGCGTGCTGATGAGCATGTTCTACATCGGCGGCGAGCTGGCGCAGTCGCGCCTCGGGCTGCCCAAATCGATCACCGGCGTGTTCCAGGGCCTGCTGCTGCTGTCGCTGCTGGCGTGTGACACGCTGATCGCCTATCGCATTCGCCGGAGGGCGTGACCATGAATGAAATCGCCTTGCTGATCGCCGCGACCCTGAGCGCCGGCACCGTGCTGGCCATTGCCGCGCTGGGCCTGCTGATCAATGAACGCGCCGGCGTGGTCAACCTGGGCGCCGAGGGCATGATGCTGGTGGCCGCGATTGCCGGTTTCGCCACCTCGGTGCACACCGGCAATGACGGGCTCGCTTTTGGTGCGGGCGCCCTGGCCGGCGCGCTGCTGGCGAGCGTCTTCGGCGTGCTGGTGATCTGGCTCAACACCAACCAGTACGCCACCGGGCTGGCGTTGAGCCTGTTCGGCGCCGGCCTGTCGGCGTTTGCGGGCCTGCGCTACACGCAGGAAAAGCTGGCGGCGCGACCGCACTTCGAGGTGCCGTTTTTGACCGACATCCCGCTGCTCGGGCCGGCGCTGTTCCGCCATCACCCGATGGTCTATCTGACGATGGTGCTGGCGCTGGCGCTGGCGTGGTTTCTGTACCGCTCGCGTGCCGGGTTGGTGCTGCGCGCGGTGGGCGAGTCGCCCGAATCGGCTCACGCGCTGGGCTACCCGGTGCGCCGCATCCGGCTGCTGGCGGTGCTGGCGGGTGGCGCGCTGTGCGGTGTGGCGGGGGCGTATCTGTCGGTGATCTACACGCCGCTGTGGGTCGAGGGCATGACGGCGGGCAAGGGCTGGATTGCGCTGGCGCTCACCACCTTTGCCACCTGGCGGCCGGCGCGGGTCTTGCTGGGTGCCTATCTGTTCGGCGGCGTGACGATGTTGCAGTTCCACCTGCAGGGCGAGGGCGTGCAGATCGCCAGCCAGTGGCTGACGATGCTGCCCTACCTGGCCACCATCGTGGTGCTGGTGCTCATCTCGCGCAACCCGGCCTGGATCCGCGCCAACATGCCGGCGTCGATCGGCAAGCCGTTTTTCCCGGGATCGTGAAGCGATCCGATAATGTTTTCCCGTTCTGTTTTTCGTTCGGTTTTTTCCACCTCCTTTTGTTACCAGGAGAACGCATGACCCAATTCACCAAGCGCCGGCTGCTGTCGGCTTCCGGCTGGGCGGCTCTGGCCGCTTCCGCGGCCCTGATGGGCTGCGGCAAGAAGGAAGAGGCCGCTCCGGTCGCCGAGCCCGCATCGGCCCCGGCGTCCGCGCCGGCCAAGCCTGAGCCGCTGAAGGTGGCGTTCGCCTACGTCGGCCCGGTGGGCGACGCCGGCTGGACCTTCGCGCACGACAACGCCCGCAAGGCGGTCGAGGCCGAGTTCGGCGACAAGATCGTCACCAGCTTCGTCGAGAACGTGCCCGAGTCGGCGGACGCCGAGCGCGTGATGCTCGACCTGGTCGGCCAGGGCAACAAGCTGATCTTCGGCACCACCTTCGGCTACATGGAGCCGATGCTGAAAGTCGCGGCCGAGAACACCGGCGTCAAGTTCGAGCACGCCACCGGCTACAAGACGGCCGAGAACATGCGCACCTACGACAGCCGCACCTATGAAGGCGCGTACATGGCCGGTGTGATGGCCGGCAGCATGACCAAGTCCAACACGCTGGGCGTGGTGGCGTCGATCCCCATCCCGGAGGTGATCCGCAACATCAACGCCTTCACGCTGGGTGCGCAGAGCGTCAACCCCAAGGTCAAGACCAAGGTGGTCTGGGTGAACAAGTGGTTCGATCCCCCGAAGGAAGGCGAAGGCGCGCAGAGCCTGATCTCGGGCGGCGCTGATGTGCTGTTCCAGAACACCGACTCCAGCGCCGTGCTGCAGAAGGCCGAAGAGAAGGGCAAGTACGCTTTCGGCTGGGATTCGGACATGAGCAAGTTCGGCCCCAACGCACACCTGGCGTCGGCTGTCATCAACTGGGCGCCGTACTACAAGAAGGCCGTCAAGGACGCGCTGGACGGCACGTGGTCCACCGGCGGTGTCTGGTGGGGTGTCAAGGAAGGCGCGATCGACGTGGTATCGATCTCCGACAAGGTGCCCGCCGACGTCAAGGAGCGTGTCGCCAAGGTCAAGGCCGGCCTGACCGATGGCAGCTTCGTGATCTGGAAGGGCCCCATCCTGGGCCAGGACGGCAAGGAAGTGCTCAAGAAGGACGAAGCCGCCGATGACAAGTTCATGCACGGCATCAACTTCTACGTGAAGGGTGTCGAAGGCAAGGTGCCGAGCGGCAAGTAAGGCCGGTTCGTGGGGTCGCTGGCGGCCTCACCCGTCTCAAGCCCATGAGGAGGCGCTTCACCGCGCTATACTCATGGGCTTTTCCGCTTTTTGGCTGCGCGGAAAAGTGCGGTGTCAAACCGCACCCAGCCCTGAGAGGTCGCACCCCATAAGCGGCACCGATGGGCAGGGTCAGCAGCCGCAAACCCTTTAAGCAAAGTGATTTGCCATGAAAACCTTCAGCGCCAAGCCGGCCGAGGTCGTGCATGAGTGGTTTGTGATTGACGCAACGGACAAGATCCTCGGACGGGTGGCCAGCGAAGTCGCCCTCCGTCTACGCGGCAAACACAAGGCTATCTACACGCCTCACGTGGATACCGGTGACTTCATCGTCATCGTCAACGCAGACAAGATTCGTGTCACCGGCACCAAGTCGATTGACAAGAAGTACTACCGTCACTCGGGCTACCCGGGCGGTATCTTCGAAACCAACTTCCGCGACATGCAGGCCAAGCATCCTGGCCGTGCAATCCAGAAGGCCGTCAAGGGCATGCTGCCCAAGGGTCCGCTGGGTTACGCCATGATCAAGAAGCTGAAGGTCTATGCCGGTGGTGAACACCCGCACGCCGCTCAGCAGCCCAAGACGCTGGACATCTAAGGAACCGACATGATTGGTGATTGGAACTACGGCACGGGCCGTCGCAAGTCGTCGGTTGCACGTGTCTTCATCAAGAAGGGCACCGGCCAGATCGTGGTCAATGGCAAGCCGGTCGAGCAGTACTTCGGCCGTCAAACCTCGATCATGGTGGTCAAGCAGCCTCTGCTGCTCACCAACAACGCTGAAACGTTCGACGTCAAGGTCAACGTGCATGGCGGCGGTGAGTCCGGCCAGGCCGGCGCAGTGCGCCACGGCGTGACCCGTGCGCTGATCGACTACGACGCAGCACTCAAGTCGGAACTGAGCCAAGCCGGCTTCGTGACGCGCGATGCACGTGAAGTCGAGCGTAAGAAGGTCGGTCTGCGTGGTGCTCGTCGCGCCAAGCAGTTCAGCAAGCGCTGATCGATCAAGCAGTACAAGACGGTGGCTTCGGCCACTGTCCTGCAACAAAGGGCCACCTCGTGTGGCCCTTTGCAATGGTGAGTCGCCTTGGTGTATGGTGCGCGGCTCCACTTCAAGGACTCCTCTCAGGCATGCGCTGGAAGCTACTTCGTCGTCGACTCTCGGTCAGTGCCCCGCTCGTCACCGTGCGCAGCCGCCTGCCGTGGCCGCTGCGCTGGATCGGTCTCGCGCTGGCGCTGGGCTTTTCCGCCTCGATGGCGCTGTGGGCCTACGAGTTCGGCAAGGACATTGCCGGCCTCGACCGCAATTCCCAGCAGCAACTGGTGCAGTTGCGCGAGGAAATGACCCGTTTGCGCGCCGAGCACGAGCGCGCGGTCTCCATCGCCAATTCTGCCGACACCCTGCTCAAGGCCGAGCGCGCCGCGCAGGAAAGTCTTGCCGCGCGCCTGAAGACGCTCGAGGCCGAGAACATGGCCCTGACGCGCGATCTGGGCTTCTTCGAGAAACTGGTGCCTTCCGTGGGGGGCACCGCAGCCAGCAAGACCCTGTCCTTGCGCGGTCTGCAGGTCCAGCAGGAGGCGCCAGGCCGTATCCGCTACCAGGTGCTGCTGATGCAGCCGGCGGGGCGCACCGGTGAGTTCAAGGGCCGCTACGAGGTCCAGGTCAGCGGCACCCAGGCCGGGCGCGCCTGGGTCTGGCCTGCCGATGCAGCCTCCAGCGGCGCGGCCGTCAGCGTCAAGCAGTACCAGCGTTTGGAGGGGGTGGTGGAATTTGCCGCGACTGCCGTGGTAAAAATGCTCGAGATCAAGGTGCTGGACGCCAGCGGCAAGGTCCAGGCGACCGAAACCGTGCGTCTTTGAGCACCGATTCCCTTCAAGCCCGCCCTGTTCTAGCGAGAAAACCCATGTTTGGTTCCAAGAAGCAACCCGCCATTCGCAGCCTGATCGGCGAAGGCACCAGCATTGAGGGCACCTTGCGCTTCAGTGATGGCCTGCGCATCGATGGTGAAGTGACGGGCGACATCATCGCGCTGGCCGGCAATAACAGCATTCTGGTCATCAGCGAGAAAGCCAAGGTCGTCGGTACGGTGAAAGCCGCTCATGTCATCATCAATGGCACCGTGATCGGCCCGGTCGAGTCCAGCCAGTTGCTGGAATTGCAGCCCAAGGCCTGCATCCAGGGCGATGTGCGCTACGAGGCGCTTGAAATGCACCAGGGTGCCACCATCGAAGGTGCATTGCAGAAGCTGTCCGGCGCCAGCGCCACCACCGCCGCATTGCTTGAAGACAAGTCACCCCTGAAGCTGCTGGCTTCGGGCAAAGAGAAATAATCATCCATCCGAGGGCCGTCACGGCCCGCCACAGGAGTTGCTCATGAGCGCCGTTGCCGAAAACATCCAGACCGACATGCCCCCCGTACCGCTCGTCTTCACCGACAGTGCGGCCCTGAAGGTGGCCGACCTGGTCGCCGAAGAAGGAAATCCCGACCTCAAGCTGCGCGTGTTCGTGCAGGGTGGCGGTTGCTCGGGCTTCCAGTACGGCTTCACGTTTGACGAAATCGTCAACGAAGACGACACCCAGATGAGTAAGAACGGCGTCACGCTGCTGATCGACGCCATGAGCCTGCAGTACCTGGCCGGCGCCGAGATCGACTACAAGGAAGACCTGCAGGGCGCGCAGTTCGTGATCAAGAACCCGAATGCCAGCACCACCTGCGGTTGCGGTTCGAGCTTCTCGGTCTGAACTCATGCCGGGCTTCGGGCCCGGCCCAACTGCACGAAGCCGCCGCTCAGGCGGCTTTTTCATTTCAGGCTGGGTAGAAGGCGCCCAGGACACGCGGGCCGCGCGCACCTGTCACGGCCGGCACGCTGGCCGCACGTCTTTGGCAGTGCATCGCGGCCAGCCAGGCAAATGCTGCTGCCTCGACCTGCAGGGGCGGCAGGCCGGCCGTGACGCTGGATGCCACCCGCACGCTCGGCAGAAGCTGCTGCAGTCGCCGCATCAGATCGAGGTTGAGCGCACCTCCGCCGCAAACCAGCAGTTGGCGTGCGCCGCCAGCCTGATCGCGCAGGTCGTTGGCGATGGCTCGGGCGGTCAACTCGCAGAGCGTGGCCTGCACGTCCTGTGGCGCGGCATCGGGCGCCATCTGGCGCAGATGGGTGTCCAGCCAGTCGGCATGGAACAGGTCGCGCCCGGTGCTCTTGGGCGGCGTGCGCTGCAGATAGGGCTCGGCCAGCAGTGCTTGCAGCAATGCCGTGTCGACCCGGCCGCTCGCGCCCCAGGCGCCATCGGCGTCGTAGGCCAGACCGCGGTGGCGGGCGATCCACAAATCCAGCAGCACGTTGCCCGGCCCGCAGTCCCAGCCGCGCGGGGGCTGGTCTGGTGTCAACACAGTCAGGTTGCTGATGCCGCCGATGTTGACCACCGCACGCGGCACCTCCGGCGACCCGAATACGGCTGCATGAAACGGCGGCACCAGTGGCGCACCCTGACCGCCGGCGATCACATCACGGCTGCGAAAGTCCGCCACCACCGCGATGCCGCACCACTCGGCCAGCAGCGCGGGCTGGTTGATCTGGCAGGTGTAGCCGATGCCGTCATGCAGGCCGGGCTGGTGGCGCACGGTCTGGCCGTGGGCGCCCACGGCTTGTATTTGCGACGGTGGGGTGCCGGTGGCCTTCAGCAGGTCCGCCACGGCGGCGGCATAGACCCGTGCCAGCGCGTTAGCGGCGAGCGCGGCGCGGTGCAGTTCGTCGGGGCCGCTGGATTGCAGCGCCATCAGCGCGGCACGCAGCGTGGCGTCGAACGGGCGGTGGGCGTGGCCGATGACGCCTAGCCACTGGCCGGCCGCGCCGATGCGGCACAGCGCGGCGTCGACGCCGTCCATCGACGTGCCCGACATCAGGCCGATGTAGAGATCGGACATGCCAGGCCGCCTTTGGGTCCTACTCCATGCGCGCTAGCGCGACCGGCTCGCGGCGTGCGCTGGCCAGGCGTTCACGTGCCAGCGCTGCAGCCGGCACGAAGCGGGTGCGGTCGGCGGCGGTGAGCGTCACGGCTTCGGAAGCGCGCGCAATCTGGATCGGGTCGACCTGCGTGCCGCTGACCTTGAACTCGAAGTGCAGGTGCGGGCCGGTGGCCCAGCCGGTCGAGCCGACTGCGCCGATGTTCTGGCCCTGCGCCACCTTCTCGCCACGCTGCACGCCGATGCGGCTCAGGTGGGCGTAGACCGTGCTGCGCCCGCCGTTGTGGCGCACCACCACGACGTTGCCGTAGCCGTTCTGCACGCCGGCGAATTCGACCTCGCCGTCACCGACGGAGCGCACCGGCGTGCCGGTGGGCGCGCCGTAGTCGACGCCGAGGTGGGCACGCCAGGTCTTGTGGATCGGATGAAAGCGCATCGCAAAGCCCGAGGTCACGCGCGAGAACGCCAGCGGCGAGGCCAGGAAGCTGCGCACCTTGCTGACGCCGTCGGCACCGAAGTAGCCGCCGCGCGCACTGCCCTCGGGCTGGAACCAGACCGCCTCGTGCGGCTTGCCCTTGTTGATGAACTGTGCGGCCAGCACACGGCCGGTGCTGGAGTTCCAGGTCACCGGCTCGCCGTCTGCGGTGTGGGTTTCGTAGACCACCGAGAAGCTGTCGCCCTTGCGCAGTTCGCGTCGGAAGTCGATGTCGGCGCCGAAGAGTTCGGCCATCTGCATCGTCACGGCGTCGGGCAGGTTGGCGTCGTCGGCGGCGGCGAACAGGCTGCTGTGGATGGTGCCCGCGCCGAGCTGGATCTCGGTCGTCAGCGGCACGTCCTGCTGGTGGGCGCGCAGGCCCTGGGCGGTGCGTTCCAGCGTGATGCGGCTGAAATGGCTGTCGGCGCGGCTGCTGTCCGCAGCGGGACCGCGCACGATCAGGCTTTGCAGCTGACCGCCGCCGGGGCTGTCGCTGCTGCGCACCTGCACCTGCTTGCCGGGGCGGCCCATCAGGATGCGTTGCGCAACCGCGTCGCTGCGCAGAAAGGCCGCGGCCTGCGGATCGTTGATGCCCAGGCGGCTCAACAGGCTGTCGGCGGTGTCGCTCACGCGCGTGACGTCGCTGCGGTGCAGTGCCATCTGGTGCAGGTCGAGCGCCTGCAACTGCTCGCTCAGGCCGGGCAGCGCCAGCTCCTGGGTGACGGTGCGGGTGAAGGCCGGTTCGGTGGGCGCGGGCAGGGTCAGGGGCGCAACGCCGAAGGCGGCCATGCCGCTGCCGAGCAGCAGGCTCAGAACGGCGGCAGAAACAGTGCGGGGGTGACGGTGGACGGCCGATTGGGCGCGATCGAATGATCGTGCAAGGGTCAGGGCCAGGCGGCTTCGGGTCGAATCAGGTGGAAAGTTTAGCAAGGCAGTAACTGTGTAGGGCGGGGGCAGTGATGCAACCCGGGTTCAGCAGGACAGCCCGGGATCAACCCCGAACCAGCGACAGTGGGCGCCAGTCAGGCGCAAGGGCTCACACCCTAGAATCTGCAGAAGATGCAGCCGGCGGAGTATAACGAGCCGCTTTTGCGTGAATTTAGTAATAACCTGTATCGCAATCCATGTCCTCCAGTTCCCCGTCCGCCACGTCTGCTACCCCCCTGCTCCCTGATGTTTCTTCACCTGCGGCGGCCCCTGCGGTCCTGAGCGATGCGGTACGGCACGCGCTTGCCGTCACCCGTCGCGGGGTGGATGAGTTGCTGCCCGAGGCCGACTGGCTCAAGAAGCTGCAACGCGCCGAGGCCAGCGGCACGCCGTTGCGCATCAAGCTCGGGCTGGACCCGACCGCGCCCGACATCCACCTCGGCCACACCGTGGTGCTCAACAAGCTGCGCCAGCTGCAGGACCTGGGCCACACGGTGATCTTCCTGATCGGCGACTTCACGTCGATGATCGGCGACCCGTCCGGGCGCAACACCACCCGCCCGCCGCTGACGGCCGAACAGATCAAGCTCAATGCCGAGACCTACTACCGCCAGGCCAGCCTGGTGCTCGATCCGGCCAAAACCGAGATCCGCTACAACAGCGAGTGGAGCGACCCGCTCGGCGCGCGCGGCCTGATCGCGCTGGCCAGCCGCTACACGGTGGCGCGCATGATGGAGCGCAACGATTTCCACGACCGCTTCAAGGCCGGCACGCCGATCGCGGTGCACGAGTTCCTCTACCCGCTGATGCAGGGCTACGACTCGGTGGCCTTGAAGAGTGATCTGGAGTTGGGCGGCACCGACCAGAAGTTCAACCTGCTGATGGGGCGCACGCTGCAGGCCGAATACGGCCAGGAGCCGCAGTGCATCCTGACCATGCCGCTGCTGGTCGGGTTGGATGGCGTCGAGAAGATGTCCAAGAGCAAGGGCAACTACATCGGCATCAGCGAGCCGGCCAACGACATGTTCGCCAAGCTGCTGTCGATCAGCGACACGCTGATGTGGAGCTACTTCACGCTGCTGAGCTTCAAGAGCGAAGCCGAGATCGCCGTGCTCAAGGCCGAGGTCGACGCCGGCCGCAACCCGAAAGACGCCAAGGTGCTGCTGGCCAAGGAGATTACCGCGCGCTTCCACAGCGCGGCGGCGGCGGACGCGGCCGAGCAGGACTTCAACAACCGCGCCAAGGGCGGCATTCCGGACGAGATTCCCGAGCTGAGCCTCACGGGCGCACCGCTGGGCATCGCCGCGCTGCTCAAGCAGGCGAACCTCGCGCCCTCGGGCAGCGAGGCCACGCGTCTGATCGAGCAGGGCGGTGTGCGCATCGACGGCGCCGCCGTCAGCGACAAGGCGCTCAAGCTCGACGCCGGCACCTACGTCGTGCAGGTCGGCAAGCGCAAGTTCGCGCGCATCACGCTCGGCTGAGGCGGCTCGCACCGGCCATGAAAAAAGCGCCGCCGGCACATGCCGGCGGCGCTTTGCCTTGTGCGCCTGACTTGTCGATCAGTCTGCGTACTGGCCGGCGGCCTTGATGACCGGGCCCCACTTGTTGATTTCCGCCTCGACGAACTTCTTGTGTTCGGCCGGGTTGTTGCGCGCATCCTGAATGATCACGGCGCCCAGCGCTTCTTCGCGCTTGATGAAGTCGGCGTCCTTGAGTGCCAGCTTGAGCGCGGCATTGAGCTTGTCGAGCACGGGCTTGGGCGTGCTCTTGGGTGCGTAGAGGCCGTGCCAGATGGCGACGTTGAAGCCCTTCAGGCCGGACTCGTCGAGCGTCGGCAGCTTGGACAGCGCCGGCGTGGTCAGGCGCTTGGTGCTGGTCACGGCAAAGGCCTTGACCTTGCCGGCCTCGATCTGGCTGGTGGTGTTGGTGGTCTGGTCGCACATGATGTCGACCTGGCCACCCAGCAGATCGTTCATGGCCGGTGCCGTGCCCTTGTAGGGCACGGTGGTCATGTCGACCTTGATGGTGCTCTGGTACAGCAGGCCGCACAGGTGCGAGGCTGAACCCAGTCCGGCGTTGGCCAGGTTGATCTTGCCCTGGTTGGCGCCGACCCACTTGGTCAGCTCGCCGTAGTTGGCTGCCGGCAGCGTGGCGCGGCCGATCAGCGTCATCGGCACCTCGTTGATCATGCCGACGTACTCGAAGTCCTCCAGCGTCTTGTACGGCATGTTGCGGTACAGCGAGGGCGACGTGGCCATGCCGATGTGGTGCAGCAGCAGCGTGTAGCCGTCCGGTGCCGCCTTGGCGACCTTGGCCGAGCCCAGCGTGCCGCCGGCGCCGCCGACGTTGTCGATCACCACGGCGACGTTGCCCAGCTGCTTGCGCAGCGCTTCGGCGAAGTCGCGTGCAACCTTGTCGGTCGGGCCACCCGCCGTGAACGGCACGACGATGGAAATGGCTTTCTCAGGGTAGGTCTGTGCCGAGGCCGAGCTGGCCAGCGCGACCGCTGCAGCGGCCCAAAACAACTGTTTCATGGAGATTCCTGGAAGGACAAGGGGTGGATGATGCAGATGATTCCCGACTCTAGCTCGCTGCTCGGGCCATCACCATTCCGGGAACTACGTAAGCCGCGGCCCAAGGACGCCTCATCGGTAAGTGCGCGCGTCCTCGATCACCCGGCCGTCGTTGGGCAGGCTGCCGGGGGCGAGCAGCTGAACCTCGCCGCGCAGCTTGGTGATGTCGCGCAGGGTGTCGCGCAGGCTCTCTGCCAGTCCGGCCGAGGCCGGCGTGGCGGTCTCGACCTTGAGCGTCATGCGGTCGTTGGCCATCTCGCCCTCGACCACCAGCCGGGCGCGACCGGTCTCGGGATGGCGCTTGAGTACCTCGGCCACCTGCGACGGGTGCACGAACATGCCGCGCACCTTGGTGGTCTGGTCGGCCCGGCCCAGCCATCCCTTGATACGGGCATTGGTGCGGCCTGTGGGGCAGTGGCCGGGCAGAAAGGCCGACAGGTCGCCGGTGCCGAAGCGCACCAGCGGGTAGTCGGGGTTGAGCGTGGTGACGACCAGTTCGCCCACTTCGCCTTCGGGCACCGGATCGCCGGTGCCGGGGCGCACGATCTCGACGATCACGCCCTCGTCGATCACCAGCCCCTCGCGGGCGGCGGTTTCATAGGCGATCAGCCCCAGGTCGGCGGTGGCGTAGCACTGGTAGGCAGTCACGCCGCGCTCGGCCAGCCAGTCGCGCAAGCTGGGCGGAAACGCCTCGCCGCTGACCAGCGCCCGGCGCAACGAGGTGATGTTGATGCCGGTCTCGGCCGCCTTCTCGACTGCGATCTTCAGAAAGCTCGGCGTGCCGGCGTAGCCGTGCGGGCGCAACTCGGCCATCGCCTGCAATTGCAGCTCGCTGTTGCCGACGCCGCCGGGAAACACCGTGCAGCCCAGCGCGTGCGCGCCGGTTTCCATCATCGAGCCGGCCGGCGTCAGGTGGTAGCTGAAGCTGTTGTGCACCAGGTGGCCGGCGCGGAAGCCGGCGGCGTGCAGCGCGCGGGCGATGCGCCAGTAGTCGGGCGCGGCGCCTTCGGGCTCGTAGATCGGGCCGGGCGACTGGAACACGCGCCGGGCGCCCGCGCTGCGCACCTGGCCGGCCCAGCCGATGGCGGCGTAGCCGCCAAACACATCGGCAGCACCGCTGTCGCGCAGGCGCTTCTGGCGCTCCAGCAACTCGCTCTTGCGCGTCACCGGCAGCGTGGCCAGGGCGGCTCGGCTGTCGATCTGCGCCGCCTCCACGCCCGCCAGCGCCTCGGCCAGGGCCGGGGCGTGCTGCTGCGCGTGGCGGATCTGATGGCGCAAGGCCGCCATCAGCGCTGCCTCGCGCACGGCGGGCGGGCGGGTTTCCAGGGTGTCGTAGAACTCGGTCATGGCCATCCTTGCAGGCTGCACGAAGGTAGAAAGCTCAGGCCAGCCAGCGCTTGCGGCGCTTGTAGCTCTTGTTGTCCTTGAAGCTCTTGCGGTCGCCGCCACCCATGCCGAGGTAGAACTCCTTGACGTCCTCGTTCTCGCGCAAGTCCTTCGCGGCGCCGTCCATCACGATGCGGCCGTTCTCCAGGATGTAGCCGTAGTCGGCGTAGCGCAGCGCGATGTTGGTGTTCTGCTCGGCCAGCAGAAAGGTCACGCCCTCGCGCTGGTTGAGGTCCTTGACGATCTCGAACACCTCCTCGACGATCTGCGGCGCCAGGCCCATCGACGGCTCATCGAGCAGCACCATCTTGGGCGCGGCCATCAGCGCGCGGCCGATGGCGCACATCTGCTGCTCGCCGCCCGACGTGTAGGCGGCCTGGCTGGTGCGGCGCGTCTTCAGCCGCGGGAAGTAGTTGTAGACCTTCTCCAGCGTCTGCGCCACGGCGGCCTTGCCGTCGGTGCGGGTGTAGGCGCCGGTCATCAGGTTCTCCTCGATGGTCAGGTGCGCGAAGCAGTGCCGGCCTTCCATGACCTGCACCACGCCGCGGTTGACCATGTCCGAGGTGGACAGCCGCTCGATGCGCTCGCCGCGCAGCTCGATGCTACCCTTGGTGACGTCGCCGCGCTCGCCGGCCAGCAGGTTGCTGACCGCGCGCAGCGTGGTGGTCTTGCCCGCGCCGTTGCCCCCGAGCAGCGCCACCACCTTGCCCTCCGGTACCTGCAGGCTCACGCCCTTGAGCACCAGGATGACGTGGTTGTAGATGACCTCGATGCCGTTGACGTTCAACAGGATATTGGGTGTGCTCATGGGTGTACTCACGGCGGCGCGGGCTCCGGGCAGGTTCAGCTCTGGCAGTCGGCCGGCGCGCGGCGCGTCAGCTTCTTGTCGCTGGCGTACTTGTCGGCGGCCGCCTTGACCATAGGCTTGAGGATCTGCTCATCGGCCTGGTACCAGTCGGAGCTGAAGTTCCACTTGGCGCCGTCCCAGGTGTGCACGCGCGCCCAGGTCGAGCCCATGTGGTCCTGGCACGAGGTGCTGATGGGGCGCATCACGCCGCTGAAGCCCAGCGCGTCGAGCTTCTTCTGGTCGAGTGCCAGGTTCTCCAGGCCCCAGCGGACCTGCTCGCCGGTCATGACCTTGCCCTTGCCGAAGCGCTCCTGCGCGCGGCGCACGGCCTCGATGCCCAGCATCTGGATCATCAGGCCGCGGGTGTACAGCACGGAGCCGACTTCATCGCGCGGCCCGGTGCCCTGGCCCTTGTCGTGCACCAGCTTCAGGATGTCCTGGATCACCTTCGGGCTCTGGCCCGAGGTGTTGAGCGCCAGCGCGTTGTAGCCCTTGGCGCCTTCGCCGACGTCCTTGACGTCCGGTTCCGCGCCGGCCCACCAGACGCCGTACATCTTGTCGCGCGGGAAGCCGGTGGCCTGCGCCTCCTTGAGCGCGGTGGAGTTCATCACGCCCCAGCCCCACAGCAGCACGAAGTCCGGGCGCTGCTGGCGCACCTGCAGCCAGGCGGATTTCTGCTCCACGCCCGGCGCCGTCACCGGAATCTTGACCAGCTCGAAGCCGTGCATCTTGCTGCGCTCTTCCAGCGCGGGCATCGGTTCCTTGCCGAACGGGCTGTCGTGATAGACCAGCGCGATCTTCTTGCCCTTCAACTTGTCGAGCCCGCCTTCCTTCTTGCCCAGGTGCTGGATCAGCATGTCGGCGGCGGTCCAGTAGCTGCCCATCAGCGGGAAGTTCCACTTGAAGACGCCGCCATCCTGCGCCGCCGACAGGCCATAGCCCAGCGTGATGAGCGGAATCTTGTCGGTCGCGACCTTCTCGGTCAGTGCGAAGGTGATGCCGGTGGCCTGCGGGTCGATCAGGCTGGCGCCCTTGCCCTTGAGGCGCTCGTAGCACTCGACACCCTTGTCGGTGGCGTAGCCGGTCTCGCACTCCTCGAAGGTGATCTTGACGCCGTTCACGCCGCCGTCACGGGCGTTGATCAGCTTGATGTAGTCCTGCTTGCCGTTGGCCCATGGCACGCCGTTGGGCGCGTAGGGGCCGGTGCGGTAGACCAGCAGCGGGAAGTACTGCTCCTTGGCCTGCGCCATTGCAGCGGTGCTGAAACCACCGGCGAGCGTGGCGGCGGCAAGCGTGGAAACCAGGGCGATGGACTTGAGGTTCATGGTTGTCTCCGGGGGTGAAGTCAGGGATTCAGTGGGGGAAGGGCCACAGCCGCAGCTTTTCCTTGGCGATCGACCACAGCCGGGCCAGGCCGTGCGGCTCGACGATCAGGAAGAACACGATCAGTGCGCCGAAGATCATCGACGTCAGGTGGGCCGCCAGCGCGGTGTCGATGGGGATGCCGAACCAGTACGGCGCGTTGTCCAGCACGATCGGCAGCAGCACGATGAAGGCCGCGCCGAAGAAGCTGCCCATGATCGAGCCCAGCCCGCCGATGATCACCATGAACAGCAGCTGGAACGAGCGGTCGATCGAGAACGCCGCCGGCTCCCACGAGCCCAGGTGCACGAAGCCCCACAGCCCGCCGGCCACGCCGACGATGAAGCTGCTGACCGCAAACGCGGTGAGCTTGGCGTAGATCGGCCGGATGCCGATCACCGCGGCGGCCACGTCCATGTCACGCATCGCCATCCACTCGCGGCCGATGTTGCCGCGCACCAGGTTCTTGGCCAGCAGCGCGAACACGCTCAGGAAGCCCAGGCAGAACAGGTACTTCTGTACGGGGGTGTCGATCGGCAGGCCCAGCACCTGCAGCCCCGCCACGCTCACCGAACCCGACGACGAGTCGTTCGTGAACCACTTGATGCGCAGGAACGCCCAGTCGGTGAAGAACTGCGCCGCCAGCGTCGCCATCGCCAGATAGAGGCCCTTGATGCGCAGGCTCGGAATGCCGAACAGCACGCCCACGGCGGTCGAGCACACGCCGCCCAGCAGCAGCGAGGCGATCAGCGGCATGCCCTCGATGCGCACCGAGAAGTTGTAGGCCGCGTACGCGCCCACCGCCATGAAGGCGCCGGTGCCCAGCGAGATCTGGCCGCAGTAGCCCACCAGGATGTTCAGCCCCAATGCCGCCAGCGACAGGATCAGGAAGGGAATCAGGATGGCGCGGAACAGGTACTCGGACGCTGCCAGCGGCACCACCACCGTCGCCAACACCAGCAGCAGGCCGAGGGCGATGCGGTCCTGGCGGATCGGGAAGATCTGCTGATCGGCGCGGTAGCTGGTCTTGAATTGGCCGTTTTCACGATAGATCATGGCGTTGCCTCATTGGCATCGAGTGCCGAAACACCTTTGGCAGGCGCGAAGTCTTTGGCGAGGTCCAGGCGTGGAGCCGGCTTTGCCGGTCCGCTGCCTGAGCCCCCTCGGGGGGCAGCGAGCGAAAGCGAGCGTGGGGGCTTCGTCATACGCGGTCGATGATCTTTTCGCCGAACAGCCCTTGCGGCCGCACGACCAGGAAGAACAGCGCCAGCACATAGGCAAACCAGATCTCGATGCCGCCGCCGAACATCGGGCCGATGTAGACCTCGCTGAGCTTCTCGCCCACGCCGATGATCAGCCCGCCGATGATGGCGCCGGGCACCGAGGTCAGCCCGCCCAGGATCACCACCGGCAACGCCTTGAGTGCCACCAGCGAGAGCGAGAACTGCACGCCCAGCTTGCTGCCCCAGATCACGCCGGCCACCAGCGCGACGAAGCCGGCGACCGACCACACGATCACCCAGATGCGCCCGAGCGGAATGCCGATCGACTGCGCCGCCTGGTGGTCGTCGGCCACGGCGCGCAGCGCGCGGCCGGTGGCGGTCTTCTGAAAGAACAGGCTCAGCGCGCCCACCAGCGCGGCGGCGATCAGCGCGGCGTAGAGGTCTTCCTGGCTGATCAGCACGCCGCCCTGGAACACGCTCTCGAACAGGAACATCGGGTCCTTGGGCAGGCCGACGTCGATCTTGTAGATGTCCGAGCCGAACAGCGTCTGGCCGAAGCCGTCCAGGAAGTAGGTGATGCCGAGCGTGGCCATCAGCAGCGTGATGCCTTCCTGGTTCACCAGCTTGCTGAGCACGAAACGCTCGATCACCCAGGCCACCACGATCATCACGCCCATGGCCAGCACGAAGCCGATCAGGTTGGCCAGCAGCTTGCTGTCGAAGCCCAGCAGTTGGGGCGCCCATTCGCTGAAGCGCGCCATGGCGAGCGCCGCAAACAGCACCATCGCGCCCTGCGCGAAGTTGAAGACACCGCTGGCCTTGAAGATCAGCACGAAGCCGAGCGCGATCAGCGAATACAGCATGCCGGCCATCAGGCCGCCGAACAGTGTTTCTAGAAAGAATCCCATGGCGATGTTCCTGGCTCAGTGGCTGGTGCCGAGGTAGGCGCGAATGACGTCTTCGTTCGCGCGGACTTCGTCGGGCGTGCCGTCGCCGATCTTCTTGCCGTAGTCGAGCACCACGACGCGGTCGCTGATGTCCATCACCACGCCCATGTCGTGCTCGATCAGCACGATGGTGGTGCCGAACTCCTCGTTGACGTCGAGGATGAAGCGGCACATGTCCTGTTTCTCCTCGACGTTCATGCCGGCCATCGGCTCGTCGAGCAGCAGCACCTGCGGCTCCATCGCCAGCGCGCGGCCCAGGTCGACGCGCTTCTGCAGGCCGTAGGGCAGGCGGCCCACCGGGGTCTTGCGGAAGGCCTGGATTTCGAGGAAGTCGATGATGTGCTCGACGAACTCGCGGTGCTCGCTCTCTTCACGCGCGGCCGGGCCCCAGCGCAGCGCCTGCATGAACAGGTTGCACTTCATCTTCATGTTGCGGCCGGTCATGAGGTTGTCGATCACGCTCATGCCCTTGAACAGCGCCAGGTTCTGGAAGGTGCGCGCCACGCCCATCTCGGCCACTTGCCGGCTGTTCATGTGGCTGAAGGTCTGGCCGCGAAACGAGATCTGGCCCTCCTGCGGCACGTACACGCCGTTGATGCAGTTGAGCATGCTGCTCTTGCCGGCGCCGTTGGGGCCGATGATGGCGCGCACCTCGTGCTCGCGCACGTCGAAGCTGATGTCGGTCAGCGCCTTGACGCCGCCGAAGCGCAGGCTGATGTTGCGCACGTCGAGGATGACGTCGCCCGTCTTTTTGCCCATCTCGTTAGCGCTCATGCTGCCCTCCGGACTGCGGGGAAGACCCGGGCATCACTGATCGCCAGCGTGGCCGAGACGCTGCCGCTGCGGCCGTCCTCGAACTTCACTGCGGTCTCGATGTACTGCTCGGTCTTGCCGCCGTAGAGCGCCTCGACCAGCACGCCGTACTTGTCGTTGATGAAGCCGCGCTTGACCTTGCGGGTGCGCGTCATTTCGCCGTCGTCGGCGTCGAGTTCCTTGTGCAGCACCAGGAAGCGGCTGACCTGGCTGCCGGCCAGCAGCGCGTCCTGCGCCAGGTCGGCGTTGACCTGCTCCAGGCAGTCGCGGATCAGCGCGTAGACCTCGGGCTTGCCTGCCAGGTCGGTGTAGCCGGCGTAGGGCAGGTTGCGCTTTTCGGCCCAGTTGCCCACGGCTTCGACGTCGATGTTGACGAAGGCACAGACGCGTTCGCGCTTGTCGCCAAACGCCACCGCCTCCTTGATGAAGGGGAAGAACTTGAGCTTGTTTTCGACGTACTTGGGCGCAAACATGGCGCCGTCGTTCGGGCCGCCCATCAGGCGGCCGACGTCCTTGACGCGGTCGATGATCTTGAGGTGGCCGCTGGCGTCGATGAAGCCGGCGTCGCTGGTGTGGTACCAGCCGTCGGCGGTCAGCACCTCAGCGGTGGCGGCGGGGTTCTTGTAGTACTCGCGCAGCAGGCCGGGCGACTTGACCAGGATCTCGCCGTTGTCGGCCAGCTTGACCTGCACGCCCTCGATCGGCACGCCCACCGTGTCGGCGCGGGCCTGGTGGTCGGGCTGCAGGCAGACGAACACGGCGGTCTCCGTCGAGCCATAGAGCTGCTTCAAGTTGATGCCGATCGAGCGGTAGAAGGTGAACAGGTCCGGCCCGATCGCCTCGCCCGCCGTGTACGCCACCCGCACGCGGGAAAAACCCAGCGTGTTGCGCAGCGGGCCGTAGATGCACAGGTTGCCCAGCGCGTAGTGCAGCCGGTCGAGCGTGCTCACGGTCGTGCTGCCGCCCTTTTTCCCATCCAGCAGCGCCGGGCCGACGCGCCGCGCCAGCGCCATGAAGTGGTGGAAGAGTCGCTTCTTGATCGCACCGGCGTCCTCCATGCGGATCATCACGCTGGTGAGCAGGCCCTCGAAGATGCGCGGCGGCGCGAAGTAGTAGCTCGGGCCGATCTCCTTCAGGTCGATGGTGACGGTGGCGGCCGACTCCGGGCAATTGACCACGTAGCCGCACACCAGCCACTGCGCGTAGCTGAAGATGTTCTGGCCGATCCAGGCCGGCGGCATGTAGGCCAGCACTTCTTCGCGGGCGCCGAGCTGGTCAAAGCGGGCGCCGGCGCCGGCGCGATCGATCAGGCTGGCGTGCGTGTGCACCACGCCCTTGGGGTTGCCGGTGGTGCCGGAGGTGAAGAACATCGCGGCCACGTCGCTGGCCTGCAGGCGCTGCAGCGCGGCGTCGAAGAAGCCGGGGTGTTGTGCGGCGTGGGCGCGGCCGGCATCGATCAGCGCATCCAGGCTGGCCAGGCCCGGCTCGTCGTACTTGCGCAGGCCGCGCGGGTCGTCGAACCAGATGCGGCCGGCGTCCAGCAGCGGGCATTGCGCGCGGATCTCCAGCAGCTTGTCGACCTGCTCCTGGTCCTCGACCACCGCAAACGCGACCTCGGCGTTGTTGAGCGGGAAGACGAACTCGGCGCCCACCGCATCCTGGTACAGCGGCACCGGAATGGCGCCCAGCACCTGCGCGGCAATCATGCTGGCCGACAGGCGCGGGCGGTTGTCGCCCACCACGATGACGTGCTGGCCGCGCTGCACGCCGGCTGCGGCCAGGCCACCGGCCAGGTCGCGCACCAGCGCAGTCAGCTGACCCCAGCTCAGGGTCTGCCAGATGCCGTAGACCTTTTCACGCAGCGCGGGGGCATCCGGTCGCTGGCGGGCGTGTTCTAGCAACAAGTCGGGGAAGGTGGACAGCACCAGGCGCTCCTGTATCGGTCTGCGTTGCATGCTAGGGCCATCTTTGACGCCGTCTTGTCATTCGGACGACAATCCTAGGGAGAGTCCCGGCCGGGCTTTCCCGTGCCTGCCGCCTACCGTGAAGCCGCCATGAGCGAATCCGCCTCACCCCGCCCGATCAACTTGCGCCAGCGCGCCCGCGCAGCCCACCCCGATGAACTGGCCGCCATTCCGTGGCTGCGCGTGCTGAACGCCGACGAGCGCGCGCGCGCTGGCGCTGAACTGCGCGTGGTCGAGGCCGAGGTGGGCGAGTTCGTCTGCAAGATCGGCCGGCCGGCCAATTACTGGTTCGGCGTCATCGACGGCCTGCTCAAGATGAGCAACGACAGCAGCGTCGGTCCGTCCATCACCTTCATCGGCGTGCCGCCCGGCGCGTGGTTCGGCGAGGGCACGCTGCTCAAGGGCGAGCCTTACCGCTACAACATCGAGCCGCTGCGCCAGAGCGTGGTCGCCGGCCTGCCGGTCGAGACCTTCCGGGGCCTGCTCGACAGCAGCATCGCCTTCAACCGCTACCTGATGAACCAGCTCAACGAGCGGCTGGGCCAGTTCATTGCCGCGCGCGAGGCCGACCGCCTCAACGATCCCGACACGCGGGTGGCCCGCAGCCTGGCGTCGCTGTTTCACCCGGTGCTCTACCCGAGCGTGGGCACGGTGCTGCGCATCACGCAGCAGGAGCTGGCCTACCTGGTCGGGCTGTCGCGCCAGCGTGTCAACGAGGCGCTGCGCGGCCTGCATGACGCCGGTCTGATCCGCATCGAGTACGGCGGGCTGCGCCTGCTGGACCTCACGGCCTTGCAGGCGCGCGCGCGAGGCGCCTGATGGCGCTGATCAGTCCGGATAGCGCACGTGCACGTAATGGCCGGGCGCGTCGTCGAGCGCATTGGCCGCTGCAATCTGGCGCGCCGGCACGGTCTGGCCGCTGCCATGTGCGATCAGCCACTCGTGCCAGGCCAGCCACCATGAGCCCTCAAAGCGGTCGGCGCATTCCAGCCAGTGTTCCGGCGGGCACCAGGGGTCTTCCGCCCCCGTGGTGTGCATCTGGAAGTGGCGGTGGGCGTGGCCGGGTTCCGAGACGATGCCGGCGTTGTGGCCGCCGCTGGTCAGCACGAAGGTGAGCTCGGTCTCGGTCAGCCGGTGCAGCTTGTAGACCGACGGCCACGGCGAGACGTGGTCCTTGAGCGTGCCGACCGCGAACATCGGCAGCCGCACGTCGCCCAGCGAGACGGGCCGGTCCTCGACCTCGAAGCGGCCCTCGGCCAGCTGGTTGTGCAGGTAGAGCTTGCGCAGGTATTCGCTGTGCATGGTGGCGGGCATGCGCGTGACGTCGGCGTTCCAGGCCATCAGGTCGTTGGGCGCGGCGCGCTCGCCCAGGAAGTACTCGCGCATGCGGATCGACCAGAGCAACTCGCGCGAGTGCAGGAACTGGAACGAGCCGGCCATCTGCTGGCCGGTCAGGAAGCCGCGCTCGGCCATCATGTCCTCCAGCAGTTCGACCTGCGCGGCGTCGATCAGCAGGCCCAGCTCGCCCGGCTCGCTGAAGTCGGTCTCGGCCGCCAGCAGCGACACGCTCGCCAGCGGCGGCAGCACGTTGCGGTCCGCCGTGCGGGCTATGCGCGCCAGGGCCGCGGTGGCAATCGCCAGCAGCGTGCCGCCCAGGCAGTAGCCGGTCGCGTGCACCGGCACGCCGCCGGTGAGGCGGCTGATGGCGGCCAGTGCGTCGAACACGCCCAGCTTCAGGTAGTCGTCCAGATCGAGCATGGCGTCGCTCTCGTCCGGATTGCGCCATGACAGGATGAAGACCGTGTGCCCCTGCGACACCAGCCAGCGCACCATCGAGTTCTCGGGCGAGAGGTCGAGGATGTAGTACTTCATGATCCAGCTCGGCACGATGAAGATCGGCTCGGCCTGCACCTGCGGCGTGGTCGGCTGGTACTGGATCAGCTCGATCAGGTGGTTGCGCCACACCACCTTGCCGGGCGTGCACGCCACCTCCACGCCGGGGCGGAAGTGCTGCGTGGCCTCGCTCAGCGGCGCCAGGCCGTGCTCGCGGCGCCAGTCGTCCAGCGCGTGCCGGGTGCCCTGCAGCAGGTTGGCGCCCCGCTGCTGCAGCGTAGCCTGCCAGACCTCGGGGTTGGACCACGGCCAGTTGCTGGGCGAAAGCAGGTCGAGCCCCTGGCGGGCGAAGAAGTGCGCGCGCTCGCGCCGGTAGCGGTCCATGCCACGCACCGACAGCGCGTCGTCCCACCAGGCCTCGGCCTCGTGCTGCAGCCGCGCGGCGGCCGAAAACGGCCAGTGCGCCCAGACGTCAGCCCGAAAGCGTGGGTCGGCTGCGGTGGCGCGCGGCGGCAGCGCGCTGGCGGCTGCGGTTGAGTTTGCGGATGCCGTGTCAGCGTCTGGCTCATGTGATGGAAACAGCGCCCGCCACGCGCCCGCCTGAGCGTCCACCGCCAACCGGGCGCTGGTGCCCGGCGCGGCGGCCATGTGCATGGCCCAGTCGGCCCACGACAGCGCCAGCGAGATCGGCGACAAGCCGCCCGTCAGCCGACCCGCCGCCGCATGCGCGCTGCGATCCAGCGCGCGGGCCTGGGCCCGGCGCGTGGAGGTGCTGTCATGCAAAGGCGCCTCAATCTGCGGATGCGCCTGACTGCGCTCGTGCAGATGGGGGCCGTGCGGGTGGGGTACCTGCAGGGGCGCCGTCTGCGGCGTGATTTGAGGGGTGATCTGCGGCGTGGGCGTGGCGGATTTCTTCATCCCCGATTGATAGCACGGCTGCGTGACGCGGACTTTGACGCAAGGCGCAAGCTGCACGGACAATCCCCGGCATGGACAAACCCGGCATCGATTTCACCGCCTTGCGCCGAGCGCTGGCCATGCTCGATGAGGCCTTGCAGTTCTGGCAGCAGCAGCCCGAAGGCACGGCGTTGAAACCCCACCTGCGCTTGGCGGTGCTGCAATCGTTCGAGTTCAGCTACGAGTTGTCGCTGCGGCTGCTGCGCCGTGTCCTGATCGAGCGCGCCGAGGCTGCCGATCTGGTCGTCGACCTGTCTTTCCAGGATTTGCTGCGCAAGGCGGCCGATGCCGGGCTGCTGGGCGACCCGGCGCGCTGGCGCGAATGGCGCGAGATGCGCAACGCGACCCGCCATGCCTACAACGAGGTCAAGGCGCAGGCGGTGGCCGAAGCCGCAGCCCGTTTTGCGCTGGACGCCGCGGCCTTGCTGGCTGCCATGGAGGCCAGTGGTGAGCGCTGACCTCATGCTCACGCCTGCGCAGGCGCAGCGGGTGCGATGGATCGTCGATCAGGTGCTGAACGGTGCCGAGGTCTGGGTCTTCGGCTCGCGTGCCACTCACCGCGCCCGGCCGTTCTCGGATCTTGACTTGCTGATCACCCGGCCCGCCTACCTGAGCTGGGCGCAGCGTGCTGCCTTGCGCGACGGCTTTGAGGCCAGCGACCTGCCGTTTCGGGTCGACGTGGTCGAGGCCGAAGGGCTGGACGCCGGCTTCGCGGCGCGCGTGATGGCAGAGCGCATCGCGCTGCCGGGTTGACCGATCCTGGGTGGCAGGCGGGGCCGCAGCCCCTCAACGCACCCTCAGTGCACAAACCCGATCGGCGCGCGCTTGCCTGCACCAGCGTCGGGCAGGTCGGCGGGCGTGACGCACCCGCGATGGGCGAGCTTGGCGTTGCCGAAGGCCGTCATCCAGGCGCGGCGCATTTCGCGCGGGGCGAGTTCGGTCATGGCGTCGAGCATGTCGTCGCCCGGCTCGGGCTCGAAGCGGTGGCCCCAGTCGTGGCTGCCGCGCAGGCCCTGGTAGAGCCGCCGGGCGATGCAGCGGGCGGCGGCGCGGTCGGGCATCTGCACTTCGTAGACGTTCATGCGATTGAGGATGGGCTCGGGGATGGCCCGGCCGTCGTTGGCGGTGGCGACCCAGATGACCTGGCTGGCGTCGATCGGCACCTCGGCGAACTCGTCGGTGAAGCTGTGCGCGGTGTCGTGCTCCAGCAGGCTGTAGAGCGAGCCGAGCGGGTCGTAGGCGTGCTCGCCGCTGGCCTTGTCGATCTCGTCGATCACCATCACCGGGTTGGCGTACTGGCCGTCGACCAGGGTCTCGAACACCTTGCCCGGCCGCGCGCCTTTCCACTGGCTAGACGCGCCGCTCAGCACCCAGCCGGCGGTCAGCGAACTCATGGACACAAACCCCATGCCGGTGCCCAGCAACTGCGCCATCTCGCGCGCAAAGTGGGTCTTGCCGACGCCGGGCGGGCCCAGCAGCAGCATGGGCGTGATCTCCAGCGCGTCGTGGCTGTCCTCGCACAGGGCGAGCTGGCGCTTGACGTCATCGAGCACCGGGTGGAAGTTGGGCAGGCTCTCGTAGAGGTGGTCCATCACCGGCAGCCCCGAGGGCTTGACCTGGAAGCGCTCCGGGCCTTTCTCCAGCATGCGCTCGTAGGTGGCGCGCAGGTTTTCATGCTCCTTGGCCGGCAGCTTGTACAGCCGCTGCTCGATATCTCCCAGCCGGTAGACCGAGCGCATGTGCGCAATCGGGATCGACGCCCCGGCGCCAGCAGGCGCGACAGGTTGGAAGGGCACCAGGTCGGTGGACAACAGGCTGCGGTTCATGCGGACCTCCAGTCACGGATCAAGTCAATTCAGTGGCTCTATTGAACCCATGCATGAGCAGTGCCAAGCGCCGGAGTAAGCCCCGGTTTGCGGGTCAAACCTGCGGGTCTGAACCGACTGGACGCCGCCCAGGGCGCGCGTCACACTGACGGCCCGTGCGCCGCTGCCTCCGCTGCCAGGCGCCTTGTTCGATCAGATGCCAGGAGTTGTGATGGCCCGAACCCCCCGCCCCGCCCGCAAGCCCGCCCCGACGGCCACCGTCGTGTTGATCGCCACCCGCAAGGGCGCCTGGCTGCTGCACGGTGACACCCGGCGCAAGACCTGGCGGCTGGACGGGCCGCACTTCCACGGCCACATCGTCAACCACCTGATGCTCGACCCGCGCGATGGCCGCACCCTGCTGGCTGCCGCCAAGACCGGCCATCTGGGGCCGACGATCTTCCGCTCCACCGACCTCGGCCACACCTGGAAGGAAGCCGAGCGCCCGCCCGCCTTCACCAAAGCCCCTGAAGGCGAGAAGGGCCGCAGCGTCGACCACACCTTCTGGCTCACGCCCGGCCATGCCAGCGAGCGCGACACCTGGTATGCCGGCACCTCGCCGCAAGGCCTGTTCCGCAGCGAGGACGGCGGCGTCACCTGGACCGGCCTGCCTGGTGTCAACGACAACCTGCAGATGCGTCCGTGGATGGGCACGGTGCAGGATGGCACGCCCGATGGCCCCAAGCTGCACTCCATCCTGATCGACCCGCGCGATGCGGCACACCTGTATTTCGGCATGTCGGGCGGCGGTGTGCACGAGTCGACCGATGGCGGTGCGACCTGGCAGACGCTGATCGACGGACTGGAGGTGGTCGAAGGCTTCAGCGGGGACGAGCCGACCTTCCACGACCCGCACCGCATCGCACTCTGCCCCAGCCACCCCGACCGGCTCTACCAGCAGAACCACTGCGGCATTTATCGGATTGATCGCGATTCGCGCCGCACGCCCGACACCTGGAAGCGCATCGGCCGCAAGATGCCCAAGGCGGTGGGCGACATCGGCTTTCCGCTGGTCGTGCACCCGCGCGACGCCGACACGGCCTGGGTCTTTCCGATGGACGGCACCAGCGTCTGGCCGCGCACCAGCCCGCAGGGCCGGCCGGCGGCGTACGTCACCCGCGACGCCGGCAAGACCTGGCAGCGCCAGGACAACGGCCTGCCAACTGAGCAGGCCTGGTGGACCGTCAAGCGCCAGGCTTTTGCCCTGGACGCCTGCACCAAGGTCGGTCTCTACCTGGGCACCAGCAGCGGCGAGCTGTGGGTTAGCGCCAACGAGGGCGAGCGCTGGCGCTGCATTGCCCGCCATCTGCCGGAAATCTACGCGGTCGAGGTGGCCGCATTGGCCGTGCCGGCCTGAAAAAGGCGCAAGTGATGAAGGTGCTGATCCCCAGTTCGCTGCGCTCCTACACCGGCCAGACCTGGGTCATGGCCGAGGGCGCCACGCTGGCCGAGCTGCTGCTCGATCTGGAGCGGCAGTACCCGGGATTCCGCTTCCGCATGGTCGACGAGCAGGACCGGCTGCGCTCGCAGATGCGCGTGTTCATCGACGGCCATGCGGTGCACGATCTGGCCCGGCCGCTGGCGGGTGTCGATGCCGTGCACATCGTGCAGGCACTCAGTGGTGGTTGAGACGCCAGCGGCAGCCGGCTATTTCACCCACGTATTGAGCTGAATGATCGGCAGCAGCACCGCCAGCACGATCAGCATCACCGCGAAGCCCATCACCACGATCAACAGCGGCTCCAGGATGGTGGCCATCTGCATGGCGCGGCGCTGCACCTCGGCGCCGAGCTGGGTGGCCGCGCGCTGCAGCATGGTCGGCAGCTCGCCGGTCTGCTCGCCCAGGCGGGCGAACATGGCCAGCAGGCCGGGGAAGCGCTTCTTGGCCGCCAGGGCCGAGGCCAGCGGCGCGCCTTCGCGCACCTGCGCCAGCGCATCGAGCGCATCGGCGCGCATGGCGGTGTTGGAGAGCGTTTCGGCCGCCGCCTGCAGCGCCTTCAGGATCGGCACGCCCGAGCCGGCCAGCATCGCCAGCGTGCCGGCAAAGCGCGCCGCGTTGTAGCCGCGCGCCAGCTTGCCGACCAGCGGCAGGTTGAGGAAGGAGGCGTCGAGCCGCTCGCGCGTGGCCGGGTTGCGGCGGGCCACGGTGTAGAGGCCCGCGGCCGCGCCGACGGCGATCAACATCAGCCAGCCCCACTGGCGCAGAAAGCCGCTGATGGCGAGCATCGCGCTGGTCAGGAAGGGCAGCGCGCGCTTGCCGCCGACGAACACCTGCGCCACCTGAGGCACCACGTAGGTGACCAGGAACACCACGATGACCACTGCCACCAGCGAGACGATGGCCGGGTAGAGCGCCGCACCGATCAGCTTGGCCTGCAGCGCCTGACGCTCTTCGAGGTCATCGGCGAGCTTTTCCAGCACGCGGCCGAGCTGGCCGCTCTGCTCACCGGCGCCGACCACAGCGCGGTAGACCTCGTCGAACTCGCGCGGCGCACCGGCCAGCGCGCGGGCAAACGGCGAGCCGGCGTTCACCTCGGCGCGCAGGTGGGCGAGCATTTCGCGCTGGCGCGGCTCTTCGGCCTCATCGGCCAGCGCGGTGAGCGCCCGCTCCAGCGGCAGGCCGGCGGCGACCAGACCTGCGAGTTGGCGCGTCCAGATCGACAGCGTGGTGGCGGTGAACACGCGCCGGCGCAGCGCCATCGGGCTGGCGAGGGCGGTGTCGGCGGCGTTGGCCAGCAGGTTGACATCGAGCGGCACCAGCGCGCGGGCGCGCAACTGGGCGCGCACGGCGCGGGCGTTGTCGGCCTCGATCAGACCGGTCTGGGTCTTGCCGTCGGCGGTGAGGGCTTCGAACTTGTAGGCGGGCATGGATGTCAATCAGCGCGGGCAGCCCGCCGCCGGGCCGCCCCAAGGCGGGCTGAGCCCCCGTGGGGGGTGGCGAAGGGTCGGAGACACAAGCCTGGGGGCACCATCATTCGCGCGTGACGCGCAACAACTCTTCCGGCGAGGTGATGCCCTGCGCCACCAGCCTTGCGCCGTCTTCGCGCATGGTCTTCATGCCGCCTTGCTCGGCGGCGGCGAAGAGCTGCGACTCGGCGGCGCGGTTGTGCACCAGCGCGCGCACCTTGTCGTCGGCGACCATCAGTTCATAGATGCCGGTGCGGCCGCGGTAGCCGGTGTGGCCGCAGGCGTCGCAGCCCACCGCATGCCAGCGTCCGTTGTCGCCCGGCCGCTTGCAGTCATTGCAGAGCTTGCGCACCAGCCGCTGCGCCAGCACGCCGATCAGGCTGGAGCTGAGCAGGAAGGGCTCGATGCCCATGTCGGTCAGGCGGGTGACGGCGCTCGGCGCGTCGTTGGTGTGCAGCGTGGCCAGCACCAGGTGGCCGGTGAGTGAGGCCTGCACGGCGATCTGTGCGGTTTCGTGGTCGCGGATCTCGCCGATCATGATCACGTCCGGGTCCTGGCGCAGGATGGCGCGCAGCGCCTTGGCAAACGTCAGGTCGATCTTGGCGTTGACCTGGGTCTGGCCGATGCTGGGCAGCTCGTACTCGACCGGGTCTTCCACCGTCAGCACGTTGGTGGTGCTGGTGTCGACCTGCGCCAGGCCGGCGTAGAGCGTGGTGGTCTTGCCCGAGCCCGTGGGGCCGGTGACCAGCACGATGCCGTGCGGCTGCGTCAGCAGGTCCGAGAAGCGCGCCAGCGTGTCGCCTTCCATGCCGAGGTTGGCCAGGCTGAACTTGGCCTCGCCCTTGTCGAGCAGGCGCAGCACGGCGCGCTCGCCGTGCACGCCGGGCAGCGTGGAGACGCGCACGTCGATCGCCTTGCCGCCGATGCGCAGCGAGATGCGGCCGTCCTGCGGCAGGCGCTTCTCGGCAATGTCGAGCTCGGCCATGATCTTGAGCCGGCTGATCAGCGCGGCGTGCAGCGCCTTGTTGGGCTGCACCACCTCTCTGAGCGTGCCGTCGACACGGAAGCGCACCGCGCTGGAACGCTCGTACGGTTCGATGTGGATGTCGCTCGCGCCGTCCTTGGCCGCCTGGGTCAGCAGCGCGTTGAGCATGCGGATGATGGGCGCGTCGTTGCTGGCTTCGAGCAGGTCTTCGACCGCCGGCAGGTCCTGCATCATGCGGGAAAGATCCACGGCGGACTCGACCTCGCCGACCACCGCCGCCGCGCTGGATTCGCCGCCGGCATAGGCTACGGCGATGCGCTTGGCGAGGGATTCGGCACCGTCGCGCTCCAGCGCATCGAGCGTGTAGAGCCGCTGCACTTCAGCCAGCGCGCTGAGCGAGGCGCTGCGTTCGGCCCAGAGCACGAGGCGCTCGCCGTCGTCCTCCAGCAGCAGTTGCTGGGCCTTGGCCCAGGCGTAGGGCAGGGGATAGCGCATGGCGGGGGGCGCCTCAGGGCTTGGCGGTGGGCGCCGTGCCCGCCGCATCGGCCGGGCGCTTGATCTCGGGCAGCACCGCCGATTCATTGATGCCCAGCACGCTGGAGGCACGCGGCTGGCCGCCGGTCTGCTGGGCGCGGATGGCCTCGTAGCGGTCGAGCGTGAGCGCGTCGGCATCCTGCTGGCTGCGCATCACCACCGGGCGCAGGAAGACCAGCAGGTTGCTCTTCTTGCGCGTGCGGTTCTCGGCGCGGAACAGGTTGCCGAACAGCGGAATGCTGGCCAGGCCGGGCACGCGGTCTTCGCCGCTGGCGTAGTCGTCTTTCAGCAGGCCGCCCAGCACCATGATCTGGCCATCGTCGACCACCACGGTGGTCTCGATCGAGCTCTTGTCGGTGGTCGGGCCGGCGGTCGACGAGGTGCTGGTGGCGACCACGCTGGAGTTTTCCTGGTAGATCACCATGCGCACCGTGCCGCCTTCGCCGATCTGCGGCTTGACGCGCAAGGTCAGGCCGACGTCCTTGCGCTCCACCGTCTGGAACGGGTTGACCGTGCTGCCGGTGCTGCCGCTGTTGGCATAGGTGCCGGTGATGAAGGGCACGTTCTGGCCGATGACGATCTTGGCTTCCTCGTTGTCGAGCGCCACCAGATTGGGCGTCGAGAGGATGTTGGCGCCGGTGTTCGATTCCAGGAAGCGCGCCAGCGCGCCCAGCGTGTAGACGCCGTTGATGGCCTTGATCAGCCCCAGGTTCAGGCCGGCGCCGGGAATGGCCGTGCCGGTGGCGCCGTTGACCGCCAGGTTGATGATGTTGTTGCCCGCGCCGGCCGTGCCGTTGCTATAGTTGGTGCCCACCGCCAGGCCGTATTTGTTGCCGTCGCGGCCCAGCAGTGTCTGCCACTGGAAGCCGAATTCGGCCGCCTGCTGCGCGTCCATCTTGACGATCATCGACTCGACGTAGACCTGCGCGCGGCGTGCGTCCAGCTGGTCGATCACGCCGCGCAGCTGGCGGTAGACCGGCTCCGGCGCGCTGATGATGAGCGAGTTGGTGGCCGCATCCGCCTGGATGAAGCCGCCGGTGGATGGATTGGCCGACGCTGCCACGGGCGTGGTCGACTGCACGGAGGCGGTGGCGTTGGCCGTGCCGCCCAGCGCGGGCGTGGTGGCGGCCAGCGGCGAGGCGCCCGTGCCGCTGCTCTGGCCGGAAGTGCCTGCGCTGGCGCCGTAGGCCGCGCGCAGCACCTGGGCGAGCTTGCTGGCGTCGGCGTTCTTCAGGTAGACCACGTAGATGTTGCCGGCCGGCCCGCCGCTTGGGTTGGGGCGGTCGAGCTTGGCGATCACCCCGCGCACGGCGGCCAGCCGCGCGGCGTTGGGTGCGCGGACCAGCAGCGAGTTGGTGCGCGAGTCCGCCACCACCGACACTGCGCCGCCCGCGCCCGCCACGCCCGGCGCGGTGCCGCTGGCGTCGGCAAAGCGCTGCACCATCTGCGCCATGTCGCCGGCCACGGCGTGCTGCAGCGGCACGATTTCCACGTCGGTGGCCGCCGGCACATCGAGCGCGGCAATGATCTTCGCCAGCCGCTGCAGGTTGTCGGCGTAGTCGGTGATGACCAGGCTGTTGTTGCCCGGGTTGGCGTTGATGGTGTTGTTGGGCGTGATCAGCGGGCGCAGCACCGCCACCAGGTTGTTGACGTTCTCGTGCTGGACCTTGAACACCTGCGTGATGATCTGGTCGCCCTTGCGCACGACCGAGCCGACCGAGACGCTGCCGCTCTGCAGCTTGGCCTCGGCCTCGGGCACGACCTTGAGCAGCCCGGCCACGTCGACCACCGCAAAGCCCAGCCCGCGCAGCGTGGCCAGGTAGTTGAGGAAGGCCTCGCGCTGGGTCAGCGGCTGCTCGCTGTAGAGCGTCATGGTGCCCTTGACGCGCGGGTCGACCAGGATCTGCCGGTTGACGATGGCCGCCATGGCGCGCGAGACGGCTTCGATCTCGGCGTTGACGAAGTTGAGCGTGACGTTGCTCTCGCGTGCCTTGCCGCGCGCGGCTGCTGTGCTGTCCTGCTTTTGCGCCCAGACGGGCAGGCTGGACATCAGCAGCGCGGCACTCAGGACCGCTGCGGTGAGCCGCAACGGGCGATGGCGCGCTAGGGGGGAAGGGCGCAGCGTCATGGTCATCCGATCGAGAGTACGGACCGCGCGCCGTCGCGCCGTCCGATGATGTTGAGCAGGTTGTCGAGCGCGGCCTGATCGTCAGGCGCGGCGCTGGCTTCGCCGCGCAGGCGCAGGCCGCTGGCGCTCCAGCTGCCTTCGCCCTGCAGGCGCAAGGCGCCGTCGAGGGTGTCGAGCCTGACCTGCGGCGTGCCGGAGGCGGCGTCCGTGCTGATCTGCAGCCGGTAGCTGCCCAGGCGCGGCAGCGTGCTCAGGCGGGAGGAGAAGTCGCGCAGCTCCAGCTCGGCGCTGCCGCTGAGCACGAAGCGGCCCTGCACCCAGTCGAGCGCCAGGTCGCGTGTGCTCAGGCGCAGCGCGCCGCCCGGCTGCAGCGTGTTCCACGGCGTGCCCAGCCCGACCAGCCAGGCGGCCGGCCACTGGGCGATGGCGTTGTCAACCGTTGTGGCGCTGCTGCTCTGTGCGTTGTTCTGCGCCAGCGTCGCCCGGAAGCGGCCCCAGCCGGGTTGCAGCTGCAGCGCCAGACCGGCGGGCAGGCAGCAGTCCTGGTTCAGCGTCAGGCGCAGGCCGGGCGGGCTGGCGCTGGGGCGCAGCGTCCAGCCCATGCGGCCGGGCAGCGCGAGCGCGTCGCGGCTGCCTTCGCCGGCGGCCAGCACCAGCACGGCGTTGCCGTTCCAGATGCTGCCTTGCGCGTCGGCCAGCAGCACGCGGTCGTGCGTGGCCGCAGCCACGGCGGATGCCAGCCAGCTGGCCGGTGCAAAGATCACCAGCGCCACCAGGGCGCCGAGCACCGCGCCGAAGCGCGCCCAGCGCCGTGACCGGGCGGCGTCCGCCGCCCAGCCCACCGCCAGCACGGCAGCCTGCCGCGCCGGCTTGAGCCAGCCAAGCTCGGGCCGGGCGGCCTTGAGGCGGTTCTTGAACGCGGAGGGGCGGGCCATGTCGTGCGGCTTCAGGGGCCGTTGCCCAGTTGCACGACCACGGTGCCGCTGTAGCCCTTGCCGGCGGTGGCCGCATTGGCTGCGGGTGTGGTGGCCGGCGCGGTGACGGGCGAACCGCTGCGGCTGACCTGCAGTTCGATCACCCGGGCGCGCGCGCCGCTGCGGATCTCGGCCAGCCAGGCGGTCAGCGCGGCAGGATCGACGTTGCTGAGCGTGACCGTGGCGCGGCCTCCCGCCAGGTTGAGCCGCGCCCCGGCGCCGAGCCGCTGGGTGGATGAGCGCAGCGCGGCTTCGGCCTGCTCGGGCGCCACCGGCGGCAGGGCGCGCAACTCACGCGCCTCGGCGGCCAGGGCCTGCATCTCAGCCACTTGCGCATCCAGTGCCGCGCGTTGGGCCGGCGCGGTCTGCAGCGTGCGCCAGGCGGGTTGGATGGCGATGTTCCACACCAGCAGCAGGCCCACGGCGGCCAGGGCGAGGCCGAGCGCCAGCCGTTCGCGCGGCGCCAGCGCCAGCCAGCGCAAGGTGAGCTGGTCGCGGGCGGTTTGCAGCGCCGGGGGCAGGGTCATCGAAAGTTTCATCGCGGCGCTCCGGTCGGGGTGGCCGCTGTGGTGTTGGCCACTCGCGCACGGCGCAGGGTGACGAGACCGGCGCCACTCTCGACCTGCCAGCCGCTGCTGCCCAGGCTGTCGCGCAGGCGCTGGATCTGCGCTTCGCCCAGGCCGGGCGCGCCCAGGCTGAGCTGCTGGTTCTCGAAGCGCACGGTCTGTACCGGCAGGGCTTCGGGCCAGGCGCTGGCAGCGGCTTGCAGCATGGGTTCCAGGTCGGTGTCACCAGCGCGGCCGGCGGCGGCGCGCAGGGTTTCGTTTTCGCGCCGCATCTGCAGCGGGGCGTCCAGGATGGCGCGCACCTGCGGGTGGGTGCTGCGCATCACGGCCAGGATGCTGTCGCGGCGGGTCTGCAACTCGGTGCGCTGCTGCCAGGCCCAGGCGTTGAGCCCGACCACCTGCACCGCCAGCAGGCCGGCCAGGCCCCAGCGCACCGGCGCCCAGGCGGGGGTGCGCAGCTGGCGCAGGCCATCGCGCAGCCAGGCGGCGCCACGGTGGTGCGGCGCCAGCTCGAACTGGCGCAGGTTCCAGCCGCCTTGCGCGGCCTGCAACAGGCGCTCGGTGGCGGTCACGACGTGCACCGGCTGGCCCAGCCAGGCCTCGGCGGCCTGCACCAGCGCCGGGCTGGCGCTGCAGTGCAGATCGGCGGGCAGCGGCTCGGGCAGCAGCGCGCGGGCGAGCGTGCCCTGCATCGGCCAGCACGCCGCGCCAGCCGCATCGGCCCAGCTGACTAGCGCGATGTCGTCTGCGCCGTGGTCGGCCGGCAGGCCGGCAGCCGCATGAATGTGGACGGTGGCCGAGGCGGCGGCGAGCGCCAGCTTGCTGGGCTGGAATGTGGAGGCACGCCCTTCGCGGGCTGTTTCGGCGGAGGCCGAAGGCGCGCCGCTGGCCGCCAGCGGGCTGAGTTGCGGCGCGATGCGGTCGACCTGCAGGCCGTGGGCTTCCAGCGCCTCGATCTGGGCGGTCAGCCAGGCGCGGTCGATGGCGGCGACCCAGCAGGCGTTGCCGGCCTGGGCGCCGGGCTCCAGCGCCAGGTGCAGGGTCTCAGGCTCATCGAGCAGCGTGTCTTCCAGCACGCCACCCAGCGCAGCCCGCAGCCGGGCGGCGGGTGCCTTGGGGCAGGTGATGCGGTGGTAGGCGATGTCGGTGTCCGCCACCACCGCGACCACGCTGGTCGCCTTGGGCAGCAGGCTGGGCGCGCAGTGGCCCTGGGTGCTGGCGTGCCGGCCGTCCTGGCTCAGCACGTAGGCGAGTTCGGTGGAGCTACCCGCAGCCGCAGTCGGGTTGCCTGAGCCCAGGCGTCTTCGAGTCGGCAGTTGAACGATCAGAAAGCTCATGGGCACAGGTGGCAGGCGTTCGAAAGATTGTAGGGTGGGCCTACCGGCAGATCAGGGCGGGTTGCCCCCGCCCGGGCCGGTCATGGCGTCGGCCCGCAGACGGGTGCGGCGCAACACCCGCACGTCGCGCGTCTGGGCCTGGCGCTCCAGCAGCGAACGCTGTGCCACCACGGTCTGCTCCAGCCGCAGCGCGCCGTCGACCTCGAAGTAGCGCGTGTTGATGCTGACCCGGCGCGCATCCAGCTCCACCGCCGGCCCGAGCAGCGACCGCGCCTCTTCCAGCGTGCGCAGCGGGTTACGCAGGCGGGCCTGCACCAGGCGCTCGGCGCTGGAGAGGTCGACGCCCGGCAGCACGGCGGCGATCACTTCCTTGGGCGCGGTGTTGAGGTTGACCGCCGTGACCACCGGCAGCAGCGTGACGTAGGGGCGCAGCCGGGCGACGGTGGCGGCGTCCAGCCCGAGCCAGCCGAGCTCATCGACGCTGGGCGGCAGGATGGGCATGGCCGATGACGTGTCTGCGGTGGCTGTGCCGCCCACGTCGATCGACGTGCCCGGCGTGGCCTGCTTGAAGGCGTTGCCCAACTGCTGCGCCAGGCTCTCGCCCAGGCCGATGCTCAGGCACAGCTGCGTCAGCGTCTTGAGCTCGGCGGGCTGCAGCTTGCCGTCCTGCACCAGGTTGCGCAGGTTGTAGCGGGCCTGGGCGTCGCGGATGACGCCGGAGAAGAAGGCGTCGGGCGCGTCATCGGTGCGATCGCGCTCGGCGGCCAGAAAGGTCGACAGGCGCGATTCGGCCAGCGGTACGGCCCACGGCTCGCCCAGGTGGTCGACGCCGCTGCTGCGCGCGTCCTCGCGCAGGATCAGCCGCGCCCAGTCGAGCGCGCCGTTCAGGATCCACTGCGACTGGGTCTGCGCCCGCTCGGCGGATTCCACCTGCACGGCCTGCCACTGCTGCCAGACCATGCCGGCCGACAGCGTGGCGATCACCGTGACGATGATCATGGCCGTGAGCAGCGCGGCGCCGCGCCGGGGCTGGCGTGGGCGTGATGGCGTCGGGCGTGGCGTCATGGGTGCACCAGCTGCATTTCGCGCGTGACGGTGCCGTTGGCGGCGCCGCCGGGCTCGAAGTTGATCAACATGCGCACGCCGTCGGGCAGCACGTCGCGGTTGATGGCGGCCGTGACCGGCGCGGGCACGCCGCTGGCGGTCAGTTCGGGCGCCTGCATCTGCTGGTCGGCGCTGGACTGCGCGTTGCTCCAGGCGTTGCTGCTGGCGTAGAAGAAAAACACCTGCCAGCCGAGCACGTGGTCGAACAGCTGCAGGCTTTCGGCCTCATTGCCGAGCAGCTGGAAGCTGCGCAGCCAGGTGTCCTGGAGTGCGGCGATGTCGCGCACGGGTGCGGCGGCCCAGCGTTCGAGCTTGCGCCCACGCAGCGTCCAGGCCACCACCTGCACGCCTTCGGGCTGGCGCCGCGTCATGCGCAGCGTGGCGCCATCGAAGGCCAGGCCGGGCACGATCTGGGTGTCGAAGCTCTCGCGCAGGTCGATCTCCCACTGCGTCAGCGCCGACTGCAGCCGCAGCAGGCCGTCGAGCTTGCCCTGCGCGACCGTGCGGCTGCGCATCACCATGTCGACGCCCTGCCAGGCCATGCCGGCCATCAGCGCCAGGATGAAGAGCGCGATCAGCACCTCGATGAGGGTGAAGCCGCGCGCGGCGCGACGCCGGTGCGTGATCGATGGCAGTTTCAATTGCGCCCCAGCACGGTGGAGATCTGCACCAGCGGCACGTTGGCGTCGTTGGCCACGCGGGCGTCGACGCGGCGGAAGTTCGGGTTGGGCGTGGGCCGCACCACCAGCTGGCCGCGGTAGGTCTGGCCGGCCTGCTCGCATGTGAAGTCGTTGTCGCCCACCGGCGGAAACTGGCGCTGCAGGCGCAACTCGGTCAGCTGGTTGTCGGCGCACCACTGCGCGGCCAGTACGTCGGCCAGGCGCTGGGTGTTGCCGGTGAGCGCGCCGGCGGCCTTGGCGCCCGCGGCCAGCGTGACGGCGACGATGGCCAGCGCCACCAGTACCTCGATCAGCGTCAGGCCGTGGCGTGCAAAAGCGGCAGAGGACTTATTGCGGGCGCGCATTGCCGCTCCCTTCATCCAGCACGGCGAACGGCGCCCAGCCATCGGTGGCGAGCGTGATACGGCGCTCGCCCAGGCGCAGCACCAGCCGCTGCGCGCCGATCACCGGCTCGGGCCCGAGCAGCAGGCCGCGCTGGCGCGGGGGCAACTCGACCACCGGCGCATCGGTGCCACCGTCCAGCCAGCGGCCGGGCAGCTTGGTGCTGGCGGGAATGCCTTCGAAGTGGAAGTCATCGGGCGTGGTGTTCTCGGGCGTCATGACCGCCAGCGCCACGGCGGGGTCCGGCCCCGGTACCCAGACGACCGGCACCCCCAGCACGCGCGCTTGCGTGCGGCCGGCTTCGAGCAGGGTGGCCAGGCGGCTGGCCTCGCGCTCCAGGCGTGTGTTGGACGGGTCGGGCAGCGACAGGCTGACCACGGCGCTGGCCATCGCGATGATGGCCACCACCAGCAGCAACTCGATCAGCGTGAAGCCGGCGCGGCGGCGCACCGGCCGCCGCCGGCGCGGCTTACTGCCAGGAGCCGAGATCGGCATCCTTGCCCTCGCCGCCGGGCTGGCCGTCCGCGCCGAAGCTGAATACATCGATCTCGCCCTTCACGCCCGGGTTGGCGAACTGGTAGGGGCGGCCCCACGGGTCGTTGGGCAGCTTGTCGAGGTAGGGCTTCCAGTTGGACGGCACCGGCGCGGCAGTCGGCTTGGCGACCAGCGCCTGCAGACTCTGGTCGGCGCTGGGGTAGCGCTGGTTGTCGAGCTTGTAGAGCTTGAGGGCCTGCATCAGGTTGTTGATGTCGGTGCGCGCGGCGGTGACGCGGGCGTCGTCGGCGCGCTCCAGCACATTGGGCACCACCAGCGCGGCCAGCACGCCGATGATGACCAGCACCACCATCAACTCGATCAGGGTGAAGCCGCGTCGGGCGGCATGGTTCAGGCGTTGAAGGCTCTTCATCGGGGCGTCGGGGTGGCGTCGTGAGGTGAGTGAAGTGGGGTGCGGGACCAAGCCGGTCGATCATAATCGGCAGCACGAGTGCGGGTGTTTCCACCGGTTCATCCACCAGATTCACGCGCCAGATTCATGCTGGCATCTTCATTGAGAGCTATGACAGTACGTTGGTCGGCAGGGTGGGCTGGGTTGGTGTGGTTGGCGTTGGCTGCCAGCGCCGTGTTCTGGGGTTTGCGCCTGGGCACGCGCAGTGCGCCGATGCCGCCCCAGGCGCGCACCGTGGCCGTGGACCAGGCCGCGCGCGGCGACGTGCTGCGCCTGCTGGCCGGCCCGGCTGCCACGTCGGCCACGGTGGTGGCCGAGCCGCAGATCGCCAGCCGCTTCCGTCTGATCGGCGTGATGGCGGCCGCCAACGAGCGGTCCGCCTCGGCGGGGCTGGCGCTGTTGAGCATTGATGGCAAGCCGGCCCGCGCGATTCGTGTTGGCGCGGTGGTCGAGGGTGACTGGGTGCTGCAGAGCGTCAGTGCGCGACGGGTGGAAATCGGCCCGGCTGGCGGCCCGGCCGTGGCGGGGCTGGACCTGGCGCCGTTGCCGGCTGCAGCCACCGGCCAACTGGGCGCCGGTGTGGGTGTCACCGTGGGGTCTGGCGGCGTGAACGGTACGCCTGCGCCGGGCGTGTCACCCGGCATGACGTTGGGCGTGCCGCCTGGGCTGCCGGGCATCCCGCCCCCGCCTGCCAATCTGGAAATCGATGCGTCGATGGCGCCAGCCGTGATCCGCTGAAGGATCGGTTCAGCGCGAGCGTCAGGCGCCCGGCTGGGTCAGCGCGTAGCGAAAGTTCTCGGCGTCTGCGCCCGGCGTCTGGGTGAGATCGGCGTGCGTGTCGGTGTCGCTCACATCGCTGAGCAGCGCGGCGGCGGCATGGACGAGCGGCCAACTGAGCGCGATGCCGGTGCCGTCCAGGCTCTCCAGCCCCAGCGTCAGCAGCGCCGTGCTCTGAAAGCCTGACAGCACCGTGTCCAGCCCCGGGTGTTCGGTGCTGCGGCAGAACACGCAGTAGTCGGGCACGGGCCCGGCAATGTGGGTGGCGACGATCAGCGCCGCGCAGGCGGCGAGGCCGTCGATGAGGATCAGGCGCTGCTGCTCGGCGGCCTTGAGCAGCGCGCCGACCATCATTGCGGTCTCGAAACCACCGTAGGCGGCCAGGATTTCGACCGGATCATCCAGCCCGGTGTGGCGTGCCTGTGCGGCTTGCAGCGCGGGCATGAGCGCGCTCAGCGGTGCGCTGCCGGTGACGCTGCGCTGGGGCAGGCCGGGTTGCACGATTTCTGCCAGCGTCAGGCCCGTCAGGTGGCTGATCAGCAGTGCGGCGGTCTCGGCCGAGCCAACGCCCAGGCCCGCGCAGCCGATGGCGTCGCCGGGCAGGTCTTCGGCGATTTCGGTGCCGGCGCGGATGGCCGCGTTCACCTGATCGAGGCTCATCGCCTGCGTCATGCGGCAGTGGCGCGTGCCGTGGGCAATCTTGCGCGACAGCACGCCTGGCCGCGCCGGCAGCGGCGTGGCCAGGCCGGCGTCGACGATCTGCAACTGCAAGCCCTGCTGGTACGCCAGCACCGGCAGCGCGACGCGGTGGTGCAGGATGTCTTCGACCATGGCCGTGCTGTTGCGCGCCAGCGGCGCCGCGATGTCGACCGCCAGGCCGTGGTCGCCGGCAAAGATCAGCAGTTGCGGCGCTTGCAGACGGGGCCGCAGCGAGTTGCGGATCAGGCCGATGCGCACCGCCAGCGCGTCGAGTTCACCGAGCCGGCCGCCACGCTCGGCCCGGCGTTCCAGCTTGAGCTTGAGCGCCTGTTCGAGCGAGGGCCGCGAGGTGGACGCAACCAGGGGGGAGGATTCGATGGGCATGGGCGGTGGCGCGGTGGGCGGATCAAGCGGCTGAGGCGGATCTCGCGCAACCTCGCCACTCAGCGCAGAAACAGACGGTACACCGGGTTGTCGGTCTCTTCGACGCAGGGATACGCCAAGGTGTCCAAGAATTGCCGGAAGCTCGCCCGATCCGCGCGCGGCACCTGGATGCCCACCAGGATGCGGCCGTAATCCGCGCCCTGGTTGCGGTAGTGGAACAGGCTGATGTTCCAGTCCGGATGCATGCTGTGGAGGAAGCGCGTGAGCGCGCCCGGCCGCTCGGGGAAGACGAAGCGGAACAGCCGCTCGTTGGCCGCCAGCGGCGAGCGCCCGCCGACCTGGTGCCGCACGTGGTCGCTGGCGAGTTCGTCGTGGCTCAGGTCGACCGCCGCCAGGCCGTTGTCGCGGAACAGCGTGGCGATCTCGGCCGACTCACCCGCCTGGCGCGTGTTGAGGCCGACGAAGATGTGCGCCTGCTGCGCGTCGGAGATGCGGTAATTGAACTCGGTGACGTTGCGCGGGCCGATCAGCTCGCAGAAGCGCCGGAACGAGCCGCGCTCCTCGGGCAGCGTCACCGCGAACAGCGCCTCGCGCTGCTCGCCGACCTCGGCCCGCTCGGCCACGAAGCGCAGGCGGTCGAAGTTCATGTTGGCGCCGCAGGTGATGGCCACCAGCGTCTGGCCGGTGCAGCCGGTGCGCGCCACGTACTGCTTGATGGCGGCCACGCCGAGCGCGCCCGCCGGCTCGACCACCGAGCGCGTGTCCTGGAACACATCCTTCATAGCCGCGCAGACGGCGTCGGTGTCGACGCGCATGAACTCGTCGACCAGCGTGCGCGCCATGCGGAAGGTTTCCACCCCCACCTGCTTGACGGCGGTGCCGTCCGAGAACAGGCCCACGTCGCCCAGGCGCACGCGCTTGCCGGCCTCGACCGAGCGCGCCATGGCATCCGAGTCGGTGGTCTGCACGCCGATGACCCGGATTTCCGGGCGAACCGCTTTCAGGTAGGCCGCCACGCCCGAGATCAGCCCGCCGCCGCCGATGGCCACAAAGATCGCGTCGATCGGCCCCGGGTGCTGGCGCAGGATTTCCATCGCGATGGTGCCCTGGCCGGCGATCACGTCCGGGTCGTCGAAGGGGTGCACGAAGGTCAGGCCCTGGTCGGCCGCCAGCGTCATGGCGTGGTCGTAGGCATCGTTGTAGCTCTCGCCGTGCAGCACGACGTCACCACCGAGCGCGCGCACGGCGTCGACCTTCAGTTCGGGCGTGGTCACCGGCATCACGATCAGCGCACGGCAGCCGAGCTTGCGCCCGCTCAACGCCACCCCCTGGGCATGGTTGCCGGCCGAGGCACAGATGACGCCGCGTGCGCGCTGCTCGGCGCTCAGGTTGACCATCTTGTTGTACGCACCGCGCAGCTTGAAGCTGAACACCGGCTGCGTGTCCTCGCGCTTGAACAGCACGGTGTTGCCGAGCCTGGCTGAGAGCTTCTGTGCCACACCCAGATCCGTCTCCCGCGCCACGTCATAAACACGGGCGTTCAGGATGCGCGGCAGGTAGCTCGACAGCATCGCCTGCTGCGCGGGCGTCGGCTTGAAGGTCTTGGCAGCGGTGCTGGGGGCAGGGGTCTTCGGTCGGCGCGCAGTGGGCATGGGATGGACGGGCGCGGAAGGCCGGCAAGGTGAATGAAATCGTGACGAAATAGCCCGAAATCATAAGCGAGCGCCATGATGGCGCCTTGGCGTGCTTGTGGACCGATGCCGTGCCGCGCGGGCAAAAAAAAGCCCGAGGCGTACACCTCGGGCTTAATCCACCTTTTAGAGAAGGGTGGAGGAGACAACTGGTCAAGAATCTTGGCGTAGGCAGCAGTCGGACGTCTTTGTCTTGCTGTTTTGACATCAGGGCTGTCAAGTATTGACAAGAACCTGTTGCTGCCTCAATAGGTTTTATTCTAGTCGGGCTTTGTGTGGCTGTGCAACGAACCACTGCTGTTTGTTACACCGACGTACGGCCGGCACAATCGGCGCCTGTCCATTCAACCCACGGCGCACTCAAGATGGAATGCACGATCAACTGGATGCCGGCCTCCGGCATGGCGTTTTCTGCCGAAACCGGCAGCGGCCACCTCATCACGATGGATGGCGCGCCCGAAGGCGGCGGCCGCAACCTGGCGCCGCGCCCGATGGAAACCTTGCTGGCCGGCGCGGGCGCCTGCACCGCCTATGACGTGGTGCTGATCCTCAAGCGCGGCCGGCACCAGGTGCAAGGCTGCCAGGTCAAAGTGCTGGCCGACCGTGCCGACACCGACCCGAAGGTCTTCACCCGCATCGTGATGAAGTTCATCGTCACCGGCGTCAGCCTGCCCGAGCCCGCCGTACAGCGCGCGGTGCAGATGTCGTACGACAAATACTGCTCCGCGACCGCGATGCTGGCCAAGACGGCCGAGATCGTGCTGGAAACCGAGGTCGTGCAGGCCTGACGCTTGATCAGATGCGCTGGGCCGTCGTCGTCATGACCTTGGCGGCGGCGCGCATGAGCCAGCGCACCGGCGCGGGTGGCGCCACGCCGCCGCGGTCTAGCGCTTCGCGGGCATGACGGGCTTCGTCTTCGGCCATTTGCGCCACCACCGCGCGTGAGGCGTCGTCGTGCGCCGGCAGGCGGTCCAAGTGGCCTTGCAGGTGATGTTCCACCTGATGTTCGGTCTCGATCACGAAACCCAGGCTGGTGCGCGTCCCCATGCGCCCGGCGGTGTAGCCGATGGCGAAGGCGCCGGCATACCACAGCGGATTCAGCAGCGACGGCCGTGCGCCCAGCGCCCGCAGCCGCTCTTCGGTCCAGGCCAGGTGGTCGGTTTCCTCGCGCGCCGCAGCCTCCAGGTGATCACGCAAAGCGGGGTCGGGTGTTGCCAGGGCCTGGGCGTTGTAGAGCGCTTGCGCGCACACCTCGCCCACATGGTTGACCCGCATCAGCCCGCCCGCCAGGCGGCGCTCCTCGGCGCTGAGTTCCGGTGCGTCGCTTGTGTCGTTGCGTGGCTGAGGCATCGGTCGGCGGGCGTGATGCTGGCCCCACACAGTGCGCAGGCTCTGGTCGGCAGCGGCCAGCCAGTGATCAAGGGCGGATAAATGTCGAGTCATGGCTGCAGAGATTGAGAATATTTCACTGTTATGTCATCTGGCGCACGGCTTGCAAGCGGTATCGGTGCTAGCGAAAACGCATGTGTTGCACAGGGGCAACGACTTCTGTCGTTTACGTAGCGTCCCGCTTGGCAAGGCTTGTGGCGCTCTGGTGGAATAGTGCCAGCTTCCGAAAAGGAGGCGGGTCTGAACCGGTGTTATTCATCGATTCCTCAGCCTCAGATCAAGTTAGACCAACCTAGGAGTTCGCTTCATGAACAAGACTCTCATCGCTCTCGCCGTCCTGGCTGGCTTTGCTGGCGCCGCCGCCGCTCAATCGTCGGTGACCCTGTCGGGCAACGTTGATGCAGGCATCCGTCGCGCCAACAGCGACACCTCCATGACTGGCGCCGGTTCGTCGCGCAACAACATCACGTTCTCGGGCGTGGAAGATCTGGGCAACGGCAACAGCGCCTTCTTCACCCTGAACCACCGCTTCAACCTGCAGAGCGGCGTGCAGAACGGCCAAAACGGCGTGGCTGCTTCGGTGACCACCGGCGCAACTGCTGACACCGCCGCATCGTTCTACCGCAATGCCTTCGTCGGCCTGAAGAACACCAAGATCGGTGACATCCGCCTGGGTCGCATGCTGATGCCCAACCAGGAAATCAACGGCAACTACGACGCCTTCGGCACCAACACCGTGGGCAGCGTCCACATTGATGGCCGTTCGCTCAACGTGGCAACCGCCTCGCTGCGCTCCAACAGCACGGTGTACGTGCGTACCGCCAACTTCGGTGGCTTCGTCGGTCACGCTGCCGTGGCAGCCCAGGACGGCGCTGGCACCCAAGTCGGCAACAAGGTCAAGCCGCAAGGTTTCGGCGCTGAATTCGCTTTCGGCCCGGCCAGCGTCGCTGCAACGTACGACCGCAACGGCAACGACCTCGACACCGTCGGCCTGTACGCCAAGTACAACGCTGGCTTCGCTGTCCTGTTCGCTCAGTACGAGAAGAACGACGACATCACCATCGCCACGACGACCAAGCCGACGGACACGCGCGTCTCCGTGAGCGCCCAAGTGCCTTACGGCGCGTTCACTTTCAAGGCCGGCTACCGCGAAATGGATATCAGCAACGTTGCTGGCAAGGCCAAGAAGGCTGGCGTTGGTCTGGAATACGCGCTGTCCAAGCGCACCATGATCTACTCCGACTTCAGCAAGGCTGGCGGTGCAGAAGTGACTTCGGCTACGGCTCGCAAGGAACAGTTCGACATCGGCGTCAGCCATAAGTTCTGATTGACGCCCAGCGTCAACAGGCTTAATGCTTGAATGCACAAGCCGCCCTCCGGGGCGGCTTTTTCGTTTCAGGCGCTGATGTGGCAGAAACTCAGGGAAAGCCTGCGTGGCAGCTTGGCAACACGCGTCACCCGGACGGATTGCGCTGGCTCAAAATAGCACGACCGTTTTATTTAACGAGGAAGACTTTCATGAAAAGACAAATCCTGGTGTGGACGCTGCTGGCCTCTGCATGCGCCGCCGCCTATGCACAAAGCCCGGAGGGCGTGCAGGTCTACGGTCTGGTCGATGCTGGGTTCAACCGCGTCACCGGCCTCAAGGGCGGCACCAACAACCAGATCGTCAGCGGCATCATGGATGGCTCGCGTCTGGGTGTGCGGGGCAATGAAAACATCGGTGGCGGCTGGCGTGCGCTGTTCACGATGGAAAGCCGGCTCGAACTCAACAACGGCACGGTCAGCAACCGCCCGGCGTCGGGCACGCAGTTGCCGGATCGCCTCAACAATGCCGTCATCCTGGGCTTGCCGTCCGCACTGCAGCCAGCGGTGTCAGGCGTGGCAGCATCGATCGGCAATTCCGTGGGCGTGAACGTACGCGGTGGATTCTGGGACCGGCAGATCTATGCGGGCCTGGTGACGCCGGTCGGCGCCATCCTGGCGGGTCGTCAGTACACGCCGGGCTATGAGGCGGTGGTCAACTTCGACACCCTCAAGGCCCAGTCCAGCCTGCAGCTGGGCCAGGTGGCGGCACTGCCGTCGGCGGTAGACATCCGCGTCGACAACGCGCTGTCGTACCGCATCCAGCAAGGCCCGATCACGGCCAGCGCAATGTGGGCGTTCGGTGGTGTCAGTGGCTCCCCTTCGGCGCGCCGTCTGTGGGGCGTGCAAGGTGTTTATCGCACCGAGGCCTTCTCGGTGGGCGGCGGCTACAACACCCGCAACAACGAGTTGGGCGAGAAGTCGCTCTCCACGCTGGTGCTGGGCGGCACGGCAGCCATCGGCCCGGGCACGGTATCCACCGCGTTTGCGAGCGTCAAGGACGATCACCCGACTGATGTCTCGACCATCAGCACCACCCTGCAGGGCCAGGGCGCAACGGCCGCCCAAGGCGCGCTGGTGCAAAACGCTTTCGTGTCCGGCTTGAAGCAGGATGCGCACCTGATGCACATCGGCTACACGCTGGTCACCGGTGCGCTGACGTCTTATGTGGCCTACAGCCGCCTGGATGACAAGACGCAGTGGAATGCGGATGTCGAGTCCTTCGGCGTGGCCTACAGCTATGCGCTGTCCAAGCGCACCGACATCAATGCGGTGGTCGCGCGCTTCCACAACAAGGGTCTGGCACAAGCCGCACCGGGCGGCGCCGGTTTCCTGGGTGGCGTGACGGCGACGGCCGGCACCAGCTCCAACAACCTCGCGCTGGGCGTGCGTCACCGGTTCTGATGGTTTGCACATCACGCCGGGCTTGTACGCGAAGCGTGCATTCCGGCACAATCTGACGTGAATCAAACCAGCCGCCGAGCCCTCGCTCGGCGGCTTTTTCATGTCACAAGCCAAGCCGTGCGCCGGGGTCGAATTGAAAGATGCAACATCAGTGGAGATGGCTCAGGGATGGGCGCGTTGGGGTCGCCTCTCCGTGATCGTCTCCATGGTCGGCATTGCTGCCGGATGCGCGCAGCTTGCGCCGGTGCCTGACGCAACTGTGCCTCGCGCGCCTGCCAGCACGGCTTCATTGCCCGCGCCCTGGCAGGCCTTCTTGCTGCCGGGCAAACGCAGCACGCGCTACACCCAGCTCATGCAGGAGGGCCGGGAGGTGGTGCATGCGCAGGCAGATTCATCGGCCAGCATGTGGCGGCGCCCCATGCGCGTGGAGCCCGTGCAGCTCGATCAAGTCCAGTTCAGCTGGAAGGTGCCGGCCCTGATGGACAAGGCCGACCTCACGCAGGGGGATACCGAGGACGCTCCGGTCCGCGTGGTGCTGGCGTTCGAGGGTGACGCCGACAAGCTCTCCATGCGCAATCGCATGATGTTCGATCTGGCCGAAACCCTGACCGGCGAGCGCCCGCCCTACGCGACGCTGATGTATGTGTGGGACAACCGCGCGCCGGTCGACAGCGTCATCACCGCCGCGCGCAGCGACCGCATCCGCAAGGTGGTGGTCGAGTCGGGCGGCCGCCGCTGCCGCAACTGGCTGAACTATCAGCGTGACGTGGTGGCCGACTTTCGCCGCGCGTTCGGGGAAGATCCCGGTGCGCTGATCGGCGTGGCCGTCATGACCGACAGCGACAACACCCAAAGCCAGACCGAGGCGTTCTACGGCCCGATCAGGCTGATGGGTAAATCCGGGCTGGCGCTGAACTGAGCGCCGGCTTGGGTGGCGGCTGGCGCGTGGCTGATCAGTCGATCAGCTTTTCGTCCGCGTAGAGTGACTCAATGCGCTCGCGCTGGCGGATCAGCGTGGCGCGGGCGCCGTCCACCATCACTTCGGCCGCGCGCGGGCGGCTGTTGTAGTTGCTGGCCATCGACATGCCATAGGCGCCGGCCGAGACGATCGCCAGCGTGTCGCCGGGCTGCACGGCCAGCGCGCGGTCACGGCCGAGCCAGTCGCCGGACTCGCACACCGGGCCGACCACGTCCATGAGTTGCGCTGGCGCGTCGCGCTCCACGCACGGCACGATGCCCATCCAGGCCTCGTACATGGCCGGGCGCATCAGGTCGTTCATGGCAGCGTCGACGATGCAGAAGTTCTTGTCCTCGCCGGGCTTGAGGTAGAGCACCTCGGTCAGCAGCACGCCGGCGTTGCCGACCAGCGAGCGGCCCGGCTCCATCAGGATCTCGCGCTGGCTGTGGCCGCGGGCGTCGATGCGCGCCAGCAGGGCGCCCACCAGCGCGTCGGCCGTGGGCGGCTGCTCGTCGGTGTAGGTGATGCCCAGGCCGCCGCCCAGGTCGAGATGGTGAATGGCGATGCCGGCGGCTTCCACCGCTTCGACCAGGTCCAGCACGCGGTCGAGCGCGTCCAGATAGGGCGAGATCTCTGTGATCTGCGAGCCGATGTGGCAATCGATGCCGTGCACCGCAATGCCGGGCAGCGTGGCGGCGTGCTGGTAGACGGCCAGCGCCCGGTCGTGCGCGATGCCGAACTTGTTGCCCTTCAGGCCGGTGGAAATGTAGGGGTGTGTCTTGGCGTCGACGTCCGGGTTGACGCGCAGGCTGATCGGTGCCCGCACGCCCAGGTCGACGGCCACCTGCGACAGCACGTCCAGCTCGGCCTCGCTCTCGACGTTGAAGCAGCGCACGCCGACCTGAAGCGCCATGCGCATCTCCGCACGCGACTTGCCCACACCCGAGAACACCACGCGCGAAGCCGGGGCGCCCGCAGCGAGCGCGCGCTGCAACTCACCCGCCGAGACGATGTCGAAACCGCAACCCGCCTGCGCAAAGGTCTGCAGCACGGCCAGACTGGAATTGGCCTTGACCGCATAGCAGATCAGGTGCGGCCGGCCCGCCAGCGCACGCTGATAAGCGCCCAGCGCATCGCGCATGGCGTTGCGTGAGTAGACGTAGAGGGGCGTGCCGTGCTGCTGCGCCAGATCTGCCAGGCGGCAGTCTTCCAGGTGCAGATCGGTGCCGCGACGGGCCAGGAAGGGTTCGCCAGGAAGTTTCATCGTGTGGGTGTGGAAGAGGGGGAGGAAGCCGGGCTGGCGGAAGCGGGGACTGATGCGGAGACCGGTGCGGCGTGGGGTGCGGTTCTGAACAGCGGCCCCTTTTGTCCGCAGCCGATCAGCAGCACGCCGGACAGGCCGGCGCACAGCAGCCAAGACCCTGGTCGGATGGGGGCCGGGGCCGGCGCTAAACTGGTTTTTGCTCTTTTGAACATCCAAGAATTTTAACGACCATGACTCAGACGATTCCCCCTGCCGTACCCACCACGCCGCTGAGTGACGCCGAGTACCACCGCCTGACCGGTCAGGCGCTGGCGGCCATCGAGACGCTGATTGACCGCTGGCTTGATGACGACGTGGTCGACATCGACGCCCAGCGCACCGGCGGCCTGCTGGAGTTGAGCTTTCCCGGCGGCAGCAAGATCATCATCAACACCCAGCCGCCGCTGCACGAGTTGTGGCTGGCCGCGCGGGCTGGCGGCTACCACTACCGCTGGAGCGAAGGGGCCTGGCGCGACACCCGCACCGGTGAGGATTTCTTCGTTGCGCTGTCGGTGCAGGCGTCGGCTCAGGCCGGCTTGACGCTGAGGTTCGAGCCACCCGCCGGTTGAGCTTGCCTCAGTTGCGGAACAGGTCGAGGATGCTCTTGCGCTCCTCGGTCGCCGGTGGCTCTACCGGCTTGTCATCCAAGCCCAGCGACGCCACGCCATTGCCGTGTGTGTTTTCCTCGAAGTACCACTCACCGCCGACGTTGACCACGCCTTCAGGCGCGCTGTATTCACTGACCGGCACGCCCTTGAGCGCGTAGCTCATGTAATCGATCCACACCGGCAACGACAGGCCTCCGCCGGTTTCGCCATTGCCGAGCTTGCGCGGCTGGTCATAACCGATCCAGACCACGGCCACCAGTTTGGGATTGAAGCCTGCAAACCACGCGTCCATCGAATCATTCGTGGTGCCGGTCTTGCCGTACAGGTCGGGCCGTTTGAGGGTTTGCTGGGCTTTGGCGGCCGTGCCGCTGCGGGTCACTTCCTGCATCAGGCTGTTCATCACGAATACATTGCGAGAATCAATCGCGCGCAGGCTTTCATCGAGCACCTGGGGCGTTGCCTGTGTGATGATCTTGCCCCGGTTGTCGGTCACGCGGCTGATGAGTTGCGGATTGACGCGATAACCGCCGTTGGCGAACACCGAATAAGCGCTCGCCATTTGCAGCGGCGTGACGGAACCCGCGCCGAGCGCCATCGTCAGATAGGCCGGGTGTTTTTCGGCTTCGAAGCCGAAACGCGTGACCCATTGCTGCGCGTAGTCTGCGCCGATGGCGTCCAGCAACCGGATCGAGACCATGTTTTTCGATTTCGCCAAACCCCGGCGCAGCGACATCGGGCCTTCGAACTGGCCGTCGTAGTTCTTGGGCTCCCAAGGCTGGCTGCCGGTGACGCCGGCATCGAAGAACAGCGCCGCGTCATTGACCACCGTGGCCGGGCCGAAACCCTTTTCCAGTGCCGCCGAATAAATGAAGGGCTTGAAGCTCGAACCCGGTTGACGCCAGGCCTGCGTGACGTGATTGAACTTGTTCTTGGTGTAATCGAAGCCGCCCACCAACGCGCGAATCTCGCCGGTCTGCGGGTCGAGCGACACAAAAGCGCCTTCCACTTCGGGCAGTTGCGCCACGGACGCGTCGTTCTTGCTGCCCTTGATGATGCGAATCACCGCGCCGGGTCGAATCTGTATCTTGGCACTCGCCTGGGCCGACAGCGCCGAGGCCACCCCGCGCAGGCCTTCGCCGCTGATGCTCAGGACTTCGCCGCTCTGCAGGATGACCACCACTTTTCTGGCACTGGCTTCGGTGACCACGGCGCTGCGCAGTTCGTCCTGGTCGGGATGCTCGTCCAGTGCTTCGGCCACACGGGTATCCAGCGCCTTGGGGTCGGCCGGCAGGTCGATATAGGCTTCCGGGCCGCGATAAGGTTTGCGACGCTCGAAATCCAGAATCGCCTTGCGCAGTGCGCGGTAGGCGGCCGCTTGATCGCCCGCTCGAACCGACAGGTAGACGTTCAATCCACGCGAATAGGTGTCTTCGCCGTACTGTGAAAAAACAAGCTGGCGGGCAGATTCTGCGACATATTCTCCGTGAGCCACTGTTTCACGGGGCGGTTGATAAACAAGGACCTGCGCCTGGGCCTGATCGCGCTGGTCGGCTGTGATATAGCCGTTCTCGAACATGCGCTCGATGATGTAGCGCTGCCGGGTTTCCGCCCGCTTGCGATTGACGATCGGGTTATAGGCCGATGGGGCTTTGGGCAGGCCGGCCAGCATGGCGGCTTCTGCGATGGTGATATCTTTGAGCGGTTTGCCGAAATAGATTTCACTGGCAGCGGCAAAACCATAAGAACGCTGCCCCAGATAAATCTGGTTCATGTAGACCTCAAGAATCTTCGGCTTGCTCAGCAAGGTTTCTATCTTGAGGGACAGCAAGATCTCGTAGATCTTGCGTGTGAGTGTTTTTTCAGTGGGCAGGTAGAAGTTGCGTGCGACCTGCATCGTGATGGTCGAGGCGCCCTGGCTGCGCGCTTCACGCAGGTTCTCCAGACCGGCACGCAGCACGCCGACGTAATCGACGCCGCCATGCTTGTAGAAACGCGCATCTTCGATCGCCAGCACGGCGTCCTGCATGATCTTAGGGATTTCCTCAATGGGCAGGTAGTTGCGGCGCTCTTCGCCGTATTCGCCCAGCAGCACACCTTCGGTGGACAGAACCCGCAGCGGCAGCTTGGGCCGGTAATCCACCAGGCTATTGATCTCGGGCAGTTTCGGATAGGCCATGGCCAACGCAATGCCCAGCAGAATCATGCCGGCGAGCACCCCGGCCGCAATCAGGCCAACCACCCACAACGCCGAGCGCACAAGTCGGGTGCCGACGTGGTGTTCTGCGTCGGCCGACGCGCGCGCGGAGGCGGTAGATTTGTAAGGGTCTGTCATGAGAAAAAGATGAGCTGCAGGCCAAAGATTATAGGAAGCGTCCCCAGCCTTGTCGCAGGGGTTGGAGCTCTTGCGACAAGGCCAGAATGTGGCGTCTGTCGAAGGCGATTTCGTCAGGCGCGCGCAACGAGCGTACAGGGTAAAAACTGGAAAAATCTTGGTGGCTCAACGACTTTGTTGATAGCATTCAAGTCAATTATTAACAGTCCGCCGTCAGTGAATGCGTCAATTTTGAATGCGGGTTTTGGGGAAGCAAGTGAGTCTTCTTGACATCCTCCTAGGGCGAAAGCATGCCGCCTTGCTCGGGCTGGACATCAGCTCTTCCAGCGTCAAGCTGGTGGAGTTGGGGCAGACCGCAGGTGGCGAGTACATCGTCGAGCGCCTGGCCAGCGAGCCCTTCGAGAAGGGCTGGATCACTGATGGCCAGATCGAGAAATTCGACGAAGTGGCTGACGCAGTACGTCGCGTCGTGGTCAAGAGCGGCACGCGCACCAAGCAGGTCGCCATGGCGATGCCGCAGTCTGCCGTGATCACCAAGAAGATCGTGCTGCCCGGCGGGCTGCGCGAGGAAGAACTCGAGCTTCAGGTCGAGGCTGAGGCCAACCAGTACATTCCGTTTTCGCTCGATGAAGTGAGCCTCGATTTCTGCGTGATCGGCCCCAGCGCCGATGCGGTGGGCGATGTCGATGTGCTGATCGCCGCTTCGCGCAAGGACCGCGTGCAGGACCGCCAGGGCCTGGCCGAGGCTGCAGGCCTCAAGCCCGTGATCCTGGACATCGAATCGAACGTGTCGCGCCTGGCGATCGGTCGTGTCATCCAGACCTTGCCCAACGAAGGACGCGATGCGCTGGTGGCGCTGTTCGAGATCGGCGCCGACACCACCAGCCTCAAGGTGCTGCGCGATGACGAGATCCTCTACGACCGCGATCAGGCATTTGGCGGGGCGCAGCTCACGCAGCTGATCTCGCGCCAGTACGGCCTGTCGTTCGAGGAGGCCGAGAACAAGAAGCTCGCTGGCGATCTGCCCGAGGACTACGAGGCCTCGCTGCTGGCGCCCTTCGTCGACAGCCTGTCGCAGGAAGTGGGCCGCGCGCTGCAGTACTTCTTCACCAGCACGCCACACCACAAGGTGCACTACGTGATGCTCTCCGGCGGCACGGCCACGCTGCCGGGCCTCAAGGATCGCGTGACCGAGCTGACCGGCTTTGCCGCCTCGGTCGTCAACCCCTTCGAGGGCATGAAGATGGGCGCAACCATCCGCGAGAACAAGCTGCGCCGCGAGGCGCCCGCCTATCTGACCGCTTGCGGGCTGGCGATGCGAAGGTTCCTGCAATGATTCTCATCAACCTTCTGCCGCACCGGGAAGAAAAGCGCCGGCGCCGCAAGCACGCCTTCTTTGCGGGCCTGGGGCTGGCGGCCCTGGTGGGCGTGGTGCTCGCTGGCGTCTGGTATCTGGTACTGATGGAGATGACGTACGCGCAGCAGTCGCGCAATCAGTTCCTGCAGTCAGAGATCAAGCGGCTGGAGAGCCAGATCAAGGACATCGCCTCGCTCAAGAGCGAGATCGAGGCCCTGAAGGCGCGCCAGAAGGTGGTCGAAGACTTCCAGATCGACCGCAACATGCCCGTGCACATGCTCAACGAACTGGCGCGCCAGACGCCCGAAGGCGTCTACCTGTCGTCGGTGCGGCAAGAGGGCCAGCAGGTGTCGGTGGCGGGCGTGGCGCAGACCAACGAACGCGTGTCGGAGTTTTTGCGCAATACTGCCTACAACTCGGCTTGGCTGGAGCGGCCTGAACTGGTCGAGATCAAGGTGGCGCCCGTCAATACGGCCACGCGCGAGCCCAAGCGCCTGTTCGAGTTCTCGATGCGCGTGACGCTCAAGCGCCCACAGGATCAGGCCGCAGCAGGGGCATCGGCTCCTGCATCCGCCACTGCTGCACCGCTGCCGCCGCGTGCGGCTTCGGCATCTTGAAGGCAACAGCCATGGCCAATTCGAGCGGTTTCAACATCGATCTGGAAAGCACCTTCGCCGATGCTGCCGACCAGTTCCGCGACCTCAACACCAGCGAGCCGGGGCAGTGGCCCATCCTGCCCAAGATTGCCGCCTGGGTGCTGGCGGGCATCGTCATGCTGGTGGTGAGCTGGTTCGGGTTGCTGGCGGGCGTCACGGATGAGCTCGATGCCGAGAGCAACCGCGAAATGGCGCTCAAGAGCGAATACCGCGTCAAGCTGACGCAGGCGATCAACCTTGACGAATTGCGCAAGCAGAAACTGCAGGTGCAGGAATACGTCACCCAACTGGAGCGCCAGCTGCCCGGCAAGGCCGAGATGGACGCGCTGCTGTCGGACATCAACCAGGCGGGCCTGGGCCGCGGCCTGCAGTTCGAGCTGTTCCGCCCCGGACAGGTGATGGTCAAGGACTACTACGCCGAGTTGCCGATCGCGCTGCGCGTCACCGGTCGATACCACGACATCGGCGCCTTCGCGGCGGACGTGGCCAACCTCTCGCGCATCGTGACGCTGCACAACCTCGTGATCACCAGCACCTCGCCCGCCACGGCTGCCCCCACCGGTCAATTGGCGATGGAGGCCACCGCGCGCACCTATCGCTATCTGGATCCGCTGGAGGTCGAACTCAGCCGCAAGACCAAGGTGCCTGCGGCCAAGAAGGCCGGAGGTGCACCATGAAGCACGCGCTTGCCATGGTGTGCTGCGCGCTCATGCTGAGTGCCTGCAGCAATCAGCATGAGGAGCTGCAGGCGTGGATGGATCAGCAGCGGCGTGAGGTCAAGCCTCAGGTGTCGCCGCTGACGCCACCGCGCAAATTCGATCCACAGCCTTACGCTGCGGCTGCATGGGTCGAGCCCTTTGCTGCACAGAAGCTGCAAGTGGCGCTCAAACAGGAGTCGCGTCAGCCCAGTTCTCTGCTGGCGGGTGAACTCAATCGGCGGCGCGAGCCGCTGGAGGCCTATCCGCTGGATGCCCTCAACATGGTGGGCAGCGTGGTGCGTTCGGGGCGTTCTTACGCGCTGATCAAGGCGGACAAGCTGCTCTATCAGATCAAGGCGGGCGACTACATCGGCCAGAACTACGGCCGTGTCACCCGCATCACGGAAACCGAGATCGCATTGCGCGAAATCGTGCAGGACACCGTGGGCGAGTGGGTCGAGCGCGTCACGACGCTCAGCCTGCAAGACCGCGCGCAGGAGAAAAGTCAATGAACTACAACGAGGGGATGACCCCCAGACTCAACGGGCGTGCACGCCTTGCGACGTTGCTCCTGGCTTGCGTACTGCCGCTCACCGGATGGGCGCAGACCGTGATCCAGGGCGTCAGCGCCAGCCAGCAGGCCGGCACCGAAACACTGCGCATCGAACTCAGTGAACCTCTCGTCAACGCGCCCCGTGGCTTCGTGCTGCAGACGCCTGCGCGCATCGCGTTGGACCTGCAGGGCGTGACCAACGGCAGCGGTCGCGGCAACCACGAACTCAACCTGGCCAACGCCCGGTCGATGGTGCTGGCGCAGGCCGGAGACCGCACGCGTCTGGTGCTCAACCTGCGCCAGGCCACGCAGTACCGTACCGAGCAGCAAGGCCGCGTGCTGCTGGTCATCCTGGAGCCTGTTCCCTTGGCGGCAGCCACTGCGGCGGGTGCCACGCCCGCCGAGGCCCCGGCGGTGCATTTCGCCGACAGCCAGAACCGCCAGCCCGAGCGCATCCGCGACATCGACTTCCGTCGTGGCCGCGATGGCGCCGGTCGCGTCGTGGTCGATCTGCCCAGCACGCAAGTGGGGGTCGACATCCGCCAGCAAGGCCAGAACCTGGTGCTGGAATTTCCGCGCGCCACCGTGGCTGACACGCTGCGCCGCCGTCTGGACGTGACCGATTTCGGCACGCCCGTGCAAGCTTTCACCACCACACAGGCGGGCGACCGCGTGCGCATGGTGGTCGAGCCACGCGGCAACTGGGAGCACAGCGCCTACCAGACCGACACCCAGTTCGTCCTCGAAGTGCGGCCGCAGAAGGTTGATCCGCAAAAGCTCACGCAAGGCCCGGGCTTCAACGGCGACAAGCTCTCGCTCAACTTCCAGAACATCGAAGTGCGCGCGCTCCTGCAAGTGATCGCTGACTTCACCAACTTCAACATCGTCACCAGCGATACCGTCGGTGGCAGCGTCACGCTGCGCCTGAAGGACGTGCCCTGGGATCAGGCGCTCGACATCATCCTGCAGGCCAAGAACCTGGGTGTGAAGAAGTCCGGCAACGTGCTTCTGATCGCGCCCAAGGAAGAGTTGGCTGCCAAGGAAAAGCAGGAACTGGAGTCGCGCAAGCAGATTGCCGAACTGGAGCCGCTGCGCACCCAGAGCTTCCAGCTCAACTACACCAAGTCCGAGGAAGTGGCCAAGAGCCTGACCGGCCAGCAGACCGGTGCCACGTCCACGGGCGCCAACCCCACGCGCATTCTGTCGCCGCGCGGCAGTGTGATCTTCGAGTCGCGCACCAACCAGATCTTCGTCTCGGACATTCCGACCAAGCTCGAAGAGGTGGCGCAACTCATCGCCAAGATCGACATCGCCGTGCGCCAGGTGATGATCGAAGCCCGCATCGTCGAGGCCGAGGACACCTTCGGCCGCACGCTCGGCATCAAGCTGGGTGCGACCGATCTGCGCGGCGTCAACGGCGGCGTACCGGGCTACTCGCTGGGCGGCGGCACGCGTGCGGCAGTGGGCGGCAATTACTCGTCCATTGGCGACACCACGCTGCAGTCGGCCACGGGTTCGCTGTACTCCAACTCCCAGTTCGTCAACCTGCCGGGCAACACCAGTGGTAGCGCTTTCGGCGGATCGTCGGCGGCCACGTTCGCGCTGTCGCTGTTCGGTGCGGCGTCCAACCGTTTCCTGAACCTCGAACTCTCCGCGCTCGAATCCGAAGGCAAGGGCAAGCTGGTCTCCAGCCCACGCGTGGTCACGGCCGATCAGGTCAAGGCCTTGATCGAGCAGGGTACCGAACTGCCCTACCAGACCGGTGGCAACGTCAACACCGCGCCGTCGATCGCGTTCCGCCGTGCCACGCTCAAGCTCGAAGTCACGCCCCAGATCACGCCTGAAGGCAACATCATCATGGACGTTGATGTCAACAAGGACAGCGTCGGCCAGCAGACCCTGGCGGGTTTCGCCATCAACACCAAGCACGTCAAGACCCAGGTGCTGGTGGAGAACGGCGGCACGGTGGTGATCGGCGGCATCTTCGAGACAGTCGAAAACGAGTCCGTCAACAAGGTGCCCGTGCTGGGTGACATTCCCTACCTGGGCGCGCTCTTCCGCAACAAGACCCGCACGTCCAACAAGACTGAATTGCTGGTGTTTCTGACGCCGAAGGTCATTACGGATCGGAATGCGGCGCGTTGAGCGCCCATCCGCTTCCATACATCCAAGGGATGAAAGATGAAGATGTCGGTGAATTGGTGGGTCGCTGCGGCGCTGGCGCTGGGTTTGGCGGGTTGCGGTGGTGGCGGCTCCGATGCGGGCTGCAGCGTCTTCGGCTGTGCAAGCACGGGTGATGGCGCAGCATCGTCATCGTCTGGCACGGGCACGGTGGCTACTTCCTCGGCGGGTACGGTCGTGCTGTCGCTGTCGAGTTCAACCATCAGCGCCTCGACGCCGGGCACGGTCACGGCCTTGGCCAAGAACGCTGATGGAACGCCCGCGGTCGATACCCTGGTGACGTTCGCCGTCACCAACTCCAGCGCATCCGTTTCCCCCGCACGGGTCAAGACAGATGCGCAAGGCAACGCCTCCACCACGCTGACGCCCACATCCGGTGCCATCGGCGCCGATTACGTGACGGCATCTGCTGAAGTGGGCAGCAGCGCCACAGCCTTGAGCACGCGTGCTGTCTTCACGGTGTCGTCGGTCACGACTCAGCTGACGGCGATCACCCCCAGTCCTGCCAGCATTTCCGCGTATGGCGCCTCGGTGATCACGGCAACTGTTACGGGTGCCTCCTCGTCGTCACCTGTGACGGTGACCTTCTCTTCGACGTGCGCAGGTGCTGCAACACCGCAGGCCGTTCTTTCGCCCACGACGGTCACGGTCACTGGCACCACCGCCAGTACGACCTATCAAGACAAGGGCTGCGGCTCGACGGACCGCATCAGTGCCTCCATCAACGGCACCAGTGCGGTTCAGCGCACGGACTTGGTGGTGGCCGCTCCGGTGGCGCAGTCGCTGGAGTTTGTCTCAGCCAGTCCCGCGACCATTTGCCTGGCGGGCAGTGGGTGCCCGGTGTCGTCGTTGGTGAGCTTCCGGGTCCGGAACCAGAATGGCGATCCGGTGTCGGGCATTCAGGTCAATTTCGCGCTCGATTTCCCCAATGTCGCGTCGCTCCAGCAGACATCGGTTCCGACCAACCAGAGCGGCGTTGCTGAAGTCTCCGTGACTGCCAAATCTGTTCCGTCACCGCTGCGTGTGCGTGCATCCGTGGACTTGGCCGGTGGCGGGACGCTTTCGACGGTCTCCAACGTTCTGGCGATCAATTCCGGCCTGCCGACCAGCCGCGCCGTGAGTTTCGCGGCGGACAAGTACAACGTCGATGGTCTTGAGATCGACGGCACGGTCAGCAACATCCGCGTGCAACTCAATGACCGGTTCGGCAATGCCGTTCCCGACGGCACGGCGGTGAGCTTCGTGGCCGAGGGTGCCAGTGTCATTCCCGCGCGCTGCGTGACGACTGAGGGCGTCTGCAGCGTGAAATTCGTATCGAGCAACTTCAGGCCTGATAACGGGCGGGTCACTGTCGTGGCTTATGCGCAAGGTGAGGAGTCGTTCGACGACACCGACGGCAACAACGTCTACACGTCCGGAGAAGCCATCGATCAAATCGGCAAGGTATTCATCGACAAGAACGAGAACGGCAGTCTGGACGGCGCTTTAGGCGAGTACATCGTCGGGGACGATCCGAACGGCCTCTGGGATGGCAACGCTTATGTGCGCGCCTCACGGGTATTCACCTTGTCCAGCAGTGCAGCTGTGCCGCGATTGTTCAATGTCGGGGGGGGCGCATGGTCGGCCGCTACGTTCCAGCCCACCACGGCCAACTGCCGTGTGCAACAGATCTTGTTCTTGCGTGACTCCAACACGGTCGCTGACGCCTTGGGTGGCAATCCGGTGCCTGCAGGTGCAGTGTTGTCGCTATCGACCAAGGCGAATGGCGCATCGGTCAGCATTGATGGCACGCCGGTCAGCAGTTTGACCACGGCACCAACACGTCATGTCGTGACCGTTGAACTCAGCGATTGCGGCACGCCATTGGTGTCTGGCGGTGCGCTGGATCTGACGATTCAGATGCCCAATTCGGGTCCGAAATACATCATCCCCATCGGTACGGTCCAATAGCGGCTGGAAACTACAACAGCAACGCCTTGAGTCCGAACTTCCCTGGTGCAGCGGCCCAACATGATGTGGCGCCGCGCAGATCCATCTCCCTCGTCGCCATGCCCGGCGCCGGCAAGTCCACCGCCGGACGCCACTTGGCGCATGCGCTGAACGTGCCGTTTGTTGACGCTGATACCGAGATCGAGCGTCGCATCGGCTCGTCGATACGGGCATTTTTCGAGCGCGAGGGCGAACCGGCCTTTCGTGATCTGGAGGCGAACGTGATTGCCGAACTGGCGCAGGGCGGGCAGCAGATCGTGCTGGCCACGGGCGGTGGCTCGGTGCTGCGGCCGGCTAACCGCGAGGCGCTGCGCGAGGGCACCACGGTGGTCTATCTGCGCGCCAACCCCGAGGAGCTGTTTCGCCGTCTGCGCCACGATACCCAGCGGCCGCTGCTGCAGGTGAGTGACCCGCAGCGCAAGCTGCGCGAGCTGTTCCGGGACCGCGACCCTCTCTACCGCGAGACAGCGCATTTCGTGATCGAGACGGGCCGGCCGTCGGTGGGCACGCTGGTCAACATGATCCTGATGCAGCTGGAGTTGGCCGGTCTGGTCGACCCGCAACGCGTGCCGTCCAGCGTGCTGCCCAAGGCGCCGCGACCGCTGGCCTGAAGGGGGCGCCGCTAAACTGCGGCGCATGAATCAAGCCTCTCTTTCTGCAGTTTCTGTTGTCCCGGCGCCCGCCCGCGTGACGGTCGCGCTGGCCGAGCGCAGCTACGACATCCTGATCGGCAGCGGCCTGCTGCAAGACGCCGCCAGCTGGACCGGTCTGCCCAAGTCGGACACCGCCCTGGTCGTCACCAACACCACGGTTGCGCCGCTGTATGCCGCGCAGGTCGAGCAGGCGCTGCAACGCCACTACCGCCGCGTGCTGCGCGTCGAGTTGCCCGATGGCGAAGCGCACAAGGACTGGCAGACGCTCAACCTGATCTTCGATCGCCTGCTGGCCGAAACCTGCGACCGCAAGACGGTGCTGGTGGCCGTGGGTGGCGGCGTGATCGGCGACATGACCGGCTTTGCCGCCGCCTGCTACATGCGCGGCGTGCCCTTCGTGCAGGTGCCGACCACGCTGCTGGCGCAGGTCGACTCCTCCGTGGGCGGCAAGACCGCCGTGAACCACCCGCTGGGCAAGAACATGGTGGGCGCGTTCTACCAGCCGGTGCGGGTGATCTGTGACCTGGACACGCTCGACACCCTGCCGCAGCGCGAGATTGCCGCTGGCCTGGCCGAGATCATCAAGTACGGCCCGATTGCCGACGCCGAGTTCCTGAGCTGGATCGAAGCCCACGTCGACGCCCTGGTGGCGCGCGACAAGGTGGCGCTGGCGCATGCGGTGCAGCGCTCGTGCGAGATCAAGGCGGCGGTGGTGGGCAGCGACGAGCGCGAGAGCGGCCTGCGCGCCACGCTCAACTTCGGTCACACCTTCGGCCACGCCATCGAAGCCGGCCTGGGTTATGGCGAGTGGCTGCATGGCGAGGCCGTGGGCTGCGGCATGGTGATGGCGGCGGACCTGTCGGTGCGCCTGGGGCTGATGCCGGCCGAGTTTCTGCCACGCGTGAAGGCGCTGTGCGAGCGCGCTGGCCTGCCCGTACGCGGCCCGGCGCTGGGCGTGGACCGCTACCTGGAGCTGATGCGGCTGGACAAGAAATCCGAGGCTGGCGAAATCCGCTTCGTCGTGATCGACGCGCTCGGCAGCGCCCGCATGCAGGCCGCGCCCGATGCGCTGGTGCGCGAAGTCATCGCCGCCCACACGGCTGGATGAGGCGGCCGCGATGAAGGTTGCCGCCGTGGTTCCTGCTGTTGTTTCGGCTGCCGTTCCGGCTGTTATTCCGGTTCTTGCCGGCTTGTCGCCCTGGGCGTCTGACCCGTTGCGCAGCCTGGGGCGCCGCTATCCGGAGCCTGCCGCGCCCACGCGCAACCCGTTCCAGCGCGACCGGGACCGCATCGTCCACAGCACGGCGTTCCGGCGCCTGGTCTACAAGACGCAGGTGTTCCTGAACCACGAGGGCGACCTGTTCCGCACCCGGCTGACGCACACGCTGGAGGTGGCGCAGCTGGGCCGTTCGATCGCGCGCAGCCTGGGGCTGCATGAGGATCTGGTCGAGGCGGTGGCGCTGGCGCATGACCTGGGCCACACGCCGTTCGGCCATGCCGGGCAGGACGCGCTGCATGCCTGCATGAAGACGCATGGCGGCTTCGAGCACAACCTGCAGAGCCTTCGCGTGGTCGACGTGCTGGAGCAGCGCTACGCCAACTTCGACGGCCTGAACCTGAGCTTCGAGACCCGCGAGGGCATCCTCAAGCACTGCCCGCTGCGCGTGGCGCGCTGGATCGAGGCGCACGAGCCCGGCGGCATCGGCCGCCGTTTCATCGACCGCACCCAGCCAAGCCTCGAAGCGCAACTGGCCAATCTGGCCGACGAGATCGCCTACAACGCGCACGATGTGGACGACGGCGTGCGTTCCGGACTGATCACGCTGGAGCAGGTCTGCGAGTTGCCGCTGCTGGCCGAGCACCGCGATGCCGCGCTGCGCGAGCACCCGCAACTCGCCCAGGCCAAGCAGCGCCGGCTGTTGTACGAGACGCTGCGCCGCATGCTGTCGGCCCAGGTCTATGACGTGATCGACGCCACGCAGGCGGCCATCGCACAGCACCGGCCCGCCAGCGCGGAAGAGGCGCGCCAGCTGCCGCCGCTGGTGCAGTTCAGCCCCGCCATGCGCGCAGCCAGCACGCAGCTCAAGCGCTTTCTGTACCGCGAGCTTTACCACCATCCGCAGGTGCTGGAGATGACCGACCGCGCCCAGCGCGTGGTGCGCGAACTGTTTGCGGCCTACGTGGCGCAGCCGACTGAAATGCCCGCCGACTACGCCCAGTCCCCGCTGCCGCACCGCACGGTGGCCGACTATATCGCCGGCATGACGGATCGGTTCGCGATCCGTGAGCATGAGCGGCTGACGGGGTTGCGGCTGTTCTGAGCGGGCTTCAGCCCTCGGTCGGCAGGAAACCCTCGATCGACAGGTAACGCTCGCCGGTGTCGTAGTTGAAGCCCAGCACGCGAGCACCCGCGCCCAGTTCAGGCAGCTTCTGCGCGATGGCCGCCAGCGTGGCGCCGCTGGAGATGCCGACCAGCAGGCCTTCCTCACGGGCGCTGCGGCGCGCCATTTCGCGGGCAGGCTCGGCGTCGACCTGGATCACGCCGTCGAGCAGTGCGGTGTGCAGGTTCTTCGGGATGAAGCCCGCGCCGATGCCCTGGATCGGGTGCGGGGCTGGTGCGCCGCCGCTGATCACGGGCGAGGCGGCCGGCTCGACCGCAAACACCTTCAGGTTCGGCCAGGCGGCTTTGAGCACCTGCGCGCAGCCGGTGATGTGGCCGCCGGTGCCGACGCCGGTGATGAGTGCGTCCAGCCCGTCAGGAAAATCGGCCAGGATTTCCTGCGCGGTGGTACGCACGTGCACGGCGATGTTGGCCTCGTTCTCGAACTGCTGCGGCATCCAGGCGCCGGCTGTTTCAGCCACGAGGGCCTGGGCCTTGGCGATGGCGCCTTTCATGCCTTCGGCGCGAGGCGTCAGCACGAACTGCGCGCCGTAGGCCAGCATCAGGCGGCGGCGCTCGATGCTCATGCTGTCGGGCATCACCAGCACCAGCTTGTAGCCCTTGACGGCCGCGACCATCGCCAGGCCGATGCCGGTGTTGCCCGAGGTCGGCTCGACGATGGTGCCGCCGGCCTGCAGCGCACCGCTGGCCTCGGCCGACTCGACCATGGCCAGGGCAATGCGGTCCTTGATCGAGCCGCCCGGGTTGCTGCGCTCGGACTTGATCCAGACCTGCGCCTCCGCGCCGAACAGGCGGTTGATGCGGATGTGCGGCGTGTTGCCGATGGTGGCGAGAACGTTGGCTGCTTTCATGCGAGTGCTCCTGATCGGTTTTGGGGTGAAACGTGTGCGCGGTGAAACATCAGGCTGCATGGTGCCCGGCGAACGGGTGGATGTCGACTGGCGATCACAATCAAGCTTGCTACCTGTCCGCATACCTGCCCGCACTGTGTCCATCCATGGCCCGCCTGCCCCGACTTGCCTTGCCCGATCTGCCGCACCACGTCATCCAGCGCGGCCACAACCGTCAGCCGGTTTTCATGGACGATGAAGACCGCCGCGCCTATCTGGATGCGCTGCGCGAGGCCGCCGCGCAGAACAAGGTGGCGGTACACGCCTATGTGCTGATGGACGAGCACGTGCACCTGCTGCTGACGCCGCCGAGCGCCGAAGCCCTGAGCCGGCTGCTGCAGGCGCTGGGGCGGCGCTACGTGGCGGGGTTCAATCGGCGCCATGGCCGGGTCGGCACGCTCTGGGAGGGTCGTTTTCGCGCCACGGTGCTGGAGCCCCAGCCCTGGCTGCTGGCCTGCGCCCGTTATATCGAACAGAACCCGCAGCGCACCGGCCTGGTGACGCAGGCGGTGGACTGGCCCTGGTCGAGCGCCGCGCACCACCTGGGCCGCCGGCGCGACCCGATCATCACCGAACCCGCGCTGTTCTGGGCGCTGGGCAACACCCCGTTCGAGCGCGAGTTGGCGTGGCGCCATCTGCTGGATGAGCCGCTGCCCGCTGCACAGGTCAGTGCGCTGACCGACAGCGCCCTCAAGGGCTGGGCCCTGGGCTCGGGTGCGTTTCTTGCAGAGATCGGCGGCTCGACTGAGCGGCCACTGGGTCCACGTGCCCGGGGTCGACCGGTGCGCGCACTGCCGCAGGGCGGTGCAGACGGATCGGTGCTGTCATGAACCAATTCGGTGCGATGTGCGTCGATGAGTCTGTCCCCATTTAAATCGGGTCGTTGCAAGGATCAATTTTTAATTGAGTCTGACCCCAATTATTATTTCTTGAAGCTTACGCTGCACTGCAGTAAATTGCGTGCGTTTTCAGTCATCGCTAGGAGTGCGCCATGAGCCAGGCAGCCTCGGGACCCGAGTCCCAAGTCCCTACCACCCGTTCCGAGATCGCCGCGCTTGCCGCCGGCGGTCTGTATGACCCTGCCAACGAGCATGACGCCTGCGGCGTCGGTTTCGTCGCGCACATCAAGGGCCAGAAAGCGCACTCGATCGTCGAGCAGGGTCTGAAGATCCTCGAAAACCTCGACCACCGCGGCGCCGTGGGCGCGGACGCGCTGATGGGCGATGGCGCCGGCATCCTGATCCAGATTCCCGACGAGTTCTTCCGCGCCGAAATGGCCGCGCAAGGCGTTGCGCTGCCGCCGCTGGGCGAGTACGGCGTCGGCATGATCTTCCTGCCCAAGGAGCATGCCAGCCGCCTGGCCTGCGAGCAGGAAGTCGAGCGCGCCATCAAGGCTGAAGGCCAGGTGCTGCTGGGCTGGCGCGACGTGCCGGTGGACAAGGACATGCCCATGTCGCCCACCGTGCGCACCACCGAACCGGTGATCCGCCAGGTCTTCATCGGCCGTGGCGCCGACGTGATCGTGCCCGACGCGCTCGAACGCAAGCTCTACGTCATCCGCAAGACCGCCTCGGCCGCGATCCAGGCGCTCAAGCTGACGCACAGCCGCGAGTACTACGTGCCCAGCATGTCGTGCCGCACCATCATCTACAAGGGCCTGCTGCTGGCCGACCAGGTGGGCAAGTACTACCTCGACCTGCAGAACCCGGCCTGCACCTCGGCGCTCGCCCTGGTCCACCAGCGTTTCAGCACCAACACCTTCCCCGAGTGGCCGCTGGCCCACCCGTACCGGATGGTGGCGCACAACGGCGAGATCAACACCGTCAAGGGCAACTTCAACTGGATGCGCGCCCGCGAAGGCGTCATGAAGTCGCCGGTGCTGGGTGACGACCTGCAGAAGCTCTACCCGATCAGCTTCGAAGGCCAGTCGGACACCGCCACGTTCGACAACGCGCTGGAGTTGCTGACGATGTCGGGCTACTCGCTCGCCCACGCCGCGATGATGATGATCCCCGAGGCCTGGGAACAGCACACCACGATGGACGAGCGCCGCCGCGCGTTCTATGAATACCACGCCGCGATGATCGAGCCGTGGGACGGCCCGGCCGCGATGGTCTTCACCGACGGCAAGCAGATCGGTGCCACGCTGGACCGCAACGGCCTGCGCCCGGCGCGCTACATCGTCACCGACGACGACCTGGTCGTGATGGCCTCGGAAACCGGCGTGCTGCCGATGATTCCCGAGAACAAGATCATCAAGAAGTGGCGCCTGCAGCCGGGCAAGATGTTCCTGATCGACTTCGAGCAGGGCCGCATCGTCGACGACGAGGAGCTGAAGAACCAGTTCGCCTCGGCCAAGCCCTACCGGCAGTGGATCGAGAACGTGCGCATCAAGCTCGACGCCATTCCGGCCGACGGCGCTGCGCCCGTGGCGACCGAGTCGCTGCTCGACCGCCAGCAGGCGTTCGGCTACACCCAGGAAGACCTCAAGTTCCTGATGGCGCCGATGGCAGCCACTGGCGAAGAAGGCATCGGCTCGATGGGCAACGACAGCCCGCTCGCCGTGCTCTCGGACAAGAACAAGCCGCTCTACAACTACTTCAAGCAGTTGTTCGCGCAGGTCACGAACCCGCCGATCGACCCGATCCGCGAAGCCATCGTGATGTCGCTCAACAGCTTCATCGGCCCCAAGCCCAACCTGCTCGACATCAACGCGGTCAACCCGCCGATGCGTCTGGAAGTGGCGCAGCCGGTGCTGGACTTCGCCGACATGGCGCGCCTGCGCGGCATCGAGGCCCACACCGGCGGCAAGTTCAAGAGCTACACGCTCAACATCACCTACCCGCTGATCTGGGGCCATGAGGGTGTCGAGGCCAAGCTCGCTTCGCTGTGCGCCGAGGCCGTGGACGCGCTCAAGGGCGGCCACAACATCCTGATCATCAGCGACCGGGCGATGGACCGCGCCCACGTGGCAATTCCCGCGCTGCTGGCGCTGTCGGCCATCCACCACCATCTGGTGCGTGAAGGCCTGCGCACGACCGCCGGCCTGGTGGTCGAGACCGGCTCGGCGCGCGAGGTGCACAACTTTGCCGTGCTGGCGGGCTACGGCGCCGAAGCCGTCCACCCCTACCTGGCGATGGAAACGCTGGCCGACCTGCACAAGGACCTGGCCGGCAACCTGAGCGCCGACAAGGCGATCTACAACTACGTCAAGGCCGTGGGCAAGGGCCTGTCGAAGATCATGTCCAAGATGGGCGTGTCGACCTACATGTCCTACTGTGGCGCGCAGTTGTTCGAGGCCATCGGCCTGAACCGCGACCTGGTGGCCAAGTACTTCCGTGGCACCCCGACGCAGGTCGAGGGCATCGGCGTCTTCGAAGTGGCCGAGGAAGCGATCCGCAACCACCGCGCCGCCTTCGGTGACGACCCGATCCTTGAGACCATGCTCGACGCCGGCGGCGAATACGCCTGGCGCGCGCGCGGCGAAGACCACATGTGGACGCCGGATGCCATCGCCAAGCTGCAGCACAGCACGCGCTCGGGCAAGTTCGACACCTACAAGGAATACGCCCAGATCATCAACGACCAGAACAAGCGTCACCTGACGCTGCGTGGTCTGTTCGAGTTCAAGCTCGACCCGAGCAAGGCGATTTCCGTTGATGAAGTCGAGTCGGCGGCCGAGATCGTCAAGCGCTTCGCCACCGGTGCCATGTCGCTGGGCTCGATCAGCACCGAGGCGCACAGCACGCTGGCGCTGGCGATGAACCGCATCGGCGGCAAGTCCAACACCGGCGAAGGCGGCGAAGATCCGGCGCGTTATCGCAATGAGTTGAAGGGCATCAAGATCACCGATGGCACCAAGGTGTCGGACGTGATTGGCACCAAGGTCATCGAAGCCGACTACGCGATGAAGGACGGCGACAGCCTGCGCTCGAAGATCAAGCAGGTTGCGTCCGGCCGCTTCGGTGTCACGACCGAGTACCTGGTCTCGGCTGACCAGATCCAGATCAAGATGGCCCAGGGCGCCAAGCCGGGCGAGGGTGGCCAGCTGCCGGGCGGCAAGGTCTCCGAGTACATCGGCCGCCTGCGCCACTCGGTGCCGGGCGTGGGCCTCATCAGCCCGCCGCCGCACCATGACATCTACTCGATCGAGGATCTGGCGCAGCTGATCCATGACCTGAAGAACGTCAACCCGGCATCGAGCATCAGCGTCAAGCTGGTCTCCGAAGTGGGCGTGGGCACCATCGCTGCCGGCGTGACCAAGTGCAAGGCCGATCACATCGTGATCGCTGGCCATGACGGTGGCACGGGCGCTTCGCCCTGGTCGTCGATCAAGCATTGCGGCACGCCCTGGGAACTCGGCCTGGCCGAAACCCAGCAGACCCTGGTGCTGAACCGCCTGCGTGGCCGCGTGCGCGTGCAGGCCGACGGCCAGATGAAGACCGGCCGCGACGTCGTCATCGGCGCGCTGCTGGGCGCTGACGAGTTCGGCTTCGCGACCGCGCCGCTGGTGGTCGAGGGCTGCATCATGATGCGCAAGTGCCACCTCAACACCTGCCCGGTCGGCGTCGCGACGCAGGATCCGGTGCTGCGCAAGAAGTTCACCGGCAAGCCCGAGCACGTCGTCAACTTCTTCTTCTTCATTGCTGAAGAAGCGCGCCAGATCATGGCGCAACTGGGCATCCGCAAGTTCGACGAGCTGATCGGCCGTGCCGACCTGCTCGACACCAAGAAGGCGATCCAGCACTGGAAGGCCAAGGGCCTGGACTTCAGCCGCATCTTCCACCAGCCGGCCGTGCCGGCCGAGGTGCCGCGCCTGCACGTGTCCGAGCAGGACCACGGCCTGACCAAGGCGCTGGACGTCAAGCTGATCGAGAAGGCCCGCGCGGCGATCGAGAAGGGCGAGAAAGTCCAGTTCATGGAAGACGTGCGCAACGTCAACCGCTCGGTCGGCGCCATGCTGTCGGGCGAGCTGATCAAGCACCACCCGGACGGTCTGCCTGACCAGAGCATCTTCGTGCAGATGGAAGGCACCGGCGGCCAGAGCTTCGGCGCTTTCCTGGCCAACGGCATCACCTTCTACCTGATCGGCGAGTCCAACGACTACACCGGCAAGGGCCTCTCGGGCGGCCGCATCGTGGTGCGTCCGTCGATCGAGTTCCGCGGCGACGCCGCCAAGAACATCATCGTCGGCAACACGGTGCTGATCGGCGCGACCAGCGGCGAGGCCTTCTTCCGCGGCGTGGCCGGCGAGCGTTTCGCCGTGCGCCTGTCGGGTGCGACCACGGTGGTCGAAGGCACCGGCGACCACGGTTGCGAGTACATGACCGGCGGCACGGTGGCGGTGCTGGGCAAGACCGGCCGCAACTTCGCGGCGGGCATGTCCGGTGGCGTGGCTTATGTGTACGACGAGGACGGCAGCTTCGCCAGCCGCTGCAACACCGCGATGGTGGCGCTCGACAAGGTGCTGACCGCCGCCGAGCAGGAAGCCGGCGTCGACCTGGCGCTCTGGCACAAGGGCCAGACCGACGAGGCGCTGCTCAAGAAGCTGGTCGAGGATCACCACCGCTGGACGGGCTCGCTGCGCGCCCGTGACATTCTGGACAACTGGAGCGAAGCCCGCGCCAAGTTCGTCAAGGTGTTCCCGCACGAGTACAAGCGCGCACTCGGCGAGATGAACGCCACCAAGCAGGCCGACGCGACCATCGCCAAGGCCAAGGGCAACGACCAGGGCGACAAGAAGTCCCCGAAGTCGGTTCCGGCAAAGTAAGGAGTCAGGCAATCATGGGTAAGGTCACAGGTTTCATGGAGTTCGAGCGCCTCGAAGAGGGCTACGAGCCAGTCGAGAAGCGCGTCAAGAACTACAAGGAGTTCGTCATCGGCCTGAAGGCCGACGACTCCAAGGTGCAGGCTGCACGCTGCATGGACTGCGGCACGCCGTTCTGCAACAACGGCTGCCCGGTCAACAACATCATTCCGGACTTCAACGATCTGGTTTATCGCGGTGACTGGAAGAACGCCATCACCGTGCTGCACAGCACCAACAACTTCCCCGAGTTCACCGGCCGCATCTGCCCCGCCCCGTGCGAGGCGGCCTGCACGCTGAACGTGAACGACGACGCGGTGGGCATCAAGTCGATCGAGCACGCGATCATCGACCGCGCCTGGGCTGAGGGCTGGGTCACGCCGCAGCCGGCCAAGGTCAAGACCGGCAAGAAGGTGGCGGTGGTCGGCTCCGGCCCCGCCGGCATGGCCGCTGCGCAGCAGCTGGCACGCGCTGGTCATGACGTGACGCTGTTCGAGAAGAACGACCGCGTCGGTGGCCTGCTGCGCTACGGCATCCCCGACTTCAAGATGGAGAAGACCCACATCGACCGTCGCGTCAAGCAGATGGAAGCCGAAGGCGTGGTCTTCCGTACCGGCGTGCTGGTCGGCGCGCTGCCCAAGGACACCAAGGTCACCAACTGGGCGACCGAGACCGTGACGCCCGAGCAGCTCAAGGCCGAGTTCGACGCCGTGCTGCTGACGGGCGGCTCCGAGCAGAGCCGCGACCTGCCGGTGCCTGGCCGTGACCTGAACGGCGTGCACTTCGCGATGGAGTTCCTGCCGCAGCAGAACAAGGTCAACCACGGCGGCAAGGTCGACGGCCAGATCATGGCCACGGCCAAGAACGTGATCGTGATCGGTGGCGGCGACACCGGCAGTGACTGCGTCGGCACCAGCACCCGCCACGGCGCGGTCAGCGTGACGCAGTTCGAGGTCATGCCCCAGCCGCCGGTGGAAGAAAACCGCCCGATGACGTGGCCGTACTGGCCGCTCAAGCTGCGCACCAGCTCCAGCCACGACGAGAGCCAGGACAAGGGCATCCTCCATCGTGAGTTCGCGGTGTCGACCAAGGAATTCATCGGCGAGAAGGGCAAGCTCACCGGCCTCAAGACCGTGAACGTCGAGTTCAAGGACGGCAAGCTGGTCGAGATCGCCGGCTCCGAGAAGGAATACAAGGCCGACCTCGTGCTGCTGGCGATGGGCTTCGTCAACCCTGTGGCGACCGTGCTGGATGCCTTCGGCATCGAGAAGGACGCCCGCGGCAACGCCAAGGCCGGCGTGGACGTTGTCGGTGGCTACAAGACCAACGTCGACAAGGTCTTCGTGGCGGGCGACATGCGCCGCGGCCAGTCGCTGGTGGTGTGGGCGATCCGTGAAGGCCGCCAAGCCGCCCGCTCGGTCGACGAGTTCCTGATGGGCAGCAGCACGCTGCCGCGCTGAACGAACGTACTTCGCGTTCCTCAAAAAACCGCCTTCGGGCGGTTTTGTTTTGTTTGGCCTTTTCAAGACAGAAAAACGGCGGCTTGGTACTTTCCCCTATCATTCGCCCGGTCGTGAATCTCATCACGGTCTGGTTTGATCATCCGCAACGTGCCTCTGCCGCTTCCCTCCTTCATCGCTCCGCCGGTTTCGCCTGCACTGGTCGAGTTGCGTCACGTGACCTGTGGTTACGGCGATCGCATCATCCTGCGCGACGTGAACCTGACCGTGCCGCGTGGCTCGGTGGTGGCCTTGATGGGCACGTCGGGTGGCGGCAAGACCACGGTGCTGAGGCTGATCGGGCGGCAGATTCCTGCCATGTCGGGCCAGGTGCTGTTCGATGGTCAGGATGTGGCCGGCTTCAACCGTGCCGAGTTGACGGCTGCGCGGCGCCGCATGGGCCTGCTGTTCCAGTTCGGGGCGCTGTTCACCGATCTGTCGGTGTTCGAGAACGTGGCCTTTCCGCTGCGTGAACACACTGACCTGAGCGAAGCCATGATCCGCGATCTGGTGCTGATGAAACTCAACGCAGTGGGCCTGCGCGGTGCGCGCGACCTGATGCCCAGCGAGGTGTCCGGTGGCATGGCGCGCCGGGTGGCGCTGGCGCGGGCCGTGGCGCTGGATCCTGAGCTGATCATGTACGACGAGCCGTTTGCCGGGCTCGACCCCATCTCGATGGGCGTGGCCGCCCGCCTGATCCGCGAGTTGAATGATGCGCTGGGCGTGACCAGCATCGTGGTGTCGCACGACGTCGATGAGACCTTCTCGATCGCCGACCACGTGATCTTCATCGCCAACGGCGGCATCGCCGCGCAAGGCACGCCCGAAGAATTGCGCCGCAGCGATGACCCGCTGGTACGGCAGTTCGTCAGTGCCGCGCCCGATGGGCCGGTGCGCTTTCACTATCCCGCCGTGTCGGTGGCGCAAGACTTCGGTATCGATCTGCCGGAGGCGCAGCCATGAAAGACTGGTTCAGCAGCGTCGGGTTGGCCACGCGCGAAAAACTGGCTGGTCTTGGGCTGGCAGCGCGCCTGCTGCTGCGCCTGCTGGTGCTCAGCCCGGGCGGGTTGCGTCGCTGGCGGCTGGTGGTCGATCAGGTGCATTTCCTTGGCAACCACTCGCTGGCCATCATCGGCGTGTCGGGTTTGTTCGTGGGCTTCGTGCTGGGCCTGCAAGGTTATTACACGCTGCAGCGCTACGGCTCGTCCGAGGCGCTGGGCCTGCTGGTGGCGCTGTCGCTGGTGCGTGAACTCGGGCCGGTGGTGGCCGCACTGCTGTTCGCGGGCCGTGCGGGTACGTCGCTGACAGCCGAGATCGGTCTGATGAAGTCCGGCGAGCAGCTCTCCGCCATGGAAATGATGGCCGTCGACCCGGTCCAGCGCGTGCTGGTGCCGCGTTTTCTGGGCGGACTGATCGCGCTGCCGATCCTGGCCGCAGTGTTCAGCGCGGTGGGCATCGTCGGCGGCTGGGGCGTGGGCGTGGTGCTGATCGGCGTGGACGCCGGCGCCTTCTGGTCGCAGATGCAAGGCGGCGTGGATGTGTTCAAGGACGTCGGCAACGGCGTCATCAAGAGTGTGGTGTTCGCGTTGACGGTGACTTTTGTCGCCCTGCTGCAAGGCTACGAGTGCAAGCCCACGCCGGAAGGCGTGGCGCGCGCCACGACACGCACCGTGGTGGTGGCCTCGCTGGCCGTGCTGGCGCTGGATTTCATCCTCACCGCGATGATGTTTTCGATCTGAGGCGGCGCATCGAGACGCCGAAGGCAAGCAATCATGCAGAAATCCCGTCACGACCTGTGGGTCGGTTTGTTTGTGGTCATCGGCGCTGTGGCGCTGCTGTTCCTGGCGCTCAAAGCGGGCAACCTGCTGTCGCTCTCGTTCGAGCCGACCTACAAGGTGGTGGCCCGCTTCGACAACATCGGCGGCCTCAAGCCCCGCGCGGCGGTCAAGAGCGCCGGCGTGGTGGTGGGGCGCGTCACGCGCATCACCTTCGATGACAAGAGCTACCAGGCCAGCGTCGAGCTGGAACTGGAGCAGCGCTTCGCCTTCCCCAAGGACAGCTCGGCCAAGATCCTGACGGCCGGTCTGCTGGGCGAGCAGTACATCGGCCTGGAGCCCGGCGCGGAAGAGAAGAGCTTTGCCAGCGGTGACCTGATCCGCCAGACCCAGTCGGCCGTGGTGCTGGAGACGCTCATCAGCCAGTTTCTTTACAACAAGGCCGCCGATGCCGGCAGCGCCAAGGGAGACGCCAAGTGAGCGCGCCCTGGTGGCTGGGCAGTGGTCGCCACGTCCGCCTGGCGTGGCTGACCGGGCTGCTGATCGCATTTCTGGGTCTTGGAGGTTGCGCTACCCAAGCCAAGCCGGATCCGTTGGAGCCGTTCAACCGCATGATGTTTGGCATCAACGAGACCGTGGACATCGCCGTCGTCAAACCGGTGGCTACGGTCTACCGCGATACGGTGCCGCGTCCGGTACAGCAGGGCGTGACCAACTTCTTCTGGAATTTCAGCGACGCCTGGTCGGCGGTGAACCTGGGACTGCAAGGCCGCCCGCGCGATGCGGCCGCCAACGTGGTGCGTTTCGGCACCAACACGGTCTTTGGCGTGTTCGGTCTGTTCGATGTGGCCACCGAGTTGGGGCTGCAGCGCATCAATGAGGATCTGGGGCAGACGCTCGGCCGCTGGGGCGTGCCGCCCGGCGCCTACATCGTCTGGCCGCTGTTCGGGCCGTCGAGCCTGCGGGACTCGGTCAACCTTCTGGCCGATCAGTACACCAGCCCGATCCCGGCCTTCCCGACCGAGGCCATGCGCAACACGCTGACCGCCACGCGGCTGATCAATGTGCGTGCCGGTCTGCTGAGTGCGACCCAGCTGATCGACGAGCTGGCGCTCGACAAATACGTTTTTGTGCGCAACTCTTTCCTGCAGCGCCGTCGCAGCCTGGTCTATGACGGTGACCCGCCCGAGGATTCGATGCCGCCTGAACCCGATGATTCATCGCCTCCTCTGTCATCACCAGCCGCTCCGGCGGCCGGCCATTGACAGACTCCCTTTGTGCACCTCGCGCAAGCGTGGTGCGTTGTAGTAGCGCAGCCTGTGCTGTCGCACCCTGAAGGATCACAAGATGTTGAAGCGATTTTTGACGGCCCTGATGCCGCTCCTGCTGTGTGTTGCGGCTGCGCCCGCGCTGGCCCAGGGCACGCCTGATGCCTTGATCAAGCAGGTCTCGAACGAGGTGATCGACACCATCAAGTCCGACAAGGCGATCCAGGGCGGCGATGTCCGCAAGATCATGACCCTGGTGGATGCCAAGATCCTGCCGCACGTGAACTTCCAGCGCATGACCTCGCTGGCGGTGGGCCGCTACTGGCGCCAGGCCACCCCCGAGCAGCAAAAGCGTCTGCAGGACGAGTTCAAGACGCTGCTGGTGCGCACGTATTCTGGTGCGCTGACGCAGGTGCGTGACCAGACGGTCGAGATGAAGCCGCTGCGCGCCAAGCCCGAAGACACCGAGGTGGTGGTGCGCACGGAGGTCAAGGGCCGCACGGGTGACGCCATCCAGCTCGATTACCGCCTGGAGAAAGCTGGCGACGACTGGAAGATCTATGACGTCAACGTGCTGGGTGTCTGGCTGGTGGAAACCTACCGCACCAGCTTTGCCCAGGAAATCAGTGCCAGCGGCATTGACGGCTTGATCAACAAGCTGGCCGAGCGCAACAAGCCTTCGCCCAACAAGAGCTGACCCTCATCATGCTGAGCCTGCCCGAGCGCCTGACCCATGCCCAGGCGCAGCCCACGCTGCAGAGCCTTTCACTGGCGATGGACGCGCTGCCCGCTGGTACGACCGTCGTGCTGGACGGCGCAGCGCTGCGCTACTTCGACTCCAGTGCGCTGGGCCTGCTGCTGTCGTGCCGCCGTCATGCGCAGAAATGCAAGCTCACGCTGCGCACCCAGGACATGCCGCCGCGCCTGCGTCGGCTGGCGGAGTTGTACGGGCTGGAAGCCTGCGTCTAGGCTGCTGTGCCGATTCAGGTCACCTGCGCTGCCTGCCCGATCTCAGTCGGGTGACGCGTAACGCTTGGCGCGCAGGTTCTTCTTGATTTCCTGCAGCAGCGGGCGCAGTTCAGGCCCGAGACGCAGCGCCACGGCTGTCGTCAGGATATCGATCAGCGTCAGGTGCAGGATGCGGCTGACCATCGGGCTGTAGCGGTCGTAGTCCTCGGGGTGGTCGACCGCCAGCAGCACGTGGGCCTGATGGGCCAGCGGCGAGCCGCTGGTGGTGATGACGATGGTGGTCGCACCCTTCTTGCGTGCAATGTCCATCGCGTCCAGCAGGTCGCGGGTGCGGCCGGAGTTGGAGATCATCACGGCGCAGTCGCCCGGCGCCAGCATGGTGGCCGCCATCACCTGAACGTGGCCGTCGCTGTAGGCAATGGCGTTGACGCCCAGGCGGAAGAACTTGTGCTGCGCGTCCTGCGCCACGATGCCGGAGTTGCCGACGCCGTAGAACTGGATGCGCCGGCCTTCGCGCGCTGCCGTGCTGAGCGCCTCGATCGCGCGTTCCACCGAGTGGGCGGCTGCATCGTTGCGGTACTTGAGCAGCGCGCTGACGGCGTTATCGATCACCTTGACGATCAGGTCGCAGGGCTTGTCGTCCTCGTCGACCGAGCGGTGCACGAAGGGCACGCCCTCGTTGACCGTGCCGGCGAGCTTGAGCTTGAAGTCAGCCAGGCCGTCGTAGCCCACGCTGCGGCAGAAGCGCACCACGGTGGGCTTGCTGACGTGCGAGCGTTCCGACAGCTCTGCCACCGGCAGGCTGGCGAAGCTGCGCGGATCGGCCAGCACGAGCTTGGCCACCCGCTGTTCGGCGGGGGAGAGGGCGGGCAGCGAGGCACGGATGCGGTCGAGCATGGTCGAGGGCGTTCTCGGCACCACGGCGCCTGCGGCGTCTTCCGTCAACGACGACGAGCCCGGAGTCCGGTCGCCCGTCGCTGACAGGGGCTGCGCCGCCCGGCGTCCCCAGCTCACTGCTCTTCGCTCCAGGCGAAGTTGTCGCGTGCCACCAGTGCGCTGGCGGCCGGCGGGCCCCAGCTGCCGGCGACGTAGCCGCGCGGGCCTTCGCCACCGCTGGTTTTTTCGCGGTCCCAGGCGGTCAGCACCGGCTCGACCCAGCGCCAGGCCTCTTCCTGCTCGTCGCTGCGCACGAAGAGGTTGAGGCGGCCGGCAATCGCGTCCAGCAGCAGGCGCTCGTAGGCGCCCACGCGCTCGGTCGGGAAGGCCTTGTCGAAGTCCAGGTCCAGCGACACCGGCGCCAGCGTATCGCTGGTGCCGCTGCCCTTGGCGGCCAGCAGGTGCAGCTCCAGCCCGTCTTCCGGCTGCAGCTTGATCACCAGCTTGTTGGCACGGTGCGCGCCCGGGAAGATCGGGTGCGGCACGGGCCGGAAATTGACGACGATCTGCGCGTCGCGCGCGGCCAACCGCTTGCCGGTGCGCAGGTAGAAGGGCACGCCGGCCCAGCGCCAGTTCTGCACCTCGGTGCGGATGGCGACATAGGTTTCGCAGTGGCTGCCTGCGGGCACCTTGACCTCGTCCAGATAGCCCGGCACGGCACGGCCTTCGACGTTGCCGGCGCGGTACTGGCCACGCACCACGTCGCGCACCACCGACTCGGGCGTGAAGGGCTTGAGCGACTTCAGCACCTTGAGCTTCTCGTCGCGGATGGCGTCGGCGTCGTTGGTGCTGGGTGGTTCCATCGCGATCATGGTCAGCAGCTGCAGCGCATGGTTCTGGATCATGTCGCGCAGTGCGCCGGTGCCGTCGTAATAATCGCCACGCGTGCCCACGCCCAGGCCTTCGGCCAGCGTGATCTGGATGTTGGCGATGCTCTCGCGGCGCCACAGCGGCTCGAACAGCGCGTTGCCGAAGCGCAGCGCCATCAGGTTCTGCACCGCAGGCTTGCCCAGGTAGTGGTCGATGCGGAAGGCCTGCTTCTCGCTGAACACCGACTTGACGACGCGGTTGATTTCCTGCGCGCTCTTGAGGTCGTGGCCGAGCGGCTTCTCCAGCACCACGCGGATGTGCGGTGCGTTCAGGCCGGCCGCACCCAGCTGCTCGCAGATCACCGGGAACAGGTAGGGGCTGGTGGCCAGATACAGCACCACGGTCTCGGCGCCGCGGGCATCGAGCCAGCCTTTCAGGCCGGCGTAGTCCTCGGGCTTGGACAGGTCCATGCGCCGGTAGTGCAGCAACTCGGCAAAGCGGGCGAACTCTTCGTCGTTCGGGCGCTTGGAGCTTTCCACATCCGTGAAACGGTCGTGGATGAACTGGCGGTATTCGGCGTCGCTGCGCTCATCGCGGGCCACGGCCAGGATGCGGCCACCGGCTGGCAATTTGCCGTGGCGAAAGGCCTGGAACAGGGCAGGCATCAATTTGCGCCAGGTGAGGTCGCCGGTGCCGCCGAAGAAGACGAGGTCAAAGGACATGGAGGGCCTTTCGCGCTAGCAATGAAGTCGGTGCAAAACCGCACCATGGATGTAACCAAGTTTCAGGTTAAATGATGCATGAGTTTCTTCATGTGGTCAATCCTAGGCGTGGCATGCGCTGTAACCCGCTTGTGCTTGACCCCTGGGCCACGCACGTTCTAATTGCACAATACAGGGCTGGCCCGCCCGGGCCGGCCTTGCTCTACTTGCCTGAACAACATCGCCATGAACCAACTCGACGCCCTCAAGCAGTACACCACCGTCGTCGCCGACACCGGCAACTTCAAACAGCTGGCGCAGTTTGCACCGCGTGACGCGACCACCAACCCGTCGCTCATCCTGAAGGCCGTGCAGCAGCCCGACTACGCGCCGCTGCTGGAGCAGACCGTGGCGGCGCACCGCGCCAAGCCGCTCGATGAAATCGTCGACGAAGTGCTGGTGCGCTTCGGCCTGGAGATCCTGAAGGTCGTGCCGGGCCGCGTCTCGACCGAAGTCGACGCCCGCCTGAGCTTCGACACCGCCGCCACCGTGGCGCGTGGCCGCCGCCTGATCGCGCTGTACGAAGCTGCGGGCATTGGCCGTGAGCGCGTGCTGATCAAGGTGGCCTCCACCTGGGAAGGCATCCAGGCCGCAGCGCAGCTCGAACGCGAAGGCATCTGCTGCAACCTGACGCTGTTGTTCGCGTTCTGCCAGGCGGTGGCGTGCGGCGAGTCGGGCGTGCAACTGATCTCGCCCTTCGTCGGCCGCATCTACGACTGGTACAAGAAGAGCGCCGGCGCGGGCTGGGTCGAGGCCGACCACACCGAAGCCAACGATCCCGGCGTCAAGTCGGTGGCGCAGATCTACAACTACTACAAGAAGTTCGGCATCAAGACCGAGGTCATGGGCGCGAGCTTCCGCAACGTCGGCCAGATCACCGCGCTGGCAGGCTGCGACCTGCTGACCATCAGCCCCGACCTGCTGGCGCTGCTTCAGGCCAGCGATGCGCCGCTTGCACCTGCGCTGAATGCCGCCGCCGCCCAGGCTCTGCCGCTGCAGGCCGTGAGCTACGACGAAGCAGCCTTCCGCTTCGCGCTTAACGAAGACGCGATGGCGACCGAGAAGCTCGCCGAAGGCATCCGTGCCTTCGCGGTCGACGCCGGCAAGCTCGACCAGATGATCGTCAAGCTGACCCAGGCCTGAGCCTGCCGCCAGCCTTCCCACCCGCTGAACCCGCTTGGAGAGACAAGCCATGAACTTTGCGCGCTGTGACCAGACCCCGGCCTGGGCCGCTCTGACCGCCCATTTCGAGGCCGAAGGCCGATCGTTCGACCTGCGCACCGCCTTCGCGGCCGACGCCGGCCGGTTCGACGCCTTCGGGGTCGAGGCGCCCGAGATCTTTGCCGACCTCTCCAAGAACCACTGGGACGACACCGTGCGCGGCCTGCTGCTGCAGCTCGCCCGCGAGTGCCAGCTGGAATCGCGCCGCGACGCCATGCTGGCCGGCGAGCCCATCAACCACACCGAAGGCCGCGCCGTGCTGCACACCGCCCTGCGCGCCCCGCGTGGTGCAGGCGCATTCAGCGATGACGTGCATGGCGTGCTCGACCGGCTGCTGGCCTACGTGGAGCAGGTGCGGGACACGGCCAAGAGCGGCATCAAGCACGTGCTCAACATCGGCATCGGCGGCTCGGACCTCGGCCCGCAGATGGTGGTGCCGGCGCTGGACGCCTATGCGCACCGCGGCTTGCAGTTCCACTTCGTCTCCAACGTCGACGGCCACGACATCACCCCGGTGCTGCGCGACCTGAATCCGCGCGAGACGCTGGTGATCGTCGCCTCCAAGACCTTCACCACGCAGGAAACCATGGCCAACGCCGAAGTGGCGCGCGCCTGGTTCCTGGCCGGCTACGGCGAAGGTGGCGAGGCGGCGATTGCCAAGCACTTTGCGGCCACCACCACCAACGTGGCGGCAGCGGCGAAGTTCGGCATCACCACCACCTTCGGCTTCTGGGACTGGGTGGGCGGCCGCTACTCGCTGTGGAGCGCGATTGGCCTGCCGATCGCGCTGGCCATCGGCGCCGACAACTTCCGCGAACTGCTGGCCGGCGCACACGCCATGGACCGCCACTTTGCCGAGGCGCCGCTCGAAGCCAACCTGCCGATCCAACTCGGCCTGCTCGACGTCTGGTACCGCAACTTCCACCGCTACACCAGCCGCAGCGTGGCGCCGTACCACCAGGGCCTGAAGCGCCTGCCGGCCTATCTGCAGCAGCTGGAGATGGAATCCAACGGCAAGTGCGTCGATCTGGACGGCAACGCGCTGCCTTTTGCCACCAGTCCGGTGGTCTGGGGCGAGCCGGGCACCAATGGCCAGCACGCCTACTTCCAGATGCTGCACCAGGGCACGGACGTGATTCCGGTCGAGTTCATCGCTGTCAAGACGCCTGCGCACGACCATGCCGGCCTGCACACCAAGTTGCTGGCCAACTGCCTGGCGCAGAGCCAGGCGCTGATGCTGGGCAAGTCGACCGAGGAGGCGCTGCCCGAGAAGGCGCCCACCGCGTCGACCGCGCTGGACGCGCGGACCGTGGCCCGCCACCGCACCTTCCCCGGCAACCGCCCGAGCAGCACGCTGGTGCTGGAGGCGCTCACGCCGCGCAGCCTGGGCGCGCTGGTGGCGCTGTACGAGCAGCGCGTCTACACCAGCGGCGCGCTGTGGGGCATCAACAGCTTCGACCAGTGGGGCGTGGAACTCGGCAAGGCGCTGTGCAGCCAGTTGTTGCCGCGCTTCGAGTCGCGCGACACCGCCGGGCTGGACGCCAGCACCGCCGGCCTGCTGAGCCGCCTGCTGGGCTGACCCGATCCGTCATGCCCGCGAAGGCGGGCATCCCGCGCACGCCGCACTCCTGATCAGGTGGCCGCTGGCGTCTCGGCCTTGATCATCCGGTCGACGATGCGCCGCGCGGCCACACCGCCAGCGTCGATGTTGAGCTTGAGCAGTTGCCGCTGCGGATACGCCAGCAGGTTCTGCTGCTGGCGTTCCAGCAGCTCCAGGTCTTCCGAGAAGATCTTGCCCTGACCGACGCGTATCGCGTCGGTCAGGGCGGCGTCATCGGGCTTGAAGTGGCGCGCCATGCCCCAGAAGTACCAGCAACTGGTCTCGGTCTCGGGCGTGATGTAGTCCACCACCACCGAGTAGACCTTCTTGTCCGCCGGCGCCTGCAGGCCGCCTTCGCCCTGCAGCGCCACGCCCACGTCGATCAGCACATTGCTGGGCGGTACGAAGCGGCAGACCTGCCAGCGGTCGACCAGTGCGGTCTTGTCCAGGCCGTTGGCTTCCATCGCGGCCTGCCAGAACGGCGGCGCGTAGATCTTTTCCATGTAGCGCTCGGTGATGACCACGCCGTTGTCGATGCGCGTGGCCACCGGTGCCTCGTCGATCTCCTTCTGGCCGATGCTCGACGCGTGCACATAGGTCTCGTGCGTCAGGTCCATCAGGTTGTCGACCAGCAGGCGGAAGTCGCACTTCATGTGATACAGGCCGCCGCCATAGGCCCAGTCAGGTTTGTCGTGCCAGATCGGCACCGGAATGTCGTTGGCGCTTGCCAGCGCGGCGTCGCCTGTCCAGACCCAGACGAAGCCGTAGCGCTCTTCGACCGGATAGCTCTTGATCGCCGGAAAGTTGCTCACGCGCTGGCACGGCATGCTGACGGCTTTGCCCTCGCAGCCCATCACCAGCCCGTGGTAGCCGCACACCAGCGTGCCTTCTTGTACCGTGCCCAGCGACAGAGGTGCGCCGCGGTGCGGGCAGAAGTCCTCCACCGCTGCGACCTTGTCCTGCGGTCCCCGGAAAAAGGCGATGGCCTCACCGCAGATGCGGCGGCCCAGCGGCTTGCTGCTGCTGATCTCGTCGGGCATGGCCGCCACGTACCAGGCGTTTTTCGGGAACATGGTCTTGTCTCCTCACTGAGGGTGAATCTTGATTGGATCCCATTATTGTGAAATTTAGCCCTGAACGTCAATGTTAAGCCGTCTATTTGGTTAATATTGGATCCAATGAATCAAGCCCTTCTCACTGAGGCCACGCCTGACGTCGGCCATGACCCCAGCCTCGTCGCCCGGCTGCGCAAGCTCATCAGCGATGGCCATTACCCGCCCGGCGCCCGCGTGACCGAGGCGCTGGTGGCCGAGGCGCTGGGCGTGTCGCGCACGCCGGTGCGGCTGGCGTTTCGCACGCTGGAGCAGGAAGGGCTGCTGCACAAGCAGGGCAAGCGTGGCCTGGTGGTGCGCGAGTTCTCGGAGGCCGACGTGCTGTGCGCGCTGGAAGTGCGTGGCGTGCTTGAAGGCCTGGCTGCCCGCCGGCTGGCCGAGCGCGGTTTGCCTGACGGTGTGCGCGCCGCGCTGCAGGCCAGCGTCGCGCGCGGCCGCGAGGTGCTGGCCAAGGGCCACCTGACGCCCGACGACATCGGCCACTGGAGCGCGCTCAACCAGGCGTTTCACAACGCCATCGTCGGCGCAGCCGGCAGCCCGGTGATCGGTGACGCGATTGCGCGCAATAACCACCTGCCGTTTGCGTCGGCCGACTCGATCACGCTCGACACCAGCGCGCTGGAGCGCGAATATGGAAAGCTGCGCTTCGCCCAGTTGCAGCATGAACTGGTGCTGGACGCGCTGCTGCAGCGCGAATCAGCGCGGGTGGACATGCTGATGCGTGAGCACGCCTACATCGGCGTGCGCTACGGTCGCTTGCTGGCTTAGAGCGTGTTATGAACTTCCACCCGAAGCCAGCACCGCTGCGGCCTTGGGAAGCATGAGGATGGCGAAGACCACAAAATGCAAACTGGCCAGCACCTGAGGCAAGCGCTCGAAATCGCGGCTGAGCCGTCGAAACCGCGACAGCCACCCGAAACTGCGCTCGACCACCCAGCGCCGGGGCAGCAAAACAAATCCCTTCCTTGCCTCGGGAAGTTTGACGATTTGCAGGTCGATACCGCTTGCCTGGGCGTCTTGCCGGGCCTGTTCGCCCGTGTAGCCCTGGTCCGCCCACGCCAGCTTGACCGTCTCGCCGGTGGCCACTTGCACCGCCTCGCACAGCGCCTTGACCTGGGCGCGCTCCTGCTCGTCGGCCGGTGTAACCGTCATCGCAATCAACTGCCCCAGCGTGTCGACGGCCATGTGCACCTTGCTGCCGCGCCGGCGTTTGTAGCCGTCGTAGCCGGCTCGCACCCCGCTCTCGCAACTGCTTTGCAGCGTGCGCCCGTCCAAAATCACCGCGCTGGGTTGGCCCTGACGGCCTTCGCTGACCCGGATGACCGAGCGCATGTCAGCGACCATCGCCTCGAAGCAGCCCGACTCGTCCCAGCGCCGGAACTGCTGGTAGACCATCTGCCAAGGCGGCAAGTCGTGCGGCAGCAGTCGCCAAGGGGCTCCCGCGCGCGCCAGCCAGCGCAGCGCGTTGAACACCTCGCGCAGGTCGTGCCGGCGCTGCGGGGCATTGACATCCATCAGCGTCAGGTACGGCGCCACGAAATGCCATTCCTCTTCGCTGATGTCGCTCGGGTAGGGTTTTCGGGTCACGGGGTCAGCTTATCTTCAGCGCCGGACGGCTTGCGGCAAGTTCATAACACGCTCTAGGTTGAAGCTGCGGTGATGGCAGTGGCCAGCGCGTCACCGGAGTGCCAGGCCGATTCGACATCGCCCGCGCCCAGAAAATCGCCGCAAACGCCCAGACCGAGCAATGCGTCCCACCGGAAAACCGAGCCTTCGAGCGAGGCTGCCACCGGCATGGCGTAGCGCCAACGATGCACGACGCTGTGCTGCCACTGCAGCGGATGTGCCGGCAGCAGCGCCTGCAACGCGTGGCGCAGCGCGTGAGCCACCGGCTCGGTGCCATCTTCCAAATGCGCTGCTGACCACGCAGCAGACGCCTGCGCGACCCAGGTGGCGCAGCCTGCTGGAGCTGTGCGGCCCGGCTTGCGGTCGTTGCGCGCTACCCAGGCCAGCGGGCTGTCAACCGGTTCGGCGGCGTCCCAGTTCACGTCGACATCCTGCGTGACGGCCATCAGTGTCCAGCAGGGCTGCATGCGGACAGCGGCGAGCGTCTCCGCCCAATCGCTGCAGTGTTCTGTCAGCAGCGCAGCGGCCTGGATCGATGGCATGGCCAGCACGATGTGGTCGAACGGGCCTGCGATGCCACCTTCGGCGATTGCCAGATGCCAGCCGTCCGTGCGGCGCAGCAGCCGCTGCACGGTGTGTTCCAGGTGCACTGGTGTGTCAGCCAGCAGGTGACGACACAGCGCTGGCATGCTGGGCACGGCTAGCCATTGTTCCTGTGCAGATTCGACCGAAGCGCCCTGCAGGCGTGGTGCCCAGCGAGTTGCACAGCCCGCAGTTTTGGCCTGTGCCATCACGGTCTGAAACAGCGGCTGTTCAGCCGTGAAATGCTGCGCGCCATGATCGATTTCGGCCTGCTGTTCTGCGCTCAGTGCATCAGTCCAGCGCGTACGCCGTGTCGACATGCGGCCACCGACGCCACGCGACTTGTCGAACAGCGTGACTTGCGCGCCGGCCTGCTTCAGTCGAGCGGTACACGCTGCGCCGGCCATGCCAGCGCCGATGACGGCGACACGCGGAGGATGGCTAGATTTCGACATGAGATCCTTGCGGCCAAAAAAAATCGCGCCCATCGGCGCGATTTGGTATTTCTTCAAAAATTTTGGTCGGGGTGAGAGGATTCGAACCTCCGGCCTCTACGTCCCGAACGTAGCGCTCTACCAGGCTAAGCTACACCCCGATAGGCTGTCAGTGATTTCTCTCAACAGCCTGAGCACATAAGTATAACAAGGCTTCTGTGAACTGGGAAGAGGGCAGGTGCGATAAGTACTCGCGGGCCTTGTCGGCCTCGTCGCGAGCGGCTTGGCGGGTAGCTTCCAGTGCGCCGGTACTGCGCACGATGTCGATGATCTCGGGCAGGCGTTCGACCTCGCCGTTTTCGATGGCGCTGCGGATCATCTGGCGTTGCGCTTCGGTGCTGCGTTGCATCGCCAGCAGCAGCGGCAGAGTGGGCTTGCCTTCGCGCAGGTCATCACCGACGTTCTTGCCGAGTTGCGAAGTGGTGCCTTCGTAGTCGAGTGCATCGTCGATCAGTTGAAAGGCGGTGCCAAGTGCCCGGCCATAGCCGGCGCAGTTTTCTTCCGTGGCGGCGTCGACGTTGCCGAGCACGGCGCCCACGCGTGCGCTGGCTTCAAAGAGTTTGGCGGTCTTGTAGCGGATGACGCGCAGATAGGCCTCGATGCTCACGTCGGGGTCGTGCATGTTGAGCAACTGCAGCACTTCGCCTTCGGCGATCACGTTGGTGGCGTCGGCGAGCACGTCGAGCACGCGCAAACGGTTGACCGACACCATCATCTGGAAAGCGCGCGAGTAAAGGAAGTCACCCACCAGCACGCTGGCGGCGTTGCCGAACAGGGCATTGGCGGTTTCACGGCCACGGCGCAGGTCGGACTCGTCGACCACGTCGTCATGCAGCAAGGTTGCGGTGTGGATGAACTCGACGGTGGCGGCCATCTCGAAGCGCTCAGGCCCCTCGAAGCCAAGCGCGCGTGAGAACAGCAACACCAGCAGCGGCCGGATGCGCTTGCCGCCGGCGCTGACGATGTAGTGGGATATCTGGTTGATCAGTGCGACTTCCGAGGCCAGGCGGCGGTGGATGACGGCGTCAACTTGCGCCATCTCCTGCGCCATCAACTGGGCGGGAGTGGTCGTCTTCGAGGGGGATGCGGCGAGGCTCACGAGGGGCGTATTTTGTTTGAGATGTCGCCGCTGGCTGTGGCGTACCAGTTGCCGCGCCCCTCATCGTGAAAGGCGCAACAAGATCAAATGATTATAGGAACCCCTCATGCGCCCTCGCGTGAAGGGCGGTTGCACGGTGACTGGCGCTCGCTTGAATGGTTCTGCCACTGGGCTGTGCTATAGTCTCGGGCTTCGCGTGAGGCGCCCATGGTTCATGGCGTGGTTCATGCGAATGTTCTTTACGTTTGAAAGGGCTGATATGTACGCGGTCATAAAAACCGGCGGCAAACAATACAAAGTTGCTGTCGGCGAGAAAATTAAAGTAGAACAGATTGCTGCGGAAGTTGGCCAAGAGATCGTGATCGACCAGGTTCTCGCGCTCGGAAGCGGCGCAGATCTGAAGGTTGGCACGCCCTTGGTTGAAGGCGCAACTGTGACGGCCACCGTGGTGGCGCAAGGCAAGCACGACAAGGTTCGCATCTTCAAGATGCGTCGTCGCAAGCACTACCAGAAGCGTCAGGGCCATCGCCAGACCTACACCGAGCTGAGCATCAGCGCGGTTCAGGGCTGATCGGTCTCTGTACTCAAAGGAGCTAAGAAATGGCACAGAAAAAAGGCGGCGGTTCCACACGGAACGGCCGTGATTCCCAGCCGAAAATGCTCGGCGTCAAGGCTTTCGGTGGCCAAGTGGTGAGCGCAGGCTCCATCATCGTGCGTCAGCGCGGCACCCGTTTCCACGCTGGCACCAATGTCGGCATGGGTCGCGATCACACGCTGTTTGCGTTGACCGACGGCACCGTGTCTTTCGACATCAAGGGCGCGGCCAATCGCCAGACGGTGTTCATCACGCCGGTCTGATCGACTACAGCGGTCTGCTGTATCAAGCCCCGGCTCGCCGGGGCTTTTTGCTTTGTTTGACCGCGTTCATCGTTGTTGTTGTGAAGGGGATTACATGAAGTTCGTCGACGAAGTCACCATTGATGTGGCGGCCGGCAACGGCGGCGCCGGATGCGCCAGTTTCAGGCGCGAAAAATTCATCCCCTTCGGCGGTCCGGACGGCGGCAACGGTGGGCGGGGCGGTCACGTCTATGTGGTCGGTGACCGCAACCTGAACACGCTGGTGGATTTCCGCTACACGCGTCGTCATGAAGCGCGCAACGGCGAAGCCGGCCGGGGTTCCGACCAGTTCGGCGCGGCTGGCGAGGACGTGGTGCTGCGCGTGCCGGTGGGCACCATCATCCGCGACGCCGAAACCGGCGAAGTGGAAGCCGAACTGCTCGCGCATGGCGAGAAGATCATCCTCGCCAAGGGCGGCGACGGTGGCTTCGGCAACCTGCACTACAAGACCAGCACCAACCGCGCGCCGCGCCAGAAAACCGTGGGCTGGCCCGGTGAACTCAAGGCCGTGAAGATGGAGTTGCGCCTGCTGGCCGACGTCGGCCTGCTCGGCATGCCCAACGCCGGCAAGTCCACGCTGATCACCGCCATCAGCAACGCGCGCCCCAAGATCGCCGACTACCCCTTCACGACGCTGCACCCCAACCTGGGCGTGGTGCGCGTCGGCCCAAGCCAGAGCTTTGTGGTCGCCGATATTCCTGGCCTGATCGAAGGCGCCTCCGAAGGCGCCGGCCTCGGCCACCGCTTCCTGCGCCACCTGCAGCGCACCCGCGTGCTGCTGCATCTGGTCGACATGGCACCGTTCGACGATGCGGTCGACCCGGTCGCGCAGGCCAAGGCCATCGTCAAGGAATTGAAGAAATACGACCCGGCGCTGCACGCCAAGCCGCGCTGGCTGGTGCTCAACAAGCTCGACATGGTGCCGGTCGAGGAGCGCGCCGCGCTGGTCAAGGAGTTCGTCAAGCGCATGCGCTGGAAGGGCCCGGTCTTCGAGATCTCCGCGCTGACCCGCGAAGGTTGCAGCGGCCTGATCCATGCCATCTACAAGTACGTGGCGTCGATGCAGGAACAGCCCGAAGAGGCACCGGACCCACGCTTCGTCAACAACGACGAACTCAGCAGCGGTGACCTCAGCAACGCCGACCTGAGCGAAGCCGCTCCCGCGCCGGACCCCACCGACCCGCGCTTCCGTTAAACACTTCGACCCCTGCCGCACCATGAGTGAAGTCCTGCAAAAAGCCCGCCGCATCGTCGTCAAGGTCGGCTCCAGCCTGGTCACCAACGAAGGGCGGGGGCTCGATGCCGACGCCATCAACGCCTGGTGTGTGCAACTGGCCGCACTGGTCAAGCAGGGGCGCGAGGTGGTGATGGTGTCCTCCGGCGCCATCGCCGAAGGCATGAAACGCCTGGGTTGGGCGACGCGGCCCAAGGAACTGCATGAGTTGCAGGCCGCCGCCGCCGTCGGCCAGATGGGGCTGGCGCAGATCTACGAAACCAGTCTGCGCGAGCAGGGTCTGGGCAGCGCGCAGGTGCTGCTGACGCACGCCGACCTGGCCGACCGCGAGCGCTACCTCAACGCCCGCTCCACACTGCTGACGCTGCTGGAGCTGGGCGTGGTGCCGGTCATCAACGAGAACGACACGGTGGTCACCGACGAGATCAAGGTTGGTGACAACGATACGCTCGGCGCACTGGTGGCGAACCTGGTCGATGCGGACGCGCTGATCATCCTGACCGACCAGAAAGGCCTGTACTCGGCTGACCCGCGCAAGGATCCGAACGCGCAGTTCATCCATGAGGCGGTGGCGGGTACGCCTGAGCTGGAACAGATGGCGGGCGGCGCCGGCTCCAGCATCGGCAAGGGCGGCATGATCACCAAGATCCTGGCCGCCAAGCGCGCCGCCCGCAGCGGCGCCAGCACCGTGATCGCCTGGGGCCGCGAGCCTGATGCGCTGCTGCGGCTGGTCGACGGCGAAGCCATCGGTACCTTGCTGGTCGCCGACATGCCCAAGGTCGCTGCGCGCAAGCAATGGATGGCCGACCACCTGCAGCTTCGCGGCGCGGTGGTCATCGATGATGGCGCGCTGCTCAAACTGCGCGACGAGGGCAAAAGCCTGCTGCCCATCGGCGTGGTCGAGGTGCACGGTGACTTCGTCCGTGGCGACGTCATCGCCGTACGCTCGCAAGTCGGCATCGAAATCGCGCGTGGCCTGGCCAACTACGCCGCCAACGAAACCCGCCTCATCGCCCGCAAGCCTTCATCACAGATCGAAGGCCTGCTGGGCTATGCCAATGAGACTGAGCTGATTCATCGGGACAATCTGGTGCTGGGGTAAGGGCAACCTGAGGTTGCACGGCATCCCCTGAATACGGGGGCGAACCATGAATTGTTCATATTGGGGTGTTTCTACTCCCATGAATAGGGGTGGCAGGAATACGGCGCATCCCTAAACTGAACAACATTGACAAGCACTGGGGGGCATGGTGCGTTTACCGGAGGAGCTTGTCAAAATCCTCTTCAAGGAGTTCACCATGGGCGTTTCCCTATCCACAGTCACCAAACTGGCTGCAGCGACTAGCTTGTCTATTCTTGCGTTTGCCAGCCAAGCAGCAGATATTCCGCTGACCAATGCGTCGTTTGAATCGTCCGTTGCAGGTCCTCTGACTTACGCGGCGCCTTCATCTACATGGGGTACCTCTGGTGCTCCGACGGTTGCCGGATCTGGTGGCTATGACGGTGGCAAGTTCGCGCTGCTGGACGCGGGCGAAACCATCTATCAAGCTTTCAACTCATTGGATGCTGGTGTTTACAGCGTGAATTTCTGGGCCAGCGGCCAAGGCCTGTCGTCTGTCTTCGCGTCTGAAGATGTGCAAGCCAACAACTACGCCAATCCTGTCGGTACGACTGGTGCTGCGGCAACGTGGGGTCCGGGCTGGCAGGCTGTGTCTTATACCTTCACTGCTACCGCCAACAATCCCTACCATGTGATTTTTGAAGGTGCAGGTGCTGGCCTTGGTATCGATGGTGTCACCGTGACTGCCGTCCCTGAGCCCGAAAGCTACGCCATGATGCTGGCTGGCCTGGGTGCGATGGGTTTTGTGGCTCGTCGCCGCAAGTCACGTTCGGTCTGAGCGAACTCACAATGGAAAAGCGCCTCTCTGAGGCGCTTTTTTTTATTGTCAGTTCGATCCTCGACTCAGCCCAGCACAGGCGCCAGCGCCCGCCGCGCTTCGGCCTCATCCAACGCCTGCCTGACAGCAAAGTCCTTCAACTGGTCCTCGCCGATCTTGCCGACGTTGAAGTAGGCGCTGTCCGGATGTGCCAGATAGAAGCCGCTGACGCTCGCAGCCGGTGTCATGGCCATGCTTTCGGTCAGTGTCATGCCGATGTCGGTGGCGTCGAGCACCTCGAACATGCCGCGCTTGACCAAGTGATCCGGGCAGGCCGGGTAGCCTGGTGCCGGGCGGATGCCTCGGTAGGCTTCCTTGATCAGCTCTTCGTTGCTCAGTGATTCGTCGGCCGCGTAGCCCCACAGCTCGGTGCGCACGCGCTGGTGCAGGCGCTCGGCAAAGGCCTCGGCCAGACGGTCGGCCAGGGCCTTGAGCATGATGGCGCTGTAGTCGTCCAGGTCGGCGAGGAACTGGCCCTCCTTCTTCTCCACGCCCAGCCCGGCAGTGACGGCAAACAGGCCGATGTAGTCGGGCTTCGTTCCTTTGGGCGCGATGAAGTCGGCCAGCGAGCGGTTCGGCCGGCGTACGCCGTCAATCACCGGCCGCTCGCTCTGCATCCGCAGCGGCTGCCAGCGCAGCACAACCTCGGTGCGTGATTCGTCGGCGTAGACCTCGATGGTGTCGTCGTCCACCGTGTTGGCCGGCAGCAGGCTGATCACGCCGTTGGCCTGCAGCCAGCGGCCTTCAATCAGGCGCTGCAGCATGCGACGCCCGTCGCTGAAGACGCGCACGGCCTCGGTGCCGACCACCTCGTCCTTCAGGATGTCGGGGAACTTGCCCGCCAGGTCCCAGGTCTGGAAGAAGGGCGCCCAGTCGATGCAGGCAGCCAGCTCGCTCAGGTCCTGGTTGCGGAAGACGCGGCGGCCGATGAACTTTGGCGCGGGCGGCGTGTAGGCCGCCCAGTCGATGGCGTGCTTGTTGGCGCGCGCGGCGGCCAGCGTCACCATCGGCGTGGCCTTCTTGTTGGCGTGCAGGGTGCGGACCTGCTCGTAGTCGCTGCGCAGGTCGGCGATGTACTTGGCGGCGCGCTCGTCACTCAGCAGGTCGGAGCAGACGCCCACCGAGCGGCTGGCGTCGGGCACGTACACCACCGGGCCTTCGTAGTGCGGCGCGATCTTGACCGCGGTGTGCACGCGGCTGCAGGTGGCGCCGCCGATCAGCAGCGGCGTGCCACGCTCGCGGAAGTAGTCGTCGCGCTGCATTTCGGCGGCGACGTGCTGCATTTCTTCCAGGCTGGGCGTGATCAGCCCGCTCAGGCCGATGATGTCGGCGCCTTCTTCCTTGGCCTTCTTCAAGATGTCCTGGCACGGGACCATCACGCCCATGTTGACGACCTCGAAGTTGTTGCACTGCAGGACCACGGTGACGATGTTCTTGCCGATGTCGTGCACGTCGCCCTTGACGGTGGCGATGACGATCTTGCCCTTGGGCTTGACGTCGCCACCCGCATCGACCAGGGCTTTCTTTTCCGCCTCGATGTAGGGCAGCAGGTGCGCCACGGCCTGCTTCATCACGCGCGCGGACTTGACCACCTGCGGCAGGAACATCTTGCCGGCGCCAAAGCGGTCGCCCACGATGTTCATGCCCGCCATCAGCGGCCCTTCGATCACGTGCAGCGGCCGCCCGCCGGTGGCGGAAATGGCCTGCCAGGCTTCTTCGGTGTCGGCGTTGATGAAGTCGGTGATGCCGTGCACCAGCGCGTGGCTCAGGCGGTCGTCCACGCTCACCGGCGCCTCGGCCGTGCCGCGCCAGGCCAGGCGCGCGCTGTCGTCCTTGGCCGCGCCCTTGGCGTTTTCGGCGATCTCGACCAAGCGCTCGCCGGCATCGGGCCGGCGGTTCAGCACCACGTCCTCGACGCGCTCGCGCAGCGTGGGCTCCAGATCGTCATACACGCCCACCATGCCGGCGTTGACGATGCCCATGTCCATGCCCGCCTGGATGGCGTGGTACAGGAACACAGTGTGGATGGCCTCGCGCACCGGCTCGTTGCCGCGGAAGCTGAACGACACGTTGCTGACGCCGCCGCTCACCTTGGCGCCCGGCAGGTTCTGCTTGATCCAGCGCGTGGCGTTGATGAAGTCGACCGCGTAGTTGTCGTGCTCCTCGATGCCGGTGGCGATCGCGAAGATGTTGGGGTCGAAGATGATGTCCTCGGCCGGAAAGCCCACCTCGTCGACCAGCACGCGGTAGGCGCGCTCGCAGATCTCGACCTTGCGCTCGTAGGTGTCGGCCTGGCCTTTTTCGTCAAACGCCATCACCACCGTGGCCGCGCCGTAGCGCTTGAGCAGCTTGGCCTGGCGCTTGAACTCGTCCAGACCTTCCTTCATGCTGATCGAGTTGACGATGCCCTTGCCCTGGATGCACTTCAGGCCGGCCTCGATCACTTCCCACTTCGACGAGTCGATCATGATCGGCACGCGCGCGATCTCGGGCTCGCCGGCGATCAGGTTCAGGAAGCGCACCATGGCGGCCTTGCTGTCGAGCATGGCCTCGTCCATGTTGATGTCGATGACCTGCGCGCCGTTCTCGACCTGCTGGCGGGCGACGGCCAGCGCGGCCTCGAACTCGCCGTTCAGGATCATCCGCGCGAAGGCCTTGGAGCCGGTGACGTTGGTGCGCTCGCCGATGTTGACGAACAGCGTGCCTGCGCCGATCTGCACCGGCTCCAGGCCGGAGAGTTTCATCGGCGGGACGGCCTTGTGGGTGGCAATTTCAGGAGAAATATCGGAGGAGATAGCGGCAGTTGCGTTCATGACAAATTGTACGGTTTGCCGTTGCCAGCCCCGATCTGATAGAGCTCAAGTCCCCGGGCCACCGGACGATATAAGGCCATGAGCAATGCAGTAGCCCGGCGCCGGTTTGGTGCGCAGTCCAACGTTTTGTACGCGCGCCATGTCCACTTTTCAGCTTCCCCCTGATGTCCTGCGTGTCGGTGAGCCGACCCCTTTTGCGCTGCGCGACCGGCGAGGCCACCTGCTGGCGCCGCGCGGCATGCTGGTTGCCACGGAGGATCAGCTGCGGCAGCTGGTCACGCGCGACCTCTACATCGACGAGCAGGACGGCGAGCTGCTCAAGCGCGCGATGGAGGGCAAGCTCAACACGATGGTGCAGCGCAACGCGCTCATCGGCGTCATTGCCCAGACGCGCACCCACGCCAGCGACATTCACGGCACGGGCAAGGCGGCCGGTCTGTGCCTGGACGATCCACCCAGCGCCTGGAGCAGCCTGCAACTGCGCTTGAGCGCCTTGCTGCGTGACCCGAGTCAGCCTGATTTCGAAGCGCGCCTGCTGCAGCTCCAGTCCAATCTGTGCCTGCTGCTGGACGCCGATGTCGATGCCGCCTTGCTGCTGCTGGTGCACAAGACCACTCAGGAGTTTCACGAATACAGCGTCAGCCACGCGCTGCTGGTGGCCGTGATCTGTGAATTGGCCGCCCGCCACTTTTCGGCGTGGGGCCCGGATCAGTGCGCCTCGCTGCGCTGTGCGGCGCTGACGATGAATGTGGCCATGACCCAATTGCAGAACCAGCTGGCGTCCCAGGTCGCACCGCCTTGTGCGCTGCAGCGCGAGCAGATCAACCACCACGCCATGCGGGGTGCTGACAGCCTGCGCGCGGCCGGCGTGACGGATGCGCTCTGGCTTGGCGCCGTCGAGGGCCACCACCACGCACCCCCAGGCGCGTTGGTCAACCTGAGTGCCGCGCAGCAATTGGCCCGCCTGATCCAGCGCGCTGACATCTACGCCGCCCAGCTCAGTCCACGCAAATGCCGCCCGGCCATGAGCGCCTCCGCTGCTGCCAAGGCTGCCTATCTGGATGAAAACCAGCAGCCTGATCCCGCCGGCTCGGCCATCATCAAGGTCCTCGGCCTCTACCCGCCGGGCAGTCTGGTGCGGCTGCGCAACGGCGACGCGGCCGTGGTGCTGCGGCGCGGCCAGCGCGCCAATGCACCTCGGGTGGCCAGCATCGTCAACCCGCAGGGCCACGCCATTGCCGAACCCGCCGTGCGCAACACCGAACTGCCGGCGTTCGAAGTCGCCAGCGGCGTGGCGGCGCATCAGATCAGGGTGCGCCTCAATCTTGAGCGGCTGCTCAAGATGAATTGAGGCGCCACCCCGGACGCAACCCCACGCTGCGCGTCAGCCCGCCACCAGCTCGGTGAACGGCATCGCGTGCTGGCAGCGTGGCTGGTACTTGCCCACGCGCTGGGCAATGGCGCGGATGTGGTCGGGCGTGGTGCCGCAGCAGCCGCCGGCGATGTTGAGAAAACCGGCGGCGGCGAACTCTTCCATCAGCGCGCCGGTGACCTCGGGTGTCTCGTCGAAGCCGGTGTCGCTCATCGGGTTGGGCAGGCCGGCGTTGGGGTAGCACGACACATAGGTGTCGCCGGCGATCTTGGCCAGCTCTTCGATGTACGGGCGCATCAGCGTTGCGCCCAGCGCGCAGTTCAGGCCGATGGCGATCGGCTTGGCATGGCGCACGCTGTGCCAGAAGGCGCCCACGGTCTGGCCGCTCAGGATGCGGCCGGACGCGTCGGTCACGGTGCCGGAGATGATGACGGGCAGGCGCTCGCCGGTCTCATCCATCAACTCGTCGAGCGCAAAGATCGCCGCCTTGGCGTTGAGCGTGTCGAAGATGGTCTCGACCAGGAACAGGTCGCAGCCACCGTCCATCAGGCCGCGCGCCTGTTCCTTGTACGCGGCGTGCAGTTCGTCGAAGCTGGTGTTGCGTGCGCCGGGGTCGTTCACGTCCGGGCTGATGCTGGCGGTGCGCGGCGTGGGGCCGAGGGCGCCGGCCACGAAGCGCGGCTTGTCGGCGCTGCTGAACTTGTCGCAGGCGGCGCGCGCCAATTTGGCGGCGGCCACGTTCATCTCGTAGGCCAGGTGGCCCAGCTTGTAGTCTTCCTGCGCGATCGAGGTCGTGCCGAAGGTGTTGGTCTCGATGATGTCGGCGCCGGCGGCCAGGTACTGCTCGTGGATCTCGCTGATCACGTCCGGGCGCGTCAGCACCAGCAGGTCGTTGTTGCCCTTGAGGTCGCTCGGGTGATCGGCAAAACGGCTGCCGCGAAACGCTGCTTCATCGAGCTTATAGCGCTGGATCATGGTGCCCATGGCGCCATCCAGGATCAGGATGCGCTGGCGCAGCAGCTCGGGCAGTTGCTGGGCGCGGGTGTAGTTCGCGTGGGAAGCGGGCGTTGAGGTGAGGGCGGCAGTCATGCCCGAATTGTAGGGAGCGGCCCGCGCCGCGCCCTCTTCAGTGCAGGATGACCGGCTGCTGCGCCAGGGCGGCGTAGCGGGAGACGTATTCGTCCAGATCGTCATCGCTGGGCGAGCCGGCGATCAGGGTCTCGACGCCTTGCTTGAAGTGCTCGGCCATCGCGCCTTCGATGTAGATCTCCAGGCGCGCCTGCTTGTCGACGATCTCGTAGCCGCCGCGCCGCAGCACCTTGGGCTCGCTCGTCTCCAGGTCGAACACCACGACGGCAAAATTTTCCGAGTTGTAGAGCATTTGCATGAGGGTTTCTCCGTTGCTGGCTATCTGAGGCGGTCGCGGTGGCTTTCAAGCCGGGGTGCGTTCTTTGCATATCGGCGCGCCAGCGCAGCAACTTGAGTTTTTCGTGTTCGGGGCAGGGTTCGAGGTGTCACGGCGGGCCGGGCCGTGCTTCACGCAAGACCAGCTCCAGCGGCTCGCCGCTGCTCTCGCGCAGTTGCACCCGCACGGGCCAGTGCTGGCGTCCGGGGTCGGTCCAGACCTCGGCGTGGGTGTCGTGCGGGTCGTCGGACTCGCGCCGCCAGTGCCACAGGCCATCCGGGCTGGCGTCCTGCAGGATGAAGGTCCACGGCTGCACATCGCCGCTGACGCTGGCCACGTCCATCTGGATCTGGCTGCCCAGGACGGGGCTGCCGTGGCCGGGTCGCGCGGCCAGGCGGGCGGCCAACTGCGCCATCCAGCTCAGGCGATCCTGCGTGCCGGGCCGCAGCGGCAGGCTGTCGGTGCGGCTGGAAAAGCTCAGGCGTGGCGCGCTGCCGTCGTCAGGGCGGATGAAGTTGAGCGCCCGCTCGCTGCGGCGGATGCGGCGCTCGGTGTGGCGCACCGGCAGCAGGCCGTGGGCGTCGACCAGGCCGTCGCTGTGCTGCACGAAGATGCGCCCCAGCAGCGGCACCTCGCCGACCAGCTCCATGCGGTAGCGGCTGCCGTCGCGGCTCCAGTTCAGCTGGCCCTGGCCGCGCAGCGCGCCGCGCGTCAGGGTGTAGCGCAGCTGGGTGCTGTCGGGTGCGGAGGCCGGCGGTTCGGCTTCGGGCGCTGCGCGCGGGGCCAGGGAGGTCACCTCCAGGTTCGACGGCGACGGCGTTTGGGGCAGGTCGGATGAGACAGTCGTGCTGGCCGTGCTGCGCGGCGGTGGCTTGGGCTCGGCAGCGGGCTTCTTTTTGGGCGGCGAGGTCGGCGCGGGAGCGTCGCTCTTCACCCGGACCGCTTCTGGCGCTGCGGTGGGTGCCAGCGCGACGGTGACGGGTGTGGGCCGGTCGGGCGGCGCTGTCGGGACCGTGGGTGCAGGGGCGGCCACCGCCTTGTCGCCCGCCCAGGCCTGCAGCAGCCAGCCGTGGGCCAGTGCGACCAGCGCGATCACCACGACGGCGGCGAAGCGGTGCGTGCGGGGTGCAAATGTGGATGTCATCGACAAGGGTCGCCCAAGTTCCGTGCAAGGAGCTGAAATCTACAATGCCCGGCACAATCAAGAAGCTCGACAGCATGCGCTGCAGCAGCCCGGTTTCCACCCGCCGGCGGCAAGATACCCACCTCAACGAGGAGACACCATGAGCGACACCCCAGGTTTCAATCAAGCCTACGAGCAGGCGAGCCAGGCTTTCGGCAAGTTCGTGCCTGGTTTCGACTTTCTGCAAGGCCTGGTCAAGAACGCCGGCAAGAGCCTGCCCAACGTCGGCCAATGGGTCGCGCCGACGCTGGACCCGGTCGAGTTGGAACGCCGCATCGACGAGCTGAAGACGGTGCAGTTCTGGCTGGAGCAGAACGCCCGCATGCTGGGCGCGACCATTCAGGCGCTGGAAGTGCAGCGCATGACGCTGGGTGCGCTCAAGGGCATGAATGTCTCGATGACCGACCTGAGCGAGGCGCTCAAGGTCAAGGTGCCCGACATGTTCAGTGCCGCTGCCGCCACCCCGAGCGCCACGCCCGCAGCACCGTCCCCTGCGCCTGCCCCCGCACCAGCGGCCGCAGACAGCGCAGACGCCGCGCCGGCGGTCGATCCCATGCAGTGGTGGGGCTCGCTGACGCAGCAGTTCACCGAACTGGCCGCGCAGGCCATGCAGGCGTCCAGCCAGGCGGCCACCGACGCCGCCAGCCAGGCCACCGAGGCCATGCAAGCCGCCACCGCCGCCGCTGAAGCCGCCGCCACCGCTGCGACCGAAGCCGCAGCCAAGGCCACCGCAGACGCCGTGCAGGCGGTTCAGCCCCAGACCGCGCCGAAAACCAAGGCCGCGCCGCGCAAGACCGCTCGTGCGGCGGCTCCGGCCCCAGCGCCTGCGCCTGCCGCCAAGAAGGCGCCCGCCAAGCGCGCCCCGGCCAAGAAGACGCGCTGAGCCGCTCCGCCTGAGCTTGCGCGCCCCGCCATGAACCGCTTCCTGCAAGCCCACGCCACCCATCCTGACCCGCACATGGCGCTGGCGCTGGCGGCGGCGCAGATCGAGGCCCAGCGGGCCGCGCGCGTCACGCCACGTGCGCAGGCCGCCGAGGGGGATGCCGCCCGCGACGCTGATGCAGCGGGTGCGCTCAACCTCGGCTTCATCTACCTCACCGACCACTACGCCCCGCAGGCCGAGGCGCTGCTGGCCGAGTTGCGCCAGCGCTGGCCGAGGGTGGATTGGGTTGGTGGCGTGGGGGTGGGTGTGTCGGCCAGTGGGGTCGAATACTTCGATGAGCCGGCGCTGGTGCTGCTGCTGGGCGCCTTGCCGGCCGGCAGCTTCACGCTCTACAACGGCGAGCGTCCGCTGGCGCCCGGCGCGGCCTTTGCCGCGCTGGTACATGCCGATGGCGGCACGCCCGACATCGACGAGCTGATCCGCGAGCTGGCCGAGCGCACCGACAGCGGCTACCTGTTCGGCGGCCTGATGGCCTCGCGCAACCGGGCGCTGCAGTTCTGCGCGCCGGCGGGTGGTGCCGAACACTCTCCGGAAGATGCTGTGCGCGGCCTCTACGCCGGTGGCGTCTCGGGCGTGGCGTTCAGCGCGGCGGTGCCGCTGCTGTCGCGCGTCACGCAGGGCTGCCAGCCGATCGGGCCGCTGCGCCAGATCACCGCCGCCGAGCACAACCTGGTGCTGGCGCTGGATGGCGAGCCGGCGCTGCCGGCCTTGCTGCGCGACCTTGGCATCGATCTGGAACAACCCCGCCTCGCGCTGCCGCGCCTGCGCGCCACGCTGGTCGGCCTGAGCGATCCGGCCGAAGCGGGCCAGATGCAGCCGGCCCGTTCCGGCCAGTTCGGGGCCGACACGCGTGTGCGCCACCTGATCGGGCTGGACCCCGGCCGCTCGGCCTTTGCCGTGGCTGACCACGTGCAGCCCGGCATGCGGCTGGCGTTCTGCCAGCGCGACGCCGAGGCCGCCCGGCGCGATCTGGTGCGCATCTGCGCCGAGATTCGCGACGAACTCACGCCCGACGATCCGCCACCCGGCTTCGCGCCCGAGTCGCGCATCGCTGCGGCCATCTACGTCAGCTGCACCGGGCGTGGCGGGCCGCACTTCGGCGGCACGTCGGCCGAACTGCAGATCATTCGCCATGCGCTGGGCGATGTGCCGCTGGCCGGCTTCTTTGCCGGCGGCGAAATCGCCCGCCATCACCTCTATGGCTACACCGGCGTGTTGACGGTGCTGATCACGTCGCCTGACCCCTTCCTGAAGGATTCGAGATGAATGCTCGTGTGCCGCCTGAGGCCATGAAAGCCGTGCGCGCCAAGCGCCAGACCCAGGTGGTCAATGCGCTGGCGGCGGTGCTGCCGCCGTCCGCCCTGCTGTGGCAGGCCGAAGACACCACGCCCTATGAATGCGACGGCCTGAGCGCCTACCGCGAGCGCCCGCTGGTGGTGGCGCTGCCCGAGACCGAGGACCAGGTCGCCGCCGTGCTGCGCACCTGCCACCGGCTCGACGTGCCGGTGGTCGCGCGCGGTGCCGGCACGGGCCTGAGCGGCGGCGCCATGCCGCACGCGCTGGGCGTGACGCTGTCGCTGGCCAAGTTCAAGCGCATCGTCAAGATCGACGTGCGCAGCCGCACGGCGGTGGTGCAGTGCGGCGTGCGCAACCTCGCCATCAGCGAGGCCGCCGCGCCTTACGGCCTGTATTACGCGCCCGACCCGAGCAGCCAGATCGCCTGCACCATCGGCGGCAACGTGGCCGAGAACTCCGGCGGTGTCCACTGCCTCAAGTACGGCCTGACGCTGCACAACGTCATGAAGGTGCGCGGCTACACCATCGAGGGCGAGGCGGTCGAATTCGGCGGCGACGCGCTCGACGCGCCCGGCCTCGACCTGCTCAGCGTCGTCGTCGGCAGCGAAGGCATGCTGGCCGTCACCACCGAGGTGACCGTCAAGCTGGTGCCCAAGCCCAAGCTGGCGCGCTGCATCATGGCCAGCTTCGACACCGTGCAGGCCGCCGGCGAGGCCGTGGCGCAGATCATTGCGCAGGGCATCATTCCCGCCGGCCTGGAGATGATGGACAAGCCCATGACCGCTGCGGTCGAGGACTTCGTCCACGCCGGCTACGACCTCGACGCCGCCGCCATCCTGCTGTGCGAGAGCGATGGCACGCCCGAGGAGGTCGAGGAAGAAATCGGCCGCATGACCGAGGTGCTGACCGGCTGCGGCGCGAGCCGTCTGGAGGTCAGCCGCGACGAAGCCCAGCGCCTGCGCTTCTGGAGCGGCCGCAAGAACGCCTTCCCCGCGTCGGGCCGCATCAGCCCCGACTACATGTGCATGGACAGCACCATCCCGCGCAAGCGCCTGGCCGACATCCTGGTCGCCATCGCCGAGATGGAGAAGAAGTACGGCCTGAGTTGCTGCAACGTCTTCCATGCCGGCGACGGCAACCTGCACCCGCTGATCCTGTTCGATGCCAACGACCCCGACCAACTGCACCGCTGCGAGCAGTTCGGCGCCGACATCCTCGAGACCAGCGTGCGCCTGGGCGGCACGGTGACGGGCGAGCACGGCGTCGGCATCGAGAAGCTCAACTCCATGTGCGTGCAGTTCAGCCCCGAAGAGCGCGAACAGATGTTCGCGGTCAAGCGGGCCTTCGACGCGCGCGGCCTGCTCAATCCGGGCAAGGTCATTCCCACCCTGCAACGTTGCGCTGAATACGGAAAGATGCACATCAGCAAGGGCCTGCTGCCCTTTGCCGATCTGCCACGTTTTTGAACATGCAAGTCAAGACAAGCAAGCCTTTGAACCGCCTGGTCGAGCGCGTGCGCGCCGCCCAGGCCAGCAAGACCGCCCTGGCCATCCAGGGTGCCGGCACCAAGGCCTTCTACGGCGAGGCGATCCAGGGCGAGCGCTTCGATGTGCGCGAGCTGAGCGGCATCAGCAGCTACGAGCCGAGCGAGCTGGTCGTGACCGCCCGCGCCGGCACGCCGCTGGCCGAGTTGGAAGCCGCACTGGCCGAGCGCGGCCAGTGCCTGCCGTTCGAGCCGCCCCGCTTCGCGGACCCCGAGCGCCCCGGCCTGCGCGGCGGCACCGTCGGCGGCATGGTCGCGGCCGGCCTGGCCGGGCCGGCGCGGGTGTCGGTGGGCAGCCTGCGCGACTACGTGCTGGGCGCCACCGTGCTCAACGGCCGTGCGGAGGTGCTGAGCTTCGGCGGCCAGGTGATGAAGAACGTCGCCGGCTATGACGTGGCGCGCCTGCTGCCCGGCTCGCTGGGCGTGCTGGGCGTGATCTGCGAGGTCTCGCTCAAGGTGCTGCCCGTGGCACCTGCCACGCTGACGCTGCGCTTCGACAGCAATGAGGCCGACGCCATCGAGCAACTGCAACGCTGGGGCGGCCAGCCACTGCCCCTGAACGCCAGCGCCTGGTGGCAGGGCGCGCTGATCGTGCGGCTCTCGGGCGCAGTCGCCGCCGTGGAAGCCGCCGCGCGCCAGATGGGCGGCGATGGCATCGAGCCCGCCATGGCGCAGCAGTTCTGGACCGGCATGCGCGACCAGACCGACGAGTTCTTCAACGCCGCGCGCCGCTCGCTGATGCAGGGCGCCGCGCTCTGGCGCCTGTCGCTGCCGGCCGGGGCCGCGCCGATGCCGCTGTCGGGCGAG
>NZ_CBDFPH010000002.1:0-280199 GCF_965250675.1 Leptothrix sp. (in: b-proteobacteria)
CAAGGACGGCAACAAGAAGGAAAACGGCATCTCCGGCACCCAGGGCGCGACCTGGCCGGGTGACCTGTGGAAGACCGGCGGCGCCACCACCTGGCTGGGCGGCACCTACGACTCCCGCACGGGCCTGGCCTACTTCGGCACCGGCAACCCCGCACCGTGGAACAGCCACCTGCGCAAGGGCGACAACCTGTTCAGCTGCTCGACGGTCGCCATCGACATCAAGACCGGCAAGATCGTCTGGAACTACCAGAACACCCCGAACGACGCCTGGGACTTTGACGGTGCCAACGAGTTCGTCACCTACGACGAAGGCGGCAAGGTGCTCGGCGGCAAGGCCGACCGCAACGGCTTCTTCTACGTCAACGACGCCAAGACCGGCAAGCTGGTCAACGCCTTCCCCTTCGTCAAGAAGATCACCTGGGCCACGGGCATCGACCTGAAGACCGGCCGTCCGAACTTCGTGCCCGAGAACCGCCCGGGCGACCCGAGCACCGGTGCAGACGGCAAGAAGGGCAGCTCGGTCTTCTCGGCGCCCAGCTTCCTGGGCGGCAAGAACCAGATGCCGATGGCCTACAGCCCCGACACCAAGCTGTTCTACGTGCCCGCCAACGAATGGGGCATGGAGATCTGGAACGAGCCGATCACCTACAAGAAGGGCGGCGCCTACCTGGGTGCAGGCTTCACGATCAAGACACTCAACGACGGCCCCATCGGCGCCATGCGCGCGATCGACCCGAAGACCGGCAAGATCGTCTGGGAAGCGCCCAACAACGCGCCGCTGTGGGGTGGCGTGCTGACCACCGGCGGCAACCTGGTGTTCTGGGGCACGCCGGAGGGCTATCTGCAGGCCGCGGACGCCAAGACCGGCAAGATCGTCTGGAAGTTCCAGACCGGCTCGGGCGTCGTGGCACCGCCGGTGACCTGGCAGCAGGACGGCGAGCAGTACGTCTCGGTCGTCTCCGGCTGGGGCGGCGCCGTGCCGCTGTGGGGTGGTGACGTGGCCAAGAAGGTCAACTACCTTGAGCAGGGCGGCTCGGTCTGGGTCTTCAAGCTGGCGAAGTAAGCCGGTCGCGCGCTTCAGTCTCGACGGAGGCGCAAAGTCGAAGGGCTCCCCACGGGGAGCCCTTTTTCGTGGCGGCCAGCGTCAAACCCTGGTCACTCCGCCGCCAGCTCCCGGCAGCGCCGGTAGATGGTGTTGCGGCTGATGCCGAGTTGGCGCGCGGCGGCGGAGATGTTGCCCTGATGCGCGGCCAGCGCGGCCTGAATGGTGCGGCGCTCCATGTCGCGCATGGAGGCGAGAGGCTGTTCGGGCGCCGCCGGATCGGCTTGCGTCACCGCTGAGGGCGCGGCGGGTTCTGCCGCGACGACCTCCTCGCCCTGCGACTCCGGCCTGGCGGCTTGCCAGCCCGCCATGTCGACCGGCTCGGGGGCCATGACGCCATCAAACCGCACCGCCACCGGCAGGCCGCCGGGCGTCTGCATTTCGGCCAGCCCGGTGCGGGTCTGGCGGCTGAAGAGGCGGCTCGGGTCGCGGTCGAACAGGTCGCGGAAACACTGGCCGATGAGTTGCAGGCGCGGCGTGCTGAGCCAGCGGGCAGCGGCGCGGTTGGCGCCCGTCACCAGCCCGTCGGGCGTGATGCTGAGGAGGGCTTCCAGCGCGGTGCCGACCAGCTCGGGCCGGGGATGGAAGCGCACCAGCATCTGGTCGGGCCGGGCCACGAACAGGCTGTTTTCGATGGCGAGCGCGGCGTCCACCGTGAGCGAGTAGATGTCGAAGCCCGGCACGTTGTCGTAGAAGGTGACGTCGAGCGCGGCCAGCCGCTCGCCCACCGGGCTGTCAATGGGTGCGGCAATGCAGAAGAACGGCCGCAGGTTGGCGCAGAAGTGTGCCGCGCGGCCGACCAGATAGGGCACGCCTTCGGTCAGCGCGATCGACGGTGCGGTGGTGCCCACGCAGCGCTCGGCCAGGTTGATGCCGATGCGGGTGGAGGTGAGCAAGGCGCCGGGCGCCTGGGTTTCGTCGCACAGGCGGTCGATGACGCTGCCGCGCGGGTTGCACAGCAGCACCGCGCCGCCGGTGCCGCGCAGCGAGGCGGCCAGACGCTCGGTCTCGGGCCGGGCGCTGCGCACCAGCGCGCCGTAGCGGTCGCCCAGCTCGGCCAGTTGCGAGCGGGCGATGGGCTCGAAGTGCACACGGTCGGCCTCGTTGAGGCCGGCATCCTGGCAGCGCTGCCAGGAGCGCACCAGCGGAGTCTCGTCGTCCTGTGGAGGGATCCACGGCGTGACGCGGTAATGGCTGCGCACGGTCTGCAGGCGGTTCTGGAACTCGGGCAAAAACATGGGCAGTCTCGGGGCAGGTGTTCACGGGTGCAACAACGCCGCCCCGCAGCGCAGGCCGGCGACGCACTTTAGGCAGGCGGGAGCGCCCTGGCGCCTAGGGAATACACCAGACCCATTGCCAGCGGGCGCAGGCGTGACTCACGATGCAGGCTGCCCACTCCCCCATTCCACCCCCATTCAAAGAAGGAGACACCCCATGCCGAAGCTTCATCTGATCGCCGCATGCGCCGCCCTGGCCCTGGGCGCAGGCGCCCTGCAGGCCCAGAGCCTGGACGCGCTCAGGAACGACGCGGCCACGCCCGGCGACGTGCTCACCTACGGCATGGGCTACAACAACCAGCGCTACAGCCCGCTCAAGCAGATCCATGCCGGCAACGCCGACAAGATCCAGCCGCTGTGGAGCTACAGCCTGAACAACCCGCAGGGCCAGGAGTCACAGCCGATCGTGCATGAGGGCGTGATGTATGTGACCACGCACAACACCACGGTGGCGCTCAACCCGCTGACCGGCAGGCAGCTGTGGAAGCAGGAGATCGAGCTGCCGCAGGACGTCTTCAAGATGGCCTGCTGCGGCATCCTCAACCGCGGCGCGGCGGTGTTTGACGGCAAGCTCTACCGCAGCACGCTGGATGCGCATGTGATCGCGCTGGACCTCAAGACCGGCAAGCAGCTCTGGCGTGTCAAGGCTGCCGACTACCAGAACGGCCAGGCCATGACTGCCGCGCCGCTGATCGCCAACGGCGTGGTCATGACCGGCATTGCCGGCGGCGAATACGGCACGCGCGGCTTCATCGACGGCTGGGACCCGCAGACCGGCAAGCAGCTCTGGCGCATGTACACCACCGCCGCCCCGGGTGAAAAGGGCGGCGACACCTGGCCGGGCGACACCGCGATGAAGGGCGGCGCGCCCACCTGGCTGACCGGCGCCTACGACCCCGAACTCGACCTGGTCTACTGGGGCACCGGCAACGGCGGCCCGTGGAACGCCGAGGCACGCAAGGGCGACAACCTCTACATCAACACCGTGCTGGCCTTCCGGCCCAGGACCGGCGAGCTGGTCTGGCACTACCAGTTCAGCCCCAATGACCTGTACGACTACGACGCCACCGAGGTCGGCATGCTGGTCGACCTGAAGGTGGACGGCCAGAACCGCAAGGTGCTGGCGCAGGCCAACCGCAACGGCTTCTTCTACGTGCTGGACCGCGCCAGCGGCAAGCTGCTGGCGGCCAACCCCTACGTCAAGGTCAACTGGGCCGACAAGATCGACATGGCCACCGGCCGCCCGGTGGAGAGCGACGTGTCCCGCCGCGCCCGCGCGGGCGAGGACGTGATGGTCTGGCCCTCGGTGGTGGGCGGCAAGAACTGGTCGCCGATGTCCTGGAACCCTGCCACCGGCCTGGCCTACGCCAACACCCTCAACGTCAGCTGGCCCTACCAGCTGGCCAAGCCCGAGTACAAGAAGGGCGAGTGGTATCTGGGCGTGAACTTCCGCGGCGTCGACTTCCCCAAGGACCAGCCGCACGGCCACCTGAGCGCCATCGACCCGATGACCGGCAAGAGCCAGTGGCAGCTGCCCTGGCCCGGCCAGCCCAGCATGGCCGGCACGCTCTCGACCGCCAGCGGGCTGGTGTTCACGGGCGCGGCCACCGGCGAATTCATGGCCGTGGACGCCCGCAACGGCAAGAAGCTGTGGGAGTTCCAGACCGGCTCCGGGATCATCGGCCTGCCGGTGGCCTGGGAACACCAGGGCAAGCAGTACGTCACGGTGCTGTCGGGCGCCGGCGGCGTGTGGGCGCTGTTGGGCGACGAGCGCATGTCGCAGGTACCGGCGGGCGGCTCGGTCTGGACCTTCGGGATCAAATGAGCCGGGGCCGCATGCTCATGAGGGCGGCGCGGGCCGGGCTGGCTGCGGCAGGTCTGGCCGGCGCCGCAGCACTGTGCGGCGCCCAGGCGCAGCCCACCGTAGCCGTGCCGCCCGTCTTTGCCACGCCGACGCCCGAGCGCGTCGAGCAGGGCCGCGAGCAGTACCACCGCACCTGCGCCCAGTGCCACGGCCGCAACATGGTCAATTCCGGCACCACGGTCTATGACCTGAGGCGCTTTCCGGTCGATCAGCCCGAGCGCTTCTGGCAGTCGGTCATGCAGGGCAAGGGCAATATGCCGTCGTTCAAGGAGGCGATCACGTCAGAGCAGATCGACCTGCTGTGGTCCTACATCGCCACGCGCGGTGGCAAGGAGTATTGAGGTGGCGCTGCGTCACATCGTGCTGGCTGTCGCGCTGATCGGCGCAGCGAATGGGGCCGCCGCACAGGCCGAACCACCCACCCGCGCCCTCACGGTCTGCATGGCCGAGGACAACGCGCCGCTGTCCTACCTGGTGCGCGCGAGTGGCCAGCGGCAGCTGCGCGGCCTGGACGTGCGCGTGGCGCAGGCCGTGGCCGCCGAGCTGGGCCGCGCGCTGGCGCTGCTGCCCTTCGAGTCCGAGTACGAGAAGGAAAGCACGCTGGCCCATGAGGTCAACGCGCTGCTGTCCGCGCAGGTGTGCGATCTGGTCAGCGGCTTCCCGCTGCTGGCGGGCGACCTGGGGCCGCCCAGCCGCGCCAGTTCACGCACGCCCGACTACCCCGGCGCCAGGCGCAAACGCGACCGGCCTTACGTGACGCTCACCCCGCTGGCCGCCAGCGTGCCCTACCAGGCAGCCGCGCTGGGCGTGGCGCTGCGCCCGGGCAGCGCGCTGGTCGAGACCTTGGCCGACCTGCAGACGCGGCGCGTCGGCGCGGTAGCCGGCACCATGGCCGGTGCGGTGACGCTGGGCTACCGCCAGGGCCTGCTGCGGTCGGGCGTGGTGTCGCTGGGCCAGCGGGAGGATGCGCTCGGCGCACTCGCCACCGGCCGCATCGACGCCCTGCTGCTGCCGCTGACGCAGTTCGACGCCTGGCGCCTGAGCCACCCGGACACCGCGCTGACGCTGGCGGCGGTGCGTCGCCCGCTCGGCGTCAATCTGGGCTGGGTGATGCGGGCCGATGACGAGGCGCTGCGCGTCACCGTCAACCGCGTGATCGAGCGCAGCCGCAACGACGGCCAGCTGGCCCGCTGGGCCACCGAGGAAGGCGTGACCTGGCAAGTCCCGCGCGAACCGGCGGTGTCCGGCGGGCTGGTGTTCAATGACCTGCTGGTCGATTGACCTGCTTCAGCCTTCGGCCCTGCTTTTCATCCTTTGGAGACGACATGATCAAGGTCAGCGTGATGTACCCCAACACCCCCGGCGCCCGGTTCGACCACGACTACTACCGCGACACGCACCTGCCGCTGCTCAAGGCCCGCATGGGCGAGCACTGCCTGTCGTACACCATCGACCGGGGCCTGGCGGGCGGCGCGCCCGGCACCTCGGCCACCTACGTGGGCATGTGCCACATCTTCTGTGACTCGGTCGAGTCGTTCCAGGCCAGCTTCGGGCCGCACGCCAAGGAGATCATGGGCGATATTCCCAACTACACCGATCTGGCGCCAGTGATCCAGATCAGCGAAGTGGTGGTGGGCTGACGCCAGATCGGTCCGGCAGATCACACCGGATCAGTACGCCCAGTCCAGCACCACGCTATAGAGCCAAGCGCTGCGATGGCCGTTGGGCAGGGGGCTTTCCAGGAACAGGCCGCCGCGGCCATCGGTGCGCGGTGTGACGTGATCGACCTGGGCCTTGAGCGCCAGGCCGCGCGCCATGTCCCAGCGCGTGCCGACGCCCAGCGTGGTCTGGCCTGATTCGCGCAGCGCCTGCAGGAACGGCTGCACGACGCTGGCGTCCACCGCCCCCGAGAAACGGGTTTCGGTGCCGGGGTTCAGGCCGCGCAGTTGCGCCAGCGTGACGTAGCCCAGCCAGGGGCCCCAGCTGTGGCCCACGGTCAGGTAGGCGCCGGTGCTGCCGGGCAAGGCGCGGTTGGAGGAGCGCAGCTGGGCGACTTCGGCCATCACCAGCCAGGGGGCAGCTTCGTAGCGCACGCCAGCCGAGTAGAAATGCAGCGGGTCGATGCGGCGGAAGTCGTAGTCCTGCGCCGCCACCGGGTTGCCGCCCAGCGCCGGCTCGGACAGCAGCGCGAGCGCCTGGGCCACGCCAGACGCAGGGTCCAGTTCGATGCGCGTACGGGCGCGTGCCACCATGGCGTGCCAGGTCCAGCGCGTGTCGCTCAGGCGCAGGCTGAGGCCGGTGAGCGGCTCGTGGTTGACCGAGAAACTGCCACGGTCCTCGCGGTGGCGGGCGTGGTACAGGTCGACCATCAGGGTTTCATCACCCAGCGGCAGGCGGCGGCGCAGCCACAGGCCGTCGAGCGAATCGACGTTGCCCAGCAGGCCGTAGACCTCGTGCGGCGCCCGCACCCACGGCTGCGACAGGCCGACCATGCGCTGATCGGACACCAAGTACAGCGGCGACATGTAGCGCCCGAGCTTGACCTCCCACTGAGGCGTGATCTGCCAGTTGGCGTAGGCCCATTGCGTGTCGACGCCGAACCCGCCCTTGTTCTGGCGCCGCAGCAGGCCTTGCCAGGTCAGGCCCAGGTCCGGGCTGATCTGGGCGGCCACCTGCAGGCCGAGGCGGCTGTCGTAGGCACCCGTCCACTCCGGGCCGATGCCGGAGGTCGACGTGGCCTCCGAGCGCAGATGGGCGCCCGCAATGCTCAGACGCGAAACACCGAGGGTGCCGAAGGTGTTGACCTGCACGCGGCCGTCCCACCACGACGCGGGGGCCTCAACCTCCTGCGCCTGGCCCGTCAGGCTGAAAACGCAGGCAGCGGCACCCAGCCATTGGCGTGTGTGTGTGTTCATGGTGTTCATCGGACATCCAGCACCATCAGCACCTTGACGCCGCGCAGTTCCTGCCCGACGGCCGAGACATAGGCGATGGTGTTGGTGTCGCTGCGCAATTGATTGATCACGGCGGCGCTGTCCATCTGCGGTGGCGGCCGGCCCGCGCCGCTGAAGACCATGCGCGACCAGTAGGCGTGCATCTGCACCGCGCTGCGGCCGACCAGCGTCTGGTAGAACTGCTCGCGCAGGACCGCGTCCGCCGAGTCGATCACCTGCACGGCGCTGCCGTCGGCCAGCGTGGTGCGGGTGCGCATGAACAGGGCGGCGAGTTCGCCACGCGTCATGAAGGCATTGCGGAAATCGGGGTGCACCACCACCTGGATCGACCGGGGGACGGTGGCCGATGAGGGCGTCTGTGCCTGGGCGAGCCCGCCGCCCAGCAGCAGGCTGGCCAGCAGCGGCCAGGCGGTCAGGCGCAACAAGGTGTGAAGAACCTGCATGTCAGTAAGCCCAATCGAGCACCAGGCTGTAGAGCCAGGCGGCGCGGTTGCCGTTGGGGAGCTTGTATTGCCCGAGCGGGTCGAGGAACAAGCCGCCACGGCCCTCCACACGAGGCAGGATGTGATCGACCTGCGCCTTGAGCGCCAGCCCGGTGGCCATGTCCCAGCGCAGGCCGGTGCTGAGCGTGGTCTGACCGGCTTCGCGTGCCGGTTGCAGGAACAGCTCGGCCACGGCGGCGGCGGGTGAACCCGGCGTCAGGCGCGTCTCACTGCCCGGACTGCGCCCGCGCAGGTGTGCCACCGTCACGTAACCCAGCCACGGCCCCCAGTTGCGGCCCACGGTCAGGTAGGCGCCGGTGCTGCCGGGCACGGCCTTGGTGTCGGAGCGGCCATGGGCCAGCTCGGCCATCACCAGCCACGGGTCGGACTCGTAGCGCAGGCCGAACGACAGAAAGTGGATCGGGTCCAGGTTGCGCAGGTCGTAGGCGGTGGCCGCGGCCGGGTCACCGCCCAGCGCCGGGTTGGCGATGACCGCCAGCAGCGGCTCGACCGCATCGAAGCGGAGGTGCGTGCGCGAGCGGGCCGCCATGCCGTGCCAGGTCCAGTGGGCGTCGCGCAGGCTCAGGCTCAGGCCGGTGAGCTGGCGGTGGTTGACCGAGAAGGTGTCGCGCTTGTCGTCGTGGCGGGCGCTGTAGAAGTCGACCATCAGCGTGTCCTCGCCCAGCGGCACGCGGCGGCGCAGCCAGAGGCCGTCGAGCGAGTCGACGTTGCCCAGCAGGCCATAGACCTCCAGCGGCGCCCGCACCCACGGCTGCGCCAGCCCGACCAGGCGCTGGTCCGACACCAGATAGAGCGGCGACATGTAGCGCCCGAGCTTGACCTCCCACTCCGGCGTGGGCCGCCAGTCGGCATAGGCCCAGTTGGTGTCGAGACCGAAGTCACCGTCGCCGTTGCGCCGCAGCATGACCTGCCAGGTCAGGTCCAGCTCCGGGTTGATGCGGGCGGCGGCCTGCAGGCCGCCGCGGCTGTCGTAGGCGCCGGTCCATTCGGAGCCGATGCCGCTGGTGGCCGTGGCGTCACCGCGTACCTGCACGCCCGACAGGTTGAGCCGGGCCACGCCCAGCGTGCCGAAGGTGTTGAGCTGCACGTGCTCGCGGACCCAGGTGGAGGCCGCGCCATCGAACGGTTCGTCCGACTGGGCCAGGCTGAGGGTGCTGAACAACCAGGCGGCCACGCCCAGCAGCAGGCGGTTTGCAAAGGTCATGAAACGGGGGTATCCGGTGAAAGATCCGTCGGCAGGAGCAAGGCCGCCGCGCCGGGCTGCGCGATGTCTGCGGCAGGGGCCTCCAGCGGCAGCAGCAGCCGCACGAGCGTGCCCTGCCCCGGCTCGCTGCGGATCTCGATGCGGCCGTGCAGCAGGCCCATCACGATGTTGTGCACGATGTGCATGCCCAGACCGCTGCCGCCCTGGCCCAGTCGGGTGGTGAAGAAGGGGTCGAACACGCGCTTGAGCGTGGCCGCGCTCATGCCGCAGCCGTTGTCGCTGAACTCGATGCACGCGGTCTCGGCGTCGTGCAGGCGGCTGCTGATGCGCATGGTGCCGGGCTGGTCGGGCGCAAAGGCGTGCAGCGCAGCGTTGGTGTAGAGATTGGTCAGCACCTGGCCGAGCGGGCCGGGATAGCTGTGCAGGCGCACGCCGGGCGCCAGATCGGTCTCGACGCACAGCGGCCGGTGCTTGATGCCGGGCGAGAGCGTGGCCAGCACGTCGTTGATGGTCTGCGCCAGATCGAAGTGCCGCCGCTGCGAGCTGGTCTGGTCGATGGCGACGTGCTTGAAGCTGGTGATCAGCTCGCTGGCCTTGAGCAGGTTGCGCTTGAGCAGCTCGGCCGCCTCGGCGCTGTCGGCCAGGAACTGCTCGAGCGTCTGGCGCTGCAGCCGGATGCGCGCCTGGGCCTCGAACTCGCGCGCCTTGTGGCTGTAGCCGGTGGCCACCGTCAGCGCGTTGCCGATGGGCGTGTTCAGCTCGTGCGCGACTGCGGCCACCAGCGCGCCCAGGCTGGCCAGCTTTTCCGACTGCACCAAGCCGTCCTGCAGCCGGCGCAGATCGACCAGGGTCTGCTCCAGGTGGCGGTTGGCCTCGCTCAGCTCGGTGGTGCGCTGCACGACACGGGCCTCCAGTTCCTCGTTGAGCTGGCGCACGCTGGCCTGGCTTTGCTCCAGCGCCAGGATGCGGCTGCGCACGGCGTCGGCCATGGTGTTGAGCTCATGGCCGAGCAGCGTCAGCTCGTCGCGACCAGTGGTGGGCGCGCGGCTGTCGTAAGCGCCGCGCGAGAGGCCGCACACCCGCGTCGGTCAGCGCCCGCAGGCGGCCGCCCAGCCGGCCGAGCAACCAGCCCAGCAGCAGCGTCAGCACCGCCAGCACGCTGGCGTAGGCCAGCAGGTTCTGCTTGAAGAGGCGCTCGGCGGCCTCGCGCAGCAGGCTCGACGACAGGCCGTAGCGCAGCCGCCCCACATGCTGGTCGCCCAGCAAGATGCCCTGCTGCAGATGCAGCACGCCGCGCTGCCAGGCGTGGCCGGCGTTCAGGTCGGCGTCAACGGGTGGCAGCGGCTCGGGCACGGCGTCGGTGCGGGCCAGTTCACGGCCCTGCTCGTCGAGCAGCACCAGGTAGATCAGGCCCTCGCTCTCGGGCGAGATCAGCTCCTGCAGGTAGGGGCGGATGTTGGCCAGCGCCTCGGGCGTGGCGGTGTGCGGCGCCATGGCCAGGTTGAGGGTCTGGGCGATCTGGCGCGCGTTGGCGCGGCTGCTCTCCAGCGTGGCCTGCTCCAGCACACGCTGGGTGTTGAGCGTGACGAGCGCAAAGATGGCGCTCACCAGCAGCAGCGCGCCCGCGCCGATGCGAAAGCGCAGGGTGTGCCAGAGCGCAGGCTCACGCAGGCGATGCGGCATGCGCGGCGTCCTGGCTTCAGCCCGGCAGGCGGGGCGAGGCGCCGCGAGCCGCTTCGTGGGCGATCAGCCAGTCGCACAGCGCGTCCAGCGCCATGGGCCGGGCGTGCAGGTAGCCCTGGGCGGCGTTGCAGCCCAGGCTCTGCAGGAAGGCTTCCTGGTCGGGCGTCTCGACGCCCTCGGCCAGCACCTCCAGCCCCAGCATGGCGCCCAGGCTGACGATGGTGCGGGCGATGTCCTCGCCGCGCCGGCTGCGGCCGATCTCGTGCACGAAGCTGCGGTCGATCTTGAGCTGGTCGATCGGCATGTGCTGCAGGTAGGCCAGCGACGAGAAGCCGGTGCCGAAATCATCCAGCGCCACGCGCATGCCGAGGGCGCGCACCTCGCGCAGGCGCGGCAGCAGGGTGTCGATCTCCTGCATGGCGAGCGATTCGGTCAGCTCGATCTCCAGCTGCTGCGGCGCCACGCCGTGGCGCTCGGCCGCGTGCAGCAGCTGGGTCAGCAGCGTGCCGTCGCGCCACTGCGCCGGCGACACGTTGATGGCCATGCGCAGGCGCTGGCCGGTGCGGCGCTGGATTTCGGCCAGCTGGCGGCAGGCCTCGTCCATCACCCAGGCGCCCAGCGGCAGGATCAGGCCGGAGCTTTCGGCAATCGGAATGAACTCGTCCGGCCCGACCGGCGCGCCGCCGGTCGACGGCCAGCGCAGCAGCGCCTCCACGCCCAGCACCGCGCCATCGGTCATGCGCAGCTGCGGCTGCAGCGCCAGCTCGAACTCGCTGCCCTGCAGCGCCGAATACAGCGCGCGCAGCATGGCGGCGCGGCGCATTGCGTGGCTGCCCATGTCGGGCTCGTAGACCGTGTAGCCCTGGCGCTGCTCGCGCTTGGCACATTTGAGCGCGGTGTAGGCCGCGGCAATCAGGTTGGCGGCCGGGCCGGGCGCGTCGCTGGCCAGCGCCAGGCCGGCGCTCACGGTCAGGCGGATCGGCAGGCCGTCGGCATTGAACTCCGCTGCGCACAACTGCGCGAGCAGATCGGCGCCCAAGTAGCGGCGCGGCCCGTGCAGCGCAAACACATCGGCGCCGATGCGCACCGGCAGCACCGGCAGGTCAACCACCAGCGCCGACAGGCGCTGCGCCAGGTCGCGCAGCAGCGCGTCGCTGCCGGCGGGGCCCAGGGTCTCGACGTGGGTGTTGAAGTCGTCGACGTCGATCATCAGCAGTGCTGACGCATCAGCAGATTGCTCCAGCGCCGCCGCGCTCAGGCGCTGCAGCAGGCGCAGGCGGCTGGGCAGGTCGGTGAGGCTGTCGACATAGGCCGCGCGCTGCAGCTGCTCCAGCAGGCTCAGGTTGTCGGAGCACAGCGCGATGTTCTCGGTGAAGATCTCCAGCAGCTCGCGCAGGGCCGGGTCGACCTCGCCGGGCGTATCGATGAACACCGCCATCTGATGGCGCTGGCTGTTGCAGTAGAGCGCGCAGCCGAAGGCGCTGTAGAGGTTGCGCCGCTCGGACAGCGCGATGCTGATCTGCTGGCGCACCATGCCCGGCTGGATGGTGTCGGCCGACTGGTTGAGCAGCTCGGCATAGGGCCCGGTCGCGGCCACCACCTGCAGCATCGGCCCGTGCAGCACGGTGTGGGAACGTCCCATGGCCGAGTGGCTGATGACCACCAGCCCGCGCTCGGGCGTCAGGCCCAGAAAGCTGCCGAGCTGGGTCAGCACGCCGCCGGCAAAGCGCTGCAGGCCGTCGCTGCTGAGCAGGTCGCGCGTGGCGTGGATGATCTGCGTCAGGCCGCGCCGACTGGCTTCGATGCGGCGGATCTGCTCGAAGCCGCGCAGCGCGCTGATCAGCGACGTCACCAGTCGCGTCTGCGTCAGCTCGCTCTTGGTGCGGTAGTCGTTGATGTCGTAGCGCGAGATCACGTCCAGCTCGGGCGCATAGCCCGGCTGGCCGGTGCGCAGGATGATGCGCACGCCCTGCAGGTTCAGGTCCTGGCGGATGACCTGCACCAGGTGCAGGCCGGCGTCGGGCTGCTCCATCACCACGTCGAGCAGGATCACGGCGTAGTCGACCGATCCCATCAGCATCTCGCGCGCCTGGGCCGCGCTGTAGGCGCTGTGCAACTCGATGGCGCGCCCCAGCAGCTGCTGGCCACGCAGCACGAAGCGGGTGGCTGAATGCACTTCGGGGTCATCGTCCACGATCAGCACATGCCACACCGGCTGGGCCGGCAGCGCGTCGTCGTCGTCGTGGATCAGGATCAGGTCGTCGTTGTCACTGGAATTCATGCTGGGGCAACGGAAGTCGGGCTACCCGGCTCCGTGCGGGCGGTCAGGGTGACACGCGTACGGAAGGACCTGGTGTTTTTTTAAGATGTAAAGAATTTAGCACGCGCCCTTGCCCTCCAGCCTTGACGAACCTGAACTCGTGGGGGCTGAAGCCCCGCGCTTAGGTGCCACCCTTGGCCAGCCCGAGCCGCTCGACGGTGCGTTTCTCGGCCGCATAGGCCTCGCGCAGCGCGCGGCCGTAGTCATCAGGCCCGAGGTAGTCCAGCTCTTGGTCGTATTTCTGCAGCTCGGCCACATGCGCCGGGTCGTTCATGGCGTGCTTGAAGGCGTCATGCAGCACGCGCACCACCGCCGGGTTCATGCCGCGCGGGCCGACCAGACCGTAAGGCGAGGTCGCGACGATGCCGAAGCCCAGTTCCTTGAGCGTCGGCACCTGCGGCCAGCGGCGGGTGCGCTGCTCGCCGAAGGTGACCAGCAGGCGCAGCCGGCCGTTGTCGACAAAAGGCGCAAACCCATTGGAGTTGACGCCCACCATCACCTGGCCGGACGACACCGCCAGCATCTGGTCGGCCGTGCCCTTGTAGGGCACGTGCACATAGCTCAGGCCGCGCCGGGCCATCAGCTCGTCCATCACCACGTGGGGCGTGGTGCCCACGCCGTTGGTGGCCACGGTCAACTCGCCCGGGTGAGCGCGGGCGTAGGCGAACAGGTCGTCCAGGCTGCGCCACGGGCTGGACGCCGGCACCAGCACGCCGAAGGTCACACCGGTGAGCTGGAGGATGGGCGTGGTGTCACGGATCGGGTCCCACAGCACCCGCTGCAGATGCGGCGCACGCAGCGCCGGCTGCGGCAGCTGGGCCAGGGTGTAGCCATCGGGCGACGCCTGCTGCAGCACCGGCATGGCCAGCGTGCCGCCCGCGCCGGCACGGTTCTCGATGTTGATGCGCTGGCCCAGTTGCCGCCCGGCCAGTTCGGCCAGCAGGCGCAGCGTCAGGTCGGTGGCGCCACCGGCCGGCCACGGCACCCAGAGCGTGATCGGGCGCTGCGGAAATCCGCCCACATCGCCAGATGGGCCGGGTTGTGCCCAGCCCGTCGCCGGCAGCAGTGCAGCGGCCAGCGCGGTCAGCGCATGCCGTCGATTCATCATTGCCATGAGGTGAGTTCCATCTTGATCATGCCGCCCATCAGAAAGGCGGAGTTGGCCGGCTCGTCGCGCTCCAGCCGCACCAGGCCAACGCCGGCGCAATACCACTCGCGCGTGGTCAGCGGCATGTCGCGCCAGCCCTGCACCGGGTCGGCGAACAGGCGAACGGTCGCGCTGCCCTTGACGCGCAGGCAGTCGGCGAACTTGCCGGCCGGGGTTTCGACCGCCTGCCCGACGGCCTCGATCACGTAATTCATCGGAATGTCCGGGTGGCTGTGGCGAATCTCGGGCGGGAATTCGGCCCGCCGCCGCAGCAGATAGGCGGTGGTGCCGGCCTGCCAGGTGGTGCCCGCCACCAAGGGCAGCTTGAGCACGAAGCGCGGCGCGGCGTCGGGCTTGGGCGCCTCTTGCACGTCGGTCTTGGTGGCGACGCGGTAGATGCCGCTGGCGTCGCTGCGCAGCCAGTAGTCGATGCCGGTTTCGCTGCGCCGCCGCCAGGCTTTCTGGCCGTCGGCCAAGCTGTCTTCGCCCAGGGCGCTGAGCACCAGCGTCTCCCGCTCGCGGGTGTTGTCGCTCCACTCGCTGGTGAGCTGATAGGTCCAGCGGTGGCCGGCGTCGAGCGGAAAGTAGGACGCCGCTGGCGAGCGATCGCCGCAACCGGCCAGCAGGGCCGCGCCGGACAGCAGCAGGGTGAGCGTGATGCGGCTCATTTTTCAGGCAGCTGCGGCGTGGGCAGGTCACGGATCTTGACGACCTGCTCGTCGTTGCCCGGCCGCAGCCAGTTCAGGCCCTTGCGGCCGGCCTTGGGCTCGGCGGTGCCCATCTGCGTCACGCCCTGGCGGGCCTTCTTGATGCCTTCGTTGAGCAGCGCGTGCAGGTCCTTGGCATACGGCAGCTTGTAGGCGCGCGGGGCGCGGCCGGGCTTGCCGTCTTCGAGCACCTGCAGCCAGACGTAGAGCGCGCCCGAGGTCTTGGTGGTCGGCTCCTCGATCACGGCGGCCAGCAGCACGAACTTCTCGGGCAGCGCGTCGGTGCTCGGCCAGCCCCACATCTGGTGCACCGCCTCGTCGGCCCAGAAATAGAACACCGCCACGCCCAGCACCAGCAGCGTCTTGAGCCACGCCGGCCAGTGCGACCACAACAGCGCCAGCACGGCCAACGCCGCCAGCACCACAAAACTGATCACGATCGCCAAGGTCATGGTTCTTTTCTTTCCGGATGAAGTTCAGAGCCGCTGCACCAGCGTCTTGGGCAGCGTGTTGATCTGGCCGACGCTGCCGTCGGGCAGCACGGTGAAGCGCACGGCGGTGGCCTCGTCGCCCTTGCGCGCCAGGGTGGCGGTGCCGTAGTAGGAGACCTCAGCACGCGGGTTGACCTTGACGACCGACACCGTGACCTCGACCGGCTGGCCGTCCTTACTGTCGTAGTAGTGCGCGTTGACGGTGTACTCGCCCGGCGCGATGCCGCGCAGCGTCACCACCTCCTGGTTGAGCGGGTTCACCAGCTGGCGGCCGTTGACGATCAGGGTGTCGTTGGCCAGGCCGCGGTCGTCGCGGTCGAGGTGCATCAGGCCGGCCTCGCGGGCGCGGAACCAGATCAGGTTGCCGCCCGGGTCCTGCACCCAGGTGTCGACGTCGTTGGGATTCATGTCCGGCCACGACAGCGTGATGATGAACTCGGCCTTGGCCGGAATGTCGCCCGTCTTGAGCGCCTTCGGGTTCATCGCCAGCAGCGCGATGATGAAACAGAAGACGAAGGCGATCAGCATGTTGAACAACATGTCGTAGAACGGATCGACCTCGGCCTCGGGGCCGCGCCTTCTGCGGGAACGGGCCATGTCAGTCGATTCGGCGCGGGTTCAGCGTCAGGCCGTGGCGCTGGCAGTCGGCCACCAACGCGTCGGCGTAGCGGTCCAGCCGCGTCAGCTGCAGCCCCAGCAGGATGTTGCCGACCAGCCCGACCATGGTCGTCAGCAGCGCCACGCCCAGCCCCGAGGTCAGGCTGCGCAGCAGGTCCTGCGACTGCGTGGCGTCGAAGCTCTGCAGCTGGCCGATCTGGATGGCCAGCATCGAGAAGCCGATCACCTTGCCCAGCAGCCCGAGCTTGAGCTGGATGCCGTTGACCCACCAGGCGGTCTGGTGCGGCGCGGTGGCGGCTTCGAGCAGCAGGTCGAGCGGCGCGCCGGTATCGGCCGGCTGGGCGGCCGTGGCACGCCAGTAATCCGCCGCCCAGCCTTGGGCCGCCACGCTGCCCGGACCGGCGCGCCGGCCCTGCTCCATCCAGCGGCGTTGCTGCTGCAACTGGCGCGAGCGGTTGCCGCACCAGAGCGTGGCCCCGGCAAAGATCACCATGATCACCAGCGTCAGCCCGGTCGGGTCGGAACTCAGCAGCAAGGCCCACACGCCGCGCACGCCCAGCAGCCAGGTCGCAAACACCAGCAGGCCGCCGAGGGTGAGCCATTCCAGCCAGATTGGCTCGGGCAAGGCGGCCCGGCCTGTCTCGCCACCCTCGCCTGCCGCCGGCTGGCCGATGCGCCGCAAGCTCGTCAACAGCGCCTTCATGCCGGCCCCCCACGCTTGGTCAGCGCACCAAAACCACGCTGCGGGTCATAGCCCCAGCTCGCCAGCGTGAAGCACAGCGCCAGCGTGGCCAGCACCACATACGGGGCCATGCCCGGGTCCTTGTCGTAGAGCGAAAAACGCAGCCACTCGACCGCGTGCGTGAAGGGGTTGAAGCGGGCGATCTGGTAGACCCAGGCGGCGCCCGACTCCTCCAGCTTCCACAACGGGTAGAGCGCGGTGGACATGAAGTACATCGGGAAGATCACGAAATTCATGGTGCCGGCAAAGTTCTCCAGTTGCTTGATATGCACCGACAGCAGCAGGCCCAACGCGCCCAGCATCAGCGCCGCGCTGACCGCCGCCAGCAGCACGTGCGGCAGGTGCCAGGGCGTGGCGCCCCACAGCGGCAGCTCGGTGCCCAGCGCCCAGGCGATCACCACAAAGGCCAGCGCCTGGCCGAGCGACAGCACGGCGGTGGCCACCAGCTTGCTCAGCAGGATCCACGGCCGCGGCAGCGGCGCGGTCAGCAGCAGGCGCATCAGGCCCATCTCGCGGTCGTAGACCATCGCCAGGCTGCTCTGCATGCCGTTGAACAGCAGCACCATGCCGATCAGGCCGGGCGCGATGTAGACGTCGTAGGGGATGTAGGTGTCGTAGGGCTCGGCGATCGCCACGCCGAAGACGTTGCGGAAACCGGCCGCGAACACCGCCAGCCACAGCAGCGGGCGGACGAGGGCCGACACCAGCCGGCCGGTCTGGCGCATGAACTTGGCCAGCTCGCGCCCGACGATGGCGCGCATGGCCTGCAGATAGTGACCGGCGCTCATCGTGATTTGCAGAGTTTCTCGGGCGCGTCGGCGCCGAGCGTATCGAGGTTGTTCCTGGGGTGCAGCACGCCCTCGGCCGGGGCTGCGCCGCCGATGACACCCACGCCGTCGGTCAGCAGCAGCGGCTGGCGCAACTGGCCGTCCCAGGGCCGGAAGGCCATCGGCACGCCCTTGGAGCCGTCCACCTCGCCTTCCAGCAAAGCCTTGTGCACGGCGGCCAGCGGGCCTTTGGGCGCCTCGATCACCGCGCCCGCAATCGCCTTGCCGCCCATCCAGGCCGACCAGTCGTGCGCGCTCATCGGCCGCTGGGCCGACTTGGTGAAGCGGCGCGACACCTGCGGCGCGCCGTAGCGCTCGTACTGCGGCTGCCAGGCCAGCGCGGTCAGGCCACCATCGCCCACCACCGGGCGCGGCCACACGGTGCGGTAGGGCAGCGTGCGGGCGAGTTCGCCGTCGCTGTCGACCACCCAGACCACGTCGTAGCTGCCCTGGGTGAGCAGCAGCGGGTTGGCCAGGTCGCGCTCGCGCGGGTCGCCCGAGAGCTTGAAGGGCTTGGTGCCCACCACCTTGAGCCCGTAGCGCTTGAGCGCTGCCTGCGCGGTGGCGGCGCGGGCGGCGTCGGCCGGCGTCGGCCCGGTCAGCACCAGCACCTGGCTCCACTTACGCGCCACCAGCGCCTGCGCCAGTGCGTCGGCGCGCATGCGCTCGCTGGGGATCAGGTGCAGCAGGCGCGGCCGGCAGTCGCGCTCGCGCAGGCGGTCGCTGGCGTCGCCCAGGTTGAGCACCGGCAGCTTGACGGCGTCGGCCGCCGCCAGCGTCAGGTCGGCGGGCAGGTCGGTCAGCACGAAGGCGGCACCACCCTTCTCGGCTTTTTGCGCAGCGGATTTCACCGCCTCGGCATTGGCGACGTTGACCACTTCCAGCGTCAGGCTGGCGCCCGAGGCCTCCAGCTCCAGCCGCGCTTCCTTGAGCGCCGACTGCACCGCATCGGCGGCCGGGCCGGTCGGGTGGCCCAGGTAGGCCCGCTCGACGCGGGTGCGGTCCAGGCGAGGGTCGTCTTCCAGCGCCAGCAGCACGGCCTTGAAGGCGGCGGCATGCGCCACCGGGCCGCCGAAAGCACCCAGCCCGGCCACCGCGGCCAGGGCCAGCGCCATCCCGTGTCGACGCGGGCGGGTCATCACTCGACCACCACCACGCTGTGCGGCACGCGGCCCACGCCCACCGTCTTGACGGCCTTGGCCGCCGCCACGTCGATCAGCGTCACGTCGTCGGACAGGCCGTTGACCACCAGCAGGCGGTCCTGCGCCTTGTTCAGGCCCAGGCCCCAGGCCCGCTTGCCGGCCAGCACCAGGTCGGTGGTCTTGCGGGTGGCGACGTCGACAAACGCCACATGGTTGGCCTTGCCCAGGCCGACGAAGGCGCGCTTGCCGTCGGCCGTCATGGTGATGCCCACCGGCGTGATGTCCGCCGCACGCGCGCCCTTGACGGTGAACTTGATGGTGTCGAGCACCGTGTGGTCCTTGGTGGAGATCACCGACACGCTGGCCGCGAGTTCGTTGGTCACCCACAGCTGCGTGCCGTCGGGCGTGATGGCGAATCGGCGCGGGCGCTTGCCGACCTTGATGTTCTTGACTGTCTTGCCGCTGGCGATATCGATGACGTGCACCAGGCTGGCCACCTCGGAGGTCACGTAGACCGTCTTGCCGTCCGGGCTGACCTTGACGCCCTCGGGCTCCTTGCCCACCTCGATGGCCTTGGTGCGCTTGTTGGTGGCGATGTCGACCACGCCCAGCTCGCCGTCTTCCTCGTTGCTGACGTAGAGCGTCTTGCCGTCGGGCGAGAGGTCGAAGATCTCCGGGTCTTCGCCCAGGCCGATCTTGCCGACCGACTTGCGCGTGGCCAGGTCGATCACGTCGGCCTGGCCCGAGTCGCCGCAGGCCACCATCAGCTGCTTGCCGTCCGGCGTGACCTGCATGTGGCGCGGGCGCTTGCAGGTGGCGACGGTGCCGGTCACGGCCTGCGTCTTCAGGTCCAGCAGCGTCAGCGTGTTGTCTTTTTCGCTGGAGATGAAGGCGGTCTGGGCCTGGGCGGCGGCGCCCAGCGCCATCAATGCAGCGGCAGCGATCAAGGCAGGGGCGAATGTCTTCATGGGAGTGTCTCCTTCGTTTTTCGGGGGGCTGGGGAATTCAGGCCGTCGCGCGGATGAAAGCGTCTTCGAGGTGGCGGCCGCCGAGTTGCTCGACCACCTGCGCCGGCGTGCCGTCGGCCAGCAGCCGTCCCTTGTGCAGCACCAGCACGCGGTCTGCGGCCTCAGCCTCTTCGACCAGGTGCGTGGCCCACAGCACGGTGCTGCGGCGCTGCGCCACGTCGGCCTGGATGGCGGCCAGCAGGTCGCGGCGGGATTTGGGGTCGAGGCCGACGGTCGGCTCGTCCATCAGCACCACCGCCGGCTGGTGCAGCAGGGCCCGCACCAGTTCGACCTTGCGGCGGTTGCCACCCGACAACTCGCGCACCGGCCGGGCCAGGTCGGCGCCGAGGCCCAGCGCGGCGCAGCCGGTGTGGATGCGCTCGGTGGCGGTGGCGCGCTTCATGCCGTGCAGGTCGGCGTGAAAACGCAGGTTGCGCTCGACCGACAGGTCCAGATCGAGCGACATCTGCTGGAACACCACGCCGATGCAGGCCAGCGCGGCCACCGCGTCATGGCGCAGTGAATGGCCGGCCACGCTGACCTCACCGGCGTCGGCCACGAACAAGCCGGTCAGCACCTGGAACAGCGTGGACTTGCCAGCGCCGTTGGGGCCGAGCAGCGCCACCGTCTGGCCGGCGGGCAACTCCAGGCTCAGGCTGTCGAGGGCAGTGCGTTCGCCGTAGCGTTTGGTCAGGGCCTGGAGGCTGAGCATGTCAAGGAACAAGATTGCATGGGAGCGGTTTGTAACCTGCAGACACCGATCACGCTGCCCCGTGTTTCCACTCAGACGCTTTTCACGGTGTACCTTGTCAAGGCACGCGATCAGACCTCGATCTCGCTGCGGTCGGCGGGCAACTCGATGCCCCAGGCTTCGAAGGCCTGGGGCGTCGGGCACTGCTGGCCGGGGCGATCGGGGTGGCACAGCAGCAGGCGGCGCCGGGCGGGGATCGCCTGCAGCAGATCCCATACGGCCGGCGCCTCGCCGGCCCGGGTGCCGGGCCCGGCGTCCAGGTCGCAGCCCACCAGCACGCAATCGGCCTCATCCATCCACTCCAGCGCCTCGGCGCCAGCGCCCGCCATGCCACCGGCAAAGTACAGGCGCTGGCCCGTGCTCAGGTCGCGCACCGCCAGCGCGATGGTCTCGCCCGTGACGGGTTCGGCATGCGCGGCATGCACCGCGTGCAGCGGACGCGGCCCGTCGGTGGCCACGGCGGTGAACTCCAGCCCGGGCTGACCTTCGACCCGGAACACCGCCGTGCGGCACTCGCCCGCCACCGGAATCACATGCCAGTGCACGCCGCAGTAGTTCTGCAGCACGGGCAGCACGGGCAGCGTGTGGGTCAGTTCCTCGAAGACCGCTGGCGTGGCGTAGAGGTGGATCGGCGCACCATCGCGCAGGCTCAGCAGGCCGGTGACGTGGTCCATCTGCGCATCGGTCAGCACCACCACGCGCACGGGTGCATCCACCAGCGCCGGGTGACGCAGCAGGCGTGCATCACTGGTGATCTGATCGGCCACGGCAGGCGAAATATTGAGCAGCGTCCAGTGATGCCCGTCGCCCGAAAGCGCTGCGGCGCCCGCCGTGCGGCTCGGCCCATGGGCGGCGCGCACGCTCTGCGGCAGCGGTACGGCCTCGTCGCCGCCCTTGAGCACGACCAGCTTCATGCGCGGCCCCCGGGCGTCAGCCGTGATGATGGGATGAACAAGATGCTTCCTCCTGGCGCTGGGTACGCGGTGTATTTGATGTCCGCATGTTTTTTGCAAGAGCTGTGCCGTGACTCACAACCGCTCCATTCATGACAGCCCGGCGCCGATGAAGCCTCAAAACCGAGGGCACACCCTCGGGTCGTTGCGGTGGCGCGCACTCTGTCGGGTGCGAACACTGCTCCAGGCTGGAGCAATCCTCAGCCTGCTGACCGTGACACCGGTTTTTTCAGCCCCGTTGCAACAAATTCACCCTGACGTCTGGTGGTTGCCCGGCATCGTCAACGCCAGTGGCGAGGCCGACGCGGCAAACCGTGGCCAGGTCTCCAACGTGCTGGTGGTGCGTGACGGCACAAAAATCTGGTTGCTGGGCAGCGGCCCGACCGCCCGGGCGGGACGTGAACTGGGTGAGCAGGTGCAGCGGCAACTCGGCCAGGCCGTCACCGATGTGATCGCCCCCTGGCCGCACCCGGAGCTGGTGCTGGGCCAGGCCGGGCTGGACGGTGCACGGCTGTGGGCCCATGCCGATGTGGCGCAAACCATGAGTCAGCGCTGCCCGCGCTGCGTCGAGCGCCTGTCGCAGCGGCTGGGCGACGCGGCGGCCGATCTGGGCCCGCAACCCATCCGCCTGCCGCAGCAACTCCTGCAAGGCGACAGCGGCCAGCTCGGCCCCTGGCGCTGGTGGCGGCTGTGGCGGGCGACGGATGCCAGCGGCGCCTCGGCGACCTTGGCCACGCCCGTGACGGTCTGGTGGCACGCGGCCAGCGGCCTCTTCAGCGCCCACGGCCTGCTGTGGGGCGATCAGGCGCCCGACCTGCGCGACACGCGCTGGGCCGATCTGCAGTCGGCCACCGAGCAGCTGGCGCAGATCAGCGCGCAACTCCATCACCCTGCCCCGCTGCGCTGGCTGCCCGAGCAAGGCCCGCTGCTGTCCGCCGACGCACCCGCGCTGCAACTGGCCTACGGCCAGGCGCTGGTGGCCGCAGTACGCCGGGCGCAGAACGAAGGCCGCGCGGAGACGGATGCGCCGCTGCCGCTGCCAGGCGTTCCGGCCGCGCAGCAAAGCGGCGTGCGCCACGCGCTGAACTGGCAGCGCCTGTGGCGCGAGCTGGAGCAGGAATGGTTCGATCAGCCGCCGCGCTGATCCGGCCTCAGCCCACGGCCTTCCAGCGCAGCTTGCGGTAGATGGTGTTGCGGCTGATGCCCAGGCGCTTGGCCGCGACCGAGATGTTGCCGCCGGCGGCATCCACCGCGCGCTGGATGCTCTGCAGTTCGATGTCCTCGAGCGAGCCCTCCATGCCGCTGGGCGCGGCGGGCCCGGCTTCAGGCACCGCCGGCATGGAAACCGGCATGGCCACGGGCAAGGAGACCACTGTGGCACCGGCGCTCACCGGCAGTTCACGCGCCAGCGGTGCGGCGTCCACAGGCCCCTGTCGCGCGGCAGTCATGGCGTGGCGGGCATCTTCCAGGAAGTCATCCGACAGGTGGTCGCGGGTGATGACACGCTCGCGCGCGGCCATCACGCAGGCGGTGCGCAGCACGTTGAAGAGCTGGCGCACATTGCCTGGCCACTGGTAGGCCTGCAGCAGGCTCACCACCTCGCTGCTGAGTTGCGGCTGCTGGCCGGGCGCGGTGGCGCATTCGCGCTCCAGGATGCGCTGCACCAGCGCCATCAGGTCGGTGCGCTCACGCAGCGGCGGCAGGCGCACGGCCAGGCCGTTGAGGCGGTAGTAGAGGTCTTCGCGGAAGGTCTTCTGCTCGATCATCTCGCGCAGGTTGCGGTGGGTGGCGCAGACCAGCGTCACGTCGACCGCCACCGCCTTGGCGCTGCCCAGCGGCGTGACCTGACGCTCCTGCAGCACGCGCAGCAGGTGGGCCTGCAGGGCGAGCGGCATGTCGCCGATCTCATCCAGAAACAGCGTGCCGCCATTGGCCTGCACGATCTTGCCGACCGCGCCCTTGCGGCGTGCGCCAGTGAAGGCGCCCTCCTCGTAGCCGAACAGTTCGGCCTCGATCAGCGTCTCGGGGATGGACGCGCAGTTGACCGCCACGAAGGGCTGGCGGGCGCGCTGCGAATCCTGGTGGATGGCGCGCGCCAGCAACTCCTTGCCGGTGCCGGTTTCGCCCAGCACCAGGATCGGAATGTCGCGGTCGAGCACGCGGCGGATCTTGTCGACCACCGCGCCCACCTGCGCGTCCCCGGTGGTGAGGCTGGCGAGGCCGGTCTTGGCGGCAGGCGGCGCGGCGGCCAAGGTGGGCGCGGGGGCATTCGACGCGATCTCCGGTCGTGTCTCCACCCCGGCGGCCTTGTTGCTGGCGGCTTCTGCCGCCTCTGCCGCTGCGGTGGCCGGATCAAGCGCCAGGCCGCCGTTCATTCCATGCCAGACCGGCCAGTTGAAACGGGCGTAGACGTGGAACTGGCGGCCGTTGCCCATCTCCACCGGCAGCGGCGCGGCCAGCGGCGAGCGGAAGCGGTCGACCAGCGCCGGCACGGTGGTGCCGAACAGCGAGGTGATGCTGTGCATGCGCAGCGCCGCGCCGCTCATGCCGAGCTGCTCCAGCGCGCCACGGTTGGCGCCCACCAGCTTGCCGTCCTGGCTGACGGCCAGGATGCCCTCCATCAGCGTGCCGATGAACTCTACCCGGCTGTGGAAATGCAGGCGCATGACGTTGCGGTAGTCGTCGGTGAGCCAGTGGTTCTCGATCATGCGGGCCGACATCTTCACCAGCCCCATGGTGTGCTGGTGGTAGCTGCGCTGGTCGGCCGAGACATCGAGCACGCCGAGGATGTTGCCGCGCGGGTCGAGGATGGGCGCGGCCGAGCACGTCAGGAAGTGGTTGGCGTGCATGTAGTGCTCGTCGGCATGGACGAGCGTGGGCACTTCCTCGATCAGCGCGGTGCCCACCGCATTGGTGCCCTTGCTCTGCTCGGACCAGTTGGCGCCGGGCGCGAGCGCGACCTTGGCGGCGCGGCCCAGGAAGTCATCGTCGCCGATCGAATGCAGGATGGTGCCGATGGCGTCGGTCAGCACCACCATGTTGCCGCTGTTGACGATCTGCTCGAACAGCATCTCCATCACCGGCGCGGCGTGGGCGTAGAGACGCTGGTTGCGGTCGCGCACCACCGACAGGTCGGAGCGGCCCAGCGGCGAGAAGTCCGGCCGCTCGATGCGCGACAGGCCCAGCGCCTGGCAGCGCTCATGCGACTGGTCGATCTTCTCGACGTGCGCGCCCCCCAGCGGCAAGGCCGCGGCAATCGGGCGGCGGCCTTCGTCCTGCGGGTTGCGTGACCGGCTGGCAGCGGGCGATGCGAACGGCGACGAGGTGTAGGTGGACGAGGGCATGTGGGGTCTCCAGCCAGGCCGTCGAGCGACCTGATCTTGTCGATCTTGTGGATCGGGCTTGTAAGTGAGTGCGGAGCATGTGCCTCCAAGCAGCGTTGCACCAGTCGGGAACTGCCCTTGGTTGTCTCATTTTTGAACAGTTGGCGCACCGGAAGGCCCGCGCAAGAGACAGTTCCTGGCCATTCAGCCCCGGACAGACCCGCAAGAGCGGCCCGGCTTTTTGCCCCGAAACCGGCGAAAACCTGCGTTTCCGACCGTGTTCAGGACATGGCACGCACGTTGCAGGGACACGGTTGTTTATTGCGATGACTCAACATTCTGATTGACGGAGACAAGACTCATGACACGTGGCGACCTTTGGCGTTCTGCCGTGCTGGCCCTGGCCTGCGCAACCCTTGGCAACTGGGCTGCGGCCCATGGCGATGTCACCCCGCAGGCGGTGGACACGCGTGAACTGCCCCAGCTGGGCGAGGAATGGCGGGCAGAAAACCCCTTCCGCGCCAACGACAAGGCCATCCTGATCGGTGGCTCGGCCTACAACCAGAACTGTGCCCGCTGCCACGGCCTGGAAGCGATCTCGGGCGGCATTGCGCCCGACCTGCGCAAGCTCGACAACGACTGCAGCAACGTCAAGATCGCGGCCAAGAAGGCCGCCTGCGTCAAGGAAGTCGACGACTACTACGCCAGCAGCGTGCGGCGCGGCAAGGTGCGCAACGGCGCGGTCTACATGCCGCCGTTCGAGGGCACGCTGTCGCAGGAAGCCGTCTGGGCCATCAAGTCCTATCTGGAAACGCGGCGCGAAAAGCCGCTCTGACCCCGGAGCACGCCATGTCCCATGACACCCCCCATGACACCCTGGCTTCATTGCCGCAGCAGCCCGCCCCCCTGACCGCACGCCGGCGCTTCCTGCGCCAGGCCGGCACGGTAGGCCTGGTGGGCGGACTGGGCAGCTTTGCCCCGTTGCTGCAGGCGCAGAAATCATCGGCCAAGGACGACAGCGAACCCAGCGTGATGGAGCGCATCCGCGCGCGGGGCCGCCTGACGGTCGGGCTCTACAACGATCTGCCGCCGTTTCACGTCGACGGCCGAGGCATCGAGGTGGAAGTGGCCAAGGCGCTGGCCCAGGCGCTGGGCGTGCAGGCGTCGATCCTGCCGTTCGCGGCGGGCGAGAACATGAACGACGACCTGCGCAACATGGTTTGGCGCGGCCACTACCTGGGCTGGGGTCCGGCCGACGTGATGCTGCACGTGCCGGTCGACCGACCGCTGATGGACGCCAATCCACGCGTGCAGATCTTCGGGCCCTACTGGCGAGAAACGGTCATGATGGCGCGCGACCTGAGCCGCGTGCCCACGCTGGACGGGCTGGACTCGCTGCGCGGCCAGAAAATCGCCGCACCCGGCATGACGCTGGCGGGCTGGCTGATGATCGGCGCCGAAGGCGGCGCGCTCAAGGAGCAACTCGTCACCAAGATCGACGGTGGCGTGCAGGCCGCGCAGATGCTGATGCGCGGCGAGGTGGCTGCAGCCTGCGGCATGCGATCGGAGTTGCTGTCGACCCTCAAGGGCGACCCGCGCTACGCCGTCACGCCGCTGCCGATTCCACGCGCCCCGCGCGATGGCTGGGCCGTGGGCATGGCGGTCAAGAAAGAATCGACCGAGCTGGCCCATGCGCTGCAGGCCGCCGTCAACGACCTGGCCGAGCGCGGCGAGTTCAGGCGCATGTTTGCCACGGCGTCGCTGGACTGGCAGCGGGTATAGCCCGGCCGGGGGTTTGTCGGCGGCGCGCTCGTGGCGCCGCCGATAATCACCCGCATGGAAAGTTATGACGTTGTCGTGGTCGGTGCGGGAGCAGCCGGCCTTTTTTGTGCGGGTGTGGCGGGTCAGCGCGGCCTGAAGGTGCTGCTGCTCGACCACGCGCCCAAGGTGGCCGAGAAAATCCGCATCTCGGGCGGCGGGCGCTGCAACTTCACCAACCGCGAGGCCACGCCGGCGCAGTTCCTGTCGGCCAACCCGCACTACTGCCGCTCGGCACTGGCGCGCTACGGCGCGGGCGATTTCATCGACCTGGTCAAGCGCCACGGCATCGCCTTCCACGAAAAGCACAAGGGCCAGCTGTTCTGCGACCACAGCGCAGAAGACATCATCAAGATGCTGCTGGCCGAGTGCGCCGCCGGCGGCGTGACGCACCGCCAGCCGTGCAAGGTGCACGAGGTGCGCCACACCGACGCGGGCCATGAACTCGACACCGACGCCGGCCCGGTGCGCACCGCGCAACTGGTGATCGCCACCGGCGGCCTGCCGGTGCCCAAGATCGGTGCCACCGATTGGGGCCTGCGACTGGCACGCAACAGCGGTCACCGCATCGTCGACACCAAGCCTGCGCTGGTGCCATTGACCTTCGACGCGGCCAGCTGGGCATCCTTCGTGGCGCTGGCAGGGCTGGCGCTGCCGGTGCAGATCAGCACCGGCAAAGGCAAGCAGCGCACGCTGTTTGCCGAAGACCTGCTGTTCACGCACCGGGGCCTGAGCGGGCCGGCGGTGCTGCAGATTTCGAGCTTCTGGCAGGCCGGCACGCCGCTGCAGATTGATCTGGGCAATGGCGTCGACTTGGCCGAGCGCCTGCTGGTGCTCAAACAGAGCAGCCGCCGCCAGTTGAGCAATGAGCTCGCGCAGCTGCTGCCCAGCCGTCTGGCAGAAACCTGGCTGGAACGCTGCACCGCGCCAGCCCAGCGCCCCATGCCCGACCAGCGCGACCGCGACCTGCAGCAGCTAGCCGACAGCCTGGCGCAATGGCAACTCACGCCCAGCGGCACCGAGGGCTGGAACAAGGCCGAAGTCATGGCCGGCGGCGTCGACACCCGCGACCTCAGCTCCCAGACCATGGAGAGCCGCAAGGTGCGCGGCCTCTACTTCATCGGCGAGGTGGTGGACGTGACCGGCTGGCTGGGCGGCTACAACTTCCAGTGGGCCTGGGCCAGCGGCCACGCCTGTGCACAGGCGCTGGAGCAAATGCCTGAAAATGCTGTTTCAGCCTGATATAATCTTTGGCTCTGCTAGCAAAGACGCCTGATCGAGTTGGTGGATTGACAAGGAAATAAATACGTTTCTCTTGTCAGGGGTACCGGATTCCCCACACCGGCCATCGAGGGCATAACCGAAGGATCCTTCAGTTCATGACGACCATCCGTGTCAAAGAAAACGAGCCGTTTGACGTTGCACTGCGCCGCTTCAAGCGCACCATCGAAAAGCTGGGCCTGCTGACCGACTTGCGCGCACGCGAGTTCTACGAGAAGCCCACCGCTGAGCGCAAGCGCAAGAAGGCTGCGGCCGTCAAGCGTCACTACAAGCGCGTGCGTTCGATGCAGCTGCCCAAGAAGCTGTACTGAACCGGGCATCAAACCCCACTCACACCCCGGTGTGAAGTTCAAGTGCACAAAGCCCGCGCGGGACGCCGCTGCGGGCTTTTTCCGTTCAGAAATCCAGATTCGCACGACAAGGAATTCATCATGAGCCTGAAAGACCAGATCACCGAAGAAATGAAGGCCGCCATGCGCGCCAAGGACACCGAGCGCCTGGGCACCATCCGCCTGCTGCTGGCAGCGATCAAGCAACGTGAGGTCGATGAGCGCATCGTGCTTGATGACGCCATGGTCGTGGCCATCGTCGACAAGCTCATCAAGCAGCGCAAGGACTCGATCGACCAGTTCGGCAAGGCCGGCCGTGACGACCTCGTGGCCAAGGAAACCGCCGAGTTGCTGGTGCTGGAAACCTACCTGCCCGCGCGCCTGAGCGAGGCCGAAGTCAACGCCGCCATCGCCGGCATCGTGGCCGAACTGGGTGCCAAAGGCCCCGGCGATATGGGCAAGGTGATGGGTGCCGCCAAGCAACGCCTGGCTGGCAACGCCGACATGTCGCTGGTGTCTGCCGCCGTCAAGCGCGCGCTGCAGCCCTAAGGTTCAACCTCAGTTTCTGACCTCACTTTCGGAGTCGGCCATGGAAAGCACCCTGCCCTTGCGCGCCCTCACGCCTGAACTCAGCGTGGCGCCGCAACTCGATCCCGCCGCGATGGCGCAAGTGGCCGCTGCGGGTTTTCGCAGCGTGATCAACAACCGGCCCGACTTCGAAGGTGGTCCCGACCAGCCCACCAGCGCCGCTGTGGAAGCGGCTGCCATCGCCGCCGGCCTGAGCTATGTCCATCTGCCGGTGGCCGGCGGCTACCAAAGCCCCGAGGAAATCGCCGCGTTCGGCCAACTGCTGAAAGACCTGCCCGCGCCGGTGCTGGCGTTCTGCCGCAGTGGCGCGCGCTCGACCCGGCTGTTCGTGAGCGCCTGCTCGCCGGGCTGATCGGTCAGGTCCATCTACCAGCCAGCGGCCAGCCCATCCCGACGCGGATCGCTGGCCGCCACATAGCCTTCGGTGGCGGGGTCCCCCAGCCGCCAGATGAACTGGCCGGCGCCAAAGTCCTGGTAGCTGTCGGCGATCACCTCCAGCCGGTGGCCGCGCTGCACCAGGCCTTGCACGGTGGCCGGGGCCATGGCGGCTTCGACATTCAACTCCAGTCCGGCGTTGTAGCGCCAGCGCGGCGCGTCGCACGCAGCTTGCGGGTTCTGGTGGTGATCGAGCATGCGCACCAGGGTCTGCACATGGCCTTGCGGCTGCATGTTGGCGCCCATGACGCCAAAGCTCATCACCGGTTGACCGTCGCGGGTCAGAAACGCTGGAATGATGGTGTGGAACGGCCGCTTGTCCGGCGCCACGGCGTTGATGCTGTTGGGGTTCAGGCTGAAGGCGTGGCCGCGGTTCTGCAGGCTCAGGCCGTATTCCGGCAGCACCACGCCCGAGCCGAAGCCCATGTAGTTGCTCTGGATGAAGCTGACCATCATGCCGCGCTCATCCGCCGCCGTCAGGTAGATCGTGCCGCCCTTGACCGGGTTGCCGGCGCCGAAATCCTGCGCCCGATGTGGGTCGATCAGCCTGGCGCGCTCGGCCAGGTAGGCCGGGTCGAGCAGCCGTTCGGCCGTCACCTCCATCGCGCCGGGCTCGGCCACGTAGCGGTAGACGTCGGCAAAGGCGAGCTTCATGGCCTCGATCTGCAGGTGCTGGCTCTCGGCGCTGTCGACGGGCAAGGACGCCAGATCAAAGTGCTGCAGCAGGCCGAGCGCGATCAGCGCGGCGATGCCCTGGCCGTTGGGCGGAATCTCGTGCAGCGTGTGGCCGCGGTAGTCCTGGCCGATGGGCGTGACCCACTCCGGGCGGTAGCGCGCCAGGTCGGCGGCCTTCATTGAGCCGCCCTGCGCGGCAGCAGCCCGCTCCAGCGCCAACGCGATCTCGCCTTCGTAGAACGCAGCGCCGCGCGTGGCGCCGATGGCGCGAAGGGCGTGTGCGGCGCCGGGCATCGTGAAGCGCTCACCCACATGAGGCGCGCGGCCCCGCGGCAGAAACACATCGGCAAAGCCCGGCTGGGCGATCAGGTCGGGCACCTGCGCGGCAGCAGCCCACTTCTGCTGCACCACCACCGGCACGGCGTAGCCGCGCTCGGCGATCTCGGCCGCAGGCGCCATCAGGTCGGCAAACGGCAGGCGGCCGAAGCGCTCGGACAAAGCCACCCACGCCGCCACCGCACCCGGCACGGTGACGCTGTCCCAGCCGCGCGCTGGCGGGTTCTGTGTGCCGTCGCCGTACTTGCGCCGGAAATAGGCCGTGTCCCACGCCGCCGGCGCCCGCCCGGAAGCATTCAGGCCATGCAGCTGCTGGCCGTCCCACAGGATGCAGAAGGCGTCCGAACCGAGGCCGTTGCTGCACGGCTCGACCACCGTCATGACCGCTGCCGCCGTGATGGCCGCGTCGACCGCATTGCCGCCCTGCTGCAAGGCGCGCAAGCCGGCTTGCGCGGCCAGCGGGTGCGAGGTGGTAACGACATTGCGCGCAAACACCGGCAGGCGGGCGCTGGCGTAAGGGGCGGCGTAGTCAAAGCGCATGGGACATCCTTATTGACCTTAATGAGAATGCACGGAAGCCAGCACCGTGGCGTGCAGCTTGCGCACGCCCCACCACACCGCCACGGCAATCACCGGCACGGCCAAGGCCACCATCACGTCGGGCGACACCGGCGCGCCGGCGGCCTTCAAACCCTTGGCCAGATAACCGACCAGCCCGGCGCCGTAGTAGGTGATGGCCGCCACCGACAGGCCTTCCACCGCGCTCTGCAGCAGCAGTTGCGCCTCCTGGCGGCGGTTCATGGCGTCGAGCAGCGCCTGGCTGCTGAGCTGCTGGGCGACTTCGACCCGGGTGCGCAGCAGGTTGCTGGCGCGCGAGATGCGCTCGGACAGCGCCTGCAGCCGCCGTGCCGCCGCCGAGCAGGTCTGCATGCCCGGCAGCAGCCGGCGCTCCATGAACTCGCCCAGGCTCTGCAGGCCAAGCAGGCGCTGCTCGCGCAGTTCGGCAATGCGGCGCTGCACCAGCTCCCAGTAAGCGGTGGTGGCGGCAAAGCGCGAGTGGGTGCGGGCGTAGAGGCCTTCGACCCGCGCGGCCTGCTCGCTCAGGCGGCGCAGCAGCTCGGGCTCCTCGGCCTGCTGCGCGGTGCGGATCGACTCGGCCACCTCGGCCAGGTCACGCTCGGCGCTGGCCAGCGTGGCGCCCACTTCGCGCGCCGCCGGCAGGCCGAGCAAGGCCATCATGCGGTAGGTTTCGATCTCGATGGCGCGCTGCACCGCGCGGCCCAGCCGTCGCTCGCTCATGTCGTCGACGACGACCAGCCAGCGCGCAAAGCCGTCGGCGTGCAGGCGGAAGTCGGTGTAGATCTCGGCCTGACCGTCCATCACGCGGCTGGCGACCAGGCTGTCGTCGGCCAGGTGGCTGCGCACCAGCGCGGGCACGCCGTCGTCGTGCAGCGCCAGCTGATCGCGCGGCACCACCAGCAGGTGCATGCCGATCAGCCATTGGCCGGGCAGCGCGTGCAGCCAGTCGTGCGGCACGTCGGCCAGCGCGACCTTGTCGAAGCCGTGCGGCAACTCGGTCAGCGGCTTGACGAAGGTGGCGGTGTGGAACTCGGTGTGGCGTTCCCAGCGCAGGCGCAGCGAGCCCAGATCGACGCTCAGGTGGTTGGCGTCCGTGCCGGCCTGCGGCAGGTGGCGGCGGCGCAGCAGCTCGTTCAGGTGCTCGCGCGCCTGGCTCACCTCCTGGCCCACCCAGCCGATGTGGGTGATGGCCAGCGGTGCCTCCAGGCGCTCTTGCGGGCGGGCGTGAACTTCGTTGTGCAGCGTCTCGCGCCACGGGTGCATGGTGTGCATCCGGTTTCTTTCCAGGTATTGGGCTTGTCGGGCTTCAGCCGGCCAGCGGCTCGGCCAGATAGCGGGTCACGCGCGGCACGTCACCATCGCGATGGAAGGCCAGCCGGCGCTCGCGCAGGCCGATGTCGGCGGCGGTGAAGCGCTCGAGACGGCGCTGGTGCTCGATCCAGCTCTCGTCGACGAAGTATTCGATGTAGCGCCCCGGCACTGCCGTGTCGCGGAACAGCCCCCACGACAGCGCGCCCTGGCGCAGCCGGGCGCGGCGGGTTTCCTGCATCACGGCATGGAAGTCGGCCGACTGATCCGGGTTGATGAGGTATTCGACCGTCACCATCACCGGGCCGTGTTCGGGCTCGAACTGGATCGCCGGAGCGGGTACGGGCGTGGCCGGCACCGGGCGAAGGTCTTCGTCGCCCTCGCCGCCCAGGCGCAGGCGGTGGGTGACGATGAGCAGCAGCGGCCCGAGCGCCGCCGCGCAGATCAGCGCGGTCGGAATGTCGCTGCGGTCGGCCACCTGACCCCACAGTGCGGCGCCAGCGGCCGAGCCACCCATCAGCGCCATCTGATACGTGGACATGCCACGCGCCCGCACCCAGTTGGGCAGCGCCAGTTGCGCCGACATGGTCATGGTGTTGGCCACGCTGATCCAGGCCATGCCGGCGACCACCATCGCCAGCGCGGCCAGCCACAGCGCCGGCGCAAACGCCACCGCCAGCGTCATGGCCGCCACGATCAGCGTGCCCCACACGGCGATCTGGTCGCGGCTGATGCGCTCGCGCAGCTGCGGCACTGTCAGCGCCGCCGCCACCGCGCCCACCCCCATCGACGACACCAGCAGCGTGAAGCTGCCCGCGCCACCACCGAAGCGCTTCGCCACCAGCGGCAGCAGCGCCGTCAGCGCGGTGCTCTGCAGAAAGAACAGGAAGACGCGCACCAGCACCGCCTTCATGCGCGGGCTTTGCATCACGTGCTGCACGCCCACGCGCATGGCGCCCAGGAAACGCTCGCCGGGCAAGGCGCTGACCTTGGGCTCGCTCTTCCAGCGCAGCACCTGCACGAAGGCCACCAGCGACAGCAGCGCGTTCAGCACGAACACTGCCGCGCTGCCAGCGGCGGCCAGCAGCGCGCCGGCAAAGATCGGCCCGATGACGCGCGAGAGGTTCATCGCCAGCGCCTGCAGCGCCAGCGCGCCCGAGAGGCGCTCGCGCGGCACGATGTCGGGCACGATGGCGGCAAACACCGGCCAGCGCATCGCCAGGCCGATGCCGTTGGCGAAGGTCAGCGCCAGCAGCAGCGGTGCACTCAGGCCATCGGTCAGGCTCAGCACTGCCAGCAGCACCGCCACACTGGCCACCCACAGCTGGGTGGAGGCAAACCAGCGCCGCCGGTCGACGATGTCGGCCAGTGCCCCGCTGGGCAGACCGAGCAGGAACACCGGCAGGGTTGAGGCGGCCGACACCAGCGCCACCATCACCGCGCTGTCGGTCAACTGCGTCATCAGCCAGGCAGCTGCGACGTCGTTCATCCACATCGTCAGGTTGGCGGCCAGCCAGGCCAGCCACAGCATGCGGAAGACCGGCAGCGTCAGCGCCTGCAGGGTGGGTGGAAGGCGATCGACCAGCGGCTTTGAACTCATGTGCGGTGCATTCTAGGCAGAGCTTCGTGCTGGAGGCGTCCACAAACGACTCGCCCCACCGAAGTGGGGCGAGCAACTGGCAGCGGATTCGTCCAAGGGGCTCATTCACTGAGCCTCTTGGTGCCGGGCATCAAGGCATCAGGCCTCTTCCTGGAAGGCCTCTTCGCGCTTGTTGCGGATCGACGGCAGCATCACCACCACGATCATCAGCACGGAGGCAATCAGCAGGCCGGCCGACAGCGGCCGCGTCATGAAGGTACTCCATTCACCGCGCGACAGCAGCAGGGCGCGGCGCAGGTTCTCCTCCATCATCGGCCCGAGGATGAAGCCCAGCAGCAGCGGCGCCGGCTCGCAGCCGAGCTTGTAGAACACATACCCCACCACCGCAAACAGCGCGCCCATGTAGACGTCGAAGTTGTTGTTGTTGAGCGTGTACAGGCCGATGGAGCAGAACACCACGATGGCCGGGAACAGGAAACGGTAGGGCACCGTCAGCAGCTTGATCCAGATACCGATCAGCGGCAGGTTCAGGATCACCAGCATCAGGTTGCCGACCCACATCGAGGCGATCAGGCCCCAGAACAGCTCGGGGTTGGCCGTCATCACCTGCGGGCCGGGCTGGATGCCCTTGATCGTCATGGCGCCCACCATCAGCGCCATCACGGCGTTGGGCGGGATGCCCAGCGTCAGCATCGGGATGAAACTGGTCTGCGCGCCGGCGTTGTTGGCGGCCTCGGGGCCGGCCACGCCGCGGATGTTGCCCTGGCCGAACGGCACCTCGCCGGCACGGCCTCGGGTCTTCTTCTCGATCGTGTAGGCCGCAAACGACGCCAGCAGCGCACCGCCGCCCGGCAGCACACCCAGGATCGAACCGAGTGCCGTACCGCGCAGCACGGCGGGCGCGGCATCCTTGAAGTCCTGGCGGGTCGGCCACAGGCCCTTGACGTCCTTGGTAAACACCTCGCGATGCTCGGCAGGACGGCCCAGGTTGGCAATGATCTCGCCGAAGCCGAACACGCCCATGGCGATCGTCACGAAGCCGATGCCGTCGGTGAGCTCAGGGATATCGAAGCTGTAGCGCGGCACGCCCGACATCACGTCGGTGTTGATCTGGCCCAGCAGCAGGCCGATCAGGATCATCGAGATCGCCTTGACCAGCGAGCCCGACGCCAGCACCACCGCGCCGATCAGGCCCAGCACCATCAGGCTGAAGTACTCGGCCGGGCCGAACTTGAAGGCCAGCTCGGTCAGCGGCGGCGCGAACGCAGCAATGATCACCGTACCGACGCAGCCGGCAAAGAACGAGCCCAGGCCCGCTGCAGCGAGCGCCGGGCCGGCGCGGCCCTTGCGCGCCATCTGGTAGCCGTCCAGCGCCGTCACCACCGACGAGGCCTCGCCCGGCACGTTGATCAGGATGGCGGTGGTCGAGCCACCGTATTGCGCGCCGTAATAGATGCCTGCCAGCATGATCAGCGCGGGCGTGGCGTCGAGCGAATAGATGCTGGGCAGCAGCATCGCGATGGTGGCCACCGGCCCCAGGCCCGGCAGCACGCCGATCAGGGTGCCGAGCACCGCGCCGCCAAAGGCATACAGCAGGTTGGCGACGGTGAAGGCCGTCTGAAAGCCGATGCCGAGGTTATGTATCAGATCCATGGAGATGTCCTCAAGCAGCCAGGAAGGTGGGCCAGACGGGCAACGTCAGGCTCAGGCCCTTGACGAACACGGCCCAGGAGAGCGCGGTCAGAACGGCCGCATTGAGCAGGGCATCCTTCCAGCTGAATTCGTCGCTCGCCGTCGACACCAGAATCACCAGCAGCGGCAGTGTGATCAGCAGCCCCAGGCGCGGCAGGCCCAGGCCGAACAGCACCAGCGAGCCCACGATCACCAGCAGCGGCCGCCATGACCAGGCACCGATCGGTTCGCCATCGTCGGTTTCCACCGTGAGCGACTTGAACAGCACCACGGTCCCCAGCAGCGCCAGCAACAAGCCCAGTCCCAGGGGGAAATAACCAGGGCCCGGCCGGGCCGAGCTGCCGAAGCTGTAGCTCACGGCGCCCCAGGCGAAACCTGCGCCCATGGCCATGAACATCAGCCCCGACCAGAAATCCTTCTGACTTTTGATCTGCACTCGCGTCTCCTCGTTTTTGTGAGTGACGCGATTCTAGGAAGCGCCTCCCGGCGCACAGGTGTGGATTCCACTTAGCGTGGAACCCTTGGGCCTCAGGCTTGAAGCGCTTTCTTGCGCCGTGCCATGAACCCCAGCACCCCCAGACCCGCCATCAGCATGGCGTAGGACTCGGGCTCGGGCACAGCGGTGACGTTGAAGGTGCCACCGAGCGACGCAATCGCAGTGTCATTGGTGAAGCCGCTGTACCAGAGCTTGTAGGTACCGCTCGCCACGTTGTTGAACGAGAAATCCCATACCAGCGCACCCGGCATTTCATGTCCAGCCACCGACGCGACCTTGGCAGATGACGAGAGCGAACCAGCACCTTCAGTCAGGTAAATCAACATGTCCAGGCTGTCAGGGCCCTGCATGCCGCCATAACCGGAGAAGGTCAGATCGCCGGAGAGCGAGGACGCTGTCAGCAAGTCGAACGCCTCACCACCAAAAACAAACTCACCGGGCTCAGCAAAACCACCCCGATACGGCACGCTTTCCGCCTGCGCACCCATTGATACTGCTGCCAACACGGCCGTCACAGCGGCTAATTTGATAAAAATCACGGTAACTCCCTCAATGGCAGCAACAAATACCCACATCGGGATTCTGCCAAGCCGCCATTATTTGTTTCCGATTTTTACCTTCTCAGTACAAACACCAATCCCTCAAATCGAGGGTCGATTCGTATTTATTTTTTCAAATCAGGCTATTGATTGCGCGATGGGGTCGATCCGGCCTGCCGGGCGATCGTCTTCCCACGCTGGCGTGGCGCGCAGCACCTCCTCCAGCGTGGTGCGACCTGCAGCCACCTCGCGCAGGCCGGCCAGGCGCAGTGGCTGCAGGCCTTCATGGCGGGCCAGGGCACGCATGCGGTTGAGGTCCGGCTGGGCGCGCACGGCGCCGCGAACGGTTTCGCTCAGCAGCAGCAGCTCGAACAGCCCGCGCCGGCCGCGGTAGCCGCTCATGCGACAGGCCGAACAGCCCACCGGCTGATGCGGGCTGAAAGGCGGGCTGGCATCAGGCTGCAAGTCCACGGGCGTGAAGCCCGGCATGGCAGCGGTGAGTTGCTCCAGCGTCAGCAAGGGGTCGGGCGTCTTGCAGCTTGGACACAGCTGGCGCACCAGCCGCTGCGCCAGCACACCGATCAGCGTGGCATTGAGCAGATACGGCGGCACGCCCAGGTCCATCAGCCGGATCACGGCGCTGACGGCGTCGTTGGTGTGCAGCGTGCTGAAGACCAGGTGGCCGGTGAGCGCCGCCTGCACGGCCATGTTGGCGGTCTCGACATCGCGGATCTCGCCGACCATGATGATGTCCGGGTCCTGGCGCATCAGCGTGCGCACGCCGGAGGCGAAATCGAGGTCGAGCGCCGGCTGCACCTGGGTCTGGTTGAAGGCCGGCTCGATCATCTCGATCGGGTCTTCGATGGTACAGACGTTGACCGCGTCGGTCGCCAGCCGCTTGAGCGTGGCGTAGAGCGTGGTGGTCTTGCCGCTGCCCGTGGGGCCGGTGACGAGGATGATGCCGTGCGCGTGGCCGAGCAGTTGCTGCCATCGCTCTGCCTCGTGCGGGCCGAATCCCAGCGCCTCCACGGGCTGCACGGCGGTCTCGGGGTCGAAGATGCGCATCACCAGCTTCTCGCCAAAGGCGGTCGGCAACGTCGACAGCCGCATCTCGATCTCGTCGCCCTTGGGGCTGCGGGTCTTGATGCGGCCATCCTGGGCGCGGCGCTTCTCGACCACGTCCATGCGGCCCAGCAGCTTGATGCGCGCCGTCACCGCCGCCATCACCGTCTGCGGCAACTGGTAGACGGTGTGCAGCACACCGTCGATGCGCAGCCGGATGGCGCACTGCTCGCGGCGGGGTTCGAGGTGGATGTCGCTGGCGCGCTGCTCGAAGGCGTAGCTCCACAGCCAGTCGACCACCTGCACGACACCCTGATCGTTGGCGTCGAGCTGCTTGTGGCGGCCCAGTTCCACCAACTGCTCGAAGTTGACGGTGCTGCTGACCTCGCTGGTCTTCTGCGCCGCCCGCACCGAGCGCGCCAGGTTGTAGAACTCGGTCGTGTAGCGGGCAATGTCCTGCGGATTGGCCAGCACCAGCCGCACCGTCTTGCGGGTGTGGGCGGCGATTTCGGTCACCCAGTCCAGCACATACGGCTCGCTGGTGGCGACCGTGACCTCGGCCGTGCCGACCAGCACCGGCAGGATCTGGCGCTTCTCGGCGTAGGCGGCCGACATGACCTCCGTCACCCGCGCCACATCGACCTTGAGCGGGTCGATGCGCAGGTAAGGCAGGCTGACGCGCTGCGACAGCCAGCGCGTCAGCGTCTCCAGGTCCAGCAACTCGCCGGTGCGCGCATGGTGCAGGCCCGCGCCCGCCAGGCGCAGCAGCGGATGCTGGGCGCTGCCGCCAGCGGCCAGGCGCTGGGTCAGCAGCGTGACGTCGCCGGCGTTGATGCAGCCGTCCTCATGCAGCCAGAGCAGCAAGGCCTTCCAGCTCAGCGGGCCCTGGTGCCGTTGCAGGCTGGGGGAAGGTCGGTGGGCGGAGAGCGTCATGGCGGCGGTGGTGAATCAGGCGTCAGGGATTTCAGTATGCGCAGGACGCACCGCATCGGGCGCCCGACGCGCCCGGGCTGCAGGCACCGGGCGTATCAAATTCACCCACTCGTCGGCTTTCATGCCGGTGCGGGCCGCGATATGGGCGGCGCGCGAAGCCAGAGTGTGCGCGTCCGGCCAGGCGCGGCCCTTGATCGCCAGCACGATGGTGTTGCCTTCCTCGGTCGGCACCAGAAAACGGGTCTGGCCGCCCTCGCCTGTGCCATCGGCGGTTCCATCACCCGCAAACGCGGCCTGGATGCGCCGCGCGCTGCGATTGAAACTGGCGCTGCGGCCGAACAGGTTGACCGCCATCACGCCGCCGGGCGCCAGCAGCGCGTGGCAGTGGGCGTAGAAATCCTCGCCATCGAGCACCGGCGCAGCGGCCTGGTGGTCGTAGAGATCGACGCACAGCACATCGGCCGTGCCTGCCCGCGCCGGGTCGGCTACCCAGTCGCCCGCGTCGGCGTAGATCACCTGCAGGCGATCGGTGTTGGGGCCGAGCCGGAACCACTGCCGGCAGGCCGCGATCACCTGCGGGTTGAGTTCGACGGCGGTGGTGCGCAGGCGCAACTCGTCATGGCAATAGCGCGTCAGCGTCGCGGCACCCAAGCCCAGTTGCACGGCGTGCAAGGCGGGCCAGGCCGATGCGGGGGCGGTGTCGGGCACATCCGGCCAGTCGGCGGGATCGCGCAGCAGCAGCCACGCCATCATGCGTTGCACGTAGTCGAGTTCGAGCTTGCGCGGCTTGCGCAGCCGCATCGCGCCCTGCACCCAGGGCGTGTTGCCCAGGTGCAGGTAGCGCACGCCGTCGAACTCGGAGAGGGTCGCCATCGGCACGCGCCGGACGGGTTTGCGGGCCGGCAGGGGATTGACGGGATCGATGGGATCGGTGGGTTCGGTTTGGCTCATGCCAAATCGTAAAGCGCAAACACCTCGCGCCACGCCGCGAGCTTGCGATCAAAGCGCCAACTGGCGTTGGCCGGGCTGGTCGACGGCAGCCGATGCAGCGGCAAACCCAGCCCAGCCGTCACGCGCATGGCGCGTGCCGACTCGCCGCCGTTGTGCGCCAGCGCCTGCAATGGCGGCGCGCGCAGCCGCAGACCGGGCAAGTCATTCAGCACCGGCTCGCGGATGTCGGCATCCAGACTGCCGGGCCGGCGGCAGCTGGCGTACACGTCCCAGATGCCCAGCCCGCGCGCCGTCACCACCTCCAGCCGCTGCGCATACGGCAGGCCGACCAGATCCACGCCCCACAGCGCCGACAGGATCGGCCAGAACTGGTTGCGCGGATGGCCGTAATACTGCTGCGCCACCAGCGAGGCCACGCCGGGAAAGCTGCCCAGCACGATCAGGCGGGTGTGGGGGCCGATGACGGGCGGCAGGCCGGTGAGGACCGGGAGATCGGGCGGGAGCGCGGCGTCAGTCATTCCAGCACCGCCAGCCTCGGCAGCGCCGCGTGGGCGTTCGCCGTCGTCAACTGCGCCAGCGCTTCCAGGCTCAGCCCGCGCAACCCTGCCAGCACCGCCGCCATGCGCGGCAGCTCGGCCGGCTCGTTGCGGCTGGTCAGGCCGGTGGCGCGCTCCTCGGCGGTGCGGTAGAGCCAGTGCGGCGGAATGTCGGGCGCGTCGGTTTCCAGCACGATCGCGTCGGCCGGCAGGCTCGCGGCCAGACGGCGGATCTGCAGGGCGCGCTCGAACGTCAGCGCACCACCAAAGCCGAGCCTGAAACCCAGGTCGATGAAGGCGTGCGCCTGCTGCTCGCTGCCGTTGAAAGCATGCGCAATGCCACCCGCCACCGGCATGCGGCGCAGCTGCTTGAGCAGCGCATCCGCCGAGCGACGCACATGCAGGATCACCGGCAGGCCGAACTCGCGCGCCAGCGCCAGCTGGGCGATGTAGTGGCGCTCCTGCGTGGCCCAGTCCAGGCCGGGCACGAAGCCGTCCAGCCCGATCTCGCCCACCGCCACCAGACGCGGGTCAGTGATGGCCGCCTGCAGCGCCGTGCGCAGCCGCGTCAGCGCATCGGCCGGCTCGGCGCCCACATAGAGCGGGTGCAGGCCCAGCGCGTAGGCGTCGCCGTGCTGGTGCGCCAGGGCACGCACGCGATCCAGATTCGCCGAGCACACCGCCGGCAGCACCAGCCGGCCGATGCCGGCGGCGCGGGCGCGCTCGCGCACTGCCGTGCGGTCGACGTCGAATTCGGCCGCGTCGAGGTGGCAGTGGGTGTCGATCCAGAGGGGCGCTTGCATGGCCGAGATGATGCCTGCGCGGCGCGCCTCAGGTGCCGATCAGGCGGCGGTGAGGCCGGCCTCAGCCACCGGCGCGTCCACCTTGGGCGGCGCGGCCAGGTGCTGTTGCAACCACGCGCTCATGACCTGGGTGTCGCTGATGGTGCGCAGCGCCAAATAAGCGTCCTGCGCCTCGGGGTAGCGGCGGCGCAGGTAGTTGAGCCACTGCTTCATGCGGCCGGCGCGGGCGCGCGGCTCCTGGTGCGTCAGGTTGAGCTGCCAGAAGTACGCCAGCAGCGGCTGGAGATCGACCCATTCGGGCGGCGCCTTGCCGGGGTTCAAGCCCTGATCGGCCAGGATCGCCAGCGCCAGACCGGGGTCGGACACGATGCCGCGCCCCAGCATCAGATCGGTGCAGCCCGACGCGGCCTGGCAGCGCCGGGCGTCTTCCACCGACCAGATCTCGCCGTTGGCCACCACTGGAATGCGCACCACCTGCCGCACGTCGGCAATGCGGTCCCAGTAGGCGGGTGGGCGGTAGCCGTGGGCCTTGGTGCGGGCGTGGATGACCAGTTCGCTGGCGCCGCCGTCGGCAATCGCCTGGGCGCACGCTTCGGCGCGCTGGTCGTCGTTGAAGCCCAGCCGCATCTTGGCCGACACCACCATCTCGGCCGGCACCGCCCGGCGCACCGCGGCCACGATGCGGTGCAGCAGCTCCGGCTCCTGCAACAGCGCCGCACCGCCGCCGTGGCGGTTGACCACCTTGGCCGGGCAGCCGAAGTTCAGGTCGATGCCCGCCGGCCCGAGCGTGGCGAGCTTGGCGGCGTTTTCGGCCAGACAGCCGGGGTCGGAGCCCAGCAGCTGCACGCGCACCGGCACGCCGGCCGGCGTGAAGCTGGCGTGGTTCAACTCGGGCGCGACGCGCTTGAAAGCGCGCTCAGGCAACAACGTGTCGGTGATGCGGATGAACTCCGACACGCAGCGGTCAATGCCGCCCACGCGCGTCAGCACATCGCGCAACATGAAGTCCAGCAGCCCTTCCATGGGCGCCAGCAACAGGGCCATGGCGGCGGGCCGGTCAGTGGGCAGCCAGCAGCTCGGCCACCTGGCGGCGCAGGGCGTCGTTCTCGGCGGTCAGCTCGGCCACGCGCTGTTGCAAGGCCTGCAGCGGGTCCGGCTCAGCCGATTCTTGTGCCGCGGCCGCTTCGTCACGCGGCTTGCGCCTGGCTTCGCGCACCCGCTTGGCGGCCTGCTTGAGCTCGTCCTTGCCGGCCTGGGCGGCGGCGACCTGCTCCTCGGCCGGCAGGCTGGCCACGGCGGCTGCGGCGTTGATGGAGATGTCGCCCGCGCGCACGGCGGCCACCACCTCGGGCGCGGCCTGCTTCTGGATCTTCTCGATCATCACGACCTGATTGCTGCTCAGGCGCGCGGCGCGGGCCAGCGCCTCACGGCGGGTCAGGGGCGCTTGCGTGGGCACGGCTGCCGGCGTTTCGGCGTCGGCCGCGCCCGTATCCCGGCCCGCCGCGGCCAGCACCTGCGCCCGCTGCGCCGCGACGATTTCGCGCTGGCGCAGCGCCAGCACGCCGCGCTGGAAGTCCGAGACGCTGCGGCGGCCCAGGTGCTGGTCGATCATCCACAGGTGCACGTCGTCGATCGACTTGAAGCGCGGGTTCTGCACCGTCTGGAACGGCAGGCCGTGCTTCATGCACAGGCCGTAGCGGTTGTGGCCGTCGACCAGCACCTCGCCCCACAGCACCAGTGCATCGCGGCAGCCTTCGGCCAGCAGACTGCGCTCCAGCGCCTCGTGCTCCTCGGCGGTCAACGGGTCGATGTAGGCCTGGAGTTCTGCGTTGACGACGATGTTCATGGGCGGAGAGCCTGCAAGGCTTCAAGACGGAAAGAAGGGGGCGGATTCTAGGTTCCCCTCTGGTCACACCCGGCCAGGCCCCGTAGGCTCGGCGGCTGCCCGCCACCCGAGATCCGCCATGACCCACAGCATCTTCAGCACCGCAAGAATCCTGCTCACAGCACTGCTGTTGGCGGCACCAGCATTGGCCCCCGCCTGGGAACTGGCCGGCGACAAGACGCTGATCGCCCACACCCGCGACCAGCAGCGCCTGACGCTGGGCACGGTGAGCTTCGAGCCGCGCGGCGCAGGCCTGATCGCGTTCACGCTCAAGCCCGACAGCGCCCGCTTCACCGACTACTTCCTGTCGATGAAGGAGTTCAAGTGCCTGGACGGCCAGGTCGAGGTGGTCTGCCACGTGCCCTACCCCTACCCGCAGCAGGGCACGGTCAGCGTCACGGCGGGCAAGGCGGACTTTGCCTGGCTGGAACACTCGCTGCTGTTCATCTACAAGCTGCCGACCGAGTTCAGCGCCAAGCTCTGGAACGGGCTTTACTACAAGATGGCGCTCACCGACCAGGGCCTGGTCGGCAGCCCGCAGGCCATCGACCTCAACCGCATCAGCGCCCCGCCGGACAACCCTTCCGTGCCGCCTTACAAACCGGCCTACCGCGACGACATCGCGCCCGGCGCGCGCTGGATCGAGAAGCTGACGATCGAATGAACCGCTAGCATCACGGGTTTCGCCAAGGAGCCCGCCATGTCCAACTTCTCGTTTTCTTTGCGCCTGATCGCCGTCGCTGCAGCCGCCACGCTGGGCGCTGCCGCCCAGGCCGCTGACATCAAGATCGGCGTTGCCGAAGCCCTGTCCGGCCCGGCCGCACAGTACGGCAACAGCATCCGCAACGGCTTCCAGCTGGCTGCCGACCAGATCAACGCCGCCGGTGGTGTCAACGGCAACAAGCTGGTGCTGGTGATCGAGGACGAGCAGGGCAAGAAGGAAGAAGCGATCAACGCCTTCAAGAAACTGATCTTCCAGGACCGTGTGCTGATGCTGTTCGGCCCGACGCTGTCGAACTCCGCCCAGGCGGCCGATCCGATCGCGCAGGCCGCCAAGACCGTGGTGTTCGGCACCAGCAACACCGCCGACGGCATCACGTCGATTGGTGACCACGTCTTCCGCAACTCGGTGACCGAGGCCGACGTGCTGCCGGTGACCATCCGCACCGCCGCCAAGAAGGCCGGCATCAAGAAGGTCGCGGTGATCTACGGCAACGACGACGTCTTCACCAAGAGCGGCTACGACAACTTCAAGAAGGCGCTGGAAGTGCAGAACATCGCGGTGACCACCACCGAGACCTTCGCCAAGGGCGACGTCGACTTCAAGGCGCAACTCACCAAGATCAAGGCCGGCAACCCCGACGCCATCGTGCTGTCGGCGCTGATCGCCGAAGGCGCGCCCATCATGGTGCAGGCGCGCCAGCTGGGCCTGAACCTGCCGTTCATCGGCGGCAACGGCATGAACTCGGTCAAGGTATTCGACCTGGCCAAGGGCGCCAGCGACAACCTGTGGGTCGGCAGCCCGTGGTCGATCATCAACCAGTCCAAGGAAAACGGCGCCTTCATCGTCGCCTACACGCAGAAGTTCAAGGCCACGCCGGACCAGTTCGCCGCACAGGCCTATGACGCGATGAACATCGCCAGCCAGGCGCTCAAGAAGGTCAAGTTGAGCGGCGATCTGGCCGCCGACCGCAGCGCGCTGCAAGCCGCGCTGCCGGCCGTGAAGTGGACGGGCGCCACCGGTGCCTTCAGCTTCCGCCGTGCCACCGACCGTGCCGGCAAGCCAGCCGGCTACGACGCCCAGCAGGACGCCATCGTGAGCGTCACCAAGGGCACGAGCTACCAGATCGAGAAGTAAGCAGGACGCCGCATCGTGCTTGAACAGCAGCTTTTCAACGCGCTCTCGCTGGGCTGCGTCTACGCCTTGTTTGCGCTCGGTTTCACGCTGATCTTCGGCGTGCTGGGCGTGGTCAACCTGTCGCATGGCGCCGTGTTCATGCTCGGCGCCTACGCGGCCCTGCAGGCGGTGACGCTGCTGCAGGCGCCGCTGGCCGTGGCCCTGGGCGTGGCGTTTGTCGTCTCGGGCGCGCTGGGGCTGCTGATCGACGCGCTGGTGCTCAAGCGCCTGCGGGCGCGCAACGCGCCGCACTTGATTCCGATGATCGCCACCATCGGCGTGGCCATCGTGCTCAACAACGGCGTGCAGGGCGTGTTCGGCGCCGGCAACCTGCGCTTCCCGGTCGAGGTGCTGCCGCAGGACACGCTCAACCTGGCCGGCCTGCACATCACGGTGCTGGAGCTGGGCATCATCGGCCTGTCGTTTGCACTGATGACGGCGCTGATGCTCACGCTCAAGCGCACCCAGCTCGGCCGCGCGCTGCGGGCCATTGCCGAGAGCCCCAAGGCTGCCGCGCTGGTGGGCATCAACGTCGAGGGGCTGTTCATGCTGACCAGCTTCGTGGCGGCGGGCCTGGGCGGCGTCGCCGGCGTGCTGATCGGGCTGTACTCCAACGCGCTGTTCCCGCTGATGGGCCAGCCGATGCTGCACAAGGGCATTGCGGTGATCATCCTCGGCGGCATGGGCGACATCCGCGGCGCAATGCTGGCGGGGCTGTTCCTGGGCTTTGCCGAGGTGCTGTCGGTGGCCTACATCGGCTCCAACATGCGCGACGCGGTCGGCTTCGGCCTGCTGTTCCTGGTGCTGCTGGTGCGACCCAAGGGCTTGTTCGGCACCTTGCAGGAAAGAAAAGTCTAAGCCGATGGATTCCTTCGACAACTTCTGGGCCATCTACAGCAACCTGGTGCTCACGCTGGGCACCAACGCGCTGCTGGCCATCTCGATCTACCTGACGCTGTCGTGCGGCATGCTGGCCATGGCCAACGGCGCGTTCATGGGCATAGGCGCCTACACCTCGGCGCTGCTGACGATGAACTACGGCGTGAGCTTCCCGGTGGCGCTGGCCGCCGGCATGGCCGCGCCGGCGGTGGTGGCCTTCGTGATCGGCAAGCCGACGCTGCGGCTCTCGGGCGTCTACCTGGCGATGGCCACGCTCGCCTTTGGCGAGGTGGTGCGCGTCGTCATCCTCAACACCGAGGACTGGAGCGGCGGCGCACTCGGCTTGAACGGCATTCCGCAATCGACCCAGTGGTGGCACGTGCTGGGTGCCGTCGCGGTGGTGCTGTTCGCGCTGGCGCGGCTGCGGCGCAGCAAGGTCGGCCGGGCGTTCGAGGCCATCAAGGAAGACGAGACTGCCGCCGGCCTGATGGGCATCGACGTCAACGCGCACAAGATGCTGGCCTTCGTGCTGGGTGGGGCGATTGCCGGGCTGGCCGGCACGCTCAACGCGCACCTGACCTTCTTCATCGGCCCGAACGAGTACGGCTTCGACCGTGGCGTCGAGATCCTGACCATGACGATCCTGGGCGGCATCGGCGGCCTGAACGGCCCGGTGCTGGGCGCGCTGATCCTGACGCTGCTGCCCGAGGCGCTGCGCGTCTTCAAGGACTTCCGCCTGGTCGTCAACGGCCTGATCCTGGTGCTGATCGTGCTGTTCCTGCCCAAGGGGCTGTGGGACCCGGTGCGCTTCAAGCGCTGGATCGGTCGCCAGCCCGCAGCCAAAACGGAGGCCTGAACATGCTGGCACTGCAATCCGTCTCCCGCCACTTCGGCGGCCTCAAGGTGCTGCAGGACGTGAGCTTCACCGTCCCGCAGGGCAGCATCTTCGGCCTGATCGGCCCCAACGGCGCCGGCAAGACCACGGTGGTCAACCTGATCACCGGACTGCTGCCGCCCACGTCGGGCGACATCCACTTCCAGGGCGACAGCCTGCTGGGCCACGCGCCGCACGAGATCACGCGGCGCGGGCTGGCGCGCACCTTCCAGAACATCCGCATCTTCAAGGAGATGACGCTGCTGGAGAACGTGGTGGTCGGCCAGCACCGCCACCTGGACTACGGCGTGCTCGGCCTGCTGGCCGCCCTGCCCGGCTACCGCGCGGCGGAAAAGCGTGCCCGCGACCGCGCGATGGAACTGCTCAGCTGGGTCAAGCTCGACCACAAGGCGCATGACACCGCCGACAACCTGTCCTATGGCGAGCAGCGCAAGCTCGAACTCGCCCGCGCGCTGGCCACCGAGCCGCAACTGCTGCTGCTCGATGAGCCCGTGGCCGGCATGAACACCACCGAGAAGACCGAGCTGATGCGGGTGATCGAAGCCATCAAGGCGCGCGGCTACACCCTCTTCATGATCGAGCACGACATGCGCTTCGTGATGGGCCTGTGCGACCGCATCGCGGTACTCAACTTCGGCCGCATCATTGCCGAAGGCCCGCCTGAGCAGATCAGCCGTGACCCGCAGGTGATCGAGGCCTATCTGGGCCGTGAGGACGACGAAGCCACGGCCGGCGATGAGGTGACGGCATGAGCGCATCCACCGTGAAACCGCTGCTTTCGGTACGCGACCTGACTGTCAACTACGGCCACATCGAGGCCGTGCGCGGCATCGACCTCGACCTGCACGCTGGCCAGATCACCACGCTGGTGGGCGCCAACGGCGCGGGCAAGTCGACCACGCTGCTGGCGCTCTCAGGGCTGGTCAAGAAGGCGGCGGGCCAGGTGCTGTTCGACGGCCGCGACATCGCGGCCGAGGCTGCGCACCGCATCGTCGCCTCGGGCGTGGTGCAGGTGGCCGAGGGCCGCGCGACGCTGACCTCGCTGACCGTGCGTGAAAACCTCGAACTCGGCGCCTACACCCGCAAAGACGGTGCGGCCGCGCGAGCGCGTGATCTGGAAGAGATCTTCACGCTGTTTCCGCGCCTGAAAGAGCGCGAGGCCGGCCTGGCGGGCAACTTGTCAGGCGGCGAACAGCAGATGCTCGCCATCGGCCGCGCGCTGATGGCCAAGCCACGCGTGCTGCTGCTGGATGAGCCATCGATGGGCCTGGCACCGATCATCGTGCAGGGCATCTTCCGCACACTGCGCGACATCAACCGCCAGGGTCTGACGATCTTCCTGGTCGAGCAGAACGTGCGCCAGGCGCTCAAGATCGCCGACCGCGCCTATGTGCTGGAAAACGGCCGCATCGTGCTGCAGGGCAGCGGCGCGGAGTTGCTGAACGAGCCGCGGGTGCGGGAAGCGTATCTGGGGGCTTGAACGTAAGGCGTGAGACATTGCGCCGGCTTCAGAACCACCGCGCCACCCACGGCGCCAGCAAGGGCATCAGCACCGACGCCAGCAGCGCCTGCAGGCACAGCGCCAGGCCGGCGTAGGCGCCGGCGTCCGGGTGGACTTGCATGGCCCGCGCTGCGCCGATGCCGTGGGCGGCGTTACCAAGGGCGAAGCCGCGCACGCTCCAGTCGCGGATGTTCATCGCATCGAGCACGTACTTGCCCATCAACGCGCCGAATACGCCGGTCATCAGCACGAAGGCCGCCGCCAATGCAGGCACGCCGCCGATGCGTTCGGCAATGCCCATCGCCACCGGCGCGGTAACGGACTTGGGCGCCAGGGAGCGCAGCACCTTGCCATCCAGCCCCAGTGCGGCGCCGATGGCAACGGCGCTGAGCGCCGATGCCGCCCCGCCCGCCACCGCCGCCAGCACCAGATGCAGCCCACGCCGCTGCAACTCCAGCCGGCGCTGCCAGAGCGGCCACGCCATCACCACCACGGCAGGCCCCAGCAGCACGTGCACGAACTGCGCGCCGGCAAAGTAGACGCCGTAGGCAGTGCCGGTCGCCCACAGCACGCTGGTCAGGATCAGCACCGCCACCAGCACCGGATTCGCCCACGGCGGCGAGCCCAGCCGCACGAACAGCGCCTGCGCCAGCACGTAGGCGACCAGCGTGGCGCTCAGGCCGAACAGCGGGCTGGAGGCCAGGTAGACCCAGAGTTGCACGGCCTCATGCATCGCGCGGGCCCTCGCTGGGGTCAGTTGTTTCAGGCCAGCGCCGCATCAGCGTCTGCAGCACCCCCGCAGTGACGGCGATGCCGATGGCGGTCGACAGCACCAGCGTGGCGACCAACTCCACCCCGTAGCGCGCCAGCAGGTCGACGTGCAGGATGATGCCGGCGCCCACCGGCACGAACAGCAGCGACAGGTGCGTGAGCAGCACCTGCGCGGCGGCCTCGACCGGCGCGCGCAAGGGCGGCCAGCCGAGGGCCGCGAACAGCAGCAGCAAGCCCATCACCGGCCCGGGCACCAGCCAGCCCAGCGCGTGGACCAGCACCTCGCCCAGGGTCTGCAGCACCAGCAGCAGGGCAAAACCACGCAGGGCGGGCATCGGCGTCACTCCAGGGTTGGGGAAGAACGCGATGTTAAGAGTGCCCGGCCACACCGCATGCCACGGCAGGCCGGACACCTGGGGCGCGTCAGGCGGGCGTGACCAGGTCCTTGATCTGCGCCAGCGCGGCCGGGTCTTCCATGGTGGTCAGGTCGCCGGCATCGCGGCCTTCGCAGACCGCCTGGATGGCACGGCGCAGCACCTTGCCCGAGCGGGTCTTGGGCAGCACGGTGACGAAGCGCACGCGCGCCGGGCGAGCCACGGCGCCGAGCTGGTCGTCGACCACCTTGAGCACTTCGGCTTCGAGCTTGCGCATGTCCTCGGGCGTGGCGATGCGGCTGGCGTCCTTGACCACCGCAAACGCCATCGCGACCTGGCCCTTGAGCTGATCGGCGACGCCGACCACCGCCACCTCGGCAATCGCCGCGTGGCTGGAGATGCTTTCCTCGATCTCGCGCGTGCCCAGACGGTGGCCGGCGACGTTGATGACGTCGTCGGTGCGGCCGAGGATGAAGTAGTAGCCGTCGGCATCACGCACGCCCCAGTCGAAGGTGCTGTAGAGCAGCTTGCCAGGAATGGTGGTCCAGTAGGTGCTGACGAAGCGCTTGTCGTCGCCCCAGATGGTCTGCAGGCAGCCCGGCGGCAGCGGGCCGGCCACGGCGACCACGCCTTTCTTGTTGGGCTCGGTGATTTCCTCGCCGGTGCTGTCGTCGATCAACTTGATGTCGTAGCCGTAGACCGCCTTGCCGGGCGAGCCGAACTTGGTGGCGGCTTTCTCGACGCCGTTGCAGATGGCCATGATCGGCCAGCCAGTCTCGGTCTGCCAGTAGTTGTCGATGATGGGGCGGCCGAGCGCCTCGGCGATCCACTTGGCGGTCGGCTCGTCCAGCGGCTCACCGGCCAGGAAGAGTGCCTTGAGGCTGGAGAGGTCGTACTTGCTGAGATACGCAGGGTCCTGTTTCTTGAGCACGCGCACGGCGGTCGGGGCCGAGAACATCACGCTGACCTTGTACTTCTCGACCAGGCTCCACCAGATGCCGGCGTCGGGGCGGATCGGCAGGCCCTCGTACATGATGGTGGCCATGCCGCCGATCAAGGGCCCGTAGATGATGTAGCTGTGGCCCACCACCCAGCCGATGTCGCTGGTGCAGAAATAGGTCTCGCCCGGCTCGCCCTGGTAGATGTGCTTCATCGACGCGGCCAGCGCGACGGTGTAGCCGGCGGTGTCGCGCTGCACGCCCTTGGGCTTGCCGGTGGTGCCGCTGGTGTAGAGCGTGTAGGCCGGGTGGGTCGATTCGACCCAGGTGCAGGGCACGACGGTGTCGAGATGCTCGGCGCGCAGCGTGGCGTAGTCGAGGTCGCGGCCTTCGATGCGGCTCATCTCGGCCAGGCCGCGGTTGACCATCACGACCTTGGCAGGCTTGCTGGCGGCCAGCGTGATGGCTTCGTCCAGCAGGTGCTTGTAGGGCACGACCTTGCCGCCGCGCATGCCGGCGTCGGCACTGACGATGACCTTGGGCGCAGCGTCGTCGATGCGGCTGGCCAGCGAGTGGCTGGCAAAACCGCCGAACACCACCGAGTGGATGGCACCGATGCGCACGCAGGCCAGCATCGCGAACGCGGCCTCGGGAATCATCGGCATGTAGATCAGCACGCGGTCGCCCTGGACGACACCCTGCGCCTGCAGGATGGCGGCCATGCGCTGCACTTCGGCGTGCAGGTCGCGGAAGCTGTAGATGATTTCCTGGTTCGTCTCGGTCGAGACGAACACCAGCGCGTTCTGGTCGGCGCGGTCTTTCAGGTGCCGGTCGACGGCGTTGTGACAGAGGTTGGTCTCGCCGCCCACGAACCACTTGGCGAACGGCGGGTTGCTGTAGTCGCAGACCTGGTCGAAGGGCTTGTGCCATTCGATCAGCTGGGCCTGCTCGCCCCAGAAACCGTCACGGTCGTCGATGGAGCGGCGATGAAAGTCGGCGTAATTCGTCATGAGATTGTCTCCTCTGGCGCCCGCCGACCAGCGCGGCGAGTGTAGTTCTTGATTTCACCGGCAGCGACTGACGCAGTCCTGTCGCGAACTGTCGTCAGCCCTTGCGCAAACGCAAATGCAGCGCGGACGTCCGCTCAGGACAACGCCGCGATCACCTCGGCGGGCGCCTGCACCAGCTCGATCAGCACGCCCTCGCCGCCCAGCGGAAACGCCTCGTTGCCCTTGGGGTGGATGAAGGTGATGTCGTAGCCCGCCGCGCCCTTGCGGATGCCGCCCGGCGCAAAGCGCACGCCTTGAGCCGTCATCCACTCGACCGCTTTCGGCAGATCGTCAACCCACAGGCCGACGTGGTTGAGCGGCGTGGTGTGCACCGCCGGCTTCTTGTCGACATCGAGCGGCTGCATCAGGTCGACCTCGACGGCGGTCGGGCCGCTGCCGAGCTGGCAGATGTCCTCGTCGACGTTCTCGCGCTCGCTGACGAAGGTGCTCTTGACCGTCAGGCCGAGCATGTCGACCCACAGGCTCTTGAGCTTGTCCTTGCTCGTGCCGCCGATGGCGATCTGCTGGATGCCGAGGATCTTGAAGGGCTTGGTCGTCATGTCAGCGCCTTCACTCGAACGACAGGATGGGCTGGTCGACGCTCAGGCTTTCGCCCTTGGTGGCGAGCACCGCCTTGACCACGCCGTCCTGCACCGCCGTGAGGATGTTTTCCATCTTCATGGCCTCGATCACCGCCAGGCGCTCGCCGGCCAGCACCTTCTGGCCGACCTGCACCACCACGTCGGCCAGCAGGCCGGGCATGGGCGAGAGCAGCATCTTGCTGGTGTCGGGCGGCGCCTTGTAGGGCATCAGCTTCATCAGCTCGGCTGCGCGCGGCGCCAGCACCAGCGCGTCGATCTGCGTGCCGTTGTGTGCCACGCGCAGCGCCAGCGGGCGGCGGGCCGTGGCCTGCCCGACCTGCGCCGTGAACGGCCGGCCGTTGACGACGCCCTGCATCAGCGCGTCGCCGAGCTTGGACGGGCTGGCGATCGAATAGCCGCGCTCGCCCACCCGCACGATGGCACTGGCGGTGCTCGTGTCATAGGAGTCGACCGCGACCGAGTGATAGACATGCTGGCCCTGCTCGCCCAGCACCGCCACCACAAAGTCCGGCGCAATCGTCACGCCGTGACCCGGCAGCTGGCCGCTGATGCCCGACGCCCGCTGGCGGGCCTTGCGGCGCACGAAGGCGGCCAGCGCCACCAGGAACAGCGGGTCGTCGTGCGGCACGTCCTCGGCCTTGAAGCCCTGGCTGTAGTGCTCGGCAATGAAGCCGGTGTTGAAGTCGCCCGCGACGAACTTCGGGTGCGCCAGCAGCGCGGCCTGGAAGGGAATGTTGCTGCTGATGCCGCGGATGACGAAGCCGTTGAGCGCCTCGCGCATCTTGGCAATCGCCTCGTTGCGATCGCGGCCGTGCACGATGAGCTTGGCGATCATCGAGTCGTAGAACATCGGGATCTCGCCGCCTTCGTAGACGCCGGTATCCACGCGCACGCCACCGTAAGCCGCACCCTCATAGGCCGCGCCCACCAGCGTCTCGGTGCCCTGCTCCAGCTGCTGCTCGGGCGGCTGGTAGCGCACCAGACGACCGGTGCTGGGCAGGAAGTTGCGGAACGGGTCTTCGGCGTTGATGCGGCACTCGATCGCCCAGCCGTCGCGCTTGACGTCTTCCTGCTTGAACGCCAGCGCCTCGCCGGCGGCGACGCGGATCATCTGCTCGACCAGGTCCAGCCCGGTGATGCACTCGGTGACCGGGTGCTCCACCTGCAGGCGGGTGTTCATCTCGAGGAAGTAGAAGTCCTGGTCCTTGCCGACCACGAACTCGACCGTGCCGGCGCTCTGGTACTTGACGGCCTTGGCCAATGCCACGGCCTGCTCGCCCATCGCCTTGCGGGTGGCGTCACTGATGAAGGGCGACGGCGCCTCTTCGATCACCTTCTGGTGGCGGCGCTGGATCGAGCATTCGCGCTCGTTCAGGTACAGCACATTGCCGTGGCTGTCGCCGAGCACCTGGATCTCGATGTGGCGCGGCTCGAGCACGTACTTCTCGATGAACACGCGGTCGTCGCCAAAGCTGTTGCGCGCTTCGTTGCGGCAGGACGAGAAGCCCTCGAAGGCCTCCTTGTCGTTGAAGGCCACGCGCAGGCCCTTGCCGCCGCCGCCGGCCGAAGCCTTGATCATCACCGGGTAGCCGATGCCCTTGGCGATCTCGACCGCCTGCTCGGGCGTGTCGATGGCTTCGTTGTAGCCGGGGATGGTGCTGACGTTGGCTTCCTTGGCCAGCTTCTTGGAGGCGATCTTGTCGCCCATGGCCGCGATGCTGAAGTGGCGCGGGCCGATGAAGGCAATGCCCTCGTCCTCGCAGCGCTTGGCAAACGCCTCGTTCTCGGACAGGAAGCCATAGCCAGGGTGAATCGCCTGCGCGCCAGTGGCCTTGGCCGCCGCAATGATCTTGTCGGCGACCAGATACGACTCGCGGCTGGGCGCGGGGCCGAGCAGCACGGCTTCGTCGGCCAGCTCGACGTGGCGCGCGTCCTTGTCGGCTTCGGAGTAGACCGCAACGGTCTTGATGCCCATCTTCTGGGCGGTCTTGATGACGCGGCAGGCGATTTCGCCGCGGTTGGCAATGAGGATCTTGGTGAACATGTGTTGAAACTCCGCGGCCGGATTACAGGGGGATGTTGCCGTGCTTGCGCCACGGGTTTTCCAGCTTCTTGTCCTTCAGCATCGCCAGCGAACGGCAGATGCGCTTGCGGGTCTCGTGCGGCTGAATCACGTCGTCGATGAAGCCACGGGCCCCGGCCACGAACGGATTGGCGAAGCGGGCCTTGTATTCGGCTTCCTTGGCCGCGAGCTTGGCCGGATCGCCCTTGTCTTCACGGAAGATGATCTCCACCGCGCCCTTGGCGCCCATCACGGCGATCTCGGCGTTGGGCCAGGAGAAGTTGACGTCGCCGCGCAGGTGCTTGGAACTCATCACGTCATACGCGCCGCCATAGGCCTTGCGGGTGATGACGGTGACCTTGGGCACCGTGCACTCGGCGTAGGCGTAGAGCAGCTTGGCGCCGTGCTTGATGATGCCGCCGTACTCTTGAGAAGTGCCGGGCATGAAGCCGGGCACGTCGACGAAGGTGATCACCGGGATGCTGAAGGCATCGCAGAAGCGCACGAAGCGCGCCGCCTTGATCGACGACTTGATATCCAGGCAACCCGCCAGCACCAGCGGGTTGTTGGCGACGATGCCCACTGACTGCCCTTCCATGCGGGCGAAGCCGATGACGATGTTGGCGGCGTAGTCGGGCTGCAACTCGAAGAAATCGCCGTCGTCCACGACCTTGTGGATCAGCTCCTTGATGTCGTAGGGCTTGTTGGCGTTGTCGGGCACCAGCGTGTCGAGCGAGTAGTCGAGCCGGTTGGCCGCGTCGCCGCTCGGGCGCACGGGGGCCTTCTGGCGGTTGTTGAGCGGCAGGTAGTTGAAGAAGCGGCGCAGCATCAGCAGCGCTTCGACGTCGTTCTCGAACGCCAGATCGGCCACACCGCTCTTGGTGGTGTGGGTGGTGGCGCCGCCGAGTTCTTCGGCGGTGACTTCCTCGTGCGTCACGGTCTTCACCACCTCGGGGCCGGTGACGAACATGTAGCTGGAGTCCTTCACCATGAAGATGAAGTCGGTCATGGCGGGCGAGTAGACCGCGCCGCCGGCGCTCGGGCCCATGATCATGCTGATCTGCGGCACCACGCCGCTGGCCATGACGTTGCGCTGGAACACCTCGGCGTAACCGCCCAGCGATGCCACGCCCTCCTGGATGCGCGCACCGCCCGAGTCGTTGATGCCGATCACCGGCGCGCCGACCTTCATGGCCTGGTCCATCACCTTGCAGATCTTCTCGGCGTGCGATTCGCTCAAGGCGCCGCCGAAGACGGTGAAGTCCTGGCTGTAGACGAACACCAGGCGGCCGTTGATCATGCCGTAGCCGGTGACGACGCCGTCGCCGGGGATCTTGTTGTCGGCCATGCCGAAGTCGACGCAGCGGTGCTCGACGAACATGTCCCACTCTTCGAAGGTGCCTTCGTCGAGCAGCAACTCGATGCGCTCGCGCGCCGTCAGTTTGCCCTTGGCGTGCTGCGCGGCAATGCGCTTCTCGCCGCCGCCCAAGCGGGCCTTGGCGCGCTTTTCTTCGAGCATTTGCTGGATGTCATGCATGGTGGAGTGCTCCTCGTTCGCGATCTTGATTCGGGGGATTCAGGAAATTCGGAAAGTGTTCAGTGAAACAGGTCGAGCAGTTGGCGCGCGGCCACCGAGGCCGCCACGCGTCCGGCGCGCACCGCGTCGGTCAGGGCCGGCAAGGCAGTGCGTACGTCGGCATGGGCCTTGAAGCGCTGCTGCAGGCCGGCCTCGATGCGCTCCCACATCCAGGCCAGGCTCTGCTGCTGGCGCCGCTCGGCCAGCCGGCCGCTGGCGGCCTGCAGTTCGCGGAAGCGGCTCACGGCGGTCCAGAAGTCGCCCAGGCCGGCGCCTTTGAGCGCGCTCAACTGCATCACCTGCGGCGTCCACAGCGTGGCGCCCTGATGTGCGGCGGTGTCGCCATGCGCCGGCGCGTGGCGGCCGTGCTGGTCGTGCAGACCGAGCAGGCGCAGCGCACTGGCAATCTGCGCCTGGGCACGGGTGGCAGCGTGCACGTCAAGGTCGGCCTTGTTGATGACGACCAGGTCGGCCAACTCCATCACGCCCTTCTTGATCGCCTGCAGGTCGTCGCCGGCGTTGGGCAGTTGCAGCAGCACGAACATGTCGGTCATGGCGGCCACTGCCGTCTCGCTCTGGCCGACGCCCACGGTCTCGACGATGACGATGTCGTAGCCGGCGGCCTCGGCCACCAGCATGGCTTCACGGGTTTTTTCGGCCACGCCGCCGAGCGTGCCGCTGCTCGGGCTGGGGCGGATGTAGGCGCGCTCGTGCACGCTCAAGTGCTCCATGCGCGTCTTGTCGCCCAGGATCGAGCCGCCCGAGACGCTGCTCGACGGGTCGACCGCCAGCACCGCCACGCGGTGGCCCAGGCCGATCAGGTGCAGGCCCAGCACCTCGATGAAGGTCGACTTACCCACGCCCGGCACGCCCGAAATGCCGAGCCGGAAGCTGCGTCCGGTGTGCGGCAGCAGCGCGTTGAGCAGCGCATCGGCGCGCAGGCGGTGCTCGGGCCGGGTCGACTCCAGCAGCGTGATGGCCTTGGCCATGGCGCGGCGCTGCACGGCCTGCGTTTGGCCCGAGACATCACCCGTGATGCCGAGCGCCAGCATGCGTTCCGGCTCGGCCAGGTCGCTGAAATCCAGCGCGGCAGCGGCTTCAGTCATGGTCGGAAGGCTCAAGTGGCGGCTTGGGCCGGCCGGCGGAAGTACAGATCCCACTCGCCTTCGGCTTCCAGGATGAAACCGTGGCGCTGGTAGAAGCGCGTGGCGTCGCTGTGGCGTAGCGCGGTGACGTGCACCGGGCGCGCCTGCGCGTCGGCCTCGGCCAGCACCTGCCGCATCACCCAGCCACCGATGCCTTCGCCCTGCGCGCTCGGGTGGATGTAGAGGTGGTCCAGCAGCCAGTCGTGCTCGCGCGGAATCACCACCACGAAGCCCACCAGTTCGCCGTCACGCAGGATGTGGCGGGCATGCGCCGGGTTGTAGCCCCGGCTCAGGCGCTCGCGCACGCGCTGCGGGTCGAAGTGGCCGAAGCGCTCCAGGCTCTCGCGCATGGCGGCCATGCGCAGGGCGAGCAGCGATTCGAAATCGCCCTCACCCGCAGGAGCCAGCTCCAGCCGGGGCGATGACGGGACGGCAGACGTGGGTGAATTCATAGGCGACGAGCACTCCTGCAACAGACAGGTTTCAAGCCGGTGTGAGGCTGGCGCGGATCTGCTCCAGCACCGTCTTGGCCGAGGCCGGGATCGGCGTGCCGGGGCCGAAAATGCCCTTGACGCCCGCATCGAACAGGTAGCCGTAGTCCTGCGCCGGAATCACGCCACCCACGAAGACGATGATGTCGTCCGCGCCCTGCGCCTTGAGCGCCGCGATGATGGCCGGCACCAGCGTCTTGTGGCCGGCGGCGAGCGTGCTGACGCCCACGGCGTGCACGTCGTTCTCGATCGCCTGGCGGGCGCATTCCTCGGGCGTCTGGAACAGCGGGCCCATGTCGACGTCGAAGCCCAGATCGGCGAACGCGGTGGCCACCACCTTGGCGCCCCGGTCATGGCCGTCCTGGCCGAGCTTGGCGATCATCACGCGCGGGCGGCGGCCCTGATCTTCAGCGAAGGCCGCGATCTCACCCTGCAGCTTCTCCCAGCCCTCGGCCGAGTCGTAGGCGGCGGCGTAGACGCCGGTGACCTTCTGGATGTCGGCACGGTGGCGGCCGAAGATTTTCTCCAGTGCATCCGACACCTCACCCACCGTAGCACGCAGGCGGATCGCGTCGATCGACAAGGCCAGCAGGTTGCCCGTGCCGGATTCGGCTGCGTCGGTCAGCGCCTGCAGCGCGGCGGCGACGGTGGCGCTGTCGCGACGGGCCTTGATGGCCTGCAGCCGGGCGATCTGCGATTCACGCACGGCGACGTTGTCGACCTCGCGGATCTCGACCGGGTCTTCCTTGGCCAGCTTGTACTTGTTGACGCCGACGATCACGTCCTTGCCCGAGTCGATGCAGGCCTGCTTCTCGGCCGCGCTGGCCTCGATCTTGAGCTTGGCCCAGCCGGAGTCGACGGCCTTGGTCATGCCACCCATGGCCTCGACCTCTTCGATGATGGCCCAGGCCTTGTCGGCCATGTCCTGCGTGAGCTTCTCCATCATGAAGCTGCCGGCCCAGGGGTCGACCACGCTGGTGATGTGGGTCTCTTCCTGGATGATCAGCTGCGTGTTGCGGGCGATGCGGGCGCTGGTCTCGGTCGGCAGTGCGATCGCCTCGTCGAAGGCGTTGGTGTGCAGGCTCTGCGTGCCGCCGAAGACGGCGGCCATGGCCTCGACCGTGGTGCGCACGACGTTGTTGTACGGGTCCTGCTCGGTCAGCGACCAGCCCGAGGTCTGGCAGTGCGTGCGCAGCATCAGGCTCTTGGGGTTCCTGGCGTCGAAGCCCTTCATGATCCGGCACCACAGCAGGCGCGCGGCGCGCATCTTGGCAATCTCCAGATAGAAGTTCATACCGATGGCCCAGAAGAAACTCAGGCGGCCGGCAAACGCATCAACGTCCATGCCCTTGGCAATGGCGGTCTTGACGTATTCCTTGCCGTCGGCCAGCGTGAAAGCCAACTCCAGCGCCTGGTTCGCGCCCGCTTCCTGCATGTGGTAGCCGCTGATCGAGATCGAGTTGAACTTGGGCATGTGCGCCGCGGTGTACTCAATGATGTCGCCGATGATCTTCATCGACGGCTCGGGCGGGTAGATGTAGGTGTTGCGGACCATGAACTCCTTGAGGATGTCGTTCTGGATGGTGCCGCTGAGCTGGTCCTGCGATACGCCCTGCTCTTCCGCCGCGACGACATAACCCGCCAGCACCGGCAGCACCGCGCCGTTCATGGTCATCGAGACGCTGACCTTGTCGAGCGGAATGCTGTCGAACAGGATCTTCATGTCCTCGACCGAATCAATCGCCACGCCGGCCTTGCCGACGTCGCCGGTCACGCGCGGGTGATCGCTGTCATAGCCACGGTGCGTGGCCAGGTCAAACGCCACCGACACACCCTGACCGCCCGCAGCGAGCGCGCGGCGGTAGAAGGCATTGGATTCTTCGGCGGTCGAGAAGCCGGCGTACTGGCGGATGGTCCAGGGCCGCACCGCATACATCGTTGCCTGCGGGCCGCGAATGAAGGGCTCGAAGCCCGGCAGCGTGTCGGCGTAGGGCAGATCGGCCGTGTCGGCAGCGGTGTAAAGCGGCTTGACCGTGATGCCTTCCGGCGTGACCCAGTTCAACGCGGAAACGTCGCCGCCCGGTGCGGATTTGGCAGCAGCCTTGTGCCAAAGGTCGAGGGTGGACGGCTTGAACTCGGGTGCGGAAGACATGCGGTAACTCCTATTCGCCATCATGATACATGATGCATAATTATGAATTCAATAATGACGCACAGCTGACTCCTCTCCCGTGGCCTCTGCTTTTCATCCCGCCTCCGACACCACCCTGGCGCCCCGCGCGCTGTATCAAGAGGTGGCCGAGCGCCTGCGTGAGCAGATCTTCAACCGCGAGCTGGAGCCCGGCAGCTGGATCGATGAGCAGAAGCTGACGGCCGAATACGGCATCAGCCGCACGCCGCTGCGCGAGGCGCTCAAGGTGCTGGCCGTCGAAGGCCTGGTGACCATGAAGGTGCGGCGCGGCGCCTACGTCACCGAAATGTCAGCCGACGATGTGCGCCAGGTCTACCACCTGCTGGCCTTGCTGGAAAGCGACGCCGCCGGCGAAGTGGCCCGCAACGCCAGCACTGCCGACATTGCCCGCCTGCGCACGCTGCACGATCAACTGGAGCGCGAGGTGCAGCAGCGCGAATTCTTCTTCGCCACCAACGAGGCGTTTCACATGCAGTTGCTGGCCGCTGCCGGCAACCGCTGGCGCATCCAGATCGTGGCCGATCTGCGCAAGATGATGAAGCTCAACCGCCACCACTCGCTGTTCAAGCAAGGCCGCATGGCCGAATCGCTGGCCGAACACCGCGCCTTGATGACTGCGCTCGAAGCGCGCCAGGCCGACTTGGCTGCGCAACTCATGCGCGCTCACTTCGACAACGGCCTGGCTGCTGCCGCCAGTTGAACGCCTGTCGAACGCCTGTCGAACGCCAACCTCAGTTTGAGGTCAGCTTCCGGCCGCAAAGTCGCGGCAATTTGATTTCCACCCCTCATTTCTTTCGCATCCGAGGAGCAAAACCCCCATGAAAATCCACGAATACCAAGGCAAGGAAATCCTGCGCCAGTTTGATGTGCCGGTGCCGCGCGGCCATGCTGCGTTCACGGTGCAGGAGGCGGTGGAAGCCGCGCAGAAGCTGGGCGGACCCGTGTGGGTCGTCAAGGCGCAGATCCACGCTGGTGGGCGCGGCAAGGGCGGCGGCGTCAAGCTCGCACGCTCGATGGACGATGTGCGCAAGCTCGCCGAGGACATTCTCGGCATGCAGTTGGTCACCCATCAGACCGGCCCCGAAGGCCAGAAGGTGCGCCGCCTCTACATCGAAGACGGCGCCGACATCCAGAAGGAATACTACGTCTCGCTCGTGACCGACCGCGCCTCGCAGAAGGTCGCCTTCATCGCGTCCTCCGAGGGTGGCATGGACATCGAGGAGGTCGCCCACTCGACGCCCGAGAAGATCGTCACCGAAGTGATCGACCCGCTCACCGGCCTGGGCGCCGAGCAGGCCAGGAAGATTGCTGACGCCATCGGCCTGCCGGCCGACTCGACCGCGCAAGCCGTCACGCTGTTCCAGAACCTCTACCGCTGCTACATGGAGACGGACGCCTCGCTGGTCGAGATCAACCCGCTCAACCGTGACTCCAAGGGCAACCTGATCGCGCTGGACGCGAAGTTCAACTTCGACCCCAACGCCCTCTTCCGCCACCCCGAGATCGTGGCCTATCGCGATCTGGACGAGGAAGATCCGGCTGAAGTCGAAGCGTCGAAGTTCGATCTGGCCTACATCAGCCTCGACGGCAACATCGGCTGCCTGGTCAACGGCGCGGGCCTGGCGATGGCGACGATGGACACCATCAAGCTGTTCGGCGGCGAGCCGGCCAACTTCCTCGACGTGGGCGGTGGCGCCACGGCCGAGAAGGTGACCGAGGCGTTCAAGATCATGCTGAAGAACCCGGACGTCAAGGGCATCCTGGTCAACATCTTCGGCGGCATCATGAAGTGCGACACCATCGCCGAAGGCGTGATCGTGGCGTGCAAGGCCGTGAACCTCAGCGTGCCGCTGGTGGTGCGCATGAAGGGCACCAACGAGGACCTGGGCAAGGAGATGCTCAGCCGTTCGGGCCTGCCCATCATCGCTGCCAACACCATGGCCGAAGCCGCGACGGCGATCGTCGCCGCCGTGAAGTAAGCCGAAGGAACAAGAACATGTCGATTCTCATCAACAAAGACACGCGGGTCATCACCCAGGGCATCACCGGCAAGACCGGCCAGTTCCACACGCTGGGCTGCCAGGCGTATGCCAACGGCAAGAACGCTTTTGTGGCGGGTGTGAACCCGAAGAAGGCGGGCGAGAAGTTCTCGGACATCCCGATCTACGCGACCGTCAAGGAAGCCGCGCAGGCGCAAGGCGCGACCGTCAGCGTGATCTACGTGCCGCCCGCGGGCGCGGCGGCTGCGATCTGGGAGGCGGTCGAAGCCGACCTGGACCTGGCGATCTGCATCACCGAAGGCATCCCGGTTCGGGACATGCTGATGGTGCGCAACAAGATGAAGGCCAAGGAAGCGGCCGGCGGCAAGAAGACGCTACTGCTCGGCCCGAACTGCCCGGGCCTGATCACGCCCGAGGAAATCAAGATCGGCATCATGCCCGGCCACATCCACCGCAAGGGGCGCATCGGCGTGGTCTCCCGTTCGGGCACGCTGACGTATGAAGCGGTGGCGCAGTTGACCGAGATCGGCCTGGGTCAATCGAGCGCCGTCGGCATCGGCGGTGACCCGATCAACGGCCTGAAGCACATCGACGTGATGCGCGCCTTCAACGACGATCCGGACACCGACGCGGTCATCATGATCGGCGAGATCGGCGGCCCGGATGAGGCTGAAGCCGCACTCTGGTGCAAGGCCAACATGAAGAAGCCGATCGTGGGCTTCATCGCCGGTGTGACGGCCCCGGCCGGCAAGCGCATGGGCCACGCCGGTGCGCTGATCTCGGGTGGCGCGGACACAGCGGACGCCAAGCTCGCGATCATGGAGGAGTGTGGCTTCACCATCACGCGCAACCCCTCCGAGATGGCTCGGCTGTTGAAGGCGATGCTGTAAGGGGAATCGGATGCAGGGGTGGCTTTTGCTGCTCCTGCAAAAGACAAAAAAGCCGCTCAGTGAGCGGCTTTTTGTTGGGCGACGTGCAGATCAGCGCTGGCTGAGCGGCTTGACGTCACGTGAAGCCGAGCCGGCGAACAGCTGACGCGGACGGCCGATCTTGTACTCGGGGTCGCCGATCATTTCGTTGAGCTGCGCAATCCAGCCGACGGTGCGGGCCAGCGCGAAGATCGCGGTGAACAGGCTCACCGGGATGCCGATGGCGCGCTGCACGATGCCCGAGTAGAAGTCGACGTTCGGGTAGAGCTTGCGGGCGACGAAGTATTCGTCTTCCAGCGCGATCTTCTCCAGCGACATCGCCAGCTTGAACATCGGATCGTTTTCCAGGCCCAGGGCGCCGAGCACCTCGTGGCAGGTTTCGCGCATCAGCTTGGCGCGCGGATCGTAGTTCTTGTAGACGCGGTGGCCGAAGCCCATCAGCTTGACGCCGGAGTTCTTGTCCTTGACCTTGCTGATGAAGTCACCGATCTTCTCGACGCCACCCATCTTCTGGATGTCGCCCAGCATGTTCAGGCAAGCCTCGTTGGCGCCACCGTGGGCAGGGCCCCACAGGCAGGCCACGCCGGCGGCGATGGCCGCAAACGGGTTGGTGCCCGACGAGCCGCACAGGCGAACCGTGGAGGTCGATGCGTTCTGCTCGTGGTCGGCGTGCAGGATGAAGATGCGGTCGAGCGCGCGAACCACCACGTCGTTGGGGACGTAGTCTTCGCACGGCGTTGCGAACATCATGTGCATGAAGTTCGCCGAGTAGCTCAGGTTGTTCTTCGGGTACATGTACGGCTGGCCAGCCGAGTACTTGTACGCCATCGCGACCAGCGTGGGCATCTTGGCAATCAGGCGGATCGCGGCGATGTCGCGGTGCTCCGGATTGTTGATGTCGGTGCTGTCGTGATAGAAGGCCGACAACGCGCCGACCAGGCCGGTCATGACCGCCATCGGGTGCGCGTCACGGCGGAAGCCGCGCAGGAAGAACTGCATCTGCTCGTTGACCATCGTGTGATTGGTCACGCGCGCGGTGAATTCGGTCTTCTGCGTCTCGTTGGGCAGCTCTCCGTAGAGCAACAGGTGGCAGGTTTCCAGGAAGTCGCAATTGACTGCCAACTGCTCGATCGGGTAGCCGCGATAGAGCAGCTCGCCCTTGTCACCATCGATGTAGGTGATGGCGGAGTTGCACGATGCGGTGCTCAGGAAGCCCGGGTCGTAGGTGAACTTGCCGGTCTGGGCGTACAGCTTGCGGATGTCGATGACATCCGGGCCGATGGTGCCCTTGTAAAGCGGCAGCTCCATGCTGGGGCTGCCGTCCGAGAACGATAACGTGGCCTTCACGTCAGACGGGGTCATCATGGCGGTTTCCTCTCAAGTCAACAAATCGGAGCGGCGGGGCATCAGCGCTGCGCGGATGTCATGCTGACGTCGCGCAGCTGCGCCAGAACTTCCTGCACCTCGGGGCGAGTCAAATCGTCGCCCTCGGGCTCGCGGCGTGCGAGCAGGAGATCCAGCAAATCGTTATCAGCCAAATCCATCAGGACAGTCATGCCGTTGGCTTGGCCGACGGTCATGCTGTCTTCGTAACGCTGGAAAAAGCGCTCGATGAAAAGATCGTTTTCCAGCAGGCCGCGGCGGCACCGCCACCGAAGCTTGCTGAGGGCACGTTCACCGAGCGGGGTTTGATCCATGGCGTTGCCTAAGTCGAAGTTGCACAGCGCTCAGACAGCGCGGCGCACCATCATTTCCTTGATCTTGCCGATGGCCTTGGTCGGGTTCAGACCCTTCGGGCAAACATCGACGCAATTCATGATGGTGTGGCAGCGGAACAGGCGGTACGGGTCTTCAAGGTTGTCCAGACGCGCGGCCGTGTCCTGGTCGCGGCTGTCGGCAATGAATCGATAAGCCTGCAGCAGGCCAGCCGGGCCGACGAACTTGTCCGGGTTCCACCAGAAGCTCGGGCAGCTGGTCGAGCAGCTCGCGCACAGGATGCACTCGTAGAGGCCGTTGAGCTCGTCGCGCTCTTCGGGGCTCTGCAGGCGCTCGGTCTCGGGCGGAATTTCTTCGTTGACGAGGTAGGGCTTGATCGAGTTGTACTGCTTGAAGAACTGGGTCATGTCCACGATCAGATCGCGGATGACCGGCAGCCCCGGCAGCGGCTTGAGCACGATCACGCCCGGCAGGTCGCGCATATTGGTCAGGCAGGCCAGACCGTTCTTGCCGTTGATGTTCATCGCGTCCGAACCGCACACGCCTTCGCGGCATGAACGGCGGTAGCTCAGGGCCGGATCGACCTCCTTGAGCTTGATGAGCGCGTCGAGCAGCATGCGCTCGCTGCCGTCAAGCTCGACCTCGATGGTCTGCATGTACGGCTTCGCGTCCTTATCAGGGTCGTAGCGGTAGATCTGGAAAGTGCGCTTCTGGGCCATGTGGTTTTACTCCTGCAACGCGCTTAGAAGGTACGAACCTTGGGCGGGACGGACGCGACCGTCAGCGGCTTGAGGTTGACCGGCTTGTAGGACAGGCTGTTGGTCGCGCTGTCCCACAGGGTGTGCTTCATCCACTCGGCGTCATTGCGGCCGAGCGGGAACTGGGCGTCGTCGGCGGCGCGCTCGTAGTCGTTGACGGTGTGGGCGCCACGGCATTCCTTGCGCGCAGCGGCCGAGGTCATCGTCGCCTGGGCGGCTTCGATCAGGTTCTCGACTTCCAGCGCCTCGATGCGGGCGGTGTTGAAGACCTTGGACTTGTCCTTGAGCGTGATGGCCTCGACCCGTGCGCGCAGCGCATTGATCTTGACCACGCCTTCGTCCATCGACGCCTGGGTGCGGAACACGCCGGCGTGCAGCTGCATGGCGCTGCGGATGTCGTTGGCGACGTTCTGCGCGTATTCGCCGCTGTTGGAGCTGTCCAGACGCGCCAGGCGGGCCAGCGAGTTCTCGGCCGCATCCTTGGGCAAGGCCTTGTGCGACTTGGGCGAGCTCTTGAGCGCGTCGACGATGTGGTTGCCGGCCGCGCGGCCGAACACCAGCAGGTCCAGCAGCGAGTTGGTGCCCAGGCGGTTGGCGCCGTGCACCGACACGCAGGAGCATTCGCCCACGGCGTAGAGGCCGTTGACGATGCTCTTGTAGTCGTCGCCCTTGGGCGTGACGACCTGGCCGTTGATGTTGGTCGGGATGCCACCCATCTGGTAGTGGATGGTCGGCACCACGGGGATCGGCTCCTTGGTGATGTCGACGTTGGCGAAATTGTGGCCAATCTCGAACACCGACGGCAGGCGCTTCAGGATGGTGTCGCCGCCCAGGTGGGTCATGTCGAGCACGACGTGGTCCTTGTTGGGACCGCAGCCGCGACCTTCCTTGATCTCCTGGTCCATGCAGCGCGAGACGAAGTCGCGCGGTGCCAGGTCCTTGAGCGTGGGCGCGTAGCGCTCCATGAAGCGCTCGCCGTTGCTGTTGCGCAGGATGGCGCCTTCGCCACGGCAACCTTCGGTCAGCAGCACGCCCGCGCCGGCCACGCCGGTCGGGTGGAACTGCCAGAACTCCATGTCCTGCAACGGGATGCCGGCGCGCGCCGCCATGCCCAGGCCGTCGCCGGTGTTGATGAAGGCGTTGGTGCTGGCCGCGTAGATGCGACCAGCGCCGCCGGTGGCCAGCAGCACGCTCTTGGCTTCGAGGATGTGGACCTCGCCGGTCTCCATCTCGAGCGCGGTCACGCCGACCACGTCGCCTTCGGCGTCACGGATGATGTCGAGCGCCATCCATTCAACGAAGAAGTTGGTGCGCGACTTGACGTTCTGCTGGTAGAGCGTGTGCAGCATCGCGTGACCGGTACGGTCAGCGGCAGCGCAGGCGCGCTGCACCGGCTTCTCGCCGTAGTTGGCGGTGTGGCCGCCGAACGGACGCTGGTAGATGGTGCCGTCGGCGTTGCGGTCGAACGGCATGCCGAAGTGCTCAAGCTCGTAGACGACCTTGGGCGCTTCGCGGCACATGAACTCGATCGCGTCCTGGTCGCCCAGCCAATCGGAGCCCTTGATGGTGTCGTAGAAGTGATAGTGCCAGTTGTCTTCCGACATGTTGCCCAGCGAGGCACCGATGCCACCCTGGGCGGCCACGGTGTGCGAGCGGGTCGGGAAGACCTTGGACAGCACGGCCACGTTCAGGCCGGCGCGCGACAACTGCAACGAAGCGCGCATGCCGGAACCACCGGCACCGACGATGACCACGTCGAACTTGCGACGCGGCAAAGAGCTAGCAACAGACATCAGAGCCTCCAGAGAACTTGCACTGCCCAGCCGGCGCAGCCGACGAGCCAGACGATGGTCAACACGTGCAGCGTCAGGCGCACGGCCACCGGCTTGACGTAATCCATCCAGATGTTGCGCACGCCAATCCAGGCGTGCCACGCCAACGAGATGATCAGCACAAAGGTCAGCGTCTTCATCCACTGCTGCGAGAAGATGCCCGCCCAGCGGTCATAGCCGAGCGGCCCGCCCAGCAGCACCTGCGCCAGCAGGGCGATGGTGAAGAGCGCCATCAGCGTGGCTGTTGCGGATTGGGCCAGCCAGTCGCGCAAACCGTAGTGCGCGCCAGCGACCACGCGCTTGGATCCGTAATTCTTGGACATAGGGGTCTTGTCTTGTTGGATCTTGTTGGAGATAGCCGAAGCCGGGAGGATCGGCTCAGTACAAACCGAACAGCTTGGCGCCCAGCGCTACGGTCAGCACCACGCTGGAGACCAGCGTGATGACGGCCGAACTGTGGCCCTGCTGCTTGCTCACGCTGTGGGTGGCATCCATCCAGAGGTGGCGCACACCGGCGATGAAGTGGTGCAGATAGCCCCAGATCAGCGCCAGCGCGATCAGCTTGATGAACCAGCCCGGCAGCGGACCTGCACCGGCGGCGAACACGGCCGTGAAGGTCTCGTAGCTGATCTCGGAGGTCAGGCTGGTGTCGAACATCCAGATGATGAACGGCAGCAGCACGAACAGCAGTACGCCACTGATGCGATGCAGGATCGACACGATGCCTGCCGGGGGCAACCGATAACTGACGATATCGGTCACATGGATGTTGCGATAAACCGGTCTGGGTGTAGGGGTGATATCTGCCATGTCGTGCCTTATGTAATCAACGCGAAACCATTCATGATTTTATTGCAATGCAACAAGACCTCGTCTTGCAGGCTGTTTGAATCAGCCGATCGTTCAACTCAATTCGTTGCGGTAGTGATGCGTTTCGGTGTTGTAGAGACCGCGGCGCAATTCCACCGGCTTGTCGCCGTAGGTCAGCGCCAGCCGCTCCACGCTCAACAGCGGCGCGCCCACCGGTACTTGCAACACAGGTGCCACAGTCGCATCGGCGGCCACGGCACGAATTTTTTCTTCAGCGCGAATCATGCGCACGCCAAACTCCGACTCGAACAGGCTGTAAAGCGGCCCACGGTACTCACTCAGGCGCTCGGCCGTCAGCCCCTTGAACAAATGGCCGGGCAGCCAGATGTCATCGAGCACCAGCGGCCGCCCGCCCTGCGCCAGGGTGCGCCGGATCTGCACCGCCACATCACCAGCGCGCAATTCCAGCGCCCGCGCCACATCAGCCGGTGCCCGCATGCGACGGCAGTCGAGGAAATCGCGCTGCATCGGCTGCGGACCCTCAGCCCCTTCGGACTGCAGGCGCAGGAAACGGTATTGAATCTTTTCTTCGTTGTGCGTCGCGACGAACGTGCCCTTGCCTTGACGCCTCACCAGCAGATTTTCAGCCGCAAGTTCGTCAATAGCCTTACGAACCGTGCCTTGGCTGACGCGAAAACGGCCGGCCAGTTCCAGCTCGCTCGGAATCGCCTCGCCGGGCTTCCACTCGCCCGCCTGCAGGCCGCGCATGATCAGGCTCTTGATCTGGCGGTAGAGCGGGCTGAAGGCAGGCCCCGACTCGCCGGCCGGGTCGGCAGCAGTCGATGCAGGTGGAGGCGCGGTTTGCGGCATGGCCGGCATTCCAGCACAAGCCGGCCGCTGCGGGCAACACTCTTCAATAGATGTCTTATATAAGACATAAGATTATTGACAGATTTGAGGGTGAACCCCTAGACTGCGCGACACTTCGGCTCCCACGCCGTACGGCCGACGGCAGACGCTGCCGCGACCGGTCTCTGGTTCCACCCACCTCGTTTTCACTCGCTTCCCAGGAGTTCTCCCATGAGCAAGAGTCCCGTCCGTGTTGCCGTTACCGGCGCTGCTGGCCAGATCGGTTACGCCCTGCTGTTCCGCATTGCCTCCGGCGAAATGCTGGGCAAAGACCAGCCCGTCATCCTGCAATTGCTGGAAGTGCCGATGGAGAAGGCCCAGGAAGCGCTCAAGGGCGTGATCATGGAGCTCGAAGACTGCGCCTTCCCGCTGCTGGCCGGCATCGAAGCGCACAGCGACCCGCTGGAAGCCTTCAAGGACACCGACTACGCCCTGCTGGTCGGCTCGCGTCCGCGCGGCCCCGGCATGGAGCGCGCCGAACTGCTGTCGATCAACGGCGCCATCTTCACCGCCCAGGGCAAGGCCCTGAACGCGGTCGCATCGCGCAACGTCAAGGTGCTGGTCGTCGGCAACCCCGCCAACACCAACGCCTACATCGCAATGAAGGCAGCGCCGGATCTGCCAGCCAAGAACTTCACCGCCATGCTGCGCCTGGACCACAACCGCGCGCTGAGCCAGATCGCCGCCAAGACCGGCAAGCCGGTGGCTGCGATCGAGAAGCTGGCCGTGTGGGGCAACCACTCGCCGACCATGTACGCCGACTACCGCTACGCCACCATCGACGGCGCCTCGGTCAAGGACATGATCAACGACAGCGTCTGGAACAAGGACGTGTTCCTGCCGACCGTCGGCAAGCGCGGCGCCGCGATCATCGCTGCGCGCGGCGTGTCGTCGGCCGCTTCGGCTGCCAACGCGGCCATCGACCACATGCGCGACTGGGCCCTGGGCACCAATGGCAAGTGGGTCACGATGGGCGTGCCGTCCAACGGCGAATACGGCATCCCCAAGGAAGTCATGTTCGGCTACCCCGTCACCTGCGAAGGTGGCGAGTACAAGATCGTCGAAGGCCTCGAAATCGACGCCTTCAGCCAGGAATGCATCGACAAGACCCTGGCCGAGTTGACCGGCGAGCAAGACGGCGTCAAGCACCTGCTCTGATCGCGTCAGCGGGTTCACAATCAAAGCCGACCGCTCAGGTCGGCTTTTTTCATTCGACGCCATGAATGCCATTGCCATGCCCCTCGCTGCCACCAAGGTTCACCCCCGCCTCGCACTGTTTGATGCTGACGAGATCGCCACCAGCCTGCCGGTCTGCGACCACTACTGCGGGGTCGAGGCGCGCATGCGCAAGAGCCTGGAACTGCAGGCCGAACTCGGCCCGGTGTTCGACGTCACGCTCGATGCCGAAGACGGCGCCCCGGTAGGCGGCGAGTTGGAGCACATCGCGCTGATCAGCGAGTTGATCAACTCGCCGCAGAACCGGCATGGCCGTGTCGGCGCGCGCGTGCAGGCGGTGGGCCACCCGAAATTCGAGGCGATGGTGGATCTGCTGGTGCAGCAAGCCGGCCAGCGAACGGCATACATCATGGTGCCCAAGCCGCGCGATGTTGCCGATCTGCAACAGGCGATCACCGCCATCGACGCCGCCAGCGCCCGCCATGGCATCCACCACGCCATTCCCGTCCACGCGCTGGTCGAAACCCACGGCGCGCTGCGCGACGTGTTTGCCATGGCGGCGCTGCCGCGCATCGAGTCGCTGTCGTTCGGGCTGATGGACTTCGTCTCGGCACACCGGGGCGCGATTCCGCACAGCGCCATGAGCGTCAAGGGCCAGTTCGAGCACCCGCTGGTGCTGCGCGCCAAGCTGGAAATCTCGGCCGCCTGCCACGCCGCCGGCAAGACGCCGTCGCACTGTGTCGTCACCGAGTTCAAGCACAAGGCCGCGCTGCAGGAGGCCGCCACGCAGGCATCGCGGCAACTGGGCTACACGCGCATGTGGAGCATCCACCCCGACCAGATCCAGCCTATCGTCGATGCGTTTGCGCCCACCACGGCAGAGATCGATCTGGCGGTGGAGATCATCCTGGCCGCGCAAGCCGCCCAATGGGGGCCGATCCGCTACCGCCACGGCGGCCAGGACACGCTGCACGACCGGGCCAGCTTCCGCTACTTCTGGCAGGTGCTGGAACGCGCCCATCGCACCTCGCTGGCGCACGCACCGCAACTGCCCGCTGAAGTACGTAGCGCGTTTTTCGCGGACTGAACCACCGCCGGAAACGTTGTCATACGACAACACTTACCACGCCATGAACCCATGAACAGCGCCGGGAATCTGGCAACTTGTGAGCAATCGCAGCCATTCGGCCACCCAGCAGCAGCAGATGGAAGCAACTTGCAACGTTCGTGACCGATGTCGCGCCAACAATGCGCCCATCTTGCAGTTCACCCGGAGTCACCCCTCGATGTCTACCTCCTCTTTCATGCGCAGCCTGCTGCTCGGCGTTGCTGCCACCACCGCCCTGCTGAGCGCCGGCAATGCGCTCGCCGTTGACGCGCCCGCCAAGAAAAAAGCCGCAGCCAAGGCCCCTGCGCCCCTGCCCGACCTGAACGAAGAGCAGATCGCCACCAGCGAGCGCGTGCTCACCGGCCTGCAGGAATGCGAGTTCAACCAGAAGGTCGAGATCAACCCCGGCGACAAGCCCGGCTACTTCAAGGTCGCCTTCAAGGGCAAGAACTACACGCTGGCACCGGAGGCCACCACCACCGGCGCCGTCCGCCTCGAAGACAAGAAGGCCGGCATCGTGTGGTTGCAGATTGCCAACAAGTCGATGCTCATGAACGCCAAGATCGGCCAGCGCATGGTCGACGAGTGCATTCACCCCAGCCAGAAAATCTGAGTCTGACAACGCGCTGAATCCAGCGCCAAGATCGGTTCACGGGCCGCCCTTCGGGGCGGCTTTGTCTTTTTTGCAGCAAGCCAGCGGGCTGCCGTCACTTTGGGACTTGGCAAGTCTTATATAAGACATAAAATCTAGTGCTAACCCGGAGACAAAGGCGTCGCCCAGTTTCCGAGGCCTTTGCCACACCGCACGGAGCCCTTTCATGCTGCAAGCCTATCGCCAACACGTTGCTGAGCGCGCTGCGCTCGGTATCCCGCCGCTCGCGCTGGACGCCACGCAAACCTCGGAACTGATCGAGCTGATCAAGAACCCGCCCGCTGGCGAAGACGCCTTCCTGCTCGACCTGCTGACGCACCGCGTGCCCCCGGGCGTGGATGACGCCGCCAAGGTCAAGGCCAGCTTCCTGGCTGCCGTCGCCCATGGCGAGCTGAGCGTGGCGCTGATCTCCAAGGCCAAGGCCACCGAACTGCTCGGCACCATGGTGGGCGGCTACAACGTCCACCCGCTGATCGAGTTGCTGGATGACGCCGACGTGGCTGGCGTGGCCGCCGCCGCGCTGAAGAAGACGCTGCTGATGTTCGACTTCTTCAACGACGTCGCTGAAAAAGCCAAGGCCGGCAACGCCTTTGCCAAGGACGTGATGCAGAGCTGGGCTGACGCGGAGTGGTTCACCACCCGCCCCGAAGTCGAGAAGAAGATCACCGTCACCGTCTTCAAGGTGCCCGGCGAGACCAACACCGACGACCTGTCGCCCGCGCCCGATGCCTGGAGCCGCCCGGACATTCCGCTGCACTACCTGGCGATGCTGAAGAACACCCGCGACGGCGCGGCCTTCAAGCCCGAGGAAGACGGCAAGCGCGGCCCGATGCAGTTCATCGAGGACCTGAAGAAGAAGGGCCACCTGGTCGCCTACGTCGGCGACGTCGTCGGCACCGGTTCGAGCCGCAAGTCGGCCACCAACTCGGTGATCTGGGCCACCGGCCAGGACATCCCCTTCGTGCCGAACAAGCGCTTCGGCGGCGTCACGCTGGGCGGCAAGATCGCGCCGATCTTCTTCAACACCCAGGAAGACTCGGGCTCGCTGCCGATCGAGGTCGACGTCGGTGCCTTCGAGATGGGCGATGTCATCGACATCCTGCCCTACGACGGCAAGATCATGAAGAACGGCGCGGTCGCTGCCGAGTTCAAGCTCAAGAGCGATGTGCTGTTCGACGAAGTGCGCGCCGGTGGCCGCATCAACCTGATCATCGGCCGCTCGCTGACCGCCAAGGCACGCGAGTTCCTGGGCCTGCCCGCCAGCACGCTGTTCCGCCTGCCGTCGGCCCCGGTGGCCACCAACGCCGGCTTCACGCTGGCGCAGAAGATGGTCGGCCGCGCCGTCGGCCTGCCGGAAGGCCAGGGCGTGCGCCCGGGCACCTACTGCGAACCGAAGATGACGACGGTCGGCAGCCAGGACACCACCGGCCCGATGACCCGCGACGAGCTGAAGGACCTGGCCTGCCTGGGCTTCTCGGCCGACCTGGTGATGCAGTCGTTCTGCCACACCGCCGCCTACCCCAAGCCGGTGGACGTCAAGACCCACCGCGATCTGCCGGCCTTCATCAGCAACCGCGGCGGCGTCAGCCTGCGCCCGGGCGACGGCGTGATCCACAGCTGGCTCAACCGCCTGCTGCTGCCTGACACCGTCGGCACCGGCGGCGACAGCCACACGCGCTTCCCGATCGGCATCAGCTTCCCGGCCGGCTCCGGCCTGGTCGCCTTCGGCGCAGCCACCGGCGTGATGCCGCTGGACATGCCCGAATCGGTGCTGGTGCGCTTCAAGGGCGAGATGCAGCCTGGCATCACGCTGCGCGATCTGGTGCACGCGATTCCGCTGTACGCCATCCGCGCCGGTCTGCTGACCGTGGCCAAGGCCGGCAAGAAGAACGTGTTCTCGGGCCGCATCCTTGAAATCGAAGGCCTGCCTGACCTGAAGGTCGAGCAAGCGTTCGAACTGTCGGATGCATCCGCCGAGCGCTCGGCTGCTGGCTGCACCGTCAAGCTCAACCCGGCTCCGATCAAGGAATACCTCACCAGCAACGTCGTGCTGATGAAGAACATGATCGCCGACGGTTACGCCGACGCACGCACGCTGGCCCGCCGCATCGAGAAGGTCGAGGCCTGGCTCGCCAACCCGAACCTGCTCGAAGCCGACAAGGACGCCGAATACGCCGCCGTGATCGAAATCGACCTGGCCGACCTGACCGAGCCGGTGCTGTGCTGCCCGAACGATCCGGACGACGCCAAGCTGCTGTCGGAAGTGGCTGGCGCCAAGATCGACGAGGTCTTCATCGGTTCGTGCATGACCAACATCGGTCACTTCCGGGCTGCGTCGAAGCTGCTCGAAGGCAAGCGCGACATTCCCGTCAAGCTGTGGATCGCACCGCCCACCAAGATGGACGCCGCCGAACTCACCAAGGAAGGCCACTACGGCGTCTTCGGCACGGCTGGTGCGCGCACCGAAATGCCGGGCTGCAGCCTGTGCATGGGCAACCAGGCGCAAGTGCGCGAAGGCGCGACCGTGGTCTCCACCAGCACCCGCAACTTCCCGAACCGCCTGGGCAAGAACACCAACGTGTACCTGGCCTCGGCTGAGCTGGCCGCGATTGCCTCCAAGATCGGCCGCATCCCGACCGTGGCGGAATATCAAGCCGACATGGGCGTGATCAACAAGGACGGCAGCAAGATCTATCAGTACCTGAACTTCGACCAGATCTCGGAGTACGCCGACACGGCCAAGGGCGTGACGGCCTGAGCTGAATCTGCCTGATCGAGGCTGAAGGTCCAAGGCCCGCCGGGGTGACCCGGCGGGCCTTTTTCATTGGCACAAATTGAGTTCCGGCGTGATGCCGCCGTCACCCGACTGCACGCCGATGCAACCCAGCATGGAGGCGAACAGGTTGTGGTGCCCGGCCTGACCGGGTTTCAACCCGGCGCTGCGGGCCTTCAGGCGCTCGAAGCCTGCGGCCAGGACCGGGTCGGCCAGAAAGCGGTCACTGGCCCAGAACACCAGCGGCACCTGGCGCTGCTCGGGCGGGGCGATACGCTTGGGCGTGGCGTGGAAGTGGGCTTGATCGTCGATCGATTCGCCATGGTCGGACGAATAGACCACCAGCGCGCGGCGCTGGCGCACGGTGTCGCGCACGGCCTGCAGCACGTGGTCGGTGTAGGCGATGCTGTTGTCGAAGGCATTGAGAAACTCGTCACGGCTGCAGGCGGCGTTGGTGCTGGTGCACTCCGGCGCCCAGCGCGCGAATTCGCGCGGGTAGCGCTGCGAATACAGGTAATGCGAGCCCTTGGTGTGCAGGATCACCAGTTGCGGGGTGGCCCCCCGTTGCTCGTGCTGCGCCACAGCGCGTGCCAGTTCGGGCACCAGCAGCATGTCGTGCGCCGGCCGACCCTGGTTTTCGGGCTGGGCCACGATCACCTCGCGCAGCTTGTAGAAATCGGCGCCCGTGCGGCTGTAGAAACCCACCTCGCTCTGCAGGCCGAACAGGTCGATGCGGAAGCCCAGCTTGCGGTAGACCGAGAACACGTCGCGCTCCTGCACCGAGTCGGGCGCCAGTTGCTCGCCCGGTGTGATGCCTTCAGGCCGCACGAACATGCATGCCAGCGACAGCTTGGTCGATGTGTCGCACGACTGCGCCGCCAGCGCCACCAGGTTGGATTCCCGCGCCATCTGCGGCGTGGTGTCACGATCGTGGCCCAGCACGCCAAAGCGGTCGTAGCGGGCGGTTTCACCCAGCACGAACACCACCACCAGTTCATCAAGCGGGGTTGCTGGTGCGTAGCTGAACTGCTGTGCCGGATCGATCAGGTGCTGCTCATCCTGCCGCGCCTGCCAGGCCCGGTTGGCGACCATGCCAACGCCGGCCAGCCAGTTGCTCGGCACATAGGTGTGGGCCGCCACGCCAGCCAGGTCCATGCCCGGCCCCTGACCCTCGCCCTGCATGTGACGGCTCAAGCCGCCCAGTGACTTCTGCGCCAGCACCAGCATGGCCAGCGCCACCGCACAGCCCCCCAGCACGCGCAGCAGGGCGACGCCGGCGCGCTCATGCCGCCACCAACTCAACGCAACGCCCCGGCGCCACCACCACAGTGCGGGCAACCAGCCCAGCAGCAGCCACCAGGCGAAGAAGCCCGCGCCCATCACCTCATGCGACAGATCGTGGTCGGTGGTGAACAGCGCCTGCACCACGCCGAAGCCGATCACCACGTTGAACATCGCCATGTAGTAGGCGCAGGCCGCGCTGGCCAGGATCAGCAGGCAGCCCAGCAACCGCACCGTCCAGCGCCCCAGCAGGTGCGACATCCCCAACAGCAGCGCGCACAAGCCCGCCACCAGCAGGCCTTCACTCAACAACCCCCAAGCCGCCACATGCGGCGCGACATGGTCATAAACACCGCCCAGGCGCCGCCACATCACCGGCAGGTTGAACAGCAATCCCAGCCACAACACCAGGGAGATCGGAGCGAACAGCGGGCTGTTGCCCCACCGCCGCGACACACGAAACAACATTTCAGCCTTTGAATCGATTCAAGCCCCGGATTTTCATCGACCCGACACTTTCGTAAAAGCTGGAATGCCCTAGATGCGTTGCGGCATGATCCGCGCCACTTCCATCCTGGCTACACCATGAACGACCTACCCGATTTGCCCGACACGCCCACCGGCCACTACCGCCACTACAAAGGCGGCGAATACGAAGTCATCGGCGCCGCCCGCCACAGCGAAACGCTGGAACCCCTGGTCGTCTACCGCCCGCTCTACAACGCCAGCGGACTGTGGGTGCGGCCGCATGCGATGTTTTTTGGGGAATTGGTGGTGGAAGGCGCACGGGTGCAGCGGTTTCAGCGTATTTCGACCGAAAGCTGAACCGCTTTATCCAGTTTGTAGGCGTCAAGTTCAACCGCGACAGTCGCAACATCATCGGCTTTGCGGTCGAGTCTTTGCCCGGCGGCTGCCCTCTCCCCCTTTGAAAAAGAAGACCGGGGGATTTGGTTTTTTTTGCCGTGGCGCGGGCTGCGGTCGCTCTACAGACTTCGAAGGCAACGGTGAGTGCGCCACTAAACTGGCAAAACCATCACTCTTCACCGTCTTTGAATGAAAAAACGCTACGCCTTTGCCGCCGTTGCGGCAATGGTCACCCTGGTGGTGGTCCTCAATCAAAAGTCGGTGACTGAGAAATACGCCACCGCCGTGGCCGACCACACCGCCGGCAGCTGGCACACCTTGCATGTCATTCAGCCCAGCTTCGTGGGCGTGCTGCTCAACGCCATACCAGGGTTTCACCTCGCCGGCCTGCTCTTTGACAGCCTCAATGTCTACCAGTCCATCCCCGAAGTCATCCTGGGTAACGGCGCGCTGGTCGCGGGTGCCCGCGCCTGTCCAGGCTTGGTGCAGGCTGAAGACGAAGCCCTTTTCTGGGCCTGGGAAGACGGTCACCAGCGCGAAGTCACCGACAGCTTCGTCCTGTTCCTGCAAGGCAAACACGACAACCGTGAAAACGGCGCCCAGTTTCAGCGGCAATTGACGGTGGCCGCGCACCAGCACATGCGCTCCAAAGTGCAGCAAAAAATGGTGTCCAAGGTCGCTACCAAGATCGGCCTGAAGGCGGGCACCAAGGCCGTGGTGGGTTTCGTGCCTTTGGTCGGGCCGGTGGTGGCAGGCATCTACAACTACGTGCTACTCGATGGCATCCACGACCACGCCATCGACTACTTTCAAGCCAAGGCCCGACTCGTCTGCGCGATCAAGTAGTACTCGCCGTCCTTGCACTCCGGCAGGCTCAGCCACTACGGCGGCACAGAGCCGAGTCATCGACGGCCCCCTAGCGCTCCACCGCCTCAGTACGCCTGCCGGTCAAACAGCACCAGCTTGAGCGTGCGCGCCACGATGCGCAGGTCCAGCGTCAGCGACCAGTTGCGCAGGTAATCGATGTCGTGCTCCACGCGGGCCTGCATCTTCTCGATCACGTCGGTCTCGCCCCGGTGTCCGTTGACCTGCGCCCAGCCCGTGATGCCCGGTTTCACCTTGTGCCGCACCATGTAGGCATCCACGATCCTGCGGTATTGCTCGTTGTGCGCCACCGCATGCGGGCGGGGCCCCACGATGCTCATGCGCCCCTGCAGCACGTTGATGAACTGAGGCAACTCATCCAGCGACGTCCGCCGGATGAACGCCCCGAACGGCGTGATGCGCGGGTCACCCCGCGTGGCCTGCTTGACCACCACGCCGTTGTCCATCGTCCGCATCGAGCGGAACTTGTACACCGTGATCTCCTTGCCATCCAGCCCATTGCGCCGCTGCTTGAACACCACCGGCCCAGGTGAACTCAGCTTCACGCCGATGGCCACCGCCGCCAGCAGCGGCAGGATCAGCACCGTGATCACGCTGCCCAGCACCACGTCGGATGCGCGCTTGACCAAACCATTGATGCCCACGAACGGGCTCTCCAGCAGGCTCACCACCGGCATGCCGTCCATCGTGCGCATGCGGCCCTGCACCGCATTGATGCCGGCCAGGTCGGGCACGTAGAAGATCGATACCGCCGTGTCGTGCAACTCACTCAACAAGCGCGTGATGCGCGGCTGCACGCTCAGCGGCAACGTGATGTAGACGTCCTTCACATTGCGCTGCCGCACCATCGCCGCCAGGTCATCCAGCCGGCCCACGATGTGCGGGCGGGTGCCCTCGGCACAGCGGTCCTGATCGCGGTCTTCCAGGTAGCCGGCAAAGTCCACCCCCTGCCCCACCCGGTTGAGCAACACCTGCGCGGTGCGGGCGCCCACGGCACCGGCGCCAATCACCAGCGCCGTGCGGCGCAACTCGGGGTTGGCCAGCCGGGCCTGAATCAGCCTGCGGCCCAGCCGCGTCGCCGCCAGCTGCGCCACCGGCGTCAACACCGCCCAGCCCACCAGCACCTGCGGGTTGAAGAACTTGAAACTGTCGGTGGCAAACCCGCACAGCATCAGCACGCTCAGCGCCGCCACCCAGGCAGCCAGCGTGTCGGTGGCGGCGTTCAGGAATGACTCATGAAACCGGCTGGTGCCCGGAAACAGCAACAGCACCGTCATGCTGCCCAGCAGCGCCACTGCCCGGTTCATCGGCTCACCCAGCGCATGCTGCATGGCCAGCAGCACCGCGACGGCCAACAGCGGCTCCTGCAAAGCTGCCACCGCCACACGCTGCGACGGGGGCGGTGGCGTAAATCCCACCTGATCGCCCCGCACACCGCCGCCCATCGGCTGAAACAGCGGGCTTGCCAGCCCCAGGGGCTGACGCACGTTTGATTTGATTGACATTTTTGTTCTCCCACTGGTGCGACCCAGACCGCCTTGGTGACCAGCACACCGCCAGCGTACTGAACGCAGGGCTGTTGCACACCTAGTCCATCAACATAGACGCCACACCTCTTCTATGCCCAGACCGCTCACCGTGAGAAATTGCCAAATCCAGCTTGTGACGCTGTGTAGATACTGCAGGCCAATACACAACGCGCACCAGCGCACCCTGCCGCCAGGGCCGCGACCTGTGCGGCTGGATGGAGCAGGCGCTGCGCGCCTGGCTGGGCGCAGGCCCCGTGCCCTCGCTGCTACCGGTGCTCTGATCTAGGCGCCGCAGGCGCCTCATCACCACTACGGATCTCGGCAAGACGCGCTTGCGAGGTGGCTGCTGCTGCGCTGTCAAGGTGGGGGGGGGGCTGAATACGTACCAGATCGTCTACCGCCTCTTCCCCCAAGAAGAAACCCAAGGGCTTGATGTGTGGCGTGATCATCTGGGCGATGGTGCCGGATCAGGATCGCGGCGGTGAGGGGCACTTCACTTTTGAATCCGCCAAGTGCCCTCTGCCGCAATCATTTTTTTGTATGACACCATGAACATATGCAACTAATGGAAAGCGTTCGCACAACCGACTTACTATCCAGCCGAAGATTATTATCGATGCGAGTGTAGCTACGAAAGCTAACGCTGCTGGGGCAGATATCTTATTCCAGAAAAAATCCATAATTACTATTACTGTTTGATGCCAAAGGAAGTAGACAATTACGTATTGTGATGAATACCTCCTCAATTCGGAATCCTTATTCAAATACTTCTTGAATAATCCGACGATTGCAATTACCGAAAAAAACTGGAATATACCGAATCCGATATAGTTATAGGGCGATATACCAAATTTTGCCTCACTAGCCTTCAATGATATATAGGCCAATACACAAAGTGAAGTCAAGGCGACAGATTTTCTACTGACCGCCTGCCAACCCACCTCCGCTTTAGCAAAAATACGTCCAAGGAGGAAAAATATAAGGGAAACAGCAGCAATTGAGGATATTGGCGAGAAGCGGAAATCTTGCGGTTGATATTTAAGCCATACAAGCGTTCGAATGGCTAGTGCGGCACAAAGACCAATGCCCAGTAAAGTGGCGAAGCGCCACGCATGACGGCCAGAAATAACGTATTCTTGAGCCCGACAGATAGGCATGGCAAATATTGTGAGTACTAGCAATGTAAAAAAAGCCAAATAGCCGAGATACCATAGATGCTTCCATGCGAGCAGGCTCACGCAGACGTCGTCAGCGCATATATCTCTTGGCCGAAAGCAATCAAAAATCAAGAACACAAAAAAATTATTTTGATAATTAACTTTCTGTATTAACTCAATATAAATCTGTGGCGGGACTATGATTGCTATGCCAAAGGCCAGTGGTGTTAGTATCCGCTTCAGACGTTTTATCACGGAGCGGATGTCATGATTGCTGTTGGCGCCCAGTCCACCGACAATACCGGAAATGAAGAAGAATAGCGCCGTCCGCCAAGCAGTCCAAGTCATAGACTCAGAAGGGATTGGATTTGTAACGGAGTAATTAATCACCCAGCGTTGATCGGTGAATGGTAGCATTGAATGGAACACAACAACTACCACCAAGGCAAATATTCGAACCCAGTCGTACTCCATCTTTCTAATCACAGAACCACCTTTGATTCTTGTCTGGTCATGTATTTAAATTCGCTCGTGTCTATTGCTCTCTCTATGATGGCCGGATTCCCAGCATATATGCCGGCTGTTTCAAACGAAAGGCCTGGCCGCACAACTGAGCCCGCCGATATTACCGACTGATTCGGCACGATTGCTCCGGGAAGTATTATCACCCCTGTGCCGACAAAAGAGTATTCGCCAATATCGATGTTGCGAATTGTTTGGATTCCCTCTCGCATATTTATCGAGTGGGTAAACATTTGGGAGCGCACACCTGCGAAAGTGCAGAATCGATGCAAAGTGATGACGCCGTTGCAGTCGATGTAATGTCTGTTCGTGATAGCGGCACCGTCATGGAGAAAGAGTGATCGCTGTGCGTTTTGATCAGCGCTGGCCATACGGCCACTGATCCAATTGAGATTCCCTACTAACGCATTTTCATCAAGCTTAAGAAGCTTCAGGCCTGATATGAAATTAAGGTGTCCGATCCTAGCGTGCTTGTCTAGTTCTAATCGGTCAACAAGAATGAGGCTTAAGCCCAATCGAGATTCACGATGTATGCTATGCCCACAGAGGTTTAAGATCACGCGTCGAGCGGCAAAAGGCAAAATTAACCCCAACAATTGCAGACCAAATCTGATTCGGTTTTTCATATTTTTATATCGTAGGCAAGCAACGGCCCTGTGAAATTGCTTCAGTAATAATTTGCAATCTGGTGGCGGCAGCTTTTTGTATAGCGGGGAATTGCTCTGCCACTTTCGATGTCTGCATTGCCAATTGACTTGGATCGGTAGCAAGCCCGGAAATTATTTCAATTGCGCAAGCCTCAAATTCGTCACCCCCTCTTGCTGCGGGCACTATAACCAATCCTGTCCCGGCATCTATTTCGGAAATGCAACCTCTGTTTGTGGCAACCACTGGAACTGAGTGCGAGAGTGATTCAGCAATAGTAACTGGCTCTGCTTCATTTGCGTATATCGACGGGAACAGGAGGATATCTATGGAATCAAAAAATGATTTTTTTGCTGCACCATATACCGGGCCCATATGGTCGATATAGTGTGAACTGCGTTGCAAATGTTGTTTGAATTCGTGAGAGATGGTTTTATCAACCGGGCCTGCGATCAGGCCTTTAATATCCGGGTGAATTTTCTTAAGAGATTCCATTATACGGAAGTACAAAAATATACCTTTTTCAGAGGTTATATTAGACAGAAAGCCGACTCTAAGCGCGTTCGTAGTAGTCCGTATTTTTCTGTGGGAGCCTTGCTGTGACGGGCGAAATGAGACGTTAGACAGCTTTGCGGAACGCATTAAATCTATTTTGTAAGTATTCTTGAAATCCTGCTCCATACACTGACATAGAAATATATGGTTTGCATTACTTGCGAGCCGATTCGCCCAGACCATTGCTGGGTGAGACTTTGTGATGTATGTGTAATTGTGATGATGAAGCCACAAAGTGTGTTTGCGCACTCTAGCAAGCGCTATGTGGAGCAGATCGACATACAACCCGCCGCCGCCCGAGAGTCCAATATATGTCGTCTTGGAATGTGGCGCCAAAATAGCGTGCCGCCCAATTCCCCAGAAGGCTTTGATTAAGTCGGTCAAAAGAAAACGGCGACCCATGAAAAATGGTGGCGTTCGCGTAACCGTGTGTACGATGGTGTCCGGTTCGCTCCCAATTGCCTTCGACATCTTCTCTGTAATATCTGAGAATCCGTGCACTGGCGGCGGATATGCACCAATAGCAATCACATGATTTTTGCTAGTCATATTTTTTTAGTAGTCTGATAGGTGCCTGCTGACTTCGTCACTAGATATATATACGGGAGCAGGACGAATACCACCCCCTTCAATGCCTGCGGCAAGAAGCCGCGCGAGTAGTAATAATAGCCGACAAAAACCGCGAGTAATCCTCCGCCAATTTCTCGGTGGAAAGTGCAACCCGCGCCCGCGTATACAGCGCCTATGTACCAGCGACAGAATAAGCCAAGTATTAGTAGTGCAAACGGCAGCGCCGTATAACCACCAATGATCAGATACTCTCCGATATATGGATACGCTGTGGCGCTCTTGAGCGCCTCATCCGATATAAGACCAGCGAGCACAGCTTCCATGTACGAGTTGGCGCCCTTGTTTGGGAAGAGAAAACGAGGCAACCACTCTTCGGCGGCGAGAGCAAGCGGGCGGAGTCCTAGACTTCGATCTTGATTTACAAAGTCGTTAATAATGCTTAACTCGCCGAATATAATATTAGATTCAGCAAGTGCTCCGTAGATCATGTCCTCGGTGTTTTGACTTTTGACCGCATTAATATCCACCCCTTCGAATTTTGTTCGCGCAAGTGTCAGCAGCGAGAAGCCAATTATCAGCAATAAACCCGCGACTATAATTAATGATCGTCGCCGCAGTATCTTCGAGGGAGCTCCGATTAAGTCTGGAGCCATGAAACTCGCAGATAGTATCGGTGCCATTAATAATATGGCTTTATAACGAAACCCCAAGAATAGTGCGTAGCATAAGAAGATCGACAATATACCGATCTTTGCTGTTTTGCTTATTTTTGTCCCCACTAAATATAGCGCAACCGGGATTAACAGGTCGGAAAACTGGTAGGCGATCAGCAGGAATCGATCACCTTCATTGAATCCCCCTGCTGATAATACGCTTAGGCTGGTATATACAAGTCCCAAAGCCCCAATTATCGCAAAAACAAATAGGGGAGTTTGGTTTGCGCTATAGTTTTTCAAATTCGGTGCCATAATAATTAATTTTCTTGGGGCTATCCAATCTGCCAATTGGACAATTACCAAGACCGAGAATGAAGACCAACTCAATAGTAGTGCAGCTGAAATTATTTCATCGGAACCCCAATACACCCCAATAAAACTTGAGCTCCTAACATTTATCCAATAACCTGGTCCTAGATAAGCGTAGTAGGTTGAACTTAAAAGGAAAAATGCCGCAAGTGGACGGTGTTCGTGATTCATAATTCGAATCATTATGGCGATCGCTCCCAGTGGCAGCACCAACGGCCATGTTCCTTCTAGCATTTCATTCCCTTCGAAATATTTTTACTGGCCCAAATTGCCGCGACTAAATAGACAACTGCTTCACATGCGGCAAGGCAAATATATATAGCTTGAATGTTCTTGTTGGCAAGGGTTGTGAATCCAACTACAACCAATCCTTTCGTCAAGATTTCAATTATTGCAACTGCATTTGCGACTCTATATTTTCCTAATAACGTTAGAGTTTGTTCAAAGCTGGAGGTTAATAGTCTTACGATCATTAGAGGCGCTATTGCGATAGCGCATGCAAAGACTTGCGCACTCCAAAAACTTAATTCTTGGCCAGCCCTGATAGCTGGGATGGCTGCGACGACCAGTAGCGAATACGGGAGCGCCGAAGTGGCTTCTCGTATAAAGGCAGACCTAAACCCATTTTCCGTCCCCTGTTCGACGATTCCACTCGCACGCTTGCTAACGGATAGCAGGTAGAACTGAACTGGAATTTCGAGTATCGGAAATGCCAGTTTCATTGAGCCAGCCATGCTTGGCCCAGTCATCCAAAGTACGAGCAAAACATCGCTTTTCCTCAAACAAAACTGCAACGCGCTAAATGCTGCGCTCCACGCATTGATGAGTGTGGAAAGTGGTGTTTTATCACTCGGTGCGCTAGGGTACTGTTGAGCTGTCAACGTTGTGTATATGAGCGCTACGGTATTGGCGAGCAATAGTATGAGCAGTGGTGACGCGGGAGTCAGCATACTGCCGGTTAGGTATGCTAGTGTAACGAACGGAAGGCATATTATGTATCGAGTGAGCGGCTCTATTACTTGTGAGTTAACGTTGCCCAGCCCTCTTAGCACAGCCAATTGAAGTAGCGACAAAGATTGGACTATGAGATTTAATAATAAAAGTAGAATTGCCCAAGTGCTGAATTGGTGGACAATATAGTTTGCAGTCGCAATTGCGGTTGTTGCTATTGGCATCCCAATGGCTAAAATTTTTACCAATTGCCTTCCTGTTGGACGTCCTTTCGTTGTTGCGCTCCATTGTGTGAGGCTGAAAGACGCGCCGCAGATTGCAGCTATCAGTGCTAGTTCAAGCAATGAGGTCATAGCTGAATATACCCCGAAATCCACATCCGACATGGATTTACTCAACAGCAAGCTTACGCCGAATCCTATTGGGTATAGAAGCAATCTCAGCAGCAATGCTGTCATTTCATTAATTTCGAATTAACTTATAGTATATATATTTTGCGACCCTTGAGTAGGTCACAATAGCAGCCGTTCGTAGATACCCGCCCTTCTGGCGTTTTAGCACCGCTTGCATTCCCAGTTTGGCTTTACCCTGAAAATGTAGTGCCAGCATATTTATATATATTCCGTCAGTAGTGGTTGCGTATACCTTGCCTCCTTCAAAAGTCAACTTCTTGAATCCAAATTGCGTCTGATACTGGTTTTTGCATTCATTGTCTGAAACAGTGATATTATGGTCGATTGCAGCGCCGTTGTATACAGCATTGGTGCTTGTTGTTTCGCCAATGTTTGTGGACCACAAATAAAGTAGCGACATGTCTGTGACCCCACCAGGGATATTCTGTGATTTAAAGTGTTGTTCTATATTCTTTAGTTCTTTTAGGATCTTATCGTCCGTGTAGGCATTGCGAAGATATCCAAGAAAATCCTGAAGCGCAGTGCGAGTCCAGTAACTGATGTGTGGTGAGAGCATTTTCGCGACTTCGCTTTCTCCTTGAACTCGCGAACCGGCAAAGTTTTTTCCGCTACAAATCTTGTTCAGGTGGATATCGATACCAGGAAACAACAATGTGTCAGAGTCGATTAAGACAAAGCGCTCCACATTATTTTTTTCCAGCCAATTGCCCAGAAGAAAATATCTCCTGAAACATATGAGCTCGAATGCTGGGCTATTAGTTGATAGATGGTGATATTGCCGGCTGAATTGGAGATACGAATCACCAGCATTTGTTTCTTTTATTATTTGCAACGTTAGGCCGGCCTCCTCACATGATTTCGCGCAATTCCGAATTGTCTCGTTTTCTCGATTTTCAACTACCACAAAAGTTAGCTGGTTTTTAGGCATGAATTTTCTGTATTATTTTGTTTAGAGGCAGTTATTTTGTAAAGACACATTGCACTGGTAGGCCGCATCTGCTTGGCAAATACCGTTCGTCAGTCTTGTACTGTCGTTCCAGCCGAGAGTGTATGCATTTTTAATTTCAAGTGAATTCCACGGTGTCTCATCCAGTTTGATCGCATCAAACACGATCTTGCCCGTGAAGCCGACCACCTTTACGACCGTCTCAGCCAACTCGCGAATCGGCACGTCTTCGCCTGTGCCGATATTTACCAAGGGCCCGGTGTAGCCAACCTCTATCAAGTGCATGCAGGCGTCGGCTAGATCGTCCACGTACATGAACTCGCGCATCGGCGTGCTACTGCCCCGTACGACGTATTCGCTTTCGCCGCACGGTTTGGCCTCGTCGGCCTTGCGAATTAGGGCAGACAGCACCTGGCTGTTGTTCAGGTCGTGGTTATCATTTGGCCCAGAGAGGTTGATGGCTGATGTACTGGCGGCCGTACTGCGCGTTGTAGGTTTCGTAGGGTTTGATACCGGCGATCTTGGCGATGGCATAAGGCTCGTTGGTCGGTTCCAGCGGGTCGGAGAGCAAATACTCTTCTTGGATGAGCTTCGGGCAGTCGCACAGGTAGATGCAACTCGAGCCCAGAAACATCAGCAGCTGCACGCCGCCCAGGTCGGGGCCGGCGAAGAAGGCGACAACCGGTGTAGGCAGGATTCCCTTAGGACATCGCTGCTTGGCCGATTTTGCGGTGGCCACCGAAATGGCCGGAGTGCTGCCGCACATGAACGGCACCTCGTTAGCTGTTCGAGATTGCGGCTCTGCCCTCACAACGCCCGCCCAGCCAACTTACTCGTGATGATCAAACGCCGTAAACCCCGCCATCTTCACGAGGCTGTCCTTGCGCGCCGCCGTGTAATCGCTCTCGATCATTTCCTTGACCAGTTCGTCGAAGGTGGTGCGCGGCGTCCAGCCGAGCTTGACCTTGGCCTTGGTCGGGTCGCCCAGCAGGGTTTCGACTTCGGTGGGGCGGTAGTAGCGCGGGTCGACCTTGACGATCACGTCGCCGACCTTGCACTTGGCCTTGTCGCCTGTCACGGCTGAGACGTAGCCGAATTCCTTCTCGCCTTCGCCCTCGAAGGTGATGGTGATGCCGAGTTCGGCGGCCGCCTTCTCGACGAACTGGCGCACGCTGAACTGCACGCCGGTGGCGATGACGAAGTCTTCGGCCTGGTCCTGCTGCAGCATCAGCCACTGCATTTCGACGTAGTCGCGCGCGTGGCCCCAGTCTCTGAGGGCGCTCATGTTGCCGAGGTAGAGCGTTTCCTGCAGGCCGAGCGCGATGCGGGCCACGGCACGGGTGATCTTGCGGGTGACGAAGGTCTCGCCGCGGATCGGGCTCTCGTGGTTGAAGAGGATGCCGTTGCAGGCGTAGATGCCGTAGGCCTCGCGGTAGTTCACCGTGATCCAGTAGGCGTACATCTTGGCCACCGCATACGGGCTGCGCGGGTAGAAGGGGGTAGTTTCCTTCTGGGGGATTTCCTGCACCAGGCCGTAGAGCTCGGAGGTACTGGCTTGATAGAAGCGGGTCTTCTTCTCCAAGCCGCAGATGCGGATGGCTTCGAGCAGGCGCAGCGCGCCGATGCCGTCGCAGTTGGCGGTGTATTCGGGCTCTTCGAAGCTGACGGCAACGTGGCTCTGCGCGGCCAGGTTGTAGATCTCGTCGGGCTTGACCAGCTGGACGATGCGCACCAGGCTGGTGGAGTCGGTCAAGTCACCGTAGTGGAGCGTGAAGTTGCGCTGCTCGACGTGCGGGTCCTGGTACAGGTGGTCGATGCGGTCGGTGTTGAACAGGCTGCTGCGGCGCTTGATGCCGTGGACCTGGTAGCCCTTCTTGAGCAGGAATTCTGCGAGGTAGGCCCCGTCCTGGCCGGTGACGCCGGTGATGAGGGCTACTTTTTGGGCGGTCATGGTTTTATCTTCCTGAATGGGTTTTGTAGGGGTCAAGCGGAATGCTGGGTGTGGAACGGCGCAGCCTCGTAGGCGCGCTTGATGCCATCACGCAGGCTGGTCTTGGCCGTCCAGCCCAGGCCCTTGAGGCGGCTGACGTCGAGCAGCTTGCGCGGCGTGCCGTCGGGCTTGGTGGCATCAAACACGATGCGGCCCTCAAAGCCGACGATATCCATCACGGTCTCGGCCAGTTCGCGGATGGTGACGTCTTCGCCGGTGCCGATGTTGACCAGCGGGCCGTCGTAGCCGGACTCCATCAGGTGGACGCAGGCGTCGGCCAGGTCGTCGACGTAGAGGAATTCGCGCTTGGGAGTGCCGGTGCCCCAGACGGTGTACTCGGCGTCGCCGCGCAGCTTGGCTTCATGGGCCTTGCGCAGCAGCGCGGGCAGCACGTGGCTGTTGGCGAGGTCGTAGTTGTCGTTGGGGCCGTAGAGGTTGGTCGGCATCGCACTGATGTACTGCCGGCCGTACTGGCGGTTGTAGCTCTCGGCCAGCTTGATGCCGGCAATCTTGGCGATCGCGTAAGGCTCGTTGGTGGGCTCGAGCGGGCCGGTCAGCAGGTAGTCTTCCTTGATGGGCTGGGGACAGTCGCGCGGGTAGATGCAGCTCGAACCCAGGAACATCAGGCGTTGTACGCCGGCCAGGTGGGCGCCGTGGATCAGGTTGCTCTCGATGAGCAGGTTCTGATAGAGGAAGTCGGCGCGGTAGAGGTTGTTGGCCTGGATGCCGCCGACCTTGGCGGCGGCGATGAAGATGTAGTCGGGCTTCTCTGCGCTCAAGAAGGCGTGCACGGCGCGCTGGTCGATCAGGTCCAGCTCGGCGTGGGTGCGGGTGATGAGGTTGTCATAGCCCAGCGCCTGCAGGCGGCGCACGAGGGCCGAGCCCACCATGCCGCGGTGGCCGGTGATGTAGATCTTGGAAGTCTTGCTCGGGATGGCAGCGTGCGGCACGCGGGGTCCTTTAACGATCGGTTAATTCGGAGCGGAGTAGAACGAAACGCTCGGCCGGTGTCCAGACCACCTTTAGGGTGCGAAGCACGAAAAAGCGCAAATACGAGGTATTTTTGCCACTTATTTGCAGGATCAAAATCAGCGCAATCAGCGAGGAAATGAACTGGCCTGCAAAGCAAGTTGAAAGTCACAGGTCAGATGAAACCGAAGCCGATATACCCCCCGCGAATAAGGGGGCCTGACCTCAAACGCGTTGGCTGTGGCGTGTGAAGCGCGCAACGCAGCAGGGGCCGAGTCCGGTTTTTCGAGAACTAATGCACGATTTCGATTCACGACACCCGGCAACAACCCTTAGACTGAAATTAAGCATTGGTTACAAAGTGCCCGATCCAGAAAAAAAGCCATCGACTGGCCCGTGGGAATTCGTACACGCCCGCACCCCTCGAATGGGTGCTGCGGCCCATGCGTTCGGCGGAAGACAGGCGGATTGCGGCTCTAATCGCGGCCATTCAAATGCACAACATCAAGGGAGGTTCATGAAAATATTGGTGCATGGCATCAACTTCCACCCTGAACCCACAGGAATTGGCAAGTACACCGGCGAGATGTGTGAGCGCCTGGCGGCCATGGGCCATGAGGTGCGGGTCGTGACGGCACCGCCCTACTACCCGGGCTGGAAGATCAATGACGGCTGGAGCAACCGCTACAGCCGCACCACATGGCGTGGCGTGGATGTGTGGCGCGCGCCACTGTGGGTGCCGGCCAAGCCGACGGGACTGAAGCGGGTGGCGCATCTGCTGAGCTTTTCGATCCTGGCACTGCCGCCACTGCTGCTGCAGGCTTTCTGGCGCCCCGACGTGGTGATGGCGGTGGCGCCTGCCGTGGTGTGCGCTCCGTGGGCCGGCATGACGGCGCGGCTTTGCGGCGCACGGGCTTGGCTGCACGTGCAGGACTTTGAGGTGGATGCAGCGTATCAGCTGGGCCTGCTCAATAGCGGTGGACTGCGGCGGCGTGTGATCACGGGCCTTGAGCGCTTTTTGCTGCGCAGCTTTGATCGGGTGTCGACCATTTCGCACCGCATGCTGGACCGTGCCCGCGACAAGGGCGTGGCCGAAGAGAAGCTGGTTTTTCTGCCCAACTGGGTCGACACGCAGGCGATTTCGCCGCTGACGCAGCGCAGCACCTATCGCGACGAACTGGGCCTGAGTGACGACACGGTGGTGGCGCTGTTCTCGGGCACGATGGGTGGCAAGCAGGGGCTGGAGCTGCTGCCGCTGGTGGCACGGCAACTGGCCCAGACGCATCCCAAGGTGATGATGGTGTTGTGTGGCAACGGCATGGTCAAGCCTGAGCTGGAAGCGCAATGCGAAGGCCTGAACAACGTGCGCATGCTGCCGCTGCAACCGGCGGAGCGCATGAACGATTTGCTGGGCATGGCGGACATTCATCTGCTGCCGCAGCACCCGGGCGCAGCGGATCTGGTGATGCCGTCGAAGCTGTCGGGCATGCTGGCCAGTGGTCGGCCGATCGTGACCACCACACACGAAGGCACGGAACTTGAACGGCTGGTCAGTGGCTGCGGCCGCGTGGTGACGCCCGGCGACGCCAGTGCGTTTGCGGAGGCCCTGCGGGAACTGGCCGACAACGCAGCGCTGCGTCAAGAGTTAGGGACGGCGGCGCGCCGCTTGGCGGAACAGCACCTGTCATTGACTGCGGTGCTGAACCGGTTGGAGGTGTGTCTGCTGGCGTGTGCTAACCACTCAACCTCGGGGGTTGAGTTGCCCGGAGAACACCAACACAATTCGTAGTGTTTGATGTTTTTTCAAATCTGCGTTGTTCATCGGGACAACGTATTTTTCAACTGGAGTAATTGAATGACGAAATTCAAAGCAATCCGCACTGCCGCATTGGCATTGGCAGTGATCCTGCCGATGACTGCAGCAGTTGCAGCATCGGCCCGTCGTGGCGCAGCGCCGCCGGCACCTCTGCCTGCAGGCGTGGTGAAGAACACCACCGGCACGACGCCGCCGCCGGCCGTTGTGGTGGCACCCAAGTGCACGCCCAACACCATCAGCCCTTGCTAAGCAGGAGCAGGTTCTGGTCAACACGTACGTGATGCGCTGGAACTACGCCCGGCAGGCTGAACTCGGCCTGCTGGGCTTTTTTGTGCTCGCGCTGATCTGGGCACCGATTCCGCTGGCCAGCAACCGGGACTGGGGTGTGGCCATCCTGGCCGCATGGGTGTGGCTGCTGTTGGCTGCCACGCTGGCAGTGCAGGCATGGATCACCTGCCGCCAATACCGGAACAGCCTGCTGGAGCAACGGGCCGACAGCCGGCGCGGCCGGCACGACATCGTGGATTTGGTGGATGCCAATCCACCCGGCAGCACACGCGGCGCCTGGTTGATGGCAGCGTTGCTGGCCTCATTTGGCCTGTGGTGCGCCCTGCCGCTGCTGGGCTACGGCTACACGGCGGATGCGTTCAGCACGCGGCAGTACGTATTGCGCAGCGCCACTTATGTCGGCGCTTTCATGGTGGTGCTGCGCCTGGTGAACACGCCCAGGCGACGACTCTTCCTGATGTACGGCGTTCTGACATCGGGCGTGCTGCAGGCCCTGGTCGCCGTGGTGCTGTTTTCTGCAGGTTCGCAGTACGAGATTTTTGGTCATCCGGCAGGCAACCTGCGTGCCAGCGGCACCTTTGCCAACCCGGATCATTTGGCCCAATTCATGGTGCTGAGCCTGGCGGCGGGCCTGGGCATCATGCTGTCGCAGTTGGGTAGCGCGCAGGCCAAACCGCGCAATGCGCGTGAGCGCGCGCTGGCCCTGATGCGCTTCGTGATGTCGCCCAAGATGCTGGTACGCCTGCTGCTGGTGCTGCTGGTGCTGACACTGGTGCTGACGCGTTCGCGCGCGGGCAATGGTGCGTTTTTCCTGGCGCTGTTTCTGCTGGCGGGCTGGGTGATGGTGACGTCCCCGCGCTTGCGCATGCCCGCAGGCCTGCTGGTGGTGAGCCTGCTGGTGGTGGACTTGATCGTGATCGGCCAGTGGGTCGGGCTGGAGAAGGTGGTGCAGCGCCTGCAGGCCACTGAAATTGCCCAACAAGCTGAGACGGCTGCCTCCGGCCCTGCCACACCGGCACGTGTGGTCTACCGCGAAGAAACGCTGGAAGAGCGCATGCGCGCAGCCAAGGATGCCCTGGTGCTGGTGCAGCAACGGCCTTGGACAGGCTGGGGTGGCGGTACGTTCTACACCGTGTTTCCGCAGGTCAAGAAAGATTCGCTGGCGCTGCGCTATGACCATGTGCACAACGACTACGTGGAAATTGCCGCCGACACGGGCCTGACGGGGCTGGCGCTGCTGGGGCTGGCGGTGTTGCTGACGGCTTGGCGCTTGCTGCGCTTGATGAGCGACCACACGCCCGCACTCGACCGTGGCTTGGCGGCGGGGATTGGAATGGGGCTGTTCTGCGCCCTCTTGCACGCGGGGGTGGACTTCAATTTGCAGGTCACCACGAACGCGTTGATGCTGACCGTACTATTGGCAGTGGCCTGGAGTGTGCCGGTTCCTGCACGCCCCGAAATGAAATCAAAGTGAAATCCATGAATCAGATCCAAGTCGCGAATCAGCCTCTGCCGCTGGGCCAGCCTGGGCAGCCGATGCCACCGTTCGCACCTGTGCAGCTGGGCTTGTCGGACGAGAGCAAGCTGGCTTTGCTGGAGTACTGGCGCAGCATCCGGGCGCGCAAATGGCCCATCCTGGGCTTGGCGCTGATGTTCGCGCTGCTGGCCGGCGCCGTGGCGTTTTCGATGACGCCGATCTACCGCTCAACCGCCACGGTGCTGGTCGAGCAGGGCAAGGCCAAGGTGCTGTCGTTCGACGACATGTTCAACAGCCAGATGCAGGGCAAGGAGCATTACCAGACGCAGGTGGAGATCCTGAAGTCGCGTGACGTGGCGCTCAAGACTGCAACCTCGATGAAGCTGTGGACCCTGCCGGAGTTCGATCCGCGCAAGAACAGTGACGGCCTGGCCAAAAAGGCGCTGGCGATGGTGGGCATCACCGACGCGCCGCAAGAGTGGACTGACGAAAAGCTGGCCAATTCGACCGTGCGGGCCGTGATGGCGCAAACCACGGTGGAGCCGGTGCGCCTGAGCCAGCTGGTGAAGGTGAGCTTCGAGTCAGCAGACAAGGATCTGGCCGCACGCACGGCCAATGAACTGGCGGCACGCTATATCGACGCTGACCGTGAGGCACGATTCAAGCAGGCCCAAGGCCTGAACGGCTGGCTGGAGACGCGCGCCACCGAGTTGCGCAGCAAGCTGACCGAGTCGGAAACCCTGTTGCAGCAGTACCGTGAAGAACAGGGCCTGCTGAACCTGGAAGGTTCGGCACAGACCCTGGCAGGCCGCAAGATCACGGAAGTGTCGACCCGGCTGGCGGAGGCCCGGGGTCGCCGACTGCAGCTGGAGAGCGCGTATCAAGGCATCACGGCCATCAAGAATGGCGACTACAGCAACATTCCCGCCGTGGTGAGCAGTTCGGCCGTCCAAGGCGCACTGCAGCGCGAGGCTGAAGCCAGCCGCAATCTGGTGCAGTTGACCGAGAACCTGGGCAGCAGCCACCCGAACGTGCTGGTGGCGCAGAGCGCACTCGATGAAGCCCGCACCTACAAGCGCGCCCAGATCCAGGCCGTGGTCAAGAGCGTGCTGGAGGAGTACACCAACGCTCGCCGCTCGGAAGCGGCGCTGGACGGCGAATTGAACACCGCCAGCGGGCGCGTTCAGGACGTGAACCGCAAGGAGTTCAAGCTGGCAGTGCTTGAGCGCGAAGTGGCGTCGAACAAGCAGCTCTACGACATGTTCGTGATCCGCACCAAGGAGCTGAGTTCGGGCAGCGATCTGCAATCGGCTGTGGCGCGGGTGGTGGACCCGGCAGTGGTGGTGAACATTCCCGTGCGGCCCAACAAGCAGCAGATCGTGGTGGTGGCGTTTGTGCTGGGCCTGCTGGTCGGGTGCATGGGCGCACTGCTGGTGGAGCGGCTGGACAACACCATCAAGGGGGGGGAGTCGGCGGAGGCCAAGCTGCATCAGCCGGTGCTGACGGTGCTGCCTGCAGTCAAGGAAGAAGACTCGCCCAAAGTGGGCCGACTCTTTCTGGAGGCGCCCAGTTCGCACCACTCCGAGGCGATGCGCACGGCGCGAACGGGTCTGCTGCTGTCAAACATTGACGAGCGCCATCGGGTGCTGCTGTTGACGTCAAGCCTGCCTGGCGAGGGCAAGACCTCGACCTCAACCAATCTGGCATTGGCATTGGCGCAGACCAAGCGCACGCTGCTGATCGACTGCGACATGCGCAAGCCGCAGATTGGCGTTCGCCTGGGCCTGCCGGCAGACGCGAAGGGCTTGTCGAACCTGGTGGCGGGCACGTCCACGCTGAAGGAATGCGTGCATGCAGTGGAAGGCAGCTCGCTGATGGTGATTCCGTCTGGCGACGTGCCGCCCAACCCACTGGAATTGCTGCTATCGCAGCGCTTCAAGGATGTGATTGCGCACTTGAAATCGCAGCTGGACTTCATCGTGATCGACTCGCCGCCGGTGGAACTGGTGAGCGACGCGCTAGCGATTGCGCCTGTGGCCAGCGAGACGGTGTTCGTGGTCAAGGCCAACCAGAGCACGCACACGATGGCGCGCAAGTCCCTCAACCGACTGCAGCGCGGTGGCGCGCACATTCAAGGCGTGGTGGTGAATGGCATGGATTTCGAGAAAGCCCAGCGTTACTACGGCAACGACTTTGATCACAGCACGCACAGCACCTATGGCGGCACCTACGGTGCGGGCTATGGCGTGAGCTATGGGGAAAAAGCGGGCGAGAAGCTGGCTCAGCCCGCAGCGGCTGCGACCTGAGGAGCAGCGAAACCCATGCTCGATCTTCACGCGCATGTGCTGCCCGGCATTGATGACGGGCCGCGCACGATGGCGGAATCGCTGGCTTTATTGCGCGCGCTTCAGGACGATGGCGTGCAGCACGTGGTGGCCACGCCGCACATTTACCCCGGCATCTACGACAACACCCCTGCGCGCATTGCCGAGGTGTTTGCCGAGATGCGCGATCAAGCCGAAGCACAGGGCTTGACGATCATGCTGAGCTGGGGCGCCGAGGTGCGCCTGTGCTCGGAAATGCTGGACTGGCTGAGCCAGGACCAGCTCACCTGCCTGGGGCGTGGCACCGATGGTGTACGCACGGTGCTGGTCGAGATGCCTGACGGGCAGGTTCCCGTCGGAACGGATCGACTGGTGGCACGACTGGTGGCCAAGGGCCTGCAACCCCTGATCGCACACCCGGAGCGCAATCGCGCGGTGATGGAGAGCCTGAGCTACCTGGACCCGCTGCTGGAAGCCGGAGCTGTCGTGCAGTTGACAGCGGGTTCGTTGCTGGGCGAGTTTGGAAGCAAAGCGCAACTCACGGCCAGACAATTGCTGGACCGTGGTCATGGTGTGGCTGCAGTAGCCAGCGATTCGCATAATTTGCGAGGCCGCCGTCCACGCATGACTGCAGCGCGGGCATGGCTGGCAGAACACTACGGCGAGGCTCTTGCGCTGCAACTCACGGAGACCGGACCAGCGCGGCTGGTGGGCATCGGTCAAGTGGTGTTCGAGAGCACCGATGGCACGGTACTGCGCGATCTGCCCGCAGAAACAGCGCCGGGCAAATCACAGCAGGCACGCACCTTTGAATTAAGCGATTTTCCTGTCAACGGCCTGACCGCAAATCTTGCGCAGAAATCCGCCTCACTGGACTTCACGGAGGGCTGGAGTTTGAGCCCGGCACCTCAAGGAGTGCCCAAAGAAACACCCCGGACAGTTCCGGTGTTTGACAAGCCCGTCACAGCTGCCCCACTCGCTCCACCGGCTCCCCACTGCGTTCGATCAGAGCAAAAAAGTGATCCCATATGGTCAGTGGCTGATCTGGTGGGCATTGCAGACTTCATCGATACCCAGCCTGCGGCGCTGTCACGCCAAGCGCCACCACCACAACCCCCACCGCCAGTGGCGACCGTCAGACCGGTCGTGCACGCGCCTGTTCCTGCGCCTGCAGCACCTGCGCCGCAGGCACCCGCCGCCGATCAAGCCGCCTTGTCGGCAGCGCTGGCTGCCTTAGGCGCCAACAATGCCGCGCTAAAAGTACAGCCAGCGCCGGTGGCACCTCGCATGGACGTTCCGGTGCTCAATCAAAAATTGACGTCGGCAGTTCAAGCGCCTGAGGTGAAGGTGGTGCTGGACGCAACGCCCGTGCAGGCAGAGGTACGGCAAGAGCCCTCATTCGATTCACCTGCTACGCCATCAGCACACCCAATGCGTTCAACGCCCGCCAGTGCGACACCCGGCGTGTCGGCCAAGCCACGTGGTTTTGGACTTGGCGACTTCGAGCCCCTGGCGCCGCGCCAACGCTGACCCATGCTCAGACAAGATTCAACGGCTCGCACTGACAAACTGAAGCGACGCGGCAGCGGTCCGAGTCGTCTGGATTGCGCCAAGGCCGTCATGGCAGCACTGATTTGCACGGTGGCCACGGCGGCAGTCGTGCATGAGTCCAGCACCGTATTTGCTGCTGGCTGGACGACAGCCCTCTTGCGTGAGCGGCTGAACGACTGGGCACAGGAGCGCCAGGCCTGGACTCAGGAAGACTGGAATGCCGCAGAGCAAACGCTGACCCAGGCGATCCAATTGACGCCGCAGGACACCGTGGTGCTGGACCAGTTGACACAGCTCTACTCCATCCGGGGGCGCAAGGAATGGACAGGTGGTGAAGCCGGCTCGCCCGAAGTGGGCTGGTATGTGCGCGCCGCAGAGGTTCAGCAGCGTTCGATTGACCTTCGACCCTTGAACGCCATTGCCTGGGCCAATCTGGCGGTGTCGCAGAGTGCAGCAGGCCTGCCGCTTGACAAAGTCTTCGCGACCTGGCGCCGTGCCAACCAGTTGGGACCGCTGGAGCCAGAAGTAAGAACCACGCTGCAGGCACTGGTTTTACGGCACTGGAGCGACGCTCCAGTCGACGCGATTGCATGGATGGAACAGCGTGAGCCGGGTGTCAGCGCACGACTTGTCCGTGAGGAAAAGGTGCGACAGCAGCAGCAGTTGGAAGCCACGGAGGCGATTGCCGCAGCAGAAGCAGCATCAGTCGCTGCCGCAGTGCGCCGGGCGGCGATCAGTGCGGCGGCAGCCCGAGCCAAAGCCGCCGGCTACTGACTGCTGGCTTTGGTCACTCCGACCATAAAAAAGCCGCAGCGACTGCTGCGGCTTTTTCTCAAGTCAGGACAAGCCCTGACTGAGGGGTGCAGTTACACCGACTGAGTCTTGCGGCGGCGAGCCACGAAGCCCAGTGCGCCCAGGCCCGCCAGCATCATGGCCATCGATTCAGGTTCCGGCACCGGAGCAGCAGGAGCGTAGTCCAGCGCCAGCAACGGCTGGTTACCGATGTCATCCGTGGGGCCGTTAGCCAAACTCACCTCGATCGTGGTGGTGCCGGTAGGCACAAAGTAAGACTGCCAGCCAGAGGCACCAATGGGGGAGCCTGCATCAATCGTGCTCTGCGTTGTCCAAGTCGCAGTGCCACGCTCGGTGCTACCCGTGTAGAACTTGACGTTGGCCGAGTCAATAAAGCCACCTGCAGTGTCATAGTCGTAGCTGAACAACTGAAGCGCGAAAACATCACCCGCGGCCGATGGGGCATCCAGCAAGTTGACGCGATAGCCCACGTTGGAGCTGGAACCAGTGCTCAGCAGGCCAAAGTTGGAGCCGAAGCCTGCGCCAGCCGAATTGACCGTAAACTGGTATGTCGCAGAACTGGTGGGAACACCGTTCACGTCGAACGTCAGGTCCTCAACCACGTTAACTTGGCTGCCGTACGCTTGGCTGGACAACGTGCCAAAGTAGGCGTCAACAAAAACTGAAGGCGTGGGAGCCCAGCCAGTGGTGGAACCGCCCTCGAAGCCAGAATTGGACTGCGCGAGCGCCGTACCGCTCAGAACCACCGTTGCCGCTGCTGCGGCGATTAGTTTCATGAACATGAATACTCCTGATTTGAGATTTCGAACAATGACTCAGAAACATCTGAGCCTGCGTAAGAAATATATCAACTCACAGGTTCATTGTGTGGTTGTACGGCCCCCCCGTTCCGGGGGGCTGGGGGTAATTGCGACACTGCGTGGAGTACATCAGTTCAAAGCTTTTGGCCGATGAATGCCCACAGGAAACAAGTCACCCAGGCAGGGGCTGTTGCGTGAGTGCGGCGGTACGACCCAATCCAGCAAAAGCACATCCAATCGTGCAAAGCATCACTTCACTGCCATCGCGAGACCTTGACAAAATTCTTTTCAGTTGCCGAAAACCATTCAAAAAGGTCTGACCGCTTCATTCCCACTCGATCGTCGCTGGCGGCTTGCTCGACACGTCATAAGTCACGCGATTGATACCGCGCACCTCATTGATGATGCGGCCCGATACCCTTTTCAGCAGGCTGTAGGGCAGTTCAGCCCAGTCGGCGGTCATGAAATCGCTGGTCTGCACCGCACGCAGCGCCACCACGTAGTCGTAGGTGCGGCCATCGCCCATCACGCCCACGCTCTTGACCGGCAGGAAGACGGTGAAGGCCTGGCTGGTGAGGTCGTACCAGGTCTTGCCGGTGGCTTCGTCGACAGTCTTGCGCAGTTCTTCGATGAAAATGTGATCGGCGCGGCGCAGCAGGTCGGCGAAATCCTGGCGCACTTCGCCCAGGATGCGGACGCCCAGGCCGGGGCCAGGGAACGGGTGGCGGTAGACCATGTCGTGCGGTAGGCCGAGCGCCACGCCGAGTTCGCGCACCTCGTCCTTGAACAGCTCGCGCAGCGGCTCCAGCAGCTTCAGGCCCAGCGTGGCGGGCAGACCGCCGACGTTGTGGTGGCTTTTGATGGTGGCCTTCTTGCTGGCGGTGCCGCCGCTCTCGACCACGTCCGGATAGATCGTGCCCTGGGCCAGCCACTTGGCGCCCTGGTTGCCGTCGCCCTTGAGCTTGTTGGCCTCGGCCTGGAAGACCTCGACGAACTCGCGGCCGATGATCTTGCGCTTCTGCTCGGGATCGGTCACGCCCTTGAGGTGGCCCATGAACTGCGCTTCGGCCTGCACGTGTACGACCTTGGCGTGCAGGCGGCCGGCGAACATGTCCATCACCATCTGGCCTTCGTTGAGGCGCAGCAGGCCGTGGTCGACGAAGACGCAGGTGAGCTGATCACCAATGGCGCGGTGGATCAGCGCGGCAGCCACGCTCGAATCGACACCGCCGGACAGGCCGAGGATGACCTCTTCATCACCGACCTGGGCGCGGATGTGCGCCACGGCTTCGGCGATGTAGTCGCCCATGATCCAGTCGCCGCGACAGCCGGCGATGTCGCGCACGAAGCGCGTCAGCATCGCGGCGCCCTGCAGCGTGTGGGTGACTTCGGGGTGGAACTGCAGCGCGTAGTAGCCCTTGTCCTCGTTGGCCATGCCGGCGATCGGGCAGCTCGGCGTGCTGGCCATCAGCTTGAAGCCGGGCGGCAGCTCGGTGACCTTGTCGCCGTGGCTCATCCAGACCTTGAGCATGCCGTGACCTTCGGCAGTGGTGAAGTCGGCGATGCCGTCGAGCAGCTTCGTGTGGCCGCGCGCGCGCACTTCGGCGTAGCCGAATTCGCGGTGATCACTCCACTCGACCTTGCCACCCAATTGCACCGCCATGGTCTGCATGCCGTAGCAGATGCCGAGCACCGGCACGCCGGCGTCCCACACGGCCTGCGGGGCGCGCAGCTGGTGGTCCTCATACGTGCTGGCGTGGCTGCCGCTGAGGATGATGCCCTTGGGTGCGAACGACTTGATGAAGTCGTCGGTGACGTCGTTCGGGTGGATCTCGCAATACACGTGCGCCTCGCGCACGCGTCGGGCAATCAGCTGGGTGACTTGCGAGCCGAAGTCGAGGATGAGGATCTTGTCGTGGTTCATGTCAGTGACTCGTGTTCGATGTCGAATGGGTGCGGAAGTGGCGCAGCGCCAGCACGGTGGCGGTCAGCTGCAGCAGGGCGCACAGGAAGAACGGCGCGCCGATGCGCCAGTCGCCGCGCGGCAGGTGCGACACCACGCCCAGCAGCGCGGCACCGATCACCGGCGCGGCCACGGCAGTCAGGCTGTTGAGCCCGGCCAGCGCGCCGAGCGTGCTGCCCTGGGCGTGCGGGTCGGCGGCGTTGGAGACCAGCGTCTGGATGGCCGTGTTGGCCATGAAGCCAAAGACGTTCAGGCCGATGACGGCGTACATCATCCAGCCCTCGGTCGCAGCACCCCAGAGCGCGTAGCAGATCGACGAGGAAATCAGCCCGACCACCGCGATGCGCTGCGGCGTGCTGCGCTTGAGCGCCACGCGGATCAGGCCGCCCTGCACCAGCACCGACATCACGCCGACCGCAAACAGCGACCAGCCGTTCTGCGTCGGCCCCCAGCCGAACTTGAAGGTGGTGTAGAGCACCCAGGTCGTGTGCAGGATGAACTGCGCCAGACCCGACAGCCCGATCACCACCACCAGCAGGCCCACGCCGTGCAGGTCCCGCAGGCGCTTCAGCGAAGACACCGGGTTGGCCTTCTTCCAGTCGATCGGCGTGCGGCGGTCCACCGGCAGCGATTCCGGCAGCACGAAGATGCCGTAGAGCGAATTGAGGATCGCCAGCGTGCCGGCCACGAAGAACGGCAGGTGCAGGTCGATGCCGCCCAGCAGGCCGCCCATCACCGGCCCGAGCACGAAGCCCATGCCGAACATGGCGCCCAGCATGCCGAAGCGCTTGGCACGGTCTTCCGGCTGGCTAATGTCGGCCACGTAGGCTTGCGCCACCGCCGCATTGGCCTGCAGCGCGCCGCTGACCAGCCGGATCGCCACCAGCATCCACAGCGCGGTGGCCAGCCCGGTGACGAAGAAGCTCAGTGCCAGGCCGGTGAAGCCCAGCAGCAGCACCGGACGGCGGCCGTAGTGGTCCGACAGCGCGCCCAGGATCGGCGAGCCGAAGAAGTTGGCGATGCCGAACGCGAAGCTGACCACGCCATACCAGAAGGCGTGGTCGGCCTGCGAACCGGTGAACGTGCCGATCAACGGTGCGAGCACCGGAATGATCAGGCCGATCGACACCATGTCGATCAGCACCGTGATCATGATGAAGGGCATGGCCGCCTGGCGGCCTTTGGGCGCGGTCGGTGCTGCTGGCGCCGCAGAGGCCGTGGTATCCACTGGCCTCATCACTCCATGCGGTAGTTGGGCGCTTCCTTGGTGATCGTCACGTCGTGGACGTGGCTCTCACGGATACCGGCCGAGGTGATCTCGACGAACTCGGCGCGGTCGCGCATATCGTCGGTGGTCGCACAGCCGCAGTAACCCATCGAGGCACGCAGGCCGCCGGCCATCTGGTACAGGATGGCCAGCACCGAGCCCTTGTAGGGCACGCGGCCTTCAATGCCTTCCGGCACCAGCTTGTCCGCATTCGGGTTGGCGCCGGTGTTGTCCTGGAAGTAGCGGTCGGCGCTGCCTTGCTGCATGGCGCCGATGCTGCCCATGCCGCGATAGCTCTTGTAGCTGCGGCCCTGGAACAGCACGATCTCGCCTGGCGCCTCTTCGGTGCCGGCGAACATGCCGCCCATCATCACGGTGCTCGCGCCCGCGGCAATCGCCTTGGCGATGTCGCCGGAGTAGCGGATGCCGCCGTCGGCGATCAAGGGCACGCCGGTGCCGCGCAAGGCGGTGGCGACGTTGTCGATGGCGGTGATCTGCGGCACGCCCACGCCCGCGACGATGCGGGTGGTGCAGATGCTGCCAGGGCCGATGCCGACCTTGACGCCGTCAGCACCCGCCTCGACCAGCGCCAGCGCGGCTGCGCCGGTGGCGATGTTGCCGCCGATGACGTCGACCTGCGGGTAGTTCTGCTTGACCCAGCGCACGCGCTCGATCACGCCGTGGCTGTGGCCGTGGGCGGTGTCGACCACGATCACGTCGACGCCGGCCTTGACCAGCAGTTCGACGCGCTCTTCGGTGCCCTCGCCCACGCCGACCGCCGCGCCGCAGCGCAGCTTGCCTTGCGCGTCACGCGCGGCGTTGGGGAAGCTGGTCTGCTTGGTGATGTCTTTCACCGTGAACAGGCCGCGCAGTTCGGATTGGTCGTTCAGGACCAGCACACGCTCCAGCTTGTGCTGGTGCATCAGCGCCTTGGCTTCGGCCAGCGTTGCGCCTTCCTTGACGGTGATGAGGCGCTCGCGCGGCGTCATGATCTCGCGCACGGGCGCGTCCAGACGGGTCTCGAAGCGCAGGTCGCGGCCGGTGATGATGCCGACCACGCGACCGTCGTCGACCACCGGGAAGCCCGAGATGCCGTGGGCGCGCGACAAGGCGATGACCTCGCTCACGCGGGCGTTCGAGCCGATGGTGATCGGGTCCTTGAGCAAGCCGGACTCGTAGCGCTTGACACGCGCCACTTCAGCAGCCTGCTGCCTGGGACTGAGGTTCTTGTGGACGATGCCGATGCCGCCCTCTTGCGCAATGGCAATCGCCAGACGCGCCTCGGTCACGGTGTCCATCGCGGCGGACACCAGCGGCAGATTCAGTTGGATATTGCGCGACAGCGGGGTCGCAAGCGAGGTGTCGCGGGGCAACACTTGAGAGTACGCGGGGACCAGCAACACATCGTCGAAGGTCAGCGCTTTGCCTAAAAGGCGCATGGGAAGGGCTCCAAACGCAAAGCGCGATTATAGGGAGCGCTGGCCGCGCCTCCGGTGGCGCCCTCAGCGGGCTGCGCTGGTCTTGCTGCGGGCGCGCACACGACCACCCTCGCCCTGGGCGCGGTAGCGCAGCCGGCGTGACTCCTTGGGATCGACCTGCAGACCGCGACAGACCTCGATGCGGTCGCCGTCGCACAGCGCCACGCTGGCATCCACCCTGCGGCCCCACACGGCCAGGCCAAAGCTATCTTCCTGCTGCAATGGTGGATGCCGCTGCAGCAGACCGCTGGCGTGCAGCGCCTGCGCCACCGTGCTGCCGGCGGGCAACTCCAGCGTCATCAGCTCGACCTGACGCGGCGCCGGGCTGTAGGCCAGCTGGACGTGCAACACGTGCGGCATCAACGCTTGCCGTGGACCTGCTCGGCGCGGGCCACGAACGCGTCGACAAAGGTGTTGGCGATGCGGTCGAACACAGGGCTGACGACCAGCTCCAGCGGGCGGCTGGAGAACGCATAGCTCAGCTCGAACTCGACCCGGCAGGCCTGCGCGCCGCCGCCCGGCGTGGACGCAGCCGGCGTGCCGATGGGCGTGAAGCGCCACACGCCTTCGAGCCGGGAGAACGGCCCGTCCACCAACTGCATGGTGACCGACTGGCCGGTGACATGCGTGTTGCGGGTGGTGAAGGACTGGCGCACGCCGGCGTAGGACAGGTGCAGGCGCGCGGTCATGCTCTGGCCGTCATCGGCCAGCACTTCGGAGCGCTGGCACCACGGCAGGAACTGCGGATAGGCCGAAACATCGACCACGAGGTCATAGATCTCGCGGGGCGAGTACCAGAGCAGGACGGATTTTTTGACGTGCTTCATACAATGGCGCGATTCTAGGGAGGCTTGACGCCTCACCACCGAGCCCCGGATTCCCATGAGCATTGCCGAGAACAAAAAAGCGTTTTTCAACTATCACCTCGAAGAGCGCTTCGAGGCGGGCATCGTGCTGGAAGGCTGGGAGATCAAGGCCATCCGTGACGGCCAGGTCCAGCTCACCGACGGCTACGTGGTCATCAAGGACGGCGAGCTGTTCATGCTCGGCCTGCGCATCAACCCGCTGCGCAGCGCGTCCACCCACGTCAGCCCGATTGCCGACCGCACCCGCAAGCTGCTGATGCACAAGGCGGAGATCAAGCGCCTGACCGGCAAGGTCGAGCAGCGCGGCTACACGCTGGTGCCCATCAACCTGCACTACAAGGGCGGCCGCGTGAAGGTCGATGTGGCGCTGGCCAAGGGCAAGGACGAGCACGACAAGCGCAACACCATCAAGGACCGCGACTGGCAGCGCGAGCAAGGCCGCATCATGCGGCACAAGGTTTCCAGCAAGGACTGAGCAACTCAGCTGGCCGCGCGAGTCACACCCAGCCAGCGCAGCGACGACACCCAGCGCATGGCAGGCTGCTCCACCAGATGGTGGAATGCCGCACCTGCGGCGATGCTGCCCAGCCAGGCCGTCAGCACGCCCACCAGTTGCACGCCGGCATCCAGCGGCAGAAAGTGCGTGAACAGCGCATTGACGAGCAGGCACACCGGAAAGTGCACCAGAAAGATCGCGTAGCTGATCTGGCCGGCCCTGGCCATCAGCGCGGCGCCCTTGGTGGCACCGATGCGCCGGAGCGGCCAGCGCCAGCCCGCCAGCACCAGCGCCGTGGCGCCCGCCAGGGCGATGCGCGCGCGCCACTCGATCAGCAGCGCCAGCGCCACCAACAGCATCAACCCGACCGACCAGAACGCCGCCGGGCGCAAGGTGCCGCCGCGCCACCACGCCGCCAGCACGCCCAGGCCATAGGCGCCGAAGAAATAGGGCGCCGCCTCATCCCAGGCCGGCTCCAGGTTGAAGCCCAGCAGGGACACCGCCACCCCGGCCAGCACCAGCCACGGCGCCAGCGGCCAGCCCAGCGCCAGGCGCCGCTCCAGCACCGCGCTGCCCGCCAGCAGCAGCGCCAGCAAGGCAAACAACTGCAGGTCGATGGCCACGTACCAGACGCCAGCTGACAGGGCCTCGATGTCCAGCACGTCATGCAACAGCAGCAGATGCGCCAGCACCTGGCCAGCGGTGGCCGGATCGGACACCGATTCATGCGCCATCCAGCGCCGCGCCAGCGCCGAGGCGGCAATCGTCAGCCCCAGCATCACCGCATACGGCAGCACCAGCCGCAAGTAGCGCTGCCCCACCTGCCCGGGCAGCGACAGCCCGGCACGCCAGTGCCCCTGCGGCGCCAGCCGCTGCACGCACAGGTAGCCGCTCAGCACCAGGAACACCTGCACCGCCATGCGGGCGTTGTCCCCCAGCCAGGCGAACAGCGCTGGTGCCAGCGCGTCGGCGTGGTCGGACATCGGCCCGTAGAAGGCCAGGTGATGCAAAACAATCAACTGGGAAGCCACCGCCTTCAGTGCATCGATGTGCAGTTGGCGGTCTGGAGTCGTCTTGGCCATGCGGGTGAATCAGGCCAGCGCGCGCAGCGCCTGCTCCAGGTCGGCGATGAGGTCATCGACGTCTTCCAGCCCGATGCACAGTCGCACCAGCACGCCCTTGTACGGCGTGGGCAGACGGCGCAGCCGGGCGGCCTCGTAGGGCACGACCAGACTCACAGGCCCGGCCCATGACCAGCCGATGCGGAACAGCTGGAGCGCGTCGATGAAGGCATCCACCTGCACCTGCGGGTAGCGGGCGTCCATCTCCAGCGTGAAGATGCCGGCGGCCTGCTCGCACAGCGCCGCCCAGTGCTCATGCCCGGGCGAGCCGGCCAGCGCCGGATGCAGCACCCGCGCCACCTCCGGCCGGCCCTGCGCCCAGCGGGCGATGCGGCGCGCGGCCTGATCCTGCGCTGCATAGCGCAACGCCATGCTCGGCAGGCCGCGCAGCACGGCCGCCGCGTCATCCACACCGATGCCAAAACCCAGCCGCGCATGGCACCACGCCAGCTGGTCGTGCAGCGCCCGATCCCGGCAACCGACCGAGCCCAGCAGCACATCGCCGCCACCCGACGGGTACTTGGTCAGCGCGTGGGCCGTGAAATCGACCGCCAGATCCTCATCGCCCTCGCCCAGCGCGAACGGCTTGAACGCCAGCCCCGCGCCCCAGGTGTGGTCGATGGCAATCAGCGCCTGCGGCGCCTCGCGGCGCACGCAGCGGATCAGGTTGCGCAGGTCCGGAAACTCCATCGTCACCGAGCCGGCCGCTTCCAGCCAGACCAGCCTGGTGGCCGGTGTCAGCGCGGCCGACAGGCTGGCCACGTCCATCGCGTCATAGACCCGGTGCGTGATGCCCCAGCCGCGCAACTCGTGCTGCGTCAGGCTCAGGTTCGGGCCGTAGGCGTTGTCGGGCAGCAGCACCTCGTCGCCGCTCTTGAGCACCACCATGTCGATCAGGGAGATCGCCGACAGGCCGCTCGGCGTCAGCAGCAGATGCGCCGCGCCTTCGAGCGTCGCCAGCCGCGCTTCGAGCGTGAACGTCGTCGGCGTGCCCTTCAGGCCATAGGTGTAGCCGCTCTTGTCGATCCACTGCCGCTCGCGCATCGCCGCGACGTTCGGGAAGAACACCGTCGACGCCTTGTACACGCCCACGGGGATCGCGTCCCAGTCGGCCGGGGCCGTGTAGGGGTGGTGGATCAGCGTGGTCGACAGCTTCGGCTCGCTCATGCTTGCTCCGCCCGCCTTACAGCAGCTCGCCAACCAGATCGTGGCCCTGCGTGCCGACGATACGCACGCGGGCGAAGTCGCCCACCTTCATGGTTTTGGACGCCTTGGTGGGCGGCAGGATCTTGACGGTGCCGTCGATCTCGGGCGCGTCGGCGTAGGTGCGCGCCACGCCGCCCTTGCGGCCCATGGCCGGCGCGTGGTCGACCAGCACCTGCATGGTCGAGCCGATGCGGCGCTGCAGTTTGGCGGTCGACACGGCCTCGGCCACCGCCATGAAGCGGGCGCGGCGTTCTTCGCGCACTTCATCGGGCAAGGCGCCGTCCAGCAGGTTGGCCGGCGCGCCTTCGATCGGCGAGTAGGCGAAGCAGCCGGCGCGGTCGATCTGCGCTTCCTTCAGGAAGTCGAGCAGGTAGTCGAACTCGGCCTCGGTCTCGCCCGGGAAGCCGGCGATGAAGGTCGAGCGCACGACGATCTCGGGGCAGGCCTCGCGCCACTTCAGCAGCCGCTCGATGTTCTTCTCGCCGCTGGCCGGGCGCTTCATGCGCTTGAGCACGTCGGGGTGGGCATGCTGGAAGGGCACGTCCAGGTAGGGCAGCACCAGGCCCTCGGCCATCAGCGGCAGGACCTCGTCGACGTGGGGATAGGGGTAGACGTAGTGCAGCCGCACCCAGGCACCGTGCGCACGGGCCAGCTCGCCGAGCTTGGCGACCAGGTCGAGCATGCGCGTCTTGACCGGCGTGCCGTCCCAGAAGCCGGTGCGGTACTTGACGTCCACGCCGTAGGCGGAGGTGTCCTGGCTGATGACCAGCAGCTCCTTCACGCCGCTCTCGAACAGCGCGCGCGCCTCGCTCAGCACGTCACCCACCGGGCGCGACACCAGGTCGCCGCGCATGCTCGGGATGATGCAGAAGCTGCAGCGGTGGTTGCAGCCCTCGCTGATCTTCAGGTAGGCGTAGTGGCGCGGCGTGAGCTTGATGCCCGCAATGCCTCGGGCTTCGGGAACGAGGTCGAGGAAAGGGTCATGCGGCTTGGGCACGTGCAGGTGCACTGCATCCATCACCTCCTGGGTCGCATGCGGGCCGGTGACGGCGAGCACGCTCGGGTGCATCTGCTTGACGAGGTTGCCACCCGTGTCGCCCGCCTTGGCGCCCAGACAGCCGGTAACGATCACTTTGCCATTGGCGGCCAGCGCCTCGCCGATGGTGTCCAGGCTCTCGCGCACCGCGTCGTCGATGAAGCCGCACGTGTTGACGATCACCAGATCAGCGCCCTCGAAGGTCTTGCTGGTGGCGTAGCCCTCGGCGCTGAGTTGCGTCAGGATCAGCTCGGAGTCCGTCAAGGCCTTCGGGCAGCCAAGGCTCACGAAGCCAATGCGCGGGGCAACTGAAACAGGGGTGGAAATGGGGGATGCGGTGTCGCTCATGGGCGCAATTGTCCCAGAGTCGACCCGGCGCTATGCTCGCGGCCGCATGAAACTGGCTCCCGACCCCGATCACACCCGCCCCGCGCGCCGTGCGCAATTCGTCACGCTGAGCATGGGTTTCGGCCACGGCCAGCGCTTTCTGGCGACCTGGGCGGCGTGGCGTGCCGACCCGCAGCGCAGTGAGCGGCTGGTGGTGATCACCATAGAGCCACAGCCGCTGACGCGTGCGGCACTGATCGCCGCGCTGGCCCCAAGCGATCAGCCTGAGTTGGCCGCGCCGCTGATCGCCGCCTGGCCGCCTGCGACACCGGACCTGCATCTGCTGGACTTCGACGCCGGGCGTGTGCAGTTGCGGCTGGCCGTGGGCGAGGCTGGCGCGTGGCTGCCGGCGCTGCAAGCCGAGGTAAATTTTTTCGATCTGGGCGAGCACGCACCGACCGAAAAACGCGAGATCGAATCCCTCAGCAAACAACTCGCCCGCCTGGCCGCGCCGGGGGCGACGCTGAACCTGCAAGACACGGACGACGCGCTGCGCGCAGGTCTGGCGGCGCAGGGTTTCGAGATCGATGCGGCCCTGCACGCCACCTACCGCCCGCGCTTTCGCGCCCCGCCTGCGCTGGCGTTGCGCGATGGCCCGCAGGGTTTGAAGGCCGACCAGCGCCACGCGCTGATCATCGGCGGCGGCCTGGCCGGCTGCGCCGCAGCCCGGGCGCTGGCCCGGCAGGGCTGGCACAGCACGGTGCTGGATCGCCAGCCCAGCCCGGCGATGGAGACCAGTGGCAACGCCGGCGGGCTGATGCACGGCATCTTCAACCAGCCCGACAGCCTGCACAGCCGCTGGTTTCGCGCCGCTGCGCTGCGCACGACGCAACTGGCGCAAGCCGCGGTGGCGAGCGGCCGGGTGCAAGGCCGGCTCGACGGCTTTCTGCGGCTGGAAAACAAGCTCGACACAAACGCCGCCTCAGCCCGGCTGCTCAGCAGCAGCCTACCCACCGACTGGCTGCAATGGCGCGATCAAACCGCCGCCAGCACCGCAGCCGGCTGGCCTTTGCCGAGCGGCGGCTGGTGGTTTGCCAGCGGTGGCTGGCTGGCACCGGCGCAGTGGGCCGCGGCGATGCTGGCGGAGGCGCAGCAGGCAGGCTTGGCCGATTGGCGCGGCAGCGTGGCCGTCAGCCGCGTGACCCAAGACACGAGCGGCGACTTGCAGGCGCTGGACGCCCACGGCAACGTCATCGCCCAAGCGCCCGTGCTGGTGCTGGCCGGCGGCCTGGGCAGCCTGGCGCTGTGCCCCGAGGCGGCGCAGCGCTGGCCGATGTCGGCGGTGCGTGGCCAGACCACCGTGCTCACGCCCGATCAAGCCCGCGCGCTCGGCGCCACCACGCCACCGGGCGTGCCACTCGCCGGCCAGGGCTATGCGCTCGCCCTGCCCGACGGCCGCCTGATGCTGGGCGCGACCAGCCAGCATGACGACTCCGAACCCGGCCTGCGCGCCGCCGATCATCTGCACAACCTGCGGCGCGCCGCCGCGCTGGGCTTGCTGGACATGGAACGCGTCGAGGCCTGGGCCGCCAGCGGCCCACTCGATCAGCTCGATGGCCGCGTTGGCTGGCGTGCCATCACGCCGGACCGGCTGCCGGTGGTCGGGCCGCTGGTCGATGCTGCAGCATTGCAGGCCCTGCGCACTGAGACCGGCCGGCGCCAGCGGCTTGATGCCGCGCGCCACCTGCCGCGGCTGCAGGGCGCCGCGCACGGGCTGTACGTGATGAGCGGCCTGGGCTCGCGCGGCATCACCAGCGCAGCGCTGGCGGGCGAGTTGCTGGCGGGCTGGATCAGCGGCGCGCCCTGCCCCGTGGCGCAGGATCTGCGCGATGCGCTCGATGTGGCCCGGTTTTGCGTTTGATCTGCATCGATCGCACCGGCAGTGGCAAAACTAGAATCCACCGCCAATGACCATCACAACGACACTCCGACTTCCCCAGCCCGCCCACGCCCAGCGCCTGCCGGCCCACATCAGCGTCGAGGCCATGGAGCGCGTGCGCCAGGCCGCCTACACGCTGCCGCAAGTCGTCAAACCGAGCGACTACCTGCCCGACAACAGCCCGGGCCTCGAAGAACACCTCGACACGCTCGGCCTGATCCAGCTGCAGCGCCTGGTGCCGGGCTCCCGCCCGAGCCGCTGGATCTCGCCCACGCTGATCGACGCCGCGCTGCGCCATCTGGACGCCGTGGGCAGCGGGCGCGGCGTGCTGGCCGTGATGAACGAGCGCAGCACCACGCTCGAATCACTGGGCATCCAGCGCGAAGGTGACGGCTGGATGCGCCTGGCCACCCAGGTGCTGGTACTGCACGACGCCGACCCGGACGCCGCCGAGGACGACCGCGACTGGCGCCTGCCGGTCAACCACCTGCTGCCGCTGGAGGCAGAAGAAGTCTGGACCTTCTACCGCGACGGCGACAAGCCGCGCCTGCTGCGCGCGCTGCAGGCGCCCGGCCTTTACGTGCACGCGCCAGAGTTGCTCGCGCACCTGTCGACGCTGCTGATGCAGGCCGACGCGATCAACCCGTCGCGCATGGCCTCGCTGCTGCCCGGCCTGCAGACCGAATGCGCGCTGGCGCAGCCGCTGGAGACGCTCAAGGTCGCCTGCACCCGTGCGCTCGACCGCTGGGCCAACCGTGTCAACGAGTTGGAAACGCTCGACGACCTGAGCGATGAACTCGGCTTCCAGGGCTACCCCGACAGCTTCGCCCCGGCGCGCAAGCTGCAGCGCAAGGTGACGCTGTTCGTCGGCCCGCCCAACAGCGGCAAGACCTACCAGGCCTTCGAGCGCCTGGCACAGGCCGAGAGCGGTGCCTACCTGGCTCCCCTGCGCCTGCTGGCGCTGGAAGGCCGCGACCGGCTGGTCGGGCGCGGCGTGGCGTGCTCGCTGCGCACCGGTGAGGAAAACGTGCCGGCCGAGGGCGCGCGCGTCATCTCCAGCACCATCGAGATGATCAACACCCGCGACACCATCGAGGTGGCGGTGATCGACGAAGCGCAGATGATCTTCGACCCATCGCGCGGCTGGGCCTGGACCCAGGCGATCGTGGCGGTGCCGGCCGAAGAACTGCTGATCATCTGCTCCGACTACGCCGTGGCGGCGATCGAGAACCTGCTCGGCCTGTGCGGCGAGCGCTGTGTGGTGCAGCGCTTCGAGCGCAAGCAGCACGTGCAGCTGCTGCCCGCGCCGGTGCCGCTGAACGCGCTGCACAAGGGCGACGCCATCGTCGCCTTCAGCCGCCGCGAGGTGCTGATGCTGCGCGACCAGGTGGCCGACCAGGGCAAGAGCGTGTCGGTCATCTACGGCGCACTGCCGCCCGAGGTGCGCCGCCGCGAGGCCGAGCGCTTCGCCACCGGTGAAACCCAGATCCTGATCGCCACCGACGCGATCGGCATGGGCCTGAACCTGCCGATCAAGCGCGTGCTGTTCTCGACGCTGACCAAGTTCGATGGCGTGGCCGACCGGCTGCTGGAAGTGACCGAAGTCCACCAGATCGCCGGCCGCGCCGGCCGCTACGGCCTGCACGAAGAGGGCTACACCGGCGTGCTCAAGGAAGCCGAGCCGACCGCAGGCCGAACGCTCAAGGAGCTGCTGCCCAAGACACCGCGCGCGCCGCGCCACTTCAAGGCGTCGGTGGCGCCCAACTGGTGGCACATCGACACCATCGCGCACCGCATGGACAAGTCGTCGCTGCGCGAGGTGCTGGGCATCTTCATGGAGCAGCTCACGCTCGACAACGCGCACTTTCAGGTCGCCGAACTGGAACAGATGCTGGAGTTGGCCGCTGCGCTGGATGAGCGCGCCGGCAAGCTGACCCTGCGCGAGCGCTTCATCTACGCCCAGGCGCCGGTGGACATGCGCAGCGCCGGGCTGATCGACCAGTACCTCGGCTGGGCCGAGCACCACGCCCGCCACGGCAACGCCGGCAACGCGTGGTTCCTGCAAGATGTGGACAGCCGCAGCCGCCTCGACCGCATGGAGCAGGGCCTGCGCGCCTGCACCCTGTGGCTGTGGCTGGACCTGCGCTTCCCCGGCGTCTACGGCCAGATGGACGAGGTGGTGACGCTGCGCGCCGAACTCAACGACGGGATTGAGCGCCAGCTCAAGGGCAAGCGGCCGCTGTGGCAGGCGCGGGGTGGGAAACGGGGGTAAAGCCCAAATCCCCCTCGGTCCCCCTTTGTCAAAGGGGGAAGGAATTACCCCAGCAACCCCGGCAACCCGCTCGCCCGCCGCGTGCGCCGCTGCACCGCACCCGCCAGTACCGCCGCATCGGCGGCCACCAGCGTGAAGGCCTGGCGGGCACGGGTGATGCCGGTGTAGACCAGCTCGCGCGTCAGCACCGGGTTGGCGCGGGGCGGCAGCACCAGCACGGTGTGTTCGAACTCCGAGCCCTGCGATTTGTGCACTGTCATCGCATAGGCGGTCTCCACCGCCGCCAGCCGGCTGGCGAGCACCGAGCGCGGCGTCTCACCGTCCAGGAACCAGACGCGCGGCGGTGCGGCGCCGAACTTGAGCGTCACGCCCACGTCGCCGTTGAAGACACCCAAAGCGGCGTCGTTGCGCGTGACCATCACCGGCCGGCCTTCGTACCACTCGCCGCTCCTGGCAATGTGGCCGAGCTGGCGCAGCCGCACCTCGATGGCCTGGTTCAGGCCGGCCACGCCCCACTCGCCCTCGCGCACGGCGCAGAGCAGGCGCGAGCTTTCGTAGGCGCGCAGCACCGCGCGCACCCAGTCGAGCGGCGCGGTGCCGTCGTCCGGTGGGCGCTGATGCAGCACGGCCAGATATTCCAGGTAGCCGCGCCTGGCTGATGCGTGGCCGCTGCGGCCCTTCAAGGCCAGCTCGACCACCGCAGCGGGCTGCTGCGGCTGCAGCCAGCGCAGACTGCCGTCGCTGCCTTTATCAACGTCACCGCGCAGCACGGCCATCGCGCCTTCCGCGTGGCCCGCGTTGACGGCCACGGCCAGCTCGCCAATCGCGCCCTGAAAACGCCGGCTTTCGCGCAGCATCACGGTCTGCTGGGCCAAGGGCGGAGCGTGACCGCTCGCCTGCAGATAGCGCTCGGGCAGTGCCTCGCCAGTGCAGGCCTGTGCCCAGGCGGCGGTGCTGGCGTCGTAATGACCGCGGGCCGCGTGCGCGCACAGGTCGCCCAGCACCGCGCCAGCTTCGACTGACGCGAGCTGGTCCTTGTCGCCCAGCAGCAGCAGGCGGGCGCGGGGCGGAAGGGCGTCGAGCAGCGCGGCCATCATTTCCAGATGGACCATCGAGGCCTCGTCGACCACCAGCACATCCACATCGAGCGGCTGGCCGGCGTGGCGGGCGAGGTGGCGCGTGTCGGGCCGGGCGCCCAGCAGCTTGTGCAGCGTGAGCGACTGCGACAGGCGCTGGGCCAGCAGCGGCCAGTCCAGCTCACCGGGCAGGGCCTGCTTCAATTCATCCAGCGCCTTGTCGATCGACTGCTTCAACCGCGCCGCCGCCTTGCCGGTGGGCGCCGCCAGCGCGATGCGCAGGCTGCCGGGGTCGGGGTGGACGGCGAACAGCAGCGCCAGCAGCCGCGCCACGGTGTAGGTCTTGCCGGTGCCCGGCCCGCCGGTGATGAGCGCCAGCCGGCTGCGCAGCGCCACGGCGCAGGCCAGGCGCTGCCAATCGAAGGTGTCAGGCGCGCGGGGGGTGAACAGCTTGCCGAGCCAGCGGCGCACCTGGGCCGGATCGGGCGGCGTGTCGTCAGCGGCCGGGGCGACGCGCGCCAGCACGGCACGCGCCACAGCCTGCTCGTCGCGCCAGTAGCGGCGCAGGTAGAGGCGCGGGCGGGCGGCGTCGCCGTCAAGCACCAACGGTGTGACGCCCGCACCCGCTTCGGCCACGGCACCACTGGCGAGCAAGGCGGCGTGCCAATCCGCAGCGTCCGCCGGCAAACGGGCCAGCACCGCGACCAGCGCCTGCTGCGCGGCAGCGGGGCCGTCAAGCCAGAGTTCATCGGCGGGGCCTTGCAACGGCGGCGGTGCAGCGGCGAACAGGTCGTCTTGCGTGCCGGCGGCCGGACGCAGCGCCAGCAGGTCGGCCAATTCCAGGCAGGTATGGCCGTGGCCCTCGCGTTGGGCGAGCAAGGCGGTGGCAAGGAGCAGCTCCGGCGCGGCGTCGGGCAACTCCTGCGCCAGCAAACGCGCCAGCGCCAAGTCCAGCGCACGCAGCCAGCCGGCGTCGCACCAGCGCTCCAGTTCCAGCAGCAGTTCAGCGGCGGTCATGCGCCCTCCTCCACATCGGCCACGGCATCGTCGAGCACACCGTCCAGCGCATCCAGCAGCGCCAGATCGACCGGCAGATGCACGCAGCCCGCTGCCGGCCCGTGGTGGCCACGCAGGAAGTAATAGATCGCGCCGCCCAACTGCGTGGCGGGGTCGTAGGCCTCGCCCAGCCGGGCGCGCAGCAGGCGGTGCAGAGCCAGCTGGTAGATCGCCGCCTGCAGCTCGTAGCGGTGCGTGAGCATGGCCGCCTGCAACGCGGCGGGGTGATAGGCGGCGTCGCCATCACCCAGGTGGTTGGACTTGTAGTCCATCACCCAGTAGCGGCCGTCGTGCTCGAACACCAGATCGGCAAAACCCATCAGCAGGCCGCGCAACTCTCGTGGCGCCAGCACCGGGCGCGCCACGCCGGGCCAGAGGTGCTGGCGGCACAGCGCGTCCAGCGCGGCGCTGCGCAGCAGGGCGGCGGGCATCCAGAACTCCATCTCGGGCAGCAGGTGGCTGACGTCGGCCAAGGTCACGCCTGATCCGCCCAACGGTGGCAGCGGCGTGGCCAGCAGCTGCTGCAGCCAGGTCACGACGCCCTCGGCGCGCTCGCCGTGGCCGGCGCGTTCGCAGCGGCGCGTCAGTGCGGCGATGCCGCCGGGCTCCTCAATCCGGCCCCAGCCTTCTTCGGCCAGCCACTGCAACTGCTCGTGCAGGAAGTTGCCTGGTAGCGCGCCGCGCGGGAAGCGGTGATGGATCTGGGCGTCATCGACCGCAGTCATCGCCACGCTGCCTTGCGATTCACGCAGTTCCTCGCGCATCTGCCCTTGACGCAGTCCGTCGGCCCAGGCGGAGGACAGCTCGACCTGCAGTACCTCGGCCTCGCCCAGGTCGCGTACCAGCCCCGAGAAGCTGGCGATGCCCCAGCGGCGCTCGAACTCGGCGGCATAAACCGGCGCATCGACCAGCGCTGCCGCCGCGCCCGGCCGCTCCCAGCGGCTGAGCGGCGCAGATGCGTCCAGGCGCTGCAGCACGATCTGGCCCGGTGCGGCGTCGCACCACGCCTGCAGCAGCGGCTCGACCGCGCTGCACAGCACCTTGACGCCGCCGTTGAGCAGGTGGCCGAGCGCGCTGGCAGCGAGCTTGCGGGCGTCGTCCGACTTGGGCTCCTTGTGCAGGCCGACGCCCAGCCACAGCGCATGGCGGGCGCGGGTGAGCGCCACATAGAACAGGCGCAGGTCCTCACGCAGGCGTTCGCGGTTGGCGGCGTCGAGGCTGGCTGGTTGCAGGCCGAAATCGAGCGCGCGGCTGCCGTCGGCATCGGCCCATTCGACGAACTGGCGGCCACGCCGCGACACCTCGCGCACGTTCTGCGCAAACGGCAGAAACACCAGCGGATATTCCAGCCCCTTGGACTTGTGCACCGTGACGACCTGCACCAGCCGGGCGTCGCTCTCCAGCCGCACGATGCGCTCGTCGCCGGGCGCGCCGGCGGCAATCTGCTCGGCCAGCCAGCGGATCAGGCCCTGCTCGCCCGCCACCTGCGCGCTGGCGGCCTGCAGCAGTTCGCCCAGGTGCAGCATGTTGGTGAGGCGGCGCTCACCGGAGTCACTGGAATCTGCCGCCTCCAGCGCCACGTCATCGTCTGCCGGCACCATCAGCCAGCGCGCCGGCAGGTGCAGTTCATGCAGCGAGGCGCGGATCATGCTGAGCACGCCCTGGCGCTGCCACAGGCTGCGCAGGCGCTGCAGTTGCGCCAGGCGCGCTTCCCACGCGGCCTCATCGTGCACGTGGGCCGCCAGTTCTTCCAGGCTCAAGCCCAGCGTGGCGCTGGCGTAGGCGGCACGAGCCAGGTGGGCATCGCGCGGCGAGGCCACGGCCTGCAGCCAGCGCAGCAGGTCGGCAGCCTCGGTGCCGGCGAAGACGCTGTCCTGGTCCGACAGGTAGACCGACGCCACGCCGCGCTGGCGCAGCGCGCGGCGCACGGCGGCGGCCTCGAAGCGGTCGCGCACCAGCACCGCCACGTCGCTGGGCTGCAGGCGCTTGAAGGGCTGGTCGGCCTCGGCAAAGCCGCAGGCGCGGTCGTTGAGCAAGGCGGTGATGGCGGCAGCGGCGTGCTGGGCCTGCTGGCGTTGCAGCAGGCCGGCTTTCTGGGCCTCGGGCAGGTACTGCAGCGTCAGCGCGGGCACGACGCCGGCCGAAGATTGAAACTGCTCCGGCCGGCCCTTGGCCTCGACCGGCTCGAAGGGCAGCGCCAGCTTGCCATCCAGCCCGAGCGCAAACGCGCCGGTGGTGGCGGCGGTGGCGTTGGGCGTCAAAGCAGGATCGCGGTCTTCGGCCTGCTTGAACACCGTGTTGACGGCGGCCACCAGCGGCTTGGTCGAGCGGAAGTTAGTGCCCAGCACGTAGTGGCGCCCGGTGGTGGCGTCACGCGCGGCCAGGTAGCTGTAGATGTCGGCGCCGCGAAAGCTGTAGATCGCCTGCTTGGGGTCGCCGATCAGGAACAGCGCCGTGCCAGAGTCGTTGTCAGCCACGCGGTAGAGGCGGTCGAACAGGCGGTATTGCAGCGGCGAGGTGTCCTGGAATTCGTCGACCAGCACGACCGGGAACTGGGCGCGGATGCGTTCGCGCAGCTGCTCGCCGTGGTCCGTGGCCAGCGCGGCGTCGAGGCGCTCCTGCAGGTCGGCAAAACCGAAACGGCCGGCGCGGCGCTTGAGCTGGTCCAGCCGCGCGGCGATGCCGGCGGCGGCGTGGCTGAGCAGCCGTTGCGACAGCGGCGGTCGGGCATCGAGCGTGGCTTGCAGCGCCAGCAGTTCGGCGATGCCGTCCGGCCAATCGACGAAAGCACCGTCCTTGACGCACTCATCCAGTCCGGCCGGCGCCAGGCGCTTGCGGGCGCTGTCGGACAGCGCGAAGGCTTCGGCCTCGGGTTGGCTGGCCCAGTCGCGCACCATGGCCAGCCACGGCTTGTAGTAGCGCTCCTGCAGCTTGCGGCCATCGATGGACTTCTTGTGGCGATGGAGCGCGGCGTTCAGCCCCTGCTCGATGGCATCGGCCTTGTCGACCCAACCGACCTTGAGCGCCGCCAACTCCGCCGCCCGCTGCGCCTGAACCTGCTCCCACCACGCGTTCAGGCTGAGCCGGCCGGGCTGGGCGGGCAGCAGATCGAGCCGCGTCAGCAGTGGCGCGACCTGTTTGTGCAGCACCTCGACCTGGCGCCAGGCCTGCAGCACGGCGTCGAGCGCGGCGCCCTGCAGCGGGTAGACCTCGCTGCGCCAGTAGTCGTGCACAGCCTGCTCGCGGCGCTCGGCCTCGTCGGCTTCGAGCTCTTCGTCGAACAGGTTGGCGCTGTCGAAGGCGTGCTCGCGCAGCATGCGCTGGCACCAGGCGTCGATGGTGTGCACCGCCGCGTCGTCCATCGCCTCGGCGGCCAGCGCCAGCCGGTAGGCGGCTTCGCGGCGCGGGGCGGCGTCGGGGTAGTCGGCGTGCAGCGCGCGCAGGAAATCATCGACCTCGCTCAGCGCGATCTCGTCGCGAAAGCAGCGCGCGGCCTCGTTGAGCCGTTGGCGGATGCGGTCGGACAGCTCGCGCGTGGCGGCGCGGGTGAAGGTCATGACCAGGATTTCGCTGGGCAGCAGCGCGCGCGGTGGCGCGGTGCTGGCGGTGCCGTCGCCGGCCTCATCCGGCGTGCCATGGCCCAGGACCAGGCGCAGGTAGAGCGCGGCAATCGTCCAGGTCTTGCCGGTGCCGGCGCTGGCTTCGATCAGCCGGCTGCCCCGCAGCGGCAGCGTCAGGGGTTGGAGCGTCTGGGTCATGGCGCGTCGGCGTCGTCGGCCTCGTCAGGATCGTTCGGGTCGAAGGGCACGGCCTGCGGCAGTGGCTCGACGCGGATGTGCCGCTGCGTCCAGTCCAGCAACGGGCGGTAGAGGGCTTCGGCCCAGGTGGCGAAGGCGTCCGGCTCGGCGCTGATCGCCGCCCAGTCGGGGTAGAGACGCGCCAGCGCGGGCTCGTCGCGCTCGGGCCAGCCGCCATAGCCCCCTTCCTGGCCGTCGTAGGTTTTCTGGGCGGCGTCCAGCGCGTCGGTCGACCAGGCATCCGGCTCGTCGGCCTCGCGCAGGCCGGCCAGTGCACTGCGCAACGCCACCGGCAGGATCTGGCCCAGGCCGTGGTGCCAGGCCTGCAGCAGGTCGGACAGCACCTGGCACGCAGTGTCGGGGGCCGGCGGCGTGAGGCGCAGCATCACGTCGCGCCCGATCAGCAGGCCTTGCAGCGCGTGGCCGCAGGCGCTGGCGGTGAGCATGACCAGCCAGGCGTCGAGCAGCTTGTCGGGCCGCAGATCAGCCGGGCCGGGCTTCGCGTCTTTCTTCTTGGCCGGGCTGCACAGCCGCGTCGCGGTGGCCTGCAGCCAGACCGGCTCGTTCATCTCCGGCCCGATGCACAGGCCGTCGATCCAGTCCTGCAGGTGCAGCGTCTGCAGGCCATCGGGCGAGGGGGTCTTGAAATCGATGGCGAGCGGGCGCACCAGCTCGGGCAACGCGCGGCGCTGCTGCTGCCACTGCGCCAGCATCGGCAGGCTGGCGCGGGCAAAGCCGGCGCGCCAGCGTTGCCCCGGCCCGGCCAGCGGCAACTGGCCCTGGCGCTGCAGGCTGGTGGTGGCGTCGTGCAGCCAGCGGCCCAGGTCCTGCGAATCGGCCTCGCCCGGCAGGGGCGGCGGCAGGCTGCGCAGCACGCCGCGCAGCAGCAGGGTTTCCTCCAGCGCGTCGAGGCTGAGCGGTTCCTCATCACTGGCAGTGGCGTCGGGCTCGCGCAGCACCACGTCCAGGCGCTGGCGCAGGTGCTCGGCCACCGGGCGGCGCAGGAAGGACTGCAGCCGGCCCAGCTGCAGCGGCATCAGCTGGCTGAGATCGGGCGGCGGCAAGGCCATGGCGGCGCCGCTGGGCGGGGCGTCGTGGGCGCTGCGCCATTCGCGGGCGTAGGTGCGCAGCTCGGCGCGGGCCTCCCCTGATGGCTCATCGGATGACACCTCGAAGTAACGCCGGCTGAAAGGCTGCAGCGGGTGCTCGAAGGTCAGTGCCTGCAGCAGCGGCGCGCCCCAGGCGGCAGCGATGTAGTCGCGCAGTTGCGCCACCAGCAGCGACGGCGGCTGTTCGGTGTTGTCGCGCACGCTGCGCGCCGCCCAGCTGATGTGCAGGGTGCGGCGGGCGCTGAGCAGGGCTTCGAGCATCAGCATGCGGTCATCGTCGCGGCGGGCGCGGTCACCGGGGCGGCGCTGGCCGGGCAAGGCGAGCAGATCGAAGTCGCTGCGCGGCGCGCGGCGCGGGTAGTCGCCGTCGTTCATGCCCAGCAGCGCGACGATCTGGAACGGAATCGCCCGCATCGGCATCAGCGTGCAGAAAACCACGCCGCCGCTCATGAAGCGGTTGCCGAGGCCGGGCTCATCGACCGCATCCAGCCAGGCCTCGCGCAGCACGGCCAGCGGCAGGGCTTCGTCCAGAGCCGCGCCCGCGCAGGCATCGGCCCAGCGGTCGAGCGCTTCCTGCAACGAGGCTTGCAGCAGGCGCTCGTCCTCGTCGACCGGTTTGAAGAAGCGCGCCAGCAAGGCGTGGCCACGCTGCTGCCACTGCGCCGGACGGGCAGGCGTGCTGGCGAGCTGCCACCACGACTGCAGCGCGTCCACCAGCAGCGCCAGTGCGCCGGCCACCGCTGCGTCGAGCCCGCCGACTTCGTCGTAGGGCGCGATGTCGTGCCAGGGCGTGACGGCGGCGGCATCTGCAGCATCCACGTCCCGGCGCAGATCGCCGCAGGCGTAGCCCAGCAGCATGCGGCGCAGGCCGAACAGCCAGGTGTTGGCGTCGCCGCAGGCGGCCAGGCCGAGGCTGGCGCGCTGGGCCTCGTCCAGCCCCCAGCGCACGCCGGCACCGGCCAGCCAGCGGGCGGCCAGCGCCAGGTCGTCATCGCCCAGGCCGAAGCGGTGGGCGAGCGCGGGCACGTCGAGCAGGTCGCGCAGTTCGCTGGCGGTGCAGCGCTGCTCGGTGATGCGCAGCAGCCACTCCAGCGCCACCAGCATGGGCTGGCGGCCGCGGGCGCGCAGGTCGGTGATGTCGTAGGGAATGCGCCGGGCGTCGGCCGGGCCGTGCTGGCCGAAGACGGCGCGGATCAAGGGCGCGTAGGCGTCGATCTCAGGGACCATGACGACGATGTCGCGCGGCGCCAGATCGCCCGCAGCCAGATGGCCGAGCAGCTGGTCGTGCAGTACCTCGACCTCGCGCAGCGCGCTGTGGCAGAGGTGGAAGACGACCGAGCGGTCGCTGGAATCGAGCGGCTCGCCCTGCAGCGCGGCATGCTCGGCCAGCGGCACGGCGTCGCGGATGCGGGCCTGGATCTGCGTCAGCAGCGTGTCGCCGTCGGACTCGTCGAACAGCGGCACGCGCAGCGCCTCGGGCTGGCCGGCGGCGGTCTGCATTTCGTCGAAGTGGTCGAGCGCGCGCAGAAAGTCGCGCCCCTGCCGGCCCCAGGCGGCCAGCAGCGGGTGCGCCTGGGCGTGGGCGTCCGCCAGCGGCAGCGCGGCCAGGTCGGCGCCGGGCCGGGCAGGCTGGTAGCGGCGCGCGGCCTGCAGCAGTTCGCGGCCGTCGATCATGTCGGCCCAGTGGTACTGGCAGGGGTTGGGCACGGCCAGCAGCACCTGGCTGTGCAGCGACAGCGCGGCCAGCGCCTCCAGTGTCTGCAGCGGCAGGTGGCTGTGGCCGACCAGCACGACGCGGCGCGGCAGCGGGCGCCTGGGCGCCTCGCCCGCCTGCAGCGCAGCGACGAAGCGGGTATGGACGTCGGCACGTGAGGTCGGGCCGGCAGCGTCGTTTTCGTCGCCGTTCAGATCGAGCAGCAGCGCGCGCCACAGCTGCGCCTGCCAGCGCTGGTCGGGCGGCAGCGGGGTCGAGGCGTCCATCTCGTCGCGCCCCACGGCCCAGGCCTGCAGCCAGTCGGCGCGGTAGATCTGGTACTGGTCGTAGAGGTCGGCCAGGCGGCGGGCAAGCTGCAGGCGGCGGGCCGCGTCACCGGCGGCGGCGTGATCGGCGGGCGGGCCGGCCAGGAACTGCGCCAGCGGCTCGAAGCCGGGCTGGCGCGCCAGCAGCGGCAGCAGGCGCATCAGGCGCCAGGCGAGCGGTTCCTTGTCGAGCGGCGAGCGGGCCGGCGCGGCCTCGCGCCCGAGCTGATGGCGGTAGGCGCGCCACAGGAAACGCGCCGGCAGCTCGACCCGGGTGGCGGCGCAGACGCCGGTGCGGCGCGCCAGCGACATCTTCAGCCACTCGGCGATGCCGTTGCTCTGCACCAGCAGCACTTCTTCTTCAAGCGGCCCGAGCGGCTGGGACGCCAGCCAGCTGAAGACCGTCTCCTGCAGCAACTCCAGCCGGTTGCCGTGCAGCAGGACGAGGCCGGGACGCAGCGCAGTGGGGCTCGCCATGGTCAGCGCCCGGTTCAGTACTGGGCCAATGCCGCGCGCAGGCGCTCCTTGAGCTTGTCGCGCAAGGCGGCGGGCGATTCGACCTTGACGTCGGCGCCGTGGCGCAGCAGGTCCATCAGCAGTTCGTTGTCTTCGCCGTAGGGCAGGCGCATGCGCAGGCGGCCGTTGGCGAGCATTTCGGTTTCCTGGCGCGGGTGCCATTGCTCGTGCGCAACCCACTGGGCCGCGTCGGCGCTGAACAGCAGCGAGGCGGTGCGCAGCGCCTTGCCGCCGTAGATGCCGTAGCCGGCGTCCAGTTCGGCCTCGACCGTCTTCAGGCCGACGTCCTTGGCGCGGTTGGGCAGCAACTCGGCACTGCGGAAGGCGTCGAGCGCGAAGCGGCGCAGGCCGTCGCTCTGGTGGCACCAGGCGTCCAGGTACCAGGTGTTGCGGTAGTGCACCAGGCGCTGGGGCGAGACGATGCGCTCGGACTCGGTGCGGGCGCTGCGCTTGTAGTAGGTCAGCTGCAGGCGTTGGCGCTGCAGCAGCGCGCTGGCGGTCAGCTCGAAGAAGCGGCCCGGCACCGGCCGACGCGCCGGGTTGACGACGCGCACGCGGCGCAGCAACTCGCGCGACTCGGCCGGCGTGCTGCCGAGCATGCCGTGGAGCTTGTCGAGCAACGGCTGCAGGTGGCGGCCCAGCGTGGCGCCAGCGTCCAGGCTGTCGATCAGCTGGTGCATGGTCAGCAGCGCGTGAATTTCTGACTCGCTGAACCAGACGCCGGGCAGCTCGTGGCTGACGTCGGCTTTGGCGCCGCGCTTGCCCTGAGGCTCGAAGCGGTAGCCGTTGCTTTCGCGGTGGTAGACGATGGGCACGGCCATGCGCGAGCGCAGGTATTCCAGATCACGCTTGAGGGTGGCGCGCGAGACTTCCAGCTCGGCCATCAAGGTGGCAAAACTGACCGAGCCACGCGACTTGATCAGGGTTTCGATCCGGTAGAAACGCTCGGTACGGTCCATGGCGTGCACTCCTCAAGGCTCAGGTAATGAGCTTGATGGTAGCGGGCGGCCCTCCCCCGCAGATGTGGGGCAGACCCCGCAAACACGCTCCCATGCACCCGCAACCGGGGTCTGGCCGGCGCTGTCGGAGGACTGCACATTCAAAAAACATTGGAATTCATCCGTTTCATGGCTCACGCCACGAGCCTGCCGGTCGCGAAACTGGCGGCACCGGTTGGGCAGGATGCCCGCTGCGATCAGGAGTTCACCATGGCCATCCGCGCGATCGATTCAGCTGCAGACAGCGACATCACCCACACCGGCTTCGAGCTGGGCTGGGACCACGCCCGCCATGGCTGCACGCCCCCGCCCGAACACCTGAGCACCGCCAGCCCGGTGCGCCAGGGCTGGGAAGCCGGGCGCGCCAGCTTCGGTACCCGGGTGCGCATGCCCAGCGCCAGCAGCCATCTGTGGCTCCAGTTACGCCTGCAAGCCTGGCTGCGGGGCCGCGCCTTCGACCTGCTGACGACCACGCCCAACTACCTGGGCCAGCTGGCCACCCGCTGCTGCCCGGTCACGCGCCTGGCCCTGACCTGCGGCGAGATGCTGCCGCCGCACGGCGTGCCCAGCGATGCAGTGATCAGCCGCATCTGCGATGACGCCGCCTACGCCGCCGGCAATCTGGCCACCGTGAGCCTGGCCACGGACGTGGCCAAGGCGGATCTGGCCTGGGACGACGCGCTGGTCTGCGCCCATGCGCTGCAAGCCAGCGGCGAGGACGCCATGGACGGGCTGGACGCCCAGGCCTGGCAGCGCCTGGGCGTGTTGATGTCGTTCGTGACGCCGCTGCCGCATGCGCAAGCCGCCGCCCTGCCGCTGCAGGTGCTGCCGCCCAACCGGCTGCACCTGCTCAACCCGATCCAGGGCTTGCAGGCGCTGGTGACGCAATGGCTGCTGCACAGCGGCTGGAGCAGCCGGCTCTACCGGCTGCAGACCTTGCTGCCGAACGCAGCGCTGGCCGAGGACCTGCAACGGTTTTTCATGGCGCTGCTGGTGCGCTCATCAGCCCCGGGAGAACGCCAGCCCGCCGGACTATTGCAGCGCCGCTGGGCTCTGGAAGACGCCTGGCAAGACGCCGAGGTCCTGCAGTTGTGGCAATGCTTCGCCCGCCAGCTGGACGCTGCAGATGTGCAGACGCTGCTGTCGAACGCGACTGCAGACGGACTGACGTCGCAACGGGTGCTGGTGCACAGCGACGAGCAGGCCATCGACGGCTGGCAGCTTGAGACGCGCGGCTACTTTCACGCCAGCCGTGAGAATGGCAGCCGACATGGCCTCGTCCGACCGCTCTCGCCCCTCCTTGCGCTCCCAATCGCCCAGCTTCATTGCCATCCATGCTGAAGCCCCGCCCAAGCCGGCCTGGGGCGAGCCCTGCAATGGCTGCGGCGTGTGCTGCCTGAGCGAGCCATGCCCCGTCGGCATGCTGATCAGCCGCAAGCGGCGCGGCCGCTGCGATGCGCTGGTGTGGAACCCGCAGGACCAGCGCTACCGCTGCGGGCTGCTGGCGACACAGGATCAACCTCCGGGCGGATTCCCGAAATTCATGCAACCCATGCTGCAACGCTGGGCGCGGCGCTGGATTGCAGCCGGTGTGGGCTGCGACTGCAATATCGAGCTGGAGTGAACCCCCAGGCCAGTGCGCGTCAAGCCGGTGGCGTAGCCCGCAGCTCGTCGACGGTATAGCCTTCACGCAACAGCGCTTCGCGCAGCCAGTCGGGCTGGGAGCCCTCGCCATCCCAGGTCAGACCGCTGATGGGATGCCGGTAGCGAATCGAGATCACTGGCGCCGGTGCACGGGGGCGCATCACCACGCCGCGCAACTCCTGCGGCTCGATCTGCCAGAAGTCCATCAATTTCCGGATCGTGCGGATGGCGGCCCGCTTTTCCGGGGTGTCGGCGTGAGCCGAATCGTCAGGGATCATGGTTTCAGGGCCATCGTGTGATGGGCAGGTCAAACAGGTGGATCAAGGGCATGAGGTCATTTCTGCGATGCATCGCGATTGACACGAATCGTCGCATAAGGTGGGGCCCGGTCTCGGGCGGGGTCCTTCAGCGCAGATCTGGTGGTCTCCAGGCGCACTGCGCTTCTGGCCTACAATAGTCTTTGACGGGCCTCCCCGCATGGGGGCGCGGTCAATCGGGTCAGGTCGGGAACGAAGCAGCCCTAGCCGATTGCCTTCAGTGCCGGGGTTCAGGCTCGTCACCCCCCTCACTTTTCTGGCCTGCCACCACGATTCAGCTGGGGCGCAAGGTCAGGTGCTTCTCGAGTTTGGCTCGGGCCAGCGCAAGAATCTCCTTCAAGCTTTCAGGTGATGTGCCCAGGACCTTGGCATAGCGCCCCGCCACGAGCGCCAGCGAACGTGCTTGCGCAGCAGCCGGCTGCTGGCTGAAGGCACCCAGCGCCTCATTGGCGCAACTGGCGACCACGCGCATCCAGCCTCCAGCGGCCAAGGGCACACGCACGGTTTGTTCCAGCGGCAGAGGCTGCATCATGTCCTGAACCGATTCGTCCAGACCCCAATGGCGCGCCACGGCATGCGCCAGCGAGGACAGATCCACCCCCAGCACGGCCATGGCGGCAGCGTCTTCGCTCAAGCCGGGGGTGGGCCGCTCGCCGGCCTCGACTGCCGGCACAGACTGCATCAGCGTGGTGATTTGCGCGGCCTCGTCCGGAAAGTGGTACGCCGCCAGCAGGCGCCCCAGGTGCTGGAGTTGCGCGGCGAGCAGCGAGCCCTCGGCATCCAGCCCGGCAGGCGCCAGAAACTCGGCCATGTGCCCGGCCAGACAGGCGCGCTTGATCAGGCGGTCCAGCACAGGCGCAGCCGCTTCGCTCAGTGGTCCGGGCCAGCTGCGCAGCGCAGCTGCCGCGTTGCGAACTCCGCTGATGCCGATGAGCTGGATCGCCCGCCGCACCGTGGTGACGCCGTCGTCGCTGGCTCGCCCGAACTGGGCCGAATTGACGCTGCGCAACAGCTCGAACGACAGCGCAGGGTCTTGCAGGATGACGTCGGTAAGGTCGTCCAGCCGCTGCGTTTCCATGCGGGCGACCTGCGACAGGCGCTGCGCCAGGCCAGGCCGGGCCGGCAGGTGTCCGACGCTGCGCAGCCGATCAACCAGCAAGGCCAACGGCCCGCCTCGATCGCTCGACTGCACCTGCAGCCAGCCCGACAACGCACGCTCCAGACTGCGCGCGCCCAGATAGCGCCGATGCGCGTGGCGGTCGACAGAACGGTTGACGATGGCGCGCAGGGCTTCGGGCACCGGCTGCGGCAAGGCCCAGGGCAGGCGCACGATGTCATGGCTGAGGCGCACCACGGCTGTCGGCAAATCCGGCTCATCCAGCGCAGGCGACTGCGAGACCAGGCGATAGAGCAGCAGCCCCATGGCGCGCAAATCGCGCTCACAGGCATCGCGCTGCTGTCGCAGGGAGTCGGCCTCAGGTGCGGCAGACAGCGCGTCGGGCAGGGCTTCGACCAAGCCTGAGCCCCAGAGCAGAACATGGCCGCTTCGATCAAGGAGGAGGCTGTGCAGGCCAACGTCGCCATGAGACAAGCCTCCGTCATGCAGGCAGGCCAGACCTTGCAGGGCGTCGACGCACCAGCCAGCAGTTTCCGTCAACGGCGCGTGTGGCTGGCCGCCCGCAAGCCACTCCGACAGCGTCAGCGCACCCGGTGGGCGTTCGCACACCAGATAAGGCCAGAGCTCGTGCTGGCCGTGCTCCAGCACCGGCAGCAAGCGGGGATGGCTGACGCGTGCGGCCCGGCGCATGGCGTCCAGCACACGCTGCAGCGCTTGCGCATCGGCTGAGGCGTGGCGCGGCAGCATCAGCAGCACCTCCTGGCGACTGCGCGTATCGTGCGCTTGCCAGGCCATCGTGAGCGTGCTGCGGCCCAGCAACTGCCGCAGCACGAAACGGCCGAAACGGCGCAGGCCGCTCAGCCCTGCAGGCGGGCGAACTGGGGTGGCGGAAGAAGAAGACGGCGCGACAGCCATGACTCGGTGACGATCCAATGCGAGGAAAAGCGGATTCAAAACGATCAGTGAATCCAAGGGCTGCTGCTTCGTTTCATGCAGACAAGACTTGAGTTTGTCGCAGCCATGCCAAAATTATCAGACTCCACTACGGCAAATCAGCCGCAGTCCCCTTTCGACACGGAACACTCATGAGCAGCGACCTCATCAAACACATCTCCGACGCCTCCTTTGACGGCGACGTGATTCAGGCAGATCAGCCGGTGCTGGTGGATTATTGGGCCGAATGGTGCGGCCCCTGCAAGATGATCGCCCCCATCCTCGACGAAGTGGCCAAGGACTACAGCGGCCGCCTGCAGATCGCCAAGATGAACGTGGACGAGAACCGCGAAGTGCCGGCCAAGTTCGGCATCCGCGGCATCCCGACGCTGATGATTTTCAAGGGTGGCCAATTGGCGGCGACCAAGGTCGGCGCGCTGTCCAAAGCCCAATTGATCACCTTCATCGACGCGCACCTATAATTTCTGCAGAGTCGCAAGTTTCAAAGCGACTCCAGAAAACGCCACTGCGCGCCAACTGATAGATCCGGACTCTGAAAGCCGGTCATCCCACGCGCGCAGCGTCGGCCCTCTCCCCCTTCCTTGCAACCCATTTGACGGGATTGGTTCTGGTTGATCCCAGTGCAGGCAATTCTTGAATTTGCCTGCCCGATCACCAGAGAGAAGCCGACGGCCCCAGCGACACGGCTGGCACCGTGTCGCCCTGATACCCGGGTCCGCCCTCCATGCATCTTTCCGAACTCAAGGCTCAACACATCTCGGCACTCGTCCAGATGGCGGAGACGCTCGAAATCGAGGCCGCCAGTCGCCTGCGCAAGCAGGAACTGATGTTCGCGATCATGAAAAAGCGCGCCCGCCAGGGCGAGCAGATCTTTGGCGATGGTGTGCTTGAAGTCCTGCCGGACGGCTTCGGCTTTCTGCGCTCGCTCGACGCCAGTTTTCTGGCCAGCACCGACGACATCTACCTGTCGCCAAGCCAGATCCGCCGCTTCAACCTCCACACCGGCGACATGATCGAAGGTGAAGTGCGGGTGCCGAAAGACGGTGAACGCTACTTCGCGCTCGTCAAGGTCGACACCGTCAACGGCATGACCCCGGAGGAGAGCAAGAACAAGATCATGTTCGAGAACTTGACGCCGCTGTTCCCCAACGAACAGTTCAAGCTCGAACGCGACATCAAGAGCGAAGAGAACATCACCAACCGCATCATCGACCTGATCGCGCCGCTCGGCAAAGGCCAGCGCGCCCTGCTGGTGGCGCCGCCCAAGAGCGGCAAGACGGTCATGATGCAGCACCTGGCGCACTCGCTGGTGGCCAACCACCCGGACGTGCACCTGATCGTGCTGCTGGTCGACGAACGGCCTGAAGAAGTGACCGAAATGCAGCGCACCGTGCGCGGCGAGGTCATCTCCTCCACCTTCGACGAACCCGCAGCGCGTCACGTGCAGGTCGCCGAAATGGTGATCGAGCGCGCCAAGCGCCTGGTCGAGTTGCGCAAGGACGTGGTGATCTTGCTGGACTCCATCACCCGCCTGGCGCGTGCGTACAACAACGTGCTGCCCTCGTCGGGCAAGGTGCTGACCGGCGGTGTGGACGCCGGCGCGCTGCAGCGTCCCAAGCGCTTCTTCGGCGCGGCGCGCAATGTCGAGGAAGGTGGCTCGCTCACCATCATCGGCACCGCGCTGGTCGACACTGGCAGCCGCATGGACGAGGTGATCTACGAAGAATTCAAGGGCACCGGCAACTGCGAGATCCACCTGGACCGCCGCATGGCCGAGAAGCGCGTCTATCCGTCGATCCTGCTCAACAAGAGCGGCACGCGGCGCGAGGAGTTGCTGCTGAAGTCCGAGATCCTGCAAAAGACATGGATTCTTCGCAAGCTGCTCTACCCGATGGACGAGATCGAGGCGATGGAGTTCATTCTCGACAAGATGAAAGCCACCAAGAGCAACGTCGATTTCTTCGACCTGATGCGACGCGGCGGTTAAATCTGCGCGGCGAAAAGCTATAATTTTTGTTTTTCCGCTGTCTGAAAGTGCGTCACATGGTGTGACGTGGCTACAGGCATCACAGCGAGGTTCCAATGAAAGACGGCATTCACCCCAACTACCGCGACGTCTGCTTCGTCGATCTGTCCAACGGTTTCAAGTTCGTGACGCGTTCGTGCGCTCCGGCACGTGAAATGACCACGATGGAAGACGGCCGCGAGCTGCCGCTGTTCAAGCTGGAAACCACCAGCGAAACGCACCCGTTCTACACCGGCACGCAAAAGAGCGTGGACAGCCTGGGCGGTCGCGTCGAGAAGTTCCGCAACAAGTTCAAGGTTGGCGCTCACCTCACCAAGAAGTGAGCCTTCCAGGCCCTTGCGACAAGAAGGCAGCTCCGGCTGCCTTTTTTTCTTTCTGAATCGCCCACGCTCAAGCCATGCTCAATCCGGCCCTGGTCACGCAACGCGCTGCGCAACGCCTGCCGCGTCTGGCGCTGCTGATTTTCTGCGCCGCCTACGTGCTGCCCGGCATCTTCGGCCGCGCGCCCTGGAAGAACGCCGACATCACGGCGGTCGGCTACATGCTCGGTCTGGCGCGTGGCGAATCGTCGTGGCTGAGTCCCAGCATCGCCGGCTTGCCCGGAGACGGCAGCGTGCTGCCGTACTGGATCGGCGCGTTCAGCATCCGGCTGCTGGACGGCTGGCTGGAGCCGGCCTTGGCCGCTCGCCTGCCATTTGCCCTGCTGTTGATCGCCACCTTGGCGTTGCTCTGGTATGGCTGCTTTCACCTGGCGCGCACCGAGGCTGCCCAGCCGCTGGCCTTTGCCTTTGGTGGCGAGGCACAACCGGTGGACTACGCCCGCGCGATTGCCGATGGCGCCCTGCTCGGCCTGATCGCTTCGCTTGGCTTGCTGCAACTCGGCCATGAAACCACGCCCGAGCTGGTGCAGCTCACCGCCGTGGCGCTCTATCTCTATGGTTTGGCCGCAGCGCCCCATCGCGTCGGGCTGAGTCGCGCAGCAACGCTGTGCGCGCTGCCCATGCTGGCGGCCAGTGGTGCGGCCACCACGGCGGTGTTGATGGCGCTGGCGGGCACCGTGCTGGCTTTCCGGTCAACTGACGATCGCATTCGCGCCAGCCTGCCATGGATCATCGCCAGCGGCGTGATCGCAGCCGGTGTGGCCACCCTGCTGGACGCCTGGGTCTGGCGACTGGCGCCGGGCACGCAAGGCCTGGGGCTGCCCAAGCTGATGGCCTGGTTCTGCTGGCCGGTCTGGCCGCTGGCGGCCTGGACGGTGTGGCAGTGGCGCCGCCAACTCGGTGCGCGCCACCTGGCCATTCCGCTGGCGTCGATGGGCGTGGCGCTGCTGTCGAGCGTGGCCATGGGCGCCTCCGACCGTGCCCTGATGCTCGCCCTGCCCGCCATGGCCGTGCTGGCCGCCTTTGCGCTGCCCACGCTGCAGCGCAGCGTGAGCGCAGCCATTGACTGGTTCTCGGTCTTTTTCTTCAGCGTCTGCGCACTGGCAATCTGGGTCATCTACGTCGCGATGCAAACAGGCGTGCCACCCAAGCCCGCCGCCAACGTCGCCAAGCTGGCACCGGGGTTCGTCGCCCAGTTCAGCGCACCCGCCTTGCTGCTGGCGCTGGCGGGCAGCCTGGCGTGGATCTGGCTGGTGAGCTGGCGCACCGGGCGCCATCGCCCGGCGCTCTGGAAAAGCCTGGTACTGCCCGCCGGCGGCGTGGCGCTGAGTTGGCTGCTGCTGATGACGCTGTGGCTGCCGCTGCTCGACTACGCACGCAGCTACCAGCCCATGTTCGCGCGGCTGGCGCGCATCGTGCCTGCCAAGGCCTGCGTGCAGGCGCCCACGCTCAACCGGGCACAACTGGCGGCGATCAAGGTCTATACCGGCTGGAAAGTCCGGCTGGATGCTGCCGAAGCCAGCCCACAAGCCGGCGCACCCCGCTGCGACTGGCTGCTGGTCGAGCGTCGCGAGCCGCGCAACCAGCCAGCACCTGCCTCGGTCAGTGCGCCAGAGGGGTGGCGCTTTGTGGCGCGGGTTCAGCGTCCGGCTGATCGGGTCGAGACGATTTATATCTACCGCCGTCAGCCGTAATGCGCATGCGGTTGGCCGGAAAGACGATGCGGAAGAGCGAGCCGCGACCCGGCTCGCTCTCGATCTGAAGCTCGGCGCCGTGGCGTTGCACCACGTGCTTGACGATCGACAGCCCCAGCCCTGTGCCGCCCGTTTCACGTGAACGGCTGCCATCGACGCGGTAGAAACGCTGCGTCAGACGGGGAATGTGCTCACGCCCGATGCCGATGCCGGTGTCACGCACTTCAAAACACGCCTGCCCATCGGCACGGTTCGACCAAGACACCTCAATGCGCCCGCCTTCTGGCGTGTAGCGCACCGCGTTGCTGGTCAGATTGATGAGGGCGGACAGCAACTCGCTCTGGCTGCCGGCAATCTGTGCGCCCTGCGCTTCGATGGCCGCCACGTCCGGGAAGGACAGCACATGGCGCTCCTGGGACAGCCCCCGACCTTCAACCTCAATCTGCCGCAGCAGCGCGCCCACACCCAACCACTGATCGGCCGCCGGGCGCGGACTGCCCTCCAGTTGCGCCAGTGTCAGCAGATCGGACACCAGGCCTTGCATGCGCTGCGCCTGCTGCGTCATCAGGCTGAGCACGCGCTGGCGCTCGGACTCCGTCAGCGGCAGGTTGACCATGGTTTCCACGAAGCCTGCCAGCACCGTCAGCGGCGTGCGGATTTCATGCGACACGTTGGCCACGAAGTCACGCCGCATCGCCTCGGCCTGCAGGCGCTCGGTCACGTCCTGGGTCAGCACCAGCTTGAGGTCACCCGCGTAGGCGCGCAGCAGCACCTGCAGCGTGCGCCCGGTGTGGTGGTCGACGACACTGACCGGCTCATCGGTCGGCGCGCCATGAAACAGGGACACGAATGCCGGCGACCGGACCAGGTTGGTCACGCGCTGGCCGCGGTCGCGCTCGCGGTTGAGGCCGAAATGGTCGGCAGCCACCGAATTGCACCAGCTGATCTGCTCGTCGGCATCGAGCAGCAGCACACCATTGGGCGAGGCTTCGATGGCCGACAGAAACTCGCCCAGCCGCTCTTGCTCGATCAACAGCGCGCGGTCACGAAACGCCAGCGCCCGCTCGACGCGGTAGCCTATCTCACCCCAGAAACCACGGTGGCGCGGCGCGCCGCTGGCCTGATTGCTGCGCAGCCAGCGCATCAGCGCCAGGCCCCGCCAGGCGTCGCCCAGCAGCGCCAGCAGCACGCCTGCGCTGGCGCCGATCCAGGTTCCCAGCACGGGAGCCGCGCCGGCTTGGCCAACAAGGTAGCCCAGCAGTGCACCCAGCGTCATCAGCAGCACGGCCAGGAGCCAGCGCCCCAGTATCAGACCCATGGCACAGGCTTCAGGCCGCAGCCGATGTCACGGCAGAACAGGTCAGGCGGTAGCCCACCCCGCGCACGGTCTCGATCATCTGCGAGCACTGCACCGGCGCCAGCGACTCGCGCAGGCGCTTGACGTGGACATCGACGGTGCGCTCTTCAATGAAGACGTGGTCACCCCAGACCCGGTCGAGCAACTGGGCGCGGCTGTGCACGCGCTCAGGATGGGTCATGAAGAAATGCAGCAGGCGGAACTCGGTCGGGCCAACGCGCAGTTCTTCACCATCGCGCGAGACCCGGCGCGTGGCCGGATCGAGCCGCAGGCTGCCGACCTCGACCGCGCTGTCGAGCGACTCCGGCGCACGCCGACGCAGCACGGCACGGATACGCGCCAGCAACTCGCCGGTGGAAAACGGCTTGGTCAGGTAGTCGTCCGCGCCCGCGTCCAGGCCCTGCACCTTATCGGCCTCTTCGGCCCGGGCCGTGAGCATGATGATGGGCAGGTCGCGCGTGCGCGCTGCCGCCCGCCACTGCCGCGCCAGCGCCATGCCGGACGAGCCCGGCAGCATCCAGTCCAGCAACACCAGATTGGGCAACACGGCATCAACCGCCGCCTGGGCCTGCTCGGCGGTGGCGGCCATCGTCACCTCGAAGCCGGCGTGGCGCAGGTTGATGGAAATCAGCTCTGCGATCGCCAACTCGTCTTCAACGACCAGGACGCGGGTGCTCATTTGACGATCGACTCGATCGTCGACATCGGGTTGTGACGCACGTCGGTGCCCTTGACGATGTAGATCACCTGCTCGGCCAGGTTCTTGGCGTGGTCGCCCACGCGCTCGATCGCCTTGGCCACGAACACCATGTCGATCGACGCCGAAATCGTGCGCGGATCTTCCATCATGTAGGTGATGAGCTTGCGCATCAGGCCGTCGAACTCGGCATCGATCTGGTCGTCGTGCTTGATGACCTGCAGCGCCTGCTCGGCGTCGAGCCGGGCGAAGGCATCGAGCGCGCGGCGCAGCGAACCGGTCGCCAGGCTGGACTCGAACTCCACGTCCGACATCGGCAGGCGGATGCGGCTGGTCACGCCGCCGTTGATCATGCGCTCGGCGGTGCGGGCGATGCGGGCAGCCTCGTCGCCGACGCGCTCCAAGTTGCCGATAGTCTTGGACACCGCGATCAGCAGGCGCAGGTCACGTGCCGTGGGCTGGCGCCGGGCGATGATGGTCGACAGTTCGCGGTCGATGTCGATCTCAAGCTGGTTGACGCGGATTTCAGTGGCGATCACCTGCGCGGCCACCTCGCTGTTGGCGTGCACCAGCGCGTAGACCGCCTGGACGACCTGCGCTTCGACCATGCCGCCCATTTCAAGCACGCGGGTGGAGATGCTGCTCAGTTCGGAGTCGAACTGGCTGGAGAGATGTTTGTCCATGATCAGATCCTTCGTTGAGGCTTACAGGCGTTCAGGCTGAGCAGATCAGCCGAAGCGCCCGGTGATGTAGTCCTCGGTTTCCTTGCGCTGCGGCTTGGTGAAGATGTCGTTGGTCGCGCTGAACTCGATCAGGTCACCCAGGTACATGTAGGCGGTGTAGTCCGAGCTGCGCGCGGCCTGCTGCATGTTGTGGGTGACGATGACGACGGTGTAGTCGTTCTTGAGTTCGTCGATCAGCTCTTCGACCTTGCCGGTCGAGATCGGGTCGAGCGCCGAGCACGGCTCGTCGAGCAGCAGCACTTCGGGCTTGATCGCGATGCCGCGTGCAATGCACAGCCGCTGCTGCTGGCCGCCGGAGAGGCCGGAGCCGCTCTGGTCGAGCTTGTCCTTGACCTCGTTCCAGAGCGCGGCTTTCTTGAGCGCCCACTCGACGCGCTCGTCCATCTCGACGCGCGGCAGGCGCTCGAACAGGCGCACGCCGAAGGCGATGTTGTCGTAGATCGACATCGGGAACGGCGTCGGCTTCTGGAACACCATGCCGACGCGGGCGCGCAGCAGCGAGACATCTTCCTTGCTGCTCAGGATGTCGCTGCCGTCGACCAGGATCTGGCCTTCGGCGCGCTGCTCGGGGTAGAGCTCGAACATGCGGTTCAAGGTCCGCAGCAGCGTCGACTTGCCGCAACCCGACGGGCCGATGAAGGCGGTGACCTTCTTCTCGGGGATGTCGAGGTTGATGTTCTTCAGCGCATGGAAATGGCCGTAGTAGAAGTTGAGGTTGCGAACCGAGATCTTCATCTTCTCGGTGGCGGGGAACTGAACCTTGGCGTCCATGAATCTTGTTCCTTGAATCAATGCTTGTTGCGCAGGAAGGTCCGCGCGATCACATTCAGCGCGAGCACACCCATGGTGATGAGGAAAACCCCGGCCCAGGCCAGCTTCTGCCAGTTCTCGTAGGGACTCATCGCGAACTTGAAGATGATGACCGGCAGGCTGGCCATCGGCGCAGACAGGTCGGAGGTCCAGAACTGGTTGGACAGCGCGGTGAACAGCAGCGGCGCCGTTTCGCCCGAGATGCGCGCAATCGCCAGCAGCACCCCTGTGATGACACCGGCCCGAGCCGACTTGAGCGTGATGGCCGAAATCACCTTCCACTTGGGTGTGCCCAGCGCGTAGGCCGCTTCACGCAGCGCGTTGGGAATCAGGCTGAGCATGTTCTCGGTGGTGCGGATGACCACCGGAATCACGATCAGCGCCAGCGCCAGCACGCCTGCAAAGCCCGAGAAGCTCTTGTAGCGCACCACCCAGACCGAGTAGATGAACAGGCCGATGACGATCGACGGCGCCGACAGCAGGATGTCATTGATGAAGCGCGTCGCCCGACCCAGCCAGTTGCTGTGACCGTACTCGACCAGGTAGACGCCAGCCAGCACCCCGATCGGCGTACCGAGCAAGGTGGCGAGCGTCACCATCATCAGCGAGCCCAGGATGGCGTTGGCCAGGCCACCGACCTCCGCCTGCGGCGGCGGCGTCATCTCGGTGAACAGCGCAAAGCTCATGCCGCCGATGCCCAGCCGAACCGTCTCGAACAGGATCCACAGCAGCCAGAACACGCCGAACACCATCGCGGCCAGGGCCAGCGTCAGCGCCACCGCGTTGATCAGCTTGCGCTGGCGATAGCGCGCCAGACGAGTCGCATTCATTGCAGCAGCACTCATCAACGACCCTCCCCTTTCTTGAGTTGCGCCAGCAACACCTTGGACAAGGTGAGCACCACAAAGGTGATGAAGAACAACACCAGGCCGAGATAGATCAGCGAAGCCTGATGCAGGCCTTCGGAGGCTTCAGCAAATTCATTCGCCAGCGCCGAGGTGATGCTGTTGGCCGCCTCGAACACCGACAACGAATCCAGTTGGTTCTGGTTGCCGATGACGAACGTCACCGCCATCGTCTCGCCCAGCGCGCGCCCCAGGCCCAGCATGATGCCGCCGATCACACCCGACTTGGTGTAGGGCAGCACCACCTTGGAAACCACCTCCCAGGTGGTGGAACCCAGGCCGTAGGCAGATTCCTTGAGCATGACGGGCGTCACCTCGAACACATCGCGCATCACCGACGCAATGAACGGAATGATCATGATGGCCAGAATGATGCCCGCCGGCAGGATGCCCAGACCCACGGGTGGTCCGGAAAACAAGGCACCGAACAAAGGCACGCCCTTGAACATGGCCTGCAGCGGCTGCTGCACGTACTCCGCCAGCAGCGGCCCGAACACCATCAGGCCCCACATGCCGTAGACGATCGACGGCACGGCTGCGAGCAATTCCACCGCAATGCCCAGCGGGCGCTTGAGCCAGGCGGGCGACAGTTCGGTCAGGAAAAGTGCAATGCCGAAACTCACCGGCACCGCGATCAGCAGCGCGATGAACGAAGTCATCAACGTGCCGTAGATCATCACCAGACCGCCGTAGCTGTTCTGGACCGGATCCCACTCCGTGCGCCAAAGGAATGACAGACCGTATTCGCGGATGGCCGGCATCGCGCCGATCACCAGCGAACCGATGATGCCCACCAGCAGTGCCAGCGTCAGCCAAGCGGCTGCCTGCGCCGCAAAGGCAAACAGGGTGTCAGCCCAGGGCATGCGCACCACGCCACGCGGCCCGCCGGAGCCCGTGGCCTGATCTGGGCGGCGTTGGACGTCGTCCTGCCCTGCGACAGGGGAAATAGCAGCCACATTAGCTCCTGCTCAAAAAAAGGGCGCTTGCGCGCCCGGTTGATCGCGGGGGATCAGAGGTTTACTTGTAGGCAACAGCCTTGCCGCTGGCGTCTTTCAGCTCGCCCCACTGCTTGCGCACCAGGGTTTTGACCGCATCGGGCAATGCCACGTATTCCAAGTCAGACGCCATTTTGTCGCCATTGGCGTAGGACCACTCAAAAAACTTCAGCGTCGCGCTGCCTTGGACAGGCTTGTCCTGCAGTTTGTGCATCAGGATGAAGGTGGCACCCGTCAGCGGCCAGGCGTCCTTGCCGGGCTGCTCGGTCAGCACTTGGTAGAAGGTCTTGTTCCAGTCGGCACCGGCCGCTGCTGCCTTGAAGTTGGCGTCGTCCGGCGCAACGAACTGGCCAGCCTGGTTCTTCATCAGAACGAAAGACATCTTGTTCTGCTTGGCGTAGGCGTACTCGACATACCCGATCGAGTTGGGCAGGCGCTGCACATAGGCAGACACGCCTTCATTGCCCTTGCCACCCGCACCCGTGGGCCACTTCACGGCCGTGCCTTCGCCGACGGTCGACTTCCACTCGGCGTTGACCTTGGAGAGGTAGTTGGTGAAGATGAAGCTGGTGCCTGAGCCGTCAGCGCGACGCACCACGGTGATCTCGGCGTCCGGCAGTGCCACGCCTGCGTTCAGGCTGGCGATCGCGGCATCATTCCACTTGGTGACTTTGCCCAGATAGATATCGCCCAGCACCTGGCCGGTGAGCTTGAGCTGACCCGGCTGCAGACCCTTGACGTTGATCACAGGCACCACGCCGCCGATCACGGTGGGGAACTGGACCAGTCCACCCTTGGCCAGCTCATCATCCTTGAGCGGCATGTCGGACGCGCCGAAGTCGACCGTCTTGGAGTTGATCTGCTTGATGCCGGCACCCGAACCCACCGATTGGTAGTTGATGCGTGCCGAGGTGACCTTGTTGTAGGCATCCGCCCACTTGGCATACAGCGGTGCGGGGAACGTGGCACCAGCGCCCGTCACGTCGTCAGCAGCAGTAGCCCAGCCCGTCAGACCCGTCAACGATACGGCCACCAGGACCGGCTTCCAATTGCTCAGCTTCATCTAAAGCCCTTTCATGCTTGCCACGGCAGGTTTGCCGACAAGACAGACTCTAGTGATGAATTGTGACAATGAAGTGACATATATGACAGCGAGTGGGCGCTGTCACATGGCGTGGCCCGGTTGGCTCGAGGGGATCAGCCCTTGACCGCAGCCTCGGCCAGGCGTTCGGCGCAGGCCAGCGCCTGGGTGCTGTCACGGGCTTCGACCATCACGCGCAGGAGCGGCTCGGTGCCCGAAGCCCGAATCAGCACGCGCCCGGCCTGGCCCAACTCGGCCGTGATGCGCGCCTGGGTTTCCGCCAGCAGCGTGTTGGTACGCCAGTCCTGGCCCGGCGCCAGCCGTACGTTGATGAGCGTCTGCGGGAACAGCGTCACGCCGGCCAGCATCTCGCTCAGGCTGAGCCCGTTGCGCTGCTGTGCCTGCAGCACCTGCAGGGCGCTGACGATGCCGTCACCCGTGGTGTGCCGGTCCAGCGCGAGCAGGTGGCCGGAGCCTTCGCCGCCGAGCTGCCAGCCGCGCTTGCTGAGTTCTTCAAGCACATAGCGATCGCCGACCTTGGCGCGCACGAACTCGACGCCACGCTCCTGCAACGCCACTTCGACCGCCATATTGGTCATGAGCGTGCCGACCGCACCCGGCACCGGCTCGCCCTGCGCCAGACGGTCGGCCACCATCACGTAGAGCAGTTCGTCGCCGTTGTAGAGGCGGCCAGCCCCGTCCACGATCTGCAGGCGGTCCGCATCGCCATCCAGCGCAATGCCATAGTCGGCGCCATGCTCGTGCACGGCAGCGACCAGCGCTTCAGGCTCGGTAGCACCGACACCGTCGTTGATGTTGAAACCGTCCGGATCGCAGCCGATGCGGACCACGTCGGCCCCCAACTCATGGAACACGCTGGGCGCGACCTGATACGCAGCACCGTGGGCCGCGTCGACGACGATCTTCAGGCCCTTGAGCGACAGGTCGTTGGAGAAGGTCGATTTGCAGAACTCGATGTAGCGCCCGGCCGCATCATTCAGACGGCGCGCGCGGCCCAGCGTGCGGGAGTCGGCCCACTGGGGAGCGGCCTCCAAAGCGGCTTCGACCTCCAACTCCCAGGCGTCCGACAATTTTTCGCCACGCGCCGAGAAGAACTTGATGCCATTGTCGCCATACGGGTTGTGCGACGCGCTGATCACCACACCCAGACTCAGGCGCAGGGCACGCGTCAGGTAGGCCACGCCCGGCGTGGGCAACGGCCCGGTCAGCATCACATCGACGCCCGCGGAGTTCAGGCCTGCTTCCAACGCGGACTCCAGCATGTAGCCGGAAATGCGCGTGTCCTTGCCGATCAGCACGGTCGGCCGCTCGTGCGTGCCGCGCAGCACACGGCCTACAGCGTGACCCAGCCTCAGGACAAAGTCCGGCGTGATCGGGCTGACGCCCACGGCGCCACGGATGCCATCGGTGCCGAAGTACTTTCTGCTCATGCTGTCTCGGAATAAAGAGTGAAATGGGCGGCAGTCGCAAAAACTGCCAAGCCTGCGAGCCTAGGTCAAGTCTCGGTCGACAACAAGCCGGCAGCAGCCCACACCGCCAACGCATCCACGGTCGCTGCCACATCATGCACACGAACCACACGCGCACCGTGGTGAACACACGCCAAGGCTGCCGCCACGCTGCCGGGCATGCGCTCGGCCACGGGCTTGCCGGTCACGACTCCAATCGACGATTTGCGCGACCAACCCGCCAGGACCGGATAGCCTAGGTCCAGCAGTGCACGCTGACCGGCCATCAGCGCAAAGTTCTGCTCGACCGTCTTGCCAAACCCAATGCCCGGGTCGAGTGTGATGCGCTCGGGTGCCACACCCCGTTCACGCAGTGCGCAAGCCCGCGCGGCCAGGAAGTCACGCACCTCACCCACCACATCGGTGTAATGCGGCGCGGCCTGCATCATGCGAGGCTCGCCCTGCATGTGCATCAGGCAAATACCGCAATCGGGATGGGCACTCACCACGTCCATGGCGCCTGGCGCCTGCAGCGCCGCCACGTCGTTGATGATGTCCACGCCCATCTCAAGCGCCATCTGCATGACCTCGGCCTTGCAGGTGTCGATAGAAACTGGCACGCCCAGCGTCAGCGCAGCTTGCAGAACAGGTTGAACGCGCGCAATTTCTTCCTTCAGCGGAACCGCAGGCGCCCCGGGTCGGGTCGACTCACCACCGATATCAAGAATGTCTGCGCCTTGCCGCAGCAATTCCTCGCAATGAGCGATGGCCTGTGTAGCGCCGCGCCCACCATCCGAGAACGAATCGGGCGTGACGTTGACGATGCCCATGACCTTGGGCCGGGTCAGATCGATCTGAAAGCGCGTGGTTTGCCACTTCATGGTGACTTCTCCGGACAAAGCAAAACGGGGCCGCAGCCCCGTTTTCAACTCAGCGAGTCGTTAGCTCAAGCAGTTGCCGTGGCACTGCCGGAACTGACTGAAGGCGTGGTCGGACCCCCAGGCGGCTTGCTGGCCGGCGGCACCCAGTCCTTGGGTGGACGCGGAGCACGACCGCACATGATGTCTTCGATCTGCTCGGCGTCGATGGTTTCCCAGTCCAGCAGCGCGCGGGCCATCGCGTGCATCTTGTCCTGGTTGCCTTCGATCAGCTTGCGCGCCTGGGCATATTGAGCATCGATGATGCTGCGAATTTCCAGGTCGACCTTCTGCATGGTCTGCTCGGACACCGTCGTGGTCTTGGTGATGGAGCGGCCCAGGAAGACTTCGCCTTCGTTCTCGGCGTACACCATCGGACCCAACGCATCAGTCATGCCGTAGCGGGTGACCATGTCACGTGCCAGGGCCGTAGCGCGCTCGAAGTCGTTGCTGGCGCCGGTGGTCATCTGGTTCATGAACACTTCTTCGGCGATGCGCCCCCCGAACAGCACGGCGATGGTCGAGAGCATGCGCTCTTTGTCCATGCTGTAGCGATCGCCTTCAGGCAACTGCATCGTCACGCCCAGCGCACGGCCACGCGGGATGATGGTGACCTTGTGCACCGGATCGGTCTTGGGCATCAGCCGTGCCACCAGTGCATGACCGGCCTCGTGGTACGCGGTGTTCTTGCGTTCCTCTTCCGGCATGATCATCGACTTGCGCTCGGGGCCCATCATGATCTTGTCTTTGGCCTTCTCGAAGTCAACCATTTCGACCACACGGGCACTGCGCCGTGCAGCGAACAAGGCTGCTTCGTTGACCAGGTTGGCCAGATCGGCACCAGAGAACCCAGGCGTGCCGCGCGCAAGAATATCGGAGCGGATGTCCTGCCCCATCGGAATCTTGCGCATATGCACGTTGAGAATCTGCTCACGGCCACGCACGTCCGGCAGGGTCACGTAGACCTGACGGTCGAAGCGCCCCGGACGCAGCAGTGCCGGGTCAAGGATGTCAGGACGGTTGGTCGCCGCGATCACGATCACGCCGAGGTTGGTCTCGAAGCCGTCCATCTCGACCAGCATCTGGTTGAGGGTCTGCTCGCGCTCGTCGTTGCCGCCACCCAGGCCGGCGCCACGGTGCCGGCCGACAGCGTCGATTTCATCGATGAAGATGATGCAGGGCGAATTTTTCTTGGCCTGCTCGAACATGTCGCGCACACGGGCTGCACCGACACCGACGAACATCTCGACAAAATCGGAACCCGAGATCGAGAAGAAAGGCACCTTGGCTTCGCCGGCAATCGACTTCGCCAGCAAGGTCTTGCCGGTTCCGGGAGGGCCGACCATCAGCACGCCACGTGGAATGCGCCCGCCGAGCTTCTGGAATTTCTGCGGGTCCTTAAGGAAGTCGACCAGTTCCTTGACCTCTTCCTTGGCCTCATCGCAGCCAGCCACATCGGCGAAGGTGATGGTGTTGTTGCTCTCGTCGAGCATGCGGGCCTTGCTCTTGCCGAAGCTGAAGGCACCGCCCTTGCCACCGCCCTGCATCTGGCGCATGAAATAGACCCAGACACCGATCAGCAGCACCATCGGTCCCCACGAGATCAGCAGGCTGGTGAGCAGCGAAGGCTCATCACGCGGCTTGACCCGGAACTTGATGCCGTTGTTGATCAGGTCACCGACCAGGCCGCGATCCAGATAGGTCGCAGTGGTGCGAATTCTCTTGTCGTCTGTGGTCAGGGCCTCGATTTCGGCACCACCCGGGTTTTCCTGCAGCACGACCTCGCGGATGCGCTTGGCGCGCACTTCCTCAAGAAACTCCGAATAACCGACTTGGTTACCCGCAGTGACCGTGCGATCGAATTGCTTGAACACGGTGAACAGCACCAAGGCGATCACCAACCACACAGCTACTTTGGAGAACCATTGATTATTCACCGCGGCTCCTTCTCGATTTCATTCTGCACCTTGTCTAGCGCAACAACAGTGCAGCAGGACGCTGACACCTTCGCGGCATATGGAGACGATTCTAGGCGAGTCAAGCCCCAAGAACCCGAACCAATCCCACTCAAGACGATAGCCTTTGTCACGCAAGCACCGGCATTGACAGGTTCGGTTTCATGTTCTCGGCTTCTTGAGTCCGATGCCGACCAGAAACGTCTCCGAGGACTTGTCGCGCGACGCCTTGGGCTTGATCGGCTTGACGATGCGGAAGTGCTCCCGGAACAGCGTCACCAACTGGCTGTAGCCACTGCCATGGAAAACTTTGCACACCAGCGCACCTTGGGGACGCAAGTGACCTTGCGCAAACTCGATCGCCAATTCGACCAGATGGGCAATGCGCGCGGCGTCCGTCACCTCGACACCGGACAGGTTGGGCGCCATGTCCGAGATGACCACATCGACATCGCGACCGGCCAGCACGTCAACCAGCTCGGCCAGCACGGACTCCTCACGGAAGTCGCCTTTCAGGAAGGTCACGCCCTCGATCGGCTCGCAGTCGATCAGATCCAGCCCGATGATGCTGCCCTTGAGCTCACCGACGGCTGCACCGCCCACGCCAGCATCACGCGGGGCAAACTTGCGCCGCACATACTGGCTCCAGGCGCCGGGCGCAGCCCCCAGATCGACCACCACCTGACCCGGTCGGATCAACTGAAAGGTCTCGTCGATCTCCTTGAGCTTGTAGGCCGCACGGGCGCGATAGCCCTCCTTGTGCGCCAGCTTGACGTAGGTGTCGTTGACATGCTCATTGAGCCATGCCTTATTGACCTTCTTGCTTTTCGTATCAATCTTCATGACGCACCGATAATAGAGAGATGACTGCGATACAACTGACCCCGGCCCAACGCAAAGAGCACCGCGCTGCGGCCCACCACCTCGACCCGGTCGTGATGATCGGCTCCGAGGGCCTGACCCCTGCGGTCGTGAAAGAAATCGAAGCCGCGCTGGCAGCCCACGAGCTGATCAAGGTGCGCGTCTTCAGCGATGACCGCCAGGCGCGCGATGCCCTGCTGGTCACGCTGGCCCATCAACTCCATGCGGCGCCGATTCAGCACATCGGCAAGCTGCTGGTGCTGTGGCGCCCGTCCACCGAGAAAGTGGCGGCCCCCAAGGAAGACCGCGCACCCGGTCCCCGCGTGGTCAAGATCCTGAAATTCTCCAAGAGCGGCTCCCAGCGCGCCCAGGTGAAGCGCATCACGGTGATGGGCAATGAGCGCCTGACCGTCGGCGGCATTGTCAAGCGCGCCAAGAAGCGTCTGGGCAGCGTCAAGCGCCGCTCGCAAGGCGAATGATCTGACGGATACACGGCGCGCCACTGGGGCGCGTCGTGCCTCCCAGCCGATCAGCCGGCTGACGAAGGCGCAGCGCCCTGGGTACTGCGCCACGTCAGCACCAACAACAACAGGCCCTTGAGCGCAAACAGCGCGCTCGAAGCGCCGTGCAGCGCACCAAAACTCCAGCTGCCCTGGCCTGCACGCGCCGCCGCCATCATCGGCTGCAGCGCGAAGTAGCCCAGCACCGTACAAAACAGCGCGCCCAGCACCAGCAGCAACTGGGACGACAGCGCCGAGCCTGTGCCTGCCGCCACCCGCAGCCCTGCACGCCGGCGCTCGATCATGAACAGCGCCACCGCAAGGCCCAGGCCCACGTGGGCCTCGATGCGGAACAACTGACCCACCACCTGTCCGGCCAGGCTGCGCTCCAGCACCGCAAAAGCCACAGGCGCCGCCACCGCAGCCAGCGTCGCCACCAATCCCAGCCACAGCGCGGCCAGCAGGGTACTCAGTCGGGACAACATCAGGACTGCCTCAGGTGTAGCGGACTTCAATGATCTCGTAGCACTTGATGCCGCCCGGTGCACGCACCTCGGCCACGTCACCGGACTGCTTGCTGATCATCGCGCGTGCGATCGGCGAGGAAATCGAGACCCGGCCCTGCTTGAGGTCAGCCTCGTCCTCGCCCACGATCTGGTAGGTCACGGTGTCGCCGCTTTCCTGCTCTTCCAGATCGACCGTGGCGCCAAAGACGACCCGGCCATCGGCGTCGAGCGTGGACGGATCGATGATCTGCGCCATCGCCAGCTTGCTCTCGACCTCCAGGATGCGGCCCTCGATGAAGCCCTGCTTGTCCTTGGCCGCCTCGTACTCGGCGTTTTCGGACAGATCGCCCTGGGCGCGCGCCTCGGCGATCGCATTGATCACCCAGGGACGCTCGACGGTCTTGAGGTTCTGCAGCTCAGCCCTGAGCAGTTCAGCGCCGCGCTTGGTCAACGGAATGGTGGCCATGTCTTGAGTCGATTCAGATGCGTAAAAAGCGAACCGCCGCAGACTCCCCGAACGGGAGGCCAGCGGCGGCGTGTTGAGACAGATTTCAGTTTAGTGCAGATTGCTCAGTGCAATTCGGCGTGCAACTCTTGCAGGGAAACGACCGTCATGCCGGCCTGGTGCTTGAGCGCCTCGGTGGCGGCCTCGCAGCCCGCCATCGTGGTGTAGTAAGTCACCCGGTTGGCCAGCGCCGCAGTGCGGATGTAGCGTGAATCGGCAATCGCCGTGCGCGTTTCATCGACCGTGGTGAAGACCAGCTGGATTTCGCCGGCCTTGATCATGTCGGCGATATGCGGCCGGCCGTCCTTGATCTTGTTGACCACCTTGACCGGCACGCCCGCCGCGGCAATGGCCACGCTCGTGCCCTTGGTCGCGACGATGTTGAAGCCCAGCGCATGCAGATCACGCGCCACCGGTACGGCCCGCGCGTGTTCGCTGGCCTTGACCGAGATCACGACCGTGCCCTTGGTCGGCAGGCGCGAACCCGCGCCCAGCTGGCTCTTGAGCATCGCCTCGCCAAAGGTCTTGCCCACGCCCATCACCTCGCCGGTCGAACGCATTTCGGGGCCGAGGATCGGATCCACGCCCGGGAACTTGTTGAACGGGAAGACGGCTTCCTTGACGCTGAAATATGGCGGCACGACCTCGTGCGGCGGCAGGCCGTCCAGGCCGCGCTGGTCAGCCAGTTTCTGGCCGGCCATGCAGCGCGCGGCGATCTTGGCCAGCGGCTGGCCAGTGGCCTTGGACACGAAGGGCACGGTGCGCGAGGCGCGCGGGTTCACTTCCAGCACGTAGACGGTGCAGGCATCCAGCCCTTGCGTCACGTCGCCCTGGATCGCGAACTGCACGTTCATCAGGCCGACCACCTTGAGCGCCTTGGCCATCAAGGCGGTCTGGCGGCGCAGTTCGTCCTGCAGCACCTTGCTGAGCGTGTAGGGTGGCAGCGAGCAGGCCGAGTCGCCGGAGTGGACGCCCGCTTGCTCGATGTGCTCCATGATGCCGCCGATCATCACCGCGCCGCTGGCGTCGGCGATGCAGTCCATGTCGACCTCGACCGCGTCATCCAGGAAGCGGTCCAGCAGCACCGGCGACTTGTCGGAGACGCGCACCGCTTCACGCATATAGCGCTCCAGGTCCTTGTCGCCATGCACGATTTCCATCGCGCGGCCGCCCAGCACATAGCTCGGACGCACGACCAGCGGGTAGCCGATCTCGTTGGCCAGCGCGATGGCGCCGTCCTCGGTGCGCGCCGTGCGGTTGGGCGGCTGCTTCAGGCCGACCTCGTGCAGCAGCTTCTGGAAGCGCTCGCGGTCCTCGGCGATGTCGATGCTGTCGGGCGTGGTGCCGATGATGGGCACGCCGTTGGCTTCCAGGTCGAGTGCCAGCTTCAACGGCGTCTGGCCGCCGTACTGCACGATCACGCCCACGGGTTTTTCCTTGGCCACGATCTCGAGCACGTCTTCGAGCGTCACCGGCTCGAAATACAGGCGGTCGGACGTGTCGTAGTCGGTCGAGACTGTCTCGGGGTTGCAGTTGACCATGATGGTCTCGTAGCCGTCTTCGCGCATGGCGAGCGCGGCGTGGACACAGCAGTAGTCGAACTCGATGCCCTGGCCGATGCGGTTCGGACCACCGCCCAGCACCATGATCTTCTTGTTGGTGGTCGGCTCGGCTTCGCACTCGCCATCAACGTTCTCGTAGCACGAGTACAGGTAGGCGGTCTGCGTGGCGAACTCGGCCGCGCAGGTGTCGACCCGCTTGTAGACCGGGCGCACGCCCAGCGCATGGCGGGCGCGGCGCACGTCGTGCTGGTTGCTGCCCAGCAGCTTGCCCAGGCGCTTGTCGGAAAAACCCTTCTTCTTGAGGAAGCGCATCTCCTCGGCCGACAGGCTGTCCACCGTGCGGCCTTTGAGTTGCTGCTCGGTCTGGATCAGCTGCTCGATCTGCGCCAGGAACCACGGATCGATCGCGGTTTCCTCGAAGATCTCGTCCAGCGTCAGGCCGATGCGGAAGGCATCACCCACGTACAGGATGCGCTCGGGGCCGGCCTCGCCGATTTCCTCGATGATCTCGTCACGGTCGGTCGAACGCTCGCTCAAGCCATCGATGCCGGTCTCCAGGCCGCGCAGCGCCTTCTGGAACGACTCCTGGAAGGTGCGACCCATCGCCATCACCTCGCCGACCGACTTCATCTGCGTCGTCAGGTGCGAGTCGGCGGCCGGGAACTTCTCGAACGCGAAGCGCGGGATCTTGGTGACGACGTAGTCGATCGACGGCTCGAACGAGGCCGGCGTCGCGCCGCCGGTGATGTCGTTCTTCAGCTCGTCAAGCGTGTAGCCCACGGCCAGCTTGGCGGCGATCTTGGCGATCGGGAAGCCGGTCGCCTTCGAGGCCAGCGCCGACGAACGCGACACGCGCGGGTTCATCTCGATCACGACCATGCGGCCGTCCTTCGGGTTGATCGAGAACTGCACGTTCGAGCCGCCGGTGTCGACGCCGATCTCGCGCAGGATCGCGATCGAAGCGTTGCGCAGCAGCTGGTACTCGCGGTCGGTCAGCGTCTGCGCCGGCGCCACGGTGATCGAGTCACCGGTGTGGATGCCCATCGGATCGAGGTTCTCGATCGAGCAGACGATGATGCAGTTGTCCGCCTTGTCGCGAACCACTTCCATCTCGTACTCTTTCCAGCCGATCAGGGACTCTTCGATCAGCAATTCCTTGGTCGGGCTCAGGTCGAGGCCGCGCTTGCAGATTTCCTCGAACTCTTCGGGGTTGTAGGCAATGCCGCCGCCGGTGCCGCCGAGCGTGAAGCTCGGGCGGATCACCATCGGGAAGCCGGTGCCGGAAATTTCGGCGGTGATGCGCTTCTGCACCTCCCAGGCCTCTTCCATCGAGTGTGCGATGCCGGACCGGGCCGAGCCCAGGCCGATCTTGGTCATCGCGTCCTTGAACTTCAGGCGGTCTTCGGCCTTCTCGATCGCGTGTTCATTCGCGCCGATCATCTCGACGCCGTACTTGGCCAGCACGCCGTGGTGGTGCAGGTCGAGCGCGCAGTTCAGCGCGGTCTGGCCGCCCATGGTGGGCAGCACCGCGTCCGGACGCTCCTTGGCGATGATCTTCTCGACCACCTGCCAGGTAATGGGCTCGATGTAGGTGACGTCGGCCGTGGCCGGGTCGGTCATGATCGTGGCCGGGTTGCTGTTGACCAGGATGACCTTGTAGCCCTCTTCGCGCAGCGCCTTGCAGGCTTGCGCGCCGGAGTAGTCGAACTCGCAGGCCTGGCCGATGATGATCGGGCCAGCGCCAATGATGAGGATGGATTTCAGGTCTGCGCGCTTAGGCATTCTTCTTCTCCGCTTGCTCGCTCATCAGCTTGGTAAAGCGGTCGAACAGGTAGGCAATGTCGTGGGGACCGGGCGAGGCTTCCGGGTGACCCTGGAAGCAGAACGCCGGCTTGTCGGTGCGGGCCAGACCCTGCAGCGTGCCGTCGAACAGGCTGACGTGCGTCGGGCGCAGGTTGGCCGGCAGCGTGGCCGCATCCACCGCAAAACCGTGGTTCTGGCTGGTGATGGAGACGCGGCCATCGTCCAGATCCTTGACCGGGTGATTCGCGCCGTGGTGGCCGAACTTCATCTTGAAGGTCTTGGCGCCCGAGGCCAGCGCCATGATCTGGTGACCCAGGCAGATGCCGAACGTGGGAATGCCAGTCTCGATCAACTCGGCCGCCGCAGCAATCGCGTAATCGCACGGTTCCGGGTCGCCCGGGCCGTTGCTCAGGAAGATGCCGTCCGGCTTGTGCTTGAGCACCTCAGCTGCCGACGTCTGGGCCGGCACCACCGTGACCTTGCAGCCCCGCTCGGCCAGCATGCGCAAGATGTTGCGCTTGACGCCGAAGTCATAGGCAACGACGTGGAACTGCGGTGCGGTCTGGGCGCTGAAGCCGGGCTGGCCGTCGGCGCTGAAGAGTTGCCACTCGCCTTCGGTCCAGACTTCCGGCTCGTTGCGGGTGACGACCTTGGCCAGATCCTGGCCGGCCATGCTGGGGGCAGAACGCGCCAGCGCCACGGCCGCATCCTTCATGGCCTGCGTCACTTCGGTACCGGCCGCGTAGGCGACGATGGCACCGTTCTGCGCGCCGGTGGTGCGCAGCAGGCGGGTCAGGCGGCGGGTGTCGATGTCGGCGATCGCCACCGTGCCTTCGCGCACGAGGTACTCGGGCAGCGTCAGCGTCTGACGGAAGTTGGAGGATCGGATGGGCAGATCTTTGATGATCAGACCAGCGGCATGGACTTTCGAGGCTTCAGCATCCTGCTCGTTGACACCGTAATTGCCGATGTGCGGATACGTGAGGGTCACGATCTGCTGGCAATAGCTCGGGTCAGTGAGGATTTCCTGATAGCCGGTGAGCGCGGTGTTGAACACCACCTCGCCGACTGTGTGACCGGCAGCGCCGATCGAAGTGCCTTGAAAGACCGTGCCGTCTGCGAGTGCGAGGAGAGCGATAGGCAGGACGGGCAGCACGGGAACTCCGGATTTATGGCGCGCCCGGCTGACTTGCACATGCGCTGCTGCTGTGGGCGGCAGGCGCAGGATTCGTTCTGGAAACGAAGTCGAAGTCGCCGGGCGGCGTTGTGGGCGGACAAACCTCGGGATTATAGGCGGCCCGGGTTTTCCCGCTCCCCTGTTTGAAGGTCAGTACTCGCTGCCGCTGCCGAAACTGCCCGGCGCCAGGTTCTCGAACTTGGTCAGCGGGCGCAGGAAGGCGAGCTTGACGGTGCCGACCGGGCCGTTACGCTGCTTGCCGATGATGATCTCGGCCACGCCCGGCTCCTTGGTTTCCTTGTTGTAGTACTCGTCGCGGTAGATGAACATGATGACGTCGGCATCCTGCTCGATGGCGCCTGATTCGCGCAGATCGCTCATCATCGGCCGCTTGTCGGTGCGGGTCTCGACGGAGCGGTTAAGCTGCGACAGCGCAATCACCGGGCATTGCAACTCCTTGGCCAGCGCCTTCAGGCTGCGCGAGATCTCGCTGATCTCGGTGGCGCGGTTTTCGCCCGCGCTGCCGCCCGAGCCGCTCATCAGCTGCAGGTAGTCGATCACGATCAGGCCCAGCTTGCCGCACTGGCGCGCCTGGCGCCGCGCGCGGGCGCGCAGTTCGGCCGACGTCAGCGCGGGGGTCTCGTCGATGAACAGGCTGACGTTGCGCAACTGGTCGACCGCCTCGGAGAGGCGGCCCCACTCCTCGTCGCGCAGCGCGCCGGTGCGAAGGTGCTGCTGGTCGATGCGCCCGAGCGAGCCGACCATGCGCAGCGCCAACTGCGAGGCGCCCATTTCCATCGAGAACACCACCACCGGCAGGCCTTCCTTGACCGCAACATGCTCGCCGATGTTGAGCGCAAATGCGGTCTTGCCCATCGACGGCCGCGCGGCCAGGATGATCAGGTCGCCCGGCTGCAGGCCGGCCGTCATGCGGTCCATGTCGAAGAAGCCCGTCGGCACACCGGTGACTTCGCCCGCACCGCTTTCGGCCAGTTCCTGCACGCGGTCGATCAACTGCACCACCAGCGAGTCCATCGAATGGAAGCCCTGCTTGTTGCGCGAGCCCTCCTCGCCGATCTGGAAGATCTTGCCTTCGGCCTCGTCCAGGATCTGCGCCACCGGCCGGCCCTGCGGGTTGAAGGCGTTGGTGGCGATCTCGTCGCTGGCGCTCACCAGCTTGCGCAGGATGGAGCGCTCGCGCACGATTTCGGCGTAGCGACGCAGGTTGGCCGCGCTCGGCACGCTCTGCGCCAGCGCGTTCAGGTAGGCGATGCCGCCCACCTCGGCCGCCTTGCCCAGGCTCTGCAATTGCTCGAAGACCGTGATCACGTCGGCCGGCTTGCTGGCGCTGATGAGCTGCATCATGGCCGTGTAGATCAGCTTGTGCTCGTAGCGGTAGAAGTCGTGCTCGGTCAGCAGGTCGCCGGCCCGGTCAGACGCAGAGTTGTCCAGCAACAGGCCGCCCAGCACGCTCTGCTCGGCCTCGACCGAGTGCGGCGGCACGCGCAGACGGGCTACGGCGTCGTCGCCGCCGCTGGAAGGAGGAGCATCAGGGTGGTTGAACATGGCAGCCATGAATCGATGATAGGAGCGGAAAGCAACAAGGCCGGCATGAGCCGGCCTTGTTCAGGGTGTCAACCGACGGGCAGCGCGTCCGCTACCTGTCTGGGTCGAGCGTTGAGCGTGAAGCTCAGTTCGTTTCAGCAACGACAGCCACGGTCACGTCCGACACCACATCATGGTGCAGCGCAACCGAAACCGTGAACGAGCCCACGGTCTTCAGCGGGCCGTTGGGCATGCGAACTTGTGCCTTGAGCACGTCATAGCCTTGGGTCTTCAGCACGGCAGCGATGTCGGCGTTGGTGACCGAGCCGAACAGACGACCATCCACACCGGCCTTCTGGGCGATGGTGACGGTCTTGCCTGCCAGCTTCTCGCCTTGGGCTTGAGCCGCAGCGAGCTTCTCGGCCTGGCTCTTTTCGAGCTCGGCACGACGGGCTTCAAATTCGGCGATCGCCTTCGTGGTCGCACGACGGGCTGCGCCGGTCGGGATCAGGAAGTTGCGTGCATAGCCGTCCTTGACCTTGACGACGTCGCCCAGGCCACCGAGGTTGCCCACTTTTTCAAGCAAGATGATTTGCATTGTTTGGCTCCTCAGACCTTGTGCTGATCGCTGTAAGGCAGCATCGCCAGGAAGCGAGCGCGCTTGATCGCGGTGGTCAGCTGGCGCTGGAAGATCGCACGGGTGCCGGTCAGGCGGGCCGGGGTGATCTTGCCGTTTTCGCCGACGAAGTCACGCAGCACATCGAGATCCTTGTAGTCGATCTCTTTGACGCCGGTAACGGTGAAGCGGCAGAAACGCTTGCGCTTGAACAGCAGCGATTGTGTGTTGCGCTTCGTCTTGCGGTCTTTGGAAAATTTTCCACGTGGCGGGGGCATAACAACCTCCTTCAATCAAATATGAAAACTAGGGGCTCAGGTCGAACGCGTTGATGTGCAGTATCAGCCCTCGGCCATTGCGCTGTTTGCCCAGAAAACCCTTGAACATTGCTGTGGTACCCACAGCGGTGTTGGCGAGTTGCAGGGCGACCTCCCCGATGGCCGTGGCGTGGATCTCCAAGGAGACCTGCCGCAGGTGACCAGCGTGCTCGACCTGCGAGGCGTGAGCCAGTTGCACGTCGAGGGCAGGCAAGCCTGCCGGGGTGTAGCGCATGACCGCACGCTCGATCAGTTGCGCGGAAACGAGGACTTGGTTCATGACCGAGCCTGCCGCGCGCCTTGAGCGTATCGGGCTTCAGGCACTCAGGCGTTGACTTCCTGGTGGGACGACTTGCGCGCTTCTTCCTTCTCAACGCGCTTCATCATGGCGGACGGGCCGGTTTCGGCCTTGTCGCGCTTGACGGTCAGGTGACGGAGCACCGCGTCGTTGAACCGGAAGCCGGTCTCGATTTCAGCCAGGGTTTCCTTGCTGCACTCGATGTTGATGCACAGGTAGTGCGCTTTGGCCAGCTTGTTGATCATGTAGGCCAGCTGAAAGCGGCCCCAGTCCTCAACGCGATGCACCGTGCCACCAGAAGTGGTGACCAAGCTCTTGTAACGCTCCAGCATGGCCGGAACTTGTTCGCTCTGGTCCGGGTGGACCAGAAGCACGATTTCATAGTGACGCATGGACACTCCTTGTGGGTTCCTGTTGCGGAAGCCACCCTGTGGCGTCAAGACACGAGGCGGCAAGGGAAGCCCAACAGTATATCAGGCGGCAGCCTTGCGACCGCCTCAACCCGGCCCGTCACGGCCAGGGTCGCGCAGACGGTCCACCACCGCCTGCTCGCGCGCGCCGGGTGGCGGGCTGCACAGGCTGGCCAGCACCATCACGATGACGCCCGCCGGCACGCCGAACACGCCGGCCGCCACCGGCTCGATACCCCACCAGCGGCTGAGTTCCAGCGGGGCGTGAATACCCAATCCGTCGCGCAGCAAGGGGTGGTTGGTGACCATGTAGTACAGGCACACGCCCAGTCCCGCCAACATGCCGCTGACGGCGCCCACGCGGTTGGCGCGGCGCCAGAAAATGCCCAGCACCAGCGCCGGAAAGAAGCCGGCCGCAGCCAGCGAGAACGCCGCCGAAACGAACTGCAGGATGTCGGCGAATCGCATCGACGAGATGAAGGCGGCCAGCAGCGCCACCACCAGCACCAGGAACTTCGACAGCATCACCCGCCGCAAGGCCGGCGCACGCGGGTTGATGAGACGGAAATACAGGTCGTGCGAGAGCGTGTTGGAGATTGTCAGCAGCAGCCCGTCGGCAGTCGACAGCGCCGCCGCCAGCCCGCCTGCGGCCACCAGATAGGTGACCACCAGCGGCAGGCCGCCGATCTCGGGCGCGGCCAGCACGATCACGTCGCCGCCCAGGTGCAACTCGGCCAGTTGCAGTAGGCCGTCGCCGTTGATGTCGATGGCGGAGACCAGCGTCGGGTCGAGCTTGCTCCAGCGCCGGATCCAGCCGGGCAGCTGGTCGAAGGGCGTGCCGACCAGATGATTGAGCACCTCGTACTTGACCATCACCGCCAGCGCGGGCGCCGCCAGATACAGCAGCGCGATGAAAAACAGCGCCCAGGCGACCGACTTGCGCGCCTCGCCCACCGATGTGGTGGTGTAGTAGCGCGTCAGCACGTGCGGCATGGCCGCGGTGCCCAGCATCAGGCACAGCATCAGTGCCAGGAAGTTGCGCCGCGCCAAATCCGCCACGCCCGCGGCTGCCGAGGCGGGCACATCCGGCGGCACGGCATAAGGCTGGGCTTGCGGTGGCAGGCCGGCCAGCGGCTGCGCGCTCTGGCGGGCCTGCTCGTATTCACGCTGATACGCCGCCCGCGCATCGGCCTCGTTCTGAGGCCGGGTCAGCAGACGCCGCTCAGCCTGCTGGACGCGGGTCAGCGGCGCATCGGCCGCGTGCAGGGCACGCAACTGGGCCGCCAGGGTTTCGGCATCGTCCTTCATGGCCTGCGGCACGTCGGCCAGCTTGCGCTGGGCGTCGGCGGCACGCACCTGCAGGTGGCGGGCCACGCTCAACTCGTGCGGATCGGTCATCAGCGCCTGCTCACGTGCCGCCACCTGACTGAGCTGCTGGCCGTAGGCAAAGAGCGGGAACGGGCTGCCGGTCTGGTTGATCGACAGCCACACCACCGGCGTCAGGTAGGCCAGGATCAGCACGATGTACTGCGCCACCTGCGTCCAGGTCACGGCGCGCATGCCGCCCAGGAACGAGCACACCAGCACGCCGCCAAGGCCAACGAAGATGCCGATCTCGAAGCTGAAGCCCGTCAGGTGCGACGTGATCAGCCCCACGCCGTAGATCTGCACCACCACGTACACGAACGACACCAGCACCGATGCCGCCACGCCCACCAGGCGCGGCCAGACACCACCGTAGCGCTCGCCCAGGAACTCGGGGATCGTGAAGTAGCCCAGCCGCCGCAGGTACGGCGCCAGCAGCAGCGCCACCAGGCAGTAGCCGCCCGTCCAGCCCAGGATGTAGGCCAGCCCGGCGAATCCCTGCAGGTACAGCACGCCGGCGGTGCCGATGAAGGACGCCGCCGACATCCAGTCGGCCGCTGTCGCCATGCCGTTGTAGATCGCCGGCACGCGCCGGCCGGCGACGTAGTACTCGGCCTCGTCGGTGGTGCGCGACATCAGCCCGATGGCGGCATACACCACCACCGTGCCAATCAGGAAGGTGCCGCCCATCCAGCTGCGCGGCCAGCCCAGGCGTTCCAGCAACCCCATCAGGCCGATGAAGCACAGCACGCCCAGCGTGTAGAGCCCATAGCGGCGATGCAGCACGCGGGCAAAAGTCCGGCTGGTCTGGGCCGAATCCGACGACGAAGGCACGCGCTCAGTCATGCGATTCGGGGCCGGCCGCCGGTGCCATGCGTTGATTTTCCTGTTGGCGCGGCTGCTGTTGAAACTGCCGCTGACGCCGCTCCAGCCGGCTCACGACCCAGCCATGCACCAGGATGATCAGCAGAAAAGCGCCGATGCCACCCTGCGAAGCCCACCAGAAGCCCGCCGGAATGCCGGCGATCGACGTCTGGTTCAGCGTGTCGGCCCACCAGACCACCGCCCAGCTCACGCCCAGCCAGACCAGCACGCCGGCCAGCGTGCACCAGCAGACGCGCCGCCAGTGGCGCTGCAACGCCGCCGCTGTGAGTGATGACTGCGGCAGCGACGGTTTCGATTGGCTTGGATCCATGAGAGACACCCTGGCTGAGACGGGCGTGATTGTGCTCACGCCCGGCCCATCTCACCACAGGGGGTTCACTCAGTCGCGTGCTGCGACTGAGTGATGCGCGCATCCGAAGCGCTCAGATGCGCTCAAAAGCGCATCAACGCTTGGCGATGCGCTTCCAGGTCTCGACCACCGAATCGGGGTTGAGCGAGATCGACACGATGCCCTCCTGCGCCAGCCAGTCGGCAAAGTCCGGGTGGTCGCTGGGGCCCTGGCCGCAGATGCCGATGTACTTGCCGTGGGCACGGCAAGCGGCAATGGCGCGGCTGATCAGCGCCCTGACGGCCGGATCGCGCTCGTCGAAATCCGCCGCCAGCAGCTCCAGGCCCGAATCGCGGTCCAGCCCCAGCGTCAGTTGCGTCAGGTCGTTGGAGCCGATCGACATGCCGTCGAAGAACTCCAGGTACTGATCAGCCAGGATCGCGTTGCTCGGGATCTCGCACATCATGATGACGCGCAAGCCATCCTGGCCGCGCTTGAGGCCCTGATCCGCCAGCATGCCGACCACGCGCTCGGCCTGCTTCAGGGTGCGCACGAAGGGCACCATGATCTCGACGTTGTTGAAGCCCATGTCGCGACGCACGTAGCGCAGCGCTTCGCATTCCATCGCGAAGGCCTCGCCAAAATCGGCGCTCAGGTAGCGCGCCGCGCCGCGGAAGCCCAGCATCGGGTTTTCTTCTTCCGGCTCGTAACGTGAGCCACCGATGAGCTTCTTGTACTCGTTGCTCTTGAAGTCCGACAGCCGCACGATCACCGGCTTGGGCCAGAAGGCCGCCGCGATGGTGGAAATGCCCTCGACCAGCTTGTCGACGTAGAAGGCGCGCGGGCTGGCGTGGCCACGGGCGACAGACTCGACCGCCTTCTTCAGGTCCGAATCGATGTTCGGGTAGTCGAGGATCGCCTTCGGGTGCACGCCGATGTTGTTGTTGATGATGAACTCCAGCCGCGCCAGACCGACACCCGAGTTGGGCATCTGGCAGAAGTTGAAGGCCAGTTGCGGGTTGCCCACGTTCATCATGATCTTGACGGGCGAGTACGGCAGTTCGCCGCGCTCGATCTCGCTGATCTCGGTCTCCAGCATGCCGTCATAGATGAAGCCGGTGTCGCCTTCGGAGCAGGCCACCGTCACCAGCTGGCCGTCCTTGAGCACCTCGGTCGCGTCGCCGCAGCCCACCACCGCCGGAATGCCCAGCTCGCGGGCAATGATGGCGGCGTGGCAGGTGCGCCCGCCTCGGTTGGTGACGATCGCGCTGGCGCGCTTCATCACCGGCTCCCAGTTGGGGTCGGTCATGTCGGTGACCAGCACGTCACCGGGCTGGACGCGGTCCATCTCGCTGATGTTGTGCACCAGGCGCACCGGGCCGGTGCCGATCTTCTGGCCAATGGCACGGCCTTCGGCCAGCACGGTGCTGTGGCCCTTGAGCTTGTAGCGGTGCTCGACCTGGTTGCCAACCTGACTCTTCACCGTCTCAGGGCGTGCCTGCAGGATGTAGAGCAGGCCGTCGCCGCCGTCCTTGCCCCACTCGATGTCCATCGGGCGGCCGTAGTGCTTCTCGATGATCAGCGCGTAGCGGGCCAGCTCGGTCACGTCGGCATCCGACAGCGAGTAGCGGTTGCGCAGCTCGGGCGGCGTGTCGGTGATCTTGACCAGCTTGCCGCTGGCGGCCTTTTCCTCAGGCGAAGCGAACTCCATGCGGATCAGCTTGGAGCCGAGGTTGCGGCGGATCACCGCCACCTTGCCGTTCTTCAGCGCCGGCTTGTGCACGTAGAACTCGTCGGGGTTGACGGCGCCCTGCACCACCGTCTCGCCCAGGCCATAGCTCGACGTGATGAAGACCACGTCCTGGAAGCCCGACTCGGTGTCCATCGTGAACATCACGCCGGCGGCACCCAGGTCCGAGCGCACCATGCGCTGCACGCCCGCCGACAAGGCCACGTCGTGGTGGGCATAGCCCTTGTGCACGCGGTAGCTGATGGCGCGGTCGTTGTAGAGCGAGGCGAACACCTCGCGCATCTTGTGCAGCACGTCGTCGATGCCGACCACGTTCAGGAAGGTTTCCTGCTGGCCGGCGAACGACGCATCAGGCATGTCTTCCGCCGTGGCAGACGAGCGCACCGCGAACGACGCGCCGGGGTGGTCGGCCGTCAGCTTGACGAATTCGGCACGGATGGCCGCCTCGAAGTCGGCCGGGAACGGCGCGGACTCGACCCAGCCGCGGATCTCGGCACCAGCCTCGGCCAGCGCACGCACGTCATCGGTGTCGAGCGCAGCCAGGCGGGCGTTGATCTTGTCGGTCAAGCCGCCGGCTGTCAGGAACTCGCGGAAAGCCAGCGCCGTGGTGGCAAAACCACCCGGCACCCGCACGCCGGAAGCCGCGAGCTGGCTGATCATTTCGCCGAGCGAGGCGTTCTTGCCGCCTACGGTCTCGACATCGGTCATTCTCAGATGTTCAAACGGTACGACCAGGGCGGTCGCCAGGTTGATTGCAGACATGAAAAACTCCGTGATGTAAGAAAACCGGGCGCTTCTGCCCGCGCAGCCAGGGTCGATCCGCAGCGCTTTTGGAGCTGTTTGAAGTAGCGGCGATCAGACGGGGCGCGCATGAGTGCAGGGGCAGTACAGAAGCAAATTGCCACAGATTCTAAGGGTCGGCGCTTATCATGTAACTCACTTGTTCCGGGGTCTTGAGCGGCCTTGGCATGCTTGCAACACCCTCCTCGCCCCCTTCCGCGCCATGACCAATCGCACCGTGTTCTTTGTCTCCGACGGCACCGGCATCACCGCCGAAACCTTCGGCAACTCCATCCTGGCGCAGTTCTCGGCCAAACACCGCCATGTGCGGCGGCCCTTCATCGACACCGCAGAAAAGGCGGCGATGGTGATCAGCGAGATCAACTCGATCACGGCGGCCGAGGGCAATCGGCCGATCGTCTTCATCACGCTCGTCAACGACGTGGTGCGCGAGCGCATCAGCAGCGAATCCAACGCGCTGGTGCTCGACATGTTCCGCACCTTCGTCGAGCCGCTGGAGGCCGAGTTGGGCGTCAAGAGCAACCACCGCGTCGGCCGCTTCTCGGACGTGGCCAAGAGCCAGGAATATCACGACCGGATCGAGGCGATCAACTTCTCGCTCGCGCACGATGACGGCCAGTCCGCCCGCAACCTGGCCGCCGCCGACGTGATCCTGGTCGGCGTGAGCCGCAGCGGCAAGACGCCGACCTCGCTCTATCTTGCGATGCAGCACGGCATCAAGGCGGCCAACTACCCGCTGATTCCCGAGGACTTCGAGCGCGACAGCATCCCCTCCAGCTTGGCGCCCTACAAGCGCAAGTGCTTCGGTCTGACCATCGACCCCGACCGCCTGAGCCAGATCCGCAACGAGCGCCGCCCGGGCAGCAAGTACGCCGCGCTGGCCAACTGCCGCTACGAGATCAACGAGGCCGAACGCATGATGAAGCGCGAAGGCATCGCCTGGCTGTCCTCGACCCACAAGTCGATCGAGGAAATCGCCACGACCATCCTGCGCGACCTGCGCCCGGATTGCCTGATTTACTGAGCGAGACCCGCCTCACCGCCACCCGGAGGGCCACCGCTTGCGCTCCATCCAACATCCCGGCGAAGCCGCCGCGCAACGTGTCGAGGTCATGCCTGTCACGGTCGCGCCCCGCACGCTGCAACTCGAACCCGGCCGCACCCTGCTGGCCACGCTGAGCGAGGCCCTGACGCTGCAGGGCGCCCGCAGCGCCGTACTGACCTTGCAGGGCGGACAGTTGCAGCCTTTCGCCTACGTGATGCCGGCGCTGGCCAGGACGTCCGCGCACGCGGTGTATTTCAGCGATCGCTTCGCCGCCGAGGGTTCGGTGCAACTCGACTTCGCCACCGTCACCTACGGCCAGCGCGACACCCCCCACGGTCGCCAGCCCTGGCTGCATTGCCATGCGCTCTGGACCGATGCGCAAGGCCGCCGCCACTGCGGCCATGTGCTGCCTGAGGAGGCGGTGCTGAGCACGCCCGTGACGGCTTCGGCCTGGCTGATGACGGGCGCCGGCTTCCAGGTGCAGGCCGACGAGGAAACGCGTTTTTCCTTGTTCAAACCCGTCGCCACCCCGGATCAGCACGCCAAGCCGACCCCTGCGGCTCGCCGGGCGCTGGCCGTGCGCCTGGGGCCCAACGTCGATGTCTGCCACGCGCTGGAGACCCTTTGCCGCGAGCACGGCATTCGGCATGCCGCGGTGCGCGGCGGCGTCGGCAGCACGGTGGGGGCGGTGTTCGACGACGGTCGCATCGTCGAGCCCTTCGTCACCGAAACCCTGGTGCGCCAGGGCCGCATCGTGGCCGATGCCGAGGGCCAGCCGCGCGCCGAGATCGACGTCACGATGGTCGACTACCTCGGCGGCCAGCATCAGGGCCGGCTGGCACGGGGCGAGAACCCCGTGCTCGTGACCTTCGAGCTGGTGCTGGCTTTCGACTGAATATTCAGAGAACGGCGGTCGAGATGCCCGGCACCGCCGCGATCACGATCAGGCCGACGATCAGCGCGGCGATGTAGGGCCAGATCGCGCCCATCGCCTCGTCGGGCGAGACATCGCCGATGCGGCAGGCGATGTAGAAGCCCACGCCGATGGGCGGCATCATCAGGCCGATGTTCATCGCCACCACCACCACCATCGCGTAGTGCACGTCGTTGACGCCCATCGCACGTGCGATCGGGAACATCAGCGGCGCCATCAGCAGCAGCGCGGGCAGGCCTTCGAGCACGCAGCCGAGGATCAGGAAGATCACGATCGTCACGGCCATGAAACCGAACACTCCGCCCGGCAGGCTCTTCATGAACAGCGCCAGCTGCTGGGCCACGCCCGACTGCGTGATCACCCAGGCCATCGCCAGCGCGGTGCCCAGGATCATCAGCACCGCGCCGCTGAGTGCGGCGGTCTCGACCAGCATCGCGTAGATCTTGCGCGGCCCGATGCCGCCGTACATCACCATGCCGACCAGCATGGCGTAGACGACAGCCAGCGTCGACACCTCGGTGGCCGTGGCCACGCCACCACCCACCGCGCCGCGGATCAGGAAGGGCAGCACCAGCGCCGGGCCGGCGATCAGCAGCGTGCGGCCGACCAGCGCCAGCGGCGCGCGCTGCACCTGCTGCATCACCTCGTGGCGCGCCTTCCAGCGCGCCAGCACGGCCAGCGCCAGCAGCAGCACCAGCGCCACCGTCACGCCGGCCTGGAACAGCCCGGCGATCGACACCCCGGCCACCGAGCCCAGCACGATCAGCACGATGCTGGGCGGCACCGTGTCGGCCATCGCCGCGCCGGTGGACAGCAGCGCGATCATGTCCTTGGGCTTCTGGCCGCGGCGCTTCATCTCGGGGAACAGGGCCGGCGCCACGGTCGCCATGTCCGACACCTTGGAGCCCGAGATGCCCGAGACGATGAACAGCGAACCCAGCAGCACGTAGCTCATGCCGCCTTTCACGTGGCCCACCAACGAGGCCAGGAAATCGATGATCGCCTTGCCCATGCCGGTGGCATCGAGCACGCAGCCCAGCAGCACGAACACCGGCACCGACACCAGCACCAGGCTGGACATGCCCTCGTCCATGCGGCCGATCATCACGCCCATCGGGATGTGGGTCGTGAAGGCCAGGAAGCTGATCGCGCCGATGCCGAAGCAGAACGCGATCGGCACCGCCGCGACCAGGCAGACCGCCACGAAGCCGATCAGGAAGATCACGATGTTGAGGTGGCCGAGGTCGGCCAGCACCGGCATGCCGCCCCAGCAGGCCAGCGCCACCGCCGCCACCGTGCCCGCGCCCACCGCCAGTTGCGGCAGCGTGCAGGTGCGCCAGGCGTGGGCCAGCACCACCACCAGCATCGCGACGATGCCGAAGGCGATCGCGGCCACCCGCCAGCTGTTGGGAATCTCCAGCGCCGGCGTGGTGACGAAGGCCTCGGACTCGACGTATTCGAACGCCGGCTGCACCAGCGCGAGCAGGAACACCGCCGTCACCATCAGCCCGAAGGCCTGCACGTAGCCCTGCAGGCGCACGGGCAAGGCGTTGAGCCCGACCGTGAGCCGCAGGTGCTCGTTGCGATGGATCGCGATCGCCGAGCCCAGCATCGCCAGCCACAGGAAGGCGATCGACACCGCCTCGTCCACCCACACCAGCGGGTCGGACAGCAGGTAGCGCGAGCCCACGCCGGCCAGCAGCATCAGCATGATGGCCGCCATCAGCGCGGCGCCCACCAGCTCGATCGGCAGCATCAGGCGCGAGCGGGCCAGCGTGGCCTGCACCTCGCCGGGCAGGGCAATGGATTCGTTCGATTCGACGGTGGCGGTCATGGTGGGCGATGTAGGCACGGAAAGATCAGACCAGCTTACCGGTGTACTTCTCCAGCACCGCCCAGGCTTCGTCGCCGAACTTCTTGTGCCACTCGGCATAGAAGCCCGCCGAGCGCAGCTTGGCGCGGAACAGCTCGGCGTCGGTGGTGTTGATCGCCATGCCCTTGGCCTTGAGTTCGCCCAGCAGCGAGTCGTTGAGCTTGCGCACGTCGTCGCGCTGGTTCAGGCCGGCCTTGTTGACGTTGCGCGTCACGATCTCCTGCAGATCGGCCGGCAGACGCTCGAAGGACTTCTTGTTGGCCAGGAACCAGAAGCCGTCCCACATGTGGTTGGTGATCGAGCAGAACTGCTGCACCTCGTGCAGCTTGGCGGTGGCGATGATCGCCAGCGGGTTCTCCTGGCCGTCGACGATCTTGGTCTGCAGGGCGGTGTAGACCTCGGCGAAGTTGATGGTGGCCGGCGAGGCCTCGAAGGCCTTGAACATCGAGACCCAGAACGGGCTCGGCGGCACGCGCATCTTCATGCCCTTGAGGTCGTCGGGCTTGGTGATGGCGCGCGCGCTGCTGGTCATCTGGCGGTAGCCGTTGTCCCAGATCTTCTCGAAGGCGAACATGGTCGACTTGGCGGCGATCTCCTTGCGCACGTGGGCACCCAGGTCACCGTCCATCGCGGCCCAGACCTGGTTGTAGTCCTTGAACGCGAAGCCCACGCCGCTGATCTGCGCCGACGGCACCAGCGTGCCCAGGATCAGCGGCGACAGCGTGAAGTAGTCGATCGCGCCCGAGCGGATCTGCGACAGCATGTCGGTGTCGGTGCCCAACTGGCTGCTCGGGAACACCTTCAGGTCGACCCGGCCCTTGGACTCGGCCAGGATCGCCGCCGCCATCTCGTTGGCGCGCACGTTCATCGGGTGCGTGATGGGCAGGTTGTTGGCGTATTTCAGCGTGAATTCGGCCTTGTTCTGCGCCAGCGCGTGGGTGGCGACGCCGGGCAGCGCGAGGGCGCCGGTGCCGGCCAGCAGGGTGCGGCGGGTGATTTGCATGGTGGGTGTCTCCTGTCGGTGGGGAAAGAAAAAGGCTCGGCTGAGGTCGAGTCGATTTGTCGGATGAATCGGGCGAGTGCTTGCGGCCGGCGAGCGCGCTTCAGCCGGCGTCGATCGGCAGGACATCGCCGCGCTCGTAGAGCCGCGCGCGCACGTCCTTCTTGGTGATCTTGCCGTAGCCGGACTTGGGCAGCGCGTCCCAGAACACGAACTGGCGCGGCCAGCGGTAGCGCGCCAGGTGGCCGTCGAGGTGCGCCAGCAGCGCGTCGGCGTCGACTGCCGGTGCGCCGTCGCGGCGCACCACCACGGCCACGCCGACCTCGCCCCAGGTGCGGTCGGGCACACCCAGCACCGCCACCTCGGCCACGCCGGGGTGGGTGAGCAGCCGCTCCTCGCACTCGCGCGGGTAGACGTTGCTGCCGCCCGAGATGTACATGTCCGACTCGCGGCCGGTGATGTAGAGCAGGCCACGCGCGTCGAGCCGGCCGAGGTCGCCGGTGTGGAACCAGCCGCCGCGCAACGCCTTGGCCGTGGCCTCGGGGTTGGCGTGGTAGCCGGCAAACACGGCCGGGCCACGCACGCAGATCTCGCCGATCACGCCGGTGGCCGCGGGCTTCAGGTCGGCGTCGAGCACGGCCACTTCCATGCCGGTGCGCGGCCGCCCGCAACTGCCGATGTGGGCGTTCGGATCGGCATCGTCGGCCGAATGCATGTGGGCGGGCAACACGGTGATGCAGCCGGTCACCTCGCCCAGGCCGAAGTACTGCACCAGCACCGGGCCGAGTTTCTGCAGCGCCAGGCGCTGGTCGGCGCGGTACATCGGCGCGCCGGCGTAGATCACGTGGCGCAGGCTGCTGTGGTCGTGGCGGTCGACCGCCGGGTGCTCGACCAGCAGCTTGACGATGGTCGGCACGGTGAACAGGTTGGTGACGCGGTGGCGCTCGATCAGCGCCCAGACCTGCTCGACGTCCATCTTCTCGGTCGGCAGCAGCACGGTGGCCGCGCCGCGCGCCACGTTGAGCAGCGCGTGGATGCCGGCGCCGTGCGACAGCGGCGCGAGCGCGATCGAGCAATCGCGCTCGTCGGTGCCCGGAATCAGGTCGGCCAGGTGATTGGTGACGACGAAGCCCATCTGGCCGTGCGTCAGGATGCCGGCCTTGGGCTGGCCGGTGGTGCCCGAGGTGTAGAAAAACCACAGCGGGTCGTCGTAGGCCACGGTGGCCTCGGCCGGCGCGGCACCCCAGTGCTGCTGCACCAGCGCCTCGTAAGACGGCTCGCCCGCCGGCGCGTCGCCGATCCACAGCACCTGCTGCAGCGCGGGGGATGCGGCGCGCACGGCAGCGGCGTGCTCGGCAAACATCGGCTCGACCAGCATCATCACTGCGCCGCTGGACGCGCCAAGGTAAGCGACCTCACCCGGGGCGAGCCGGAAGTTGGTCGGCACCCAGACGCAACCCATGCGGAAGGCGGCCCAGCCGCTCTCGAACAGGGCCAGGTTGTTGCGCGACTGCAGCAGGAGGCGGTCGCCCCGCCTCACGCCCAGCGCGGTCAGCGCGGCCACCAACGCGTCGACGCGCTGGTCGATCTCGCGCCAGCTCCAGCGTTGCTCGCCCTGGATCAGCGCGGTGCGCTCGGGGAACAGCCGCGCGGTGTGGCTGAGCAGCCGGGCCAGGTTGCAGACGCCGGCCGGATTCATGCTGCTTCCAGCAGGCTCAGGTAGTTGGCAACCGCCGCGCCGCCCATGTTAAACACGGCGCCCAGTTTCTGCTGCGGCACCTGCATGGCGCCAGCGGTGCCGCTGAGCTGCATGGCGGCCATCACGTGCTGGGACACGCCAGTGGCGCCGATCGGGTGGCCACGCGACTTCAGCCCGCCCGAGGGGTTGACCGGCAGCCGGCCGTCCTTGCGCGTGACGCCATCCAGGATCACGCGGGCGCCCTGCCCGTGCGGCGCCAGGCCCATGGCCTCGTACTCCAGCAGTTCGGCCACGGTAAAGCAGTCATGCGTCTCGACGAAGCCCAGATCGGCCAGCGTAGCGCCGGCTTCGGCCAGGCCGCGCTGCCAGGCGAGTGCAGCACCCTCAAAACGGGTCGGGTCGCGGCGCGACAGCGGCAGGTACTCGTTGACCTGGGTGCGCGAGCGCCAGCGCACCGCCGGCACCTGGGCGCCGGACAGCGGCGCGTTGCTCAGCACCAGCGCCGCAGCGCCATCGGACACCAGCGAGCAGTCCGAGCGCTTGAGCGGTCCGGCCACGAACGGGTTCTTGTCCGACGGCTGCCTGCAGAAGTCGAAGCCCAGGTCGCGCCGCATGTGGGCGTAGGGGTTGTGCACGCCGTTCGCGTGATTCTTGGCGGCGATGGCGGCCAGCGCGTCGCTCTGATCGCCAAAACGCTCGAAGTAACCCGCCGCAATCTGGCCGAACACGCCGGCAAAGCCGCCGGGCGTATCGCCCTCTTCCTTGACGTAGCTGCAGCGCAGCAGCACCTCGCCGATCTGCGCGTTGGGCAGCGTGTTCATCTTCTCCAGCCCGACCACCAGCACGCGCTGGAGGCGGCCACTGCCCAGCGCATCCAGCGCGCCCCAGATCGCCGCCGAGCCAGTGGCGCAGGCGTTCTCGAGCCGCACCGAAGGCACGTGGCGCAACTCGGGAATCGCCAGCGCGGCCAGCGAGCCGCTGAAGTCCTGCCGCACGAAGCCGCCGTTGAAGTGGCCGACGAACACGCCGTCGATGTCGGCCGGCTCCAGCCCCGCACTGGCGATGGCGGCCAGCGCCGCCTCACGGAACAGCTGCTCGCCATCCAGGGCATCGAGCTTGCCGAAGGGCGTGTGGCCCCAGCCGACGATATGAGGGGTGGACATGAGGATCTGTCTCCGGTGAGCCGTTCGGGGGGTTTATCAGGTCTACTATGTGAACCTGTTGCAATGACTTTTAGTGTGACAAGCTCTATTTCGCAGCAATGCTAAGGGGACAGACTGCCGCCACAGCCTAGGGCTGCTGCCTAGTCGGCCAGAAAGAGGTTCAATATATGAATCATCGGATCAGGGTTTATGCCTAACGACCACAGTGACACGCTCGTCGCGGGCCCGGATTTGTCGACCCCCACCGAGACCGCCGGCGCCCAGACCTTGCGGCGTGGCCTGGCGGTGCTGCGCCTGTTGACCCGGGTCGGCCCGGGTGGCTTGCGCATGGGCGAGATCGGACGCCGGCTGGGGCTCAACAAGTCCACCGCCATCCGCCTGACCCGCACGCTGGTGGACGAGGGCTTCGTGCTGCACGACCACGCCAGCGGGGCGTACCGGCTCGGTCCCGAGGCGTTTGCCGTCGGGCTGGCGGCCGAGCCGAGCTACGAGTTGCAGCGCCTGGCCGCGCCGGCATTGCGGGCGCTGGCGCTCGAATCGGGCGACACGGTCTTTTTTACCGTACTGCACGGCATCGAGAGCATCTGCCTGTCACGCAGCGAGGGCGACTTCCCGATCCGCAACCAGCTGGTCAAGCCCGGTGACCGCTGGCCGCTGGGGGTCGGCGCCGGCAGCTGCGCCATGCTGGCGGCCCTGTCGGATGAAGACATCGGCGAGATCCTGCGCCGCAACGCGGCCCGGCGCCTGGCGAAGTTCCCTGGCTGCACCGACGCCGCCGTCTGGCGCCTGATCCAGGAAACCCGCGAGCAGGGCTACTGCTTCAACCCCGGCCTGGTGCTGGAGAGCAGCTGGGCCATCGGCGTGCCGGTGTACGACGCCAACAACCGGCTGGTGGCGTCGCTCAGCCTGGCGGCGATCGAGTCGCGGCTCGGGCCGGCCCGCCGTGCCGCGCTGGGCAACCGGCTGATGCAGGCCAGCCGCGAGCTGACGGCGCTGCAGGCCCAGGTCCAAGCCCAGACTCAAGCAGCCACCGAGCCCGGTCGCTGAGCCGGCGCTGTCAGCGCACCTTGGGCAGGTAGCGCACGAACGGCTCGACCCAGGGCGAGGTCCCTTCGCCGCGCCAGGCCGCCCCATGCTCGACCGGTGTCCGCGCCCCGGCCAGCGGGCGGTAGACCACGCCCTGGCGGTGCAGCACCTCCAGGCACGCCGGCACCAGCGCCACGCCGATGCCCCCCGAGACCAGGCTGACGATGGTGTGCATCTGCCGCGCCGGAAAGATGCGCGGGCTGAAGCCGTGGCGCATGCAGGCGCTGACCATGGTGTCGAACATCAGCGGGCCGTGGTGGCGCTCGAAAGCCAGGAACTGCTCGCCGGCCAGCCGCTCCAGCGGCACGCGCTTGAGGCGCGCCAGCGGGTGGTTTTCAGGCAGCGCGACGATCAGCGGATCACGGTGGGTGGCTTGGTAGCGCAAGGCCGCCGGCAGCGTGGGCGAGGCGAACAGGCAGCCCACGTCGAGCGTGCCGCGCTCCAGCTCGGCCAGCATCTGGTCGGTGGTCGACTCCTGCAGCTGCAGCTTGACCTGCGGGTGGTCGGCGGTGAAGCGCCGCAGCGCCTCGGGCAGGTAGGAGTAGGCCGCCAGGCTGATGAAGCCGATCGCCAGCCGTGCGGCCGATCCACCCGAGGCATCGCGCGCCCGGCTGCGCAAGGCCTCGGTGCGGGCCAGCACGGCTTGCGCGTCGCGCAGCGCCGCTTCGCCGGCGGGCGTCAGGCTGATGCGGCGTGAATTGCGCTCGAACAGGCGCTGGCCCAGTTCGGCCTCCAGCTCCTTGATGGCCTGACTCACTGGCGGCTGGGACAGGTTCAGGCGCTGGGCGGCACGGCCGAAGTGCAGTTCCTCGGCGACCGCGACCAGACAGCGCAGGTGACGCATTTCCATGGTTCTGATTTCCCGATCAATCCATCCAAAATACAAACTTCTGCGAATGTAGAGGCTTGTCTAGACTCGTGGCCCCTTCCCACAAAAACCCGAGACAAGACATGACAACAACGCTTTCCTCCGCCCCCGTCGCCGTGGTGACCGGTGGCGCCCGTGGCATCGGCCTGGCCGTGGCGCAATGGTTCCTGGCGCACGGCCACCGCGTCGCGCTGTGGGACATCGACGCCGACACGCTGTCCAAGACCGAGCAGACGCTGGCCGACCCGGACCGGGTGCTGGCCGTCGCCTGCGATGTGTCGCAGGCCGATCAGGTCGCCGCCGCCACCGCGCAGGTCGAGGCCCGCTTCGGCCGCATCGACGCGCTGGTCAACAACGCGGGCGTGGCGGTGTTCAAGCCCATCGGCCAGACGAGTTTCGAGGAGTGGCAGACGGTGCTGGCCACCAACCTCAACGGCCCCTTCCTGTGCACGCAAGCCTGCGCGCCGGTGATGCTGAAGACGGGCGGCGGCGCGGTGGTCAACATCGCCTCGATCTCCGGCCTGCGCGCCAGCACGCTGCGGGTGGCCTACGGCACCAGCAAGGGCGCGCTGATCCACCTGACCAAGCAGCAGGCGGTGGAGTTGGGCACGGTGGGCATCCGCGTCAACGCCATCGCGCCCGGACCGGTGGAAACCGAGATGGCCAAGCTGGTGCACAGCGTCGCCATTCGCGCCGACTATCACGACGTGATCCCGCTGGAGCGCTACGGCAGCACCGAGGAAATCGCCAACGTCGTGGGCTTCCTGTGCAGCCCGGCGGCCAGTTACGTCAACGGCCAGGTGCTGGCGGTGGACGGCGGCTTCGATGCCGCAGGCGTCGGCCTGCCGACCCTGCGCCTGAACGCGCGCGCAGCAGGCTGAAGGCGGAGGCGGAAGCGGAGGTGGCCTTCAGCCGACCAGCGCCTGCCGGGCCGATTCGTACAGGCAGATCGCCGCCGCTGCCGCCACGTTGAGCGACTCCTCGCCACCCGGCTGAGGAATGCGCGCGGTGAGCGCGCAGCGCTGCATCAGCGGCTCGGCCACGCCCTGGCCTTCGTGGCCCAGCACCCAGGCGCAGGGCTGCGGCAGGCGCAGCTCGTGCAGGCTCTGGGGGGCGTGCGAGCTGGTGGCGACCAGCGGCACGTCGAGCGAATCGAGGTCATTGACCTCCACGCCCTCGACCAGGTGCAGCGCAAAGTGCGCACCCATGCCGGCGCGCAAGACCTTGGGCGACCAGAGCGCGGCGCTGCCCTTCATGGCCAGCACCTGGCGCACGCCCAGCGCGGCGGCGCTGCGCAGGATGGTGCCGACGTTGCCGGGGTCCTGCAGCCGGTCGAGCACCACGGCGCTGGCGCCCACGATCGGCAGCACGCGGCCCACCGGCGCGCTAATCAGGAAGCCCAGCGGCGCGGGCGATTCGAGCGAGCTGATCTCGGGCAGCAACTCATCGGCCAGCACCATCACCTCAGGCGCACGCAGCGCCAGTTCGCGCCACATGGGTTGCAGCCAGGCGCTGGCGCCCACCACGCAGAGCTGCGGCTGGCCGCCGCGCGCCAGCAGCGCACGCGCCAGGTGATCGCCTTCCAGCCAGATGCGGCCGAGCTTGCGGTAGGCGCCGGCCTCGTCGGCCAGGCGGCGCAGGTCCTTCACCAGCGGGTGATTGCGGGAAGTGACTTCGCGCACCTTGGGCGACGCCGGGGGCAGCAGGGAGTTCATCGATGTCCTTGATTCAGATCGGGCCGGCTTCGGGCCGGGCGGGCGCAGGCGACAGCCGGATCGCGCCGGCCTCGCGCACCGGCGCGTAGGTCGAGCGGTGCTCGATGCAGGGGCCGTGCTCGCGCAGGGCCTTCAGGTGCGCCGCCGTCGGGTAGCCCTTGTGGACGCCGAAGCCGTATTGGGGGAATCGCTCGTGCAGGTCCTGGCAGAGCCGGTCGCGAAAGACCTTGGCCAGGATCGACGCCGCGCTGATGGCCTGCACCTTGGCATCGCCCTTGACGATGGCCTCGGCCGGAATGCGCAGCACCGGCACCCGGTTGCCGTCGACCAGCACATGCGCCGGCAGCAGGCGCAGGCCTTCGACCGCGCGCTTCATGGCCAGCAGGGTGGCCTGCAGGATATTGAGGCGGTCGATCTCCTCGACGCTGGCCTGGGCGATGCAGCAGGCCAGCGCCTTGGCGCGGATCTCGTCGAACAGCAACTCGCGGCGGCGCTCGGTCAGGATCTTGGAGTCAGCCAGGCCGGCAATCGGCTGCAGGTCGTCCAGGATCACGGCGGCGGCCACCACCGGCCCGGCCAGCGGGCCGCGCCCGGCCTCGTCGACGCCCGCGACCAGGCCCGGGCGGCTGAAGCCGAGCGCCAGTTGAACCACGGGCACGACAGGCACCGCTGGCGCGCCCTTAGCGGCCGAGGACTTGCGCGATGGCATCGCTGGCGCGCTGCGCAGTGTTCTGGCGCAGCAGGTGATGAAGATCGGTGAAACGGCGCGCAACGCGCTCGCAGCGCGGGGCGTCGTCCAGCCAGGCGCGTGCGGCCGCAGCAATCGCGGCCGGCGTGGCGCCATCCTGGATCAGCTCGGGCACGGCAAAGTCGCGCAGCAGGATGTTGGGCAGCCCGACCCACGGCTGGTAGGCCATGCGCTTCATGATCTGCCAGCTCAAGGGGTGCAGCCGGTAGACGATCACCATCGGGCGCTTGAACAGCGCGGCCTCCAGCGTGGCGGTGCCGCTGGCGATCAGCGTCAGGTCGCAGGCCGCCAGCGCGGTGTGCGACTGGCCGTCGAGCAGTTGCAGCGGCAGGCCGGGCGCGTGGGCGGCAATCACCGGATCAAGCAGCACGCGCAGGCCCGGCGCCACCGGCAGCACGAACTTCAGTTCGGGGCGCTGGCGCGCCAGTTCAGCCGCTGCGGCCAGCAGGCGCGGCGCGATGTAGCGGATCTCGCTGCGGCGACTGCCCGGCAGCAGTGCAACGACCTGATCGGCCTCGCCCAAGCCGAGCTGCCGGCGCGCCGCAGCACGTGGCACATCGAGCGGAATGTGGTCGGCCAGCGGATGGCCCACGTAAGTGGCAGCGATGCCGGCGCGCTGGTAGATCTCGGGCTCGAACGGGAACAGGCACAGCACGTGGTCGGTCGAGCGGCGGATCTTGTCAATGCGGCCGCCGCGCCAGGCCCAGATCGACGGACTGACAAAGTGCACCGTCGGCACGCCAGCGGCCTTGAGACGTTCTTCGAGGCCGAGGTTGAAGTCGGGCGCGTCGACGCCGATGAAGGCCTCGGGCGGGTCGGCCAGCAGGCGCTCGGCCAGCGCGTTGCGGATGGCCGAGATCTCGCGGTAGTGGCGCAGCGCGTCGACGTAGCCAAACACAGCCAGCTTGTCCTGCGGCCACCAGGCCTCGAAACCCTGCGCCGCCATCTTCGGCCCGCCGATGCCTTGCGCAGTGAGCTGCGGCCAGCGCTGGCGCAGGCCGCCCAGCAGCAGGCTGGCGAGCAGGTCGCCGGAGGCCTCGCCGGCCACCAGCGCGAGTCTGGGATCGGCGCGGGTCATGGATGGATCTTGGAGGGAAAAGAAGCGAGGGATAGGCAGGCTTCAGCGCACGATGCCGCGCTTGGCGGCCTGCAGGAAGGCCTGCATCTGCGTGATGTCAGCGTCCGCCTCAGGCTGCTGGCCAGCCAGGCCGCCGATGGCGTCGATGGCCTGTTCCAGCGTCAGGCTGGAGCGGTACAGCAGCTTGTGCATGCGGCGGATCACGGCGATGCGCTCGGGCGTGTAGCCACGGCGGCTCAAGCCCGTGACGTTGACCGCGCGAGCGGCCAGCGGGTTGCCATCGACCGTCATGAACGGCGGCACGTCCTGCGCCACATGGCCCTGGAAGCCGATCATGGCGTGGGCGCCGATCTTGACGAACTGGTGCACTCCGCTCAAGCCGCCAATGGTGACCCAGTCGCCCACGATCACGTGGCCGGCCAGCGTGGCGTTGTTGGCCAGCACACAGTGGTTGCCCAGCTGCACGTCGTGGGCGATGTGCACGTAGGCCATCACCCAGTTGTCGGAGCCGATGCGGGTGACGCCGCCGTCCTGCACCGTGCCGAGGTTGAGCGTGCAGAACTCGCGGAAGGTGTTGCGGTCGCCGATGACCAGCTCGGTCGGCTCGCCGGCGTACTTCATGTCCTGCGGGACGGCACCGATCGAGTTGAACTGGAAGATGTGGTTGTGCGCACCAATGGTGGTGCGACCCTCGATCACGCAGTGCGCGCCGACGGTCGTGCCCTCGCCCACCACGACGTGCGGGCCGATGGTGGTGTAGGCGCCGACGGTGACCGAGTCGTGCAACTCGGCCGCCGGATCAACGATGGCGGTGGGGTGGATCTGCGCCATGGCTCGGTCGATCAGGCGATCTTGCGCATGGTGCACATCAGCTCGGCCTCGGCGGCGAGTTCGCCGTTGACCGTGGCGCGCGCGGCGTACTTGAAGATGCCGGCCTTGGCGCGGGTCAGCGTCGACTCCAGAATGAGCTGGTCACCCGGCTCGACCGGGCGCTTGAAGCGCGCGCCGTCGATACCGGCGAAATACACCACCGTGTCTTCGCCCGGGTCCTCGCCCAGCGACGCGAAGGACAGCAGCGCCGACGCCTGCGCCAGCGCTTCCAGGATCAACACGCCCGGCATGACCGGACGGTGCGGGAAGTGGCCCAGGAACACCGGTTCGTTGATGGTGACGTTCTTGAGCGCACGGATGCTCTTGTTGAGCTCGATCTCCAGCACGCGATCCACCAGCAGGATCGGATAACGGTGCGGCAGCTTCTTGAGGATCTGGTGGATGTCCATCGTGGTCATGGTGCGTTCTTCTTTTCTAGCGCGCGAATGCGATCGCGCAAGGTGTGCAATTGGCGCAGCGTGGCGGCGTTCTTTTCCCAGGACGTGTTGTCGTCGATCGGGAACACGCCGCTGTACTGGCCGGGCTGCTTGATGGAGCGCATCACGACGCTGGCGGCCGAGATGTGCACGCCGTCGGCCAGCTCCAGATGGCCCAGCACGATGGCGCCGCCGCCAACCGTGCAGCCCCGGCCGATGCGGGCGCTGCCGGCCACGCCGGCGTTGCCGGCCATGGCGCTGTGGTCGCCGATGCGCACGTTGTGGCCGATCTGGATCAGGTTGTCGAGCTTGACACCCTCGCCGATCACGGTGTCCTCGAGCGCGCCGCGGTCGATGCAGGTGTTGGCGCCGATCTCGACGTCGTCACCCACGACCACGCCACCGAGCTGCTCGATCTTGTCCCAGCGCCCCTGGTGCGGTGCGAAGCCAAAGCCGTCGGCGCCGATCACCACGCCGCTGTGCAGCAGGCAGCGGGCGCCGAGCCGGGTGCCGTGCATGAGCGTCACGCGTGGTGCCAGGCGGGTCTGGGCGCCGACCTGCACGCCCGCGCCGATGAAACTGTGTGCACCGATCTGCGCGCCCGCGCCGATGACGGCGCCGGACTCGATCACCACCAGCGGGCCGATCACGGCGTCGGCGGCGATCTGCGCGTCAGCAGCCACTACCGCGCTGGCGTGCACGCCCGGCTGCGGCATCGGACGGGCCTGGGCCGCCCACCATTGCGTCAGGCGGGCAAAGTAGTGGTACGGATCGGGCGTGACCAGCGCCGCGCCGCGCGCGGCCGCCTCGTCAGCCAGTTCGGGCGACACGATCAGGCACGCGGCGGCGGTGTCCTTGATCTGGCTACGGTAACGCGCGTGCGAGACGAAGCTGATGCTGTGCGCGTCGGCGTGTGCATCGACATCTGCCAGCGGGGCGATGCGGCTGATCAGCAGATCAGCGTCGCCGCGAAGCTCGCCACCCAGCGCAGCCTGCAGTGCTGCCAGGCGCACCGGCGTGTGGAGCCGGCTCACTTGGCCGTGCTGGCGCCGTTGAGCGCCTTGATCACCTTGTCGGTGATGTCCACGCGCGGGCCGGCAAACACGGCGTCCTGCAGGATCAGGTCGTACTTTTCCTGCTCGAAGATCTGCTTGATGACCTTGTTGGCGCGTTCGACCACGGCCGAGAGTTCTTCGTTCTTGCGCTGGTTCAGGTCTTCCTGATATTCGCGGCGCTTGCGCTGGATCTCGCGGTCCTGCTCGACCAGATCGCGCTGGCGGCGGTTGCGCTCGGACTCGGCCAGCGTCGGGCCGTCCTTGTCAAACTTGTCAGCGGCGACCTTGAGCTTGGCGGCGGCGTCATTGAGTTCTTTTTCGCGCTTGCCAAACTCGACTTCGAGCTTGGCTTGCGCGGCCTTGGCCGGCGTGGCGTCCCGCAGGACACGGTCGCTGTTGACATAGCCGATCCGGAGTTCCTGGCCTGGACGGCCATGGTCGACAAACCCAGGGTGGCCACGCTGGCCAGCGTCACGAGCAGGTGCTTCATCTTCAAAACGCGGTACCGATCTGGAACTGGAATCGCTGGATTCTATCCGTGCGGGCATAGCGCAGCGGGTAGCCCCAGCTGACCTTGAGCGGGCCGATCGGCGAGACCCAGGACAGGCCCACGCGCCGGCCGAGACGCGAATCGGGTTCGCAGGGGTATCGCCCAGCGACTCGCCCGCACCCCAGACGTTGCCCGCATCGGCGTAACCGAACATGCCGCAAGCGTACGGTCGTTGCCGGCCCCCGGGAACGGCACGTAGAGCTCGGCGTTCAGGTTCATGCCGCTTGTTGCCGCCGATGTAGGTGTTGGTCACATCCACCGGGCCAAGGGAGCTCTGATCGAACCCGCGCACCGTGCCAAGGACCGCCGCCGTAGAAGTTCTTGAAGATCGGATACGGACGCCCACCGTTGAGGCCCGGTGCCCCAGCCGAGTTCGCCGTTCAGCCCGAGCGTGAACTTCTTGGTGAAGCGGGAAGTACTGCTGGATCTGGTAGTTGCTGCGCAGGTAGCGGGTGTCGCCGCCGATGCCCCACTCCAGGTTCACACGTTGATAGCAGACCGTCGTTGGGCACCAGCGCGCTGTCGCGGCCGTCGCGCTGCCAGCCCAGCGTCAGGGGCACGGAAGTGCTCTTGTCGCCATAGGCATAACGGAAGCGCTGGCGGAAGTAGTTCTCTGGCAAGCGTCTGAGGACGAGCGGATCTCCGTGCGTTTCGGCACCCCGATGCCCAGGAACACCGTGTCGAAGTCCGAGAACGGAATGCCGAAGCGGATCGCCGCACCCGGCGTGACCAGCTTCGTACTCCTCACCCTGAACTGTTGAGCGGCTTGTTGGTCCGGTAGAACACGTCCAGCGCGCGCGAGATGCCGTCGTTGGTGAAGTACGGGTCCACCGTCGACAGCACCAGCGTGCGGCCGGAGCGGCTGGTGTTGAGCTCGATGCCGAAATAGTTGCCGTGCCGAAGACGTTGTCCTGCTTGACCGATGCGGTGAAGGCGAGCTTGTCGGCGCTGGAGAAGTTGGCGCCCACCATCAGGGTGCCGGTCGGCTTTTCCTTGACCGTCAGGGGTCAGGTCGACCTGGTCCTGGCTGCCTGGAACCTCCTGGGTGTCGATGTCGACCTCGCCGAAGTAGCCCAGCCGGTCGACCCGGTCGCGCGAGAGCTTGATGCGCTGGCCGTCGTACCAGGCTGATTCGAACTGGCGCATCTCGCGCCGCACGACTTCGTCACGGGTGCGCGTGTTGCCCGAGACGTTGATGCGCCGCACGTAGACGCGCCGGCCCGGGTCGGCGTTGAGTGACCACCTGCACCTGGCCGGTGGCGCGGTCGATCTGCGGCACCGCTTCGACGCGCGCAAAGGCGTAGCCGAACAGGCCGAATCGGTCGGTGAAGGCCCGCTGGGTGCTGGTCACGGCATCGGCGCGGTAGGCCTCGCCGGGCTGGATGTCGACCAGGCTGCGGAACTCGTCCTCGCGGCCCAGGTATTCACCGCTCAGGCGCACGCCGGTGACCAGGTAGCGCTGGCCTTCCTTGACGTTGATGGTGATCGAGATGTCCTGCTTGTCCGGCGAGATCGCCACCTGGGTCGACTCGATGTCGAACTCCAGATAACCGCGGTTCAGGTAGTAGGCGCGCAGCGTCTCCAGATCGGCATTGAGCTTGGTGCGGGCGTAGCGGTCGTTCTTGGTGTACCAGGTCATCAGCCCACCGGTGCTCAGGTCGAGCTGGCCCAGCAGCGTGCTTTCGGTGAAAGCCTGGTTGCCGGTGATGCGGATGTCGCTGATGCGGGCCACGCCGCCCTCGGTCACCGCGAAGGTGACGTTGACGCGGTTGCGCTCGACCGGGCTGATGGTGGTCACCACCTCGGCGCCGTAGAGGCTGCGCGTCAGGTACTGGCGCTTGAGCTCCTGCTCGGCGCGGTCGGCCAGGCTGCGGTCAAAGGGCTGGCCTTCGCCGACGCCGATGTCCTTGAGCGCCTTGATCAGCGTCTCGCGGTCGAACTCGCGCGTGCCTGTGAAGTCGACGTTGGCAATCGCCGCGCGCTCTTCGACCACCACCACCACGACCGGGCCGTCGACCTCGACGCGCACGTCCTTGAACAGGCCGGTGGCGAACAGCGCACGCAGCGCCACGGCGCCCTTGTCGTCGGTGTAGGTGTCACCGACGCGGAAGGGCAGCGAGGCGAAGACCGTGCCGGCCTCGATGCGCGCCAGGCCTTCGATGCGGATGTCCTTGAGCACGAAGGGCTGGACCGCCCAGGCAGGCCAGGCAGCGGCTGACGCACCCAGCGCCAGCGCGCAGACGACCGGGTTGAACTGAAAGAGAAAGGCAGGAGAACGCATGCGGTCAGTGCAGGCCCAGCAGGCGGGCCACGTCGTTGTAGAGGGCGAGCGACATCATCATGAACACGACGGCCATCCCGCCGCGCTGCAGACGCTCCTGCCAAATGACGGGCAGTGGCCGGCCGGTCACCCCCTCGATCAGATGGTACAAAAGGTGGCCGCCGTCGAGCATGGGCAGCGGCAGCAGGTTGAGCACGCCCAGACTGACGCTCACCACCGCCAGAAAGCCGAGGTAGTAGGCCAGGCCGAGCTTGACGGACTGGCCGGCGTAGTCGGCAATCGTCAGCGGGCCGCTGATGTTGCGCAGCGAGGCCTCGCCGATGAGCATGCGGCCGAACATCTTGAACGACAGCGCCGCCATCTCCCAGGTGCGCGCCACCGCCCGGCTCAGGCCATCGACCAGCCCGTAGCTCACGGTGTCCATCTGCACCGCACCACCCACGACGGCTTCGATGCGGCCGATGCTCAGTTCCTTGTCCTGTACCCGTGCCGGGGTCACGTCCACTTCGAGCCGGCGCCCTTGGCGCTCGATCTGCCAGAGCTGGGTGGCGATGGGCGCGGCGCCTGAAGCCGCTGAGGCCACCGGCGTCGCTGATGTCGCTGACGCACGAATCGACGCCCGCAGCGCAGCGGCGTCCACCACCGACCGACCGTCGATCGACAGCACCCGGTCACCCGCCAGCAGGCCGGCGCGCTGCGCCGGACCGCCCACCTTCAACTCGCCCAGGATCGGCTCGGAAAACGGCGCACCCAGGCCGATGCTGCGCGACAGCGCGGCGTCGGCCTCGCGGGCCTGCAGTGCAGCCAGCGGCAGGGCCACTTCGCGGCGGGCACGGCCGTCGGTATCGGTCACCTCCAGGCGGACATCGGCACCGTCAAGCGCCGAGCGCGTGATCTGCCAGCGCAGGTCGGTGAGCGAGGCCACCGGCTCCCAGGTTTCGCTGTCCGCTGGCGACCACTGGCGCACCCAATCGCCGGCACGCAGCCCGGCGCGTTCGGCCACGCTGCCCGCCAGGGGCGAGCCCAGCAGCGCGCGTGGCTCCTGCGTGCCGATCCAGTGCATGGACGCATACAGCAGCACGGCCAGCAGCAGGTTGGCCACCGGCCCGGCGGCAACGATGGCCGAGCGCGCCCAGAGCGACTGGCGGTTGAAAGCGCGCGACTGCTCGGCCGGGTTGACCGCGCCTTCGCGCTCGTCGAGCATCTTCACGTAGCCGCCCAGCGGCAGCATGCACAGCACCCATTCGGTCTCGCCGCGCTGCCAGCGCAGCAGCGGCCGGCCGAAGCCGATAGAGAAGCGCAGCACCTTGACGCCGCACGCCTTGGCGACGCGGTAATGGCCCCACTCGTGCACGACGATCAGCACGCCCAGGGTCAGCAGGAAAGACAACAGTGTGTTCATCGGGGCGGCCGTGGCATCTCGGCTCAGGACTGCCAGGCGCGCACGGCGTCACCGGCCAGCGCACGGGCCTGGGCGTCCAGCGCCAGCAGGCCTTCGACCGAGTTCACCGCATCGGCCGGCACCACCAGCCGTTCCAGCGTGGCGGCGTTGACGGCGTGGATGCGGTCAAAGCGCAACCGGCCATCCAGGAAAGCAGCCACCGCGACCTCATTGGCCGCATTCAACACCGCGGTGCTGCCCGGCGCGGCTTCCAGCGCCTGCCACGACAGGTGCAGACCGGGAAAGCGACGCGCGTCGGCGTCTTCGAAGGTCAGCGCGTTCAGGCTCAGGAAGTCGAGTTGCGAGGCGCCGGACTCGATCCGCTCCGGCCACGACAGGCCGTAGGCGATCGGCACGCGCATGTCGGGCGTACCGAGTTGCGCCAGCACCGAGTTGTCGCGGCACACCACCATCGAATGGATGATGCTCTGCGGGTGGATCACCACCCGCACGTCGCGCGGCGCGAGGTTGAAGAGCCAGCGGGCCTCGATGACTTCGAGCGCCTTGTTCATCATCGTGGCCGAATCGACCGAAATCTTGCGACCCATCACCCAGTTCGGGTGCGCGCAGGCCTGATCGGGCGTCACGTCGGCCAGCGTGGCCGGGTCGCGCTGGCGGAACGGGCCGCCCGAAGCCGTCAGCACGATGTGGTCGATGCGCTGGCCCCAGGTGCGGGCGTCCTCGGGCAGGCACTGAAAGATGGCCGAATGCTCGCTGTCGATCGGCAGCAGCGTCGCGCCGCCCTGCTCGACCGCCTGCATGAAGAGCGCGCCGCCCACCACCAGCGCTTCCTTGTTGGCCAGCAGCAGACGCTTGCCGGCGCGCGCGGCAGCCAGGCAAGGCGCCAGGCCGGCCGCGCCGACGATGGCGGCCATCACCGCGTCCACCTCGGGGTGCGCAGCCACATCTTCCAGCGCTGCCGCGCCCACCAGCACTTCGGTGCGGCAGGCCACGTCACGCAGGCGGCGCGCCAGGTCCTGCGCCAGTTCCGCCGTGGGCAGCACCGCGTAGCGCGGCCGCCACTGCACGCACTGCGCGGCCAGTTCAGTCACGCGGCTGTGGGCGCTGAGCGCGAAGACCTCGAAGCGCTCGGGATGACGACCGAGCACGTCGAGCGTGCTGGTGCCGATCGAGCCGGTCGAGCCCAGGATGCAGATGCGGGTCAGTTGATTCGTCATGTCACCGTTCATGCGGCGGTTCACGCCACTGTTCACACGCTCACCAGCGCCAACGCCAGCGGGCACACCGGCAGCAGCGCGTCGATGCGATCCAGCACGCCGCCATGGCCAGGCAACAGGCCGCTGCTGTCCTTGGCGCCGGCGCTGCGCTTGACCAGCGATTCAAACAGGTCGCCCACCACGCTCATGGCTGCCAGAAACAGGCAGGACAGGACCAGCCCGGCGGCGCCCCAGCGCGCCAGCAGCAAGGTGTAGAGGCTGGCACTGCCGGTGGCGGCGTAGCGGTCCAGCGCAATCCAGCACAGCGCCAGCAGCAGCACGCCGGCCATGCCGGTGTAGACGCCTTCCCAGCTCTTGCCGGGGCTGATCGCCAGCGCCAGCTTGCGCCGGCCAAAGGCGCGCCCGCCGAAGTAGGCCGAGATGTCAGCCACCCAGACCAGGCAGAACACCGAGAGCAGAAAATTGAGTCCGCGCGCCTTGGCCACGGCAATTGCCAACCAAGCCAGCCAGAGCAGCATCAGGCCGCCAACCAGCCGCAGCGACCGCGCATGATGCGGCCAGGCCGGCACACCGCCCTTGAGCACGGCCGCGCCACCCAGCACCCAGACCAGCATCGCCAGCCACCAGATGACGCTGGGCGCTTGGGCGATGAGGCCCGCTTGCCAAGCCCAGCCGGCCCCAGCAGCGACGACGGCACCGAACACCAGCGCAGGCACACCGGGTAGTTGATTGAGCCGCGCCCATTCCCAGCCGGCGGCGCCGATCAGGATCAGCGTCAGCAGCGGAAAGGGCCAGGGCGAGGAGGTTGCCAGCGCCGGCAGAAGCAGCGCGAGCAGAACCAGGGCGGTGATGATGCGCTGCTTGAGCATGGCGCGTCAGGCGTCGGGCTGCAGCGCGATGACTTCGCCGCTGGCCGAGACGTCGGTCTTGACGCCACCGAAGCGGCGGTCGCGGGCGTTGAATTCGGCCAGCGCGGCGTCGAGCGCACGCTCGTCGAAGTCGGGCCAGAGGCCATCGGTGAAATACAGCTCGGAGTACGCCAACTGCCAGAGCAGGAAGTTGGAAACGCGCACCTCGCCACCCGTGCGAATGAACAGGTCCGGGTCCGGCGCATAGGCCATCGACATGTGGCGCGACAGCGCGGCCTCATCCAGCTGCTCGGGCGCCAGCCCTTCGGTCATGGCGCGGCGGCAAGCCTGCACCACGTCCCAGCGGCCACCGTAGTTGAACGCCACCGACACGGTGATGCGCTGGTTGTCGCGCGTCATCGCCTCGGCATGCTCCCAGGCCTGGCGCACCTTGTCGGACACCACCGAGCGGTCGCCAATGATGCGGATGCGCACGCCGTCAGCAGCCATGCGCTCCAGGTACTTGGACACCGCCATCAGCACCAGGTTCATCAGGCCGGAGACCTCGTCCTGCGGACGCTTCCAGTTCTCTGACGAGAAGGCGAAGACGGTGAGGTATTCGATGCCGCGGTCCGCACAGGCGTTGATGGTGCGCACCAGCGTGTCGACACCGTATTTGTGCCCGACGATGCGCGGCATCAACCGCTTGTTGGCCCAGCGGCCATTGCCGTCCATCACCACCGCCACATGGCGTGGCACCTTGGCCTGGTTGTTGTCAGCCACCGATTTCAGTCCCATGCGAGCCAGCACGATGCGCGCCGGTCAGACCGCCATGATTTCGGCTTCTTTGCCTTGGATCAGCCGGTCGATCTCGGTGATGGTCCGGTCGGTCAGCTTCTGCACGTCGTCGATCGAGCGGCGTTCGTCGTCTTCGGTGATGAGCTTGTCCTTGAGGAATTTCTTGGCCTGCTCGTTGGCGTCGCGGCGCACGTTGCGCACGGCGATCTTGGCGTCTTCACCGGCGTTGCGCACGACCTTGCCCAGTTCGCGGCGGCGCTCTTCAGTCAGCGCGGGCATCGGCACGCGGATCAGGTCGCCCATGGTGGACGGGTTCAGGCCGAGCTCGGACTCGCGGATGGCGCGCTCGATCTTGCCGGCCATGCCTTTTTCCCAGGGCTGGACGGTGATGGTGCGCGCGTCGATCAGCGAGACATTGGCCACCTGGCTGATGGGCAGCATCGAGCCGTAGTAGTCGATCTGCACCTGATCGAGGATGCCGGGGTGGGCGCGGCCGGTGCGGATCTTTTGCAGGTCGCCCTTGAAGGACTCGATGGACTTGGCCATCTTGGCTTCGGCGGTCTTCTTGATGTCGGCAATGCTCATCGGGAAATTCCTGGGAGATAGTCAGTTCAACGCATCAGTTCAGACGTGCACCAGCGTGCCTTCGTCCTCGCCCATCACGACGCGCTTGAGCGCGCCTTCCTTGAAGATCGAGAACACCTTGAGCGGCAGCTTCTGGTCACGGCACAGCGCAAAGGCGGTGGCGTCGAGCACCTGCAGATTGCGCGAGATGGCCTCGTCGAAGGTCAGTGACGGGTAGCGCGTGGCGCTGGGGTCTTTCTTGGGGTCGGCGGTGTAGACACCATCGACCTTGGTCGCCTTGAGCATGATCTCGGCGCCCATTTCCGCACCGCGCAGTGCAGCGGCGGTGTCGGTCGTGAAGAAGGGGTTGCCGGTGCCGCCCGCAAAGACGACGACCTTGCCCTCTTCCAGATACTGCAGCGCCTTGGGGCGCACATAGGGCTCGACCACCTGATCGATGCTGATGGCCGACATCACGCGGGCCGTCATGCCTTCCTGGCGCATCGCGTCGCCCAGGGCGAGCCCGTTCATCACCGTGGCGAGCATGCCCATGTAGTCGGCCGTGGCGCGGTCCATGCCGACCGAGCCCCCTGCAACACCGCGGAAGATGTTGCCCCCGCCAATGACGACCGCCACTTCCACACCCAGGGCAGTCACCTCCTGAACCTCGCGCACCATGCGCACGATGGTGGCGCGGTTGATGCCATAGGCGTCGTCGCCCATCAGGGCTTCACCAGAGAGCTTGAGCAGGATGCGTTTGTAGGCCGGCATGCAGGAATCCTTCGTTGCGGTGACTTGTCAGAGTTTAGGTCAAGGCCATGGGCCGGCGGCGCAGGACGCGCCGCCGGCCCTGTCAGTGCTTACTGACCCTTGGCGGCAGCGACTTGCGCAGCCACTTCAGCAGCGAAGTCGTCCTGCTTCTTCTCGATGCCTTCGCCGACCACGAACATCGTGAAGCCCTTGACCGTAGTGCCCACGGTCTTGAGCATCTGCTCGACGGTCTGCTTGTCGTTCTTGACGAAGGTCTGATTGAACAGCGAGACCTCTTTCAGGAACTTCTGCACCGAGCCTTCGATGCGCTTGGCCACGATCTCGGCCGACTGCGCCGGCTTGCCAGCCGCTTCAGCGACCTTGGCGTCTTCAGCCGCCTTGCCCGCAGCCACAGCGCGCTCTTTTTCGATCAGGTCAGCCGACACGTCGGCCGAGGTCAGGGCCACCGGCTTCATGGCCGCGATGTGCATGGCCACGTCCTTGGCAGCCGTCGCGTCGCCGCTGTACTCGACCATCACGCCGATGCGGGTGCCGTGCAGGTAGTACGCCAGGTCGGCACCACCGGTGTAGCACTTGAAGCGGCGGATCGACATGTTCTCGCCGATCTTGCCGATCAGGCCCTTGCGCACGTCTTCGACCGTCGGGCCGAAGTCCTCGAACGACAGCGGCAGCGCCGACAGCGCAGCCACGTCAGCCGGCTGGTGCTGTGCGGTCAGGCCGGCACAGGCTTGAGCAAAGCCCAGGAACGCGTCGTTCTTGGTAACGAAGTCGGTTTCGCAGTTGATCTCGACCATGGCGCCGGTGGTGCCCGCGACGGACGCGACGATCACGCCTTCAGCGGTCACGCGCGAAGCGGCCTTGCTGGCCTTGTTGCCGAGCTTGACGCGCAGCAACTCTTCAGCCTTGTCCATATTGCCTTCGGCCTCGGTGAGTGCCTTCTTGCACTCCATCATCGGGGCGTCGGTCTTCGCGCGCAGTTCGGCGACCATGCTGGCGGTAATTGCAGCCATTTCAGTGCTCCTTGAGTAGCGGCCTGCTCGATCAATACGGGAGCAGGCCGTAAAAAATGCTGAAAAAAAGGGGCTGAATCAGCCCCTTTCATGCTGAGCCGAAGGGGCTCAGGAAGCGTCGCTGACCTCGACGAACTCGTCGCTGCCTGCGGCCACGGCTTCCACCACTTCGTTCAGGGCGTTGGCCTTGCCTTCGACCACGGCGTCAGCCAGGGCTTGCGCGTACAGCGCCACGGCCTTGGCCGAGTCGTCGTTGCCGGGGATGACGTAGTCGATGCCCACGGGCGAGTGGTTGGTGTCCACCACGCCGATGACGGGAATGCCCAGCTTCTTGGCTTCGGCGATGGCAATCTTGTGGTAACCCACGTCGATCACGAACATCGCGTCAGGCAGGGCGGTCATGTCCTGGATGCCGCCGATGTCTTTTTCCAGCTTGGCGATTTCGCGCTGGAACATCAGGGCTTCCTTCTTGATCGAAGGCTGGGTGCCCGCTTCGACCTGAGCCTGCATTTCCTTGAGCTTCTTGAGCGAACCCTTGACCGTCTTGAAGTTGGTCAGCATGCCGCCCAGCCAGCGCTGGTCGACATAGGGCATGCCAGCACGTGCGGCTTCCTGTGCGACCACGTCGCGCGCCTGGCGCTTGGTGCCCACGAACAGGATGGTGCCGCGCTTGGCTGCCAGCTGGCGTGCAAACTTGGTGGCCTCGTTGAAGAGCGGAACCGTCTTCTCGAGGTTGATGATGTGAATCTTGTTGCGATGGCCGAAGATGTACGGGGCCATCTTGGGATTCCAGAAGCGGGTTTGGTGACCGAAGTGGACACCGGCTTCCAGCATGTCGCGCATGGTGAATGACATTTGAACTCCAAAGGTTGGTTCTAGAATCCGGCTCGAATTGCTCGCAGATACGGACAAGAGACATAAAAAGTTCGTGAAAGAACTCACATCCCCTGCGGCACAACACCTTCAGGCAGCCGGATTCGGGCTTGATTCTTCCGCCACGGAACTGTCGCGGAAAAACCCAAAGAGTATACCAGCCTTGATTCAGCCCCTTCGAAGCATCCTCCTGAGGCTGCCATGCGCATCGCGGTGATCGGCGCCGGCATTGCCGGCATCACCACCGCCTATGAGCTGGGCCGCGACGGCCATGACGTGGTGGTGTTCGAGCAGCGCGAATCAGTCGCCGAAGAAGCCAGCTTCGCCCACGCCGGCCTGCTCGCTGCCGGGCTGGTGTCACCCGCTGCCGCACCTGGCCTGCGCCGCTGGCTGTTTCGCGGACTCTGGCGTCATGAAGCGGCTCTGCGCTGGAATCTGTCGACCGACTGGAGTCAATATGAATGGCTGTGGCGCTGGTGGCGCGCCAGCCAGAAGCCACAGACCGATGATGTGCGCGTCATGTCGACTCTGGCACAACTGAGCCAGCGGCGCCAGGCCACGCTGGTGCGTGAACTGGGGCTCAACCACGAGCAATGCCGTGGCGTGCTGGTGCTGCTGCGCAGCGACGAAGAACTCAAGGCCGCCCACCAGCACGCGCAACTGCTGCGCGAACTGGGCCATGCGGTCGAGGAAATCAGCACCGGGCGCTGCCAGGAGATCGAGCCCGGCCTGGGCCGCCAGGCCGCGCTGGTCGGCGGTCTGCATCTGGCCGATGACGGCGTGGGCAACTGCCGCGAATTCGCCCATCAGCTGCGCGACATCGCCGTGCGACGCCATGGGGTGCGCTTTCGCTTCGGCGTCACGGTGCGGCGCCTGCAATCCGGCCCGGATGGCCTTGAGCTGGACACGCTGGCGTCAGGCCGCCGATCGCGCAGCGCCCATGCGGCGCCCGACGACTTCGCCGCGACCGAGTTGCTGCCCGATCACACCGAGCAGCCTTTCAACGCCGTGGTGATATGCACCGGCGCGGCCGCACCCACGCTGGCCGCGCAGGCCGGCATGCGCCTGCCGTTGCGGCCGGTCTGGGGACACGCCGTCACGTTCGCCCTGCGCGAGGACGGCGCCGCGCTGCGCTCGGCCGTGGTGGACGCCAGCGCCGGCGTCACGCTGACGCGGCTGGGCCGGCGCCTGCGCGTCACGGGCGGCTTCGAACTGGGCCAGGCCCGATTACCCACCACCGCCCACAGCACCGAGCGCGAGGCCACGCTGGCGCCGCTCTACGACGCAGTCGACCGCTGGTTTCCGTATGCCGTCGAGCGCCAGAGCGCGCAGATCTGGCGCGGCGCCCGCCCCATGCTGCCCGAAGGGCCGCCCATCGTCGGCGCGGCACCGCAAGCGGGCGTCTGGCTCAACCTCGGCCACGGCGCGCACGGCTGGACGCTGGCCTGCGGCAGCGCGCGCCAACTGGCCGAACAGATGGCCGACCGCCCCTGCCCCATCGACCCAGTGCCGCTGTCCGGGCAGCGCTGGCTCAAGAATTGAAGAACCGAGTGCATGAACCCCGCATCGACTGACGTCATCCTCGACACCAACGTCGTGCTCGACTGGCTGGTGTTCCAGCACCCGCCGGCCCTGCCGCTCGGCGAGGACATCATGACCGGACGACGGCGCTGGATCTCCACGCCGGAGATGCGCGAGGAACTGGTCGACGTGCTCGGCCGCCTGCACACCCACCCGCCGCTGCAGCGCTGGCGCGGCGCGTACGACGCGGCCATGACCGCCGCCCAACGCTGGAGCGTGGCGGTGCCCACACCGGCACCGCTGCCGCCCGCGCGGCAACTGCGCTGCACCGATCCGGACGATCAGTGCTTCATCGACTTGGCCGTCGCCACCGCCACGCCCTGGCTGCTGACGCGTGACCGCGCCCTGCTCCGGCTGGCGCGCCCCGCCAAGCCCTGGGGCGTGACAGTCTGCACGCCCGAGCGCTGGCGGCAACTCACGGAGGTCTAGCATGCGGGCATGCCCGACCTCCGCCTGACCCGTCTCGACGTCCGACACGCCCAGCTCCATGGGGCGGCCGACCTACCGCTGCACTGCAGTGCAGCAGCCCGGCAGCTGGAAGCGCAAAGCGCCGCCACGCTGCCACCGCACACCTTGATGCAGCGCGCAGGCCTCGCGGTGGCACAACTGGCGCTGGCCGTGGCCCCGCACGCACGCCGGATCGAGGTGATTGCCGGCCCCGGCAACAACGGCGGCGATGGCTTCGAGGCTGGGCTGCACCTGCACCGCTGGGGCAAGCCGGTACGGCTGTGGTGGACGGGCGATGCAGCGCGTCAGCCAGCGGATGCCGCCGCCGCGCGCCTGCGCGCCGTGGCAGCGGGCGTGCAGATCGAACACACCAACACGTTGCCTGCGGACCTATCGCCCTGGCAACGCGAAGACACGCTGTTGATCGACGCCTTGCTGGGACGCGGCCTGCGCAGCGCCACCACCGGCGTGATGGCCGCCTGGATCACGGCGATGCAGCAAGCGCGGGCGCCGGTGCTGGCGGTGGACTTGCCCTCGGGCCTGCCCGCCGACAGCGGCGCGCTGGAAGCCGGCGCTGCCTGCGTGTCAGCCCGCTGGACGCTGGCGCTGCTCAGCCTGGCGCCCGGGCTGTTCACCGCGCAGGGCCGCGATCACACGGGCGAGGTGTGGTGGGACGATCTGGGCACCTCACCGTTGACGATGACACCGGATGCCTGGCTTGAGCGAGGCGCAGCGCTGGCGCAGGCCGCAGCGCCGCGCCGCCATGCGCAGCACAAGGGCAGTTTTGGCGATGTCTGGGTCGTCGGCGGTGCTGCCGGAATGGGTGGCGCGGCGCTGCTGGCCGGGCGCGCCGCACTGCACAGCGGCGCGGGACGCGTCTATGTCTGCCCGCTCGACCTGCAGGCGCTGCGGCTCGACGTCACGCAACCGGAGCTGATGTGGGCCACCGCCCTGCCCGCGCCTGAAGCCCTGGCGCAGGCAACCGTCGTGGCGGGCTGCGGTGGTGGACACGCCATCGCGGACGTGCTGCCCACGCTGCTGAACCACAGCGGCCGACTGGTGCTGGACGCCGATGCGCTCAACGCCATCGCTGCGGATACCGCGTTGGCCACCGTGCTGATCGAGCGCAGCCGGCAAGGCCGACCCACCGTGCTGACGCCGCATCCACTGGAAGCCGCACGCCTGCTGGGCCGCAGCACAGCGACGATTCAGGCGGATCGCCTCGGCGCAGCGCAGGCGTTGGCAGACCGTTACGGGGCGGCCGTGGTGCTCAAGGGCTCAGGCAGCGTCGTCGCGGCACCAGGCGTGACGCCGTCCATCAACAGCAGCGGCAATTCTGCGCTGGCGACGCCGGGCAGCGGCGATGTGCTGGCAGGCTGCCTCGGCGCACTCTGGGCGCGCACAGGAGCCAGCGACTTGATCAAGGCTCAACAGGCTGCACGTGCCGCCTGCTATCTGCACGGCTGGGTGGCGCAGTCGCGCCACCCGCACGGCGAGGCCTTGCCCGCGGCCAGCCTCGCCACCGCACTGGCTGACGGGCTGGAGCAGTGGCAAGGCGCGCCGTCACGGTGATGGCACCCAGCAAACAGGCTGATCAGCGCCGTGGCGTCTTGCGCGCCTTGGCGGCTTTGGCTGTCTTGGCGGCCTTCTTGACAGGCAAGGCCGCCTCTGACGAGGCCGCCAACGTCTTCTTGGCCCGGCGCACCGTGCCTGTGGCAGCCTTGCGGGCAGAGCGACGCACCTCGCGGTCGGCCTCCTGCACGGCAGCCAGTTGCTGCTGCGCAGCCTGGGGCTCAGTGGCACGGCGTTGCCTGCCGCCTTTTGCGCCATTTTTGGCCGCCGCCGGCGCCGGCTCACCTTCGCGCACCGGACGGAAGTCAATGCGGCGCCCGTCCAGATCGACCCGGCTGACCTGCACCCGCAGGCGTCCACCCACGGCGTAGCGCACACCGGTGCGCTCGCCGCGCAGTTCCTGGCGCGCTTCATCGTGGCGGTAGTACTCGCCACCCAGCTCGGTGATGTGCACCAGGCCTTCGACATACAGCTCGTCGAGCTTCACGAACAGGCCGAAGCTGGTGACGGCGCTGATGGTGCCGGCGTACTCCTCGCCCAGGCGCTCGCGCATGAACTTGCACTTGAGCCAGGCCTCGACGTCCTTCGACGCCTCATCCGCACGCCGCTCGTTGGCGCTGCAATGCGCGCCCGCCACCACCCAGGTCTCCAGCTCTTTGGGTACGGGTGCCGCCGGCTTGCCGCGCTTGAAACGCTCGGCCGGCGCAGGCTGCGCCAAGGCCGGCACCTGCAGGTGATAACGCTGGCGCCCCAGCAGCGCCTTGATGACGCGGTGCACCAGCAAGTCCGGGTAACGCCGGATCGGACTGGTGAAGTGGGTGTAGGCCGCGTACGCCAAGCCGAAATGGCCGTTGTTGGTCGGCGTGTAGGTGGCTTGCTGCATGGAGCGCAGCAGCATGGTGTGGATCTGCGCGGCATCTGGACGCTCGCGGGTGTGGTGCGCAATGGCCTGGATCTCGGCCGGCGTCGGCTCCTCGCTCAGGCTGTAGCCCAGGCCCAGGCTGCGCAGGTAGTTCTGCAGCGTGGTGCGCTTCTCGGGCGTCGGCCCCTCATGAACACGGAACAGCGACGGATGCTTGCCGCCCTGAATGAAGTCGGCTGCGCAGACGTTGGCCGCGAGCATGGCCTCTTCGATCAGGCGGTGCGCCTCGGTACGCGTGCGCGGCACGATCTTCTCGATGCGGCCGTTGTCGTCGCAGATGATCTGGGTCTCGGTGGTCTCGAAATCCACCGCGCCCCGCTCGGCACGCTGCTTGAGCAGGGCGCGATAGACCTCGTGCAGGTGCAGCAGATGCGGCACGAGTTCCGCGTGGCGCTGCGCCTCCGGCCCACGCGTGTTGACCAGCACCGCTGCCACTTCGGTATAGGTGAAGCGGGCGTGCGAGCGAATCAAGGCCGGATAGAACTGGTAGGCGTGCACCTCGCCAGCCGCGTTGACCAGCATGTCGCACACCATCGACAGGCGGTCTTCATCGGGCTTGAGCGAGCACAGTCCGTTGGAGAGCTTCTCCGGCAGCATCGGAATGACGCGGCGCGGGAAATAGACCGAGGTGGCGCGCTCGTAGGCATCGTCGTCCAGCGGCTCGCCTGGTTTGACGTAATGGCTGACATCGGCAATGGCCACCAGCAGCCGCCAGCCCTTGCCGCGACCCACTTTGGCCGGCTCGGCGTAGACGGCGTCGTCAAAGTCGCGTGCGTCTTCGCCGTCGATGGTGACGAGCGCCACATCGCGCAGGTCGATGCGCTGCTTGCAGTCGGCCGCGCGCAGGCGCTCGGACAGCTTGCCGGTCTGCGCCAGGGTTTCGGGCGAGAAACTGTGCGGCACTTCGTACTTGCGCACCGCAATCTCGATCTCCATGCCGGGGTCGTCGATGTCGCCCAGCACTTCGGTGACACGACCCACCGGCTGGGTGTGCAGCGAAGGCGGCTCGGTCAACTCCACGGCCACGACTTGTCCTGCCTCGGCGTTGGCGGTGGCGTTCTTGGGAATCAGGATGTCCTGGCCGTAGCGCTTGTCTTCAGGCGCCACCAGCCAGACACCGCTCTCGTTGAGCAGCCGGCCAATGATGGGAGAACGTCTGCGCTCAATGATCTCCAGCACCCGCCCCTCTGGTCGGCCCTTGCGATCCTGGCGAACCACGCGCACCTTGACACGATCCCGATGCAGTACCGCGCGCATCTCCTGGGGTGCCAGATAGATGTCAGGCGAGCCATCTGCGCAGATGACAAAGCCGTGCCCATCACGGTGGCCCTGGACCGTTCCGTCGACTTCATTCGTCAATGTGGCATTCAATCAAAAAACCTCTTGCATTTGTGTTTCAGCCAATGCTACACTCTAATTCTTGGTTCAGAGCTGCAAAACAAATCCGGACCAAAACAAATCTGAGAAATCAGATGACAGCTTAAAGCCCAGATGGCGGAATTGGTAGACGCACTAGTTTCAGGTACTAGCGAGTAACATCGTGGAGGTTCGAGTCCTCTTCTGGGCACCAACGAAAAGGTCAGCAGAAATGCTGACCTTTTTCACTTTCCGAAGCAGATTCTTGCTTCGAGTCTTTCTCTCAGTCCTTGTCCGCCAGGCAACTGAAAGGGGATCGACATGAAAAACGGCCACTGCAGCAATGCAGTGGCCGTTTTATTTTGCGCACCGAATCTATCGAAGACTCAGACCGACAGCTTGTTGATCAGTCCTTCAGGACGCAACGCGTCGTACTCTTCGAACGGCTGATGAATCCAGGGGCTGGTGGGTAGCATGTCCACAAAGTAGTCCGGCACGTAGCAGGACACGCCCTTGACCCACAGCACCGCCGAGCGCAGTTCGCTGATGGCCGGCATACCACGCAGGCGCTCAACCACCGCTTGCAACGTCACGCCGGAATCGGCCAAGTCATCAACCAGCAGCACGCGTCCGGCGAGTTCGCCCTTGGGCATGGTGATGTACTTGGCCATGTCGAGCCGACCCTGGATCGTGCCGGCATCCGCCCGGTACGAACTGGTCGACATGATGGCCAGCGGCTTGTCGAACACCCGTGAGATCACGTCGCCCGGTCGCATGCCGCCGCGCGCCAGACACAGGATCTGGTCGAACTCCCAGCCCGACTGGTGCACCTTGATCGCCAGTCGCTCGATCAGCAGGTGGTACTCGTCCCAGGAGACGTAGAGGTGTTTGCCGTCATCGGTCAACATGTGAGTTCCTAGAGGCAGCAGGTCAGGCCTGATACGGGTGACGCAACAGGATGGTGTGGTCCCGGTCCGGGCCGGTGGACACCATGTCGATGGGCGCGCCGATGAAGGCCTGGATGCGCTCGAGATAGCGGCGCGCATTCAGCGGCAGCGCGTTCCAGTCGGTCACACCAAACGTCGTCTCGGTCCAGCCCGGGAAGGTTTCGTAGATCGGCTGGCAGGCGATGATGTCATCGGCATCGAGCGGCAGGATGTCGATGCGCTCACCGCGCAACTCGTAGCCCACGCCCATCTTGATCTCGTCCAGACCGTCGAGCACGTCGAGCTTGGTCAGGCACAGACCCGAGATGCCGTTGATCAGGATTGAGCGCTTGAGCGCACCCGCATCCAGCCAGCCGCAGCGGCGCATGCGGCCCGTGACCGTGCCACGCTCCTGACCGACCGTCGACAGGTGGTAGCCGACGGTGCCGGCCTCTTCCATCGGCAATTCGGTCGGGAACGGGCCGCTGCCCACGCGCGTGGTGTAGGCCTTGGTGATGCCCAGGATGTAGTGCAGCTTGTCCGGGCCGACGCCCGAACCGGCGGCAGCGTTGCCAGCCACGCAGTTGCTGGACGTCACATACGGATAAGTGCCGTGGTCGATGTCGAGCAGCGTGCCCTGCGCGCCTTCGAACAGCACCTTGCCGCCTTGCTGGTTGATGGCGTGGATGCGCACACCCACGTCTGCCAGCATCGGCTTGATCTGCTCGGCCAGCAGCATGGCCTGGTCGAAGATCGGCTGAAATTCCAGCGGCTCGCCGTTCAGGTAGCCGCTCAGCGCGAAGTTGTGCAGTGCCAGCAACTCACGCAGCTTGGTGGCGAAACGCTCCGGGTGCTTCAGATCCTGCACGCGCAGAGCGCGGCGGGCGACCTTGTCTTCGTAGGCTGGACCGATGCCCTTGCCGGTGGTGCCGATCTTGCCGGCGCCGCTCGACTCGCGCAGCAACTCGCGCGCCTTGTCGACCGCCACGTGGAACGGCAGGATCAGCGGGCAGGACTCGCTGATGAACAGGCGCGAGCGCACTTCGAGGCCCATGGCCTCCAGGCGCTCGATTTCCAGCATCAGATGGGCCGGATCCACCACCACGCCATTGCCGATGAAGCAGGCCACTTCCGGCCGCATGACGCCCGAAGGAATCAGCTGCAGCGCCGTCTTCTTGCCATTGATCACCAGGGTGTGGCCGGCGTTGTGGCCGCCCTGAAAGCGCACCACGGCGGCGGCATGGTCGGTCAACCAGTCGACGACTTTGCCCTTGCCTTCGTCACCCCATTGGGTGCCGACCACTACCACATTGCGCCCCGGCGCAACACTGCGTGTTTCCATCTCAATATCCGATCGCAGAAAAAACGTATCAGTGAGCCTTGCGGCTGAAATTCAGCGCGGGCGCACCAGCCACTGGCCATCGACGGCAACCAACTCGCGGTCGCAGTCAAATTCATCGGCGTCGTGCTCATGGCCCGGCAGCACGTAGACCACCGCATCGCCCGCTTCGCGCAGGCGGCGCACTTCGGCGCGCAGTGCGGGGTTTTCACTCCACGGCGCACGGATCGCCGAGTGGCGACCATCCAGGCGCACCAGATGCGCCACCGTCTTCAAGTCGAGACTGAAGCCCACCGCCGCGCGCGCGCGGCCGAAGACCGCGCCCACATCGTCGTACCGCCCGCCGCGCGCCAGCACATCGGTCGAGCCTTGCCCGAAGATCGCAAAACGCGCACCGCTGTAGTAAGCGTGGCCCGACAGATCCGCCAGATCGAAGCCCACGCGCACGCCAGGGTGCGACGCCGCCAGATGCTGGGCCAGCCAAGTCAGATCGTCCAGCGCCGCCGTGATGAGGGCGTGCGCAGGCAGCACCTTGCGCGCCTTGGTCAGCACGCCGCTGTCGCCATAGAGATCGAGCAGCGCCAGCAGACCCTGCCGCGCCGCGTCAGGCCAGTTCAGGCTGAGCGACTCCAGCGCCGACCGGTCTTTCATCGCCAAGCTGAGTTGCAGCGCCTCGAGATCCGCCGCCGACAGCTTGAGCGACTCGACCAGACCGCGCAGCAGACGCGCATCCGACAGATCGACCACCAGGCCCTGCACACCGGCACGGCTCAGGCAATCGATCGCCAGTTCCTGAATCTCAAGATCGGCCTCAAGGCCGGCATGACCGTAGGTTTCAGCACCAAACTGCAGCGGCTCACGGCTGCCATGCAAGCCCGTGGGCCGCGTGTGCAGCACCGGGCCGCAGTAGCACAGGCGCGTCAGGCCCACACGGTTGAGCAGGTGGGCGTCAATACGTGCCACCTGCGGCGTGGTGTCGGCACGCACGCCCAGGGTGCGGCCGCTCAGCTGATCGACGAGCTTGAACGTCTTCAGGTCCAGTTCATGCCCGGTGCCGGACAACAGCGATTCCAGGTGCTCCAGCAGGGGCGGCATGACAAGTTCGTAGCCGCAGGCACGGGCCGCGTCCAGCATGAAGCGGCGCAGCTCTTCGATGCGCCGCGCCTCATGAGGCAGGACGTCAGCGATGTGCTCGGGCAATAGCCAAGCTGAGGACATATCGGTACGAAAGATCAAAACCCGCGATTCTAGCGGGCTGGGTCGACAGGACTGGCGATCCGCTCACGCGGGCCGCTGCGTTCAGGTGGAGAACACCAACATAAGCAACAGCCCCACCGCCATGCTGACCAGACCGATGAAGCGGATCTGGCCATCGCTCAACTGCAACAACTGCTCGAAAGTGCTGCGCCAGCGTGCCGGGCTGATGAAGGGCATCAGCCCCTCAAACACCAGCATCAGGGCCAGCGCGGCCAGAAAGATGTCACCCATCAGACCCTGGCGTGCGTGAGTTCACGCTCACTTGCGTGCCGGAGCCGGAGCGGACCCGCCCGATGCACCGTTGCGCATGACCTTGAAAAAGTCACTGGAAGGATCGAGCACCATCACGTCCGTCTTGTTGCGGAAACTGGAGCGGTAGGCCTCCAGACTGCGATAGAACTGCGCAAACTGCGGATCGCGACCGAAAGCCTCTGCATAGAGCGCTGAAGCCGTGGCGTCCCCCTCGCCTTTGACCTTCTGCGCGTCACGATAGGCTTCAGCCAGGATCACTTCGCGCTGGCGATCGGCGTCAGCGCGGATCTTCTCGCCCTCGGCCGAGCCCTGCGAACGCAGTTCATTGGCCACGCGCTTGCGCTCGGACTCCATGCGGCGATAGACCGACTCGGTGATGGCCGCTGCGAAATCAACCCGCTTGATGCGCACGTCGACGATCTCGATGCCGAAGTTCTTGGCGTCATCGCTTAGGCGCTTGAGCACGCCCTGCATGACGCTGTCACGCTCGGTCGACATCATGGCGCGCACGCTGCGCTTGGTGACTTCCTCGTTCAATGCCGCTTGCACGATGGGCGACAGGCGCGCCTCGGCATTGCGCAGGTCGATGCCGGTGTTGCGGATGAACTGGCGGGCTTCCGTCACGCGCCATTTCACCAGCCAGTCGATCACCAGGCTCTGCTTCTCGGCCGTGAAGATCGGGCGTGTCTCGGGGCTGTCGAGCGTTTGGGTGCGGCGGTCAATGAAGATCACGTTCTGCAGCGGCGGCGGCAACTTGAACTTCAGACCCGGCTCGGAGATCACTTCCTTGATCTCGCCCAGCGAATAGACCACGGCAAAGTTGCGCTGGTCGACGACAAACACCGTCGACATAAAAGTCATGAACACCAGAACGGCGCCAACAACGATCAAACCTATGCGATTCATTATTTTTTCTCCCTGCGTTCAGCGAGATTCACGGTCACGGCCACGCACGCCTTCGCGTGAGCGGGGATCCGGAATGCTGGTACCCGATGTCTCGGCACCCGCTGCAGCGGGTGCCGGTGCCGGCAGCGCCGACGGCGTACCGCCGGAAGCCTGCATCAGCTTGTCGAGCGGCAGATAGAGCAGATTGCTGCCCGAACGCGAATCCACCATCACCTTGCTGACGTTGGAGTAGACCTGCGTCATGGTGTCGATGTAGAGACGGTCACGCGTCACGGCCGGCGCCTTCTGGTACTCGGTCAACACCGAGCGGAAACGCTGCGCATCACCTTCAGCCTGCGCGGTAACGCGCGAGCGGTAGCCGTCAGCCTCTTCAAAAAGCCGTGCCGCCGTGCCGCGCGCCTTGGGCACCACGTCGTTGGCGTAAGCCTGGCCTTCGTTCTTGAGGCGCTCGCGATCGGCGCCTGCCTTGAAGGCGTCGTCGAAGGCCGCCTGCACCTGCTCGGGCGCCTGCACGCTCTGGACGTTGACGTTGGTGATCAGGATGCCGGCACGCAGCCGATCGAGCTGCGCCTGGATCGACTTGACCAGGTCCACCGCAATGGCATCGCGCTGCTCGTAGAGCACCGAATCCATCGTGCTGCGGCCCACGATCTCGCGGATGGCCGTTTCAGCCGCCTGCGACACCGCTTCTTCGACGTTGCGGTTCTCGAACAGGAAGTCCTTGGCCTCTTTCAGGCGCCACTGCACCGTGAAGCGGATGTCGACGATGTTTTCGTCCAGCGTCAGCATCGACGAATCACGCAGGCCGGTGGCCTGGATGACGTTGTTGCGGCCCACCTCGGTGGAGCGGGTCTGCGTCACGTTCACGGTCTCGTGCGCCTGAAACGGAAACGGCCAGCGGAACTGGAAGCCGGCGTCCACCGTGCGGCTGAACTTGCCAAAGGTCAGCACGACCGCCTGCTGACCTTCCTGCACGATGAAGAAACCGCTGCCCACCCACAGCAGCGCGACGATGCCGGCGATCAGGCCGCCACCGATGCCCGCCACACGACGGTCCGAGGGACCGCCACCACCGCTGCTGCCACCAGCACCATTGGGCGTACCGCTCTTGCCGGAAAACAGGCCGCCGAGCTTCTGGTTGAAATCGCGCCAAAGCTCTTCAAGATCGGGGGGACCGTCATTGCGCCCCGAACTGGCGTGCAGGTCGGCGCCGGCCGGGGTCAGCGCATTGCGGCGATCCCGCGTGGCGCGCAACAGCGCACCGGCACACAAGGCCCGCGCGGCAGAGGCCAGTTCTGTCCAGGGGCGCCGCATCATCACGGAGGTATCAGTCGGGTTCATCATCGTGTTGGGGAACTTTGCGAGGATTTCACGCCGCATCGGGCGTCTGTGAGATCTTTGAGAAGTTTGCCGACGCTGAATCTTCATCGTCAGACGACGCAGAGGATTCAGGTGCATCGACATCATCATCCATGAAGCGTTCATCGATGGCTGCGGGCGCAGCGCTTTGCGCCTGCAGCGAAGCCTGCGCGATGAAGCTGCGCAAGGCATCCAGTCCCAGCCCGCTGGCTGCGCTGATGAAAAGGCGCGGCACCAGACGGCCGGGTTCCAATTCGTAGTGGTCTTGCGTCAGGCGCGGCTGGGCGCTGTCTTCCAGCAGATCACACTTGTTGAAGACCAGCAGTTGCGGCACGGTATCCGCGCCGATCTCGCGCAGCACGAGTTGGACTTCGCGGATCTGTTCCAGCCAGGTCGGGCTGGCTGCGTCAACCACATGCAGCAGCAGGTCGGCGTCGATCGCTTCCTGCAGCGTGGCCTGAAAGGCATCGACCAGCGTGTGCGGCAGGTCGCGGATGAAGCCCACCGTGTCTGAAAGCGACACGCTGCGCTGAGCATCTTCCAGGTACATCTGGCGCGTGGTGGTATCGAGCGTGGCGAAAAGCTGGTCGGCTGCATAGGCCTGCGCCTTGACCAGCGCATTGAAGAGCGTGCTCTTGCCCGCGTTGGTATAGCCCACCAGCGAGACGCGGAAGGTGCCTTGGCGTTCACGCGACTTGCGCTGCGTGCCGCGCTGGCGCTTGACCTTCTCAAGGCGTTCTTTCACGCCCTTGATGCGCACATCGATCATGCGCCGGTCGAGCTCGATCTGGGTCTCGCCCGGGCCGCCGCGCAGGCCGACGCCGCCGCGCTGGCGCTCCAGGTGGCTCCAGCGACGCACCAGACGGGTCGACAGGTATTTGAGGCGGGCGAGCTCGACCTGCAGCTTGCCCTCGTGGCTGCGCGCGCGCGCCGCGAAAATTTCGAGGATCAGGCCAACGCGGTCCAGCACCTCGACGCCCAGATGGCGTTCCAGGTTGCGCTGCTGCGCGGGGCCCAGCGCCTGATCGAAGATCACACAATGCGCCTGATGCAGCGTGACCAATTCCTTGATCTCGTCGGCCTTGCCGGAGCCGACAAACAGCGCCGGGTCGGGTGCCTTGCGACGCGCGACAAGACGCACGACCGGCTCGTCGCCAGCAGATTCGGTCAGGAGCGCCAGTTCGTCCAGAGAAGCATCAAAGGATGAGCTGGCGCCGAAGTCCACCCCCACCAACACGGCTCGTGGCCGTTGATTGAGCACCGTTGAAGTCAAGTTGTGCAGGGATTTGTTCGCCAGATCACAGGAAGCGGGATCAGACCGCGTCCGGCGTTTCGGCGGCGTGGAAATTCACCGGACGGCCCGGCACGACGGTGGAGATCGCGTGCTTGTAGACCATCTGGGTCACGGTGTTGCGCAGCAGAACCACATATTGGTCGAAAGATTCGATGTGGCCTTGGAGCTTGATGCCGTTGACGAGGTAAATCGACACCGGCACATGCTCTTTGCGCAAAAGGTTCAGGAAGGGGTCTTGTAGCAGTTGCCCTTTGTTGCTCACGATATTCTCCGTGTTGGAAAAGTTCAGGAAAACGCACCTTATCACAGGCGCTCAGCAGGAGCGCCCGGGCAGGTTTACTTGTCGACGAATGGGTTGTGCGAGCCGCGCAACTCAATGCGCATCGGCGTGCCGACCAGCTTGAAGTGCTCGCGGAAGCGCGCCTCCAGGAAACGCTTGTAGGTTTCGTCGATCTGTTCGACCGCGTTGCCATGGATCACGATCAGCGGCGGGTTCTGGCCGCCCTGGTGGGCGTAGCGCAGCTTGGGCCGGTAGGCGCCCATGAGCTTGGGCTGCTGGTAGGCGACCGCCTCCTGCAGCACGCGCGTCAACTGCGGCGTGGGCAGCTTGCGCGTGGCCGACGACCAGGCGTCGTCGATCGCTTTCCACAGCGGCCCCAGGCCCTGGCGCTTCTTGGCCGAGATGTTGACGACCTGGGCGAAGCGCAGGAAGGCCAGCCGCTGCTCGATCGAGCGCTGCAGGCGCTCGCGCTGGTAACTGTCGACCGCGTCCCACTTGTTGATGGCCACGACGATGGCGCGGCCCGCATCAAGCGCGTAGCCGGCGATGTGCGCATCCTGATCGGACACGCCTTCGAGCGCGTCGATCAACAGCACGACCACGTTGGCGTCGGCAATCGCCTGCAGGGTCTTGACCACCGAGAACTTCTCGATCGCCTCGAACACACGGCCCTTGCGGCGCAGGCCGGCGGTGTCGATCAGCTCGTACTTCTTGTCGTCGCGCTCGAAGGGCACGTGGATGGCGTCGCGCGTGGTGCCCGGCATGTCGAAGGCCACCAGCCGCTCTTCACCCAGCCAGGTATTGATCAGCGTCGACTTGCCCACGTTGGGCCGGCCGGCAATGGCGAGCCGGGTCGGGCGGTCGGCGGCGTCGGCGTCGAGTTCTTCGTCTTCTTCGGGGAACAGGCCTTCCAGCGCCATCTCGACCAGGCTGCGGATGCCCTGGCCGTGCGCGGACGAGATCGCGATCGGGTCGCCCATGCCGAGCTCATAGAACTCCGACAGGTGCACGCCGTCCTGCATGCCTTCGGCCTTGTTCGCGGCCAGCAGCACGCGCTTGTTGGCGGTGCGCAGATAGCTGGCGATGTCATGGTCCTGCGCCGACAGGCCGGCGCGCACGTCGACGACGAACACCACCGCGTCGGCCTCGGCCACCGCCTGGCGGGTCTGCTTGGCCATCTCCTTGTAGATGCCACTCTCGGCGGTCGGCTCGAAGCCGCCGGTGTCGATGACGATGAAGTCATGGCCGGCGAGCTTGCCGTCACCGTAGTGGCGGTCGCGCGTCAGGCCGGCATAGTCGGCCACGATCGCGTCACGGCGACCCGTCAGGCGGTTGAACAGGGTGGACTTGCCGACGTTGGGCCGGCCGACCAGGGCAATTACAGGTTTCATGGGTCGAATCCGATCTCAAGTCTGTCTTGTTATGAACCTGCCGCGAACGGCAAGGTGAAAGTCACTGCGGGCGGTAGGCGTAGACGCCACCATTGCGGCTGACCGCCAGCAGCGTGGTGCCCGAGCGCACCAGCGCCGCCACGGCACTGCCGTCGGTGGGCAGGCGCAGCAGGGTGTCGCCGCGTTCGCGTGACAGGAAATGCAGCCAGCCCTCGAAGTCGCCAAACACCACCGCCGCCGGCAGCGCCACCGGCGTGCTCAGGGTGCGGTTGCGCAGGCGCTCGGAGGTCCAGGCCACGTCGCCGCTGTTGCGGCGCCAGGCGGTGATGCGGTCGCTCGCGTCGGCGGCGTAGACCTGATCGGCATCGCCTGCCACGCCCTGGTAGCCGCCCAGATTGCGGCTCCAGGCGGTGCGGTTGCGCTCGACATCGGCGCACGTCACCGCCGCCTGAAAGGCGCGGGCGCAGACACTGTCGCCCAGACGCGCGGCCGGGCCGACCAGATCGGCCAGCCGCTCGACTTCATTCGTGCCGCGCGGATTGGCCAGCGCCATTTCGTTGCGTACATTGCCCAGCAGCGGGTCGATGGCGACCAGGCGCGAGCCCAGCCCGACCACCAGCATGTCCTTGACCGCCAGAAGCACGCCGGGCTGCGCCAGCGCGAGCGCTTCGCCGCTGCGACTCAGGCTCCAGAGCTTGCGGCCGTCGAGCGCGTCGTACGCCTGCACAGTGCGATCCACCGCCTGGATGAAGACCCGCTCGCCCGCCACCAGCGGCGCCGTCACCACCCGGGCCGGCAGGCGTGCACGCCAGCGCTCCTTGGTGCCGTCGATCACGACCAGTTCGTTGGCTTCGGTCACCACGGCGCTGAAGCGGCCGTCGCTGCCCACGCCGGCGCTGAGCTTGCTGCCCACGGCGACGCGGCTGCGCTCGGCACCGCTGTCGGCGTCTAGCGTCACGACCTGGCCGTCCCGGTTGGCCAGCACGAAGCGGTCCGGCAGCACCGCCACCGACAGGCCTGCCAGCGGCGTGCCCAGCTTGGCCGACCAGGCCTGCTTGAGCGCCAGACGCGGCGTCACGGCCTCCAGCGGCGCCGGCTTGGGCTGGTCCAGCGACGAACAGGCCGCCAGGCTCAGCAGGCCGCAGACGGCACCCAGCCGCCACAGCGCGTTGATCTTCATTTCGCAGCTCCCGCCGAGGCGGCTCCAGCCACCGCCGCCACTTCAGGCGCAGCGCCCAGCGCGGTCAGCTTGGCTTCGACCAGACGGCGATAGTCCAGCCCGGCCTCCAGCCCGGCCCAGGCCGCCTGGTAAGCGGTCTTGGCCTCGTCCTTCTTGCCCTGCGAGAGCAGGATGTCGCCACGGCGATCGGCGGCCAGCGCCTCGAACGCCTTGGGGAAGGTGCCGCTGACTTGCTTGAGCGCCTCGTCGGGCTGCTTGGCTTCGAGCAGCACGCCGGCCAGGCGCAGGCGGGCCAGTGCCTTGTATTCGTCTTCCTTGGCGTTCTCGGCCACCCAGGTCAGCGTACCTTTGGCGGCATCGATCTGACCTTTTTCGAACTGCGTGCGTGCAGCCAGCAGGCCGCCCTGCTCGGCGTAGGTCGTCGACGGATAGCGCGATTGCAGGTCGGCAAAGATCTTGCCCGTGCGATCGGCGTCGCCGGCAGCGGCCACGCGCTCCAGCTCGTCATACATGCCGCCGGCCTTGCCGGCCTGGTCGCGCTGCCACCAGTTCCAGCCGTTCCAGGCGGCGTAGCCGCCGAGGGCCAGCACCAGCACCCAGGTGATGGCGTTGCCGTAGCGTTTCCAGAAGTGCTTGATCTGGTCGAGCTGTTCTTGTTCTTCGAGGTCGAGATGCGTGGCCATGACTGATTCGATTCGGGTGATGCGCAGAGCGCGCGATTATGCGGGGACGGCGGGAGTCGCCAGCAAGCTGGGCGCCCAGGCAGCGGCATCGGCGAGCGGGCGCAGCGCCTGCTCGCCGCCACCCGCGCGCAGCGGCTTGACCGCCACCTGGCCCGCGGCGAGTTCGTTGCCGCCAAACACCAGTGCGTAAGCCGCGCCGCTGGCGTCGGCTTTCTTGAACTGCGCCTTCATGCTGCCGCGGCCATCCTTGCCGCCGGCGTGCAGTTGCACGGCTACGCCAGCGGCGCGCAGCGCCTCGATGCAGGCCACTGCCACGGGCAGCGATTCGGCATCCGGCACCACGGCGTAGGCGTGCGGCGCGACGCTGGGTGCGGCCACGCCGGATTCCTTGAGCAGCTCGATCACGCGCTCGATGCCCAGACCCCAGCCCACTGCCGGGGCCGGCTTGCCGCCGATCTGCTCGATCAGGCCGTCATAGCGCCCACCGCCGCAGACCGTGCCCTGCGAGCCGAGGCGGTCGGTGACCCACTCGAACACCGTCAGGTTGTAGTAGTCCATGCCGCGCACCAGGCGCGGGTTGATGCGGTAGGGCTGGCCCACGGCGTCCAGCTGCGCCTTGACCGCATCCAAGTGCGCCAACGAGGCCTCGCCCAGAAAGTCCATCAACTTCGGAGCCGCTTCCACCAGCGCCTGCATGGCCGGGTTCTTGGTGTCGAGGATGCGCAGCGGGTTGGCGTAGAGGCGGCGGTTGGCCTCGGCGTCGAGCTGGTCGGCATGAGCCTCGAAATAGGCGATCAGCGCGGCGCGGTGTGCAGCGCGCTCCTCGGCCTGGCCGAGGCTGTTGAGCTCCAGGCGCACGTCGGTCAGGCCCAGGTCGCGCCAGAGGCTGCGCGCCATCAGGATGACTTCGGCATCCACGTCCGGCCCGGCAAAACCGAGCGCCTCTACACCGACCTGATGGAACTGGCGATAGCGCCCGCGCTGCGGCCGCTCGTGGCGGAACATCGGGCCGATGTAGAACAGGCGCTTGCCGCCCTCGTACAGCAGGTTGTGCTCGGCCACCGCACGCACCACGCCGGCAGTGCCTTCGGGGCGCAGCGTCAGCAGGTCGCCGTTCATCTTGTCCTCGAAGGAGTACATCTCCTTCTCGACGATGTCGGTCACCTCGCCCAGGCCGCGCACGAACAGCGGCGTCGGCTCGACGATGGGCGTGCGGATGTTCTGGTAGCCGTAGCGGCGCATCAGCGCGCGAACCTTGTCCTCGAACCCTTCCCAGCGTGCCGATTCACCCGGCAGCAGGTCGTTCATGCCTTTGACGGCCTTCAGCGATTCAGCCATGAGACTTTTCCTGTTTCCCAAAATGACAAGGCCGGCCACCGCACCAGGTGGGCCGGGCCTTTGAAGACGTGCGTGTCAGGCGGTGGTGGTCGAATCGGCACCGTAGCGGCGCTCGATGTACTGCTCGACCAGCGCCTGGAACTCGGTGGCGATGCCCTCGCCACGCAGCGTCAGCGCCTTCTCGCCATCGATGAAGACCGGCGCGGCCGGTGCTTCACCCGTGCCCGGCAGGCTGATGCCGATGTCGGCATGCTTGCTCTCGCCCGGGCCGTTGACGATGCAGCCCATCACGGCCACCTTCATCGCCTCGACGCCCGGATACTTGGCACGCCAGACCGGCATCTGCGCGCGCAGGAAGTCGTCGATCTGCTTGGCGAGTTCCTGGAAGGTCGTGCTGGTGGTGCGCCCGCACCCCGGGCAGGCGGTGACGCTGGGCACGAAGGCGCGCAGGCCCAGGGACTGCAGGATCTCGGCGGCCACCACCACCTCCTGCGTGCGCGCCTCGCCGGGCTGCGGCGTCAGGCTGACGCGAATGGTGTCGCCGATGCCCTGTTGCAGCAGCACGGCCAGCGCCGCCGCAGACGCCACCGTGCCCTTGGTGCCCATGCCGGCCTCGGTCAGGCCCAGGTGCAGCGGGTAGTCGCAGCGCTGGCGCAGCGCCTGGTAGACGGCGATCAGGTCCTGCACGCCGCTGACCTTGCAGCTCGGGATGATCTGCGCCGGCTTCATGCCGAGTTCGACCGCATACGCCGCCGAGTCAAGCGCCGACTGGATCAGTGCCTCGTACATCACCTGGCGCGCGTCCCAGGGCTGGGCACGGGCGTGGTTTTCGTCCATCAGGCGCGCGAGCAGGTCCTGATCCAGGCTGCCCCAGTTGACGCCGATGCGGATGGCCTTGTCGTACTTGACGGCCGCCTCGACCATCATCGCGAACTGACGGTCCTTCTTGTCGCCCTTGCCGACGTTGCCGGGGTTGATGCGGTATTTGGACAGCGTTTGCGCCATCTCGGGGAACTCGGTCAACAGGCGGTGGCCGTTGTAGTGGAAGTCGCCCACCAGCGGCACGTGGATGCCCATGCGGTCGAGCTGCTCACGGATGTGAGGCACAGCCATCGCCGCCTCGGGCGTGTTGACGGTGATGCGCACCAGCTCGGAGCCGGCAATCGCCAGCTCCTTGACCTGGATCGCCGTGCCGATGACGTCGACCGTGTCGGTGTTGGTCATCGATTGAATGCGCACCGGCGCATCGCCGCCGATGGTGACCACATGGTCGCCCCAGGACACGCGCGCCTGCAGGCTGCGGCGTGCGCCGGTCTGGCCCACGGCAATGGGAGTGCAATCCGGAGCGGAGAAAGAATCAGCCATCTTGAAGCTCACTTGAGTTCGACGCGCGCCACGTTGTCGCGCGTGTAGGGGGTCAGATCGATCGATGCGCCACGCAGGCTCACGCGGGTGCCGTCGGCGTTGCCGATCTTGAGCTTGATCGGCAGCGTGCCTTCCAAACCGAGCACCTCGCCCGGCAGCAGCATGCGCGACAGCAGCACGGCGCCGGTGGCGTCGCGGGCCTCGATCCACGATTCGGCGTTGATGCGCAGCACCACCGGCCCGGCAGCGGCGCCGCTGGCGGCGGGGGCTTCATCGGCCGGAGAGGAATGCACGGTCTCGATCACCGCGCTGGCGCTGCCGGCAGACACGCCATCAGCGTCGACCACTGCCGGCGTGCTCGATCCCAGCGGCGTGACCGGCTTGAGCAGCTCGCCCGCCACGCTGGCGGCCTTGGAGGCCAGCGGCGCCACATCGCCCCCACCGCCCAGCACACCGCGCAGGCTCGGCGCCAGCCACATCACCAGCGCCAGCAGCAGCAGGACGGCCGGCACCACCACCGAAGGCCGCAGCCATTCCGGCCAGTTGGCGGACATGATGCGGCCCATCGGCTCGCGGTACGGCGTGGCCAGCCCGCGCGTGACGTTCTCCAGCGCCTGCGGTGCCTGCTCCAGCTGCGGCAAGGCCTCCAGCACGGTGGGCACGTCCAGGCCGAGCTGGCGCGCCACAGCGGTCGCCAGGCCGCGCACGAATGCCAGGCCGGGCAGTTCATGGATGCGATCGGCTTCCAGCGCTTCGAGCTTGCGCACCGGCACCTTCAGCAGCGATGCGAGCTGCTCCAGCGCCAGGCCTTGCTGCTGACGGGCCGCGCTCAGCATGGCGCCTGCCGTGAGCTTTTGCGCCGGGCTGGTGTCTGCAGCAGCCGTTGCCGACGCAGCAGAGGCCACAGCGGGTGAGGACTTGGAATCACTCATCAAACTTTCCTTGGTCGAAAGCGGCCGCCTCGCGAGAGGACGGGAAGCGGCTGCGCAACTGCTGACCCAGATCGTCAGCCCCTTGCGGGTTGCCGCGACGGCGCTCGATGCGCGCCGCCAGCCAGAGCGTCTCGGCGCTCGTCAGTTCGGTGACCTGGTTGACGCGCTGCACGTAGAAGCGAGCGCGTTCCAGGTCGCCCCGGCGCAGCAGCACCTCGGCCAGATTGATGGTCGTGGTGGGGTTGCCGGTGTCGATCTCGAAGCTGCGCTGCAGCAGGCGCTCGGCAGCGGCCAGATTGCCGGCGCGCGCCTCGCACACGCCTTGTGCCAGCAGGGTCTTGCTCTGCTCGCGGTACTGCGGCACGCGGGCAGCGGCCTCGAACTGCTGGCGGGCCTCGTCGTAGCGCTGCTGGCGGCACAGGTACCAGCCGTAGTTGTGCAGGGTGTCGGCGTCGTCGGCCTTGAGGGCCAGCGCGCGGCGGAAGCTGTCCTCGGCCAGCGCGTGCTCGGACAGGCTGGCGTAGATCAGCCCGCGCAGGTTGTAGGCCTGCGCGCTGTTGGGGTCGGCCACCAGCGCGCGCTTGACCTCGTCGAGCGCAGTGCCGGTCTGGCCCTGGCCGAAGTAGGCCGAGGCCAGCTCCAGCCGGATGCGCGCGCGCTTGGCCGTGTCGGTTTCATCGGACGCGGTGACCAGGTCGGCGCGGCTGCCGTTGACGGTGTTGATGCTGTTGGGCGCCGCAACAGGCGCCGGCGTCGGGCTGGACACAGCCTGTTCGTTGTCGGAGCCGCTGACCACGCGCGTGGTGGTGGTCGTGGTGCAACCCGCCACGCCGATGAGCAGGCTCAGGGCCAGCAGCAGGCCGCGCGTCGATGACATCCACGCCAGGCTCATGAGCGCACCAGCGGGATCGGCATGCGGGTCATGCGCTGCTCGACGCGGGTGCGGTCCTGCACCTCGCCGGCGAGCTGGCCACAGGCGGCATCGATGTCGTCGCCGCGCGTCTTGCGCACGGTGGTCACCAGCCCTCCGGCCAGCAGGATCTGCGCGAAGGCCTGCACGCGCTCGTTGGCCGAGCGCTTGAGGCCCGATTGCGGGAAGGGGTTGAACGGAATCAGGTTGATCTTGCACGGCACGTGGCCGACCGGGCCGCGCGGGCTGACCAGCGCCAGCAGGGCGTGGGCGTGGGCTTCGGTGTCGTTGACACCGTCGAGCATGCAGTATTCGAAGGTGATGAAGTCGCGTGGCGCGGTGTCGAGGTATCGCTGGCACGTCGCCAGCAGCTCGGCCAGCGGGTACTTGCGATTCAGGGGCACGAGTTCATTGCGCAGCGCATCGTCGGGTGCGTGCAGCGAGACGGCCAGCGCCACCGGCAGATCGGTGCGCAGGCGGTCCATCATCGGCACCACGCCCGAGGTCGACACCGTGACGCGGCGACGCGACAGGCCGTAGGCGTGGTCGTCGAGCATCACGCGCAGCGCGGGAACCAGCGCGCTGTAGTTCTGCAGCGGCTCGCCCATGCCCATCATCACGACGTTGGTGATGACGCGCTCATGGCCGGCGCCGGCCTGCGGCTGGACGCCACGTGCGGCCTGCTCGCGCCGCAGCGTGTGTTCGGCAAACCAGAGTTGCGCCAGGATTTCGCCGGTGCTCAGGTTGCGGGAAAAGCCCTGATGCCCGGTCGAGCAGAAACGGCAGCCGACCGCACAGCCCGCCTGCGACGACACGCACAGCGTGCCGCGATCGTTTTCGGGGATGTAGACGGCTTCGACCGCGTCGCCTGCGCCGACGTCGAACAGCCATTTGATGGTGCCGTCGGTGGAGCGCTGCTCGGAGATCACCGGCAGCAGCTTCACTTCGGCCAGGCCGGCGAGCTTGGCTCGCAGCGACTTGGCCAGATCGCTCATCTGGTCGAAGTCCCGCGCGCCGCGCTGGTGGATCCAGCGAAACAGCTGGACGGCGCGGAAGCGCTTCTCGCCGAGCTGTTCGCAATATGCGGCCAGCGCATCGAGGTCGAAATCGAGCAGGTTGACCGTGTTCATTTCAGGCCCGGGTGTGTAGCGCGGACTTTAGCGCCCGCAGGCGCCACACCCGCAGCGAGAAGGAAGAAGTATTTCAGCGGCTGTAGACGTTCATGCCGGGGAAGAAGAACGCGATTTCGACGGCAGCGGTTTCCGCAGCGTCGGAGCCGTGCACGGCGTTGGCGTCGATGCTGTCGGCGAAGTCGGCGCGGATGGTGCCGGCGTCAGCCTTCTTCGGGTCGGTCGCGCCCATCAGTTCGCGGTTCTTCAGGATGGCGTTCTCGCCTTCCAGCGCCTGGATCATCACCGGGCCGGAGATCATGAAGTTCACCAGGTCGTTGAAGAAGGGACGTGCCTTGTGCACGCCGTAGAAGGCCTCAGCGTCGGCACGCGACAGCTGCACCAGCTTGGCGGCGGCGATCTTCAGGCCCGCGCCTTCAAAACGCGAGTAGATCTGGCCGATGACGTTCTTGGCAACGGCGTCGGGCTTGATGATGGAGAGGGTGCGTTCGATGGCCATGGAGTGCTCCTAGGATTCAGTTGAAAAATCAGGGAAATTCGGAATATGAAACGCCACCATTGCGGGTGGCATTTCGGGCAAAGCCCACGATTTTAGCCACCGCCACATGCCGTGGCGATGACAACGTGTCATCAACGGTGCTGGCGACGCCTCAACGACGGCGGCCACCGCCGCCCCGGCCCTTGTTGCCGCCACCCGGGCGGGTGAAGTAGGCGTCGGCGCCGATGTAGCCCACCGAGGTCTGCAGCGGATCGGGTTCGCGCGGCGCGCCCTTCTTGCGGTCGCCGTCGGAAGGCAGTTCGGTCGGTCGGCCGAAACCGGCGCTGATGCGCTTGGAACCGGTGGCAAAGCGCCGGTCAAAGGTCTGCTCCAGCGGGTTGGGGATGTGCAACGGATCGCCATCGTCCTCACGCGGTGCGCGGCTTTCGCGATTGCCGTCGACACGCGACTCATTGCGGTTGTCGAAACGGCCTTCAGGACGCGGACCGTCATTGCGACCCTGGCGCGGCCCACGGTCCTGTTGCGGTGCGCCCATCGGACGGCCGCCCTTGGCGCCACGCGGCTGCTGTGGGTTGCCACGGCCCGGTGCGCCTTGCTGCGCGCCCTGGCCTTGCCCCATCGGCGCGCCTTGCGGTGCGCCACGGCCACGCGGGCCACGGCCACCTTCGCGCCCCCCATCACGGCCACCCTGGAAGCCACCCTCCTGGCCTTCAGCCTGACGAGGCTCTTCCTGGCGGGCGTTCTGGCGATTGCTCGGACGGTCGTTCTGGCGCGGCTCGGCCGCACGCGGATTGGCCAGGCGCAGGATCGTGCCGACATCGCCCTCGTCCAGCTCGACGCAGACGCCGCGCTTCAAGCCGCGCGGCAGCACCACGGTGCCGTAACGGATGCGGATCAGACGGCTGACGGCCAGACCCACGGCATCGAACAGCTTGCGCACCTCGCGGTTGCGGCCTTCGGTGATGACGACGCGGTACCAGTGGTTGGCACCTTCGCCACCGCCGTCCTCGATCGACTTGAACGCGGCCTTCTGGCCCTCGATCGTCACGCCTTCGAGCAGGCGCGCACGCGCATTCATGTCCAGCGCACCCAGCACGCGCACGGCGTACTCGCGCTCGACGCCGAAGCGCGGGTGCATCAGCTGGTTGGCCAGGTCACCCGAGTTGGTGAACAGCAGCAGGCCTTCGGTGTTGATGTCCAACCGGCCAACCGACAGCCACTTGCCGTTGTTCAGGCGCGGCAGGCGACGGAACACGGTGGGGCGGCCTTCCGGGTCATGGTGCGTGACCACTTCGCCAACCTGCTTGTGATAGGCCAGCACGCGCGGCGGCGGCGGCGCAATGCGCACCTTGATGGGCCGGCCGGCGATGCGGATCTGGTCGCCCTGGGCGATGCGCATGCCGATATGGGCAACCTCGCCGTTGACGGTGACCTGGCCGTCCTCGATGAGCTGTTCCATGTCACGGCGCGAGCCGATGCCGGACTGCGCCAGCACCTTGTGCAGCTTGGGCGCCTCGGGCTCGGGGCGCAGCACGCGCTTGCCAGGCTCGGCGGTCTCATCCGCGTCGGCGGTGAGCGTCTCGACAGTGACGTCTTCGTCGTAGTGTCCGGAGATCACGTCGGCGAACAGCACGGTGGCGTTGGGCGTTTCACGCGGGGGTTGAGTGGCCTCATCGGCATCGTCTGCATCCCCGAGCGTGAACACGCCGGCAGGCGGCATGGCGCTGGATGCGGCACCCGCGTCATCCGACGGGGCACGATCTCCCCGGCGCTTGCGGTCACGGCGCTTGCGCTCGCCACGCTCCTGGCCTTCGGGACGCTCAGCGCTGACAGCAGCATCTGCAGCGGGTTCAGAGGCCACGGGCTCGGCCGTCACGGACTCGGCGGCGGTCGGTGCAGCAGCCGATTCGACTTCAGCCGACGCCACAGGCGCAGCCTCCACCGCCTCGACAACCGCCACGGGCTTGCGCGCACGCGGCTTGCGGGCAACCGGAGCCGGCTCTTCAGCCGCTGCAACTTCGGTCTCAGCCGGCGCGGCATCGGCCTGCACGGCCTCCGCTTCCACGGCCTTGGCCGGTGCGCGGCGCTTTTTGGGCGCAGCGGCGACCGGCACATCGGCTTCCGGCGCGGCGGGCGCCACGGCGTCCGGCTCGGCCTTGCGGGTGCGGCGGCGCTTGGTTTCAGGAGCGGCGGCGGCCGGGTCGATGGTCGGGTCGTCGCCCGGGTTGTCTTGGCTGTTGTTCATGCTTGCGGCCTCAGGCCTGGAAAGAGTTCGAAATCAGGGCGGCCGCCTCGGCCGCGGAGGAGGGATCAGAAACGGGTTCCGTGATCGCCGGCAGGGCCGCAGTCACGGTGTCGATGGGGGGCAGCTGCGCCAGCGACTTCAGCCCCAGGTCATCAAGAAACTGGCGCGTGGTGGCGTAGAGCGCTGGCCGGCCAGGGGCTTCGCGGTGGCCGATGACGTCGATCCAGCCGCGCTCTTCGAGCTGCCGGATCATCTGGCTGCCGACGGTCACGCCGCGGATGCTTTCGATGTCGCCGCGCGTGACGGGCTGACGGTAGGCGATGATGGCCAGCGTCTCCATCGTGGCGCGGGTATAGCGCGGCGGTTTCTCGGGGGACAGGCGCTCCAGGTAGGCGCGCATCTCGGGGCGGCTCTGGAAGCGCCAGCCGCTGGCCAGCGACACCAGTTCGACGCCGCGGCCCTGCCAGTCGAGCGCCAGCTCTTCGAGCAGCAAGTGCAAGGCGTCTGCGCTCAGCGTGCCTTCAAACAAGGCGCGCATCTCGCGCAGCGGCATCGGCTCCTGCCTGCAGATGAGCGCTGTCTCAAGGACGCGCTTTGCATCCCGTGTGTTCATGTCTTTCAGTCAACCGCCTCGGTCGCCATCCCGGCAAACCAGTCTTTAGGGTTGCAGGCCGGTCAGGCCTGACGAGGTGCTGCAGCGGCCGATGTTTCGTTTCAACGAATCTCTGACCATCAAAGGAAAAAGCCGGTCAGCTTTTTCCTTGCATTGCTGCGTTTACGCTTGTGTTTGTATTTTGGGTTTTGCATTTCTGCTGCAGGCCGGCATTTTCCAGCCTTGGCGAGTGGACTGATTTACAACATCCACTTGCTGCACTGCGAATACAGCGCTGTCGCAACAAGCTGTATTTTTCTCAATTGTAGCCAGTCGGCGCGAGCTCTATCTTTTCGCGGCCCGTGACCTGCACCCAGGCGTCGACCAGATCGGCCGGCAAGGGCGCGCGCCACTCCAGCCAGTGGCCGTCCAGCGGATGCTGCAGCGCCAGCCGCACCGCATGCAGCGCCTGCCGCTGTACACCCAGCTGGGGCTGGCCGCCGTACAGCACATCGCCCACCAAGGGATGGCCACGGCTGGAGAGGTGGACGCGGATCTGGTGCGTGCGGCCGCTGTGCAGCCGGCACAGCACTGCCGTGATGGCCGAGGCGATCGCCTGCCCCGAGGCCACGCCCGGCGCCGCACGCCACACCGCCAGCCGCTGCACGTCGGTGCGCGAAGGCTTGCCGCTGCTGACCACCGCCATGCGCACGCGCACGGACGGATCGCGGCCGATCGGGGCGTCGATCGACTCCAGCGTCGGCGGCACCTCGCCGCGCACCAGCGCGACGTACTCGCGCCGCACCTCACGCGCGGCGATGGCGCGCACCAGCGCGGTCTGCGCCTGCAGCGTCTTGGCCACCACCATCAGGCCGGAGGTGTCCTTGTCGAGCCGGTGCACGATGCCCGCGCGCGGCAGCTGCATGGCCCCGGCGTGATGCGCCAGCAGGCCGTTGAGCAGCGTGCCGCTCCAGTGGCCCGCCGCGGGGTGCACCACCAGCCCGGCGGGCTTGTTGATGACCATCAGGTGCTCGTCCTCGAAGACGATGTCGATGGCCATCGCCTCGGCGCGGAAGGCCGTGCTCTGGGCTGTGGGCATCAGGTCGACCGTGATGCGCTGGCCGGCCGACAGCTTCTTGGCGGGCAGGCGCAGCGTCTGCTCGCCACAGCGCACGTGGCCGGCGTCGATAAGGCCCTGCAGGTGGCTGCGCGAGAACTCCGGCGCCATCTGCACCAGCCATTTGTCGAGCCGCAGGCCGTGGCCGGCCACGTCGACCGTGGCGTGGCGGGACTCGATTTCTTCGGCAGCCAGCAGCGGCGCACTGTCGCCCGCAGGCGCTTCGGCGGGCCAGACATCGTCGCCGTCGTCTTCGGTGTGGCCGTGCGCGGCGTCTTGTGAAGGGCTGACCAGGGGTCGGTTCATATAATTGATGTCTCGATGTTGATCTCTGCCGGCGCCACAGGGCGCGGGCATTCCAAGCTTCCAACCATGTTCAAGCTCGTTGCGACTGTTCAGCCGGCCATTCGGCCGGGTGTGATTTCCGGTGTGGCTGCCTGCGTGGTGGCCGTCCTGTTGACCGGCGTGCTCGGGGGCTGCGCCAGCGACCCCAAGGCGCTGCCCGAAAACCAGAACGTGGCCAAATTGTATGAAGAGGCCCGCGAAGAGGCCGCCAGCGGCACGCCTGACCGCGCCGTGAAGATCTACGAACGCCTTGAAGGACTGGCTGCAGGCACCCTGCTGGGCCAGCAGGCGCAATTGGAACAGGCCTATCTGCTCTACAAGCAGCAGGAGAAAGCACGGGCGCTGGCGATCATCGAACGCTTCCTGAAACTGCACCCGACCAGCCCCGCCGCAGACTACGCCTACTACCTGCAGGGCGTGATCAACTTCAACGACGACCTCGGCCTGTTCGGCAGCCTCATGCGCACCGACCTGTCCGAGCGCGACCAGCAGGCCTCGCGCGACGCCTACCAGAGCTTCAAGCAACTGGTCGACCGCTTCCCGGAATCGAAGTACGCGCCCGACGCCCAGGTGCGCATGAACTACATCATCAACGCACTGGCCGCTTACGAGGTGCATGTGGCGCGCTACTACTTCGAACGTGGCGCCTACGTCGCCGCGGCCAACCGCGCCCAGAACGCGCTGCAGGATTTCCGCGGCGCCCCGGCGTCCGAGGAAGCGCTCTACCTGATGGCCAGCAGCTACGACCGCCTGGGCCTCACGCCACTGCGCGATGACGCGCTGCGCGTGCTGAAGACCAACTTTCCGCAAAGCACCTGGCTCGGCGTGGACGAGAGCAAGACCCGCAAGGGCCTGCTGACCGGCAGTGACAAGCCCTGGTGGCGTTTCTGGTGAACAGCCCTTGGTGAACGGCTTCTGGTGAACGCTCAGGCGGGTGATGGCTGTGCCAGTTCGGCCAGCCAGTCCTGCACCTGGACTTCATCGCCCAGCAACGGCATTGGCGGCAGCGCGGCCAGCAGGCGGCGGCCGTAGTTCATGGTCAGCAGCCGGGTGTCGGCAATCACCAGCAGGCCGCGATCGGTTTCGCTGCGGATCAATCGGCCCGCGCCCTGCTTGAGCGCCACCGCCGCCTCGGGGATGAAGTAGTCGTTGAAGGGCTGGCCACCCTCGGCCTCGATGCTGCGGCAGCGTGCCTCGGCCAGTGGATCACTCGGCGGTGGGAACGGCAGCTTGTCGATCAGCACGCACTGCAGCGCCGCGCCGGGCACGTCGATACCCTCCCAAAAGCTGTGTGACCCCACCAGCACCGCGCGCGGGCTGGCCAGAAAGCGTGCCAGCAGCGCGCGCTTGGGCCCTTCGCCCTGCACCAGTACCTCGATGGCCGCCGCGCCCTGGCCGATGCGCTCGCGCAGGTCGGCGCCGATGGCCTGCAGCGCCCGCAGCGTGGTCGTGAGCACAAAGGTGCGCCCGCCCAGCGTGCGCGCACAGCGCGCCGCCAGCTGGCTGACCGCACCCGGATGACCCACGTCGTTGGGGCGCGGGAAGCGCGACGGCACGTACAGCCGCGCGTTGCGGGCGTAGTCGAACGGGCTGCCGGCGCGCAGCGTGTGCGCGTCCTCGATGCCCGCGCTGCGCGTGAACCAGCTCAGGCGCTCGTCGTCGCCCAGCGTGGCCGAGGTGAAGATCCACGCACGGCTGCCCGATTCGATCTGCTCGCGCAAGCTCTCGCGCACGTCCAGCGGTGACTCGGCCAGCCGCGCCTGCGTCAGGCTGACGTCGATCCAGCGCACATGGCCCGGCTCGGTCGGGCCGGCAAAGGCGGTCAGGCCGGCAGCCAGGGTCTGGATGCGCTCCTGCAGCTTGGCGAAGTCAGGCGCGGCGCCCTCCACCGCGCGCAAGGCATCGCTGCAGGCCACGCAGGCCTTGCGGGCCTGCTCCAGCGCGTGAACAAACTCGGGCTGATCAGCACGTTCTTCCCAACGCAGCCTCACCGCCCCCCGCAAGGCCGCCGCGCAGGCCAGCCGCAGCTGGCGCGCGGCCATCTCGCAGGCGCCGGCCAGTTCCTGCCAGGACTGCAGGCCGCGCGCGTGGGCCAGGCCGGCGGCGAGCAGGTCGCGGCTGAAATCCAGCAGCTGGCCGCTGCCCAGATGCCGACCCAGAAAGCTCACGCCGGCCTCGTTGAGCTGGTGCGCCTCGTCGAAGATCACCGCGTCCACCGTCGGCAGCAACTCGGCCATGCCGGTGTCGCGCAAGGCCACATCGGCAAAGAACAGGTGGTGGTTGACCACCACCACATCGGCCTGCAGCGCCTCGCGCCGGGCCTGCAGGACGTGGCAGGTGCGGAACTTGGGGCACTCGCTGCCCAGGCAGTTGTCGCGGCTGGAGGTGATCCAGGGCAGCAGCGACGAGCGCTCATCCAGCACGTCGAGTTCGGCCAGATCGCCGCTGCGCGTGGTCAGCGCCCATTCCTCGACGCGGGCCAGCAGCCGCACGGCATAGCGGTCCGGCAGCTCGGCCACCTGGCGCGCCTGATCAAGCCGGTGCTGGCACAGGTAGGAGCCGCGCCCCTTCAGCAGCGCCACCTGCACCGGCAGGCCCAGCGTGCGGCACAGGCGCGGCAGATCGCGCAGAAACAGCTGATCCTGCAGGCTCTTGGTCGCAGTGCTGACCAGCGCCAGCCGGCCCGACAGCAGCAGCGGCACCAGATAGGCGTAGGTCTTGCCGACGCCGGTGCCGGCTTCGGCGACCAGCACGCTGCGCTGCTCCAGGGCCTGGGCGACGGCGTCCGCCATGCCGGTCTGCACGGCGCGCGGCTGGAACTGCTGGCCGGCTTGTGCAAGCAGGCCATCGGGCGCAAAAGCAGCCGCGACTTCGAGCCGCAACGCACTGACGTTGCCGAGCGCGCTGGATGCGCTCATGCGGGCTCGGGCGGGGTCAGGGTGGAATCCAGGCGGGCAATCTGGTCGCGCAAGGCGAGCCGGCGCTTCTTGAGGCGTCGCAGTTGCAGCTCATCGACGGGTTGCGAATGCGCAAGGCGGTCGATGATGTCGTCGAGATCTCCGTGCTCAATGCGCAATTCGATCAAACGTCGCTGGGGGGAGTGCAGGTTGTCGTCCATTCTGTTGCCGTCTAGGCCTCTCAACACCAGCAGCACCGATTATAGTTTTCGCCCATGACAACAAGCACCCAGGGCTACCGACTTTCGGCAGCCACCGGCATCGACCGCGGCGACCGGCTCTATCAGCAAGATCAAGTCGAGGTCTTCCCCCATCCGCGCGTCCCGGGCTGCCTGCTGGCCGTGCTGGCCGACGGCATGGGCGGCAAAAGCGGCGGGCGCAAGGCCGCTGACCAGGTGCTGCTGATCGCCAAGCAGCTGTTCGAGCGCTTCGCGCCCTCGAAGGACGACGGCCCTGAACTGCTGCGCAAGCTGCTGATGGAGTCGCACCTGATGATCAAGCTGACGGCCATCACCTCCGAGCAGGAGCCGCACAGCACCATCGCCGCCGCGCTGATCCTGCCCAACCGCGAATGCCACGTGATCCACGCCGGCGACTCGCGCGTCTACGTCTTCCGGGGTGCGCGCATGCTCACCCGCACCTACGACCACTCGCTGGTGCAGCGCATGGTCGACCAGGGTGAGCTAACCGAGGAACAGGCCAACGATCACCCGCACTCCAACCTGCTGATCGGCTGCCTGGGCGCCGAGGAAGACCCGCCGCTGACTCAGGGCCGCACCGACCGGCTGGAGATCGGCGACTCGGTGCTGCTGTGCAGCGACGGCCTGTGGCACTACTACACGCCGCGCGAGCTGGGCACCATCACCAACGCTCTGCGTACGCGCGACGCCAGCAAGATGCTCATCAGCAAGGCGCGCCAGCGCGCGCGCGGCGGCGGCGACAACCTGTCGCTGGCGCTGGTGAAGGTCGAGCCGCTGAGTTGAGCGCAGCTCGCTGACACGCTCAGGTCAGCGAGGTATCGACGTCGCGGTGCTCCAGCGCCAGGAATTCGGCCGACTGCATCTCGTGCAGGCGCGAGATCGTGCGCGGGAACTCGTGCGACATCGGCCCTTCGGTGTAGAGCTGCTCGGGCGGCACAGCGGCCGACAGGATCAGCTTGACGCGCCGGTCGTACAGCACGTCGACCAGCCAGGTGAAGCGCCGCGCCTCCGACGCCAGCTTGGGCGGCATCAGCGGCACGCCCGACAGCAGCACGGTGTGGAACTGGGTGGAGATTTCCAGGTAATCGTTCTGCGAGCGCGGGCCGCCGCACAGCGTCTTGAAGTCGAACCACACCACGCCGCCGGCGCGGCGGCGGGCGCGCAGCTCGCGGTGCTCGATGTGCAGCGCCGGCTCCTCGTCGCGCACCTCGGCCAGCTCATCGAAGGCCGCCGTCATCGCCTCATCGGCCTGCGGCCCCAGCGGCGTGTGATACAGCTGGACATGTTCCAGCGTACGGCGCCGGTAGTCGGTGCCGTTGTCGACGTTGATGATCTCCATCTTGGCCTTGAGCAGCTCAATCGCCGGCAGGATGCGGTCGCGGTGCAGCCCGTTCGGGTACAGCCCGTCGGGATGGAAGTTCGAGGTCGTGATGATGCTGACGCGGTTGCGGAACAGCGCATCCAGCAGCCGGTGCAGGATCATCGCGTCCGTCACGTCGGCGACGTGGAACTCATCGAAGCAGATCAGCCGGAAACGCCGCGCGATGCGCTTGCCCAGCTCCTCCAGCGGGTTCTGGATGCCTTTCAGGTCCTGCAGCTCGCGGTGCACCTCGCGCATGAACTCGTGGAAGTGCAGGCGCGTCTTGCGCTGCAGCGGCACGGCCTGGAAGAACGCATCCATCAGGAAGCTCTTGCCCCGCCCCACCCCGCCGTACATGTAGACGCCCACCGGAATCGGCGGACGCACCAGCGCCTTGGTCAGCGCATTGCCGCGCCGCGCCTTGTAGGCCGCCCATTCGTCCTGGCAGCGCTGCAGCGCCACGACCGCGCGCAGCTGAGCCGGATCGGCCTGGTAGCCGCGCTCGGCCAGGGTCTGGTGATAAAGCTCGGTGACGGTGGGCATGATGGGCAGTAATCAGGTTCAGGTTCGGAACGAAAAAGGGGCGACTCGCGCCGCCCCGTCTGACTTCGACCCGGCGAGGATCAGAAGTTCAGCGTGCGCTTGTCGACCGCCAGCGCGGCTTCCTTGGTCGCCTCGGACAGCGACGGGTGTGCGTGGCAGATGCGGGCGATGTCCTCGGCCGATGCCTTGAACTCCATCGCCACCACCGCTTCAGCGATCAGCTCGCTGGCAAAGGGCCCCACGATGTGCACGCCCAGGATCTCGTCGGTCGTGGCATCGGCCAGGAACTTGACGAAGCCGGTGGTGTCACCCAGCGCCCGCGCCCGGCCGTTGGCCGCGAACGGGAACTGGCCCGCCTTGTAGGCCACGCCATCGGCCTTGAGCTGCTGCTCGGTGCGGCCGACCCACGAGATTTCGGGGCTGGTGTAGATCACCCAGGGGATGGTGTTGAAGTTGACGTGACCGTGCTGGCCCGCCATGCGCTCGGCCACCGCCACGCCCTCTTCCTCGGCCTTGTGCGCCAGCATCGGGCCACGCACCACGTCACCGACCGCCCACACGCCAGGCAGGTTGGTCTTGCATTCACCGTCGACGACGATGGCGCCGCGCTCGTCGAGTTGCAGGCCCACGGCCTCAGGGTTCAGGCCGATGGTGTTGGCGACGCGGCCGATCGACACGATCAGCTTGTCCACCGCCAGCGTCTGCTCTTCGCCCTTGGCGTTGGCGTACGTCACGACCACGCCGTCGCCCGAGGTATCCACATTGGAGATCTTGGCGCTGAACTCGAACTTCAGGCCCTGCTTCTTGAAGGCCTTGAGCGCTTCCTTGGCCACGCCTTCGTCGGCAGCGCCCAGGAAACCGGGCATGGCTTCCAGGATGGTGACTTCCGCACCCAGACGGCGCCAGACCGAGCCCATTTCCAGGCCGATCACGCCCGAGCCGATCACGCCCAGCTTGGCCGGTACGGCGCCAATGCGCAGCGCGCCGTCGTTGGACAGCACCTTGACCTCGTCGAAGGCCGCACCGGGCAGCGCACGGGCGTTGGAGCCGGTGGCGATCACCACCTGCTTGGCCGTCAGCACTTCGGGCGTGGCGCCGGCGACGTTGATCTCGTAGCCACCGTCCACCGCCTTGGCGAACGAGCCGCGACCGTGGAAGAAGCTGACCTTGTTCTTCTTGAACAGGTAGAGGATGCCGTCGTTGTTCTGCTTCACGACGGTGTCCTTGCGGCCGACCATCTTGGACACGTCCATCTTCAGGTCGCTCAGCGTGATGCCGTGGTCGCCGAAGTGGTGGGCGGCCTGCTCATAGTGCTCGGACGACTGCAGCAGCGCCTTCGACGGGATGCAGCCGACGTTGGTGCAGGTGCCGCCCGGCGCGGGGCCGCCAGCGGCGTTCTTCCACTCGTCGATGCAGGCGACGTTGAAACCGAGTTGCGCTGCGCGGATCGCCGCGATGTAGCCGCCGGGGCCGCCGCCGATCACGACGACATCAAATTGCTTGGACATGGTGTATTCCTGAGGGTCTTGGCAAAACGCCCCCGAAGGGGCGCTTGAAAAACACGATCTGACGCGATCAGATGTCGAACAGCAGGCGCGACGGATCTTCCAGCGCTTCCTTCATCGTCACCAGACCCAGCACGGCTTCGCGGCCGTCGATGATGCGGTGGTCGTAGGACATGGCCAGATAGTTGATCGGGCGCACCACCACCTGGCCGTTTTCGACCACGGCGCGGTCCTTGGTCGCGTGCACGCCCAGGATGGCCGATTGCGGCGGGTTGATGATCGGGGTCGACAGCATCGAGCCGAAGGTGCCGCCGTTGGAGATCGAGAACGTGCCGCCGGTCAGGTCGTCCATCGAGATCTTGCCTTCCTTGGCCTTCTGGCCGAATTCAGCAATCTTCTTCTCGATGTCGGCAAAGCTCATCTGGTCGGCATTGCGGATCACCGGCACCACCAGGCCACGGGGCGAGCCGACAGCGATACCGATGTCGAAATAGCCGTGGTAGACGATGTCGCTGCCGTCGACCGACGCGTTCAGGACCGGGTACTTCTTCAGGGCTGCCACCGCCGCCTTGACGAAGAAGCTCATGAAGCCGAGCTTGACGCCGTGCTCTTTCTCGAACTTGTCCTGGAACTTCTTGCGCATTTCCATCACCGGCGCCATGTTCACTTCGTTGAACGTGGTCAGGATGGCGTTGGTGGCTTGCGACTGCAGCAGACGCTCGGCGACGCGGGCGCGCAGGCGCGACATCGGCACGCGCTGTTCCGGGCGGTCGCCCAGGTTCTGCGCAGCCGGGGCGGCCACGGCGGGCAGCGCCTTGGCCACCGCCGGAGCGGCAGCGACCTTGATCGGGGCAGCGACCACGGTAGCAACCGCAGCAGGTGTGGCGGCCACGGCCGCCAGCACATCACCCTTGGTGACGCGGCCATCCTTGCCGGTGCCAGCGACAGCGCTGACCGACAGGTTGTTGTCGGCCAGCAGCTTGGCGGCGGCGGGCATGGCCACATCGCCCTTGTTGCCGGCCACCGGTGCGGCGGCCACGGCGGCAGCGGCAGGCGCGGGGGCTGCAGCGGCAGGCGCGGCAGCGCCGGCCTTGGCTTCGGTGTCGATCTGGGCGATCAGCTGGTCGCTGACCACGGTGCCGCCGTCGCCGACGATCAGCGCGGTCAGCACGCCGGCGGCGGGCGCCGGCACTTCGAGCACGACCTTGTCGGTCTCGATCTCGATCAGGATTTCATCGATTGCCACGGCGTCGCCGGGCTTCTTCTTCCACTGCAGCATGGTGGCTTCGGCCACGGACTCGGACAACTGGGGGACTTTGACTTCAACGATAGCCATCTTGATTCTCTTGTTCGCTTTAGGTAGAGCGCAGCGCGTCAGCAGACCGTCTGATGCGGCCGTGAACGGACGGTGGAGACAGCGCGCGGCGCCCGCCTCCACCACCGCGGAACATCACTTGGTGAGCACGAAGCCCTTGAGCTTGCCGAACGCCTGGTCCAGCAGCGCCTTCTGCTGCTCCTGGTGCAGGTGGGCGTAACCCACGGCCGGCGAGGCGGAGGCGGGGCGACCCGCGTAGCCCAGCTTCTGGCCTTCTTGCATGTTCTCGTGGATGTAGTGCTGCACGAAGAACCAGGAACCCTGGTTCTGCGGCTCGTCCTGGCACCACACCAGATCCGCCAGGTTGGGGTACTTCTTCAGCTCGTTGGCGAACGCCTTGTGCGGGAAGGGGTAGAGCTGCTCGACGCGGATGATGGCCGTGTCGGTGCTCTTCTTCTCTTCACGCTTCTTGATCAGGTCGTAATAGACCTTGCCCGAGCAGGCGATCACGCGCTTGACCTTGGCCGCATCGATGTTGGCATCGCGCTCACCGATCACGGTGCGGAACTCGCCCTTGCTGAACTCGGTCAGCGGCGAGGTCGCGTCCTTGTTCCGCAGCAGCGACTTCGGCGTCATGATGACCAGCGGCTTGCGGAACGGGCGCACCATCTGGCGGCGCAGCAGGTGGAAGATCTGGCTGGCCGTGGTCGGCTGCACGATCTGCATGTTGGTGTCCGCTGCCAGCTGCATGAAGCGCTCCAGGCGCGCCGAGCTGTGCTCCGGGCCCTGGCCTTCGTAGCCGTGCGGCAACATCAGCGTCAGACCGTTGGAGCGGCCCCACTTCACTTCGCCCGAAGCGATGAACTGGTCGATCACGACCTGCGCACCGTTGACGAAGTCGCCGAACTGGCCTTCCCAGATGGTCAGCGTGTTCGGCTCGGCGGCGGCGTAGCCGTATTCGAAGCCGAGCACGGCTTCTTCCGACAGGATCGAGTCGATGACGACGAACGGCGCCTGGTTCTCGGCGATGTTTTCGAGCGGCACATAGGTGCCGACGTCCCACTTCTCACGGTTCTGGTCGTGCAGCACGGCATGGCGGTGCACGAAGGTGCCGCGACCGCAGTCCTCGCCCGACAGGCGCACGGCGTAGCCCGAAGCCACCAGCGACGCGTAGGCCAGGGTCTCGCCCATGCCCCAGTCGACGTTGATGTCGCCGCGGCCCATCGCAGCGCGGTCCGCCAGGACCTTCTCGACCAGCGGGTGGACCTTGAAGTTGGCCGGCACCGAGGTGATCTTCTCCGACAGGCGCTTGATTTCGGTCAGCGGCAGCGCGGTGTCAGCAGCGTCCGTCCACTTCTTGCCCAGGTACGGTGCCCAGTCGACGGCGTACTTGCTCTTGAAGTTGGTCAGCACCGGGTCGACCGTGTGCTTGCCGGCGTCCATGGCGGCGCGGAAGTCCTTGACCATCTGGTCCGGACCATCGGCCGGCAGCACGTTCTGCGCCACCAGCTTGTCGCCGTACAGGCGACGCGTGCCAGGGTGCGACGCGATCTTCTTGTACATCAGCGGCTGGGTGAGCGACGGCGTGTCCTGCTCGTTGTGGCCCAGCTTGCGGAAGCAGACGATGTCAACGACGACGTCCTTCTTGAACTCCTGGCGGTAGTCCATGGCCAGCTGCGTGGCCAGCACGACCGCTTCCGGATCGTCGCCATTCACGTGCAGCACGGGGGCTTCGATCATCTTGACGATGTCGGTGCAGTACAGCGTCGAGCGGCTGTCGCGCGGATCGGAGGTGGTGAAGCCGATCTGGTTGTTGATCACCAGATGCACCGTGCCGCCGGTGAAGTAGCCGCGCGTCTGCGCCAGCGCCAGCGTTTCCATCACGACGCCCTGGCCGGCAAAGGCCGCGTCGCCGTGCACCAGCACCGGCAGCACTTGCGCGCCGGTCTTGTCGCCACGGCGGTCCATGCGGGCCTTGACGGAGCCTTCGACCACCGGGTTGACGATTTCCAGATGCGACGGGTTGAACGCCAGGCTCAGGTGCACCGGGCCGCCACGCGTCGAGATGTCGCTGGAGAAGCCCTGGTGGTACTTGACGTCACCGGAGGGCAGGTCTTCAGGGGCGGTGTGGTCGAACTCGGCGAACAGGTCCTTGGGCATCTTGCCCAGGGTGTTGACCAGCACGTTCAGGCGGCCGCGGTGGGCCATGCCGATGACGATTTCCTGCACGCCGGTCTGGCCAGCGCGCTGGACCAGCTCGTCCATCGAGGCGATGAAGCTCTCGCCGCCTTCGAGCGAGAAGCGTTTCTGGCCGACGTACTTGGTATGGAGGAAACGCTCCAGACCTTCCGAGGCGGTCAGGCGCTCAAGGATGTGCTTCTTCTCTTCGACCGTGAAGTTGGGCTTGCTGCGGCGCGACTCCAGGCGCTCCTGCCACCAGCGCTTCTCGGTCGGGTCCGTGATGTGCATGTACTCGGCGCCGATGGTGCCGCAGTAGGTTTCACGCAGCGCCTGCAGGATGTCGCGCAGGCTGAGGTTCTCGGCCTTGCTGAAATACGTGTTCGCGGCGCTGAACGTGATGTCCATGTCGGACTCGCTCAGGTCGTAGAACGCCGGCTCGAGTTCGGGAATCTTGGGGCGCTCGGTGCGCTTGAGCGGATCGAGGTCGGCCCAGCGCGAACCCAGGAAGCGGTAGGCCGCGATCAGCGACTGCACGTGCACCTGCTTACGGGCAACGGCCAGGTCGGCTTCGCTGGCCTTGAGGGCGAAGGCGTTGGCCTTGGCACGCTGCGCGAAGGACTCGACGACGGGCGCATGGGCCACGTCGCGGCTGTCGGTGCCGTCGGTCGCCGGGACATGCTGCAGCGCGTCGAAGTAGGCGCGCCAGTTGTCGGGGACCGAGCCCGGGTTATCGAGGTAGGCCTCGTACATCTCTTCGACATAGGGCGCGTTGCCCCCGAAGAGATAGGAATTGGATCTGTACTGCTGCATCATATTTCGCTCACCTTTGCATCCGGTATCCGGGGCTGAGTGGGTTGAAAAACCTTCCGCGACACGGCTATACCGGTTGGCGGACTAGCGACCCGCCTTGACTGTTGCCAGGAAAGGGGACGGGAAGGGACTGAACTATCAGGCGCCGCAATGTACCACCCTGCCCTGACGCCGGCTGACAAATCGAGTGCATTCATGCACTGAAACCCATCACAGGAATGTGTCCTGGATCGACAGGCGACCACGCCTATCGACGTGATTTTGCGAAACCAATTTTCGCCATGCAAAATACGCTTTTACATGCATTACGACTTCCCATGACCAAGAAGGAACCGTCGACCCCGACCATTCAGGTGATCGCGCGCATGTTCAAGCTGCTGGACGTGCTGGCCGAGCACCAGGACCCTGTGTCGCTCAAGCAGATCAGCGAGATGACGGGGCTGCACCCGTCCACCGCGCACCGCATCCTGAACGATCTGGCCGCAGGTCGCTTCGTGGACCGCCCCGAAGCCGGCAGCTACCGGCTCGGCATGCGCCTGCTGGAGCTGGGCAACCTCGTCAAGGCGCGGCTGGATGTGCGCGATGCGGCGCTGGCGCCCATGCGCGAGCTGCACAAGCTCACGCACCAGCCCGTCAACCTGTCGGTGCGCCAGGGGGATGAGATCGTCTACATCGAACGCTCGTACTCCGAGCGGTCCGGCATGCAGGTGGTGCGAGCAGTCGGTGGGCGTGCGCCGCTGCACCTGACATCCGTGGGCAAGCTCTTCCTGGCCCACGACGAGCCACACCGCGTGCGGGCCTATGCCACGCGCACCGGCTTGGCCGGCCACACCCGCAACAGCATCACGGACCTGACGCAACTGGAGCGCGAACTGGCGCGCGTGCGTCAGACCGAGGTGGCGCGTGACAACGAAGAACTGGAGCTGGGTGTGCGCTGCCTGGCCGCCGGCATTCACGATGATCAGGGCAGGCTGGTGGCAGGCCTGTCGATTTCAGCCCCTGCAGACCGGCTCGAAGAAGCGTGGAGTGAGCGGCTGCGCGAGGCGGCCGACCAGATTTCGACGTCGCTGGGCTATCGGCCCAGCTGAACACGCGGCGAGCCCAGGGTGGCGCGATCCGACGTCGTCAAGACAGCGGGGACGGTTCCGCGCGACCGGAGATCGGTGCAGACGGCCGAATGCCCCGAGGCGCATCGCTCTCAAGCCAGCGCCTGACGCGCTCGGCATCACCCAGGCGGGAGTACTTCCCCGTCGAATCCAGGAAGATCATGATCAGCTTGCGGCCTGCGAGCTTGGTCTGCATCACCAGGCAACGGCCGGCCTCGGAGATATAGCCTGTTTTCTGCAGGCCGATGTCCCAGCTCGGGTTGCTGATCAGCCCGTTGGTATTGCGGTACTGAAGCGTGCGGTTGCCCACATCGACCGCGTGCTCTGGCGACGTCGACAGTTCGCGCAACAGTGCATAGCCATAGGCGGTTTGCACCAGACGCGCCAGATCGGGAGCCGAGGACTGGTTATGACTCGACAGACCCGTGGGCTCCACATAGCGCGTGTCGCTCATGCCCAGCGCCTGAGCCTTGCGGTTCATGGCGGAGACGAAGGCATTCAGTCCTCCGGGGTAGTGGCGGCCAAGCGCGTGGGCGGCGCGGTTCTCCGACGACATCAGTGCCAGGTGAAGCATTTCACCGCGTGTCAGCCGTGCGCCGACCGAAAGGCGGGAGCGGCTGCCTTTTTCGGTGTCCACATCGGCTGCGGTCACTTCCAGCACCTCGTCCAGCGGCAATTGGGCATCGACCACGACCAGGCCGGTCATCAACTTGGTGAGGGATGCGATGGGCAGCACCGCCTGCGAGTTCTTGCTGAACAGCACCTCGGACGTATCCTGATCCACCACCAGAGCCACACTGGACTTGAGGTCCAGATCATCCTGCGTGGCATGCAAACCGAACGCTTTGCCGAAGGACGGACGAGCTTCAGCGGCCTCGGAGCGCAGCAGTGTCGTCTTGGCCTTGGCCCGAAGCGGTGCCACCTTGACCTTGGCACGCACGGGTGACTTGACGATCTTGGTGACCTTCGTCGCCTTGGCGCGGCGGTTCTTGTCAGCACGCGTTGCGGCTTCGACCGTCGCGGCTTGCCCCAGTGAGAACACAACGCTGATCAGGGCAATAACGAGTTTGAGGCCGGGGCGTGAATTCTTGAACATGGTTTCAATATGGCCGCTAAGGCTCACACTCGATACAGACTGAAATCAGTCTAGGTGAATCAAGAATCGCACGCAACGTCTTGATTCACCGAAGATTTTCAGTTTAGGAGTGCTATTCCACGGATCAGCACCCCCGTTCAGGGCGTAGCTCAGCCCTGGGCGGCCACACGCTCGGACTTGCTGTGCAGCTTGTTGAGCGCCGCCAGATACGCCTTGGCCGAAGCCACGACGATGTCCGGGTCGGCGCCGACGCCGTTGACCACCCGGCCACCGAGTTGCAGGCGCACGGTGACCTCGCCTTGCGACTCGGTGCTGCCCGAGGTGATGGCGTTGACCGAGTACAGCAACATCTCTGCCCCCGTGGCAAGCTTGGACTCGATCGCCTTCAGGCTGGCGTCGACCGGGCCGTTGCCGTCGGACTCGGCGTGATGCTCGACATCACCCGCAGCAAACGCGACGCTGGCGTGCGGCCGCTCACCCATTTCAGAGCGCTGCGACAAGGCCAGCAGGCGGTAATGCTCCTGCGCCTGGCCCACGACGTCGTCGTTGACCAAGGCCAGAATGTCCTCGTCGAAGATTTCGCTCTTGCGGTCGGCCAGGTCCTTGAACTTCATGAACGCGGTGTTGATGTCGGCTTCGGATTCCAGCTCGATGCCCAGGTCCTGCAGGCGCTGCTTGAAAGCGTTGCGGCCCGACAGCTTGCCGAGCACGATCTTGTTGGCGGCCCAGCCCACGTCCTCGGCACGCATGATTTCGTAGGTGTCGCGCGCCTTGAGCACGCCGTCCTGATGGATGCCCGAGGCATGCGCGAACGCGTTGGCGCCCACCACCGCCTTGTTAGGCTGCACGACGAAGCCAGTGGTCTGCGCCACCATGCGCGAGGCCGGCACGATCTGGCTGATGTCCAGGCCGATGTCCAGGCCGAAGTAGTCGCGCCGCGTCTTGACCGCCATCACGACTTCTTCGAGCGAGCAGTTGCCCGCGCGCTCACCCAGGCCGTTGATGGTGCATTCGACCTGCCGTGCGCCGCCGATCTTGACGCCGGCCAGCGAGTTGGCTACCGCCATGCCCAGATCGTTATGGCAGTGCACCGACCAGATCGCCTTGTCGGAGTTGGGGATGCGCTCGCGCAGGTTCTTGATGAAGTTGCCGTACAGCTCGGGCACCGCGTAGCCTACGGTGTCGGGAATGTTGAGCGTGGTGGCGCCTTCGTTGATCACGGCTTCCAGCACGCGGCAGAGGAAGTCCGGATCAGAACGATAGCCATCCTCGGGCGAGAACTCCACGTCCGCGCACAGGTTGCGCGCGAATCGCACCGACAGCTTGGCCTGCTCGAACACCTGCTCGGGCGACATGCGCAGCTTCTTCTCCATGTGCAGCGCACTGGTGGCGATGAAGGTGTGGATGCGCGCCGAGTTGGCGCCGCGCAAGGCCTCGGCCGCGCGGGCGATGTCGCGGTCGTTGGCGCGCGCCAGCGAGCAGATGGTCGAGTCCTTGATCGCGTCGGCAATCGCCTTGACGGCCTCGAAGTCACCGTTGGAAGAGGCGGCAAAACCGGCCTCGATCACGTCGACCTTCAGGCGCTCCAGCTGGCGGGCGATGCGCAGCTTCTCGTCGCGCGTCATCGAGGCGCCGGGCGACTGCTCGCCGTCGCGCAAGGTGGTGTCGAAAATGATGAGTTTGTCGGTCATGGCGGTCTCCTCAGGCGGTTGTTTGCTGGACTTCGGTGGCGTGATGCTGGCGGCTGGCGCGCTGCCAGCCCGACAGCACGGCCTTGATCGAGGCGGTGACGATGTTGGCATCAATGCCGACCCCGAACAGCGTCGGGCCCTGGCCCACGCGCAACTCGAAGTAGGCCGCCGCACGCGCCTGGGCACCTGCGCCGATCGAATGCTCATGGTAGTCAAGCACCTGGATGCTCTGCCCGGTGGCCGTGGCCAGCGCCTGCACGAAGGCATCGACCGGGCCGTTGCCACTGCCGTCGAGCGACAGCCCGGCCTCGCCCGCCACGCCGTTCAGACTCGCCTGCAAACGCGCCTGCAAGCGCACGCGGCCATCGGCGTGTTCCTCGATCTGCGGCGGCTGGACCAGTTGGCGATCGGCCAGCTCGAAGCCGTATTCGCGGCCGAAGATGGCCCAGATGTCGGCAGCGGCCAGCTCCTTGCCGGCGTCGTCCATCACCGCCTGCACGATCTGGCTGAACTCGATCTGCAGCCGGCGCGGCAACTCCAGGCCGTATTCCGCCTCCAGCAGATAGCTGATGCCGCCCTTGCCCGACTGGCTGTTGACGCGAATCACCGCCTCGTAGCTGCGGCCCAGGTCCTTGGGGTCGATCGGCAGATAGGGCATGTCCCAGATGTCACCGTCCCGGCGCGCCGCGAAAGCCTTCTTGATGGCGTCCTGGTGCGAGCCCGAGAACGAGGTGTAGACCAGGTCGCCCACATACGGGTGGCGCGGGTGCACCGGCAGCTGGTTGCAGTATTCGACCGTGCGGCGGATGGCGTCGATGTCCGAGAAATCCAGCCCCGGCGCCACGCCCTGGGTGTAGAGGTTGAGCGCGACGTTGACCAGGTCGAGATTGCCGGTGCGCTCGCCGTTGCCGAACAGGCAGCCTTCGATGCGGTCAGCACCGGCCATGATCGCCAGTTCGGCCGCGGCCGTACCCGTGCCCCGGTCGTTGTGCGGGTGCACGCACAGGATCACGCCGTCACGGCGGGCGATGTGGCGGTGCATCCACTCGACCATGTCGGCAAAAACGTTGGCGGTGCAGTGCTCGACGGTGGACGGCAGGTTGATGATGCAGCGCTGCTCGGGGCGCGCCTGCCAGACGGCGGTGACGGCGTCGACCACCTGCAGCGAGACCTCCAGCTCGGTGTCCGAGAACATCTCGGGTGAGTACTGGAAGGTCCAGCGCGTCTCAGGCTGCTGCGCCGCGTGCTCATTGAGCAGCTGGGCGTGGCGGGTGGCCAGCTCGGTGATGCCGGCAACATCCAGGCCCAGCACCACCTCGCGCATGATGGGCGCGGTGGCGTTGTAGAGGTGCACGATCACCTGCCGCGCGCCGCGCACCGACTCGAACGTGCGCTCGATCAGGTGCGCACGCGCCGGCGTCAGCACCTGGATCGTCACGTCATCGGGGATCAGCTGCTCGTCGATGAGCGTGCGCACGAAGTCGAAATCCGCCTGCGAGGCCGACGGAAATCCGACCTCGATCTCCTTGAGTCCCACCCGGACCAGCGTCTCGAACAGGCGCAGCTTGCGCTGCACATCCATCGGCTCGATCAGCGCCTGGTTGCCATCCCGCAGGTCGGTGCTCAGCCACATCGGCGCGCGGCTGATCACCACATCGGGCCAGCGACGGTCCGGCAGGCGCACTGTCGCGGCGGGACGGTACTTGACGGCTGGGTTCTTGAGCATGCTCATGGATGGACTCCTAGGGACAAAAGAAAAACGGCCCGCTGCGTTGATGCGCATGGCGGGCCGTCGATCCAGGAAAAATTCAGATGTGACTGGTCAGCGCGCCCGGGGCACTCCTAGCAGGCTTAGCGATAGAGCTTGGCTGAACATCATCGGAAAACTATAGCACGCAGCCCTGTGCATCAGCGATGCAGGCCTTCTTCATCCGGCTCTTGTGTCGAGGTGGCAATGACGCTCACCGGCTTGCCGCGCGCCCTTTGTACCGCGTACACCACATAGCCCGAAAACCCGTAGACCATGAAGATGCCGAACAGCACGATCGGCGGATGCAGGTTGATGACGGCAATCCCCAGCGCAATCGCCACGATGACGATGAATGGCACGGTTCGCTTGAAGCTCACGTCCTTGAAGCTGTAGAACGGCACGTTGGTCACCATGGTCAGGCCGGAATACAGCGTCAGGCCGCAAGTCAGCCAGGTCAGCCAGTCGGTGCCTCGCGCGTCCTTGAAGCCGGCGTCATCCATGACCCAGATGAAACCGATCACCAGCGCCGCCGCCGCCGGACTGGGCAGGCCCTGGAAGAAGCGCTTGTCAACCACGGCGATGTTGGTGTTGAAGCGCGCCAGCCGCAGGGCCGCCGCAGCGCAGTACACAAAGGCCGCGATCCAGCCGACCTTGCCCATGCCCTTGAGTGCCCATTCGTAGACGATCAGCGCCGGCGCGGCGCCAAAGCTCACCATGTCGGACAGGCTGTCCATCTGCTCGCCGAACGCGCTCTGCGTGTTGGTCATGCGCGCCACGCGGCCATCGAGGCTGTCGAGCACCATGGCGCAGAAGATGCCCACTGCTGCGTTGTCGAAGCGGCCGTTCATGGCCATCACGATGGCGTAGAAACCACCGAACAGCGCCGCCAGCGTGAACAGGTTCGGCAGGATGTAGATACCCTTGCGGCGCGGACGCTGGCCAGCCGGCGGCTCGAAATCGTCGTCGAGATCTTGGGCTGCAGCGGGGGCCACGGCGGGAGAGGAAATCGGGCGCTCAGGCTCGGTCATGTCGCAATTCGGTTGGGTTGACGCTGGCTCATGGCCGCGAGGGAACTTGGTGGGCGAGCATAGCGCAGCGCTCCATGAAAAAAGGCCGCCTCACGGCGGCCTTTCAGAATGTGAGCGGCAGCGCGAGGCGTCGCTCCGCCGTCAGCCGCATCAGTTGCGGCTCTTGTCGACCAGCTTGTTGGCCTTGATCCAGGGCATCATCGCGCGCAGTTTTTCGCCGACGACTTCGATCTGGTGCTCTTCCGTCAGGCGACGGCGCGAGATCAGGGTCGGTGCACCGGCCTTGTTCTCGAGGATGAAGGACTTGGCGTACTCGCCGGTCTGGATGTCCTTCAGGCACTGGCGCATCGCGTCCTTGGTGGCAGAGGTCACCACCTTCGGGCCGGTCACGTACTCGCCGTACTCGGCGTTGTTGCTGATCGAGTAGTTCATGTTGGCGATGCCGCCTTCATAGATCAGGTCGACGATCAGCTTCAGTTCGTGCAGGCACTCGAAGTAGGCCATCTCGGGCGCGTAGCCGGCTTCGGTCAGCGTCTCGAAACCCGCCTTGATCAGCTCGACGGCACCGCCGCACAGAACAGCCTGCTCGCCGAACAGGTCGGTTTCGGTTTCTTCGCGGAAGTTGGTCTCGATGATGCCGGCCTTGCCGCCGCCGTTGGCTGCAGCGTAGGACAGTGCCAGATCGCGCGCCTTGCCGGTCTTGTCGGCGTGGACGGCGATCAGGTGCGGCACGCCGCCACCCTGGGTGTAGGTGCCGCGCACGGTGTGGCCCGGAGCCTTCGGAGCGACCATCCAGACGTCGACGTCTTCGCGCGGCACGACCTGGCCGTAGTGGACGTTGAAGCCGTGCGCGAAGGCCAGCGAAGCGCCTTCCTTCATGTTGGGGGCGACTTCGGCGTTGTAGACGGCAGCGATCTGCTCGTCAGGCAACAACATCATCACCACGTCGGCGCTCTTGACCGCTTCAGCGACTTCCGCAACCTTCAGGCCGGCCTTCTCGACCTTGGCCCATGAAGCGCCACCCTTGCGCAGGCCGACCGTGACCTTGACGCCGGAGTCGTTCAGGTTCTGGGCGTGGGCATGGCCTTGCGAGCCGTAGCCGATGATGGTGACGTTCTTGCCCTTGATCAGGCTCAGGTCAGCGTCTTTGTCGTAGTAAACCTTCATGGTCTTCTCTCTTTGGAAAAATCGGCGGGTCGCCAGGGATAAAGGGTCTTCAGACCCGCAGGATGCGTTCGCCGCGGCCGATGCCGCTGGTGCCGGTGCGCACGGTTTCGAGGATCGCGGTGCGATCCACGGCTTCGATGAAGGCGTCGAGCTTGGACGAGTCGCCCGTCAGCTCGATGGTGTAGGTCTTGTCGGTCACGTCGATGATGCGGCCGCGGAAGATGTCCGCCAGGCGTGTCATTTCCTCGCGCTCCTTGCCGACAGCGCGCACCTTGATGAGCATCAGCTCACGGGCGGTGAAGCTGCCTTCGGTCAGGTCGACCACCTTGACCACCTCGATCAGGCGGTTGAGGTGCTTGGTGATCTGCTCGATGACGTCGTCCGAGCCGGTCGTGACGATGGTCATGCGCGACAGCGACGAGTCTTCCGTCGGCGCCACGGTCAGGCTCTCGATGTTGTAGCCACGGGCCGAGAACAGGCCCACCACGCGCGACAGCGCGCCAGCCTCGTTCTCGAGCAGCAGAGCAATGATGTGTTTCATGTCGGTTCCTTGACCTGCATTTCCTGGCCTCCAGCGGTAACCGGAGGGGCGGGCCTGCAGGCCGTGCGTGAACGGGAAATCAGTCGTCAGATCCGTTTGCCGTGAAGCATCTGCCGGCGTGTCCGACGGGCCGGTAAGCCCGTCTTCCCGCGCCGGCCCGACGCGTCACAGGTCTTCGGAGCCCAGCAGCATCTCGGAGATGCCCTTGCCCGCCTGCACCATCGGCCAGACGTTTTCGGTCTGGTCGGTGCGCACGTCGAGGAAGACGGTGCGGTCTTTCAGGCGGATCATCTCCTTGAGCGCCGGCTCGACCTCGGAGGGCTTCTCGATCTTGATGCCGATGTGGCCGTAGGCCTCGGCGAGCTTCACGAAGTCGGGCAGCGCGTCCATGTAGCTGTGCGAGTAGCGGCTGCCGTAGTCCAGCTGCTGCCACTGGCGCACCATGCCCAGGTAGCGGTTGTTCAGCGAGATGACGTTGACCGCCGTGCCGTACTGCTGGCAGGTGGACAGTTCCTGGATACACATCTGGATCGAACCTTCACCGGTGATGCAGAACACGTCCGCGTCCGGCTTGGCCAGCTTGATGCCCATCGCGTACGGCAGGCCCACGCCCATCGTGCCCAAGCCGCCGGAGTTGATCCAGCGACGCGGCTCGTCGAACTTGAAGTACTGCGCCGCCCACATCTGGTGCTGGCCAACGTCCGACGTGATGTAGGTGTCGCCACCGCGCGTCAGGTTCCAGAGCGTCTCGACCACGTACTGCGGCTTGATGACCTCGTCGGAGGGCTTGTACTTCAGGCAATCGCGCTTGCGCCAGTCGCCGATCTGGTTCCACCACGCGTCGAGCGCAGCCGGCTCCATGCGCTGCTGGGTCTCGCGGATCTGGGCGATGAGTTCCTGCAGCACGTCCTTGACGTCGCCCACGATGGGGATGTCGACCTTGACGCGCTTGCTGATCGACGACGGATCGATATCGATATGGATGATCTTGCGCTCGACCGAAGCGAAGTGCTTCGGATTGCCGATCACGCGGTCATCGAAGCGCGCGCCCACCGCCAGCAGCACATCGCTGTTCTGCATGGTCATGTTGGCTTCGTAGGTGCCGTGCATGCCGAGCATGCCGAGGAAGCGCGGATCGGTCGCGGGCATCGCGCCCAGGCCCATCAACGTGTTGGTGACGGGGTAGCCGAGCAGGTCGACCAATTCACGTAACTCGGCCGACGCATTGCCCAGGATCACGCCGCCGCCGGTGTAGATGTAGGGACGCTTGGCTTGCAGCAGCAGCTGCACGGCCTTGCGGATCTGGCCGCCATGGCCCTTCTTGACCGGGTTGTAGGAGCGCATCTCCACCGTGTCCGGGTACTGGAACGGGGCGACCTTGAGCGACACGTCCTTGGGCACGTCGACCACGACCGGGCCAGGCCGGCCGGTGCGGGCAATGTGGAAGGCTTTTTTGAGCGTCGCAGCCAGATCGCGCACGTCCTTGACCAGGAAGTTGTGCTTGACGATGGGGCGCGTGATGCCGACGGTGTCGCACTCCTGGAACGCATCCAGGCCGATCGCGGGCGTGGGCACCTGACCGGTGATCACGACCATCGGGATCGAGTCCATGTAGGCCGTCGCGATGCCGGTGATCGCGTTCGTCACGCCGGGACCCGAAGTCACCAGCGCCACGCCGACATTGCCGGTGGCGCGGGCATAGCCGTCAGCGGCGTGCACAGCGGCCTGCTCGTGACGCACCAGCACGTGCTGGATGGTCTCTTGCTTGTAGAGCGCGTCGTAGATGTAGAGCACCGAGCCGCCGGGATAACCCCAGATGAACTCGACGTTCTCGGCCTGCAGACAGCGCACGAGGATGTCCGAGCCATTGAGCTCGGGCAGGGAAGATGGGTCGCGGAGAGCTTGTGCCGAGGCGGCACGCTTTTGTTCTGCAGCAGACATGTCCATGGTGAACCTTTCGGGTTTTTCTCTGACGAAAATCGAATGGTGCTTCTCCTCGCGCCGCCTGACGTCACTGGCAGCTCACCCTCGTGAGGCGGAATTGAAGCTTGCACGATCTGCGACTGCGGCGCCCTTGGTGGGACAGCCGGTCAAGACCAGACCCGCACGGTGTGCGGGTCTTGGATTATGGCATTGTTGATGTGCGGGACTCAGCCGTGCCAAGTTGTTCACGCGACGGCGATGACGGCAAGCTCGGCTGACATAATCTTGCAAGCCGCCTTGGCCGCCTGAGACAGCCCCACTTTGTCCGTAGATCAAGAACTCTCCGACTTCCTGCAAAGCGTTGAAAAGCGCGCCTTCAAGCGCACGGCCTATGCGGTGCGAGATGAAGACGCCGCACTCGACATCGTGCAGGACTCGATGATCCGGCTGGCCAGCAAGTACGCCGATCGCCCGCCTGCAGAGTGGCCGATGCTGTTCCAGCGCATCCTTTCGAACGCCACGATGGACTGGTTCCGCCACCAGAAAGTGCGCCGGGGTGTGCTGCAGAACTTCTCGGACTTCGAACCCGCCAACGGCGAGCCGGACTTCGATCTGCTTGAAACGCTGGAAATGCTCTCCAACTCAGAGGGCACCGAAAGCTCCTCAGATGCGGTCGAACGCACGCAGACGCTGGAAATCATCGAAAGCGAAGTCACCAAGCTGCCCACGCGTCAACGCGAAGCTTTCCTGATGCGTTACTGGGAAGAAATGGATGTTGCTGAAACGGCAGCCTCCATGGGCTGCTCCGAGGGCAGCGTCAAGACCCACTGCTCCAGAGCGGTGCATGCCTTGGCCAAAGCACTCAAACTCAAAGGAATTTCGCTGTGAATCATCCATCGACCGATCCCCATGCACCGCCAGGCAACGCGGCGGCTTTGGAAGCTCGATTCGGGTTTCGCGTTGCAGCGCGCCTGAGTACCGCCAGCAATGACCTGCCGCATGACATCCAGGAGCGCCTGCGCATTGCGCGCATGCAGGCTGTCGCACACGCCAGGAGCCATCAGCTGGCCGTGGCCGCTCAACCGGCGGCCTCGGTCATCGGTGACGTCCGCTCAGGCGCCCTGATGATGCAAGGCGGCCCGGACCTGTCGCGCTGGGGCCGACTTGGCATCCTGGTGCCGTTGCTGGTGCTGGTGCTGGGCTTGGTCGGCATCCAGGAATGGCGCCAACTCGAACAGATCTCTGCAGCAGCAGAGATCGACACCGCCTTGCTGGGCGACGCGCTGCCGCCGGCGGCCTATACCGATCCGGGCTTCGGCGAATTCCTGCTGGAGCCGACCCGCAGCCAGCAGCCGTAAGCCAGCCGCCGCCACTCCGGACCATTGCCATCGCCTCTTCACACCCGCCCCTGCTTCCGATGAAAGTCGCTCACCGCCACAGCCTCTTGTCCGTCGCCACCCGGCTTTGCTGCGCTGCGATCTTGGCAGGCGGTCTGTCCATCGCCCAGGCACAGCAGAACAACGGCCCAGGGTGGAACGAGCTTTCCGCTGCGCAACGGCTCGCCTTGCGACCGCTGCAGACGCAGTGGGTCAGCATCGACGCCAGCCGCAAGCAGAAGTGGCTGGATGTCGCCACGCGTTATCCCGCCATGCCCGCCGAGCAGCAGCAGCGCCTGCATTCCCGCATGGCGGAATGGGCCGCGATGTCACCCGCGCAACGCAACACCGCGCGCATCCAGTACGAACAGAGCAAGCAGTTGCCGGCGGCCGAGCGCCAGGCGCGCTGGGACGAGTACCAACTGCTGCCGGAAGATCAGCGCCAGGCACTGGCCAAGCAGGCCGCGGGCCGCGCGCCGGCGGCAGCCGCTTCTGCCGCCGCCACCTCTGCTGCCGCCAAACGGGCTGCAGCAGGCCAGGCGCAGACCAAGTCCAACATCGTCGAGCCGGCCCAGCGCCGCATCAAGCCCAGCCCGGTCGGCACCGCCACGGTTCAGGCCACCGTGGGCGCCAGCACCCGGCCCATCAACCAAGGCCCCACCCCGCCACGACACCAGCAGGCCGGCCTGCCCAAGATTGCCGCCACGCCCGGCTTCGTGGACAGCGCCACGCTGCTGCCCCAGCGCGGTCCGCAAGGCGCCGCCGCGACAGAACCCGTTCGCCCGCTTCCCTGATGAATTCACCCGCACCCGCCCCAGCGTCCGTACCCGCCGACGTGATAACTTCCCCGTCCATGCTGCCCACCCCCGGCTTGCGCCGCCGACTGGCTGCCATGCTCTACGAGGGCGTGATCCTCTTCGGTGTGCTGATGGCCAGTGGCTACGTCTACGGCCTGATGACACAGCAACGTCATGCGCTGCAAGGGCGCTGGGGTCTGCAGGCCTTCCTGTTCGTCACGCTGGGCCTCTACTTCGTCTGGTTCTGGACCCGCAGTGGCCAGACCGTCGCCATGAAGACGTGGCATGTGCGGCTGGTCGACAGCCAGGATCAGCCCGTCACGCGCTGGCGTGCCACGGCGCGCTACCTGCTGAGCTGGCTATGGTTTGTGCCGGCCTGGCTGCTGGTCTGGCAGGCCGGATGGCGCAGCGGTGCCAGCTTCACCTGGGCCACGCTGGCCGGCGTGCTGATTTACGCGCTGCTGGCCATGGCCATGCCGCAGCGGCAGTTCCTGCACGACCGCCTCTGCCAGACGCGGCTGGTGACGTGGCGGCCGATGCTGCCCAAGCGCTGAACCCGTCAGACCGACATCCAAGTCGACACATGGCGCTGGCAGAATCGCCCGCCATGTCGAATCCCCACAAAGGCCGCACCGGCCTCGATCGCATCCTCCACGCCACCGGCTACTCGTTCGCCGGCATGGTGGCCGCCTTCCGCCATGAAAGCGCCTTTCGCCAGGAAACCCTTCTGGCGGTGGTGCTGGTGCCGCTGGCCTTCTGGCTCGGGCGCAGTTGGGTCGAGGTTGCGCTGCTGGCCGGCAGCGTCCTGCTGGTGCTGATCGTGGAATTGCTCAACTCGGCGGTCGAAGCCACCGTCGACCGAATCTCTTTCGAATTGCACGACCTGGCCAAGCGCGCCAAGGATTTCGGCAGCGCCGCCGTCTTCCTGGCGCTCGCGCTGTGCGGCACCATCTGGGCTGCTGCGCTCTGGCAGCGCTTTGCCGCCTGATCCCTGACCCCCTCTCATTCGAGACTCCTCCATGCCGCCTCGCCGCCCCAGCCTTTGTGTCTACTGCGGCTCGCGCCCCGGTGACCTGCCCGCCTATGCCGATGCCGCCCGCGAGTTGGGCCGTCTGATCGGCGAGCGCGGCTGGCGCCTCGTCTACGGCGGCGGCAATGTCGGACTGATGGGCATCGTGGCCGACGCCGCGCTGGCGGCAGGCGCTGAAGTGCTGGGCGTGATCCCCGAGTCGCTGATGCGGCGTGAAGTGGGCCACCGGGGCCTGACCGAGTTGCAGGTGGTGCAGACCATGCACGACCGCAAGCAGCAGATGGCCGAGGCGGCAGACGCCTTCGTGGCGCTGCCGGGCGGTATCGGCACCTTCGAGGAACTGTTCGAGGTCTGGACCTGGCGCCACCTCGGCTACCACGCCAAGCCCGTGGCGCTGCTCGACACCGCCGGCTACTACCAGCCGCTGCTGCGCTTCATGCAGCAGGCACGGACCAGCGGCTTCGTCAGCGCCGAGCAGGCCGACATGCTGCAGACGTACGAAGAGCCCGCCGCGCTGATGTCAGCGCTGTCGCAGGCTCTGGACTCGTCTGCGGCCGACTACAGCCGCATCTGAAGGCGATCTCGGTCAGACCGCCGCTTCGTCGGTCTCGCCGGTGCGGATGCGGATGACCTGCTCCACCGAGGTGACGAAGATCTTGCCGTCGCCGATCTTGCCGGTCTTGGCCGCCTTGACGATGGCCTCCAGGCAGCGATCGACGTCGGCGGTCTTGACCACCACCTCGATCTTCACCTTGGGCAGGAAGTCGACCACGTACTCGGCGCCGCGGTACAGCTCGGTGTGACCCTTCTGGCGACCGAAGCCCTTGACCTCGGTGACGGTCAGGCCGGTGACGCCGACTTCCGCCAGGGCCTCGCGGACTTCTTCGAGCTTGAAGGGCTTGATGATGGCGGTGATCTGTTTCATGGACGCTCTCCGAATGCTGAACTGAAAATCAATTTAACCGATTTGGCCGACTTGACCTGAGGGCCGTCGGGTTGACAGGAGCTGGGCGCCCCCGTCATCACTGCAGGGATTACTTCAGGGCCTTGTAGCGGAAGCGCTTCGGACGTGCGCCCTCTTCGCCCAGGCGGCGCTTCTTGTCGGCCTCGTATTCCTGATAGTTGCCGTCGAAGAAGACCCACTGCGAGTCGCCCTCGGCCGCCAGGATATGCGTGCAGATGCGGTCCAGGAACCAGCGATCGTGGCTGATCACCATGGCCGAGCCGGCAAACTCCAGCAGCGCCTCCTCCAGCGCGCGCAGGGTTTCGACGTCCAGGTCGTTGGACGGCTCGTCGAGCATCAGCACGTTGCCGCCCTGCGCCAGCGTCTTGGCCAGGTGCAGGCGGCCACGTTCACCGCCTGAGAGGCTGCCCACCAGCTTCTGCTGGTCGTTGCCCTTGAAGTTGAAGCGGCCGATGTAGGCGCGGCTCGGCATCACGAACTTGCCGACCACGATGTTGTCCAGACCGCCCGAGACGTCCTGCCACACCGTCTTGGTGTCGTCCAGGCTCTGGCGGCTCTGGTCGACGAAGGCCAGCTTGGCGGTCTTGCCGATCTTGACCTCGCCCAGATCGGGCTTCTCGACGCCCTGGATCAGGCGGAACAGCGTCGACTTGCCGGCGCCGTTCGGGCCGATGATGCCGACGATCGCACCGGCCGGCACCTTGAAGCTCAGGTTGTCGATCAGCACGCGGTCGCCGAAGCTCTTGGTGACGCCGTCGAACTCGATCACTTCATTGCCCAGGCGCTCGGCTACCGGAATGAAGATCTCGTTGGTCTCGTTGCGCTTCTGGTAATCGACGTCGCTCAGTTCCTCGAAACGGGCCAGGCGCGCCTTGCTCTTGGCCTGGCGGCCCTTGGCGTTCTTGCGCACCCATTCGAGTTCGATCTTCATCGCCTTGGAGCGGGCGTCCTCGGTCTTCTGCTCCTGCTCCAGGCGCTTGCCCTTGCCTTCGAGCCAGTCGGAGTAGTTGCCCTTGTACGGGAAGCCCTGGCCGCGGTCGAGTTCCAGGATCCACTCAGCCGCGTTGTCGAGGAAGTAGCGATCGTGGGTGATGGCCACCACCGTGCCCGAGAAGCGCTGCAGGAAGTGCTCCAGCCACTCGACCGACTCGGCGTCCAGGTGGTTGGTCGGCTCGTCGAGCAGCAGCATGTCGGGCTTGGACAGCAGCATGCGGCACAGCGCGACCCGGCGCTTCTCACCGCCCGACAGGTTGCCGACGATCGCATCCCACGGCGACAGGCGCAGCGCGTCGGCAGCGATTTCCAGCTGCAGGTCGGTGTTCTCGCTGCCGGCGGCGGCGATGATGGCTTCCAGTTCGGCCTGCTCGGCGGCCAGCTTGTCGAAATCGGCGTTTTCGTCGGCGTACTCGGCGTACACCTCTTCGAGCCGTTTCTGGGCCGCGATCGAGCCACCGATGCCCTCCTCGACCGCCTCGCGCACGGTCTGCTCGGGGTTGAGCTGAGGCTCCTGCGGCAGGTAGCCGATCTTGATGCCCGGCATGGCCGTGGCCTCGCCTTCGATGTCTTTGTCAATGCCGGCCATGATCTTGAGCAAGGTCGACTTGCCCGAGCCGTTGATGCCGAGCACGCCGATCTTGGCGCCGGGGAAGAAGGACAGGGAGACGTCCTTCAGGATCTGGCGCTTCGGCGGCACGATCTTGCCGACGCGGTTCATGGTGAAGACGTATTGGGCCATGGTCTGCTGATAAGGAATGAAGAGAACGCGAAACCGCGAACAACTGTCTATTGTCGCCGCTGGCGCGGGACTTTTCTCAAAGCGGCGGCGGCACGTCGCCCAGCAGCGACGTCGAGAAGTCCGGGCTGCTGACCGGATGGTCGCCACGCGCCCAGGCCAGCAGCGCGTCGGCGGCCATCGGCCGGGCGTAGAAGTAGCCCTGCAACTCGTCGCAGCCCAGCACCAGCAGCAGGTCGCGCTGCAGGGCGGTCTCGACGCCCTCGGCCACCACGCGCAGGCCCAGCGCGTGGGCCAGGCGCACAACGGCGTCGACCACCGCGCGGGCATCGTCGCTGTCGCCCAGGTCCTTGACGAAGCTGCGGTCGATCTTGAGTTCGCGCGCCGGCAGCTGGCGCAGATAGCTCAGGCTGGAATAGCCGGTGCCGAAGTCGTCGATCGACAGCTTCACGCCCAGCTGCCGCAGCCCGAACAGCAGGTCGAGCGTGACGCGGGTGTCCTCCATCGCCACCGTCTCGGTGATCTCGCACGTCAGGCGCGCCGGGTCGACGCCCCGGCGCTGCAACGCGTGGCGTATGCGCTCGGGCAAGTCCGGCTGGCGCAGCTGGTGGGCCGACAGGTTGATGGCCACCCGCATGCTCAGGCCCTGGCCTTCCCAGCGCTGCAGTTGCCGGCTGGCCTCGTCGATGACCCAGTTGCCCAGCGCGTTGATGAGGCCGAAGCGCTCGGCCAGCGGAATGAACACCGCCGGGCTGACCGCGCCGCGCTCCGGGTGCTGCCAGCGCAGCAGCGCCTCGACCCCGCAGATGCGGCCGCTGCGGCCATCGACCTTGGGCTGGTAGTGCAGCGCCAGCTGGCGCCGCTCGATGGCCATGCGCAAGTCCTGCTGCAGCTCGACCTGGTAGGCCGCCGCCACATCCATGTGCGCGGCGTAGACCACCACGCCGGCACCACCGGCGCGCTTGGCGCGGTACATGGCGGCGTCGGCGCAGGCCAGCAGCTTGTCGCGCGGCGCCGGGCCCGGGTACAGCACGATGCCGACCGAGCACGACAGCTGCACATCGCGCCCCGGCACCGGAATCGGCGGGCTGATGCAGGCCAGCAGACGCTCGGCCATGGCCTGCGCGTCGGCCTCGCTGCGCAGGCCTTCCATCAGCACCACGAATTCATCGCCGCCGATGCGCGCCAGCGTGTCCGCGTCCCGCACGGTCTGGCGCAGGCGCTGGCCGATCTCGCTGAGCACGCTGTCGCCCACGGCGTGACCGTAGGTGTCGTTGATGGGCTTGAAGCCGTCCAGATCGACGAACAGCACAGCCAGCCGCTCGGCGTTGTCCACCACCGGGCGGCCAGCCAGCCGATGCGCGCGGCGCTCCAGCCGCAGCAGCGCCTGCTCCAGCCGGTCCTCGAACAGGATGCGGTTGGGCAGGCCGGTGAGCGCATCGCGGAACGCCAGGCGCTGCAGTTCGTCGTTGGCGGTCTGCAGTTGCTCATTGGACGACTGCAGCTGCTCGTTGGCGGTGCGCAGCGACAAGGCTAGGCGCGTGGCCTGGGACTGCTGGCGTGCATCCAGCGCCGAGGTCAGCAGGCTCGCCAGCAGCATCAGTACAGCGGCGGTGAGCACCACCGCCGTCAGACCCGGCCCGCCCAGCTGGTCGGCGGACAGGCACACGGCGCCCGCTGGAAAACCCGCTGCGGCCATGCCGACGTAGTGCATGCCGCCCACGGTCAGCGCCATCAGGCTGGCCGCGCCCAAGGCCGTCAGCGCCGCCACACGGGCGGTACACGCCTCGGCCCGGACGAACAAGGTCAACGCGGCCCAGGAGCCACCGGTCGCCATCAGAACCGACGCAGCCACCCAGCGGCCATCCCAGACGATGGCAGGCGTCAGGTCGATGGCGAGCATGCCGGTGTAGTGCATCAGCACAATGCCCAGTCCGTTCAGGACGGCCGCTTGAATGATCGAGCGGCGAGCCGCGGGCTGCGATCCTTGCAGACCGAGCACGTGCAGCATCAGGGCCGAACTCAGCACTACGCCCAGCCACGAAGCCGCTGTCAGCCCATAGCCGTAACCGATCGGCACCGGCAGCGCGAACGCCAGCATGCCCACAAAGTGCGTCGCCCAGATGCCGGTACCCATGACCAGCGCCCCGACCATCCACCAGATTCGCGCCATGGCCGACTCGTGCGAGCGCATGCGCCGCGTCATGCTGAAGGTCACGAACGAAGACAGCAAGGCCATCAGCAGCGACGCGGCCACCACGCCCGGGTCGTATTGGGTTGGCATGAACTCAGGCATCGATGAACCTCGGGTTGCCACCGAGGCTGACGCTCGAATTGAAGTGAAGCCGGTCCCTGCACATGCGCCGAAGTATCGGCGAGGCGGTCAGAAGAATTCGACGCCGGAGGCTGTAACGCTCGGTGTCGCCGCAGCGGTCGGGGCCGTCGCAGCCCGCACGACCGGAGCCGCCGTGAGCGTGAAGGCCGGCGTGCCGCCCAGGTTCATCTGCTGGATGGACGCCAGCAGCGACGCCTCCATGGCGGCCAGCTGATCCGGCTGCGCGTCCGGATTCGCTTCATCGCACAGGTCGAAGGCACCCAGCACCTCGCTCAGGCCGGCGGCGTGCGCGCCAAGCTCACGGGCGATCTGGTCGGCCCGCTCGGCCAGCGTCACGTTCTGGGAGGTGATGGCGTCCAGCTCGCGCACCGACGTCGTCACGACGGCCAGGTTGTTGGCGTGCTCGTCGGTATCGGCGGAGAGGTTGTTGAAGACCTCATCCACATGCCGCACGGCGGCCACCAGGTTCGTGATGGTGCTCTCGATGCCCGAGGCCATGCGATTGCCGCGCTCCACCGCCTGGGACGACGCGGCAATCAGCTGGCGCACCTCGGCGGCGGCCTGGGCCGACTTGAGCGCGAGCTGGCGCACCTCGGCCGCCACCACCGCAAAACCGCGGCCCTGGGCGCCGGCGCGGGCGGCTTCGATGGCGGCGTTGAGCGCCAGGATGTTGGTCTGGAAGGCGATGCCCTCGATCACCGCCACGATTTCGGTGATGCGGCGCGAGGCCTGGTCGATCTCGCGCATCTGCCCCACCATTTCAATCACCACCTCGCCACTGCGCGTGGCCAGCCCGGAGGCGGACGCGGCCGTGGCACGCGCCGTCACCGATACCTCGGCGCTGGATTTGACGATGATGCTGATCTGCTCCAGGCACAGCGCCACGTCGCGCAGGCCGTTGGCGCTGTGGACGGTGCGCTGGCGCAGTTCGGTGCCGCTTTGCTCCAGCACGCAGCCGGCCTCCTGCACACCGCGCGAAGAAACCGCCACCTGCCGGATCGCGCCGGCCATGCGCTCCTGCACGTGCTTGAGACGCTGACCGAGCGCCGATTCAGCCATCAGCGCATCCAGGTTCAGCCGGATGGGGCCGTCGTGGCCCATGGCGCGCACCAGGAATTCGATGTCGAAGCGTTCACGCTGCGCAATGCTGCCAAGGTAGGCCGCACGACAGAGCCAACCGGTCTGAAGGACCAGAAACAGCGCCGGCCAAGGCCAGACGACCGCGTCGGCCACGCTCGCAGCCGGCAACAACCCCAGCTGCGCCAGCACGACCTGCTCCAGCACGAACGCACCGCCAACACCGGCAATCAGGGGCCAGCGGCGGTACACCGGCAGCAGGCTCATGGTGAGCAGCAGATTCATCTGCAGGGCCACGGAGCCGGGCGACAGCCAGACGCTCAAGCCCGCCGGCACGGCAAAAGCCAGCCCCCAGCAGGCCCTGGGCAGCCGGAAGCCACGCCACCGGGCCACCGCCCAGGCAAGAGCGACAGTTGCCAGCGCCGCCACATTCGTCATGCCCGGCAGCGCATCGACCACGTCCGGCCGCGCCTGCAACTGCACCAGCAACACCGCGAGGTTGGCAGTGACGGCACAACCCAGCCAAAGGTTGACCCAACCCAGACGAGAACGCTGTACCTTGACGCCCATGTTTTTCATCCCTGACCCTTGAGGTTCGACGACAGAGGGTAGCCAGGCGCCGGTCTGCCCGAAAACGCAATAAGCGCAATGAACCACGCCCATCTTCATCGCCAGCGGCTTTGCGGCTGCTTCAAAATAGCCGGATATGAAAAGAATCCTCCTCATTGAAGACCAGTCCGACATTCGGGATTTGATCCGCATGACGCTGGAGATGAAAAGCTTCATCGTGCAGGAGGCCGCCGACGGCACGCAAGGCCTGCAGATGGCGCGCAGCAACCCGCCCGACGCCATCCTGCTCGACCTGATGATGCCCGGCGCCTTGAACGGCCTGATGGTCTGCCAGCAGCTCAAGGCCGACGCACGCCTTCGCGGCTGCCGCGTGGTGGTGCTGACCGGCCGCACCGAGCCCGGTGTGCGCGAGGCCGCACTGCAAGCCGGCGCGGATGAGTTCCTGGTCAAGCCCTTCAGCCCGCGCCAGCTGCTGCAGGTCATCCAGCGCCTGGCCTGAGTCAGACCTGACCGCGATGACACCGACTGTGGCTGCCACCTCCCCGTCCCCCAGCCCCTTGATGCACAAGCCGAGAAACTGGCTGCGCATCGTGGGAGCGATGCTGGTGCTGGCGTTCATCACGGTCGGCACCATTCAGTGGCACCAGTACCAGCTGTTCAACAACAGCATCAATGATCCGCGCGACAACCTGGCCTACGCACTGCTGCAATTCGAGGCGCAGTTCCAGAACCTGCGCCACGGTCTGCTCGAAGTGACCGACACGGTGACCGACGATCAGATGGCCGAGGTCACGCTGCGCTATGAGCTGTTCGTCAGCCGCATCGATCTGGTCACGCCTGAGCGCACCGAGCGGCTGTTTCCCGCCAACGAGTGGCACCAGGCCCTGATGAAACGGATCGACAACTTCGTGCTGCAGGCCGATCAGTCCCTGGGCGAAGCGCCCCGGCAGCCCTTCAGCCCGGCGCAAGCGCGGGGCATGCTCGCCCAGCTCGAACCCATGCGCGACCCGGTCCACACGCTGGCCATGCTCGGGCTGCAGCGCAACGGCGAGCTGATTGCGCAGCGCAATCAGGCCGCACGCGAGCAAAACCGCATGGGCATTGCCGTGACGGTGTTCATGTCGCTGCTGACGCTGGCTTTTGCCTGGGCGGCACGGCGCCAGTTCAACCAGTCCGAGCAGCGCCGCCTCACGCTCGAAGTCCTGACCACCACCCTGCGGCAGGCACACGCCACCGCCGAAGCCGCCAGCCAGGCCAAGAGCGAATTCCTGGCCACCATGAGTCACGAACTGCGCACGCCCTTCAACGGCATGCTGGGCATGCTGGAGCTGATGCAGGACGACCCGCTGACACCCCGCCAGCTCGACTACATCGCCACCGCCACCGCCTCGGGGCAGCACCTGCTGGGCATCCTGAACGACATCCTGGACGCCGCCAAGCTCGAATCCGACCGCATGCAGATCCACCTGGCGCCGCTGTGCATGGCGCAGTTGACGCACGACGTCGAGGCGCTGATCGCCCCGGTGGCGCGCTCGCAGTCGCTGGCGTTTCACTGCGAAGTGGCGCCCGATATCCCCGCCTGGGTGCGCAGCGACGGCATGCGCATCAAGCAGATCCTGCTCAACCTGCTGTCCAACGCCGTGAAGTTCTCGGCCGAGGGCGGCGTGAGCCTGGTCGTGCGCCGCGTCAGCCCGCAGAGCGGGCGGCAGGATGAGCGCCTGTGGATCGAGTTCATCATCACCGACACCGGCATCGGCATGGACGAGGCGGCGCTGGCGCAACTCTTCAAGCGCTTTTCGCAGGCCGACTCCAGCATCTCGCGCCGCTTTGGCGGCACCGGCCTGGGACTGGAAATATCGCGCAACCTGGCACGCCTGCTGGCGGGCGACATCCACGTACAAAGCCAGCCCGGCCAGGGCAGCACCTTCACGCTGCAGCTGCCGCTGCAGGCCATGGCCGCACCGGCAACCGCCGAGCCACCCTTGCACCACACCGCCCCGACCGGCATCAGGAACCTCGCACAGGGCCTCGACATCCTGGTCGTGGAAGACCACCCGGTGAACCGCCGCCTGATCCAGACCCACCTGCAGCAACTGGGCTGCGAGCCGCGTCTGGCGGAGAACGGCCTGCTGGCCGTGCAAGCCACACAGGAACGCACGCCCGACCTGATTTTCATGGACCTGCACATGCCCGAGATGAACGGGCTGGACGCCACCCGGGCCATCCGCCGGCTGACCACCGCGGCCGGCCAGGTCAAGATCGTGGCGCTCACGGCCGATGCGTCCGGCGAGTCGCGCGAGAAAGCCCTCGGCGCCGGCATGAACGACTTCCTGAGCAAGCCGGTGCGGCGCAAGGACATCGAAGAGGTGCTGCGCCGCCACTGCGCCACGGCCACGCCCGAACCGGCGCCCGTCATGGCCGCAGAGCCCGCCACCGCCCACCACGGCAACGGCAACGGCAACGGCAACGGCAACGGCAACGGCAGCGAAACCTGGGACGCCTGGATCCAGGAGCTGCTCGACCACGACCTGATCACCGAGTTGCGCGAAGACATCACGCCGCAGGGCTACGCCCGCATGCTCGACCGCTTGCTGGCCGACCAGTCGCGCTCGTATCTCAACGTCATCGAGACGCTCCACAGCGGCGACTTCCAGGAATTGAAGGAACGCGCGCACAGCCTCAAGGGCGCGGCTGCGAGCTTCGGCCTCAAGGGCGTGGCGGCCGTCGCGCTGCAACTGGAGCGCGCCGGGGTCGAGCTGCCTTCGACCGAGGCGCCGCTGCTGGAGCAGCAACTGCAAACCGTCTGGTCCCACACCCGCCAAGCCTGCGTCGAACTGGGCCTGGCCAGCTCCGGCGTCATCGAAGCGCGCGACACCAGCGATACCGCCTGAAACATCATCGCGTTGACGAACCGCAGCAGCGCGCACCGAGCGGGGCTGTGGCGCTCTAAGATCAAAGTCTTGGCAATTCAGATTGCCGATGCTGCCGATTTCCGGTCTTTTTCGACGATTCACCGACGCTTTTCAAAGGCCGCAGTCCGCCATGACACTCACCCCATCGCCCTCCCGGATTCGCGGCTTCACGCTGATCGAGCTGATGATCACGGTCGCCGTCGTCGGCATCCTGGCCGCCATCGCCCTGCCCTCCTACAGCGACTACCTGCGCCGGGGCGAGGTGCCCGAGGCCTTCACCATCCTGAGCAACTCCCGCGTGCAGATGGAGCAGTACTACCAGGACAACCGCAACTACGGCACGGGCGCCACCTGCGCGGGCGGCGCCATTGCGGCAGCACCCGCCGGCAGCAAGTTCTTCACCTACAGCTGTGCGCTGGGCGGCACCGACCAGAGCTACACGCTCACGGCCACCGGCACCGGCAAGCGCACGACCGGCCACGTCTACACGCTGACCGAATCCAACGTGCAAAGCACGACCCAGTTCAAGGGCACCACGGTCAGCAAGAGCTGCTGGATGGTCCGGGGCAGCGAATGCTGAGCCCAACCGCACCGCGCCGGGGCCTGACGCTCATCGAGCTGATGGTCGCGCTGGTGGTGCTGGGCGGCCTGCTGGTGCTGGCCATGCCCTCGGTGGGCCAGTGGCTGCGCAACATCCAGATCCGCAATGCGGGCGAATCCCTCATCAGCGGTCTGCAGCAGGCGCGCGCCGAAGCCGTGCGGCGCAACCAGAACGTGATCTTCTCGCTCGTGAGCACCGCCAGCGGCAACGCCGGCCTGCTCGACAGCAGTTGCGCGCTCTCCAGCAGCTCCGCCTCGTGGGTCGTGAGCCTGAGCAGCCCGGAAGGGCAGTGCGACCAGGTCCCGAGCGTCGTCACCACCAGCACCGCTGCGCCGCAGATCATTGCCAAGCACGCGCACGGCGACGGCTCGGCCAACGTCAGCCTGGCGGTGCGCGCCACCGACTGCACCACGGCCGCCACCGCCACCCAGGTCACCTTCAACGGCTATGGCCGGCCGGCCAACACCACCTCGCTGCGCTGCCTGATCCTGAGCCACAGCAACGCCAGCACCCGACCGCTGCGCGTGCTGATCGGCGCCAACGGCAGCACGCGTCTGTGCGACCCCGCCGTGACCGCCACCGACGACCCGCGCCGCTGCGCCATCAACTGAAGCACAGCCCCATGCGCAAGATCCGCACGAACTCCCCCGCCACACGCGGCTTTGCCATGATCGAGGCGCTGATCGCGCTGCTGATCTTCTCGTTCGCCGCGCTCGGGCTGGTCGGCCTGCAGGCGTCGATGGTGCGTGCCACCGGCAGCGCCAAGTACCGCGCCGAGGCCGCCTACCTGGTCAACGACCTGGTCGGCACGATGTGGGCCGATGGCGCGCGCTCCGCCGACCTCATCAAGTACCGCGACGGCTGCGACAGCCACGCACCCTGCAAGAACTGGAAGGACAAGGTCGCGAGCCTGCTGCCCGGCAGCACGGCCACGCTGGTCATCGATCCCAACAGCGGCGAACTCGACATCACGCTGACCTGGCAGGTGCCCGGTGAAGGCAGCCACGCCTACACCACTACCACGGCCATCAACGCCAACGTGATCGCCTCGCCCTGAGCTTCATCGAGATGACTTCGCACCCCACTCCCCTCCACCGGCGCGCCCGTGGCGTTTCGCTGATCGAACTCATGATCGGCATGGCCATCGGCCTGCTGGCCGTGCTGGTCATGACACAGGTCACCGTGGTCTTCGAAGGCCGCAAGCGCAGCACCACCAGCGGATCGGACGCCCAGGTCAACGGCGCACTGGCCCTGCAGACGCTGCAGCGCGACATCCAGATGGCCGGCTACGGCATGACCAGCGGCGGCGCGGCCGGCTGCACGCTGCGCGGCCAGCGTGGCTCCATCGTGCCGCCCTGGGACAGCCAGCCGCTGGTGGGCGTGCGCATCACCCAGGGCGCCAGCGATGCGCCCGACAGCCTCGACATCCTGATGAGCAACCAGCGCGCTTTCTCGCTGCCGGTGCGGGTAGCCGAAGATCACCCCAAAGGCGCCACCTTCTTCAGAATCGACACCCGGACCAATCTTGGCAACGCCCAGAGCGATCTGATGGTCGCCGTGCCCAACCCCAGCCCGGTGGGCGCGCAAGCCGCTGTCAACCTGTGTGCCGTGTTCAACATCAGTACAGCCCCCACGGGCGACACGCTCGAACACGTCGCCAGCGCGGCCAGCGGGCCCTGGAACCAAGACAGCACGGCCTCTCCGCGGGTCTTCCCCGGCGTCGATGAAGCCGCCATCAGCTACGCCGCCGGCAGCCACCTGATCAACCTCGGCCAACTCACGCACCGCAGCTACAGCGTGCGCAACGGCTCGCTGTGCCTGGCCAGCTTCGACAGCACCGCCGGCGCGTTCACCACCACCGCCACCAGCGGGCAGGCCTGCTACCTGAGCACGGACACCACGCGCGAGGACCTCTACGCGCAGGTCATCAACCTGCAGGCGGTCTACGGCCTGGACACCACCAGCCCGCGCGACAACGTGGTCGACAGCTGGTCCGCGACCTCCCCCACCACGCAAGCCGGCTGGGCGCAGGTGATCGCCATCCGCTTGGCCGTGGTCGCCCGCACCACCCAGTACGAAGGCAAGCCCGGCGACACCACCTTCGCCACCAACGCCGAGCCGAGCTGGAAGCCCGACGGCGCCACCGCCTCCACGCTCAAGGTACAAAGCCTCGTCACCTGCCCCGCCAGCGACACCAACTGCTGGAAGCACTACCGCTACCGCGTCTTCGAAACCGTGGTGCCGCTGCGCAACATGCTCTGGCAATCATGATGAAGCTCACGACGAAGCTCAACCCCTCACTGTCCGCCGCCCGGCAGCGCGGCGCCTCGCTGCTGTTTGCGCTCATCACGGTCGTGGCGCTGTCGCTGGCGGCCGTGGCGCTGATCCGCTCGGTCGACACCGGCGCCGGCATCCTGGGCAACCTCAGCTTCAAGCAGGACAGCCTGCTGGCCACCGACGAGGCCACGCGCCAGGCCGTCACCTGGCTGGGCAACAACATTGCCGGCGCCACGCTGCACAACAGCATCGTGGCGCAAGGCTACTCGGCCCTGCACCTGGCCGCGCTCGACCCCACCGGCACCCGGGTCGACGCCACCCGCGTGGTGGTCGACTGGGCCGACAAGCCCTGCACCAGCTACGCCGGCGGCAGCTACGCCAGCTGCTTCAGCCCCGCCACGCTGCCCACGCTGGCCAATGGCGTCAAGGCACAGTACGTGGTGCTGCGCCTGTGCTCGGCAGCGGGCGACGCGACCGCAGGCACCATCAGCTGCGCCAAACCACTGACCTCATCGACCTCCATCAGCGGCGAGCGCGGCGAGATCGGCGCGCAGAACACCGGCCGCGTCGGCGCCAGCGCCCTGGCACAGTATTTCCGCGTCATCGTCCGCACCCAGGGCGCCCGCCAGACCGTCAGCACCACCGAGACGCTGGTGCACTTTTGACCCGTCACTTCAGTTGTGACCGACCCGAGAACGCCATGAACAAGCGCATGTCCCCCTCGTCTCCGCTGCGGTTGCTGGCGTGGCTGGTGCCGCTGCTGGCACTGCTGGCACCGGGCCTGCTGCGCAACGCCACAGCCGCCCCGGCCGACATCTCCGCCCTGCCGCTGGGCACCGTCAGCACCCAGAAGGCCAAGCCCAACCTGATGTTCGTGCTGGACAACTCAGGCTCGATGGCCTGGGACTTCATGCCGGACGAGCTGAACACCAGCAACGGCGAAACAGCAGACCTTACTTACGGCTACTTTTCGCCACAGTGCAATGGCGTGGCCTACAACCCGGCCATCACGTACACACCGCCCATCAAGGCCGACGGCACCTACTACGCGGCGGCCAGTTTCAGCAGCGCCAAGATCGATGGCTACGCCAGCAGCAGCGGTACCGTCAACCTGGGCAGCAGCGATGTCAGCTACACGTCGGACTGGATTTCGTTGGTTCACCGCAATTACTACTACGTCTACAAAAGCCCCGGCATCCAGCCGGCCATGAACTGGACCTACGCCAGCAACGGCTCAGTCGATACCGGCACCACCTTCTACCGCGAGTGCATGGTCAACTCCGTCGGGCAGAACGTCTTTGCGCAGGTGCTGCTGAGCAGCCTGACAACGGCTCAAAAACAAAATTACGCCAACTGGTTTTCGTACTACCGCACCCGGCGGCTGATGATGCGGTCTGCTTCAGGGCCAGCGTTTCAGAAACTTGGCTCCGATTTCCGCGTCGGCTTCACCAAAATCAGCGACACCACGGCAGACCCCAGCAACGGGTTCCTCAATGTCAGCGACTTTGATGCCGCCCAGAAAACCCTTTTCTTTGATCGGCTGTACGCCACCACAGGCGACAGCTGGACCCCTTTGCGGGGCGCATTGAGCAAGGTCGGCCGCTACTACGGCAACCGCCTCACCGGCCAGACCGACCCCAACCCCAACAAATACAGCTGCCAGCGCAATTACACGCTGCTGACCACTGACGGCTACTGGAATACCAACACGGAAGGTGGCGGCTACGGCCCGTATCAGCTCAACGGCAGCACGGCAGTAGGCCAGCAGGACGGAAATGAAGTACGGCCGATGAAGGACGGGGCGAGCAGCAATTACACCGTCCAGACCACAGATATTTCAACCAGCGTCAGGACAGAAACCACACCACTGAACTGGCAGCGACACCACGTGACGCAATCAGGCTCTGTTCTCTTTCCAGCCAGCGGCTGCGGCTTGTTGGCGCCATTCAAGGTGACAGACCAGCCACAACGCTGCAATCCGAACAAGACGGGCACGACAACCGAGAACTTCAACGTCACGACCACCACGATCACAACAAAGACCTATTCGGATGGCCTGCTGACCAATACCACGGTCGTTGGCCCTGACAACTCTGAAACGTCAACAGGCAGTTCCACAAACCCCAGCAGCTCGCCGTCCTGCTCCAGTTGGAACAACTACGGCACAGCATCAAATTACTGCGTCTCTCTACTGAACCTCCCGGCACTGTTTGCTTCTCTGGGCGTTGGCAGTAGTGGCGGTAACTCAACGCCGATCTGGGTAAGCAGCCCCAGCTCCAGCGTCAGCACCGTCCCCGTGCTTCAGCCTGCGAGTCCGCCGGTGACCTCACCAACCACCACAAGTGGGGGCGACAGCAACACCCTGGCCGACATCGCTGAGTACTACTACATCAACGACCTGCGCTCGGACATTGAAGACCATGTGCCGGGCTTCGATCGGGACACCAACACGAAGCAGCACATGACCACCTTCACGCTGGGCCTGGGTTTGCGCGGCACGCTGGCCTACGACCGCAACTACCTGACGCAGACCACCGGCGACTTTGTTGCGCTCAAGAACGGCACCAAGAACTGGCCGGTGCCCAGCGGCACGCTGGGCGGCAGTTCCAACGCCACCCACATCGACGACCTCTGGCACGCCGCCGTCAACGGTCGCGGCCAGTACTTCTCGGCCACCGACCCGACCACGCTGGCCGACGCCATCAGCACCACGCTCAACGAGATCAACAAGGCCAACGGCAGCGGTGCAGCGGCCGCCGCCAGCGCACTCACGCCGGTGTCGGGCGACGACTGGCTGTTCCTGCCCAGCTACACCACGATGGACTGGACGGGTGACCTGCGCGCCTTCCGCTTCACCTTTGACGCCAGCGGCAACCTGGTCGCCCCCGCCACGACCGACGCCAACAAGGTCTGGAGCGCCCGCGACGTGCTGGACGCCCGCAGCACCGCGCGCAACGTCTGGTTCAACAAATCCGGCGCGCTGGCCGCATTCACCTACGCCAACCTGACCACCGCCGGGCGCAACACGCTGTTCGATGTCAGCTGCACGACCGGTGCTGCGCTCAGGCCCTCGCAGTGCAACAGCATCACCAACGCCACCGCGCTGTCCAAGATGACCGGCACCAATCTGGTGAGCTACCTGGGCGGCGATACCTCGCTGTACCTCAGCAACGCCAGCGCCAGCTCGCAGGTCTTCCGCAGCCGGGCGTCGCGCCTGGGTGACCTGATCAACGCCACGCCGGTCTACGTCGGCAAGCCGCCGTTCAAGTACGCCGACGCGGGCTACTCCAGCTACGCCAGCGCCAAGGCCGGCCGCACCAAGGTGGTCTACGTGGCGGCCAACGACGGCATGCTGCACGCCTTCAAGGTGAGCGACGACAGCACCGGCGGCACCGAGCTGTGGGCCTATGTGCCCACCGCCGTGATGGCCAACCTGTGGCATCTGGCCGACAAGAACTACGGCAGCGACCATCGCTACTTCGTCGATGCCGCACCCAACATCGCCGACGTGTACGACGGCACCCAGTGGCGCACGATCCTGGTCGGCGGGCTGGGCGCGGGTGGGCGCGGCTATTACGCGCTGGACGTCACCGTGCCCGAGACGCCCACGCTGCTCTGGGAGATCAGCAGCAGCACCAGCGGCTTCGAGAACCTGGGCCTGACCTACGGCAACCCCATCATCACCAAGAACGCCGCCGGCACCTGGGTGGTGGCCTTCACCACCGGCACCAACAACGTCTCGGCAGGTGACGGCGTGGGGCGGCTCTACACCGTCAACGCCGTCACCGGCGCGCTGGTGACCACCGTCGCCACCACGGCGGGCGACAGCACCACGCCCAGCAACCTGGGCCGCATCAACGCCTGGGTGAAGGCCGACACCGACAACACCGCACAGCGCTTCTATGCCGGCGACATGCTGGGCAACCTGTGGCGCTTCGACCCCGATGACCGCACGCCGCCCTCGGGCAGCGAGGCGGTGTTGCTGGGCCGGGCGCTGACAGCCAGCGGCACGGCCCAGCCCATCACCAGCAAGCCGGTGCTGACCGAGGTGACGCTGGGCAGCCAGGGCGTGGCGATGGTGTCTTTCGGCACCGGCCGCATGCTGGGCGTGACCGACCTGACCGATACGACGCGGCAGAGCATCTACTCGGTCAAGGACAGCCTGGCCGCCACCGGCCTGGGCGTGCTGCGTACCACTGCCACCTCAGGCCTGGTGCAGCAGGCGCTGGGCAGCAACCGGCTGCTCGCGAGCCCCAAGACGGTGGACTGGAGCACGCAGAACGGCTGGTTCGTCGACCTCGACCAACCCGCCAGCGGCACGCCGCGCGAGCGCGTCACGCTCGACGGCATCCCGCTGGCCGCCGGCGTGCTGGCGTTCGTGTCGACCGAGCCGATCGACGACGCCTGCAGCCAGGGCGGCCAGTCCTACCTCTACCAGTTCGACCTCAACAACGGCGCGGTGCTGGCGGTGACGCCCTACACCAGCATCGTCGTCGGCCTGAACCGGGTGGTGGGCACGGGCGACAAGGTCAGCGCCATCGTCACGACGCAGAAGCAGGAGATCAAGCTCCAGGCCTCGGGCGGCAGCAGCCTGCCCGCCAGCTTCAACGTCAAGCGCAGCGGCTGGCGTGAGTTGATCGATTGAGGGGGCGCCTCATTCTCATCACCACCGCCGTCCTGCTGGCTCACCTCGCCCTGTTCACCTCACGCCCTGCGCGCGACACCCGGCAAGGCACAACGCCTGCAGCAACGCGATCGATCCAGGTCCGCATCGTCACGACAGAGCCCAGCCCGGCCCCTGAAGCGCCCACCGGGGTTGCGCCCGAACCGCAGCCCAAGGTAGACGCAGGCGCTGACGCCAGCGCCGATCCCGACGACCGCTACCTGCCCCGCAGCGCCCTGAGCCGCGCACCGGCCGCCCTGCAACAGGTGGAGTTGCCTTACCCCGAGGCCGCGCCGCTGGGCCAATACCGGGCGGTGCTGACGCTGTTCATCGACGCACAAGGCCGCGTACGACGGGTGCGGGCCGCGCCGGGCTTGCCGGCGGCGCTGGAGGAGGCGGCGCGGCAGGCGTTTCTGGCCGCAAACTTCTCGCCCGGCGAGGTCGACGGCCGGGCGGTGCGCTCGCAAATGCGCGTGGAAGTCGAATTCAGCGCCGAGTTGGCCGGCCAGAGCCGGGCGCCGCGCTGATCGCAACGGCGCGCGACCAGCGCGGTTACACCCCCGCCAGCACCCGCAAATGCGCCGCCACGCTGCGCGCCAGCGCGCTCAGGCTGTAGCCGCCTTCCAGGCACGAGACGATGCGGCCCTTGCTGTGGCGCTCTGCCACGTCGACGATGCGCTGGGTGATCCAGGCGTAGTCGGCCTCGACCAGGCCGAGCTGGCCCAGGTCGTCTTCTCGGTGAGCATCGAAGCCGGCCGAGATGAAGATCATCTCGGGCTTGAAGCTGTCGAGCCGGGTCAGCCAGTTGGCCTCGATCAGCTCGCGGATTTCCATGCCGCGCGTGTAGGCGGGGATGGGCAGGTTGACCATGTTGTCGCCCAGCGGCACGCCGCCGCTGAAGGGGTAGAGCTGGTCCTGGAAGAAGCTCACCATCAGGATGCGCTCGTCACCAGCGACGATGTCCTCGGTGCCGTTGCCGTGGTGCACGTCGAAGTCGACGATGGCCACGCGCTTCAAGCCGCGCACATCAAGCGCGTGGCGCGCCGCGATCGCCACGTTGTTGTAGAAGCAGAAGCCCATCGCCTGGCTGCGCGTGGCATGGTGGCCGGGCGGGCGGATGGCGCAGAAGGCGTTGTCGACCACGCCGTCAATCACCGCGTCGGTGGCCGCCACGGCCGCACCAGCGGCGCGCAGCATGGCCTGGCGGGTGGCGGGGCAGACGGTGGTGTCGGGGTCGAGCGCGCGGCTGTGGCCGCTCTCGGCCGCCTGGCGCAGGAACTCGTCGAGCTCCAGCAGATACCCTTCGCTGTGCGCCAGCATCAGGTCGCTGTGCCGGGCCAGCGGCGGGTCAATGCGGGTCAGCGCAATGTCCAGGCCGGTGGCCAGCAGATGGTCCTCAATGGCGTCGAGCCGTTGCGGGCATTCGGGGTGGCCGGCGCCCATGTCGTGGCCGCGGCAGTCGGGGTGGGCGTAGTACGCAGTGCTCATCGTCTGAATCGCGCGGCTGCGGCAGCACGAAAGTGCCGCAGTCGCGGTTTGTCTCCACGGGTTTCAGTTATGTTCGCCATGATGACGCAAACCGCCCACGCTTCACTGACAAGCACCACCGCCCCTCTTGCCGCACCGCAAAGGCCGCTGCAGGCGACGCCTTCACAACCCACCTTGCAACCGTCGCTGCAACTGCAGTTGCAGCGCCTGCTGGCGCAAGTCGGCTCGGTGGTGGTGGGCAAGCCGGCGCAGATCCGCGACTGCGTCGCCTGCCTGCTGGCCGGCGGGCACCTGCTGATCGAAGACCTGCCCGGCGTCGGCAAGACCACGCTGGCGCACGCGCTGGCGGCCTCGCTCGGCCTGCGCTACGCCCGCGTGCAGTTCACCGCCGACCTGATGCCCAGCGACCTGATCGGCGCGAGCGTGTTCGACCGCCAGCGCGAGGCCTTCGTCTTCCACCCCGGCCCGGTGTTCGCGCAGGTGCTGCTGGCCGACGAGATCAACCGCGCCGGCCCGCGCACCCAGAGCGCGCTGCTCGAAGCCATGGAAGAGCACCAGGTCAGCGTCGACGGCCAGACCCATGCGCTGCCCGAGCCTTTTTTCGTCATCGCCACCCAGAACCCGGCCGAGCAGCTCGGCACCCACGCGCTGCCCGAGAGCCAGCTCGACCGCTTCCTGATGTGCCTGAGCCTGGGCTACCCCGACCCCGCCGCCGAGCGCGAGCTGCTCACCGGCGGCGACCGGCGCCAGACCATCCGCACCCTGACTGCCGTGCTGACTGCGGCCGAATTGCAGGCGCTGCAGGCTGCCGTGCTGCGCGTGCACGCCGCACCCGCGCTGCTGGACTACCTGCAGGCGCTGATCGCGGCCACGCGCTCGGGCACCTGGTTCGTGCACGGCCTGTCGCCGCGCGCCGGGCTGGCCTGGCTGCGGGCGGCGCGCGCGCGGGCCTTGCTGGACCAGCGCGAGCACGTCACGCCCGACGACCTGCAGGCCGTCGCGGTACCGGTGCTGGCGCATCGCCTGCAGCCGCGCGCAGGCGCCGGGCGCGGCCGCGCGGCGCAGGTGCTGGCGATGATCGAATCCGTCGGCCTGGTCTGATGCCGCAGTGGCTTCCGTGATGCCGTCGTATGCGTAAAGGCTGGTCCTACACGCCGCCGGACTTCTGGCAGGCCTGGTGGCTGCGCCGCCACCCGCGCTGCGCGACCTGGACGCTGACGCAGCGCCACCTCTACATCCTGCCCACCGGCGCGGGGGCGCTCTACGCCGTGCTGCTGGCGGCGCTGCTGCTGGGCTCGATCAACTACCAGCTCAACCTCGGCTACCTGCTGACGTTTGTGCTGACCGGCACCGGCGTGGTCGCGCTGCACGCCACCCATGCCACGCTGCAAGGCCTGCAGCTGAGTCTCGCGACCCCGCCGGACGCCGCCGCCAGCTTCGTCGGCCAGGCGCTGCCGGTGATGGTGGAGGTCACCGAGGCCGACCCACCCCGCCACGCCGTGGGCCGATTCACGCGCTGGCTGAGCGTCGGCCAGGGGCTGGGGCGTTTCGGCATCGGGCTGCGCTGGAAGAACATGGCGGGCGAGCCGGTCTGGCTCGACGTGCCGCCCGGCGCCAGCCGCCGTGCCGAGCTGATCCACCTGCCGCTGCAGCGCGGCCCGCAGGACGTGCCGGCGCTGCAGATCGAAACGCGCTTCCCGCTCGGGCTGTTTCGCGCCTGGTCGGTCTGGCGGCCCGACCTGCCGCTGCTGGCCTGGCCCGCGCCGGAGTGGGATGCGCCCGAGCTGGCACCACCGATGCCCGCCGATGCAGATTCACCCGAGGCCATCACATCCCCCCAGCCAGCCACCACGCACGACATGCCCGAGCCCGATGGAGTGCGCGCCTGGCGCCAAGGCGACGCGCCGCGCCAAGTGCTATGGCGCCTGTCCGCCCGCAGCCTCGACAGCGGCGGCCCGCTGCTGGTGCGCGACTGGTCGCTGCCGCCTGACGCCACCGGCCACCTGTCGCTGGACTGGCACGACACCGCCGACCTGCCCGACACCGAAGCCCGCCTGTCCCGCCTGTGCGCCTGGGTACTGCAGGCCGATCACCGCGAGCTGAGCTACGCACTGCAGCTGCCAGGCGTCCACCTGCCGCCCGCCGCCGGCGCCGCCCAGCGCCGCGCCGCGCTCGATGCGCTGGCACGTTGGGCCTTGTGAGGGCCATGCCATGACCGCCCTGCGCTGGCCGACCTTCGCCCGGTTCTCACCCGCCGGCCTGACCCGCGAGAGCCGCGACACGCTGCTGATCCTGGCCGTGCTGGGCTGGACGCTGCTGCCGCAACTGGGCGCCGTGCCGGCGTGGTGCGGCGCGCTGGCCTACGGCGCACTGGGCTGGCGCGGCTGGCTGGCGTGGCGCAGCCGGCCGCTGCCGCCGCGCTGGCTGCTGGCAGGCCTGCTGGTGGTGGCCTGCGTGCTGACGTGGCGCGAGCACCGCAGCCTGATCGGCCGCGATGCGGGCCTGAGCCTGCTGGTGCTGCTGGCCGCCCTCAAGACGCTGGAGCTGCGCGCCCGGCGCGATGCGCTGGTGGTGTTCTTCCTGGGCTTCTTCCTGGTGCTGGGCAGCTTTTTGCGCAGCCAGTCGCTCTGGACGGCGCTGGCGATGGCCGTATCGGTCTGGGGCCTGCTGGCCGCACTGCTGCTGGCGCACATGCCGGTGGGCCGGCCGCCGCTCCAGCGCATCGCCGCCCTGAGCGCGCGCCTGATGCTCGTGGGCCTGCCACTGGTGGTGGCGCTGTTTTTGTTCTTTCCCCGGCTGGCGCCGCTATGGGGCGTGCCGGGCGATGTGGGCGGGCGCACCGGCTTGTCCGACCAGATGCAGCTGGGCGACGTGGCCGAGCTGGCGCAGGACGACAGCGTGGCGCTGCGCGTGCGCTTCAGCGGCCCGGTGCCGCCGCCGCAGGCGCTCTACTTCCGCGGCCCGGTGCTGAGCGTGGCCGACGGCATGCGCTGGCGGGCCTGGCCGCGCCTGGGCAGCGCGCTGCCGGCACACATCAAGCCGCTGGGCATGCCAATCGACTACGAAATGACAGTCGAGCCCCTGCGCGTGGCCACGCTGCCGCTGCTGGAACTCACGCCCGCCGCGCCCACGGTCAGCAACCCGGCCGTGACGCTGCGTCGCCAGCCCGACCTGCAATGGACCAGCGACACCGGCCTGACCGAGCGGCTGCGCGTGCGCGCCCAGGCCTGGCCACAGTACCGCGCCGGGGTGGGCGACGTGGCGGCCACCGTGCTCTACCTCGACCTGCCGGCCGGCGCGCACCCGCGCACCCGGGCCTGGGCGCAGGCGTGGCGGCGCGATCTGAAGCTGGCGCCCACCGACACCGAAGGCGTGGTGGCCGCACTGCTGGCCCACATCGCGCACAGCCACTACATCTACACGCTGGCGCCGGGTGGCTACGGCGCGCAGGCGGTCGACGAGTTCTGGCTCGACCGGCGCGAGGGCTTCTGCGAGCACTACGCCAGCGCCTTCGTGGTGGTGCTGCGCGCCCTGGGCGTGCCGGCGCGCATCGTCACCGGCTACCAGGGCGGCCAGGTCAACCCGGTCGACGGCGTGCTGGAAGTGCGCCAGTCCGACGCCCACGCCTGGACCGAATACTGGACGCCGCAGCGCGGCTGGGTCCGCGCCGATCCCACCGCCGCCGTCGCCCCCGAGCGCATCCAGCGCGGCCAGCGCCTGACGCTGCCACCGGGCCTGATGGCCGGCACGCTCGGCCAGATGAGCCCGGCGTTGCTGCAGCAGGCCCAGGCCCTGCTGGCCCAGACCCGCGCACTGTGGGGCGCGCTGGACCACCAGTGGAACGAATGGGTGCTGGGCCACAACCGCCAGCGACAGCTGGATTGGCTGCGGCAACTCGGCTGGCCTGACGCCGATCTGGCGGATCTGACCCGAGGACTGGCCCTCGTGCTGGCCGCGCTGGCGCTGCTGGGCGCCGCCGCTGCCACGTGGCAGAGCCGCCGCACCGGTACGCGCGACCCGTGGCTGCGCGGCTATCGCCAGCTGCAGGCGCAACTCGTACGACGCGGCCTGCCCTGCCCCGCACACCAGCCACCGCGCAGCCTGGTCGCCGATCTGCGGGCGCGTTACGGCGAGCGGGCCGAAGCCGTGGCGCAGGCGCTGCTGGCACTGGAGGCCTGGCGGTATCAAAGCGGTGAGGCGTCGCGGGCCGAGCTGCGAGTGCTGATCCAATCGGCCCTGCGCGCCGTGCGCTCGCTGCCCAGGATGGCCGAGGGGACCGAGGCGACGACAATCCCGCGCCATGTCCCAAGCCACTCCGCACCCGCCCCCCGACCTGAACCTTGACGACGCACAGCGCGGCCTGCTGCACGCCATCGCGCTGGGCGCCACGCCGCGCCCGCGCACCTGGATGCTCGGCATGCTGGCCGAACTGGCCGTGCGCAACGAACGCGGTGTGCGCTACACCCAGGAGGCGGTGCGCGAGCTGATCAGCCAGCTCGCGCAGCTCGGCTGGATCAGCGAAGCCTCCGGCAAGCTCGGTTACTGGCAAGTCCACCCCGGCCGCTGGGCCGAGGTCTATGCCGACCTGCTGGCTGCACGACCGGCCGTCGTGCTGCGCGCGGCGCTGGCCGAGCAGGAGAGCTTCAGCGGCATGCTGACGCGGCGCGGCTACGACCACTTCAACACGCTGGACGCGGCCATCGCCATCACCCGGCTGGAGTTGCTGTGCGGCGCCGATGCCAGCAGCGTCGAGCGCCTGAAAAGCGCCTGCGGCTGGGGCATGGAATGGGGCCACGTGCTGGAACGCGCACTGCTGGACGTGATCGAGCCGCCGCTGTTCGCCCGCCTGCACCGCCACGTGCAGACCCTGGTGCTGAACATGGAGCTGGCGCAACTCAACCTCCACTGGCTGCAGAACACCGCGCTGCCGGTGACGGCGCTGGCGCAACAACGACTGGCCGGCCCAGGCGATGACGATCTCAGCACCACCACGCTGCGTGCGCTGTACGCCGAGCACCTGTCGCTGGCCGGCCGCTTTGACGACGCACAGGCCGCGCTGGCACCGCTGACCGGCCAGTTCGACGGTGGCGCACCCATGGCGCAGGCGCTGCGCGGCGTACAACTCAGCCGCGCCTGCCACTGGCCCGAGGCTCAAGCCGAATACGAAGCGGCGCTGGGGCGCTTGAAAAAAATAACCGAGCAGCGCAAGGGCCTGCTGCCGGTGCTGAGCGCCACGCCCTATGTGCAGGCGCTGATGGCGCAAGGCGATTCGGCGCCGCTGCAGCAGGCGCTCAAATACTGCCTGACCGAGAGCGGCAAGCGCCAGCCCAGCCCCGACAGCGCCTGGGGCCTGATGGCGCTGGCGCTGCAAATGCGCCTGGGCGAAGCGCGCCGCGACCTGACGCCCTTCCGCCCGCACAGCCGCACGCCCTACGTCATGACGCTGGACTACTGGCGCTGGCTGATGCGCGCCTGGCTGACCGAGCGCGGCGACGCCGACGACCTGTCCGCCCAGGTCAGCCCCGAGCAACTCAGCGCCTTCGAGGGCCTGCGCAAGCGCCTGGCCGGCGCCGGGCTGGACGATCTGGTCGCGCAACTGGACGCCGCGCTGGCCGTGGTGCAGCACCGGCCTGGCCCCGCAGGCTTCTTCGTGCCGCCGCCGCAGGAGAGCTGGCAGGTCGCGCTGGCGGCACTGGCCGCACTCGGCGGCGACGTCAGTGCCACGACGACCGGCAACCTGCCCGTGGCCGAGAGCCGGCTGTGGTGGCTGCTGCGCGTGAGCGACAGCGGCGCGCTGCGCGACATCACGCCGATGGAGCAGAAGCAAGGCCCGCGCGGCTGGGGCAAGACCAAGGCGGTGCCGCTGTCGCGCCTGGTCAAGACCGAAGCGCTGCCGGCCTGGGACGCCGCGGTGGCGCGCTGCATCCGCCAGAACACACCCGAGCGCACGCTGCGGCTGGACCTGGCCGCCGCTGCCGTCGCGCTGATCGGCCACCCCTGCGTTGCCTGGGACGACGCGCCCGAACTGGCGGTGACGCTGGTCGAGGCCAGCCCGGAGATCGAGGTGATCGAGCACGGCGAACACCTGCTGGTGCGGCTGCAGCCGGCGCCCCGCTTCGATGCGGCCGACAGCGACGACCACATCACACGCTGGCAGCAGCGCAGCAGCGCCGAGCTGAAAGAGGCCGAAGCGCTGCTCAACCTGACCCTGCTGCACGACGAGCCGCAGCGTGCCCGCCTGATCCGCCTGAGCCCGGCGCAGAAGCGCGTGGCGCAGTTGGTCGGCCACGGCCTGACGGTCCCCAAGGGCGCGGCCGGCCAGCTGCAGCCGGTGCTGCAAGGCCTGGGCGCGCACTTCCAGATTCATGCCGACGAGATCCGGGCCAGCCGCGAGGTGCCGCCCGACAGCCGCCTGCGCGCCGAACTCAGCCCCGACGGCGCCGGCGTGCTGCTGCGCCTGGTGGCCGCACCGCTGGGCGAAGACGGCCCGCGCCTCAACCCGGGCAGCGGCCGCAGCCGGCTGATCGCCGCCGTCAAGGGCGAAACGCTGGGCGTGCAGCGCGATCTAGCGGCTGAGGTCAGCCACCTGGACACCGTGCAGGACGCCTGCCCGATGCTGAGTCCGCTACCGCAAGGCCGGCCCGGCCAGATCGTGCCAGCCGTGTGGACGATCGAAAACCCTGACACCGCACTGGCGCTGCTGGAGCGGCTGCACAGCCTGAACGCGCTCAGCGGGCTCGATTGGCCCAAGGGCAAGTCGATCCGGGTCGAGAGCGCGGGCCTGAGCCAGCTCAGCGTGCAGGTGCAGTCCGGCAACGAATGGCTGGCGCTGCAGGGCGGCGTCAGCATCAACGAACAGCTGGTGTTCAGCCTGGGCCAGCTGCTGGACTGGAGCCAATCGAGCCAGAGCCGCTTCGTGCCGCTGGGCGAAGGGCGCTATCTGGCGCTGACAGAGGAACTGCGCGCGCGGCTGGACGACCTGGCCGCCGTGGCCGAGCCGGCGCCCAAGAGCCAGGTCGGCGGCCTGCGGCTGGCGGCGATTGCGGCCGGCTGGCTCGAAACCAGCCTGGCCGGCGCGCAGGTGCAGACCGATGCCGCGTTCCAGAACCGCATCGAGACCCTGATCCGCGCCCAGCACTGGCAGCCCAGACTGCCCGCCACGCTGCAGGCCGAGTTGCGGCCGTACCAGGAAGAAGGCTACCAATGGGCGATGCGGCTGGCCGAGGCCAATCTGGGCGCGGTGCTGGCCGACGACATGGGCCTGGGCAAGACGCTGCAGGCGCTGGCCGTGCTGCTGGAGCGCGCCGCAGGCGGCGCGGCGCTGGTGGTGGCGCCCACCTCATTGATCGGCAACTGGCAGGCCGAGGCGCGCCGCTTCGCACCCACGCTGCGGGTGCACGACTTTGCCGAGGGCGACCGCGACAGCGTCATCACGCAGGCGGGCGCGAGCGACGTGATCGTCGTGTCCTACCAGCTGCAGCAGATTCACGCCGAGGCGTTTGCCAAGCGGCGCTGGCACACGCTGGTGCTCGATGAGGCGCAGGCCATCAAGAACGCCGCCGCCAAGCGGAGCCAGGCCGCGTTCGAGCTGGGGGCGGATTTCCGGCTGGCGTTGTCGGGCACGCCGATCGAGAACCGGCTGTCGGAGCTGTGGTCGATCATGCGGGTCTGCAACCCCGGCCTGCTTGGCACGCTGGCGCAGTTCAACAGCCGCTTCGCCGTGCCGATCGAGCGCGACCGCCACCGCGGCGCGCAGCGCACGCTGCGCCGGCTGATCCAGCCCTTCATCCTGCGCCGCACCAAGTCCGAGGTGCTCGACGACCTGCCGCCGCGCACCGAACTGACGCTGCGCGTCTTGGGCAACGAGACCGAGCAGGCCCACTACGAAGCGCTGCGCCGCCAGGCCCTGCGCGACGCCGAACGCGCCATGAGCGGCGATGCGCCGGGCCAAGCGCACCTCAACGTGCTGGCGCAACTGACCAAGCTGCGCCGCGCCGCCTGCGACCCGCGCCTGGTCACGCCCGACCTGAAACAGCCCGGCGCCAAGGTCATGGCCTTTGCAGAACTGGCGCGCGAGCTGGTCGACAACGGCCACAAGGCGCTGGTGTTCAGCCAGTTCGTCGACTTCCTGGCACTGCTGCGCGAACCGCTCGACGCCGCCAGCATCGCCTACCAGTATCTGGACGGCAGCACGCCCACGGCCGAGCGCACCAAGCGCGTCGCCGCCTTCCAGGCTGGTGAGGGCGACCTGTTCCTGATCAGCCTGAAAGCCGGTGGCTTCGGCCTGAACCTGACGGTGGCCGACTACGTGGTGATTGCCGACCCGTGGTGGAACCCCGCCGCCGAAGACCAGGCCAGCGGCCGCGCCCACCGCATCGGCCAGCAGCGGCCCGTCACCGTCTACCGGCTGGTGAACCAGGGCACGCTCGAAGAAAAGATCGTCGCGCTGCACGCCGACAAGCGCGAGCTGGCCGACAGCGTGCTGGAAGGCACCGAATCCACCGCGCCGCTCAAGGCCGATGAGCTGATGGCGCTGATGCGGGCGGCGCCCGTGCACGGCGCGCAAGACTGAGCCGCCTTAGCTGGGACAATTGCCACATGCTTGCTTACAGACACGCCTTTCATGCCGGCAACCATGCCGATGTCCTCAAACACCTGGTCTTCACCCAGGTGCTGCGCTACATGGCGGAAAAGGACAAGCCCTACACCCTGGTCGACACCCATGCGGGCGCCGGCGCCTACAGCCTCGACACCAACCACGCGCGCAAGAATGCCGAGTTCACGCAGGGCGTCGGCCGCATCTGGGCGATGGCAGACCGGGGCCACCTGCCACCGGCGCTGGCCGACTACCTGTCGCTGGTCAGGCGCTTCAACCCGGACGGCAAGCTGCAGAACTACCCCGGCTCGCCCGCGCTGGCGCAGATGCTGATGCGCGCGGACGACCGCATGCGCATGTACGAGTTGCACACCACCGATCACCCGCTGCTCGAAGAGTTGCTGGGCCGGCGGCGCGACACCATGGTCAAGCTGGCTGACGGTTTTGGCGCGCTGCGCGCCGAGTTGCCGCCGCCGTCACGCCGGGGCGTGGTGCTGATCGACCCGTCGTATGAATTGAAGACCGACTACGGCAAGGTCATCACCTCGGTGCGCGAAGGGCTGGAGCGCTTTGCCGACGGCGTGATCCTGGTCTGGTATCCGGTGCTGCAGCGGCTTGAACCCAAGGAGATGGCCGAGCGCCTCAAGGCCACCGCGCTGGCGCAGGCCAAGCGCGGCTGGCTGCACGTGCGCATGAACGTGGCGCAGCCGGATGCGAGCGGCTTCGGCATGCTCGGCAGCGGCATGCTGGTGATCAACCCGCCGTATGTGCTCAAGCCCATGCTGGAGCAGGTCATGCCGGTGCTGACGAAGGCGCTGGGCCAGTACGACGGCGCCAACTTCGTGATCGAGCAGCAAGGCGGCTGAAACAGCCCCCCTGGATAACCTACAAAAAACGCGGCTCAAGGGCCGCGTTTTTTGTGGAGGCCGAGGCCTGACGATCAGCCGCGCAGTGCGTGCGTTTCGCTGGCCAGTTGGGTGATGCGCGCCCAGTCGCCCGACTTGATCGCGTCCGCCGGCGTCAGCCACGAGCCGCCGCACACCTTGACGTTGGGCAGGCTCAGGAACTGAGGCGCAGTCTCCAGCGTGATGCCGCCGGTGGGGCAGAACACCACGTCGTGGAAGGGGCTGGCAAAGGCCTTCAGTAGCGTCGCGCCGCCCACGGCCGTGGCCGGGAACAGCTTCAGGAAGGTGTAGCCGTCGGCGTTGGCCATCATGACTTCGCTGGCGGTCGACACGCCCGGCAGCAGCGGCAGGCCGATGTCCTTGCAGGCCAGGCCGATCTCGCTGGTGTAGCCCGGGCTGACCGCAAATTTGCAGCCCAGCGCCTTGACGGCCTTGGCATCGGCGACCGAGCGGATGGTGCCGGCGCCGACGATGGCCTCGGGCACCTCGGCAATCATGGCCTCGATGGCCTTGAGCGCGGCCGGCGTGCGCAGCGTCACTTCCAGCACGCGCACGCCACCGGCGACCAGGGCGCGGGCCAGCGGCACGGCGTCTTCGACGCGGTCGATGACGATGACGGGAATGACGGGGCCGTAGCTGGCGAGTTCGAGCGTGTTCATGTTCAGGGTTCCTTGTTCAGTGGCGGGCGCGATCACAAGCAGGCATTTACAGCCAGGTGATGGCGCCTTCTTCGGCCGTCAGCACATGGCGGCGCATGCCGCCGAAGAGTTCGCGGCCCAGGCCGTGGTTGGCGTCGTCGGCGAGCGCGGCGGTGCGGTGCGCGATGTCACGCGCGGCCCATTCGTCAGCGGCGACCAGGGCATCCAGCGTGCCGGCTACGGCATCGAGCCGCACCACATCGCCGGTGCGCACCTTGCCGAGCGGGCCACCGCCCAGCACTTCGGGGCTGACGTGAATGGCGGCAGGCACCTTGCCCGAGGCGCCGCTCATGCGGCCATCAGTGACCAGCGCGACGCGGAAGCCGCGGTCCTGCAGCACGGCCAGCGGCGGCGTGAGCTTGTGCAGCTCGGGCATGCCGTTGGCCTTGGGGCCCTGGAAGCGCACGACGGCGATGAAGTCACGCTCCAGCTCGCCAGCCTTGAAGGCGACGTGCAACTCGTCCTGGCTGTCGAAGACGATGGCGGGGGCTTCGATGATGTGGCGGTCTTCGGGCACGGCGCTGACCTTCATCACGCCGCGGCCGAGGTTGCCGGCCAGCAACTTGAGGCCGCCGGTGGCGCTGAAAGGCGCGTCGGCCTTGCGGACGATGGCGTCGTCGCCGGATTCGGCCGGCAGGGGCGCCCAGGCGAGCGTGCCGTCGGCCGTGCGGTGTGGCAGCGTGCCGTAGGCGGCCATGCCGCCGTCGGCCACGGTCATCACGTCGCCGTGCAGGCAGCCGGAATCGAGCAGTTCGCGCAGCACGAAGCCGGGGCCGCCTGCGGCCTGGAACTGGTTCACGTCGGCCTTGCCGTTCGGGTAGACGCGCGCCAGCAACGGCACGCAGGACGACAGCTCGGAGAAGTCGGTCCAGTCGATCACGATGCCGGCCGAACGCGCTACTGCGACCCAGTGGATCAGGTGGTTGGTCGAGCCGCCGGTGGCCAGCAGCGCGATCATGGCGTTGACGATGCAGCGCTCGTCGACCAGCTCGCCGATGGGCGTGTAGCGCTGGCCTTGGCGCAGGCTCAGCACCTGGCGCACGGCGGCACGGGTGAGCGCCTCGCGCAGGTCGGCGTGCGGGTGGACGAAAGCCGAGCCGGGCACGTGCAGGCCCATGGCTTCGAGCAGCATCTGGTTGCTGTTGGCAGTGCCGTAGAAGGTGCAGGTGCCGGCGCCGTGATAGGCGGCGGACTCGGCTTCGAGCAGCTTGTCGCGGCCGACCAGGCCTTGGGCAAATTGCTCGCGCACCTTGGATTTTTCGGTGTTGGACAGGCCGGTGCTCATGGGGCCGGCGGGCACGAACACCATCGGCAGGTGGCCGAAGTGCAGCGCGCCGATCAGCAGGCCGGGCACGATCTTGTCGCACACGCCCAGCAGCAGGGCGGCGTCGAAGACGTCGTGCGTCAGGCCCACGGCGGTGGCCATGGCGATGGTGTCGCGCGAGAACAGGCTCAGCTCCATGCCGGGCAGGCCTTGCGTGACGCCGTCGCACATCGCCGGCACGCCGCCGGCGACCTGCACGGTGGCGCCGTGCTTGTGGGCCTCGTCGCGGATCACGGCCGGGTAGCCCTCATACGGCTGATGCGCCGACAGCATGTCGTTGTAGGCGGTGATGATGCCGATGTTGGGCGCCTTCTCGGCCACGACGCGGAACTTGTCCGCGCCGGGCAGCGCCGCAAAGGCGTGGGCGACGTTGGCGCAGCCCATGCGGTCGGCGCCGCGCGGGCGGGCTCCGGTGGCGCGCGTGCGCGCAAGGTAGGCCTCACGCAGCTTGCTGCTGCGTTCACGGATGCGCTGGGTGATGTCGGCGATCTGAGACTTCATGGCTCTTTGCGGTTAGGCGGTCACGGGAGTCAGTGCAGGCCTGGCGGCTGCACCATGAAACCGAAAAATCGATTAGAGCGTAACTAAGTTACAGCGTCAAATCAAGCCTGCGCCAAGCCGTCGGCCACCATCTGTCGCGCCAGGGCCATGTCGGATTCGGTGTCGAGGTCGAGCAGCGCGCCAGGGTCGTCAACCTCGACGCCACAAGCGGGGTAGCGCGCGATCAGGCGCCGCGCGCCCTCGTCGCCGCTCAGGGTGACGAGTTCGCTGTAGAGCTCGGCCGCAAACCCCACCGGATGGCCGCGCCGGCCCCGGTGCTGCGCGTAGGCCACCGGATGCTGCTTCATGGCGGCCATGACCCTGAGCAGTGTCTTGGCCTGCACCAGCGGCATGTCGCCGGGCAGCACCAGCCAGCCCTCGGCCTGCGGCCGGGCGGCCACGCCGGTGGCAATGGAGTAGCCCATGCCGAGTGGCTCGGTACTGCGTGAGCCCACCGGCGGCAGCAGCACGATGTCGCGCGAGGCCACCACGTCCTGCGTCAGGGGCGCCAGCGCGGCGGTCGTCACCACCACGAGCGGCAAGCCGGTGGCCAGCACCCGCCCGAGCGTGCGCGCCAGCACGCTGGTGTCGCCAATGACCTGCTCCAGCTTGTGGCCCTCGCCCTCGAACCGCGAGCCACGCCCTGCTGCCAGCACGATCACGACGGGGCCGTTGCGCTCGACCCGCGTGTCGGATATCCGTCCCATTGAAATTGTCTTTGCTGTCACTTTTGTTCTCGTCGTCAGGGTCGCGGTGATGGCCATCGACACCTTGATGGGAGCGCACAAGCGCCGCCGCCGAAAGTGGTGGCTTCACTTAAGGATTACTGCGTAGCAAGCTCCGGGCGCATCGGGTCGCTTCCTATACTGGAGCCATGAAAAACATCGCTGATCTGCGCAAGAGTTACGAAGCCGGCGAACTCGACGAAGCCAGCGCAGCCGGGGTGCCGCTGCAGCAGTTCGAGGCCTGGCTGCACGAGGCCATCGCTGCCGACGTGCCCGAGCCCAACGCCATGACGGTGGCCACCGTCGACGAGCAAGGCCGTCCGTCGACCCGCATCGTGCTCATCAAGGGCTATGACGAGCGCGGCATCGTCTGGTACACCAACTACGACAGCCGCAAGGGCCACGAACTGGCCGGCAACCCTTATGCGGCGCTGCAGTTCCACTGGGTGGAGCTGGAACGGGTGGTGCGCATCGAAGGCCGGGTCGAGAAGGTCAGCGCCGAGGAGTCGGACGCCTACTACGCCTCGCGCCCGCTCGATTCGCGCCTGGGCGCCTGGGCCTCGCCGCAGAGCCAGGTCATCGCTTCACGCACCGTGCTGGTCACCAACGCCGCTAAGGTGGCGATGCAGCACGGCCTGAACCCACCGCGCCCGCCGCACTGGGGCGGCTTCCGGCTGGTGCCGGAGCGCTGGGAGTTCTGGCAGGGCCGCAAGTCGCGGCTGCATGACCGGCTGGTCTACCGCCAGGAAGAGGGTCACTGGCTGCGCGAACGACTCGCGCCCTGAGCACAGAGATCAGGCCTTGCGATGGGCCGCAAACACCTCGTGGAACTTGGCCAGCTTGGGCGCGATGACGTAGGCGCAATAGCCCTGGCGCGGGTGCAGTTCGTAGTAGTTCTGGTGGTAGCCCTCGGCCGGCCAGTAGTTGCGGCGCTGCACCACCTCGGTCACCAGCGGCCTGGGGACCCAGCCGGCCGCCGCTTGTGCCATCACCTGCTGGGCGGTTTCAGCCTGCCCGGGCGTGTGCCAGTAGACGCCTGAGCGGTACTGCGTGCCAGCGTCCGCGCCCTGGCGGTTGAGCGTGGTCGGGTCGTGCATGACGAAGAAGATGCGCAGCAGGTCGGCCAGGCTGATGCGCTGCGGGTCGAACGTGAGTTGCACCACCTCGGCGTGGCCGGTGTCGCCGGTGCAGATCTGCTCGTAGCTGGGGCGGACGGTCTCGCCATTGCAATAGCCGCTCTCGACGGCCAGCACGCCCTCGACCTGCAGGAACACGGCCTCGGTGCACCAGAAGCAGCCGCCGCCCAGGGTGATCTGTTCGGTGGGCGGGGTGGAGGCGGGGGTGGAATCGGGCATGAAGTACTCCGGTGCAGGCTGAGGTTGGCAGGCTTGAATCGGCTCGATTATTGGTCAGCCCTGCCATCCGCCCGAGAAGCCCGACGACGAGAATGGTCGGCCGTTCACCCCCTGCCCGCCCGATGCTCGCTACCTGGAAACCTGTTCTTTCTGCCCTGGTGCAACCGCCGGGAAGTCTGTTGCTGCTGGTGCTGCTGGGCCTGGTGCTGATGGGGCATCGGCAGCGCTTTTATCGTCGCATGGGCACCGGGCTGATCGGCGCCAGCACCTTGCTGCTGTGGCTGATCTGCTGCAACGGCACCGCGCGCTGGCTGCAGGATGACGTGCTGAACGTGCCACCCGCGCTCACGGCCGCCCAGTTGCAGCCCTTGATCGATTCAAGGTCGGCAGCCGGTGACACCGCCATCGTCGTGCTGGGGGGCGGGCGACACACGCTGGCGGCGGAATACGGCCAGTCCAACCTGACGCACAACTCGCTGCTGCGGCTACGCTACGGCATCTGGCTCGCCCGCCGCACCGGCCTGCCGCTGGCCTACAGCGGTGGCGTCGGCTGGGCGCAGCAAGGCGGGCCATCCGAGGCCGAGGTAGCCGCTCGCATCGCCCGCGAGGACTGGGGCACGCCCATCCGCTGGCTGGAATCGACCTCACGCGACACGCGCGAGAACGCCAACCTGACAGTGCCGATGCTGCATGCAGCGGGCATACGCAACATCGTGCTGGTGACGCATGCGTCGCACATGCCGCGCGCGCTGAAGATGTTCGAGCAGGCCGCACAAAAAGGACAGAGGGGCCAGATCGAGTTGATCGCCGCGCCGCTGGGCTTTGTGACGCGGGAAGACCGTCCGCTGCTGGACTGGCTGCCGTCGGCCTCGGGTTATCAGCAGGTGCATGCGCTGCTGCATGAGCTGATCGGCCTGGCCGTGGGCACCTGACCAAGACCCAAACACTCAAGGCACAAAAGCGAAACCCGCCCGGAACTTGACGTTGCCGGGCGGGCGGGGGACCTTGAATGGTCACCATTCGGGACTCCGGAGATATCAAGTCCGGGGTCCCTTCCGCGCAGAGACTGCGTGGAGTGCAATACCTGTATTCATCACAGGCAAACGGAGATTAAGCCTGTGCAGGCACTGCAGCCAATTCGATCTGTCAATCACCGCGTGCGTTGCGATCGACAGATTTGATCCCTGCGGCTCAGCCGCGCCCAGGCTGAAGGCGCGACCACAGCGCCTCCATGCGGGCAGTCACGACCGCGTCCATCTCGATGGTGCGGCCCCACTCGCGGCTGGTTTCACCCGGCCACTTGTTGGTGGCGTCCAGCCCCATCTTGCCGCCCAGGCCCGAGACCGGCGAGGCGAAGTCGAGATAGTCGATCGGCGTGCTCTCCACCAGCGTGGTGTCGCGCACCGGATCCATGCGGGTGGTGATGGCCCAGATCACTTCCTGCCAGCTGCGGATGTCCACGTCGTCATCCACCACCACGATGAACTTGGTGTACATGAACTGGCGCAGGAAGCTCCACAGACCGAACATCAGCCGCTTGGCGTGGCCGGGGTAGCTCTTCTTGATGCTGATGACCGCCATGCGGTAGCTGCAGCCTTCGGGCGGCAGGTAGAAGTCGACGATCTCGGGAAACTGCTTGCGCAGGATCGGCACGAACACCTCGTTGAGCGCCACGCCCAGGATGGCTGGCTCGTCCGGCGGCTTGCCGGTGTAGGTGGAGTGGTAGATCGGGTCCGGGCGCATCGTGATGCGGCTGATCTCGAAGACCGGGAACCAGTCCTGCTCGTTGTAATAGCCGGTGTGGTCACCGTATGGGCCTTCCAGCGCGTGCAGGTAGCCGCCCTTTTCCTTGATCGGAATGCCGTGCTCGCTGCGGCCCTCGAAACCCGGCTCGGCCACCGGGATATGGCCTTCGAGCACGATCTCGGCGCTGGCAGGCACCTGCAGCATCAGGCCATCAACGCCCACGCCGCTCTCGGCCAGTTCGGTGCGCCCACCGCGCAGCAGACCGGCAAACTGGTACTCGGACAAGCTGTCCGGCACCGGCGTGACGGCGCCCAGGATCGTGGCCGGGTCAGCGCCCAGCGCCACCGCGATCGGAAACGGCTGGCCTGGCTTGGCGAGCGCGAAGTCGCGGAAATCCAACGCCCCGCCGCGGTGCGCCAGCCAGCGCATGATGGTCTGGCGCGGCCCGATCACCTGCTGGCGGTAGATGCCCAGGTTCTGGCGCGTGCGCGGCCGCACGCCGCCTTGCGGGCCGCGCGTGATCACCAGGCCCCAGGTGATCAGCGGCGCGACGTCACCCGGCCAGCAGTGCTGCACCGGCAGCGCGGCCAGGTCGATCTCGGCGCCCTGCAGCACCACCTCCTGGCAAGCCGGGCGGCGCACCACCGAGGGCTTCATGTCCCACAGCGTGCGCGCCAGCTGGATCAGGCGGCCCGCGTCTTTCAGGCCACGCGGCGGCTCGGGCTCCTTCAGGCTGGCCAGCAGTTCGCCGATTTCGCGCAGCGCGCTCACGTCGCTCGCCCCCATGCCCAGCGCCACGCGCTGGGGCGTGCCAAAGAGGTTGGTCAGCGCCGGCATGCGGAATTTGCGACCGGCATTCACCGGCTGCTCGAACAGCAAGGCCGGCCCGCCGGTGCGCAGGGCGCGGTCGGACAAGGCCGTCATTTCAAGGTGCGTGGAAACCGGTTCTGCCACTTTGAGCAGCTCGCCGCGCAGCTCAAGCTGCTTCAGGAAATCGCGTAGGTCACGGTACTTCATCACAATTTGGTATATGAATTCAAGTTCTTAAGATTGACTGGTAATTTTGAAGGTGCTTAAAATCCGCTCGCTTTAGAGCAGAAGCATCTCTCCGAAAGCCATTTCTGCTTTCCACCCGTGGGCACAAAGCCCCTTCCGCTCCCGTTACAGCACTGAATTCAGCCCCCACATGGCGACAGACCATGGGGCATTGGTAACGGGATTATCGAGGTGTCGGCATCGGTCACAGACCGGGTTCGACCAGACACCTGGCCTGAACTTGAAAGGAGTGTCATGCACACATTCCGATCGTGGACGCACCTGAGATCCGCCGTGGCGGCCTCGACACGCGTCTTCATCGCAGACCTTGCCCGTGGTCTTTTGGCAGTCAGCCACAACAGCTTAGCCGTCCTTGGATTAGCGGTATTGAGCGCGGCTTTTGTATTGGGTGGCCGCGCCGACGTGCGCAGCAACCTGGAAGAACACGCTCTCGACTGGCTGCTGGAGCGCCAGGAAGTCCGCAGCAGCGCCGAGTTGAGCGCAGACATCGAACTGGGCATCATCGAAAGTGACCTGAACGCCGTGGCACGCGCCACCGCCACCGATCCGAAAGAACTGAACCGGCAGCAGGGCTCGGTCGCCTTGTGGCTGGCGCGCCGCTACCGGGTGGCACCTGAGCCGGTCAGCCGACTGGTCCAGGAAGCCTGGACGCTGGGCCACCGCGTGGGCCTGGAGCCGACGCTGATCCTGGCCATCATGGCCATCGAATCGAGCTTCAACCCGTTCGCGCAAAGCTCGGTAGGCGCGCAAGGGCTGATGCAGGTGCTCACCCGCGTGCATGACGACAAATACGAAGCCTTCGGCGGCAACCATGCTGCGTTCGATCCGCTGACCAACCTGCGTGTGGGCGTGCAAGTACTGAAGGACTGCATCGAGCGCGCCGGCTCGGTCGAAGGTGGTCTGCGCTCCTACGTCGGCGCTGCCAACCTTGCAGACGACGGTGGCTATGCCTTCAAGGTGCTGGCCGAGCAGGAATTCATGCAGCAACTGCTGCGCGGCCGGGCCGTACCGACCACGGCACGTCTGCCCGTGCCGCCGGTCGCCCCCGCAGCACCACTGGCCAGCACCGACAGCGGCAACCCGACGCTGCCGACGCCAGCACCTGTGCTCACCCCAGCGCCCCGCACGGCACCTGATGCCGGCAAGGCACCGCGCCGCAACACCTCCAGCAACAAGGCCGAGCGCCTGGCACTGGCACCCTGAGGCCCAACCCGCCGGACGCCGCTGCAGGGTCACCTCCGGCGGCGTCCGGCCCGCACGAATCGCTTCCGCTAAACTGCGGGCCGCCGCGCAACTGGCGTTCAAGGCCAGCCGCAAGGGCTGACCGAGGTGGGCAACCACCGTGGAGCGCGGCCGCCGTGAACCCGTTGTTCACGGTCGATTCCCGCCGTGCGCCTGGGCAACCCTGATTCGACTGCTGCTGTGGCCTGCGCTGCAGCCGGCCGAATCGCATGGGTCCCGCAAACCCTCGACAGGACTGCCGCAACATGTTTAATCGCGCCACCCAGACTCTGGCCGCCATCGATCCCGAAGTCACCGCCGCCATCGACGCTGAAGTCCAGCGCCAGGAAGAGCACATCGAGCTGATCGCCAGCGAGAACTACACCTCGCCCGCCGTCATGGCCGCGCAGGGCTCGCAGCTCACCAACAAGTACGCCGAAGGCTATCCGGGCAAGCGCTACTACGGCGGCTGCGAATATGTCGACGTGGTCGAGCAACTCGCCATCGACCGCGCCAAGCAGCTGTTCGGCGCCGAAAACGCCAACGTCCAGCCCAACTCAGGCTCGCAAGCCAACCAGGCCGTGTTCTTCGGCCTGCTTCAGCCCGGCGACACCATCATGGGCCTGAGCCTGGCCGAAGGCGGCCACCTCACGCACGGCATGCCGCTCAACATGTCGGGCAAGTGGTTCAAGGTCGTGTCCTACGGCCTCGACGCCAACGAAGACATCGATTACGACGCCATGGAGCGTCTCGCTCACGAGCACAAGCCCAAGCTGATCATCGCCGGCGCCTCGGCCTTCGCGCTGCGCATCGACTTCGAGCGCTTCGCCAAGGTCGCCAAGGACGTCGGCGCCTACTTCATGGTCGACATGGCCCACTACGCCGGCCTGATCGCTGCAGGCGTCTACCCCAACCCGGTGCCGTTCGCCGACGTGGTCACCACCACCACGCACAAGACGCTGCGCGGCCCGCGCGGCGGCCTGATCCTGATGAAGGACGCCGTCGCCAAGCAGATCAACTCGGCCATCTTCCCCGGCATCCAGGGCGGTCCGCTGATGCACGTCATCGCCGGTAAGGCCGTGGCGTTCAAGGAAGCGCTGCAACCCGAGTTCAAGGCCTACCAGGAGCAGGTGGTCAAAAACGCTGCCGCCATGGCCGACACGCTGACCGCCCGCGGCCTGCGCATCGTCTCCGGCCGCACCGAAAGCCACGTGATGCTGGTCGACCTGCGCCCGAAGAACCTGACCGGCAAGGAAGCCGAGGCGCTGCTGGGCCGTGCCCACATGACCTGCAACAAGAACGGCATCCCGAACGATCCGCAGAAGCCGATGGTCACCAGCGGCATCCGCCTGGGCTCGCCGGCCATGACGACGCGTGGCTTCAAGGAAGAACAGGCTGTGCTGACCGCCAACCTGATCGCCGACGTGCTCGAAGCGCCGAACGACGAAGCCGTGCTGACCCGCGTGCGTGAGCAGGTCGCCGCGCTCACGCGCGACTTCCCGGTCTACCGCTGAATGCCGGCCCTGGCAGACGGCGACCTGCGCTGAAACCCTCCGTCCATGCGCTGTCCCTTCTGCAGTCACGCTGAAACCGCCGTCGTCGAGACCCGCGAGTCCGACGAGGGCGACGCCGTGCGCCGTCGCCGCCGCTGTAGCGGTTGCGACAAGCGCTTCACGACCTACGAGCGGGCCGAACTGGCCATGCCGGTGGTCGTGAAGAAAAACGGCGATCGCTGCGAGTTCCAGCGCGGCAAGCTGCGCGCCTCCATGACGCTGGCGCTGCGCAAACGCAACGTCAGCGTCGACCTGATCGACGCGGCCATCGGCCACATCGAAGAGCAGCTCTTCACCAGCGGCGCCAGCGAGGTCACCACCTCGCGCATCGGCGAGCTGGTGATGCGCGAACTCAAGCAACTCGACAAGGTCGCCTACGTGCGCTTCGCCTCGGTCTACCGCGAGTTCGAAGACGTCGAAGCCTTCAGCCAGCTGATCAAGGAAATCTGAGCGCCCGCTCGGATCAGTCCACCGTTCGACACCCCCATCATGGGGAGACGTAAAACGCGCATCGCTTCCTAGACTGCACACCACCCGGTTGCAGTTCAGGAGCCCGCAGTGTCGCGTTGTTCTGTTCATCCCCCGCCTGAGACACCCCCCGCCGCCGGCTACACGCTGGTCGAGCTGATGGTGGTGATTGCCCTGCTGGCGCTGCTGCTGACCCTCAGCCTGCCGTCATGGCAGAACTTCGTGATGCGGCGCCAGCTCGATGGTCTCTCCACGCGCCTGCAAGCCGATCTGCACCTGCTGCGCAGCGCCACTGTGGCGCGCAACCAGCCGCTGCGCCTGAGTTTTTTCAGCAGCAGCACCGGCAGCTGCTACCTGATCCACACCGGCAGCGCGGCCGATTGCCGCTGCGAGATCGACGCCACCGGCAGCGCCCTGCCCCAATGCGACGCCGACACCGAACTGCTGCGCAGCCAGGGCGTGGCCGACGCCCGCTGGCGGCTGCGGGCCAACGTGGCGTCCATGGCCGTCGACCCGCGCCACGGCACCTTCAGCCCGACGGGCAGCATCGAGCTGGTGCACAGCAGCGGCCTGAGCCTACGCCACGTCGTCAACATCCTGGGCCGCACCCGGCTGTGCACGCCGGCGGCGGCGCTCAGCGGCATTGCCACATGTTGAGCGCGCGCGGCTTCACCGTGATCGAGTTGCTGATCGTCATGGCCATCGCCGCACTGCTGGCCAGCGTTGCCCTGCCGGCCTATCAGCAGCAACTGCGCAAGATGCGCCGCACCGACGCCTTCGCCGCACTGGTGCAGATCCAGCAGGCGCAGGAACGCCGCCGCAGCCAGCAACCCACCTACACCGCCACGCTGGGCAGCAGCGGACTGGGTCTGGCCCCGCGCAGCAGCGCCGGCCACTACAGCCTGAGCATCAGCACACCCGAAGGGCGGGAAACCACCGACCACCTCGCTCTGGCCGAAGCCACCGGCACCCAGGCCACCGATGCCGATTGCCGCGTTCTGGCGCTGGTCACGCAAGGCGGCGTGCTGCAGCAACGCTCAGGCACCAACACCACGCTCGGCAACGACGCCGCCGCCGACCGCCGTTGCTGGAACCGATGATGTTGATTGCGCGGCCGCTGCAGCCCATCACCCATGGCCTGGGCCTGATCGAGATCCTGGTCAGTATCGCCATCGGTCTGTTTCTGGTCGCCAGTGGCGCCACGCTGGTGCTCAACCAGCTGGCCGAACAGCGCCGCCTGCTGCTCGAATCACGCCTGAACCAGGACCTGCGTGCCGTGGCCGATCTGATCACACGCGACCTCAAACGCGCCGGCTACTGGGGCGCGGCGCAAAACGGCGTCTGGCGTGGCGATGACACTGCGCCGGCCGCCAACCCTTACGTCGGTGTCCATCCGACCGTCGGCGCTGCCACCCTGCTCGGCTACGCCTACAGCCGCGACACCACCGAGGACGACACCGTCGCCAGCCAGGAGCGTTTCGGCCTGCGCCTGAACGCCAACACCCAGGCGCTGGAATTGCGGCTGGGCGGCGCGGCCATCACCCCCGCCAGCGGCGACCAGTGGCAGGCGCTCACCGACCCGAGCCTGACGCGCATCACCCGCTGGGCAGTGCAGACGCAGACACGCACCGTCGACCTGCTCGCGTACTGCGCCAACCCGGCCTGCGCTGCAGGCGCGAGCGCAGCAAGCTGCCCACCCCGGCTGCTGCAGCGCACGGTCAGCATCGAGCTTGACGCCACCGACAGCCGCGATGCCAACGTGCGCTTCAGCCTGCGCAGCCGCCTCAACCTGCGCAACGACGAATTGCAGGGCGCATGCCCCGCCACGGGCGCCTGACATGCCCGCGCCAACCCACCCACCACGCGGCGCCGGCAGCCTGCCGGTGCTGCTGATCTGGCTGACCGCGCTGACCTTGCTGCTGCTCTACAGCCATCAGGCGCTGCTGTTCGAGCAACGCAGCGTCGCCCACCAATTGCGCGCCGCGCAAGCCATGGCGGCAGCAGAAGCCGGCCACGCCTGGGCCGTGGCCCAACTACAGCGCGGCGGAGGCGTCGATGCGCAGTGCGAGCCCGTCTCAGCCAGCACCGGAGCCTCGACCAGCCTGCGCGAACGCCTGCTGCAAACCACCCCCACCGCCGCCGGCTGCGCGCTGCAGGACGATCGCTGGGCGTGCGCCTGTCCCGCCACTGGCGCGGCCACACTCGCAGCGGCCAACGATGGCGTGCAGCACCCCGCCTTCATCGTCCAGCTTGAACCGTTGCCTGACGCTGCTGCACCGAGCGGCGCGGTGCGCGTGCATGTCACCGGCTGCAACCATATCGGCCTGGGCTGCGGCGGCAGCGCTCGGGCCGATGCACAGCAGCGGCTGCATACGCTGCTTGCCCCGCTGGGCGGCTTGCTGCACCTGCCTGAAGCCGCGCTCACTGCGCTGGGCTCCATCAGCCTGGGCGCCAGCCCCATGCTGGCCAACCCTGACGGTGCGGAAGGCGGCTGGACAGCTCGGGCCGGCGGCACGATCAGTAGCCCGCCCGGCGCACGTCTGCTCGGCCCGCCGGGGCGACCCGGCACCACCACCGTGCTCGCCAACGATCCAGCCCTCAACGCCGCCGACCCCGACGGCAGCTTCTGGCGACGCCATTTCGGCAGCAGCGCCAGCCTGCTGCGCGCGCAACCCCAGGTCACGCAGATGGCCTGCACCGCTTGCTCAGCCGCTGACGTGGAACCTTGGCTCGCAGCCGGACACACCACGCTCTGGCTGACCGGCGCGCTCACCCTGAGCGGCAGCGTGCACTGGGGCAGCGCCGAGCGGCCGATCCTGCTGATCGTCGACGGCACGCTGACCGGCCAGGCCGAAGCGCAGATTCACGGCCTCGTCATCGCCGGCCAGGTGCAATGGCCCGGCAGCCTGCGGGCGCAATTGCGTGGCGCGCTGGTCAGCCTGGGCCATGCACAGTTGAGCGGCGCGCTGGAAGTCGTCCACGACCGCCCGCTGCTGGAGCGCCTGAGCCGCCTGACCGGCGCGCTGGTACCGGTGCCCGGCAGCTGGCAGGATTTCGACCACCGTGACGCGCCATGAAGTACCGCGCCCAGGGCTGCGGCCTGGCCTTGATCGAGGTGCTGATCAGCTTCGCCGTGCTCGCGCTGGGCCTGACGGCGTTGCTGCGGCTGCAGACCGGCTTGCGCCTGTCAGCCGACCTGTCGCGCCAGCGTTCCGTGGCGCTGCACCTGGTGCAGGACGACACCGAGGCACTGCGTGCATACAGCCGCCTGGACACCGCCACCGGCAATGGCCCGGCGTGGAGCGACATCACCTCAACCACCCTGGCCTTGACGCCTGCGGGCAACGCGGCCTACACGCTGCAGCGGCAGGTACAGACCGCGCCGCGCCTGAAACACATCACCACCACGCTGAATTGGGCCGACCGCACCGGCGCGGCGCAGGTGCTGCAGTTCGACACGCTGATCGCCGCTGCCGACCCCGCGCTCTCGGGTGCACTGCTGCTGCAGCGCAAGACGGGGCGCCCGACAACCGCCGCCAACCGCCATGCGCTGGTTCCCATCAGCGCGCAGTCGCTGGGTGACGGGCGCAGCGCCTTCAAGCCGCAAACGCAGGACACGCTGACGTGGCTGTTCGATGAACGTACGGGCCAGGTGATCGCGCGCTGCGACAGTGCAACCGGTTTGGCCAACAGCCAGATCAACGTCGGCAACCTGGGCAACTGCCGAGCCATCGTCGGCCTGCTGATCACCGGAAGAGTGCGCTTTGCCACCGACAACGCCCTGCCTGGCCGCATGGAGGCCGAGCAACCCCTCAGCCCGGTCATGAATCTGGACCTGCACCTGCAACTCAGCGGCACCGGCTATCCCGCCACACCAGGCTGGGAATGCCGTGACGACAGCGTGGAGGCACTGGCCGGCGATGCGCCGTCCATCAAATACTTCTGCGTCGTTCAAGGCGCCGGTCTGCCACCACGCTGGTCGGGCCGGCTGGACGTGCTGCCCATCGGCTGGGCGATTGCCGGCACCGGCAGCGCCTACCGCATCTGCCGCTACAGCGCCGACCACGACCGCAACGGCCGCATCGACAACCCCGAGCATCCGGCGGTCTACAGCCAAGTTGCCACCGCTTTAGGCGACCAGAATTTTCTGGTCGTGCGCGCGGCGGCCGCCTGCCCGATGGACAGCGGCGTCGCCAGCGCCGACCTGAGCGGCGGCCTCAACAGCAACTGGATCGACGACAGCACCATGCCGCACCAGCCCTGAGGCGCCGCACAATCAGCGCCCGACACCACTGAGACGCCTTCAACGCCATGCCCGACTCCGCCTACCCGCCCGGCTGCAATGCCGCCGACGCCGCTTTCATGGACCAGGCGCTGGCGCTGGCCGAGCAGGGCTTCGGCCTGACCGAGCCCAATCCGCGCGTCGGTTGCGTCATCACCAGCGCCAGCGGTCAGGTGCTGGGCACCGGCCACACCCAGCAGGCCGGTGGCCCGCACGGCGAGGTGATGGCCATGCGCATGGCGCGGGCCGCGGGCCATGACCTGCGCGGCGCCACCGCCTACGTCACGCTCGAACCCTGCGCCCACCACGGCCGCACGCCGCCGTGTGCCGATGCGCTGATCGACGCCGGCCTGGCGCGGGTGGTGGCCGCCGTGACCGATCCGTTTCCGCAGGTCGCCGGCCAGGGGCTGGCCCGGCTGGCCGCTGCGGGTCTGCGGGTCGAGCTGGGCTTGCGGGCCGAGGCGGCGCAGGAAATCAACATCGGCTTCTTCTCGCGCGTGCTGCGCCAGCGGCCCTGGGTGCGCCTGAAGGTGGCGGCCAGCCTGGACGGCCACACCGCGCTGCTCAACGGCGTGAGCCAATGGATCACCGCCGAGCCGGCCCGGGCCGACGGCCACGCCTGGCGCCGCCGCGCCAGCGCGGTGCTGACCGGCATCGGCACCGTGCGCGAAGACGATCCGCGTCTGGACGTGCGGCTGGTCACCACCGCGCATCAGCCACTGCGCGTGGTGGTCGATGCGCGGCTGGACACCCCGCCCACCGCCCGCCTGCTGGCGCCACCCGGCCAAGTGCTGATCTACACCAGCGCCGATGCGGCCCAGCAAGCGGCTTGGCTGGCGCAGGTTCAGGCGCAGGCCTCGGCGGGCGGGCCGCAGGTCGAATGCGTCGCCATGCCCGGCGGGCCGGCGGGCAAGGTCGACTTGGCAGCGATGCTGACCGACTTGGCCCGGCGCGGCGTCAACGAACTGCACGTCGAGGCCGGCGAGCGGCTCAACGGCTCGCTGGTACGCGAGGGCCTGGTCGACGAGTTCCTGATCTATCTGGCGCCCAAGCTGCTCGGCCTGGGCCGCGAGATGCTGAACTGGGGTCCGCTCACCGCGCTGGACCAGGCGCTGGAGCTGGAGCTGGGCGAGGTCGACCGCGTCGGGCGCGATCTGCGCGTGCTGGCGCAACCGCTCGGCCGGCGTGCGCTGTGGCTGCCCGCCTACAATCCGAAGCATGGCGATCTCCCCAATTCCTGAACTCGTGGCCGAAATGGCCGCCGGCCGCATGGTCATCCTCGTGGACGAGGAAGACCGCGAAAACGAAGGCGATCTGGTCCTGGCGGCGGACATGGTCACGCCCGAGGCCATCAACTTCATGGCCAAGTGGGGCCGCGGCCTGATCTGCCTGACGCTGACGCGCGAGCGCTGCGAGCACCTCAAGCTGCCGCCGATGGCCACGCGCAACGGCACCAAGCACGGCACCGCGTTCACGGTGTCGATCGAGGCGACCACCGGCGTCACCACCGGCATCTCGGCCGCCGACCGCGCCCGCACCGTGCAGGTGGCCGTGGCCCGCGAGAGCACGGCCGCCGATCTGGTCCAGCCGGGCCACATCTTCCCGCTGCAGGCGCAAGACGGTGGCGTGCTGATGCGCGCCGGCCACACCGAAGCCGGCTGCGACCTGGCGCGCATGGCCGGTCTGTCGGCCACGTCGGTGATCTGCGAGATCATGAACGATGACGGCACGATGGCCCGCCTGCCTGAGCTGGAGGTGTTTGCCGAGCAGCACGGCCTGAAGATCGGCACCATCGCCGACCTGATCACCTACCGCAGCCGCAACGAGACGCTGGTCGAGCGCCTGTCGCAGCAGCAGCTGGTCACGCCCTGGGGCGAGTTCGAGTGCCGCACCTTCCGCGACCGCACCGGCCAGATCCACCTGGCGCTGAGCCTCGGCCAGTGGCAGCCTGAGGATGAAATTCTCGTGCGCGTGCACGAACCGCTGTCGGTGCTGGACCTGCTGGATGCCGGCACCGCGCGCCACTCCTGGTCACTGCCCAACGCGCTGACCACGCTGCAGCAGAGCGGCAGGGGCGTAGCGGTGCTGCTCAACGCCGGCCATGACGCCGAAGCGCTGCTGGCGCAGATCAAGCCTGAGGGCTTCGAGCCGCAGCGCGCCACCAACGACCTGCGCACCTACGGCGTGGGCGCGCAGATCCTGCGCGACCTGGGCGTGCGCCGCATGAAGCTGCTGAGCAACCGCCGCCGCATGCCCAGCATGACGGGCTACGGTCTGGAAGTGACCGGCTTCCTGTCGACCACCGACTGATTTCCCACCCACCAAGGACACCCACATGCAAGGCGCAGACAAAGGCGTGGCTGCAGAACTGCTCGGGGAAGACCTGCGCATCGCCATCGTGCAGGCGCGCTTCAACGCCGCGATCACCGAAAAGCTGGCCGAGGCGTGCGTCACCGAGTTGCAGGCGCTGGGCGTGGTGCCCAAGCACATCAAGCACCTGACCGTGCCCGGCGCACTGGAAGTGCCGCTGGCGCTGCAGGCGCTGGCCGAGAGCAAGGACTACGACGCGCTGATTGCGCTGGGTTGCATCATCCGCGGTGAAACCTACCACTTCGAACTGGTCGCCAATGAAAGCGGTGCGGCTGTGACGCGCGTGTCGCTCGATCACGGCGTGCCGATTGCCAATGCCATCCTCACGGTCGAGAACGAGGCGCAGGCCTGGGCTCGCGCCGAAGAAAAAGGCCGTGACGCTGCACGCGTGGCGGTCGAGATGGCCAACCTCCTGGAAGACCTCAGTTGAACGAATCCCAAAACAAGCCCGCCGCCCGCCCGCAACGCAGTGGCGCGTCCGGTGCGCCGCGTCCCAAGTCGGCACGTCGGCGCTCGCGCGAACTGGCGCTGCAAGGCCTGTATCAGTGGCAGCTCAGCCATGACGACATCGGCGTGGTCAACGCCCACATGCGCGAGCAGGACGACTACGGCAAGTGCGACAGCGCCCACTTCGACGCGCTGCTGCAGGGCTGCATCGAGCAGGTCACCTCGCTCGACGCCATGCTGACGCCACACCTGGACCGCAAGCTCGCCGAGCTGTCGCCCATCGAGCACGGCGTGCTGCTGATCGGTGCCTACGAGTTGCAGCACTGTCTGGACGTGCCCTACCGCGTGGCCATCAACGAGGCGGTGGAACTCGCCAAGTCGTTCGGTGGCACCGACGGCCACAAGTACGTCAACGGCGTGCTCGACAAGGCTGCAGGCGACCTGCGCCCGGTCGAGGTGGCCGCCCAGCGCCAGCAGCGCTCGGTCTGAAACCCCAGTTGAACGCGAGCCCGATCCAGTTCTGGTGGCCGGTACGGGTCTACTGGGAAGACACCGACGCCGGCGGCGTGGTGTTCTACGCCAACTACCTGAAGTTCTTCGAGCGCGCGCGCACCGAATGGCTGCGCAGCCTGGGCCACTCGCAGGAACGCCTGCGGCTGGAGACCGGCGCGATGTTCGTCGTCACCCATACTGAAGTGGCCTACCGCCAGCCGGCCCGCCTGGATGATGAGTTGCGTGTCAGCGTGCAGGTGCTGCAGTCCGGGCCGGCCAGCATGACGGTCGCCCAGCAGGCCTGGCGCGCCGGGACGCTGCTGGCCGAAGGCCGCATCCGCATCGGCTGCGTCGACGCCCAGACCCTGCGGCCCCGCCGCATTCCCAAACCCTTGACCGACACCCTAACGACCCCATGAATCAGGACCTCAATATCCTGCACCTGATCGCCCAGGCGAGCTTTGTCGTGCAACTCGTGATGGCCATCCTGATGATGGTCTCGCTGGCCAGCTGGGCCGCCATCTTCGGCAAGCTGATCGGCCTGCGCAAGGTGCGCGCCGGCAACGACGATTTCGAACGCGAGTTCTGGTCCGGCCGCAACGTGCAGGAGCTGTTCGCGCAGAGC